>NZ_JAUZUT010000002.1:0-386263 GCF_031844205.1 Paenibacillus sp. RRE4
CGTTGCATCGGCAATGGTTGTCCACGTCAGGTTGATTGCTGTTTCTTCCGATGCGGCTTTCAAAACCGGCGTGTTCAACTGTGTTGTTGCACTGACCACGTCACTCCACGCGCCTACACCTGCGGCATTCTTTGAGCGGATGCGGAAGGTGTGATCCGTGTTCGACGCAAGGCCACTCTTTGTATATGCTGTGCCCGTTACAGCCACAACGGTGCCGTCGATTTCCAAATCATAGCCGGTTGCTCCCGTTACAGCTGTCCATTTTAACGCTATGGCTGCATTCGTTACGGTGTTAATGGCTAGACCACTGACCGAGTCAGGCAGTGTAGTTTGTGATTTTACTGCAGTCCAAGCACTAGTATTGTTGCTATTTATAGCACGCACACGGTATTTGTGTACTGTTCCCGCTTTAAGCGCTGTATGCGTGTAGATGGGTTCTGTTATCCCTCCGACAACCACTCCATCTGCCTCAACTTCATAGGAAGTAGCTCCCTCAATTGCTGGCCATACGAGAATAATTTCCTCTTGTGTTGCATTCGTTTGAATAACCGGTGTGCTCATCTGTGTCGTTCCTGTGATAGCCTCACTCCAGCTTCCAGGTCCGCCTGCATTTTTAGGTCTGATTCTAAATGTATATTCGGTATTCGGTGTCAAACCTGTTTTATTGTATGTGGTGCCAGTGACAGCAACGATTGTACCGTCAATCTCCAAGTCATAACCTGTAGCTCCTTTTACTGCATTCCAAGATAATGACAGTTTGTTTAACGTAGCATCCGTTATCTTGAATCCATCTGCACGATCAGGTACGGTCAACTGTTTTACAGTTGCGCTCCAATCGCTCTCATTCGTAGCCGAATAAGCTTTGAGCGTATACGTATGCGTAGAGTTCGCTTCAAGCCCTCCATGCTCATAAGAAGTAACATTACCAAGCTCAAGCGGTGTTCCGTTGTCGATCTGTAATTGGTAACGGTCAGCGTACTCGATCGCATCCCATTGAATTATATTCTTGCCTTCCTCAGCTGTTACTGTCAGAACGGGTTTCTTCAGCAGTGTGGTCAGCGTATAAGGTTCACTCCATTCACCTGTTCCAAGTTTATTCACCCCGCGTACTCTGTAGGTATATGAAGTGTTCGGGGATAATTGAGTGCCGGCATAACCAATACCATAAAACGGCCCTTTAACAGTCCCATTCTCTTCAATCTCATATTGGACAGCCTGTTTAGCAGCAACCCATCCAAGATTGGCCGAAATATCGCTGGCCGAGGCGCTTAAGTTCACCGGAATTTCCGGGGTGGATGTGATTGGAGGATTGATAGCCGATTCCTTCACAAAACTAAAAGATTCTGCTTTTCGGGTGTAATACGGGTTAAGGTTGGAGACAAAATCGACAACAGCACCTGTATCCGCATTAACAACCAGACTAAGCTGAGTCGCTTCGAAGTTTTGCACATATCGCGGCGTTTCATAACCAAAGACATCCACATGAGATATATCCCACTGCCCCACGCTTGTACCGGATTGTCTATATTCCATCACCGTGTAGTAGTGCCAGATTTCTGAAAAATCGATCATGATCGCCTTTTCTACTTTTCCAGCATAAGTAGATGTGTATGTACCGAATGCTACGTTCGTCATTTTTGGAACTGTTGCCGTAACGGCCTGTCTTCGAGAAAATGAATATCCGGACGCGTTCAATTTATATTCTCTTGCCCATCGAAGATCAATTGCTTTTTGATTGACACGAAGATTCCCATCTTGCTCTGTAAGGACATAGTGGTAGTCGTAACTGCTGGAAACTACCCTGTTACTCGTTGCGGCATGTGCCCGGTTCCCCCCGTACACACCAAAATGTCCGAATACCAGCATCAAAACTAGTAAGCGGACAGTCCATAAATAAACAATTTTTTTTCTTTTCCCTGCGACCACTGTTGTTCTCCCCTTCAAAAGATATGTTTGCCCCACTCCTACAATCACCTGTGGTGAACGGCAGAACTATCTATTCTACGAGTTGAAACCAATTCCTCTTTTTTACATGCAAATTTTTTCTTGTAACGCTTTCAATCGAAATATCATCAAACAACTGGACTAATAAATCTCAAATATACAAAAGGACAGTTTTACAAGTATAAAGTTATTAATATTAGAATAAACGTTCTTATAGTACGTACTTCTCCTTATCAGAAGAGGCTACGATCTGGCTAAAGTGAGTGTATAAATTTCCAACGTTACGCTCGCTTTACTTGCGGCATGCAAAATGACATGCCCACAAGCATCTAATGTACTTCCGGTCGTGTAGATGTCATCAATTAAAAGTAATTTAAATGGCTTGCCGTAATTCCTGAGCAGACTGAAATCAAATTCATCAAGCTTGATAGAAAAGGCATGTTTCATCGTCTCGAACCGCTCCGCGCGAGACTTGAAGCTTTGTTTCCCTGTGTTGATCTGGCGTTGCAACAGATCAACACAGGGCAAACCAGCGGTGATGGCAAGCCCTGTTGCCAGCCGCTCCGCCTGATTAAAGCCGCGTTCGGCCAGGCGCTCGTCACTCACGGGCACATACGTGACCGCATCCGGTCGCCATAGCGGCTTCTTGGTATCTTTTTCACATATCAGAGTCAGTTCTTCACTCATCGCTTGAAAAGCTTGAGTTAACATAGCTGTTAATAGCGGGGCGTAGCGCTCATAGCCTCGAAATTTGTACATGCTTATCCAATCTTTCATGAGATCGTTATACTGGACGGCGCTACGATTGCAGAAGAAAGAGCGATGCTGCATATGTGGGCGCACACAGTCAGGGCATCCTACACCACGCCCACAGCGCTGGCAACGGATCGAACGAATCCATGGAATCTGCTGTACACAACGCGGGCATATCCCAGGATAACGTGAGGACAACACCGCACGGGTTCCACAGGTCAAACATGGTGAACCCGGCGGGCCAAGTAACTTATGGAGTTGTCCGCTTAAACGCTGAACACGCTCAAAGAGATGAGAAATATAACTGAACATAAGGCGCTTCTCCTTTCTTAACGAAATAAAGATACGACGTATCAAGCATAAAGTATGTAATACACGTTCGGTTAGCATGTGCGACGAGCACTAGTGCTCTTGTGAAGCAGTGTAATGGTTTTGGTTGAAGGTAGATACTGGCGTAAATCATTGTTCGCATAAACGATTAGTCTACAGTGATCCTTTTCAAGCTCAGCTGATGATGTTGATGTAATGATGACTATGATCTTGGAACTGCCGGTTGCAGGTAACCTTTGCGGCGGGCAATAGCGTTCATTTTGCGGATCTGGGATACAGCTTTCACTTGGGATCGGGTACGGCGGGATGCAGCAAATACGACACGGCCTGCCGGATCATCCAAGGAGCGCCCTGCCCGGCCTGCCATCTGTACAAGCGAAGCCTCGTCGAAAAGTCCGTTGTCTGCATCCAGAATAAACACATCGCTACGCGGGATCGTCACGCCTCGCTCCAAGATGGTGGTTGTCACAAGCAGACGGATGGAGCGTTCCCGAAATGCAATGACTTTGGCGGCCCGCTCCGCATCCTGCGATGAAGTGCCTTCAATTGAGATCGCGGGAAAATTCCGGCGCATCATCTGCACAAAGGCCTCAATCTGGGCGATACGCGTTACAAAAACAAACACCTGAGCATCACGTTGTAAGGAGGTACGAATGCTCTTCACGATGGTAGTTGGAAGTTGTTTGCGTTTGATGCATTGTGCCACAGTAGGCATGTTGATCAGCCGCGGTACAGGTAGCGGATGTCGATGGAAGCGGACAGGTACTTTGGCATGAGCAAGCTTGCCCAAAGCGACCTCACGTTGCAAACGGGTTGGCGGCGTAGCGGACAAATAAATAAAATGCCCCTCCGGTTTGCAACAAGATGCTGCTGCATGGGCCAGCATGGGATCGTTATGATATGGAAACGCGTCAAGTTCGTCGATGATCACCAGATCAAAACCTTGGTAGAAACGCATGAGCTGGTGTGTAGTCGCCAGGGTGAGCTGGGCGTCTTTCCAGCGCTCCGAACTTCCGCCATAGAGCGTTGCGAGCGAGGTGTCCGGGAAAGCTTTGGCAAGGCGCGGAGCCAGCTCCAGCACCACATCCCTGCGCGGCGTAGCGACCAGCGCTCGGCCCCCATGATCCAGTGTGCGCTGGATTAAGGGGAAAATCATCTCGGTCTTGCCGGCCCCGGTCACGGCCCAGAGCAAGAACCGCCCCGGCCCATCCCCTGCGGGCGGCCGGGCCAAAAACGCGAGCGCCGCGGCTGCTGCCGCGCTCTGCGCTGCGCTTAGCCCCCACCGGGCGAGTCCGCCGCCGGTGGGGGCCAGGGCCGTGCCACGCGATGCTTCGCCGCGTGCGGGCACGGCCCCTTGCGCTGCACTGCGTAGCAGCAGCGCACAAGCACGGCTGCGCCCTAGCGCGAGGCATGCCTCGCAGTAGGCGCACGCCGCCAGGCCGCAGGCAGCGCAGGGCACGCGCTGCCGGGCTTCGCTGCCACAGCGGTGGCAGCGGGGCGCGCTTCGCGCGCGGCCGAGCCACGCGAGCCGGCGGCGCGTGGCGGGCCCTTCGAGGGCGGCTGTCATCTGCAGCCGCCCCTGCAAGCGCGCGAGCTGTGCAGCCGCGCGCCAGCCCCCTGGCGGCATGGCGGGCTCCGCCGCCAGCAGCGCCTCGGCCTCGGCCGCCAGTAATTGGCGGCCGCTCATCCGCTCCGCCAGCAGAGCTGCGCACTGCTCCAGCTGAGCCCAATACTCGGCGGGATATGGCTTCGGCATCCCGCCCACCCTAGCTTCAAGCGTAGCCACAGTTCCTCTCCGCGTCCCTATTCCAGTTCCAGTTCCTGTACTTGTCCCTTTACCTCTCCCTTCTTCTAGTCCCGAACACGCTCCCGCCACCATTCCTCTTCGCATCCCTGTTTCTAGTTCTGTACCCTCTCCTATTCCTATTCCCCTTTTATTATTTCCCCCTATGTCCAATCTACTTCCACTCTTCCATCTTCCCGCTTCCGCCTGTTCGGCCAACGCTCTCCTTGCCTCTATTTCACCCGAGAGATGCTCATACAAGTCCAGCTTTGTATTCAAGTAGCTTTGCCACGCCTCCATACGCCACATATCCATGCTACGCTCGGGTACGAATTGATCTACCAGCCACGAAGCCTGACTTAACGGAAGAAGCATGCTTAATACCAACCATTGTTGCACATGCCGTCCACTCATGCCCTCAAGCCACCACATGACATCAACCTGAATGTCGAGAGACATGACCATATCCCACTTTTCCTCCGCCCGGTACACGTAAACCCCAACCTGCATCGCGTCTTCCCTCCCCCTGTTCGTATCCGAAAAATAAAAAAGCACATGCTGACCGACGTCTTCGTCGGAGCATGTGCTTCATGTCCATTCCTTATAACACAAATTTTCTACTCATTAATGTATAAATTTGATCATTTCATCATTTTCTAAAGCGTTTCGAATTTTAGTCTCACCGTATCCCGTTTCCTCAGCTACTGCAAAATAAGTACTTCTTCAAGAGTCCGGCTCCATTCATCCTGAATATTCATATAAATCAAGTATATGGTTTTATTTTCTAATCGTCAATGTAACATTGGCTTCACTCCCGATCCCTTAAAAATTTGGAATTTTTCCTTTGATTATGCGCAACTTTTTCCAGTTTTATTAGTCTATACTTTTAAGTTAAGACTTCTGACTTCAAAATGCTTCTTCAGCGACATCCGAAGTGATAAATCCAGTCTTTAACCATAGATTGCAATAAAACCCATATTCAATTTAAAGGCAGACTTGGCTACAATTACAAAAAAAGATTACAGCATCAAGCTGTAATCTTTCTCATATCGAATCGGCATATCAACGTCTGCAAACGTGTAAAATGTGAGGATTACCTGCACCCGGCTTCATCATTGGACCTACGCAGATCAATGAGGCGATAGTTACCATTCCTCTGCCCGGTATGTTCAAGTTCTGCTGGCACAGCAGGCAGATAAGAAAGCTCCATGCCTTGCCTTTGCATCATCTTCTCAATAATGGTTATCGTCTCTGCTTCTTGTTGCTCGGCGACCACCGTTAATGTAAAGCTCTTGCCACGATATAATAATTCCAGACAAAGTGATCGAATGATGCCTTCAATCCGTCCTACCTGATTGGAAGGAATGAGCAAAATCTGCTCGAAGCCTTCGGACTCCGGGCGGGAAGTATGGCGCTGGTGCATAAGATGAACGGCCATTGCCGCCAGGAAGTATATGAGCAGAATCATAGTCAGATGAGCAACCATGGCAACTGCACCTCCTCGGAAGGTCATGTTCACCCATGGCGAACATCCCTGTATACCGCAGTATATGCAGCGTATTCCGAAGGGTTACAGCCAAACACCCCGTCGGCGCTCGCCTGAACCAATGTTCAGAGCACCCTTACACTGTGTTCATGTACAGTGATAAAGTACATCAACCCGCAAACCAATCCATAGTGGATATGGCGCGAGTAGATACCTGTCAAACAATTATAAGAATTAGAGCGTAACCCAGCCATATTTAATGGAGTTAATAACGGCCTGTGTACGGTCGTCCACTTCCATCTTCTGCAGAATGCTGCTGACATGGTTTTTAACTGTTTTCTCACTGATGAACAAAAATTCACCAATCATCTTGTTGCTCTTACCCTCGGCCATCAATCGTAATACCTCAGCTTCACGACGTGTCAGCGGGTTATTGTCTCCAGCAACAAATTTAACGCCTGCTTCCTTCGAAGCGCCTTCGCTCATCGCACCTGTTTCGTTAAGATACGTCATACGACGAAGTTGCATAATCAGTTTGCCCGTTACTTTAGGATGAATAAATGCATGACCTTCATGAACAGAACGAATCGCGTTGATCAGCGACTCTGCTTCCATATCCTTCAGCAAATATCCGTTGGCTCCTTTACGGAGTGTTTCGAATACATAACTTTCATCATCATGAATGGACAAAATAATAACTTTTACATCCGGGAACAGCTCGCGCAGTTTCTCAGTAGCTTCGACGCCGTTCTCTACAGGCATGTTAATGTCCATCAGAACGATGTCGGGTTTATCCTGATTACAGAATTCGAGCACTTGAATGCCATCGCCACATTCCCCGATGACCTCAATGTCGTCCTCCATATTTAAAATGCGTTTCAAGCCCTCTCGGAACAGCTGATGATCATCAGCCAAGAGAACTTTAATTGATGTTTTTCCAGTATCACGGTTTTCCATCCTGCTACTCCTTTCCCTTATCCACGTTTGTCGGGATATGAATGACTATTTTGGTTCCCTGGTTCTCTGCGGATTCAATCTCTATTCTTCCTTCTAACAGTTCAACCCGTTCTCTCATCCCGATCAGACCGAAGTGGTTGTGATCCTTGCTTTTCTTCGCAAGAAGCTCCGGTTTGAACCCAAGCCCATTGTCCTGAACGACAATTTTGACGAGCTGAGCCTGGTATGTAATTTCTACGACAACATATGTGGGATAAGCATGCTTGGCAGCATTAGACAGACCTTCCTGCACGAGACGATAGATTGCAGCCTCCATTGCAGATGAGAGACGATGTTCCTTACCTCTTGTTTCAAAAAGCGACCGAATTTTTGTTTTTACTTCAAAATCCTGCACATACTTTCGAAGCGTTGGAATCAATCCCAGATCATCCAGTGCCATAGGACGCAGATTGAATATAACTTTTCTCATTTCTTCAAGACTTGAACGAACCTGGCCTTTCAAATCTACTATTTCGGCCTGAACCATCTTAAAATCCTGCTTCATGAGCATTCTTTCTACAATTTCCGTCCTAAGCACTAGATTGGCAAGCATCTGCGCAGGCCCGTCATGAATCTCGCGGGCAATACGTTTCCGCTCTTCCTCCTGGGCCAAAATTATTTTCAAACCAATCATTTGTCGATTCTTGGCAGACTCGATGATCCGGGTCACCTGACCCAGCTCTCCTGACAAGTATTCTAGCACAACGCCCATCTGCGAACCAATCGTCTCGGCACGCTCTACAGAAGCCTCCACATTTTTGGCACGCTTCTGCAGATCATCCCGACGGGCCTTTAGATACATTTCCTTCTCACGATAAATCATCAGATCCAGCTGTAGCTGTGTCGCTTTTTCATACGCCTGCTTGATATCATGCTCCGAATAACGGACAAAGTCACGGCTCACCTCTGTAAGTCGGATCCGGGAACGGCGGTAATTCAGCTCCAATTGATCTACTTTCTCGATCGTTTCCGCCGTTTCCTTCAGCACTGACTTGAGCTCCTCATTAAGCGTCTTCAGCTCATCGCGAGTGGAGTCCATGATTTCAAACATTTGATATTTGCTGTTTTCCATGACTTGTATGGCGTTTTTTATGACGCGGTCTATGGCATCGGCTTGTAAATCCACGTTTGTTCGACTCCATTTCTATCGTTTCCGGTATATATCATACCATATCACGATGAGATGGTAACGGTCTTCGTGTTCTGTTCCCATTTTACAGTCAGCCCAAGTTGCTCGGATACGAGTCTGAGAGGGACTAAAGTCCTACCTCCACTTACGTAAGGTGCAACCGTTGCGCTCTGTCTTTTGCCATTGAGAACAAATTCTTTCTGACCTACCACCAGATCGATCAGTTTGCTGCCGCGGATTACTGTAATCCGCTGATTTTTGCTATCCCAGTTCGCCTGTCCGCCAAAGGCATCCAGTACATGTTTGATCGGTACATACGTAGTTCCATTCTTAAGAACCGGTGTTGCATCAATGGTTTTTGTCGTCCCGTTTACTGTCATAGACTTCTGTCCAAGTACTAGTGAAGCTGTACCCGTAGGCAATCCGACTTCGCTGGATTTGGAAGGCATGGTGAATGCAATGTTGTCGAACGCAACCGTTCCCGTCATCGCACGCTCATCCTGTCCATCTTCCACATTCACGACATACACACGTTTCAGTTTCGCCGGATAAGCGATGTTCAGTCCATTCAGGTCAACATTAACTTTCTTCCATCCATTCCAGTCGATGGCTTTGGCCAGATCGGCATATACCGTTTTGCCTTTAGCATCCGTAAATTCTGCACGTAGCCAGTTCAGGCTCTTGTCACCCATCACATCCATCGACATGGACGTTGCGGCTGCTGATACGTCTCTGCCCGTTGAACCGTTCAGTTGAGCATAAGCATACATTTTACCGGTTCCACCCGTCATATCGTAACTGAGTTGCAGTACCTTTGAGCCTGCCTTCTCAGCGGTTCCTGCCACCACTGAGGCCGCCCCCGTCACCCCTGCTACATTTGTTGTGAAGTTAATCGGATAGTTCGCGTTCTCGAAATTTTCCCAGATCGTCTCGCTCGCTACTGCAGAGAGTACTACCACCGTGCTGTAACCATCATATCGGCCGATTGCATAACCAACCTGTGCTCCATCATTCACAGAGGATACCGTCAGCTGGTCACCTGCCACTTTTCCTTTAAATCCGATGAATTCCCATGTCAGGGAATCGGCTGGTACCGTCACGCTTTGTCCGCTCTTTGTTGTAGCTGTCACTGGAATCGAGACTGTAGTTCCCGCTTGAAGTGAGCCCAGACCAGATCCGGCAGTCAAGGAAGCCAGTTCGTTTCCACCCAGCACCGTCACTTTGATGGAGGAGGACGCTCCGCTACTTGTAGCCGTTAACGTTGCTGTACCCGGCTTCACACCTTTAATCGTTCCGTTGCTGACGCTGACAATGCCGTTATTGCTGGATTTCCAGGTCAATGGAATATTACCTGTCGCAATCGGGTTATAGTACGTATCATACCCTTTCGCAGCATACTTGCCCTCCTGACCTGCGAGCAACGTCTGGTTGCCGCTCACCGCAAAACCTTTCAACTTGCCTTCAGGTGCCGTTGAGAACACTCCAAGTGTATTCACCACTTGACGTTGCTCGGTGCCGTACTCGGTATTAAATGTGAGACTTGCGGATTGTTCGCCAAGTGGACGTGTAACCATTGTCGTCGATCCGCCGCCATCCAGATTCATGCCTTTCCATACCCCGATACTGGTCATAAATGACTGTAATTCGGTCAAAGACAAGCCGCTACTATTCGCGTTTTTCTCGGCTGCAATAATATACACATATCGCCCATCCTGAGAATACCCCACCGCTGTTCTGGCACGTACACCTCCGATTCCCGAAGAAGCTATATCCCGTGAGAAGGAAGCCGCTTTGCCTCCATTGACCAGAATCGTGTGACCGCCAATCATCATTTCCAGATTACTCGGGTCAACCGTCTGTCCTGTCGTTTTGGCAACCAGCTTGTAATCTGCTCCCAGTGTCTGCCCAACAGACAAGTGGCTCATAACCCATGTAGCCGCCGTACCGTGTGCACGCAAAATATAACCGTCTGACGGTACAGTCATATTTAATGCCTTTTTATCCGAAATTTGCGTGATGACATTATTCTGTACGAGCACCTCCGTCGGCGTGGTGGAAGGATCATTTGGACGTTTGGTTGACGTCCATGCAGGTGTATAAATATACATGGAGTTCGCATGGCTGTATGTACCCGCTCCCGTTTCAACCGTATAGTCCTCCTTATTTATCCCACGCAGAGCGAATGTTGAACCATCCTGCGCTCTTACTGTGCCATCGAAAGAATATTCGTCAATCATCGGCTTGCCATCTTTGGTAACGGTGAGGGCGTACATCCCTTTCAGTTCGGATGGTGTAGACACCAATACACCGTCAGAGACTTGACCACCGATCGGTGACATTTCTCCGGATACGTTAAAATAATCCCCGTTCACTGCAGCGACCGCGCCGTTTTCCTTCGCCATACCGCCAGTGCTTTGTTTACTGTTTAATTTATTTCCCTTGCCTGTCATTACATCCAGTTTCACGTATGGATTTTGCAAGTCTACCTGGATCACATCGGCAAGCACATTTACCTTCGAACCTGAACGTGTTGTCGTATATCTGTATTTCATGAGCTTCGCACCCGAAGTCAAAATCTCTTCGCCCAGCTTGCTCGTATCCGTCGATGCCGCCGCGGCTACGGATTGCCACGAAGTCCCTGACCACATCTGTCCACCTGCACTCATCACAGGCGCAATCCAGATGACACCTGCCAGTGTTATAATTGCCCATTTCTTTGCCTTATTGTACTTAACGCCTTCCAGCTGTTTCCCATGTTTCCCCGGCATGTTCGAAACGTCTCTCCCATCTTGTATATCAATCTTAGATATCACACAGATCCTGCCTAGTGACAGTCTCACAGCGTGATCCCTAGCATACCCTTCTATTAATAGACTGTTTTTTGGAGAAAAAGTTACGTTACTCATGAATATTAAGGGCTTTTCTGGTAAAAAAAGACCCAGGTATAGAGTAAACCTCCATACCTGGGAATCATCCTGCATATTACTATTTAAACCTTCATATTTAATGGGTTTGTATCCAGTTCAATATATCTACAGATAACCAATCCGATCCAACATCCGTTTTAACATCACTGCTGCTTGTTCTCTCGTTGCCTTACCCGTAGGCTTGAAGGTCTCATCGAGATACCCTTGGATGATTCCTGTTTGCACGGCTTTGGCTACCGAATCCTTGGCTTTGATCTTGGCTTTATCCTTAAATACCTTGAGCGTATCCTCTGCCTTTTCCTGAAGTGCCGGAGGCTGGCCTACAAAATTCATTGCATTGACCAACATAATTGCCATCTGTTCACGCGTGACCGGGCTGTTTGGCTGGAACTTCCCCTTGCCCACCCCTTGAATAATCTTTGCCTTCACTGCAGCGCCGATATATCCATTGGTCTCAGGTTTTCTGCCAAGATCCGTAAATGGTGCTGCAGAAGCATCCGGCTTGAGCCCCAATCCTCTTGCAACAAGTTCAGCAAACTCGGAACGAGTGATATTGGTTCTGGTATTATACTTGTCCAGATTATCTGAAGTGATAATCCATTTGGAAGCGAGTTCCGTTAATGCTTCCCTGGACCAGTCTGATGCCTTAGGGAAGCTGACCAGATGGGTGATCGGTGCAATCACGCGGTTTCCATCCAACAAGCCACGTGCTACGATCCCTGTCGAAGAGGTCCGGTAAGCCGTCGGTATATACGATAACGATTGTGAGTTGGGGTCAATCGCTGTCAAGGTCGTTAACAGTGTAGATGTGTTTCCAGGCAACTTGGTTATATATTGACTTTTAATATTCTGCTCTACACTTTTCCCCGTGTTGCCATTAAAGAGTGTAACAAAGGTTTCTGTTGCTTCTCCCAAACTCTGGGCATTGGATCTGGATAACATAAAGTCCATAGCACCTGCTGAAAGTCTTGGCACAGATTCCATCTGTACGTACATGGTTGCGGTTCCTGGAGCAGTCGTAATTCCTGCACTTTGTCCCATCGATACAAAATTGAGGTCTGCAAGAGGAACCATCCATACATTGTCTTTATATTTGACGCCGATCGTACCCGTACGATATTTCCCTGCCAGTTGGGAGAGCTTATGGAATGGAATGCCCACATAGGCTGCTTCACTTGTTGTTGGGACCTCAAATATGATCGGTTGATTCAACTTAAAGCTGTTCGAGGCATAATTGAACGCCTGTTCAAGTTTATTTTCATCCAATGTGTACTGCTGTGTTGTACGGTTATAACGAGATGCTGCCGTTTTGGCTGTTGCTGCATCTGTACCCAGAATTAACATGCTCTGAGCAAAACCGGAGTTATTTGCGTTACGTTCCGTAAGCCAGACTGGGAGTCCTAACGATGTGTTATCCGTTGGCGTTGTACTCGCTGTCTTCTCTTGCAACGTTAATGGTCCGAACGCAGCCACTTCTGTATTCAAAGCATCTCTAAGCTGAACACCGCCTGGGGTGTACGTCACTGTAGCAACCTGTCCGGCCTGAGCAGCTTTAGAGAGTTTAACCGTCACAACAGATCCGTTAACCGAGGCGGAGCTAACCGGAACGATTTCATTGCCGGACTGTACTTTGAATTGTGAGGGAGTCAGTACAGCTTCTGATTTTAATGCGTTTCGGAAGTTAATCTGGACCGTATCTCCCTGCAGAATACCGGACAGAATTGTACCGTTCCCGAAGGTCTGTGTCACAGGTACAAGATCCAGCAAAGCGGCTTGATTGTTAGCCATATCCGTCAAGCGAGAGGTTCCCGGTACATAAGATAACGTCACCACTTGCGTACTTGTCACGGGTGTTGTCAGCGTTAGTGTTACCAGATCATCATCAATGTCCACATTGTTAACAAAGATCGCTTTTCCGTCTGCCAGTACCGAGTATTGATTGTTCATCGGTTTGTTTAACCGGCTTAGCGGCTCATTGTAATACATCCACAGCTTATTAGCATTAACTTCAGCCTTCTGGAATACAGGGGGCTTTGAATCATTACTGTTCCGCACATAGAAACCGCTGAAACCTGCAAGCGGCTGCCCGCGGCTGTCTTTTACAGGTTGTTCACCTGGCTGATACGATACTCGCACCACCTCACCATTGCTAATTGAAGAACTAAGGTTCAACGTAACTTGTGAGCTAGTGTTGGTTGAGACGCTTTTTACGCCAATATTTTTGTCGTCGGCAGTAACACTGAACTGTTTATACGCATCGCTGGAGTTGATATATACCGTCTCCGGGTAGTAGAGAACGATGCTGTTTGTATATGCCACACCTTCACGAGGCTTGGACATGATCGAGTCCAGTCCATTCTCTACATCTCTTGCCGAGAAAGAAGCTGCTGGATTCAGGGACAAGTCCTGAATTCTACGTGTAGTTGTCGCCGGGACGGTATAGGCTACTTTAACAACTTGTCCTACAGCGACACCTGTATCCAGCACAACATACACGCTATCCCCTGAAACATAGGCCGTACTTACACTGCGATTTTCTCCATTGACCGTCACTGCAAAGCTGGAAGGCAACAGGTCAAACGTAGATAACCATTCATCATACGTCAAACGAATAATCGTATTGCTATACATTTTTGCTGCTTTAAGCACTGGTGGTGTCGTGTCAGCAGACAAGGTTCTGAACGTCCACGAGGTTGTGCCGTTTAAACCTGTGAACAGATTACCGGAACGATCGCGGAACACGTTACCTGGGATGTCTACCGTATACGTCGTGTTACTCGTCAGGCTGGATTGTGGAATGATACGCAATTGACGGTTGTTGGAGCTGTTAATCATCGTTGTTGCGTTCACCGTACCCCCGTTTGAACTTCTCAGGATGGCTTGAGCGGAATAATTGGTATCCAATTCTTTGGTGAAGGTTACGTTTAGTTCCGTCGTAAGAGCTATACCTGTTGCTCCATTTGCTGGAGACAAAGAAGCCACTGTGATAGCCGATGGATCAGAGATCACACTGAATCCCCAGTCGATTCGCTGGATCGCAGCCGTGTCATTGCCAAGCGCATCACGGAAAAAACCTTCAGGTATAGCTATGTATATGGTGCTATTATTTGCCCAGTTTCGAACAGGGTCAATCGTCACAATGGTTTGTGAAGTATTGAAACTAATTTGCGAAGAATTCGCGTCCACCTCTTCAAACAATTCATTCCCTTGATAAATCTGCAGCTTCCCTGTACCTCTAGACATCGCTTGATCAAAGGTCAATGTGAGATTTGCTGAAGGCGATACGCCCGTAGATGCCGTTTGCGGTGTTCGATTCAGCAGTTTGGCCTGATTTACAGCAGCTACATGGAACGTCCACTCCTTATCCAGTCCTTCAAAAAAAGTCTGACCATCCGCATACACAAAAGATCGATTGCCAATGGAAACATACAAGTTACCGCCTGGTAAAGTCGGGAACGATGGCAAATTTGCGATAATAGTAATCTCTTTTCCCAGCGTTGGGTCACTCATATCATCTGGTGTAATACTTACAAACGAGCTGTCGACAGCGATATCAGCCACTACCGAATTATCCGATAATCGGCGGACCAAAATCCGATCTTGCGTATTCTCCACTTTTCTCACCGGTTTGGTAAATTCAATCTTCAGCTGCTGCGTTCCATCCGCCTGTGTTGCGTTTAACAGCGGAAATGTCGCGCTGATCCCTTTCGTGGACAGATCTCCTGCGGCATAAGCGGTATTTCCACCTGTCCAGCCGACTAGCAAACCCTGTGTCATTAACGTAACAATTAATAGTGTAATCCATCCCTTACGGGCCCAATTCTTCACATACACCCATCCTTTCCCCTCAATCCTTAGTCCTTATGTCTGATATACAGACCTCTATATGTATGTCGGCCACAGAAGGAATATCTTTTAGTTATTTGGGTATATATTACATTTTATTTATAACTTATCGGGCTTACTTGTTTTAAGATTACTGGGCTAGAAGAGTCTATTATTTAATAAGATTATCAGGAATTTCATCATAGAAAAGCCCTCATTACGTTGTTAACCGAGACTTTACAAGTCAAACATTAACAAGAGATGAGGACATTTATTAAGGTTATGCAGTTCCTTAACTTATTTACGTCTTAAAAATAACAGGATATCAATAATTAAACCAATCAGAAACCAACCGATATATACCAGATATGCTCCCTCGAATGGTGAAAACCAAGAAATCAGACTGAATTTCAAAGTACCATAACGAAAAAACGTATACAAAATAATAAGTATAAGTGGCAACATCCATAAAGAGATGGATCGTATAGAAAAGAATTGTTTCATTTTAATCACATATCTCCTTTATACTCCAGCACATGCAAAGGCAAATGCCCCTCCACATAGAATATCACATCCTACCCCTACTGCAGGATTTACAACATGCCAAATGCCACAATACGAGATACATGCGAAAACCCCCGTTAGACTACAAGCAAAGCTTTTTCCATTAAAATTAAAGTCATTCGCGGAGTAATCCATGCCATTACCAACCAAATAATTCTTGTAATCAAAGATTAGACTGAAATTTTGATCTTCATCGATATGAACTACACTTAAATCAATCATATCTTTACTTTTGAGATCTACCCACGCTGACTGTGTTATAAGTTCTCCAGTAGACTTATTTTCCAAAACTACGTATTTAACAGCAATTTGTTCATATGTTACACTATTTATCTGGACGTTTTTGAATCCTTTATACATTTCAGCATTAAGGAGTAACGAATATTCATCATAATTAAATTTCTCTAATTCATTATTATACTGTTTAAGCTTCTGATCCAATAAAGAGTCCACATAAAGTCTATCTCTGCTAGAAAGGGAATCTATGATCTCAACCCCTTCAGCTTTCAACTTCTCTCTAATCTCTTGAATACTTAAATTGCCACTTTTAGAACATTGACAGTCGCCCGACTCTGCTTTAACAGTGAATTCTCCTCCAACAAATAACAAAACCAAACTAAAAATAACAGATAGATTAATCAATTTCTTAAACAATGAAAACAACCTCCTTCGTAATTTGGATTACAAATCATGATGTTTACATATGTAAGTAATAACTAAATACCCTCAAATTCCATAATATACATTATTTATGTTATTTTAAAAAAATGAGTTTGTAAACCTTTTCTTTATATCTCAATATCCGTTAAGCACAAAAAAGCTCCTGGTTCCTAAACGGAACCAGGAGCTTTATGTTTGCCTGAGCGTATTACAAACCCGCTTGTGTTTTCAACAGTTCTGCTTTGTCCACTTGTTCCCAAGGTACATCGAGATCTGTACGGCCAAAGTGACCGTAAGCAGCCGTTTGTCTGTAGATCGGACGACGCAGATCCAGCATACGGATGATACCAGCTGGACGAAGGTCGAAGTTGTTGCGTACCAGCTCCACCAGCTTCTCTTCGCTGACTTTGCCTGTTCCGT
This sequence comes from Paenibacillus sp. RRE4, assembly GCF_031844205.1. Classification (NCBI taxonomy): domain Bacteria; kingdom Bacillati; phylum Bacillota; class Bacilli; order Caryophanales; family Paenibacillaceae; genus Paenibacillus; species Paenibacillus sp. RRE4. Next base: position 16,818 of record NZ_JAUZUT010000002.1, read on the forward strand.
ATGTGTCCACGTTAATGGATACCGGATTAGCTACACCAATCGCGTAAGCGAGTTGAATCTCCACTTTGTCGGCCAGACCCGCAGCAACCAGGTTCTTCGCCACATAACGAGCGGCATAAGCTGCAGAACGGTCTACTTTTGTCGGATCTTTACCTGAGAACGCACCACCGCCATGACGTGCATAACCACCATATGTATCCACAATGATTTTACGTCCAGTCAGTCCTGCATCCCCTTGAGGTCCGCCAATAACGAAACGGCCTGTAGGGTTAATGAAGTATTTCGTCTGCGCATCCAGCAACTCTGCTGGAACAACAGGCAGGATGACCTGCTCTTTGATGTCTTTCTGGATTTGTTCCAGTGTTGTCTCTTCCGCATGCTGCGTGGACACGACGATTGTATCCACACGTACCGGCTTGTCACCGTCGTATTCAATTGTCACTTGTGTCTTACCATCTGGACGAAGGTAATCCAGCGTACCGTTCTTGCGTACTTCCGCCAGGCGGCGTGCAATACGGTGTGACAATGCAATTGGCAAAGGCATAAGTTCTGGTGTTTCGTTCGTTGCAAAACCAAACATCAAACCTTGGTCACCTGCACCAATGTTCTCTGTTTCACGTGCCATTTGCTCTGGATCACGATGCTCCAGTGCGGCATTAACACCTTGTGCAATATCAGCGGACTGTTCATTGAGTGATGTCAGTACCGCACATGTATTATAATCAAAACCGTACTTGGCACGAGTGTACCCAATTTCTTTTACTGTATTCCGTACAATTGCCGGAATGTCCACATATTCAGACGCAGAGCTGATCTCACCAATAACAAGCACAAGACCTGTTGCTACCGAAACTTCGCACGCTACTCGAGCGTTTGGATCGTTCGCAAGAAACGCGTCCAATACGGCGTCCGAGATCTGATCGCAGATTTTATCCGGATGTCCTTCGGTTACAGACTCTGATGTAAATAGATGTCGGCCTTTAATAGACATGAAGTTTCAACCTCCCATAACTATAGTATGGCGATTGCCCGAACAAAACATAACGGCGATTCGTTCACTATACCCTCGATGAAGCTTACAGTATAATAAGGACACTGATCCGCAATAACGAAGACAAGGATTTTTCAGGTAATTGCCTCAACAAAAAATCAACCTTTCCCTAGTGGAAAGGTTGCATACCTCAACTTTCATCTTATCGTATTTGTCAAGTGGTGTCAATTATAGCGCGTTACTTATAAGTTCTAGAGGTGCTGTTCTGCCTGGCGAATCAAGCGTTTCGTAATCTCTCCACCGACCGATCCATTCTCCCTGGATGTGAGATGTCCCCAGCCTTTATACTGCCCGTATGAATGATCACTGATCGCTCCAAGCTCTCCGCCAAACTCCGTATCTGCACCAACCAAACTTCCACGCCCACCATATCCAACATTCAAACCAAACTCGGCAGCAATTTCATACTTCATCTGATCGAGCATTTGACGACTTTCCGGTACGACCTTCTTATTACTTCTAGCCATTGTTCCTGCACCTCCGTTTGTGGGTTGTCTACAGGTATAGAGTGAGCAGGAACTTGCCCGGCTAGCCGTATTAATGATTGTTAGAACTGGTTAATCTGAGCAATAAGAAGCAATGAATAGGAATAATAACACATCGGATTGCACAACCTATTTCAACGTATATCCACCGCGTACCATGACGGTTAAGCTATATTTGTTACCATCCAGAACCGTAATGCCACGTCCGTCCCTTGGAAAAGAAAGCAGGTGATTGGTCGGCGCAGCCTGTCCATTCGTCAGGTCTACCCCGTCCGTCAGATCGGCTACACCATTCGTACCCTCACTGACGATCACAGCTTTACCGCTACGTACAATGAACTCCGCGCCAGATTTGCCTAGTAGCTGTTGACCTGGCTTAACGGTTACAATTTCCACGGCATCGGTTGCACCCGATACCAGCGGCGGCAACCCCGGATCAGTGCTTGATCCGCCTGTGTTGCCTGTTCCCGTTGATCCATTGTTGCCAGTGGACGCGCCTGGACTTGTAGTAGCTCCGCCACCCAGCGCTTTTGCAATCTGCTGATCCACATAACTCTTCGTTACCACCGGATCATCTGCGGTTCCCGGTTGACTCGTGCCCGCACCAATGGCTGTATCGTTATATACCGCCCCGATCCACACGCCAACACCAATCGCCAGTGCAGCCAAAGAGACTTTCATATAAGGTTTCATCTGTAATTTGTTCCTCCTCTGGTAATCTATTAACTTTAACTATAGAGAAAAAGGTAAGATGGGACAAGTAAAACCTCGCTCCCCTGCATAGGGAAGCGAGGTTTTCTGTTTATGAATATCAAATCGACCGTAACCAAATCATTTTCTTTAGTAACTATAATACCAGTTTTTATCTTTTCAAATTGAACTCTTTACAAGTTATTCTGACGTATTTGTAGGTTCTTCCTTCGGCAGCTTCGTGAGGTCATATCCGTAGGTCTGCTCCGCCAGACGTAAACGCTGTCCTTGGAATTGATCATCCAGACTCAGACGATATGAACCTCCGCGCAGTTTCTCGAAGAAGCTATCTTCAATACTCCATGTCAGGGTTTGATTTTTGCCAACCTTAATGTCCGTTCCCAATGTCAATTCTTTCTCATAGGATTTACCAGCTTGATCCGTAAGTGTGAGAATCAGTTTATGTTCATTCTCAGCCATCTCTGTCTCTTCGTTACGAGTAAGTGTATAATTCATTTCAATCTGTACAGACGTACTGCCTGCGAGATAAGCACGCACACTATTCGCTGTCAAATTATACGGGTAGAGATCAATGTTGCTGAGGGACCCTAGTACATTAATGGAGACTGGCGGCACTTCGAATGACATAGCATTAACATAAGCCGAGGCTTCTCCTTCACCCGTTACAAATTTACCATCGGCGACTCCTTCACCTACAACCAGCTTCAAGTCAGAAAACGTAATGGACTTCGGTAATTTGGCCCAGAATGTCACAATGGATTTCTGACCAGGTCCTGGCAGACGCTCCGATTGTTTCGCTGTGGCTCTATAGAACTGACCATCTGCTGTTTTATAATAACCAACCAGTTTACCTAGACCGTTCTGACGCAGCGATTTATTGGTCATCTCAAATTCGGTATACACAATATCCGACGATGCCCCTGGATAACGAATTGTTCTGCGAGCACCCATTTCCGTCTCTTTATCCCCCGAACCGGATGTGTATGTTTTGCCCTGGGCAACAAAAGATACAGGTTGAATGAGTCCAGAAGTATTCAGTGTAATCCATTCATTGGTTTCTTCTTCGCTCACTTTCTCGTTCAAACTGAGTTCCAGACGAGACATCCGTAGATCCGATGGGATTTTAGTTAACAGATAAGCTTCAGTTGTCATACCTGCGCCTAACAGTTTGCCGGATTGCGTGTAAATTAACTTTTTATCTCCATCGATTTGAGCCGAATCTATTGTAAACATCGCTTCCAGTTCAGGAAGTTGTACCGTTTTGGTTGATGCATTGCGAATCGTTACCTTTGCGGCAATAATATCGCTATCCAACCACGGCAGACGTTGTAACGAACCGATTGATACGCCAAATGTACCTTTATTGTTTTTGATGACGGTTTCTGTAGTCAGAGCATCTCCGCCAGATGGTGATTCAGGCAAAGTATAGACCCCAACCGGATAAGAGAAGACCAATCCGTTCGCAGGAGTTGCCGTTGTCGTATCCGTGCCCTCGGTCTTATCCTTAGGGCTCATCACATACAACTTCATCTTGCTCGTGTCTCCATCCCCTTGGAATATTCCACTCAGCTTAATCGTTTTGATATCGCCTGGGTTTAATTTCAAATTATCCAACGCTTTCGTCTCAATCGGATTAATCGTTCCATCGGCTGTACGTACTTCGAAGGAATACGTTGGTACCTTGATGGCCTTTTTCCCTTCGTTTTTGAGTACCATCTGCATGTTCAACGTATATTCCTCATCTTCTACACGCACTCTGGATGAGCTCAGCAACGTCGAGAGAGGCTGTCCATCAATCGAAATAATATTCGCCTGATTTGCCGTTACTTCAACATTGCTTTTACTTGCCTCAGGCAGTTGCAGAGCGGCCACAGGAAGCACACTTTTCTCTTCACCCTGCTCTTCGACAAGCAGCAACTCAGACTTTTGCAGTTTTACCGATGTAGGAAGAGAAGCCATCAGACCAAGAGACTTGTTCGCCTGTGCTTGAATACTCACCGTAGCACTGTCTTTATCTGGCGTTAACGGGTAATTAGCTCCACCTGGTGTACGCAAAATCCACTTGATATTTGGATTCTCCAATAATTTATAACTAATATTGTTTAAATTCACACCAATTTTCACATACTGATTCTTATCTTCACCTGGATAGACTTTGATACCAGCGACTTTAACTTTTACGGCAGAGTCACTTAGACGAACCGTCTTCGGTTTGCCTATAGGTGTAATAATGCTATAAGAGGCGGGCACATTAAACTTGCCCAGTGTTCGCTCATAATTGGCTTGACTGAAATCCCATTTCACGATGAGGAAGTTCAGGTCACTGATCTTTACTTCACGACCCGCTTTCATCACATAAGTCAGATCTACCGTCGAACCAGGCGAGATTGATTTCTTCTCCTGATCCTTTGCAATCAGTTTAGGGGAGAACACTGTGCCTCCATTTGTCTTCACCTTGCTCCAGTAATCAATCATCATCAGAGGTTTACTGTCATTATTCTGATACGATAGCGTATATGTTACGATGTTACCATCATCCTGAGCCAGAATGTTCACATCTGTTAATCTTACAGTGCTTCGTGCAGTCACTTTAACAGGGGCCAGGTTCCCCAAGGTATGTACAACCTGTTTTTTCGGTGTAGTCGTTTTCTTCGTTGCTTTACTATTGCTACTGTTGGCAGTTGATTTCGTTGTTGTATTGGCAGCCATCACTGTACCAACCGTTGAACTGATCAACATCGCACTTGCGAGCAAGCTCACAACCATTTTCTTTTGATCCACTTCCAAACCTCCCATATGTTGCTTCTTGCTTTATAGTATAAACGTTTGAAGAGGAAAGAAAGTTACGATGTTGTTGTGAAATATCAATAACTACCTAAAATAATAAAAAAGTGGCCTAGAGAAAATTCTCTAGACCACTCTTCATATTGTGCGATAGATTATTGAGTTCTAACTGCACCTTTAGCTGCGATTACGTTACCTTGAGTATCTTGGATATATTTAGCATTATCCTTGATTTCGATAGAGTAACCATTTGCACTACCTTTAGTGTCAACAATCTCAACGATGAAGTGAGCAGGCGTAGTTGCAGTTGCATCAACTACTTGAACTACATTGTATTTGAAATCAGATTGACCAGTATTTGCAGGTACTTCTTTGTTATCCGACAAGCGAGTTACAATAAGATCTTGAGCATACAATCCAACAAGAGCGGATGTACTATCCAAGTTCTCTGTTACATTTACAGTAACACTGTAAGTGGAATTAGTAACTGATGTAGCATAAATATTTTGGTTAGCCGCAACTTCAGGTTTAACTTCATCTTTGATTCCAGAAGAAATCACAATTGGTGTTTGGCTGTTGAATGTAATTTCATTCTGAGCAGCACCGATGAATTTAGTACCATCAAATGATACAGACAAACCTGCTGGAGAGTAAACATCACGATCCAATTTGATTGTTACTGTATCTGTATCATTAGCAACAACATCAGTTACACCGTATCCATCTACTTTAACTGAATTTTTGTTAACAACACGAGAAACAGATTGATTCACTTTAACTTTGATTTCACGCTTAGCTGTAAGGGAAGCAGTATTTCCTGCATCGTTATAGTTTTCAAGACTGATATAACGGTATGTTGCAAGATCCAATACTGTGTTAAATCCAGCCAAGTAGTTACCTGCTACGTCTTTAACTCCTTGTACTCTAACTTTTGTAAGCAGAGTAGAAGTTACATCTTGACCTCCGATAGTTACAGGCAATTCAATTACAACTGCTTTACCGTCTTGTGTTACTGACAGATAAGCATCGCTAGGCAAACCAATTTCTTTGTTATCAAAAGTCAAAGAGTAATTTGCACGATTCAACAAGGATTCTGGATCCATTTTTTCGTCAAATACGATAACTGCGCGACGATTGTTGTCAGAAACATTGAAGGAAACGGAAGCAACTTTAGGAGCTGTAGTATCACCTACATTAAATGTAGTTGTGTAATCCAGCATTACGTTACCCAGAACCGTTGCGTCTTTAACACCAGCAATATTCAAAGTGTTAGTACCTTCTGGAAGATCCGAGAAGAAATTAACCAACAAAATGTTTTTAGTCGTAGAATCTTTGAAAACTACATTGGAGATTTGACGAACTTTACCGTCTTTATCTTTAACAGTGATCAATTTCAGGAAATCTTGACTAGCAAGTGGTTTGCTGAATGTCAAAGCTAATTGATTTTTAGTTCCAGTTGTTACACGTGCATCCAGAACTTGCGGACGCTCTGTATCAATTTCAGCTTTAACCAGCTTGGATGTTTGAGTAATTTCGTTACCAGAGAAGTCTTTTACTTTCTCTACGAAAATTGTAGTTTCGTAAGAAGGAAGAGCTTTATCAGTATCGAAGTAGAACTCATATTTGTTAGCAGACAATCTCACTACTCTGCTAGGAGTAATTTTGGAATCGCCACGTTTGTGGTAAACGTTAGCTTTATCCAGTGTAGAATCATCGATATCTTCACTGAATGTAACAGTCAGTTTTTCCAAAGTTGCAGTAGCTTCTGCGATTGTTGGAGCAGTAGTATCTTCAACAACAGAGAATTTGTGATCGGATTTCAAAGATTTGAAACCTGCGAAATCTTCAACGCCAGTTACTGTCAGAGTGTGTTCACCAACACTCAGTGCAGAGCTGGATTTCAGAATCACTTCACGACCTTCAACATTTGGAGAGCTGTAGAAACCTTGACCATCAACTTGGAAGTTGTTAGTGTAGGATTGTTTTACAGGCTCGCTGAAGATGATTTTGATTGCTTTAGTTCCCAAACCAGTTACACTTACAACTTCAGGAAGCTTGTTGTCTACTGGAGTAAACTCAACATTGCTTGCTTCAATTGTTCTAGTACCAGCTTTAACGCCAGTAACAGTTACAGTGTATTTTTGTTGGTTTTTGAAAGATTGATCTTGATCCAAAGTCAGAACTACTTCATTTGCGGAAGCGCTCAATACTGCGGATTTAACAGTCAGATTAGCATTCAATCTGTAGTTATCTTTCAATTCTGCAGTTGCTTTATCAACTTTACCGTCAAATTTAACAGTAACTTCTTTCAAGTTGTCAGCAGATGCGGATTGCACTTTAGTTGCTTCTGTTACTACATAAGTAACTTTTTCAGTGAATTGCTTTTCTTTGTAAGTGAATTTCACTTCAGTTTCTTTGTTAGCTTCAAGAGCTTTATCCAAAGTTACTTTAACGGATTCACCATCGCTGATTTTGAAAGTAACAACTTTACCAGCTTCACTTACTTCGTAAGAAGAAACTTTCAAGCTTTGAGCTTGATCCACTGCATAAGCTGCACCTACCAGCAATTGGCGGGAAGCGTTAGCTGTGAAGTTAGCGTTAGCATCTACCAGACCAGCGTTGATTGCTGCTTGAACGTCTTTTTTAGCCCATTCTGGAGCGCTGTTGTTTGTTTCAGCAGGAACTTCCAGGTCAAGCGCACGAGTAAGGATCGTCGCCATTTCAGCGATTGTCACTTTACCGTTGAAGTCAAAGATTTTTTTAGTTGTGTCTTTACCTTGCATGATACCCGCAGCAGTTACTGCTTCGATGTAAGGTACAGCCCAGTTTTTAGCGTTATAGTTTTTGTCAGTGTATGACAATTGACCAGTAACTTCTTTCAAACCGAGCAATTTAGTGATAACTTTTGCGAATTGACCGCGAGTCATCTCTTGATCCAATCCAGCTGTACCGTTAGGGAAGCCTTCGAAGATACCTTTTGCTTTCAATGCATCAAATTGTTGTTGCGGGGAAACTGCTGTATCACCGAATGCTACAGAAGCAAACATTGAGAATGCCATTGCTGTAGACAATGCTACGGATAAAATTTTCTTCATAACCTTTTTTTCTCCTCCTTGGGTGTTCATAACATTTAAATTTTCTTTAATAGGGTCGCTCGTGTTCCTCATATATTGTTGCACCCCCTTTCCAGAGTTCTGAGCAAGTTAATATAAATGATGTCTGTGAGCATATCACAGAAACTTGTTACCTAGAATAATAATAGAATCACACGTAAATAGAGTAGTTTCCTAATCCTACCTTACGTATTATACAATGGGTCTCTCGTGCCGTAAAGCAATTTTTTCTAATAAATAGACAAGATTCTTCACGAGGTCATTCTTGGTAAGTTCCCCAATGTTTTTGACTCTACATCTTAAACGCAGTAGATTTCAAAAAGTTGCGCATTCTTCAAAAAAAGTTTTGAATTTATTTATGTAATGATGCAGTGCGGGTTTCTAGCGTGCTCAAAACCAGTCGTGGCGCCATTTTTCTGATTCACTACCTGCGGGTATGTCGGTGTCAGAAATGTCTTGGACGTTTATTTATACCCGAAAATTCTGACAATGAAGCGACAAATTCCACAATATTCAAAATAAAAAAAGAGAGCCCATAGGCCCTCTTTTATGTGTCAATTTTGTAGATTATCGAATTTTCATTGCTAAATCAATAATCTGTGCACGCATTTTGGGATCGCTGTTCAGTTTCAAATACATGTCATCAATCGCGATACGGTTCTCTCGATACGTCTTCTCATGTTTCATTGTTGTATGAGACCATTCAATCAGTTCGTTTTCCGCTAGAACCAGATTATTATACGCATCATGGAAGCCGGTCGTCTGAACAAGCCCTTCCATCACTTCCTGAGAGATCTCCTGTGTCTTACGTGTATCCTCCAGCTTTTTCTCCAGAAAGACTGCCTGCTTCTCGAACTGTGTCTTTGCCTTCATATAACTCAGCTGAGCCTTAGAATAAATCGGTTTCATAAGCTAACTTCACCCTCTAGATCATTGTGTATTTAACGCTATTGTATCTTAATCTCTAGCAAATTACAAAAATAGTTATTGGTAAAAAACCGTTTCCTTCTATTATAAATGCGTTTTATACAATCTCATATTTACCCATAAAAAGAACCTGCCCTTCTTGTTAAAGGGACAGGTTCTTCCTAAAACATTTCCATATCTGATAAATTAGCTTAGCGTTTTAGGGAAAAGTTTGGTACCTTTCTTGAACAATTCCACAGCAATTTTGCCTGCTTCGGCACGAGTCAGGTTACCTTTCGGATTGAAAAGGAATAATTTAGCATTCCCCTGTACAGGGCTACCTTCCATGATCTTCGCCTTGGATACTGCCTGCACGGAAGGACGCGCATAGTACTCAATGGAAGATGAATCCTGAAAGGATTTAGACAACTGTCCTGCGAGCTTACTATCATTCGCAGCAAGCTTCATGCTCATCGCTCTTGCAATCATTACTGCTGCTTGTTCACGTGTAATTGGATCTTCCACACCAAAGAATCCATCACTCAGTCCTGTAATGATACCTGCTTTAGCCGCTGTCTCAATAGAAGCGTAGTCCCACGTATCGCTTCTGGTTGTTGGTGAGACGTCTGAGAAGGTCTGTGTATTCGAATAATTCAATGGAATATCCAAACCTTTGACCAGCAGGGTAGCAAACTCCCCACGTGTCGTCTGATCATCTGCACCAAATGCATTGAATCGCAAATTATTCATGATTCCTTTGGAATACAGAGCATTCAGGATATTTCTTGCCCATGGGTGATTCGTAATATCCGGATAGCTCTTACTTTGTTTCATAACCTTGTAATAACCAAACTCGTCGAAAGAAACAGTAACGGTATGTTTCTTGGTATCCACAGCTCCACCAATGGGCTCCCATTGTCCGATATTGCTCTTGTCGGAGTAACGGAATACGCTAATGGTTGAACCTACTTCATCTACAATGGATGGATCGTAAGCAAGAGTCAGTGTACCTCGGTTAGAAGGTACCAGAATCCGTTCTGTCGGGAATTGAGTAAAACTTCCTTCCAGAGAGTATGGTGTTACCCCATTTGTTCCTGCTTTATAACCGCTCGTCCCTTTATCTCCAAGTTCACCAATTCCGCCATTAATCCAATACGTGTCAGATACCGGAACGAAATTACTTGTCGTCAGGTTAGAGTTAAACATCTCTGTCAAAATCGTCGGAACTGTGATTGGTGACAAACCTCCTGTACTGCGTGGATCTGCCTGCCCAATATTAAATCCATAATCATTTTTCCGTTCAAGTACGCCATCCTTCGGATCAGCAATACCAAACAAAATTTTGTTGTCAGGGTAGTACTTGATTACGCCACTGCTTGTTTTAGAAGCCGATTGCAGAATGGTTCCTTTCGGGAACGACAATTCAAGCTTCTTATTAAACGCAGAATATTTGTTAGCTACTTTTGGTGCCATATATTGTGCATCTACACCAACGGTGCTTGTATAGAATACGTTAACGGTATCATTAATCTTGCCGCCATCCCGCGTAATCTGGATTTTGATTGCATTGTTTTTATCCGGCGACAGTCCTACATAATCCAGAACAAAACGGTTATCCATATCCGGACGTTTAACAGCTTCCTCCTTACCAATTAATACTTGTGTTGCACCCTCTGCTTCAATATCGAAATGAATATAGTTCTTGTTTACGACAATCTGTTCTCCCACGGTTGCTACAGGAGAAAGGATACGATAAGAAGATGGTTCTCTTACAATCTCTAATCGTTGTGTCGTTCTGGCTCCCGTGCTGTTGATCAGCTCTAATGTGTACACATGGCTACCTGGTGCATCAAAGATATAGTTCCGGATCCGAATCATGAATTCATCCTGATTCCCCGCAAAGTCAGCAATATGACCATCTTGAGTTGCCTTGTTTGGATCTCCTGTATCCGTTGCTGGAATCGGATAGCTGTAGATCAGCTTGGAACCAGAGTACAGATTTGCAATAGTGGCACCGCCACCCTTAAACACCAGGTCATATCTATCCTTACTCGTTACATACTTTCCATCACGAATAATGAAGTCCGGCGTTACTTTGAAGATATTGACCATCTCTTCAGGGGTGTATACACTAACATCTGCCTTGCTGAATTCCACACGACCATCCGTTGGAACAGGGACCGGCATGAATTTATCAATATTGGACACATTGCTGTCTGAAATGTAAATTCTGATTTTTTTCTCAATGACCTTAGTCTTACCTGCACCGTCTTTATCCGTGCCTGTAATGGTGATGGTATTCTCTCCATATACAAGTTCTCCCGTCCCCCCAATAGTCAACGGGAAGGAAAACTTACCGTTAGTGCCCGGGAAACCAGCAGGAGTTCTGGCTACACCATTCACAAATAATTGACTTGTGAATGGAGGGGATACAAGTGTACTGAATCCAACGAACTCACCATTGACCGTTAAGGACTGGGTCGTTTTTGAATTGAATGTATAGTTCTGTCCATCATACAAGTTGGCTACGTAAATATAGCTTTTGGCAGCATACGATACGGTAACATCGTAATGTGGATCAGGATTTCCATAATAAAAACGAATTTTCTGCGTGCCATTGGCCACATTTTTTACCAAGTAGACCGCTTGATTGTTTGAAAGACCGGTAGGCGCATTCGTTCCCGTTGGTGCTCCCTCAATCGTTAACTTGGTTGTTCCAGTTGGGAGGTATTCACCTTTTACGATTTCGCCTGCAATAGGTTGGCTAGACTCCACCATAATATAAAAATCTGCTGTAGCAATCTGTGCATTGTCCAGTGGTACTTTATTGGTTACTGCACCACCACTATAATCTGGAAGATAGTACATATTGGTAATAGCTTTAACACCTGGAGCATAAGTAAACTTCCCTTGATATCCAGAGCTAAATGTTCCATGCCCTACAACGGCGTTAACCGTTTGATTCTTCAAAATTTCAGCTGGTGTTGTGGTTGATGTTTGTAACGGATACGCATTATCGGTTGTGAATGTAACGATTCGGTATTCAGGCGTTGACCCATCCGGACCGGGAATAATGGTTTCCGTTGCGTTGCTGAACGTCATCGTTGTTCCATTGACTGTGAACGATCCTGAATCCTTAAATGAGCTATTGCTTGCGATATAAGGAAGCACCATCTGAACTTCAAGCTTGGCTTCGGTAGCTGCATTCGAGAATGTCGGGATATTGTTCAGTAGCGATTTCGTATCTGTAGTTCCACCGCTCGTTAATGAAACGTTGAGCGTAGAGAATGGCTGATCCTTGTCGTAGTAATAAACTGCACGTTCGGTAAGGATAGAATCCGAGCCGTTGGCAATTCTGAATTTCAAATTATTCAAACCTGCAGTCAGTTTTAATTGCGGCGTGAAAAATGTTCCGTTTTGTAGCAAAGACGAATCGAGTTCTTCTCCACCGTTCAAAGAAACGGTTACTTTAATTGCATTCTGCACTTTACCTTGGACAGATACAAACTGTGTATTTACAACCGTCTGTGCACCTTCATTAAGGCCATAGGATGTGTTGGAACCACTGCTTGGATCCGTGAAAATTTTGAAGTCCTGGATAAAAGGAACCTGATCATACAGTACATAAAATGTATCTGAACGTTCTACCGATCCTTGAGTTCCTGTGAAGGTAATTCGGTTAAAACCCGGGAACAAGGTGATGTTATTTGCCGTAAAGTTGTTATTGCCGCTTGTACTTGCTGTTACAGCTGTTGTATTGGAACGGGTAGCATCCGGCTCCCATTTCGTTTTGGTACCTCCTGCACTTACGGAGTTCAATTGCTCTACTTTGACACGCATCGTATCTTTGGATACAAAGGCGTATGCGCCTGTTATTGAAATTGTCCCTTGAGTCGTCTGATAAGCTCGATCCCGAGTCAAGAATCTTGTATTGTCTGAGTCTTCAATGTTCAGATCCGCTGTCTTGCTAATCGCGGTATTATCTGGTGTAAAGTAGGTAGTCAGTGCGTTGGCAGCCGAAGCAACGGACCCACCGAATAGACCTTGTGGGAACAACGAAAGCACCATGGTGACCAACATGATCCAAATCAACGGCCGTTTCTTTTGTTGCATTACGTATCATCTCTCCTCTTTTTAAGTCAGTTACCCATATTTATCGGCAAAAAGGTTCCAATTATTTAGTAAAAATCTCAAAAAAAACAAAAAGCCTTATCCCAATGGGATAAGGCAAGGGTTTACATATAATATTGAACGATAGCAGGAAACGAAATAATTTTTCAGGATTTCGAACGGGTCTGTGGATTAAGCTTCACACGCATACGCATCAGGAAATTAATCACCGGTTTTCTCGTTTTACTTACAAGTCCAATGACCTCTGCCCCTACTTGCAGGAAGAACATCATGATACAGATCACGACAAAGGTTACCCAGTTGGCTTCAAACATCGCGGCCGAAGACTGGATAATGGCCAGCACACCGAAGAACGCAGCAATGCCATAGATAATCAGCACGGTCTGACGATGGCTGAATCCAAGTTCACGCAAGCAGTGATGCAGGTGACCTTTATCCGGTGAGAAGATCGGTTTCCGTTGCACCGCACGGCGAATAATCGCGAACAATGTATCCGAGAGCGGTACACCGATAATAATCAGCGGTGTAATGAAGGACACGACTGCAATCTGTTTAAATCCGAGCATCGAAAGCATCGCCAGGGAGAAGCCAAGAAATAGCGAACCGGTATCTCCCATGAATATTTTCGCTGGGTGGAAGTTAAAGAACAGGAATCCGATAATGCTACCGAGCAATACCAGACACATCAGGGCAATCATCGTATTACCCATCAGGAAAGACATCACCGCGATGGTTCCAATGGCAATACCCGATACACCGGCAGCCAGACCATCCAGTCCGTCAATCAAGTTAATCGCGTTGGTTACACCAACAATCCATAGAATCGTCAGCGGAATGGACACCCACGTTTCGAGTGAAGAATACGCATCCTGAAACGGAATGTTCACGAAGTCTACGCGGATGTTAAATCCGAATACAACGACCGACGCAGCGACGATCTGTCCGAGCAGTTTCACTTTGGCAGACAGTTCAAAACGGTCATCCAGCGCACCAATCAGCACAATGATGGAGCCCCCGACCAGAAATGCACTGACAAAACTCATATCCCGCGTCGTAAACCAAGCAGAGACGAACGGAAGCAGTGCTGCAACCGTAATAATAAATGCCAGAAAAATACCCAATCCACCAAGACGCGGCATAATACGTGTATGCACTTTACGTGCATTCGGTGTATCCATTGCACCGATGCGGACTGCGAACTTTTTAACAAGCGGTGTAAGAGCTAAAGCAAGTCCCATTGACACCAGAAATCCAATGATAAAGATCGCTACCATTTGAACATTCGACCCCCAATTATAATACCTGCAGAAAAATTATAAATCCCCTGATCTCTTTTTCTATATATAAAGAAACATTGTTTTTCACTTTTGATGAAAATGAATTATTGCACTTTTAACGGAGAGGGCAGAAATAATCTAGAGAAGCGAAGCGTTCGCATTTATCACCGAATTTCATCCTTGAACAAGGATAATTAGAAATTTGGGGATAAGGGCGATCAAAAGATTATTCTGACATCGGAGTGTCTAGTGCAATAGAACCTTTTTTTCATGGAGTGACACACGTATGTGCCGGAATGAATTATACGCTGATCATTTCTGAAAAGCTATCCTCAATTTCTAGCAAAAACAAGCATTTATCTCGTAATTACCTGTTTTTAACGGGCTTTTGTCACGTTTTCTTTGTCCCGCATCACTTTCACTGCGAATTTCGGGAGCGCAAGCATCCGTCCAGCGCGGCTAGGTTCACGAAGCAAACGATAGAACCATTCCAGTCTTAACTTTTGGAACAGTTTAGGCGCCCTTTTGCTTTTGCCCGAGATCACATCAAAGCTACCGCCAACCCCCATCATGACAGGAACTTGCAGCGAATGCTTATGTTTGTGAATCCAAGGTTCTTGGGTATCCGCTCCGCGAGCGACGAATAACAGATCAGGTGCGGCTTTCCGAATAGAAGTCACAACCTGCTCATCCTCAGCCGAACCGAAGAAACCGTCGCGATAACCCACAATACGAATAGCCGGATACTGCTGTTGTAACCGAACTGCCGTTTCTTGAATCACCTCAGGAGTCGAACCAAGCAAATACACGCCCCACCGATAGTTTTCTCCAACCCGCAACAATTCATGTAAAAGTTCAAAGCCCGGCACTCGTTCTGCTACAGGATCACCGCAGTAGCCCGCAGCCCATACCACGCCGGTTCCGTCCGGAACTATCATCTCCGCATCCTTCATCACTTTCATGATTGCGGGATTCTCCAGCGCAGCCATGACCATAATTGGATTAGCCGTAATCACTTGATGCGGCTGTTTCGACAATACGGCTTCTTCAAGCACCTGTACCGTTTCTTTCATCGTTAGTTTGGAAAAGGGGATACCATAGATGGAAACGGTAGGAATAGATCCGGTCTGACTCATTGTTATCTCATCCTTTGCGGCCTAAATAGGTAATAATTTGCTTGGCAGGCTCTACAGCCTCCTGCTTCAATGCATTAATACGATCTTCATGCTGCTTCAACCATTGTGAACGCTGTTCCAGCAATCCAGCAACCGTTTCTGCAAATTTATCCCCATCCAGTGAACTGGTATTGCCTGCAGGCTCACTTTCCAATCGAAGCAGGAACTGATCGATTTTGGGATCATACGAGATACCAACAGGCGGCACATACTGTGAAGCCGCGTAGATCAAACTATGCAGACGCATACCGATCATCAGATCACAGCGACTGACTTCCTCCAGCATTTGTTGAGGATCAGTCAGATCCTCCGTAATGCTAATTTCGCTACCTTTGCCTGTCACATCACCGAGCATTTCCATGATAAACCGGGATGCCTGCACGTCATCGGGCAGATGAAACGGCATAAAGCGCAGATGCACAGCCTTCTTCGCAACCAACTTCTTCAATCCGGCCGCAATGGCGGTCAGTTCCTTGCGATCCGATTCCCAGAACCGAACAGACACACCGATCACCGGCAGTTTGGCGTGATCTGATTGTCCCTCCGCAATGGAAGTGTCTGCTTCCTCCCGAACCGGTGATGCTGTATCCGGCAAAGGTAACCCCATCACTGGGTCAGGCACGACATGAATCTGATTCCACTTTAGTCCAAGACGACGCAGATAATCTGCGGATTGCTCGTCTCGAACCGATACATAGGTACAGGATTTAAATACCGATTTGATCATCGGGTTAAAGATTTTACGGTGAACAGGGCCAATACCCTGCGCATAAATAAATGTAGGTTTTTTCAACCACTGAGCCAGCTTGATCACACCCAAATAATAAGGAATGGACTTCAGCCCCGTTGCATCCTGTAGCAGACTTCCGCCACCACTGATGAGTCCATCACTTTCCTTAAGTGCCTCACGAACTTCCTTCAGTTTCATGCGATGCACAGCACGGACGCCATACATCGAGGTTGTCCACTCCGGATCAATGGAGAGCACAATCGGTTCAATGGTAACATTGGACCGCTGGCTCTCTTCCTGGAGGGCAGTCAGAATGGATTTCAGCACAGCTTCATCTCCGCTGTTGCGGAATCCATAGTACCCTGAGATGACTAACTTTTTAGAAGTGGTGACCATTTTTTCCAACATCCTTCCGCGACTTGCCACACACCCACAGCAATGATACCAAAGATCAAGCCAAGTCCGAGTCCCATCACCCCACGAATCAGTGACAGTACGGCTGGTGTATGAATATGCGCAAACGTATCTACCATAGACAATTGACCCATCGTGGCGATGATTAGCGCAAAAATCACTTTACGGTATTTTAGAGCGGCGAACACGCCAACGATAAACAGCGGGTGTCCCAGTACAAATTCTTTGAATCTAGGCCGTACGCCAAACGTATCTTCCAGCGTGGTACGCAGGAACATCTCAAATGGTGTAACAGAACCAGCGTTACCTGTACGGCTCAAATAATAATATCCAACAGCAGCGGCAACAAGCGCCAGTACAACCATCAAAATATTGATTGGCATACGAAGCATGTCTTTCACTTGTTTCACAGAGATTGAACCGGAACCGCGATAGAATATAATATAGATCGCAACCAGACCAATCGGAGCGAAGTGCAACAAGCTGACCCCACGGAACTGGTTAATAACCAGGCTGTACGTAATGCTATTCAATAATGCGATCACAAAAGGTACAGCTACGAACGAGATGATCGATGTTCTTACATATAAAACAAGGGTCTGTGCCAAACGACGACCCGCAGGGGCATCCGGTTGACGCAGTTGTGTTGCATTCACTGTACGAACAGCCAATACCATCGCAATGGTTGGTGCGGAAATGGCCGCCAGCAAGGCGATTCCTTGCTCCAGCAATGTAGGTTTCAACAGGAACAGACCCGCGCTTCCTACTAGTCCAAGAAGGAACACTGCAATGGTGAATACAGGTGCAAAATATGAAACCATTAGCGTGATCAAAGCGATTGCTCCGATGAGAGCAATCAGCTTCGCATACCGTTGAATAGACGAATCTTTCACAGTGAATGCTTCAGCTTGTCCAAGCTCAAAGCCGTGTTTGGCCATACGTTCAACCGCATGTCCTGGCTCACCCAAACTTTTGATCAGATTTTCGATCGGGTCTGTAATCTCAGCTTTGGCCGTGTTCCGGCTCGGTGAAGCGTTCATATAAATCATTCGAATATTACGGTCCTTGGTTGCCAATACAAAACGGTCGGCAATGGTATCTTCTTTCAGATTCGCATCGGAATCGCTTAGTGAGTAAAGACGAGTGACGTTGTAATCAATTTTGTAAGCCAGCGTCTGGAATCCTGCCTGCGGCTTCTTCAGATTTTCAATCGCCGCCAGACCAATATGATGTTTGTTCAGGAGCTGAGCAAACTGATCCAGACTTTTCATCTCTGCATTATCATTGTACCCTTTCACTGCATCCCCATCAAACAGGATACGTGTTACGCCATTCTCTTCGAAGAAGGTTAGCAAACGTTCCATCGATTGTTGGTTGTAAGGTACCGTGTCGGAGATACGGGGTAAAATATGAAAACCTTTATCACGCAGCATTTTCACCGCAACCGGATCAGGCTGCATCGGCTGCATGTTGGCATTCTCCGGCGGTGTCTGCAATATTAAGCCGCTGCGACCTTCATACTCCCATGGTTGAACCGGGATCTGACGCTCAGCGAACGTTTGTTCAATAATAGGGGTATAGGTCTGTGCATTCTCTTCAGATGTGAACAATACATAAGTATAGTTCGCGTTGGAAGGAATCACTTCTTTGGTCATATTCGCAAGATCCTGACCTGAGTAAACCATCAAGCGGCGCGTTTTTTTGAGTTCATCCAGTGTACTCTCAAACACAGCCATCGTTGTCACACCAGCGTCTTTCAGACGTGTCATTTGTTGATCCATAAAATCTTGCGGGTGAGCCTGATACGCGGAAATATCCAGTAGCCCTCGATAGTTGAAGACCAGTTCTACTTTGTTCGCAGAAGATTCTGTTTGCACCCGATCACGGATAACCGGAATGGATGCCACCAAACCAATAATAACGATGAGCCACAACCACTTCCGGGAAGCGTTATTCCAATAAAGCCATTTTTGACGCACTACGTGTACCTCCTCAGTTGTTGGAACCAAATGCCCGTTCTGCTCTTAAAATTGTTACGTTCAGCATGTGTTAACATGCCCTCTAATATGCCAGCACACGATCCATTTTATTTCAAAGAAAAACCCCTCCGCCAACCAACCTTACGGTGCGGAGAGGCCTTCTGCATCTTTTTCTTACAGTACCATTTGTTTTATTGCGCGTCTACACGCGACATGACTTCCGAAACCAGACGTTCAATCCGGCTCTCTGCATCTTGCAAACTCTCACCGCGCACAGCAAAGTATACCTTGATCTTGGGCTCTGTACCAGAAGGGCGCAGGCAGAACCATGATCCGTCCGCCAAAATAAATTTCAGTACGTTCTCCTTCGGCAGACCGTCCAGGCCCAAGGAGTAATCCAGCACATCCTGTACAGCAATGCCAGCAACTTCCTTCGGCGGGTTAGAACGCCAATCGGTCATTTTCGCTTGAATCTGTGCGACTCCGTCTTTGCCTTTCAGGGTACGAGACTCCAGTTTCTCCAGGAAGAATCCGAATTGGTTGTACAGCTCCTGCAACACATCGTAGAGTGTTTTGCCTTGACTCTTATAGTAAGCAGCCGCTTCGGCAATTAACATCGAGGCAAGGACAGCGTCCTTGTCACGGGCATAGTTGCCGGAGAGGTAGCCATAACTCTCTTCATATCCGAAGAGGAAGGTGTGACTTCCGGTTGCTACGAACTGGTTCATTTTTTCACCGATATATTTAAAGCCCGTCAGGGTGTTCATCACTTCTGCACCGTAATGCTGAGCGATAACTGCACCCATCTCACTCGTTACAATCGTTTTGATTACTGCACCGTTACTTGGAAGAGCGCCTGTCTCTTGGAGACGACTGAGCAGATAGTGTACCATAATGGCACCCGATTGGTTACCAGACAAGACGAAATATTTTCCATCCTTGTCTTTTACGACAGCACCCATACGGTCTGCATCCGGATCTGTACCGATCAGAATGTCTGCGCCTACGGATTCGCCCAGCTTCATTGCCAGCGTGAACGCTTCACGCTCTTCCGGGTTAGGGGACTTCACTGTGGAAAATTCAGCATCCGGCTGCTCTTGCTCCGCAACGATATATAATTGCTCGAATCCGATCTGCTCCAGTACGCGGCGAACCGGAAGGTTGCCTGTACCGTGTAGCGGTGTATATACGATTTTGAAATCACGGCCGATGCCGGATTGAATCAGCTCACGGCTTAGACTGCGGCTTGCCACGGTGTCTACGAATGCCTGATCGTCTTCTTCACCAAGCCAAACCAGCAAACCTTGTGCTTCAGCTTCTTCGCGCGTCATTTTTTTCACATCTGCGAGAGAAGGCACCTCTTGAATGTACTGAATCACTTGCTCCGCTTCATGTGGTACCAGTTGCCCGCCTTCGTGATTGTACACTTTGTATCCATTGTACTCCGGCGGGTTATGACTTGCTGTTACAACGATACCACCTGTCGCTTGCAGATGACGCACACTGAAGGACAACTGTGGTGTTGAGCGCAGGGAAGGATACAACTTGGCTACGATACCATTGGCCGCCAGTACCAGTGCCGCATCCAGCGAGAATTCAGGTGAGAAATGTCGGGAGTCATGTGCGATGACAACAGAAGGTTTGCCTTCCTTGTCTCCATGTTGCTCCAGCAAATAACGGGCAAAGCCTTGTGTTGCACGACCGACCGTATATTTGTTCATCCGGTTGCTACCCGCACCAATAACACCGCGCAATCCACCTGTACCAAACTCCAGGTTTCTGTAGAAACGCTCCTCCAGCTCTTTGGGTTGATCCTTCAGATCACGAAGCTCCTGTTTCGTTGCTTCATCAATAGAAGCATCCTCCAACCATTGTTGCAACGTCTCGGCTGCTGCTGCGCTTAACTGTTCCATATCCAATAAGCCCCTTCCGTCTATATAAAAATTCTATTTATGCACGTAGCTGTTCAGCGTAGTCATAGGTTGCACTAAAGATATTTACACCTGCACTCCAATGACAGAGCAACCTTCCAATCGCTGTTATCCCCAGATTTTTTGTATTCCCTTTTCTAAAAGGGAAAAATCCGGTGATAAGCATATGCTTCCGATGTAGCTTTCTTTTAGAAAGCTTTCAGGCGAACGCTTCGCTTTTTCAGGTTTTCTCTGTCCTCTCCGTCTAAGTGTAAAGAATTAGTCAACTTATTTGCATGATATATACATGCCTATGTAATCAGGTTGGGTCTGACAGTGCAAACATGATTTCGCCTTCAGCGACAATTTTGTCATCCACGCGAGCAGTAGCTTGACCTTTACCAATCGAACCTTTCAGACGTGTAATTTCTACTTCGAGAATTAACGTATCCCCAGGCACCACTTGTCCGCGGAATCGGAAATTGTCGAGTCCCGCCAAGAAACCAATTTTGCCTTTGTTCGCTTCTAAATTCAGCATAGCTGCTGCGCCAACCTGAGCCAATGCTTCTGTGATCAATACGCCTGGCATTACCGGATACTCTGGAAAATGTCCAATGAAGAACGGTTCATTAATCGTTACATTTTTCAAACCAACCGCACGTTTGCCGTCCTCCATCTCTAAAATTCGGTCCACCAACAGGAACGGCGGGCGATGCGGGATAATCGATTGAATTTGTTTGATATCTAACACAATTTAATCTCCTCTCGGGGTGTTTATACGAGGGCTCCCCATCATGCAATAATGGCGGCGCAATAGCGTCGTTTCTGAAAGAGATCGTTCTATGATCGCCATTGTCCCTGAATTTTTTTGATTCCATTATAATGGGTATAATTCTGTGACAAACGCGAGCGCTTTGCTTCTTTTGAACGATTCTCTTCCCTCCACTTACTGTAGTGCGGAAACCATTAAACGAGCATGATTAAGTCGATCCTCATATAAATGAGTTTCATTTTTAATGTTGTATGAAATGTTGATTTAGGGTTAACACTAGTTATATCCTTCATGACTGCAGTAGTGAAGGTTGAGATAAGGGGTCTCTCTTCGCGATGACAAGCAATGTCTTTCGCAGGGGAGGCCTCTTCTGACGTTCAACGTCATCCATCATTATACTGTTTTCAACACCAAAAAGAAAACTCCTGCCTGCGCAGGAGTTTTCGCTGAACTCGTTATCTTAGGGAGCAAATACCAGATCATAGACATGCTTCCAGGTACTCCATTGCCATACGGAACCGATATCCTGTTTGCCCAGTACCACATACCCAGCGACCATTCCGCCAGCGAGGGCAAGAACAAGCAAAATCGGAATCAGAAACCATCTTGCGATGCGCCACCAACTCTTCTTTTTCTTCTTGACTTCCTTCTGCTCCGGCTTGCTGTTCTGCTGCTGTGTTTCTGTCATCCCATTCACCTTTATGCTCTCATATTATTGGCAAGACCCGCCATGGAATCACTGGACGTGAGCGCCCGTGCCGCCAGTTGATACGTCCGCTGACCCTGCATGAGCAACGCCATCTCCTGTGTCAAATCCACATTGGATTGCTCAAGGAAACCGGTGCGGATCGATGCCTGAGGTACACGTGTTGCTGCATTAGCCCCGAATACATCGTCCTCGGTTACCCCGGCACCCAGCCCAAACAAATTTTCGCCTAACTGAACCAGTCCTTCAGGACGTTCGATATCCACCATCTGCAGTTGTCCCCTAATTACGGCATTACCATTGCCCTGACGCACCAACAAATTACCTTTCTCATCAAAAGCAACTGTGCTGTCTTTCGGAGCAGTAACGGGCTCTCCCTGACGATTCAGAGCAAAATGGCCATCGTCATTGACGAGCACCATCAGGTCAGGATCATTGGGATTTGCCTTCGGTCGCATATCCGGTACAAAATGAAATGCCCCTTGTCGTGTCCACACTTTCTGACCCCTTTCCTGAACAGCAAACAACGCATTACCCTCAATAGCGAGGTCTGTAGGGTTGCCTGTCTCCATCATGCTGCCTTGGGACATATCTCTGGTGAGATTGACCAGACGTGCTCCAAAACCAAGGTTGTACCCCATCGGTGTTGAACGTCCATCCTGCTTGTACTTATCATCTTGTTGCTGTGTACGGGTCAATACATCTTCAAAACTTGCCTGTTTACTTTTATAGCCTGCCGTATTCACGTTGGCAATATTATCGGAAATGACATCCAGCCGTTGCTGGATCGCTGTCATAGAGACCTTGGCACTAATCATGGAATTATTCATGCGGTGGCTTTACCTCCCTGCTTCTCTTTGCAAAGGGCCTATTGCCCATTACTACGCGGTTATATGGTGACAGTTAGCGCTAGACACGACCAACTTCATTAACGGCTTTGTCCAAACTACGATCATAGAACTGAATGACCTTCTGATTCGCTTCATAGGCACGAAATGCAGCATTCATGTCAACGGTAGCCTGTGAGGCGTCCACATTCGATCCTTCCAGATAACCTTGATGGATCTGGACAACATCCGCAGCACCCATCATACGTGCAGTTGCTCCATCCTCTTCATTCAGACTATAATTACCGTCTCCTTGACGAACTAGCTGATTCGGCTGGTCAATAATGCTGATTCCAAGCCTAACGTTGGTTGGTGCACCTGTAACCGCATTAACAAGGCGGCCTATCTCATCCACTTTAAATTGCTCCACAGAACCTGTCAATGCAATGGGTTGCCCGTCCATATCCATTACCTGGGAACCGGTGGAAGTAAGAAGCTGTCCGGTTGCGCTCACTTCAAAATGACCATCACGTGTATAACGCGTATTACCACCTGCATCACGAACCGTAAAATAGGCTTGTGGCTGGTATGTTACCGTTCCATCTGCCCCTACAAATTTGCCGGAAGCATCAAACGGAATAGGCTCCAATGTTTGTGGATCATCCACATTTATATTGGAAGAGACTGCAAAATCACTATTTCGCTTCGTTTCCATAAGAGCGCCTTGAACATTCATCGATAAGCTTTCCTCAGCGAATACGCCCGAGTTGAGTTTGCCCAGCCGCTTTGTTGGAAGATTGGCATCCCCGCCCGTTAAAGTAATGAGCATTTCCGGGAAAGAGCGGTTTACACTATTCACCTGTTTGTATCCCGTTGTGTTCATATTTACGATATTCTGTGTAGCAGTGTCGTGGCGGCGTTGCTCTGTAATCATTCCCGCAGCAGCGGTGTACAGACCTCTTAACATGAATGAACCCCTCTCCTCAAACGCTTGTCCCTGCATAGCAGGTAGATGTTTGTCCGTTCTGTTCACCTCAGCGGTGAACCTGTTGCTTTTTATATCGGCAGACTAGAACTTTTTCTTAACCACTTGATCCAAATTATTTAGCATAATGCCAGTTCCTTTTACCACGCAGTGCATCGGATCCTCTGCAACCCATACCGGAACATGCAATTCATTGGACAACAGTTCGTCCAATCCGTTCAGCAATGCACCTCCACCAGTCAAAACGACACCACGGTCAATAATGTCCGCAGACAGTTCAGGTGGTGTGCGCTCCAGTACCGACTTGGCCGCAACGATAATAGATTGCACGGAATCCCATAGCGCTTCCTGCACTTCACTACCTGACACAGTGACTGTAACCGGCAGACCGGTTACCATATCGCGGCCGCGAACATCCATCTCGGCTTGAAGACCCGCCGGGTTAACGGTACCAATCGCGATTTTGATATCTTCGGCTGTACGTTCTCCGATCATGAGTTTGTATTTGGCTTTAATATACTTGATAATCGCTTCGTCGAACTTGTCCCCCGCAACTTTAATAGAAGAGGCGGTGACTACGTCGCCCATAGACAGGACTGCAACGTCAGTCGTTCCGCCGCCGATATCCACGACCATATTGCCGCTCGGCTGGAAAATATCCATACCTGCTCCGATAGCTGCCGCTTTCGGCTCTTCTTCCAGAAATACTTCTTTGGCACCGCTGCGCTCCGCCGCTTCACGGATGGCCTTCTGCTCTACGGAAGTGATATTCGTTGGTGCACAGATCAAAATTCGCGGGTGGCTGTACCAGCTTCTTGCCCCTACACGACTAATGAAATGTCTAAGCATGGCTTCCGTAATTTCGAAGTCCGCAATAACCCCATCGCGCAGCGGTCTAATGGCAACAATGTTACCCGGCGTACGCCCCACCATACGGCGCGCCTCTTCCCCGACAGCAAGGACCCGCTTCGTATCGCTTTCAATGGTCACGACGGAAGGTTCATTGAGCACAACTCCGCTTCCTTTCACGTGAATAAGCACGTTAGCCGTGCCAAGATCAATACCGATATCCTTGCTAAACATAAAAGAGCCCCCAAAGTGATATTATTTGGTCAGCGTATCCTGTGAAAAAGTGTCTCTTATCACGTCACCGCTCGTTCGACAAAGTGCAACATATATATGTAAAAATCGGGCTGATAAGATGTCATAATTCGATCCTGTACCAGCTTTTAACATATCATACTTCAGGGGAGGGATTCAATCCATGCTGTGAGCTTTTTGGCCTAGTTCTCGAAGAACTTGCTTATGATTTGGCGGAAGCCAGCACCTCACGTTTTTTTCCACTCGTTTTTTTGTACTTGATTTTGGTCGCTTCACCGCCCCGCAAATGACGGATCGACTTATGATATTCCAAAATGTGTTTGACCTGGTCAGCAAGATCAGGGTTGATTTCCGGCAGACGCTCCGTCAGATCCTTATGCACAGTACTCTTTGACACGCCGAATTCTTTGGCAATGGTACGGACCGTATTTCTTGTCTCAACAATGCAGCGACCAATTTTGATGGTCCGTTCCTTGATGTAATCGTGCACGCTCCCGCCTCCCTACTGTGTGGATAGTTTGGTACATTATATGAGGAGCATGCCTATATATTCGCGGTTTAGAGGTGTGACAAGCTTCGAAGGTCCCATTATTTTCTGAAAAGCATAAAAAAAGCAGAGGTTATTCACCCCTGCCCATCATGTTAGTGCGGTAAAAATCATTTATTTTTCCGGAAGATATCCTTGCGGGTTTACAGGCTGACCATCTTCATAAACTTCAAAGTGAAGGTGGTTCCCCAGGTTTTTGCCAAGCTCGCTCACACCGGCAGATGCAATCGCATCTCCTTGCTTCACTTCATCGTCCTGTTTTACTTTGACGTCCGCAAGGCTTTGGTATACGGTTTTCAGGTTATCGCTGTGAGTAATCTCCACAACTTGACCTGTAAGCGGATTTTGCTCAACACGTGTAACTTTACCGCTGAGTGCTGCCTTGACTTCAAATGATTTGTTATCGCCGCGTGCCAGGTCGACACCCGTATTGGGAATAAATGTGTCATTGTACTGCACCATCGCTGCTTCATGCTCTTCACTTGAAGCCTCGTTGTCATAGAATGGTTTCACAACCGAGATCTCGGAAGGAGATGCTACTGGCCAAACAAAATTTTCCGACTTTGCAACAACTTCCATACTTTCCTGATCCGCACCTGTAACGGCCCCCTCATTGCTCAATGCACCGGTTTCTACTGATTCTTTAGGAGAGTCCGGGTTCAGCGCTTTGCCGCCTGTTCCCTGGTAGACCCACACTAGAGTTAGTATAATGCCTGCTGCTGCGATGTAGACTGCCGGGAAAACCCAACGTTTGGACATTGCTTTTCTCCATGAAGAGGGCTGAGCCGCCGGTACTCCTTGAGTTGTTTTAGGAGTTTCTTCTTGGATTGATTTTTTGTTGTTTTCATTCATCTTGATCACCTCAGTAACAAGTGTTACCGGGTGCAACTCTTTTATACACGCGCGACTCTAAAAATTTTCACGCAGCTTTCAAAGAGTGCTATATATGGGTGGTTAGTGCGTGCACCGCTCCGGGGCCAGAAAACCTTTCGACCGCTGGTTACTACCCGAATTTCTTCGATCTCCTTATTCAAAGGTGAAATTCGGTAGTAAAGGCAAGTTTATGCTTCCGATGTAGCTTTCTTTCAGAAAGCTTTCAACTTCGTTTCTACAGGCCTTTTCTGTCCCCTGCGCTCTCCGTACAATTTCACTTTACTCATCATATATAGCCAAATCTTAAAAGCTCCGTAGTGGGAGGGTAGTAGAGAAACATCCTTCATAGTTATCAATCAATCATCTCTTCTCTTATTTTGAGGCTAGCATCTTGGATGCCTGTCCGAAAGAGATTCCCGTGTAATAATGTTTCAGAATCTCTGTAGCCGTGTGCCCCTCCTGCGCCATACCATTTGCTCCCCATTGACTCATACCCACTCCATGACCATAACCATACGTTGTAATCTGCACTTCATCGCCTACTGTTCTCCAGCTGAACTGGCTGGATCTGAGTCCGAGGCGTTTGCGGACTTCCGGGCCACTGAACGTTTCACCTGCAATCTGCATTTCTTTAATACGATGCCCTTTGGTCGTAGATAACACTTTGATCCAGGAACCGTTCTTATCTGCTGAGACGGGAATTGCATCCAGGTTCATCTTCCGCAAAATTTCACTGCGATTCATCGTAATTGTTTCTTCAAAACCTGGTGCAAGCTCTTTATCCCATGGGCTAGCTACACTTTTCAAATAGGGAACAACGTTGCCCCACACATCCTCTGCATTTTCCGTATATCCATTGCTGGTTGAGAAAAATGATGCTGTGATCGCACGACCCTGATACGTCATAACTGCGTCGCGGCTTTCACGAACGGCCTGCTGAAGTTTTTGCCAATCCTTCGTTTTACCTAGCCTTGTCCAATCTACCTTTACCTGATCTGGTGGAATGAAGACCTGATGACTAATTGTATCCGTGACATCTGCTATGCCTGAAGGCACGCCACTTGTATCATTTGCAGCAAGTCTTCGCACGATAAATGTACGAGCAGCTATCGCTTGCGCTTTTAACGCTTCTAACTTGAAGTCTGCTGGCATCTCCGCAGCAACCACTCCCGTCACATATGTCTCAAGCGGTAATTCCAACGTTGTCCCGGTAGCAGACAAGTAAATACGCACCTTCGGCTCAGGATAGTTTACAGGCGCTGCAGGTACAGGATTAGGAGACTGTAGACCGGTAACAGAGTTCATACCTGTAGAAGCAGGCGTTGATTTTACCTGTTCGCCTGCCCGCGGCCACACCAGAATGACCGGAATGCATATCGCCAGAACAAGCAGTGCTGATACCGCTACTGCGGGCTGCCAACGCCCTGGGTGGCGCCCCCAACGGTGACTGCGACCGAATGAACGCATACGTCGACGTTTCACCTTACGAAACGCATCCAACTCAATAAGCGGGACATTATTATGCTCTGTGGCTTCCTGTCTCGGTTCCTTCGCTACAGATTCCCCACGTTTAGCATGTACCGTTTCTTGCTTGCTCCCCATTACTATTTGCATCTTCGCCATCTGTAACGAGTTACCTCTCTTCTTCTCAGAAGCCATCCTGTTTTTCTCTGCATCCTGAGTTGAACTCTCCTCTGATCCCTGCATTCCGGGCCGCGGGGCAAGAGGTACTTTCACCTGTACACGAGCTTCCTTCATCCGTGATAACCCTCCGTTGTCGATGACCAGGTCATGGCTGGTTTTTTCTCAAATCCATAGTTTAAGATATGAGTTCACTCGATCTGATAGAACCGGATTTAAGAGAAACGCGAAACGTTGCTATCTAATAAGCACCTCTTCCTTTGTAGAAGCAGATGGCTGAAAATATTGCTACTACGCGGGTTACACAGTGCATCTTAATCAATGCACCTGCTCTTTCATATGGTCCAAATAGATATAAGCCTAGATATTATGTTATACAAAGTTAGGATCAGGTATTAATAGAATCAGGTCCTTAACAGACCATCCTCTATGTCGTTTGAACTTGTAAAAAGAACACAAAAAAAGCCAAGCCCGGAGGCTCAGCTTCATAATCAAACAGATATGATCCATTTGATCTTGTTCCTGCATTTTCTAAAGAAGGGTAGCTATGCAGAAATAACGCTATTGAAATAAACGACGGTTTACACCCAAGTTGGTTGTACTTTAAACATAGGAACTTCTTCCTCAACCTTTTCGCTAGGCGCCTTAACTGCATCCAGCTTAGGCTCTTCCACCGAAATTCGGTAGATATCTGCCCCGAGGCCATTCAACTTTTCTGCCAAATGTACATAACCACGGTCGATGTGATGTACACCACCTACCTCAGTTGTGCCTTCAGCGACCAAGCCAGCAATGATCAGAGCAGCCCCTGCACGCAGGTCTGTAGCTGTCACTTTAGCACCTTTCAGCTTAGCATTGCCGGTAATGATGGAGGATCTTCCTTCAACTTTGATTTCTGCGTTCATCAGTTGGAACTCATCAACATGCATGAAGCGGTTTTCGAAAACCGTTTCCGTGACAACGCTAGTTCCTTCGGATGCCAATAACAAAGCCATCATTTGGGATTGCATATCTGTCGGGAAACCTGGGTATGGTAACGTTTTGACATCCACTGCTTTGAGTGGACGGTCTGCAATGACACGCACACCATTCTCGTCAGGCTGTACAGTTACGCCCATTTCTTCAAGCTTGGCAATAACGGAACCCAAGTGATCAGAGATGGCACCTTCAACATATACGTCACCACCAGAGATTGCTGCGGCAGCCATATACGTACCTGCTTCAACACGATCCGGGATTACGGTATGCTTGACGCCAGACAGCTTCTCTACGCCTTCGATACGGATGACGCCTGTACCGGCTCCGCGAACTTTCGCTCCCATCCCGTTCAGGAAGTTAGCCAGATCCACAATCTCAGGTTCTTTCGCCGCATTCTCCAGAACCGTTACACCTTCGGCCAGAGTTGCAGCCATCATAATATTTTGAGTAGCTCCAACGGAAGCCACATCCAGATAAATTTTCGCCCCGCGCAACCGTCCTTGGCTACGTGCTTCGATATAACCTTGGCCCAAGCTAATCTCGGCTCCCATGGCTTCAAACCCTTTGAGATGCTGATCAATCGGTCGCGTACCGATGGCACATCCCCCAGGCAGTGAGATTCTTGTTTGACCCAAACGCGTCAGCAAAGGCCCCATGACCAGAAAAGACGCCCGCATTTTACTAACCCATTCATACGGGGCTTCACAGGAAGTAAGGTTCTCCGCATTTACGGTAATCACTTCGTCCCGGTATGTAACTCCCGCTCCTAGCGATTCCAACACTTTGTTAATCGTCATCACATCGTCTAGAGGAGGTGCGTCAATAATAACGCTTTGTCCTTCTTCCCCTAAGAGAGAGGCAGCGATGATCGGAAGAACAGAATTTTTAGCGCCGCTAACTTTGACACTTCCGGTCAACCTTTTGCCACCGCGGACGATAAATTTGCTCATCATGGTTCCCTCCGCGCTTTTATTCCCTTTTCCTCATTCCGGAATACGTAAGCCCCACTGTGACAGAAAGGACTGTTGCTGTGTGTGGAATTTCGACAAATTCTGGCATGTACGCACAGATGTCTGGTCAGAAAAGAATTGGTTTGTATAATTCATATCGATGATACCATGTGTACTGTACATCCTGCTTCATGGCTCGAAAACTCATTAAAAAGGCCATCTTAGCATCAGAACAGACCAATTGGGATGATTTTTAGCCGGTAACTACCGGATATCCCCTTTATAACATACATAATTAGTGAAAAATTGTGAATCCCCTAACTTCCATCATAACATTGTTGAATTGTTTGATACAAGCATTTTTTACATAAACATTTCAAATTCGGTCAGTTAAACGTTCACATTTCTTTCTTATATTTTGGCCGACAGCTCATACTCTAATTGTTAACACAATTAATCGATGTTATTCGACAATGAGCCGCTTGAAGAACCTAACAGATGATTAACCAACCATCTCGACATTAAAACAAATTTCTTAACATTTGAGTCCAGGACAAATAATCAATAACAAAGCCAGCAACGGCATGCCCTAGAATAATGGCCAGCAGCAAATGTAACAGTCTCCCCTGAGGACCTTTCGGCTGTCTGATCACTAAATCCAATTTCAGATTTTGCAATGACCACCATGTAATCGCTATACATATAAGAGAAACGAAAATTGAGATCAGGCTGTTTGTGCTCAATGTCTGGTTCACCTGATTCGCCAGATCATTACCCATATCTTCTTACCTCCACCTTGATTGTTGCAACGATCGGCATATCATATGCCTAGCCCCCATAACTTGTTAGTACACAGGAATGTGTGAAGCAGAAAACATCTCTGTTCTACGGTCAGGTCCCCCTCGAATTGACAAGATCTCTGATGCCTACATGACCAAGCAACAACTATTCAACTCTGCAAGATGATGAACATCTAGCGTCCTACTTCCTGCATCTGCTGACTCTAAGGAATATAGGCTGTTTCACTATTACTTGTCAACTACATTGATTTCCACTTCAAAAAACATTTTAATTTGTATCCGCCAGTATTGTGTGACTAAAACGACATAAAAGAGCGTTATAACGATATCGATTCTGTCATTTCCTCGGAAATAATTCTACTGAATCTCGTAAAATTAGTTCTATTAGGGGGATATGCCCATACTACTTAAGTCCTACATATTATTCACCTGATCATTGAAAGGTGAATCTAATCATGTAAAGCCATTCATACTATATAAAGAGAACACTCTCTAACATTCCAATCCATGAATACTGTAGTGGTATACCATCGTTGTACTCCACTAGTTTAATTCCCTCAAAAATGATTAAAAGAACCCGGTAGACTAGGCCACCGGGTTCCTTAAATCACTTTATTTGCCGTACACGTTAATCCGGTTAACCGCTTTTTGCAAAGCAATCTCTGCACGGCGGTGATCAAAGTGGTCCTGATTGCTCTGACTGGCAAGCCGACGTTCTGCCCGCTCTTTAGCCGCACGCGCACGATCCACATCAATACTTTCCGGGAATTCGGCACTCTCCGCGAGTACAACAACCTTATCTTTTCGTACTTCGATAAAGCCGCCGCCAATGGCAACCTGCTTGTTCTCTTTTCCGTTTTTAATAATGATTGGTGCAATCTGTAAAGGTGTGACCATCGGGATATGACCTGGGAGAATCCCCAGTTCCCCTTCAATACCACGAGCGATAATGCTGTCCACTTGTTGTGTATAAACAAGACGCTCAGGTGTTACAATTTCCAACAAAAAGGTGCTCAATTCCATCCCTCCTGAAACTATCCGAAGGATAGCTCGCTTCATAAGGACAATCCTGGACTCAGATTATACCAGTGTTTTAGCTTTCTCCACTGCCTCTTCAATCGTACCCACGAAGAGGAATGCTGCTTCCGGCAGATCGTCATGCTTGCCTTCGAGAATCTCTTTAAAGCTGCGCACCGTTTCTTTAACCGGAACGTATTTACCCGGAATACCGTTAAATGCTTCAGCAACGTGGAAAGGCTGGGACAAGAAACGTTGAATTTTACGCGCACGATATACGAGCGCTCTGTCTTCTTCGCTAAGCTCGTCCATACCCAGGATCGCAATGATATCTTGAAGTTCGTTATAACGTGCCAAGATACGTTTGACACCTTGTGCAACACTATAGTGCTCCTCGCCAACAACTTCAGGAGACAAGATCCGGGAACTGGATGCGAGTGGATCTACCGCTGGATAGATACCCATCTCGGAGATTTTACGCTCCAGATTCGTTGTTGCATCCAAGTGGGCAAACGTTGTTGCAGGAGCCGGGTCAGTATAGTCATCCGCAGGTACGTAAATCGCCTGGATGGATGTAACCGATCCTTTTTTTGTAGATGTGATACGCTCTTGCAGTTGACCCATTTCGGTAGCCAGCGTAGGCTGATAACCTACCGCGGAAGGCATACGTCCAAGCAAGGCAGATACTTCTGAACCCGCTTGGGTGAAACGGAAGATGTTATCGATAAAGAGCAACACGTCACGGCCTTCTTCATCACGGAAATATTCCGCCATCGTCAGACCCGTGAGGGCTACACGAAGACGTGCGCCTGGTGGCTCATTCATTTGTCCGAAGACCATTGCAGTTTTGTTGATAACGCCGGAATCACTCATCTCGTGATACAAGTCGTTACCTTCACGTGTACGCTCACCAACACCGGCAAATACGGAGATACCGCCGTGCTCTTGCGCAATGTTGTTGATCAGTTCCTGAATGGTTACCGTTTTACCTACACCGGCACCACCGAACAGACCGATTTTACCGCCTTTTGCGTAAGGAGCCAGCAAGTCGATAACTTTAATACCTGTTTCAAGCATTTCCGCTTGGGTAGTCAGTTCATCAAATGCAGGAGCAGAGCGGTGAATCGGATTTTTGTGTTCAGCTGCTACTGTACCGCCAGTATCGATCGCTTCGCCGAGTACGTTAAATACACGACCCAGTGTCGCTTCACCGACAGGTACAGAGATTGGAGCTCCAGTATCTACGGCTTCCATGCCACGTACGAGACCGTCCGTGGAGGACATCGCGATACAACGTACCCGGTTGTCACCCAGATGTTTCGAAGCTTCGAGTGTAAGATTTACACTAACACCGCTTTCGCTTACTGTAGTGATCGTAATGGCATTGAGGATTTCCGGCAGACCGCCGCGATCAAACTCGACGTCAACAACCGGACCCATGATGCTCACAACGCGTCCTTTGTTCATCTTAACGTTCCCCTCCTACAAGCCTGCTACTTTGACAAAAATAAAGTTCCGTTCATTCATTTTTGCAGTGCAAGCCTTCATTAAATAAAAAACGGTTAGCCTTGTGCTGCGTTGGCACCTGCCACAATTTCCGTAATCTCCTGCGTAATCGCCGCTTGACGGGCACGGTTATATGTCAATGACAGATCATTAATG
Source organism: Paenibacillus sp. RRE4 (assembly GCF_031844205.1). Lineage (NCBI taxonomy): Bacteria > Bacillati > Bacillota > Bacilli > Caryophanales > Paenibacillaceae > Paenibacillus > Paenibacillus sp. RRE4. The sequence goes on from NZ_JAUZUT010000002.1 coordinate 50,343, forward strand.
AGCTTCGATGCATTTTTGGTTGCATTGCCCATTGCCGTCATTTTCGCACCCAGCTCACTCGCTTTACCATTCAGCAATGCGCCGTAAATCAATGTCTCCGCATAACGCGGAAGCAATACTTCCAGCACAGCTTCAGCTGACGGTTCATACTCGTAGCTTGCAGTCGGTCCATCCGCAGCAGATAACTCAGGTGTTTCCATAGGAAGAAGTTTTTCTACCGTTGGAATCTGGGTCAACGCATTTACAAAACGGTTATAACAAATGTACAATTCATCAAATTTAGCCAGTTCAAATCCGTGAACCGCTTCATGAGCGATGGATTTGATATCGGCAAATGCAGGTGAATCCGACAAATCCGTTATCGTGGAAGACATAGCCATTTCACGACGTCTGAAATAGTCGCGCCCTTTACGTCCGATAACGAACAATTCATAGTCGTCCTGAGAGTTGTGACGTTCTTTCAGCGTCAGATTAACCTGACGCAAAATGTTCGCATTGTATCCACCTGCAAGACCACGGTCCGATGTAATGATCAGATAAGCTGTCTTTTTCACCGGACGGCTATCCAGCATTGGATGCTGGATGCCTTGCGTGCTTGATGCAATACTCGCCACTACCTCTTTCAACTTCTCTGAATAAGGACGGGCAGCCTCTGCTTTTTCCTGCGCTTTACGCAGTTTTGCAGCAGCTACCATCTCCATTGCTTTGGTGATCTGCTTTGTGCTTTGTACGCTTTTAATTTGCCGCTTAATTTCGCGCATGCCTTTTGCCATGATTTCACCACCTCAAAACTTTGGCAGAGCCAAAGTTACTTCGTAAGCACCCACTTCGGTTTTGACAAAGTCAAAACTACATCGTAAGCATAATCCTACTTTGGCAGAGCCAAAGTTACTTCGTAAGCTTCGTTACAAGTTACACATGCAGACATGCGGAATCGGTTAAACAACTCCGCAGCTACATGAATCTATTTAGACAGAGACAGCGAAGCTCTTTCTGAACTTCTCAATTGCATCTTTAAGTGCATTCTCATTGTCTGCTGTCAATTCTTTTGTATCACGAATGGACCCAAGGATTTCCTCATGGTTGCTCTCCATAAACGCAAGGAACTCACGCTCAAAACGAGTTACATCACCTGTCGGAATTTCATCCAAGTACCCTTTAACTGCAGTGTACAAGCTGACAACCTGTTGTTCTACAGGAAGTGGCTGATTTACACCTTGCTTCAGGATTTCCATCATTCGCGCACCACGATTCAGACGAGCCTGAGTGGATTTATCCAAGTCAGATCCGAATTGAGAGAACGCCTGCAACTCACGATATTGAGCGAGATCAAGACGCAGGGAACCTGCAACTTTTTTCATCGCTTTGATCTGTGCAGAACCACCGACACGAGATACCGAGATACCTACGTTGATCGCTGGACGTTGTCCGGCGTTAAAGAGATCGGACTCCAAGAAGATTTGACCGTCCGTAATCGAGATTACGTTAGTCGGAATGTATGCAGATACGTCCGAAGCTTGTGTTTCAATGAATGGCAGAGCGGTTAAAGAACCACCACCAAGTTCATCATTCAGCTTCGCAGCACGCTCGAGCAAACGGGAGTGCAAGTAGAATACGTCACCTGGATAAGCTTCACGGCCTGGTGGACGACGAAGCAACAAGGACAACTCACGGTATGCCGCAGCCTGTTTAGTCAAGTCATCATATACTACCAGCACGTGCTCGCCTTTGTACATGAAGTACTCACCCATGGAACAGCCGGAGTAAGGAGCAATATAAAGCAATGGCGATGGATCGGAAGCGGATGCCGTTACTACGATGGTATATTCCATTGCACCTCTACGACGCAACGTTTCTACGACCTGAGCAACAGTGGACTGCTTCTGACCGATAGCCACATAGATACATTTCATGCCGCTACCTTTTTGGTTCAGGATCGCATCGATCGCAATCGATGTTTTACCCGTTTGACGGTCACCGATGATCAACTCACGTTGTCCGCGGCCGATTGGAACCATCGCATCAATCGCCTTGATCCCTGTTTGCATCGGCTCATGAACCGATTTACGATCCATAACGCCTGGTGCTTTACCTTCTACCGGACGGAATTCCGTTGTAGCGATTGGCCCTTTGCCATCCACCGGAATACCGAGCGGGTTCACAACGCGTCCGATCAATGCTTCGCCAACGGGCACTTGCATGATCTGACCTGTACGTTTTACTTGGTCTCCTTCACGGATATCCGAGTAAGGTCCCAAGATAACGACACCCACATTGCTTTCTTCTACGTTCATGGCGAGGCCCATTACACCGCTTGGGAACTCAACCAACTCGTTGGACATGACATTCTCGAGTCCGTATACACGGGCGATCCCGTCACCAACCTCAATAACTGTACCAACTTCGACTACATCGATATCAGTCTTATATTGTTCAATCTGACTTTTAATTAATGTACTGATTTCTTCTGGTTTGATACTCAAGTGTCCTCACCCCAATCTACTGTACTCGTCTGTTAAAAGACTGCTCAAGACGTTCGAGCTTGCCAGCCAAGCTGCCGTCATAGATCGTATCGCCAATGGCGACTTTCAATCCGCCCAGCAGTGCAGGATCAACAATGTTCTCGATACGGATCTTTTTATTCACACGGCCACCGAACTCACGGGCTACCGCTTCTTTCTCTTCTTCCTTCAATGCATAGGTCGAGTATACGCGAGCATCGGCGATTCCAAGGGAATCCCCTTCAATTCTCACATAATCATTCAAGAGGTCTTGCAACAATTCCACGCGGCCACGCTCAATCAGAAGCAAAACCGTGCGAAGGACAGGTTCGGACACTTTGCCATCAAGGCTTGCATGAAGCACATTTTGCTTGGCTTCATCAGAGATGTTAGGAGAAACAATAAATTTAATAATCTCTGGATCTCCGGTTAATCCACTGACAACGGCACGCAGTTCCTGTTCAACTTCAAGCACTTGCTGCTGCTGAAGAGCAACTTCGAACAATGCTTTTGCATAACGCTTGGCAACAATCGTATCGCGGCTCATTGTCGGCCCCCTACCTCATTGAGGTATTGGTTCACAAGTTCCTCTTGTGCTGGACCGTTCTCAACTTCTTTTTTGATCAATCTGGAAGCAATCTGAACGGAAGCAGTACCCAGTTCGCTGCGAAGTGCGGCAACCGCTTTGTTCTTCTCGCTCTCAATTTCACGTACAGCATCGTCTTTGAGACGAGTTGCTTCAGCTTTGGCATCAGCCAGAATGGATTCAGCCTGCTTGCCACCCGTTTGTCTGGACTGTTCAATAATGTCGTGAGCTTCTTTGCGCGCTTGTTCGAGAGCCTGTTTTTGCTCCTCCACATAAGCAATCGCCTGTTCCCGAGTCTGAGCAGCCTCATTCATCTGGCTCATTACGAGTTCACGACGCTTTTCCATGATGGAGAACAACGGACCGAAAGCATAACGGCTAAGCAGCCAGTATAAAACCAAAAATGCGATAATCGCAAGAAGCGTATTTTCCCATAAGAAACTCAATCTGTTCACTCCTTCCTGGAGGTATCCTAAACCGTTATCCCTTACAGGATAAGTTCCTAGCTAAAAAGAAGGCGCGGAGGGCTACAGCCTTCCCCGCCGTACTGTGTTATGTCTTAAGCAGCACCGTAGAACATGAATGCGAGTACCACACCGATGATCGGCAATACCTCGATCAAACCTACCCCGATGAACATTGTTGTTTGCAGTGTGGATTTCGCTTCTGGTTGACGCGCAATCCCTTCCACTGTTTTGCTGATTACCATACCGTTACCGATACCTGCGCCGAAAGCGCCCAATCCTGCAACAATTGCTGCTGCGATTAATGCCATTGCTCCCATTTGTATATCCTCCTTAAAATTATAAATCAATTTTATTGTTCAGCCTGATGGAGAGATCCCCGCAGGTCTAAAACTTAATGTTCTTCGTGCGTTTCGATGGTCTGTGAAATGTACACCATCATTAGAATGACGAAAACGAAAGCTTGAATCCCGCCGATAAAGATACTGAAACCTTGCCACACTGCAAGTAGCGGTATTGCGAAAATGGCGCCCAGCACTTTAAAGCTGGTCAGTTTGAGGATGGTTGCAATCAGCACCTCACCCGCAAAAATATTCGCGAACAAACGCATGCCGTGCGTGAGCAGCTTGGACGCGGTCTCGATAATATTAATCGGAAGGAACAACGCGTACGGCTGCACATAGTGCTTCAGATAACCTCTAGTGTTCTTGAACAGTCCAAGTCCATGTGCTACGAGGAAGGCTACGAGAGCTAGTCCCATCGTTACGGACAAGTCAGCTGTTGGTGATTTGAACCAGGCCAGCTCGATATGTGGATGCGCTTCTGGATCCTTCGCGTGAGCCTTTTCATAAGCCTCAACCGCTGTAACGATTGGTTTCCCGAAAACGGTAGCTGCATTAACATCCTTAACATCGGTAACAGCCTGGAATGGAAGCCCAAGCATATTTCCTACGAAGATGAACAAAATCATCGTAAGTGCGAGAGAAATAAAGTGTTTGCCTTTCTTCATGTCCATCGTACTGGATATCAGATTACGAACGAACTCAACAGCCCACTCCATAAAGTTTTGCAGCTTTCCCGGATTATCCACCGACAGGTTCCGCGTAGCGATGATGGCAAAAATGAAGACAATGGCGCTGGTTACAATCAACATCAATAGTACGGACAAGTCCAGATGAAATCCACCAAGCATAATCACTGGAGCCTCATGCATATTTTTTTCTCACCCCTTTCTCTACCTGAAAGTTGCCACACTCAAAATCACTCTGCTTTGCGGGACATGATGATCCCTATAATTAATAGGGAAAATTGCGCAATGGCCAGACCGCCTGCAACCGCATATGTATTGAAGTACTGCGGAAAGCGCATCGATATGTAAATACCAAGCACTGCGAGCGCCGCTCTTGTCAAAAATCCCAGGTTCACACGCTTCAGATTACCTTCTGCCGCATCATCGGACATCTTCCTCACCTTGTAGCCCAGGTAAAATGCATTAATCAAACTTATGCTAACACCCAGGGCCAGTCCCAAAGCAATCGTTTCCAAACGAGGTACAAATGCAGCCGTTAGAAAACAAATCATGAGAATATACATGACGGAAACGGTCATCCATCTGCGATATCTGGCTAGTTCACTCATCACTTTCCCCCATGAATTTTTTAGCAATAAAGTAAATGCTTACCCCGCCTGCCGCAAGAAAAAAGAGAACGCTTACGGCGATCCATATTCCGTTGCCTCCAATGGTCCTGTCCAACCACGAGCCAGCGTAATATCCGGCAACAGCGAGCAAGGCAATCTCGATTCCAAAAGCTGTCACGAGCCCCATTGCTTTCCAGACCTTATCATCATGGTTACGGGATGAATTTGGTTTGTTCGAATCGGCCATTTTCCACGCCACCCTTGCAATCCCAGTTAATTTTACTGAATGATGAGAGCCTTTGTCAATTGATTGATTTTAGCGTTTTAAAGGGAGAAACGACGGGTCTACAGCTTATTACAGCCCGTAAACCCGCGTAAACCGTACAGTTTAACTGTATGCTATCCCCTCTGTAAATCCAACAGAAAATGTGAATTATTTTTTGAACTTTCTGTGAAATGACTCCGGGCGCTCACTTTTTACGCCGAAATGGTGCAAAATCGCATTGACAATTCTTTCCGATGCATGTCCATCACCGTATGGATTAGCAGCTTGACTCATGCTTGCATACAGTGCTTCGTCTGTAAGCAGAGCCTTGGTCCGTTCATATACACGTTCCTCTTCTGTCCCTACCAATTCGAGCGTGCCCGCTTCGATGCCTTCCGGGCGCTCTGTTGTATCGCGCAATACAAGAACAGGCACACCAAACGAAGGCGCTTCTTCCTGCAAACCGCCTGAATCAGTCAGGATCAAGTGAGTGTGCGGGTAAAAGTTATGCAAATCCACTACGTCTAGCGGATCAATTAACTGAATACGGGGATGATTCCCCAAAATCGCGTGAGCCGGCTCCTTCACAGCAGGACTAGGGTGCACCGGGTACACGATGGCAATATCTTCGAATTCGTCGGCAATACGTTTGACGGCCTGGAAAATGTTGCGGTGAGGCTCGCCTTGAGATTCGCGGCGATGAGCAGTCATCAGCACCAGGCGTTTGCCTTGGGCCCAATCAAGTACCGGGTGTTTGTAATCCTCCCGTACTGTATATTGAAACACATCTGTTACCGTGTTGCCTGTGACGTAGGTACTAGACTCCGGTTTATTTTCTTTTGCAAGATTGGAAGAAGACCAATCCGTTGGCGCAAAATGCAGATCGGCCAAAACACCCGTCAGCTGGCGATTCATCTCTTCCGGGTAAGGCGACAGCTTGTTCCACGTCCGCAGACCGGCTTCCACATGCCCAACCTGAATCTGTTGCAGGAAGGCTGCATAGCTGGCTACAAATGTAGTCAACGTATCACCGTGAACGAGCACGATATCAGGCTTGGCTTCACGCAAAACCGGCTCCAGACCGCCAAGAACACGAATGGTAATTTCGTTCAGGGTCTGACGATCCTTCATGACATCCAGATCATAATCGGGATGAATGTCGAAAACTTCAAGAACCTGATCAAGCATCTGGCGATGTTGCGCGGTTACGCAAACAATCGACTCAATAGACTCGGGATGTTTTTGCAATTCCAGAATAAGCGGAGCCATCTTGATCGCTTCTGGACGCACCCCGAAAATCGTCATCACTTTAATTTTTTTGGACATTCGAGCAAAGCCCCTTTTCTAATCCGCATGAAAATATGCTTATTTCGTTCCGTACAGACGGTCTCCCGCATCGCCAAGTCCTGGCACGATATATCCGTGATCATCCAGACGGTCGTCAAGCGCAGCTACATAGATGTCTACATCTGGATGTGCATCTTGTACTGCTTTTACGCCCTCTGGTGCTGCAACCAGGTTCATCATTTTGATCTGAGTGCAACCGCGCTTTTTGAGCACGTCAATCGCTGCTATTGCCGAACCGCCTGTTGCAAGCATCGGGTCAATCACAATCAGCTGGCGTTCAGTTACATCTGTAGGCAACTTGGTGTAGTATTCTACCGGTTGCAATGTTTCCGGATCACGGAACAAGCCAACATGTCCTACTTTTGCCGCTGGCAGCAACTTCACCACGCCATCCAGCATCCCCAGTCCTGCGCGCAGAATCGGTACCAGTCCAAGCATACGTCCAGAAATTACTTTTCCTTGTGTCGCCGCTACAGGCGTTTGTACGTCAATGGATTCCAGCTCAACGTCTCTTGTAATCTCGTAAGCCATTAATGTTGCTACTTCGTCAACCAATTCACGAAAATCTTTCGTATTCGTACGCATATCGCGTATAAACGTCAGTTTGTGTTGAATCAGGGGGTGATCACATATTACTAATTTTCCCATTAAATTGTCCCTCCGGTAAGTTCTTCATGAGTTAAGCATTTCCAAATATACCTAGCCGTCATTCACAGGCTCGATAAATCCTGTATATTATATCATCACCCACACTGAATTACACCATCAAAGGGCACCTAATCATTACAGAAAAGCAAATCCTACAAAAACAGGACCGGAAAATGATCCATCCGGTCCTGTTTGCTCGTGCTGTTGTGTGAGTTGAATGCTCAAAATACGCGTGAACACTAAAGATGCTCCACAAACCGAATGACCTTCCGATCGCTGTTATCCCCAGAATTCTCTGATCCACTAATTAAATGGTCGAATTCCGGTGATAAAGGCGAGCGCTTCGCTTCTTCAGATCTTTTCGGTTTGTTCCGTCTGCGTGTTCACTTCATGAACATCTCAAAACCAAACAGCGCGAGCAATGTTTTTAGCAGTAGTAGTAAAAATCCTAGTATTTAAGGTCAGTGTAAAGTGGGTATTGGTCAGTCAAGGCAGTTACCTCCGCGCGTGCCTGATCCAGTGTTGCTGTATCTTTTGGATTTTTAAGCGTCTTGGCAATGATCTTACCGATGGCTACCATTGCTTTCTCGTCCATACCGCGGGAAGTCGCCGCAGGTGTACCAATACGGATACCACTCGTGATAAACGGACTTGTTGGATCAAACGGAATCGCGTTTTTATTTACGGTAATACCGATGGAATCAAGTACATGCTCTGCTTCCTTACCCGTGATGTTCACGCTACGAGTATCGATCAGCATCAAGTGGTTGTCTGTACCGCCGGATACAATGTTCAATCCTTCAGAGATCAATGTTTCAGCAAGTACCTGTGCGTTTTTCACCACGTTCTGAGCATACGTTTTGAACGAAGGTTGCAAGGCTTCACCAAATGCAACAGCTTTTGAAGCGATTACGTGCATCAAAGGTCCACCTTGGGAACCCGGGAATACCGCTTTATCAATAGCAGCTGCCCAGGACTTGCGGCACAGGATCATACCGCCACGTGGTCCACGCAATGTTTTGTGTGTCGTTGTTGTCACGAAGTGGGCATGTGGCACCGGGTTAGGATGCAATCCAGCAGCAACAAGTCCTGCGATATGTGCCATATCAACCATGAACAGCGCGCCAACATCGTTCGCGATCGAAGCCAGCTTTTCAAAATCAATCGTACGCGGGTACGCACTTGCGCCTGCTACGATCAGACGAGGGCGGTGTTTGAATGCTGCTTTGCGAACTTCATCATAATCAATGAGGAATGTATCTTCTTGAACGCCATACGCAACGAAGTTGTACAGCAAACCGGAAGCATTCACCGGGCTACCGTGCGTCAAGTGACCGCCATGTGCCAGGTTCATACCCAGAACGGTATCGCCAGGCTTCAACGCCGCCAGATATACAGCCATGTTCGCTTGTGCACCGGAGTGCGGCTGCACGTTCGCATGCTCTGCACCAAACAATTCTTTCGCACGGTCACGCGCGATATCCTCAACGACATCGACATGCTCACAGCCACCATAGTAACGTTTGCCTGGATAACCTTCAGCGTACTTATTCGTCAGAACGGAGCCGAGTGCTTCAATTACCGCTTCACTTACGATGTTCTCGGATGCGATCAGCTCAATGTTGTTCTGTTGACGTTTCAGTTCAAGATTCATTGCTTCCAATACTGCAGGGTCATTTTTACGCAATTGTTCCATGATTAAATTCCTCCTAAATTATAATGAAGTTATAAAGCGAGCCTTCAGGTTACACTCCTGACTTCGATTGCATCACCATCTTACGATCGCTGTTATCCCCAGATTTCTTAGAACCCTTATATATTAAGAGGAAATCCGGTGATAGCTTATGCTTCCGATGTAGCTTTCCTTCGGAAAGCTTTTAGACGAGCGCTTTGCTTCTCCAGATTGGTGTTGCACTCTCCGTTTTCGTGTAAACATCATTTCGCTTTATACGTTAGTCACAAAAGGTCGAATCAGGCTGTTCCTCCATTCGGTAAACCGCACGTTCGCCGCCAATCAGTTTCGGACGTGTAAGTGCTGCCGTAACACGAGCCTCTCCAATGTAACGAAGTGATGTCCGGAAAGGAACCGCAACATGGCGAAGATGCATGCCAATCATGGTCTCACCGATATCCAGACCTGCATGGGCTTGAACGTGCTCAGCCAGACATGGATCGGACAGTGAACGATAGGCAGTAGATGCCATGGAACCCCCAGCTTTCGGCACAGGTACAGCGCCAACCTCCGTTAATCCAAGCCGATGAAGCAACGCACGTTCCATTACAAGGGCTCGGTTCAGGTGTTCACAGCACTGGAATACCGTGTCGAAACCAAACTCCGTCTGCACCTCGCGAATACCTGCAAGCAACTGATCCGCCACGTCGACGGCACCGCTTGTTCCAATGCGCTGGCCTGCGACCTCGCTTGTACTCGTGCCAATCACAACAACATGGCCAGAGCCAAGTTTACCGGCTGTCGCCAGTTCGCGCAGGATTGATGCCGTCTGTTGTTGCAATCCGGGTTGTTCCGAATCCAATTCAATTGTCATCCTATCGCCTCCCGATAAAATCATGCCCGCTATCTATACAAGTTGAACTAAAGATCTTACACAGTCCACTCCGATGACAGAATAACCTTCCAATCGCTGTTATCCCCAGATTTTTTCGATTCCCTTTCCCAAAGGGGAAAATCCGGGGATAAGCGTATGCTTCCGATGCAGCTTTCTTACAGAAAGCTTTCAGGCGACCGCTTCGCTTTTTCAGGTTTTTTCTGTCCTCTCCGTTAACGTGTAAATAAATAGTTCAACTTATATAGTGAATGTTTGCTCTACACATGCGCTGCATGGCATTTTCAGGTACTATTATAGCGAAAAATCAGATGAAAGACGAAAAAAAGAGCAGTCTGCGGGTATCGCAGAATTGCTCTTTTGCCCAGGCGACCGGCCGTTTGTTCCGGTGCTCCATTGTGGTTGTGCCCACTTCGTCGCCAGTTACACCGGATCCCTGTTTTCCCCTTCATCATAAATCAACCCACCTTGAAAATCAACGGTTAATTTACATTCCATGTTCTGTTTGTATATCTTGTCTCTGTACAGCTGAATTATTCAAGCTTATCCAAGAGCTTGGACAACGCTGTACGAATCTCTGCAGCCGCAATGTTGTAATCGTCCCGGCTACCGCCAAACGGATCGGAGATATCAAAACTCGGGATGCGTTGCCGAATTTCGATCGCACGCTCTCGCTCCGATGCCAAAATCTCCTGGCCCAGGGCCCGTTTCATCTCTAGTGAAGCAAACAGGCTGTCCAACTCCTCCAGGTCTTGAAGCACTTGTGCATCATTCTCGGCATATTCTTTCAGCGTGTACGTTTTCTGAATGGAATCCGGGAACACCTGCATCACATGTTGCTTATGACTGCGCGTTAACGTCAGAATCAGATCTGCCCATTCGACCAACGCTTCACTCAGCTGTGTAGACTGGGATGGGCCTTCTGCCTGATGATCTTTCAAAACCGCTTCGGCATGACGTGATATCGGCATACCTGACGACGCAGCCACACCTGCGGAACGTACATGTACCTCAATGCCGCGCTCGGCTGCAAGTTTCCTCATAAGCCCTTCTGCCATGGGGCTGCGGCACGTGTTTCCTGTACATACAAACAAAATATGTTTCATTGCAATAGCCTCCCCATATGATCAAGATGTGAACTACCTATCGTATCGTTCAAACGTTTTATTTTTTAAAATATAAACAAAAGTCCAAAGGCAAGCAAGATCGCTCCGCCTACAGCTTCACCGTAATCCCCCAAATTCTGGCTTACCCTACGCCCCAGAAGCAGACCCATAATCGACATCAAGCCACCGCAGAAACCAAAGGCCAAGATCGTAAGGACAAGATCACTACTGAACATGCCAAGCGAAACGCCGACAGAGAATGAATCTACGCTGACACTAAGCGAAAACAAAAGAATACCCAGCATGGATCGATGATCCACCAGCTTGGTTTCCCCTTCACGAAACGCATTCAAAATCATGTGACCACCTAGCAGTACCAGCAGGCCGCCTGCCGCATAATTCGTAATATTGCCCAGCAAGGAACTGACATACTTGCCCATATACATGCCGGCAAGCGGCATGATGACATGAAACAGTCCAGTAACGGTGCTAATTTTCAATACATCCCGTAGCCGTATACCCTTCATGCCAATGCCGATGCCCAGCGAGAATGCATCAAGCCCCAGCGCAACCGCCATAATCAGAATGGTTACCAACTGCCCTACATGGGCAGACACATCCCACATCCTCATACCCCCAAGTCACATAAGGTTCTTGTACACGATATGCGGACAAGAACCCAAACATGACGGTTACAGGGAAACGAAGCTAAGAAGTGTGGATACAGCTTTCCGATGATGAAAAAACAGATCAAGGGCGACCTTGCTAATATGAAAATAATAGATTGGGACGTTAAACGTGACGACTGCGTGCAAGCGTGATGACTGCTTGCAAATGTCGAGGCTCGCTCCAGATCCCGTGGGCAGGAGCGTTTAGGTGAGCGGCTCAATCAACTTGAATAAGTTGGTTGCCCGCCGCCTTGAGCAGCCGATTCATGACGGCTGCTCCCAGCCCTTCGCGCGAGCAGGCTTCCGCCACAATATATGTGGCGCCCTGCTCATCGCAGCTGCGTAGCGCGGCGTATAGCCTGCGCGCAGCTTCCTGCAGCTCGCTGGCGTTACCCAGCGAGAACACGGCATCGGCGCGGTACTGCTCCGCGTGCTCGGCGAACGCCAGCACCGCGGTGCGCTCTCCGCGCTGCGCCGCCTCCGCCAGGGCGGCGCGGGTCCAGGCCGCCACCGCTGCGGGCGGCCCCTCTACGACGCACAGCGCCCCTGCGGGTGCGTAGTGCGTGTACTTCATGCCCGGCGAGCGCGGCGCCGGGCTGTTGCTGTCGCCACCGGACCCTTCAGCGAGAAGCGCCGGGTCCGTGGCGACACGGGCGGCTACGGCGGACAGCTGTTCCGCCGTAATGCCGCCAGGGCGCAGGATGGTGACGGTACCGTCGTCACCGGCCTGCACCACGGTGGACTCGACGCCCACCCCCGTGGGGCCGCCGTCCACAATGCCGCCGATGCGGCCATCCAGATCCTCCCGCACATGTGCGGCGAGCGTCGGGCTAGGCCGCCCGGAGCGGTTCGCACTCGGCGCAGCCACGGGGCATGCCGCCGCGGCGATGAGTGGCAGCGCCACCGGGTGGTCCGGCATGCGCACGGCCACTGTATCCAGTCCGGCAGTGACCCGCGGGGACACCGCCCCTGGCCTAACCGGCAGCACCAGCGTCAGCGGGCCCGGCCAGAAGGCCGCCATCAGCGCTTCCGCTGTTGCATTCACCTCGGTGACCAGCTCATGTAGCTGGTCACGGTGCGCGATATGCACAATCAGCGGATTGTCGGAAGGCCGCCCTTTGGCGGCAAATACCGCCTCCACCGCTTCCGTGCTACGCGCGTCTGCGCCGAGGCCGTAGACCGTCTCGGTCGGAAAGGCAACCGTCTCCCCTTGACGAAGGCAGGCCGCGGCTGCCTGCAAGTCAGCGAGTGCCGCTTCGCGGGCGGCACTCCCCTTTTTCACACCCGATACTTGGGAAATCTCTTGCATGTGCACATCTAAGTTCTCGGCCTCACTCTGCTCATGCAACAACGCGCTGACATCCCAAAAGGCTGTGTTGTATTCCCCCTTGGCTCTCTCTAACGCCGCATCATCGCGCTTGTCCTCTAACGAGGGTTGTTGAATCTTTTCGTGCTCTCTGGTCATATATATCATCATCCCTAAACTTCAAGTAGGTTTAATTTCAGTACATATAAGTATACCATATCTGTCACGTTTCAGGTTTGATCCAACGATGAGGTACCTCCCCCGCATATCCTGTTCATGTAAAAAGGAAGCTCCTCGCACACCTGCAACGAAACTTCCGTCTCTAAATTTTTATTCTATATCGTACTGCATTTTAGTATATCTTAAATACGTTGTTAAGCGAATATACCTGTTACCCATTCCCATATTTTCACAGCCACATCCCACAGAAAAAATCTAGCTTCCGGCGTCTCGCCTTGCACAGTTGCTTTCACCTCTACTGCATCGGCAGCCGAGGCAGAGACTGTCGATGGTTTGGCCAGCGCATCTCCTGTACTTGCATCAATGAAACAGAGCGGCGGGAACAACACACACCACCAGTTCTGCCCTTTGCCTTCGCCCAGCGTAATCCGTACTGCTTCATATTCGCCGGCAGGGTACACCGTACCACCATATAGCTTTGTTGGAAAAGGAACCGTGCCGAGCTCCACCTGATAATCATAAGTCAGACCGCGTTTCATTAGCTCTTCCCCTACCCGATTCTCAATCTCGGACAGATGTTCACGAATGACATACCGAGCCTGCTCCAGACTTTGCGGATTCTCCAGCGCCCCAACCCATTCGCCCATCTGTGCAACGACCGCATCCCGAATCTCGCGTTTCACGAGCTGATCTCCAGCCGCATCGGAATTCGCTAGAATCCGCAAACGGATCGATTGCTCCGGAATAGTAGTATCAGCAACAGCCGCATCGGTTTTCTGACCTTCCCACATCATAATGATCATCATAAGACATACAAGGATAAGTCCAATTTGTTTACCAATTCGTCTGTTCATCCCGTTCTCCCCCTCGAATCCGTTATCCGCTGTAACTCTCTCATGTCTATCAGTATGCCCGGTAGAGGAAGAAGTAAACCTAGTACAAACCTGAAATCTATTAAAATTCTCATAGAAACGGATGAATTGGCTCTATAGATCGGGCACAGAAACACAGACATACTCCTTATCCGCGTTGCGAAAAGAGATTCCTTACGAAAAGGAGATGATTTCAGCACTCATGTTTTCTACTAAATGCCCCTAAACCAGCCCTTCTCGGGCATAAAAAAAAGCTTAGTGATCACTAAGCTTTTTCGAAGATAGCAATGGATTAAAGTGCTACTTTAATTTGAATAATCCCTCCAGCTCGTGAAAAATACAACTACACGGTGCTGTTCTCTTTTTTCTTTTTCAGTAGACTCCGAATCCGCTGCACCAACGACGGAGACTGTTCCTCCGGAAACCATTCATCCTCGTCTTCATCACCATACAGCTTAATGCTCATCACCAGCCCGATACAGGCCATGTTGATCAGCAAAGACGTACCGCCATAACTAATAAATGGCAGCGTAATGCCCGTCAGTGGCATGAGGCCAAGGAATGCACCTACATTTTCGAACACCTGATACAGTAACATCCCGATAATACCCACTATGATAATGGGTCCGGCGCGTTCTTTACACTCCAGCGCGATCAACACCATCCGGTGGATCAGTATAAAATATAACAGGATTAAGAGCGAAGCTCCCACAAAACCAAATTCTTCTGCCACCACGACAAAGATGGAGTCCGAATACGTATACGGCACACGTCCGCTTTGAACCGAGGTTCCTTCCAAAAAGCCCTTGCCCGTAATTCCGCCCGATCCGATGGCAAGTCCTGCATTTTTCGTATGCCACATCGCTTTGGCTGTTGCTTTTTCGGGTACAAGCCACGGATCAATCCGTTCAGCCCAGTGCTCCCGTTTAATCTTTTCCAAAAAGGTAAACACTTCGTCATGGTAGAAGGTGTAGGATTTGATGAAACCAATAAAGAAAGCACTCACAATCGCGAGCCCGATTAACGCATGTTTCAGCTTCATATTGCCGATCCATAAAACCGCAACCAGAATAACCACATAACCGAGAGCGTTACCCAGGTCATTCTGCGCCATAACGAGTGCAAACGGAATAAATGTCCAGAGTCCAATCGGCACGACATCTCTCCAGAACCCGAGCTCCCCACGTTTACGCTTCACAATTAAATGGGCGAGGAAGAGAACAAGGATCATTTTGAACAATTCCGCAGGTTGAAACGAAATGGTCTCGGTGATCTTTAGCCAACCATTCGCGTTATTCACCGTACTTCCAACCACATTGGCTAAGATTAAGAAAACAATACCTATACCGTATAATAGAAACGCATATTTCACGTACAACTTGTAGTTAAACAAACCAATCCCGATGACCGCGATGAATCCGACCACATAGAAATAGATCGTTTTCACATGATGATTCGCGAGTTTGGGATCAAAGCGTGTACCACTGTAAATCGCAAGTATACTTATAATCATTAACAACAATAGGACAAAAAGAATGACGCCATCCAGCTTTTTTACCGTTTTCCACATGATGTTTGAATTTCCCCCTAGTTCACACATCGCGCTTTACCAATAATGATCAATATTACCATTGTACCTAATTGGTTGGGAGAATGGAAATCCGGTTCAAAATGAGCAAAAAACCTTGAAGTCCGTTCCCGGCAAATACCGGGAAGAACGACTCCAAGGTTGATCTGACTTCTTTTTCATTGTTGCTGTAAACGTTCATTTTCACTGTTCCGGTTGCTCCTGTTGCGCAGGTTTGCGTCTGAACAGCTTCAAGATCAGTTCCGTAATACTCGGTTGCTCCGCTGCTCCCAGGATATCTTCATTCTCTTCGGTGTGTACCTTGATACTCATGGCAATACCCATACTGATCATGTTAATGAGCAGTGATGTTCCTCCGTAACTAATGAATGGCAAGGTGATACCTGTCAGTGGCATGAGTCCTATAAACGGTCCGATATTGACAAAGACCTGATACAGAATCATCGCAATAATACCTACAATCAAATAAGCACCTACGCGGTCCTTACATTCCAAAGCGATTAAGACTAGCCTATGAATCAGGATGAAATACAATAATAGAAGTACCGATGCGCCAACAAAGCCAAACTCTTCACCAATCTGTACGAAAATCGAGTCTGCATAGGCCAGAGGTACCCGATTGGATTGAATGGTGGTACCCTCCATGTAACCCTTACCCGTAACTCCACCAGAACCAATGGCAAGTTTGGCATTGTACGTCTGCCACAATACGTCTCTGGATGTCAGTTCAGGCACAAGCCACGGGTCAAATCGTTCTGCCCAGTGTGCACGTTTAATATCTTTGAGAAAACTCGTAATTTCATCATGATAATGAATGTACGCTTGTATGCCAGCAACGATAGCACTTACCGCCAGTACAAAACCAATCAATGCATGCGAGAATTTGATATTGCCGATCCATAATAAACCGATCCAGATAAAAATATAGCTGAGTACCGCACCCAAGTCATTTTGCAACAACACAAGCAGCAAGGGAGGCAGCACACATAAACTGATCGGAATGACATCTCGCCCAAAAAACAAAGGCCTGTTCTTCTTCCTGGCGAGCAGTGTCGATAACATGACAATCAGACATAGCTTGAACAACTCGGAAGGCTGGAGGCTGATTCCGCCAATCGAAAGCCAACCTTGGGCTCCGTAATACTCATTACCAATGAACAAAACCAGAACTAACAGTAACAGACCGAGCCCATAGATATATAAATAATTTTTGACGATAAATTTATAGTTGATCATGGACATTCCGAAAAAAACAACAAAACCCAAAACATAAAATACAATCATATTTTTGGAGAATCCCTCAACCTTTGGACGACCAAACGTAGTACTGTAAATGGCCATTATACTAATGACCATCAGGATCACCAAAATAAAAACGATGGAGTAGTCGATCTTTTTGAATTTGTGCAGCATGTCTTTATGTTCCCCCAAGCATTCAGAAAATCTTCGGCATACCCCATTGTAGAGGATTTCGCGGCAAAAAGAAAACTTACGTGCCTTACATTTTTGTCACCTGTTCCGAAGGTCGAACACCCAGGACATGCCGTTCAATTCCGGCAAGGTCGGGAACGATGATAATCTCCGGCCAATGCCCCGCCGATTCCAGCAAAGCCGCCACGTCATGAGCCTGGCCCATGCCCAGCTCAAAACCGACAATCTGCGGCGGCGCAGGCAGCAGCTTCAGCTGCTCTACCATGATGCGGTACGGGGCGAGCCCGTCCGGACCGCCATCCAGAGCGAGGCGCGGCTCATGATCGCGCACCTCCTGCTGCAACCCGGCGATATCTCCCGCCGGGATGTAGGGCGGGTTGGACACCAGAATGTCCAACCGCTCCCCGGCGAACGGGGCAAGCAGATCGCCTTCACGGAAGTCGATCTGTACGCCGTTCGCGGCCGCGTTGCGCGCGGCCACCTGCAGGGCATCCGCCGAGAGGTCCCCGGCGGACACCTGCCACTGCGGGCGAAGCGAAGCCATCGTGACCGCGATGGCACCGCTGCCCGTGCCGATGTCGACGGCGTGCACTGCACCGCCGTCGCCGGCAAACACACGGTCTGCTGCGCGTAGCACAGCCTCGACCAGCAACTCGGTCTCCGGCCGCGGAATCAGCACGGCCGGCGTGACCTCGAACGGCAGCCCGTAAAATTCCTGGCTGCCGATGATGTACTGCGCCGGCTCACCCGCAGCCTTGCGCGTGACGGCGTCCTCCCAGCGGCTACGAAGCCCGCTCGGGAACGGCTCCGGCTGCATCATGTAATACTGGGCGCCATAGACTCCCAGTACATGCTCCAGCAGCAGCCGTGCATTATTGTGCGGCTCGTACACGCCGCACTTCTCCAAAAAAGAGGAAGCCTCTACGAAGGCTTCCCGGCAACTCTGCTCCGGCGTCATTACAAACTGTCCGCCCGTCACAGATTATTCTCCTCTGTCCATCATCTCGGTCTGCTGAGCAATCGTCAGTGCAGACAAGATATCTTCAATCTCACCGTTCATGATTTGATCCAGCTTGTGCATCGTCAGACCGATGCGGTGATCGGTTACACGGCTTTGCGGGAAGTTGTACGTACGAATCCGCTCACTACGGTCACCCGTTCCCACTTTGCTTTTGCGCTCCACGGAGATTTTCGCTTCTTCTTCCATCCGTTTCATATCAAAGATACGTGTACGCAGAACCTGCAACGCTTTTTCTTTGTTGGAGTTCTGGGATTTACCATCCTGACACGTCGCTACGATACCTGTTGGTACGTGAGTTACCCGTACCGCCGATTTCGTCGTGTTGACCGATTGTCCACCGGCACCACTGGAACAGAACGTATCCACACGAATGTCTTTATCGTGAATTTCGATATCAAAATCCTCCGCTTCCGGCATTACCGCAACGGTTGAAGTCGATGTATGAATCCGTCCGCCGGATTCCGTTGTCGGGATACGTTGTACACGGTGTGCTCCGCTCTCGTATTTCATTTTGCTGTACGCGCCGCGGCCGTTGATCATGAATACAACCTCTTTGAACCCACCGAGGTCATTCGTGTTCACATCCATCAGCTCGACTTTCCAGCCTTGTGCATCCGCATAACGGGTATACATCCGGTACAGATCCGCCGCAAACAATGCCGCTTCATCTCCACCAGCCGCGCCGCGAATTTCCACAATAACGTTTTTGTCGTCATTCGGATCTTTCGGCAGCATGAGTACACGAATCAGATCATCCAGTTCTTTCTGGCGAGCGGACAATTCTTCAATCTCCATTTTGACCATCTCGCGCATCTCGTCATCCAGCTTCTCGCCTTGCATTTCCTTCGCCGCTTCCAAATCCTCGCTTACCTGTTTGTACTCATTATACGCATCGTATGTCGGCTGAAGATCGGATTGCTCCTTCGAATATTCACGAAGCTTTTTGTTATCACTAGCTACATCCGGGTCACACAAAAGCTCGCTCAGCTTGTCATAACGATCGGCCAATGCCTGCAATTTATCCAACATGTATAGTCACCTCACGTTTTTATTTTGTCTTAGCACATGCAGTCTTTCATATCGAACCAACATGCTCACTTGCTGTATATATCTATCATTCAAAATTCCACAAACCACAGGATTCTTCTGAATCCCCTGACCGCAGCATCTCATTCGAATTCTGAGTTATATGATCGACGTATAACCTCGCTACAACGTCATCAAATCCTTTACTTTTAAAGTGATATAAAGAAATCGCCTACCTCCTGAAAACCGCCGCCTCATCTTATCGATTACAACGAATAGTTAATCAAGGGTATACGACTCTTAATTATAGCATATGCTTATGCTTCTGAACAGCAACAGTTCATGGTGTAAACATGATTTTTTTACGTAAAACCACGATCCACCAAAATTCATGCTTTAGCCTTCATCTTCCCTGGAAACGCTCTTCACTTATCCGCGGCGCTAAAGCAATCCATCCTCCAATTGCTCGAGCACAACACTCCACCAGGTTTCTTCATGAAGCATACTTACAGGGTCTTTCTCTGTATAAAATAAACGAAGTTGCTTCACCGCTTCATCTCTTCCGGATTGCTCTTTTTTCTTCAAATGAGGTTTAATCTCTCCACGGCGGAACGCCTCCAGCTTCGCCTGCACTTGCTCCAGTGTCATGACACTCGGCTCATTCGTTTGGGAATGATCCTGTACAATTTCCCTGTATCTTCTTAGAAACGTTTGAAACAGGTGGATACTGCTGTTCATTACAGCATACTCTCCGCTCTGCACATCGATTCTATACAGTATGCCCGTTCCAGCTTCTAATCCGAGAATCGCTGTCTCCTCATCCCATTCATAACCGATGGGTAAGAGCGTTTTGAGTTCATCCCATGTGCTCATCAATCCCATATCCGGCATCGGATTAAAGCTGATCCCAAGGACATCCTCACCATCCAACGTAAGCTGTGGCAAGCCAGAATGAAGCAATAACTGCTGCGTTTCTTCGGATAAATCAGCCTTTCCTACAAGCAGAGGATTATATCGAATATACCGAGACGTTATATCCACTCTTGCCACCTCCTGCACAGGTACTTCTTTTCTTTCTTTTATTATATCCATCATGGGTAAACAATCCAGTGAAAACGTCATCAAACTTGCATAAACTGACCTGTCGTTTCGGGGTAAAATGAAAACAAAAACAGCACTATTCCCCCGCGAAAGAGCGTAGTGCTGTTCTTTATTTTAACCGGTAAGCCTATGAGGGCTGACCCGTCTTTAATCTGTTTTTTTAAGATTACACGTTGAAACGGAAGTGCATCACGTCGCCGTCATTCACCACGTACTCTTTACCTTCCAGACGCAGTTGACCGCGTTCTTTGGCGCCGTTCATGGAACCTGCTGCTACCAGATCGTCATATGAAACAACCTCTGCACGGATGAATCCGCGTTCGAAGTCGGTGTGGATAACACCCGCTGCGCCAGGCGCTTTCGTTCCTTTACGGATGGTCCATGCACGAACCTCTTGTACACCCGCCGTAAAGTACGTGTACAGGCCGAGCAATTTGTAGGCCGCTTTGATGAGCAGGTTCAGACCGGATTCCTCAATACCCAGCTCTTCGAGGAACATTTGTTTATCTTCGCCTTCCAGTTCGGAGATTTCTTCCTCCACCTTTGCACTGATTGGCACCACTTCTGCGTTTTCCGCAGCAGCGAATTCTCTTACTTTTTGCACGTAAGCATTGTTCGCTACGTCACCAATTTCGTCCTCAGCCACGTTTGCAGCATACAGAACTGGCTTCAGCGTAAGCAAGTGCAGATCACGTACGATCAGGCGCTCTTCATCCGACAATTCCATGCTACGTGCAGGCATGTCTTCATAAAGAACCGCTTTGACTTTCTCCAATACTTCCACTTCCTGAGCAGCCGTTTTGTTGCCGCCCTTCATGTTTTTCTTGGAGCGATCGATTTTTTTCTCGACACTCTCGATATCCGCCAGAATCAACTCCAGGTTGATCGTCTGGATGTCGCTGATCGGATCGATTTTGCCATCCACGTGAGTGATGTTCTCATCGACGAAACAACGTACCACGTGTACGATTGCATCTACTTCACGGATGTGGGCAAGGAACTTGTTGCCAAGGCCTTCGCCTTTGGAAGCTCCGCGTACCAAACCTGCGATGTCTACGAATTCAAATGCGGTAGGAACCGTTTTTTTCGGTTCAACCAGTTCTGTCAATTTGTCCAAACGCTCATCCGGTACTTCAACGATCCCCACGTTCGGGTCAATCGTACAAAACGGATAGTTCGCCGACTCGGCACCTGCTTGTGTAATTGCGTTAAACAATGTAGATTTACCAACGTTCGGCAAACCAACGATCCCAGCTTTCAAAGCCATGTATATGACAACTCCTCATTCATTACTTGTTCGGTATGGATAATCCTATCCATTATATATGACAAACCCCAAGGCATCAAGGAACTTCGCCGACCCGATATCTCGTGGGACAACCGAATCTTCACATGTTGCTGCAGATGAAGGGCAACCATATCATCGGCGGACATCCACATCTTCAATTCCCTGGTTCTTACTGGCCTTTGATTTCCTTGTACATCGTCAAGTCCGTCACTTCATATCCCATTTTGCGATACAAGCTGCTTGCCCGCACATTATGTCCAAACACATGCAGCCCAATGCGATCCACCCCAAGACTTCGCGCGGTCTTTTCGAGTGCATCCATCGTTTCTGTGCCGTACCCTTTGCCGCGATATACTTCTTCCACCACGATATCCAGCAGAAAAGCTTCTTTCCCGCGCCGATTCTCCGTAATGTTAAACCAGAGGTATCCGACAATGCCGTCTACCGGATGCATCAGATTAAACACATATGCCCCCGGCGTCTCTAATCCTTCCGGCAGATAACGCTCATACGATTCCTCTGCCCGCTCTAGTGCCTCTTCCGGCGCCCATGTTCCTGCTTCTACTTTTTCCTGTGCAAAATCTTCAATCGAACGGCTGCGAAAACTCGCGAATTGTTTCGTATTCATTGGAGACAGTTCCATGTTATTTCCTCCCTGATCTAGGTGTGATCCCTTCGGTGTGAATGTTAGGATGATCTACAATTATCTTTATGTACAGTTTAGAACCGCCTCAAAGCACCGCACTGCATGAAATTCATCAAATGAACCTTATTCCAGGCACCTCAACTTTTTTATTATCTTGAGCACTCATCCTATTTGGCTTCACACGTTCCAAACATATATCCTGTTGATCTGCCGTTTCTCCTTCATATCACCTTCGTATTATACCTTATTCGTTGAAATTAAACTGTAAAATGATGCGCCAGTACAAACTTTCACACGCAACTCTGCGTTTATATCTTTTATACAATACACCCGTATAAAATTATTGAATAGAAAGGAAGGTTTGACCATGCACACCAGACCACGTCGTCCCATTTCCAAAATAAAACTAATGATTGCCCTTGGCCTGATCCTTGCACTGGGTACCGTTGTAGTGATGAGTTTTCTGAATGCCATCGATCCGTTCCGCAAACTCAGAATTACGATTGATAATCAGTCAGACTATGACATTACTCAGATTCAGACAGGCATAACCCATTTGAATCAACCCGTTCTCGACGCAAGCACAGCAGATAAAACAGAAGATTCCGACCTGCTCTATACCTTTAGCGAGGAAATCGTTAGCGGGGAAAAAGTAAAGTTTACTCCAAAGCTACAATTTCTAGGCGAAAGCTCCGTCTACGTCATACTTAAGGACAGTCGCGGCAAAACCTATACAAAAACAGCCTGTGGATATACAGAATCTGTGTCAGGAACTTCCCTCATCACGATAACTAACGAGAATATCACCGTGAAGGAAAATTGTACTTAAATTGAATGTATCTCTTTCTTCGTATCTACCTATGTTAAAATATAAGGACGAGCGACCGGCCAAAGTTTCTCGCCCAGAGGTCGATGGATTACTCCATCGGCTTTAACCTTTTAACATGATTGTACATATTAATGAGTTCATCCAGCACCATAGATTGGTGGATCACCTGAGGGTGAAGAAGCTCGCCGTACTCCGTCTTTATCTGGTGGAGTTTCTCCCTTGCTTCCTCGATCCGCAGTTTGAGTTCGTCCCGCTCCATAACACCCCTCCCTGCTGTACCATTGTAGGACATCCTGCTAATTAGCAGAAATTCAAATAAACTCCAACAGGGGCTATTTCACTCTTGATAAAATAGGGAAAGTTCTAAACAATAAGTGGAACACAAAAAACCCCCTTCGCAGTAGAGAAGTTACTTCTACTCAGGGAGTTGCTCAGAAGATTTATCACTCAAAGACACTTGCAAACTAACCTCCAAGACCATGACTATTGGTTGTCATTCGGGTATCTGATTGATTTTCAGTACCTTCTTTTACTGGAGTTGGAACAGTTAGTATAATGACTACACTACATATTGCTATAAGAGAAACTAATTTTTTTATCATTGAGATTTTGCACCTCACTAATTAGATGTTGATACCGCATTATTAGGGAATCGGATGCATACCTTCGGTTTTTTTCAAATAACCCAACACAGAAATATCTAACATCCTTTTCAAATTCAGCATTAGGAAAATGTTTAACTCCCCATCCCGTGACCATTCGTTGTTATGATTACAGGAGGTTCTTTCTCAATAGGAACAACTGGAGTAATAGGAATGACTCCTCCTAAGGTGATACTACATAAAACAATAATCGCTGCCAGCTTTGTTTTCATGTTCAGACCTCCTGAATTAATTGACTGTATTGCAGTTTAACTTCTTCAACTGCATAACTCCTGAATTTCTCAAACTCCTTTATACAGTCCAAAATTCCATCTTTATTTCTGATTCTGATTGCAAAATCCAACCCATTCAGAATTGCCCCAAAACCTTTAATGTATCTTTCTCGCATTAAGTAGTATTTCCCTAGATTGATAAGCAACGCTCCGTACTGATCACTTGTATATTGCTCACTGATTTTTCCTATACGGCTATTCTGTTCTTGATACGTTGTATAAGACTCATACTGGTTGAGAACAAGATCAACGTTAATATCAAAACGGTTTGCTGCACTTACTATTGCGCATAGAGCGGGGAAAATCTCTTTCTCTTTTTTGGAGATATAATTCAGATAATCTTGTATGACCTCTGTCTTACCAGACATCAATTCATACAGGTAACGATTCCCCTCTGCCCATTCCTCGAATTGGCGGATAACAACAATCTCCTCTTCTTTAGGCCTAGTTACCCAGCTAGCATCAGCATAGGAAGAAACAAACTGGAGTCCTTCTCTATATTCTTCATAAAAAAAACAAGCTTCTCCTAAAGCCAAGTCAGCATAAAGCACGTAAAATAGCACCTGTTTTTTTGATCTATGCTCCACAACTTTTGCATTCTTATTAAACTCATACTGTATCATTGCTTTTATTTTTAATTGCTCAGCAAATATCCTAACCTTATCCCATCGACGCAAGGATGCATAGACATTAATCAGGTCATTTAATCCATCAAGCTGATAAGGCTCATCTAAACGATCCACAAAAAATTCAAACTGTGTGGCAAGTGCTAGGTTACTCATCTGATCTTTGGAAAGTCCAATCGTAAACAACCGATACTGACTTAGCGCCAACCGTTCCGAATGCTGCATCTTCTCACTCTCAGCTACGCAACGATAGAGAGGTCTAGCTGCTATCAGCCTCCCTTCATGGTATAACTGCTCTGCCAACTCAAATAAGAGTGGAGCATAAGACAGATTATCCATAATTAGGTTAACAGCTTCTTCCATATATTTAACCTTATCAAGTTCCGCACAACGATACAAAAATGGTCTTAACCTTCGCCAATCTGGGCTTGAATGCACAAAACACTCTTGTATGTATAAATCGTAAAAATAACCTTCCTCCAACCTCATACCTTCCGTAATCCGATCTAGTTGTTGCATACCGATAGGGCGGCTCCCATTCAACGTCCCGCTTAACGTACCAGAATTAACACCTGAAATTTCTGAAAATTGATTAAGAGTCATATGATTTGTTTTCAAATAAATTTCTAAATGTTCACGTATTGTGGTATTTGAGTTCAACGGGAACACCACCTTCCAATCAATAATTAAGCAACGGTCAATAAAATCATACTATAAGATTGTGTGAATTAGCAATATTTTACTTGTAAATATTTTACTAAACAATAAGTGTATACTACTGATCAATTTTTAAGTTAATGTCGATCCGTTCTGGAGTCCATAATAGGATATCCGTAAGAAATGACAATCCATCCATTCCACTCAATCTGTTCACGATGGATTTAATCATCTCTTGTGTATTTCCTGTAACATTCTCAGCGAGAATTATTCCTCAGAATGACCATAAATATAAAAATGCATTAGCAAGAGAAGCGAAAGTTCGACCTAACTTGATCTATGATTTGTGCGAGGGAAAAACAAAGAGTCTTGACCTAGATACTTTAAACAATATTGTAAACACGTTGCGATCAATGACAGGAAATGATTACTCTCTTACGGACGTGCTTGTGTACGGACCAGAAGATAAATAAACTGTATTACACACGTAACAAAGAACTTGAAAAGTACACTTTTAAACATAAGAAACACCCAACCCCATCTGATTAGATACAAGATGGAGTTGGGTGTTTTTATCATTTCTATGATACGGAAACAAATGTATGGAAGATGTTCTTCGTAGATCAAGTCAATCAACACGGAGTGCGACGGGTGGCAGGGGCAGGGGAAACCTACGAAATCAATTTCAATCAACGCACTCCATACGGAGTGCGACGCACAGATTCGTGGGCGTCTCCAGAAACTTATTTTATTTCAATCCACGCACTCCATACGGAGTGCGACCTCCAACTCAAAATTACCAAGTTGAGTATTACCAGTAATTTCAATCCACGCACTCCATACGGAGTGCGACGTTTACAATGCTATAATAGCAATATATACCACGCTAATTTCAATCCACGCACTCCATACGGAGTGCGACAGCGAAAAAAGACGTAGTAAAGTTGTAACATCTAATTCGCATGACGTATCTTCTTCATATTATATCAATCAACCTTACCATTGACTTCAAAACACTCCAATTTGATCACAAACTGTTGCCAAAAGGTCACGAAAACATTAGAATATTGGTGCGAATCTCCCAGGGAAATCATGTGAGCTTGGGGTTCGCACCACGAAATCTCCTTCAGTAAACACACTACATTCCTACATCGAACAATCATCAAGTGCCAAATGGGACTCCACGAATTCTAACGATCACCAGCGACGCTATTTGCCTCTTTTTGATTACTTTGAAATTCTAACGATCACCAGGGAGCTTATTTACTTGAAAAGCCACGTTTTTAGCCCAGTTTTGCAGGTTTTCGCACCAATAGCGCTTCTGGTGATCGTTAGATTTGTACACACCGCAAAAAGCGCAAAATAAGGTTCTGTGAGATCGTTAGAACTACTAAAGCGATACAGCCACGCCACTAACTAACCTTAGTTCGTCCACTCCGACTCCTCGGCGTCCATATGCCATGCTCACCAATATATCCTCTTCCCAGTGCGCCCCAGTATCTCCAGCATCTCCGGCAACACGGTCACCACTGTCCTCAGCGCACAGCCAACTGCGTGATGCCCTGTAATCATCAGCCATTGGATAGTATGTAGCTTGCAGCTCTCAGCAAGGGATGCTCCGCTTCATGACAAGGTGGTCAGTCAAATCTCAATCTCTTTTGTAAAATTAAAATGCGCGCCAGCAGCGCTGCTACCAGTCCGTCACCCAACTCCCCTAACATTACCGCCGCTCAACCAGACGTTCTGTCCGCTTCACCTCTGCAACGCTGCCTGCGCCGATGCCAAACATGACGGTGCGTAGCTCGAATTCGACCTGCTCCAGCCGCTCGGACAGTGCTTCGTCCGAGATGACGGCGGATTCGAGCAACGATCGGCCAAAGCCTGCGAGGTCGGCACCGAGCGCGAGCGCTTTGGCAGCATCCACGCCAGTGTACAGTCCGCCGCTACCGATCACCGCCCCATCGGGGTTCAGCGCGCGCACGTTCTGGATGCATTCGGCTGTCGGAATGCCCCAATCGGCAAAAGCTTCCGCAGCCGCCCGGCGTACCGGGTTATTGTTGCGATACTTCTCCACCTGTACCCAGCTTGTACCACCTGCGCCAGCCACATCGATGAAGGCTACGCCCGCTTCGTACAGTCGCTGTGCCGTCACGCCATCGATGCCAAAACCAACTTCCTTGACGCCGACAGGCACGTCCAGCTCACGGCACAATGTCTCAATCCGGTGATATAGGCCGCTGAAGTTTGTATTGCCTTCGGGCTGGAATACTTCCTGCAGCGTGTTCAAATGAAGTACGAGCAGATCCGCGCCGGCGATATCCACGGCACGCTGGAAATCAGCTGTGCTGAAGCCATAGTTCAGCTGAACCGCGCCCAGGTTCGCGATGACCGGGATGTCCGGTGCCCAGCGACGGACATCAAATGTGCTTGCGAGCTCCGGCTGCTCCACGGCAGCCCGGATCGAGCCTACCCCGAGCGCCCAGCCTCGGGCGTTCGCTACCCGTGCCAGGCGCTCATTGATCGCGCCTGTGGTTTTGCTTCCACCCGTCATCGAGCTGATGAGCAAGGGTGTGCGCATTTTTTTGCCAAGGAACGAAGTGTCCAGATTCACCTCTTCAAAGTCCAGCTCAGGCAGAGGATGGTGACGAAACGCATACTTCTCCAGTCCGCTCGTTATGCCTTCTCCTGCTACATTCTCCTCCAGACAGAGGCGCACGTGCTCCAGCTTCCGTTCTCCCGTTGCCATTTCAGGCAGCAGCCGTCTACCGGCTCGCTCTTGTTCGTTCATGATGAGACCTCCTATGTGAGAATGATGTGCTGAGTTGCTCTATAACTCCTGTTTCTATGTAAATGCGGTTGCAATGGACTGGGAGAAATCACTCACCGTGTTCCATCCACTCACACCTATTCAATAAATCTTCCTTGTGTCCTTAATCGCTCGGCTTATTCATTCGGTTCTTAGACAAACCATATAGGGTAGTGTCCATCAATGGACAACTCTATCCAGTATACCGTTCCTCTCAACCTATTGAAAGGACACTCCAAAACCCCCATGATCTCAAACATGAATTCATTAGAATTTCGGAGCACCTATTTTCCTTATTAAAGCCTCGAATCAACTATGCTACATTGTTAGACCTTGCAACCCTTGTTCTACCTCATAAATTCATTGAATTGATTAACTTCATCGAAGTTTCAGCACACCTGGTCCTCCCCGCACCTGCCCTACCTCCCCAGCTCCGCCGCAAGTTGCTCTCCCACAAGCTGGCCGGACAGCGTAACAATCGGGGTTCCGCCGCCAGGGTGGGTTGTGCCGCCAACGTACCAGAGTCCGTGGACATCTTTGCTCTGATTGCCTGGTCGCATGAAAGTCTGTTTCACCGAATTG
The DNA here is from genome assembly GCF_031844205.1 of Paenibacillus sp. RRE4. Classification (NCBI taxonomy): domain Bacteria; kingdom Bacillati; phylum Bacillota; class Bacilli; order Caryophanales; family Paenibacillaceae; genus Paenibacillus; species Paenibacillus sp. RRE4. The sequence goes on from NZ_JAUZUT010000002.1 coordinate 79,023, forward strand.
GAGGAAATGCCATAAATCGACCCTTGATGAGCTAGCGTCTCTCGTTCAATATCTTGCGGTGTATAACAAATTAACACTTCCGATTCTTTCAATCCGCCAATACCTCGCGCCTCCAATTGTTCCAGCACAAGCTCACCGTAACGATATTTCTGCTCTTCCCAGTTCCACGCTTGAGACAAATACGGTGCATTCACCAGAATGAACAGATTGCTGGCCCCTTCCGGAGCCATACCTTCTTCCGAGTAACCAGAGTAACAGATATATATCGTCGGATCGGAAGGCATCCTGCGGTCACGGAAAATATCATCAAACTCCGGCTTGTACTGCTCCGGGAAAAAGACGGTATGATGGAGCAACTGATCGTATTGCCTGCGTACCCCGGCCAGGGTGACAAAGCCTGAAATGGACGGTTCATATTTTGCGATCCGGGCATCACTCAACCGTTTCCGATGCTCCGGCGCGAGCAGTAGCCTGTTTACACTAAGCACATCTCCATTGGCCACGATCTGCTCCGCTTCCATAAAGCCCCGATCCGTATCCACGCCGATCACCTTGCCATGCCGAACCACGATCTGATGCACCTCTACACCCGTCAGAATCTGCACACCTTTTTCCTGCGCAAGCCGGGTCATGCCCTCAATCAGCTGATACGTTCCGCCTTTGACCCCGTAGATGCCTACCTCTGCTTCCACATGACCCATCATGGCAAAAATGGAAGGCGACAGATACGGCGATGATCCTACATACGTGGCGTACCGCCCGAACATGGCGAGTGTGTGCGGATGGCTGAAATACCTGCGCAGCAGTTTATCCAGTCTGACTGTAGGCCGCACCCGAAGCAGACTGCGCAACATCTGGAGATTGTATTTATCGGACGGGTTCAGCAGCAATTTGCCGAGAAAATGACGATTCGCCTCCGCATACAATGCGGCAGATTCATCCATAAACGCATCATAACGCAAGGCATCCTCTGGACTGTACGCAGCAATCTGCTCTTTCATCCAGCCGCGGTTTCTAGACAGATCAACCACTGTTCCATCCGCAAAAACATTACGTGTCCGAGGCTCCAGCTCGTACAGTTGCACATAGTTCTCCATCGCCACGCCTGCCCGATCAAAAACCGAGCGAAACGCATCCGGCATCGTAATCGTGCTCGGCCCGCGGTCAAAATGATACCCGTCCTGCTGGATCTGTTGCAGCTTGCCGCCCACATGCGCCTGGCGCTCCAAAATGGTTACCCGCAAGCCAGCCGAAGCCAGGCGAATCGCACAGGACAGACCGCCGAAGCCTGCCCCGATAATAATAACATCCTGTTTTAAGCTCCCACTTGAAGCTTCTACCCGGTGCCCGATATCCATTTTCATCCCTTTTTCCAGCACCATTCCTGCTCCTTTACTACCTTCTCCTGTACCTTTGTCTAACTCTGTATCTTCTGAACCGTCACCATTCCCATTCCCTTGTACACTCTGCATCAGCTATAACGCCTGCCTTTCCATACATACCCTTTACCAGATCGACCTGCCTGCCATGAGGCCAGACCAATAGCAATCACACACGCCATGCTAATCGGTTGAAAAAGAGCAAGCCACCATGGCTGACCTCCCACATGATCGGACACCCGTTTTACAGCCATGCCAAGCAACGTGCCTATGAAACCATACAGAGATGACGTTTCACTGCCCGTTATTAGCCCTAGAACCAGACCCAGCGGCGGCACAATATACATCACAAAATACATCAGCATCATCCCAAGCAACAGCACGTCTTTGCGTCCCATGCCTTCATACATATTTTTCTTATATCCGTTCCATACCTCTGCACCGTTCTGATACATCCGCGTACTCGTTACATCGTGGACATCCGCCAGCATCACGGGATAACCGGCACGTTTCACCGCTTTGGCGAGACTCATGTCGTCCACCAGATGCCCTTGAATCGCTGCATGACCGCCGGATGCTTCATAACTTGTTCGATGAATGAGCAAAAAAGCCCCCGTAGCGGCGACAAACATCGGACTTGCCGATCTGCGTATCATAAAAATAGGAAGATGGCTAATGATCGTAAACATCATCATGGGCACAACAAGCTTTTCCATCCAGGTCTTCGCGACCTGATACGGAAATCCGGTAACCAGCCCGCCGCCCTGCGCACACCCCGCGGCAAGTGTCTGCCGAATGGCATCCGGCTTGACCCGAACGTCCGCATCCACGAACATAAACCATTCCCCCTGCGCCTCCTGAACCAACCGGTGACAGGCATGGGATTTCCCCATCCAGCCCGCAGGTAGCTCTGTACCACGAAGCAGGCGTACGCGTGAATCTTGCTGGGCAATCGCCTGAACCAAAGCGGCGGTTTCATCTTCGGAGCGGTCGTCCAGTACCAGCACTTCCATACGAAACCCCTTCGTATCGCTGGCAAGCACACTTTCCAAGCATGCTTCAATATGTATTCGTTCATTTCTAGCGGGAATCAATACCGAAACAAGCTGATCGGATGGCACGATATTCCCCTTACGGAATGATCGTACTTTGGGCAGGCAAGCAGCATTCCACACCGCAAAAAGCAATTGTAGCAACAGCCCTCCCACCAGACACATCCACAACATCTCAGATGCATTCATGCTCTCATTCATGTTATCGGTTCACCCGCTTTCGTGCCGCATCGTATTTTTCACTAGTGGAGCGAATTCCCCGAATCAGAGGCTGTGCATCTGGCAGACTTCCTTGTCCAAGCTGAATTAACGTTGCTCTATGATCATTCAGTTGTTGCTCCAGCACATGTCCCAGCCGATTAGCAATCTCTTCACTTCTCCACGTTTTCCAATCTTCCACAATCGGCAAGCCGGCCTTCATTGAGATTTCCGGTAGGTCATGCTGAACCATGCCATGACATAAGGTGACGGGCACCGCAACAGCCTGCGGAAAACGACGAAGCACGAGTCCGATGCCCGGACGGAACTGAATCGGCCGAGCCTCCTGATGCAGAATTTCACCCTGCGGGAATATCCAGACCCTTTTGCCGGCAGCCAGCAACTCATTCGTATATTGCAACGATGTCCGAACACCCGATGCACTGTCCTTGTTAATCGAATACGCCCCGAGTTTGCGAAAAAAAGCATACTGCCGAAGCTGTCGCTCCTCCATCATCACATAATGATCCCCACGCGAAGTTTGCTTCGCCGCATGATACAGGAGCAGACCATCCCACCATGAGCTGTGGTTCATGAAATAGACAACGGGCTGATCCGGTGCCATAGGTAGTAGCCCATCCACGCCGTTACGATCTACCATATGTGGATCGAGCGAACCCGAGAGCGTAAACGAACGAAAACGTCTGCGTAGCAAATAATAATGGTTGTACAGCGAGAAGACTCGGTCAAACGCTTTGGACTTTACGGCGCGAATCATACAGCCAGCTCCCCTCGGCAAGCAGCACACCTGCAATGGCGATGATGAAGCTGCCTGTTATACCTTCCTTTAGCGCAAGCACGCCAAACAGAAGGATAAACAGCTGGTACAGCCATTTTGCCCGAAGTAAGGAACGCCCGTCCTTAGGCATCGCCGGCAAAAAGAGAGACAGAAATGCCCCCATAATGAACCAACTGATGTAGTTTGTCCACGGAACACCGTAGAACCCGCCCGGTGCCTGCCATTCCCAGAATCCCCTTGCATGGGCGACAGGGTCGAGTACGAAATCCAGCACAATTGCCCAAAATCCCGTTTTGAGGGCTCGCACCAACTTACCACCCCAAGTCGATCCACCGCCACTAATTAGCGCCGAGTTGCCAACGACTGCGATCCAGGCGAATCCAAGTGTTACCGGTACACTGAACAGATGGATGCCGAAGAAGTCGGAATAGGCATACTCGCCAAAAGGCCAGTGTGTATGTACACCGATCCACTCCACGCCCATCCCGCCCAGCCAGATAATAAAGGACGATATCCAGAGGCCGGGCCGTAGCCACTTGACTGACTGGTCGGACAGGTCAGATCGGCGATGTTGCTGATATATAAGGTCAAGCACATACAACGCGTAGAATACAAGAAATAGCCCATTAGAGAAGGATAACGCCTCAGGCACACCAATCGTAAGCATCAGGATGGCACCTATGGCGTACCATACCCAGTATACCCACTGAACCATCAGGATACCGCCATTCGGGAAGCTTGATACGCCAGCATCGGATATCGTTTCACAATCGCACCCAGCATCTCCAGTTTCAATTCATCGCTGACATACGCTCGTTTCGTGTACACATCATAGTCGTTACGCTCCACGGCGTGCAGGATCGTGGAATAGAAGGCCGCGGCTAACTCAATCGAAAAGGCGCTCTCAACCGGATAGGTGTCCAGACGATCCATGCCGATCCGGAACCAGTTCAGCGCTGCCGCTTTCAGATCCTGAATAATGGCGATAAATCTCTCATCCACAATGCCGTCTTCCCAGTCCTGTTCGGAGTATCCGTGTTTCTCCATGATCTCAAGCGGTACATAACGGCGCATTCTGGCCCGGTCTTCCCCCACATCCCGAATAATGTTCACAATCTGCATGCCTTTGCCCAGTGCGATGCCATTCATCGCTACTTCCGCACCGTTATCATTACGCAGCACAGGTAGCAGCATCTCGCCTACGGTTCCGGCAACCAGATAACAATAGTGCTCCAGCTGCTCCAGCGTTGTATAATGGGTCACTTCCAGATCCGTTAATTGGCCTTCCATCTGACGAAAAAACGGGCCTTTGTCCAGATGAGGGAAGTTGCTGAACAGCCATCTCAGTGCCGGCCAGATAAAGTGCCCCTCCGCTTCTTCGAGGTGTTCAAATAAATCACGAATCTCATGGATCGTATACGTTGATTGCTCCGGCTCATCCACGCTGTCATCAATCATGCGGCAAAAAGCATAGATGACATATACCGCCTCCCGGCGGGGACTTGGCAGGCCTTTAAACGCCTGATAAAAAGACGAGGAACCCTTCTGCATCAACTCTTCACACCTGCTCAAAATTGCTTCGTTCATTTCCCCATCTCCTTCATGAGTTGATTGACAGCCATCCTTGCGCCTTGCATGACGATGGGCACGCCGCCTCCTGGATGTACCGATGCTCCGGCAGCGTACAAGCCTTGTATCTGTGAAAAAGGCTTGGGTTGCGGTCGATACACACCCGACTGAAACAGGACAGGTGCAATGCCAAAGCTTCCTCCACCGTATAGGCCATCACGCGCGGCGTCAGCAGGTGTACGTACTTTTTTCCACTGCAACGCTGCACGGAGTCCCGGGAATCCCCGCTCTTCTGCTTCTTCCAGCACACGTTCCGCCAGCGCTTCACTCTCCTGTTCCCAGTCCACGCCTTCAGCGTCCGGTACCGGAATGAGGAAATACAGTACACTCTGTCCCGGAGGTGCAGCCGTCTCGTCCACCGCAGCCGGGTTGAATACGTAAAATGATGGCTTGGCCGGAATACGGCGCTCGTTGAACACTTGGCGCAAACTACCATCCAGGCTTGGTGGCAAGAAAAACTGATGCGTTGTGGCATCCTCCCACCGTTTATCTACTCCGGCGTAAATCAGCACACACCCCGATGAAGGGCGATACGGCTTACGTTTCAAGGGTGCTTCTGGCACCTGCTTCAAGAGCTGATTCAAGTTCGGAAAATCTCCGTTGTAGATTACGGCATCCGCCTTTTCAGCACCGTCAGCCGTTTCAATCCCCTCGCACACTCCTTTATGAATCTTCAGTCCGGTGACTTCTGTGTTCAGCTTGATCTTTCCGCCACGTGAGAGCAGTTCCTGCTCCAGAATAGCGGGCAAAGCCGCGTAACCACCCTTCACCATCCAGATGCCATATTCGTGTTCGGCGTAAGGAAGCAACGAGTAAATCCCAGGTGTACCAAAGGGCGATCCACCGATATACAAGCTTTGCAGCGAATACGCATCGAGCAATTCTTCATGTTCAAAATAATCCCCTACGGCCTTCCGCACACTCTTGTGTGCACGCAGCTTGCCCATAAGCGACATGAGCGAAGGGGTGAAGAAATCCCTTTTGCGCGGAAACATCTGTTCCAGAAACGCTGCCCGGCCTGCGGGAAACAACGTGTCCATATCCTTCATGAATCTCGTAAATCCTCGGCCTTCTCCCGGGAATAACCGTTCAATCTCGGCCGTCTGCTCCATCCGGTCTGTCTTCTTGGTCATGACACGTCCACTGTGATAGTGGACCCGGTATAACGGATCACAGCGCAACAACTCGACTTTGGAGCGATCGACACCGGCCTCTTCCAGAATGCCAAGCAACATCTCGGGCAGGAGGACAATGGTCGGCCCCTGATCAATCCGGTAATCGCCCTCCTGTTCAAAAGCAATCCGCCCACCTACACGGGAACCTCGTTCGTATACCGTAACATCCCATCCCTGACGGTTCAGCAACAAAGCTGAGGTGAGTCCTCCAATCCCGGCTCCTACAACAGCAGCCCGCTTCATGAGTTTCCTCCGGCCTGGGCGGTCTTCACGTAGGAGGATGGCTTGGCACGTCTTCGCGCATCCTCTTCCTGAATCAATCTGACACTGATTCGTGCCGATTCAAAGATCGTCGGTAAGCCGCTACCCGGGTGTGTACCTCCACCCACCAGCCAAACCCGTTCCAATTCCTCGAACTGATTGTGCGGTCTCAGATACATCATCTGGCCCAGGTTGTGTGCCATATTAAACGTTGCTCCCTGGTATACATCCAGTTCATTTTGCCAATCCAGCGGGGTAAACAGCATGCATTCTTCAATCCGCCCGCGAATGTCTGCCAGCTCGGGAATCGCTTCGAGCCGCTTCAACATATCTTCCTGCACCTTTGCTCGTTCTGCCTCCCAATCGATGTCTCCTGTGAGGTTTGGTGTCGGCATCAGCACATAAAGTGCAGATTTTCCTGCCGGAGCGAGTGTCGGATCGAGCCTGGATGGGTTATGAACATATAGAGACGGGTCTGCCGATAAAATTTTGTGCTTCGTGATCTCATCAACGTTCACCCGATAGTCTTCTGGAAAATAGATCGAGTGATGCGGCAGGTCGATCTCGCCATCTACACCGAGATACAACATGGCTGTGGAACAGGAATATTTTTTCCGTTTCATTTTTTCGGGTGTATATTTTTTAAGTACGCCAGGTTCGAACAAATGGTTCACTGCATGGGCAAAGTCGGCATTGACCACGACATGATCAGCTTCAATCCGTTCGCCGTTTTCAAGCAGTACACCCTCGGCGCGACCATTGCGAACAATAACCTGTTTCACCGGTGTACGGGTGTGAATGCGTCCGCCATTCTCCTCAACAACATCCGCCATCGCCTGGAATACCCGATTCACGCCGCCGATGGGATGGAACAGTCCATATTGGTGTTCGATAAACGACAGGATCGTAAACGTTCCGGGACAATCCCACGCGGACATTCCCAAATATTTGGACTGGAATGTAAACGCCCAGCGCAGACGTTCGTCGGTAAAGTACCGGGAAAGAATGCCGTAAACTGTATTATTTATATCCAGTTTAGGTAGAGCCGTAATCGCATCTTTACGTAAATAATCGGTGAGTTTGCCAAACGGACGTCGGAGCAGTGGCATCACTTTCCCAAACTTCACTTCTTCGTCCCGCATGTACCGGAGGTAATTCTCTTCATTGCCGGGGAACAGCTCTTTGATCTGCGCCGCGGTATCCTCCCGATTGCGTGAAGGCGTGAACACCTTATCTCCAAAGTTCAAAGCGTACAGCGGGGTCAGTTCTTTCATATCTACATAATCCGACAGTTTGCGTCCGACCACATCAAACATCTCTTCAATTAACTGAGGCATCATCAAAAAGGTAGCCCCGCGGTCAAACTTGTATTCACCAAGCTCCAGACGGGAAGAACGTCCGCCAATGGCTGGCTGTTTCTCGTACACATCAACCTCATATCCCTGACCGGACAGTAACATGGCTGCTGCAAGCCCACCCGGGCCTGCGCCAATGACGGCTGCACGTTTGCGTTGTTGATTCGGTATCATGCCACTCACCTTTCTATGTAGGACTATCTCTAGTTCTCAAGCCCCTAACCTATTATTAAACCGCCATGAAACACTTTAATCGGGTAAACTCAAAAACATTATACAAATCGTGTACAAATATTATACGACAAGTAAAACATAAAATGACCGACGGGTCAAATTAATTGTTTTTTCTATGTATGGATATATAAAAACATCCCTTGATCATTGGATCAAAGGATGTCCGCTATGTTATGAATCTATTCCCTTAGCATCTGCTTTATGTGTGATTACTATACAATCGTTATCCCGCTCCAGTCGGGCGATCCGTGAAATACTCCCGTTCCATCCAGGACTGCCAATCTGCCGAGTCTTCGGGCATAATCCACTCCGGGTAACGGGCATTCTTCGCACGTTCAAAACCTTTGCCGCCCAGCACAAAACGGATATGAGGAAACTCGTCCCGAATTCGGCCGATCAGCTGATCGCAAGCTTCAACAAGTCCGGGGTTCGTAATCGAAAGACAGACCAGTTTGATTTTCTGCTCACGGAGAATCGGAAATACCCCTTCCTCCGGCGTATTAGCCCCGAGATACAGGACTTCCGCTCCATTTTTGCGCATAAATAAAGAGAACAACAATAAACCGACCTGGTGATGCTCTCCTTCCGGACAGAGAGCAAGAACTTTGGGCAGATGCGGATAGATCGGGAACAGATGGAAAAACTGATAAAACCGTTGGGAGATCAGTTGCGTCATAAAATGCTCCTGCGCTACGGTCGCACGTCCCGCTTCCCAGGCGTCCCCAACCCGAACCAGGATCGGTACGAGTACATGGTAGAACATGCTGTCATATCCGTACATCGTGAAACCAAAATCAATCAAACCGTTGGCACGCTCGCCCTGAAAATGATAGAGGGAGTCATAGATCTGATCGGCCATCTGTGCATGAGCCTCTTCCATCACGGGTACTGGGGGCACCATCGGCGCAGGTGAGGAAGAGTCAGGCATTTTGGCTTTTCTGATCTTCAACATGCGTACAGCCTCGGAGATATTGGCCTGATGCTGATCAATCTGCTCCTTTAGCCAGCGCAGATCCGCTACATTCTCTTCCGTGTACATGCGATAACCCGACTCTGTCCGTTCAGGGGTAACTGCATCATATCGATTTTCCCAAGCCCGGAGCGTGACCGCCTGAATGCCCAGCATAGCAGCGACTTGTTTGATGGAATACACGTGATTACCTACTTTCTCTCCATAAACGTTCTACAAAAATAATACGTTCATTATACACAACGACCCTACAGCTGTCGATTCATCCAATCCGAATTGCATGATTCCCCTGTAAAATCCCATGATTCTCATTCAACATCCGAATTCTGTCTCCTGCGTCAACATCGCTACACCTGTGGTAATAAACGTCAGCAAGTACAGAAAGGGGGAGTCCAACATTGTTCCCATTGCGCCGCCATACCTCTGACCGCAAATCTTCCCGCGGCAAATTCCCATACATACGCACAGTAATTGCATTACTTATCCTATGGTTTATTGCTGTTATGCTCTATCAGACCTATAAACCGCTACCGCCAGGCATCTCTTATGAAAGCCCTGAATACCGTGTGAAGAACGTGGAGTTCCTTCATGACCTTACGTACCCTTCTTCCGATGGACAAATGCAGCATGAACAACAGATTTTTCAGCGGATGCTACAGGTCGTTGAAGACGCTGAGCGATTTGTACTGGTCGATATGTTTCTGTTCAACAACTACCAGCACAAAGGACAGAACTTTCCACCTGTCAGTCAGGAGTTTACGGATGCACTTATCGCCAAAAAAATGCAGCATCCCGATATGGACATCTGGTTCATTACGGATGAAGTAAACACCAACTATAACTCGGCCCCGAATCCGCTGCTGGAACAGATGAAACAGGCCGATATTCATGTCGTCATCACCAATGTTGATCCACTGCGTGATTCTACACCGGTATATTCCGCAGTCTGGCGTACGTTCTTCCAGTGGTTTGGTCAGTCCGGCAAAGGCTGGATTCCTAACCTGATGGCGACAGATGGCCCGGATGTCACATTGCGTTCCTATCTGAAATTGCTGAATGTAAAGGCCAATCACCGCAAGGTTGTTCTCAGCGAAAAAACAGCTATTGTATCATCAGGCAACATTCATGACTCTAGCGCTTATCACTCTAACATTGGCTTTGAGGTTACCGGTCCGATCATTGGGGATATCATTCAATCGGAGCAAGCTGTTGTAGATATATCCGGCGGGGGCCAGCTCCCTGTCTATGACGAAACCTCCAGCGCGTCCTCTTCCGAGGAAGCCAATGAAAATAATGGACCTGTTCGACTGCGATATGTGACCGAAGGCAAAGTGAACGATGCCCTGCTGGGAGAGCTCCGTCAAACGGGTAAAGGAGATACAATCTGGATGGGAATGTTCTACATCGCTTCACCGAAAGTACTGGAGGCATTGCTGGATTCTTCAGCACGAGGAGCAGACATTCGGCTTGTGCTTGATCCCAATGAAAATGCCTTTGGCCAGGAGAAGATTGGTATTCCCAATCGTCCGGTGGCAGCTGAATTGCACGATAAATCGAATGGCAAAATCCAGATTCGCTGGTATAACACCACCAAAGAGCAGTACCATACCAAAATGATGTATATCGCCAAAGCTACTGGAGATCATATCGTGCTCGGTGGATCAACCAACTTCACCCCACGGAACCTGAACGATTACAATCTGGAGAATGATGTGTGGATTGCAGCTCCAGCAGACCATGCATTTACGGTAGATGTGGCGAATTATTTCGAACGTATTTGGACAAACGCGGATGCCCAATTCACTTTGAATCTGGAAGAGTTTCAGGAGAAGACCACCTTCTTGAAAGGTATTGTATATAAGCTGCAGCTCATTCTTGGGTTTACTACCTTCTGATCGACGCATGTATATTCGATATTCGTTGAACCAGGGCTTATCAACATGATCGCTCCGATGACTATAACGGGATAGCCACACTTACTCCCCAGATTTTTTGATTGCCTTATATCAAAAGAACAATTCGGTGATAGCAGCTACGCCCAACATAATCCATATATCCTTGTGACTAGATACATCCGTCTGCACTATTCATGTGCGGCGGGTGTATTTGCTGTTTTCTGTATTGTCTTGACAGAGGATGTAATGTGTGAAAAGATGTTACCTAACGACCGTTAGGAAGGTGAATGTAATGACTGGTTATTCTATCCGGGATGCGGCCCTGTTTCATTTTGCCAGGGACGGCTATGAAGGGGCTTCGCTAAGAGCGATCGCTGATGAAGTCGGGATTAAGAAACCCTCTATATATGCACATTTTAGCTGTAAAGAAGATTTGTTTATGCATACGCTTGAGTATGCATTTGATGAAGTACGGCGACATACCTTGGAATATTTCCGCGACCACGCTCACCTGCCACTGGAAGAACGTCTGCGGGGGATGCTGACGTGGTTCGAGCAGGAGTATCAGGATCACGCCTCTGCCAGGTTGATGCTACGCAACTGTTATTATCCACCGCCCGATCTGTACAGCCAGGTGATGGATCTGGTATATCCATTTTTGGACGGCATGGAGCGCGCATTATCCCGGCTGTTGCAGCGAGCGATTCGCGAGGGGGATGTTCCGCCTATTCCTGCCGGGCAGGCCGCCATTGCTTTTATGACCTTTCTCGATGGCATTACTGTTGAAATTATCTATGGAAGCTCACGTCGGTATAAGAGACGACTGGATGCTTCCTGGCCTGTCTTTTGGAGTGGTATACACAGCTTGAATGAACAGGCACGCCTTATCGTGCCAGAAGGAGATTGAACATCATGAACCGCAACTGGTTATATGTTTTTGTAGGAGGCATTATTGAAATTGTGTGGGTTAGCGGACTAAAACATGCCTCGAATGCTTGGGAATGGGTATTGACGGGACTCGCCATTGTCATTAGTTTCGGCCTGATCATTGCTGCGGCTAAACGACTGCCTGTGGGTACGGTCTACGCCGTGTTTACAGGGATCGGCACAGCTGGTACCGTGTTGACCGAAATGTTGCTGTTCGGTGAGCCGTTCCGTTTGGCTAAATTGTTATTGATTGGACTGTTGCTATGTGGTGTCATCGGACTGAAACTAGTCACCGATCAGCAGGAAAGCCAGACACCCCAAGTTAAAGGAGGTATCGTCTGATGGCATGGCTTGCTATTGTAGGCGCAGGAATTTGTGAAATTTTCGGAGTCATCGGCATTAACGGGGCTTCTACGCGTAAGGGTTGGCCTTACATTGCCCTGATGCTGGTATCATTCGTATTCAGCTTTTCTCTGTTATCTTACGCTATGACATCCATCCCTATGGGCACAGCCTATGCGGTATGGACAGGAATTGGTACAGTGGGAAGTACGGTGACAGGTATGCTTCTGTTTGGGGAGCGAAAAGAAGCGAAGCGGCTACTGTTCATTGCCATGATTTTGGTAGCAGCGGTAGGATTGAAAATCATTACGTAATGTACTGATTACCACACAATATAATGGATGGTATTAACTTCAGGCAGAAAGGCGACTTCACTCAGGAAGTCGTCTTTTTTGTAGGCACGATTGTTTAAGGACGTTTGTATCTGCAGGTTCGTGTAGGTAGGTTTGTGTAGTAGGTTTATGTAGTAGGTTTATGTAAGTACAAATTTCAGGTGGAATTTTTTAAGCACAACAGGTAATTTGGGATATAATGTAATCTAAGAGATGACCTTGTCATTAAACTCAGTTGGAAAGAAGGAGAGTGCTTTTTATGAAGAAATGGTTGATACGTATCGGCGCATATACCGGTTATTCGTTCTTGATTGCACTGGCACTCTTCTATCTCTTTTTCTTGGGAGTAATCATCATGATCGCTGTGTACGATTTTACGGGAGGTACATAAGTGAAGTGCATCATCTGCTCGCCTGTCTGTCTCTTTCTTTCTCTTCACATAACTTCATTTCACTTTACCCCCTTTATTTCCTTCTCTTTTCTTTCATTTTCTCTTTTCTTTACTGGCTCCTTTGGTTTAGACTCGAAATGCTTTGTTTAGATTTTCATTCATTACTTTCTTACTTTTAATTCCTTTTATCGAACTGTATTTTCTTCTTTAATTCGATTTAATCTGATTTGATTTGATTTGATTTGATTTACATTGGTTTACATTGGTTTACATTGGTTTACATTGGTTTACTTTCATTTCTTCCTGTTTGCACCCTCCTTCGCTTTCGCCCATTTCTTTCTTCCCTTCTTTACTTCACTTTACTTTACTTCACTTTGTTTACCCTTTCTTGTTTTTCTGTTTTGCTTGGCTTAGTTCCCTTCATTGGATATGCATTCGTTTTCTCTCTCTTTTTCTCTTCGAAGTAGTACGGTTCATACATTTTAATTCTAACGATCACCAGTAGCGCTATTTGGGCCATATTACAGGTTTTATATTTCTAACGATCACAGGAGAGCTTATTTCAAGATTTTGATGCGAAAATGGACGTGTGGCTTGTGTTTTCTGCAAAATAAGGTTTCTGGTGATCGTTAGAATTTCAAAAGGATGTATATTGCTCAAATAAGCTCCGGTGTGATCGTTAGAAATTTTCGATATATTCTCGAGTCGTCCTTGAAGCCTTCTTGATGCATTGATGTGTTTTCGTTGTGTTTGCACCGTACGCATCTCCTGGCACGAGATTTAATGAGTTTGGCGTAGCAAAATGATCAACCGTGCGGCCAAGCCTACATACTTGATGCGTTCTTAAAGCGTGATTTATGCGTCCTTTATGCGTCCTTTATGCGTCCTTGATGTGTTTTTGATGTGCTTTTGATGAGCCCTTTATGCTGTCTTCCATTCCCTCTCCCAAAAGTGCAACGTATAACTTACAGCTTGTATTAAGGTACTGTATTTCTCAGTTCTTCTCTAGTTCTCTCGAGTTCTTATTTCAATTCATTCAGAGTTCTTCTGTCGGTTCTTCTATCGGTCCTTTTCTCTGTCCACTTTTTGGTTCTTTTTCACCCCTACACCGTGCACATTTGTAATCCCTCATTCACATCGTTTATACTTAGTTTGACCACAAAGTCAATTCAAGAACTCAAGAGTTCCCAGCGAGGTGAACATACCCTTAATGAATCCGATCCATGGGATGAATGAAAAAAGAAAACTGGTCATCACCACAGCGCTCAAGCTGTTTTCGGCCAAGGGCAGCGCCGCAACCTCCATGCAGGAGATTGCCGAATTATGCGGGATGTCCAAAGGCAGCTTATATCTGATGTTCAAATCCAAAGAGGAACTGGAAGCCAGTACGCTGGAGTACTGTGTGTACATTCTTATGGACGAGATGTCCCAGATTGAACATGAAAGCAGCCTGACCTCCAGAGAGCGGCTACATAAACAGATTGAGGTGCTGTTGACCCACGTTGCCGAATTGAAGGAATTTTTACGCGTCCAGCTACGCAGCATGATGATGGATGATGAACAACAGCGCAAGGAGCACTGCACCCCTCAGCAAAGAGATATTGAGATTCGTACGTTGCATTGGTTCAAAAGTAAACTGGAGGATCTATACGGCCCCGAGATTGAACCCTATACGATTGATCTGATTTTGCTGACACATGGGCTATTCCTATCGTACGTCAAAATTTGGTTTACCGAAATGCCATCCCTTACGGTCAATAAGATGGCTACGCATCTTTTGCAAATGATGGATTATGCAGCACAGGGCTGCCTCCAGCATCGGCCTGAACCTCTGATTCCGCTGGACCAGTGGCCGGCCTGGATTGCCGAGCCCCAGCCGGATGCAGCCATGATGCGGCATCCCGCCCATATTTTGAAACAAATGCAGGATATCGCTTCAAGCGAACTGCCCGCTGGTCAATCCAAAAATGATGTGCTAGAGACCATTGGCATACTGAGGCAAGAGATTATGGAATTTTCCCCAAGACGCGCCATCATCCTAGGTATGATGCGCAACCTCGAAGGGATAACTATCCTTGAACCGATGCACTCCGAGCTTCAGCACATTATGGATACCATGTATAACCGGTTTATCCAGGCTGACTCGTCACACACATAAACAGGAGCAACAGAGAGGAGAAGAAACCAACGTATGAAAGGGATCATTAACTTTTCACTGAACAACAAGTTTGCCATCTGGATTCTGACCATCATCATCTCATTCGCGGGCTTGTACAGCGGAATGACGATGAAACAGGAGACTATTCCGAACATCAATGTACCGTTTCTGAATGTTACGGCGATCGACCCGGGCGCAGCTCCAGAAGGTATTGTTGAAGATGTCACGAAGCCGCTGGAACAGAAGCTGCGCAACATTGAGGGTGTGAAGACCGTGACCTCCACTTCCATGGAGAATGCGGCTTCCATCACACTGGAATTCGACTATGGAACCGACCTGACGAACGCAACAGCTACGGTTCGTGAAGCACTGAACGAAGTGCAATTGCCGGACAGTGTGCAGAAACCAACCATCTCCAAATTCAGCATTAACTCGTTCCCGGTTGTATCCCTCAGTTTGTCCGACAAGGACGGCGGGGATTTGGAAGAACTGACACGACTCGTAGAATCAGATATCAAACCTGCACTTGAAGATATTGACGGTGTAGCTCAGGTTCAAGTGTCCGGTCAGTACGTCAAAGAAGTGCAATTAACGTTTGATCAAGCCAAAATGGCCGAACTTGGTCTAAGCGAGGATACGGTGAACGGAATCGTTAAAGGTTCATCCATTCGTGTACCGCTTGGCCTATTCGAACTGGATAAATCCCAGAAAGCCGTTGTTGTGGACGGCAACATCATCGGACTCGATGATCTGAAAAATCTGGCGATTCCAGTTGTACCAAGCGGAGCTGGTTCTGGTGCAAACCAAGGCGCTGGTGCTTCTGCAGGCCAAGGTGCTGGATCGGCTGCAGAACAGGGTGCCGGTGCGCCAGGGGCTTCCCCAGGCGGCAGTGCTCAAGCCGCTCAAGCCAATGGTCAAACCGCTGATCCATCGGCTCAAGCTGGACAAGATGCATCTGGTGCTGCGCAAGGTTCCAATCCCGCGGCAGGGCAAACGGGTAGCGGCAACGCTGCCGCAGCGAACCCATCAGGAACCGCTGGTGCCGCAAATGCGGCTGGGATCCCTACCGTGAAGCTAAGCGATATCGCCAAGATTGAAGTCATCGGTCAAGCCGAGTCCATTTCCCGCACGAACGGCAAGGAATCTATCGGTATTTCCGTAGTGAAATCCAACGATGCCAATACGGTGGACGTGGTTAAGGCCGTCAAAAGCAAAGCCGAAGAATTGCAAAAACAATTTAAAAATGCAGAGCTGACGATCCTGCTTGACCAAGGTCAGCCTATCCAGGACTCCGTCAACACGATGCTGGGCAAAGCTGTATTTGGTGCCTTGTTCGCGATTCTAATTATCCTGATCTTCCTGCGTAACATCCGTTCAACGATTATCTCCATTATCTCGATTCCGCTCTCCTTGCTCATGGCATTGACGGCGCTCAATCTGATGGATATTACCTTGAACATGATGACACTCGGAGCAATGACGGTGGCGATCGGCCGGGTTGTCGACGACTCCATCGTTGTTATCGAGAACATCTACCGCAGGCTGACACTTAAAAACGAGAAGCTGAAAGGCCGGGATTTGGTTCGTGAGGCGACTCGCGAGATGTTCATCCCGATCCTCTCCTCCACCATTGTTACGATTGCGGTCTTCTTGCCGCTGGCACTCGTTAGCGGTATGGTCGGAGAGCTGTTCATGCCATTTGCCTTGACGATGGTATTTGCCCTGCTCGCATCCCTACTGGTTGCAATTACGATTGTACCGATGCTGGCACACAGCTTGTTCCGTAAAGGAATCAAGAACAAACAAAACCATGAAGAAAAACCGGGTAAACTGGCTGAAAGCTACAAACGCCTGTTGAACTGGACGCTCTCTCACAAAATCATTACCGTTGCCATTGCTATTCTATTATTGGTCGGCAGCTTGTTCCTGTACCCGTTCATTGGCACAAGTTTCCTGCCAGAGCAAAAGGATAAATTTGCCACAATCACATATAGTCCGGAAACGGGCTCACTTCGTGAAGATGTAGAAAAAGAAGCCCTCGTTGCTGAGAAATGGTTACTGAAACAGCCAGGTTTGGAGAAAATGCAATATTCCATCGGCGGCGGTAACCCGCTCGCTAGCATGGGTGGAGGCGGTGGAAACTCTGCACTCTTCTACATTCAATACAATAAAGACACCAAAGACTTTACCGATGTGAAAAAACAGCTGGTTGAAGGTTTGCAAAAAGAAGTGACCAAAGGCACATGGAGTGAACTCGACATGTCCGGCGGATTTGGCGGCAGCAACTTGAGCCTGTCCATCTACGGGGATAGTGTGGAGCAGTTGAAACCTGTAGCTGAAGAAGTCCTGAAACTGGTTCAGGCCGAGAAGGACTCTTTTGAAAAAGCAGATACCACGATTTCCGATACCTACGGTCAGTACACACTCGTTGCCGACCAGGAGAAGCTGAGCAAACTCGGCCTTACGGCGGGTCAACTGGCAATGGCACTGAGCCCTGTGCGTGAACGTCCGGTACTTACGGAAGTGGATATCGACAATAAAACGTACAAAGTCTATGTAGAAACGGATAACAAAACGTTCAGCAGCATCAAGGATATTGAAAATGAAACGGTCACTTCACCGCTGGGCATCCAGGTTCCAATCAAGGATGTAGCCAAAGTGGAAGAAGGCACTTCACCGAACTCCATTATGCGCATTGATGGCAAAGTGGTTGTACAGGTGACAGCAAACATTCTGGCTTCCGATGTGACCAAAGCTTCACAGAACCTGCAAGCAAACATCGACAAGCTGGACTTGCCGGATGGGGTTGAAGTGAAATTCGGCGGTACAACCGAACAGATTAATGACACCTTCACACAGCTCGGTCTGGCGATGCTGGCAGCTATTGCGATTGTATACTTCGTGCTCGTCGTGACGTTTGGCGGCGGACTTGCACCATTCGCAATCCTGTTCTCCCTGCCGTTTACCGTGATCGGGATCATGGTTGGTTTGTTCATCGCAGGGGGTACACTCGACGTATCCGCTATGATGGGTGCACTGATGTTGATCGGTATCGTTGTTACCAACGCCATCGTCTTGATTGACCGTGTTATTCATAAGGAAAATGAAGGACTCACGACACGTGAAGCGTTGCTGGAAGCCGGAGCTACACGTCTGCGTCCAATCCTGATGACCGCTCTCGCAACGATTGGTGCCCTGTTGCCACTGGTAACAGGTCTCGAAGAAAGTGCAGGTATCATCTCGAAAGGACTCGGAATTACCGTGATTGGTGGTCTGATCAGTTCTACACTGCTTACGCTGGTCATCGTGCCAATCGTGTATGAGTTCCTGATGAAATTCAAAAAGAAAAAAATCGTCGATTAAGTCAGTCTATCGTTATCACCACGATTCAGATGTGACGGTGAGAAAAAAATTAGCCCTTGACGGGTACCGGAATCTGTAATGGTTCCCGTGCCTGACCAAGGGCATTTTTTTATCGTGTCGATGGTAAAAAGTCGAACATATATCCCATGCTCATTTTAGACACAAAACAAAAAGACCAACTATTTTTGTCATCTAGACCAAATGAACGTCAGGTTTAATCTCATCTCATTTAAAAGCACGTATACTTATCCTTAAAAATCCAGTAAGCAAACACCCTGAATCCAGCATCCTTTGTATCAAATCTACAGATGAGTCATGGGAAAGGGCGGTGATCGTGTGGGGGAGACCACGCTTCATATCCAAATTAGAGACATGCTGAAACGTCCTGTGTTTCGCAAAGCCGAGTACCTTGCCAGTCAGCGTGCGTTGGAGCGTTATGTACGCTGGGTACATATTATGGAGGTTCCTGAGATTGGGGGCTTGCTGAGCGGCGGAGAACTGGTGCTGACGACAGGGATCGGCTGGCCTGAAGGCAAGACGCATGGTCTGTCTTTTCTGCAACAATTAATTGCCTGCGGTGCCGCAGGGTTATGCATTGAACTCGGGGAACATACACGATCACAGCTTGAGGCGATGAAACAAATAGCCGCGTCAGCGGATTTCCCGCTAATCTGGTTTCATGAACAAGTCCGGTATATCGATATTACACAGGATTTGCATTTTGCCCTGATTCGCAGCCATCAGCGTATGGTCGCGGAACTGGATCAGCTCACCACCTCCTTTCATCAGCTGCTTTTGAATGGGGATGGCGTTCAGCCGCTACTGCGTCTGCTGTCACGCAATACCGGGTATGCTGTCGCCTTATATCCGCTGGAAGGTGAAGCGACGGCCATTCCTCATGTCCCACGTGAGCAACTGGAGAAGCGGAGACAGCAGTGGTGGGATCAGCGTGAATCGATGGATCACGCTACCCTTGACCGTTATACAGTGAACCCTTCAACTGTAGAGGTATCAGACCCTTTTTCCGGTCGGCTCACCATGAATCCAATCAGCATCCCTGTCCAGGCACTGGAGTATACCTTTGCTGATCTTATCCTTTTCCCTCAGAAACACACAGACCCTGAACCTCCCGCTCCAGCTCTGCCGTACCCATCCGACGAGTACGTTTTTCATGCGCTGGAGCGATGTGCCGCTGCCATAGCCCAGGATTGGATGCGTACCCAGTACATGGAGGAAAAACGGCGGTATAAAGAAGATATGTGGGTCATTGACTGGTTAAACGGACATCACTCCGCCAAAGAAATTCATGAATATCTTGCATCCGTAAATCCGGCTCTCTGCACAGGACAGGCCGCAGTTGTTTTATTCGACAGCAGTCCTACGCAACACGACAGTCTCAGACTGCAAAAGATACTAATTCAGCGTAATATCGTTGCCCGCTCCGTATTTGCCCGGGAAGGCTTCACCCTCTACAACACGGTACTTAACCTCCAGATTATTCTCATTGTCATTGACCCGCAGGCCGAAACGCTGCGTAAACCTAATCTTTGGTCCTGCATTCAGCAGCTTCGACAGCATGAGCAGGAGCAAACTCACCAGCTCTTCTCCGGTCTGTATGGTATCGGTCAGAACTATTCCGAATACCCACGCCTGCGAGAAAGTCTTGAATCGGCTAAGGAAACGCTGCGTATCCAGAAAGATATCGGAGTAATGCAGCAGCCCTTCTACAGCAACCTGCACTGTTACCGCATCATCGCCAGTATGAAACAGAGCGGTAACCTGAATGATTTTATTACAGAATACCTTGGGCCACTGATTCGGTATGATTCAGAGAAGGGTGGTCCGTTGCTCCTCACACTCAAACACTATCTTTCACTTTGCTGCTCCAAACAAGAGACGGCGAGTGCGCTGTTTATCGTCAGACAAACGTTGTACCATCGTTTGGACAAAATTGAATCCCTTTTGGGAAAAGACTACCTTCTACCCGAGAAACGGGTTGCGATGGAACTCGCCCTCTATGCTTACGAGTATGAGCATGGACCGCTTATATAGACGTAGACACGTTAATATAAAATTTAAGTAGAGTTTGCCTGTAGCATAGACTATTTTTATAGATGATCTTCAAAAGTTGCCTCATCGTAACCTACATTTCATTATGCACTCCGTTGTTCCTGCAGTTGACGTATGAGTATGTGGCTGAACCACTTCCGGCCCGAGGCTGTCCCCACATACTGCTCCACATCTTCTCCCGGAAGATCAGGATGTGCCCATATCACATGAGCCCCCTCCAGATGCTCCCGAACGGAACAGATTCGATACCCCTGTGCAGCCAATCGCTCAATAGCCTGCTTCTCCACTTCAAATGCCTCGTGCTCCGACATCAGTTCCGCCCCCCATGAACCGCGGTCACCGGTTGCCTCGATGGAATCGGTGCTCCTGCATCATACTTATTACGCTTTACATATTTTCCTGCCCCTGCATTGCCCACATACTGCCGATCCCGTATCACATATTCTCCGCGACAGAAGACGGTCACTGGACACCCCCGCACCTGCATGCCTTCGAACGCGCTGTAATCTACGTTCATATGATGTGTTTCCGCCGAAATCACCCTAGTTACGGAAGGATCAAAAATAACAATATCCGCATCCGTCCCCACCGCAAGGGTTCCCTTCTGTGGAAATAATCCGAATAATTTGCTTGCCCTGGTCGAGCACAAGTCAACCCATTGATTAAGCGATATCCGGCCTTTGGCTACGCCTTCCGAATATAGAATGCTCAGCCGATCCTCGATGACGGGCCCTCCGTTTGGAATTTTGCTGAAATCATCCTTGCCGAGATCCTTCTGCCCTTTAAAATTAAACGAGCAATGATCCGAGCCAATGGTCTGTAGTTGTCCGCTTTGCAGCGCATTCCATAGTGCTTCCTGATGCCCCTTCTCCCTAAGTGGAGGCGACCAGACATATTTGGCTCCCTCAAAGTCCGGCTGATCCATTATGGACTGATCCAGTGTCAGATATTGCGGACATGTCTCTCCCCAGATTCGGTACCCCATCTCACGCATACGCGCGATCTGTTCCACCGCTTCGGCACAAGTAACATGCACCACATACAGCTGCGAATCCGCCAGAGCGGCCAAACGGGCCGCACGTCCGGTTGCTTCTCCCTCCAGCATGGAGGGACGGGTCAGCGCATGATGAATCGGTGCTGTGCGACCATCAGCGAGCGCCTGCTTCACAAGCAGGTCAATGACATCTCCATTCTCGGCATGCACCATCACAAGCGCACCGTAATCTTTGGCTTTTTGCAACGTCTGAAAAAGGATCCCATCATCGGCCTGAAACTGGTTTTTGTATGCCATGAACACCTTGAAGGACGATACGCCCTCCTCTTCGATCATCTGCGGCAGTTCTTCCAGAACCTGCTCGTTCATCTCGCCAATCATCAGGTGAAATCCGTAGTCAATGACTGCTTTTCCCTCGGCTTTACGATGCCATTCTTGCAGGGATTCGGATAATGGACGGCCTTTCTGAGTCAGACAAAAGTCAATGATGGTTGTGGTGCCGCCAAAAGCCGCAGCCGTTGTGCCCGTAGCAAAATCATCCGCTGTGACCGTGCCGCCAAACGGCATATCGAGATGGGTATGAGGATCGATTCCGCCAGGTATGACATAACAGCCTGCTGCATCAAGCACTTCTGTCTGATCATCGGGGCTTAACCCGATACCGATCTGTGCAATTTTTCCCGATATGATCAATAGATCGGCCTCAAAGGTATCCGATGCCGTCACCAAAATACCACCGCGAATCAGTGTACGCGTACTCATGAGATCGCCTCCTTGGCTGATGGATTATGAATGGATTGCAACAGGGAAATCGCCGACTGACGTTCATTCCAGGTAACAGGCTCTTGCTCTGGTGCAAGCTCGATCATCTCGATCGCACCGTCCACCGGGCAGACGATGGAACACAGATTACATCCGACACAATCCTCCTCTACCACTTCAAGATAAGCACCGGACGGATCGGTTAACATGTCAATACATTGATGTGACGTGTCTTCACAGGCAATATGGCACTTGTTGCAATTGAT
The DNA here is from genome assembly GCF_031844205.1 of Paenibacillus sp. RRE4. Classification (NCBI taxonomy): domain Bacteria; kingdom Bacillati; phylum Bacillota; class Bacilli; order Caryophanales; family Paenibacillaceae; genus Paenibacillus; species Paenibacillus sp. RRE4. The sequence goes on from NZ_JAUZUT010000002.1 coordinate 101,575, forward strand.
ACATACATCCCGATTAATGCGGGCAACCACTTTGTAGTTGAGATCCAGATTACCCCAGTCCGAGTATCTCGGCACGGTTTGACCGACCAGTTCAGCTACACTCTGAAGTCCTTTTTCATCCAAATAATCACTAAGCCCTTCGATCATGTCTTCCACGATGCGGAATCCATGGTGCATCGCCGCCGTACATATCTGTACTCCCGTCGCACCCATTAGCAAAAATTCTGCCGTATCACGCCAGTCGGAAATGCCGCCGATGCCCGAAATCGGCACACCAACTTCGGGATGTCGTGCACACTCTGCTACCATGTTAAGCGCGATGGGTTTTACAGCCGGGCCACAGTATCCACCGTGCGCTCCCTTGCCGCCTACATGCGGCACGGTGTTCCAGGAGTCCAGATCAACGCCAGCGAGAGAATTGATTGTATTAATCAGGGAAATTGCATCCGCACCGCCCCTTACAGCCGCCCGGGCTGTCGCGGTTATATCTGTAATATTGGGTGTCAGCTTTACGATAACCGGTGTGGTAGCCACCTCTTTCACCCACATCGTCTGCAGCTCGACAAGATCAGGCTGTTGGCCCGAAGCAGCGCCCATGCCTCGTTCCGCCATACCGTGGGGACATCCAAAGTTCAGCTCCAGACCATCGACGCCAACGGCCTCGACCTTTTTAACAATTTCATGCCACTTCTCCCGCTTCGGTTCCACCATTAGAGATGCTACGACGGCGCGGTCAGGGAAACGTTTCTTCGTCTCGGCAATCTCGCGCAGATTGACCTCAAGTGGACGATCGGAAATCAGCTCAATATTGTTAAAACCCGCCACACGCTGACCGCCAAAATGTACTGCCGCAAAACGGGAGGAAGTGTTAATAATCGGCTCGCCGAGTGTCTTCCACACCGCTCCACCCCAACCCGCTTCAAACGCACGCTGTACCTGGTATCCTGTATTTGTTGGCGGCGCCGAGGCGAGCCAGAACGGATTAGGTGACCGGATGCCCGCCAGATTAATCGATAAGTCAGCCATATCGAACCCTCCTTGATGTGATTTTGAGATGAATTTACGCTTGCTAAGATGAACGTAAACAAGGATAGACCTCTAACGATCTCCACAGCGCTTATTTAGCTGAAATTCAACCTTTGGAAATTCTAACGATCCGTAGGAACGTTATTTTGCTGTTTTTGCCCATTTTCGGCCTGAATCCGCAGGTTTTGGGTGAAATAAGGTTTGTGGTGATCGTTAGAATTTCATATGCCTTGTTTTTGCCGAAATAAGGTGTCTGGTGATCGTTAGCCGATTAGGAACCAGTATGAAGTCTCGTGGAGATGAGTTTCTGAGAAAACGTACACACTTCCTTACGCGCTCTCTTCCGAGCGACCAGGCAACATCTTCATGATCGTGGCAGCGACCAATTTACCCTGTTGTGCCGCTGAAACAACCATGGCCTCTCCTTTACCCTGACCAAAAATCACGTCTCCTGCCGCATACACCTGAGGATGAGAGGTACGGTACGTATGCGCCTCGACTTCTACCACACCTCCATGATGCTTCAGTTCAAACGCCTCAATAAGTGGTAGCAAACGATTCTGTCCAATCGCCCGAATCACCGTGTCACATTCGATAATAAAGGATGAATTCTCTACCTCCACAGGCATCGCACGTCCGCCGCCGGGCGGGGTTACGAGCTCCATTTTCACACATTCTACCGCTCGAACCCTGCCATTCTCGTCTCCAAGAATACGCTTTGGCATCGTAAACCAACGAAATCCCACGCCCTCTTGCTTGGCAAACGTGTACTCAAAGGCATAGGCCGTCATCTGCTGCTCTCCGCGCCGATACAACATCTGTACTTGCTCCGCACCCAGGCGCACCGAACAAGTCGCTGCATCTACTGCCGTATTACCTGCGCCAATTACGGCTACATTCAGACCATGTAGCGCTGGCGGTACACCCTGTTTGGTCGATTCCACAAGTTCAATCGCGTCATAAACGCCTTCCAGCGTTTCCCCTTCAATGCCTAGCATCGGGACTGCTCCCATACCACATGCCAGGATGACAGCCTCATGCTGCTCCAGCAACTCGGGTGCCGCTACGTCTACGCCAACCCGTACACCGTAACGAATCTTTACTCCTAGCGATTCTACCTGCTCGACCTCCCATAACGGGATCGACTCCGGCAAACGAAATGATACGATGCCATAGGTATTCAGTCCGCCGCCCTTGGCTTTGGCTTCATAGATGGTCACGTCATATCCTGCACGGCCCAATTCGCGTGCGGCTGATAGCCCCGCCGGCCCGGCTCCGACAATAGCCACACTTCTTCCATTTGCAGGTGCTGCATGAAACAGCGGTTCGTTCCTCTCCCTTGCCCAGTCAGTGGCATAGCGCTGAAGGTCGCCAATACGAATCGGCTTGGACGAGTCGTTCAGCACACACGCCCCCTCACATAACTCTTCCGTAGGACAAACGCGTGCGCAGCTGGCGCCAACCGGGTTCGCATCCAAGATCGTGCGGGCCGCCCCTTTGAGATGGCCTGTTGCTATTTTTTTGATAAAAGAAGGAATATTGATGTCGGTCGGGCACGCCTTAATACAAGGGGCATCGTAACAATACAGACAGCGGTTGGATTCCTCCATCGCTTCCTTATTGGTCATGGCTGGTTTCATCTCGCTAAAACGAGTCTCCCATCCGTAATCGGACCACACGGTTTCAGAACGGTTCATCATAAGTACGCACCTCCCGAAGATTAACGACTATTGCCAACCCATCCATTGATATGCCAGACACATGCCAAGCCTATGCCTCATGCAGCACACGCCCTAAATTCGAACTACAGGCTCACCAGATGTTCATACGTCTCCGGTCTGCGATCGCGGTAAAACTGCCACACATTACGTACCTCACGGATCAACTCCGTATCCATCTCGCCAACGACTACTTCATCCTGATCCCGGCTTCCCACGGCTACCATGCGCCCAAGCGGATCAACGAGATACGATTGTCCATAAAATTCGCCCATGTTCCATGGCGCCTCCACGCCCACACGGTTGATTGCCGCTACATAATAACCGTTGGCTACCGCATGGGCAGGCTGTTCCAGCTTCCATAGATACTCCGAGGTGCCCGCCACCGTGGCGGACGGATTAAAAACAATTTCTGCCCCTGCCAGCCCAAGCAGACGTGCCCCTTCAGGAAAATGACGATCATAACAGATATACACGCCAACTTTGGCGTAAGCCGTATCGAATACCGGATAACCGAGGTTGCCGGGTTTGAAATAATACTTTTCCCAAAAGCCGTTTGTGCCCTCTCCCGCCTCGACATGCGGAATATGATGTTTGCGGTATTTGCCGAGATACGTTCCATCCGCATCAATTACTGCCGCCGTATTGTAATAAGAAGCTATGCCCTCGACTTCATACACGGGTAAAATCAGGACAACGGCAAGCTCCTTCGCCAGCTCCTGAAAACGCCGGGTCGTCGGCCCTTCGGGTACCTGCTCTGCGGAGGCATACCATTTGGGCGTTTGTTCCGTACAAAAGTAAGGCCCGTAAAACACCTCTTGCAATCCAATGATCTTGGCCCCTCGTGCTGCCGCCTCGCGTACAAGTGTAATATGCTTCTGAATGGCTGCCTCCTTATGCACTTCAACAGGAGCCGATCCTTCAATTTCATGGGAAGCCTGGATCAAACCGATGCTGATTTTCGCCATAACGTTATCCCGCCTCCTTTGTTGGATTACCGGTGCACATCTTGCGAATGGTGCGATAGAGCACCTCCGTACCTAACGCGATATCCTCCGGGGAGGAATATTCACTGGGATGATGACTGATACCGTCCTTGCTGCGGACAAAGATCATGCCATAATCGCACACATAAGATAATGCGAGCGCATCATGGAACGGGCCACTCATCAATTCGGGCATCACCACCCCCAACTCTTCCGCGGAAGAGCGAATGACAGTCATGATGGACTCGGCACAATAACGCGGTTCACTGTTGGTATCCTCCGTGACGGTATAGGTCAGACCGTATCGGGATCCAACTTCATCCAGCAATGTCATCAAACGGGCCTCCAGCCGATTACGCCGCTCCATCTCCATATCACGCAAATCCACGGTGAAACTCACTTCTTCCGGAATAATATTCCTTGAATCCGGAAATACCCTCAGACTTCCTACCGTACCGACAGTGGGCGCTCCCGGTTCATCACGGACCATATCATCAAAGGCCGCAATCACTTTGGCACTGCCCACAAGTGCATCATGACGCATCCCCATCGGCACAGAGCCTGCATGCCCGGCCATCCCTTTCATGCTCACCGTGAGCCAGAGCGGACCCGAGATACCTGTTACCAGACCGATCTGGGCGTCCATAGCCTCAAGTACGGGCCCCTGCTCAATATGTAGCTCCAGATAACTGCCAATGGAACCGGGAGGATATACCGCCGCCGCGAATTCGGATGGTAAACATCCGAAGGATGCCAATGCCTCCCGGCGAGTCACGCCGTTTTTATCCTGACGTTCCAGCTCTCCTTCCTCCAACTGGTTTGTGATACCTCGTGAACCAAATAAACCTTTGTTAAACCGTGATCCCTCTTCATCGCAAAAAGCAATCACCTCAATCGGCATGCGTGGCTGTACGCCTTGTTCAATCAGGCACCGTACGGCCTCCAGCGCACCGAGTACACCGATCGCACCGTCATAACGTCCTCCATACGGCTGGGAGTCGATATGCGAACCGACCATCAGGATCGGTCTGGTTGCATCTGTTCCTTCCAGACGGCCGATCAGATTCCCGAAAGCATCCATTCGAGTCACAAGGCCTGCCTCCTCCATCCAGAACCTGACTTGGTTGATGCCCTCCATGTCCTCTGGAGTAAGGGCAAGCCTACATACCCCTGTATCTCCGATCTTGCCGATCTCAGCTAACTGTTCAATATGCTCATTCAGCCGAAGCTGATTAATGGATAACCCGGTTATGGTATGCATCCTTCCTCTCCTCCTTGTCACACATTAAATCAACTCATGCCTACCCTCATCCAGACTGCGAAGTGCAGTAAACAAATGACTTACGATAAGGTCCAGTTCTTCCTCTGTGGTGACAAAGGGCGGCGATAGGGTCAAAATGTTCGCAAAACCCGGAACGGTGTCTCCATTTTTGCCGATCAGAATGCCTTCCCGTTTACAATGAGCCAGCACCTTCATGACGTTCTCTGTTGTCGCCGGTGAGCCGTCAGGCTCAATCATCTCGATGCCGCAGGCGAAACCGAATAGACGGATATCCCCTACGGAAGCAAGTTCAAGTAGTGGTGATAATTTCTCGCCGAGCTTCTGTCCCAGTTCCGCAGCCCGGCTGACCAGTTGTTCCCTTTCCAAAATCTCCAGATTCGCCAGCGCGACTTGGCAGGATACCGGATTCCCGCCAAACGTATTCACATGGCGAAAATGGTTATCCGTTCCGGGTTCACGAAAAGAGTCATACAAGTCGGCTTTTATCGCCGTGGCGGATAAGGGTGCGTAGGCACTCGTCATGCCTTTAGCCATTGTGACGATGTCCGGCTGCACACCATAGTTCTGATGACCGAACTTCTGCCCGGAGCGGCCGAAACCGCAGATCACCTCGTCTACGATGAACAGCACGCCATACCGCTGGCAGATGTCCTGTACCTTGCGCATATACTCTGGCGGAGGAACAATCATGCCGCCGCCGGTAATCACCGGCTCCATAATTACGCCAGCCACCGTCTCCGCGCCTTCCCATTGAATGACTTCCTCATAAATGGCGGCACATTCAAGCCCGCAGCTATCTTTGCTTTTTCCAAACGGACAGCGGTAACAGTACGGCGGAGGAACATGGGAGAAGCCTACACCCAGCGGCTCGTACTTGATCTTGCGTGCAGCCTGCCCCGTGGCGCCCAGTGCCCCCATTGAGTTACCGTGATACGCACGGTGACGCGATATGAATTTGTGACGCGTAGGCTCACCGTTCTGATGGTGGAACTGACGGGCTATTTTGAAAGCCACCTCATTGGCATCCGAACCGGAGTTGGAGAAAAAGATCCGATACTCTCCCTCCAGCCATTCATTCAGCTTCTCCGCCAGTAAAATCGCCGGTTCATGGCTCTGCGTCATCGGGATATAGGCGAGAGTTTTCATCTGATCGTAGGCACGTTTGGCAATCTCCTCACGTCCGTGCCCTACATTGACGCACCATAAACCCGACATGGCATCGAGGTAACGTTTACCCTCCTGATCCGTAATCCAGCTCCCCTCACCGCTAACGGCAATCAACGGATGATCGTTATGCGGTGAGATGTGGTGCCAGACGTATTTACGATCCTTCTCCAGCCACTCTTCCTTCGTACCGCCCAGACGCTGTGCTTGCTGATCCACAGAACTCATCCATCGTGCCCCCCTCTCCTTATGTGATGCGTACAGCAACGTTCCAACGTCACGCCCAGCCGGGTTATTTCTTATTTCACAGCCTCTTCATATATGCTCTTCTCCAGTGCTTCATCCAGATGGGCTGCTTTCTTGATCAGTCCATATTTCAATGCAATATCTGCCGTACGGGTAAACGACTCATCGACAAAACTTCCCACCTGTTTCTCGGTAAACCCTTCCGGACGAATCAACTTGGCAATCTCTTCGAGCATCGTTACTTGATGTTCACGAGTCGTACTACCCTCCGTCACATTATTCATCACGATATCTACCGTCTCATCCTGATGATCGATTGCATAGTTCCAGCCTTTCAGGATGGCTCGGGTTACTTTTACCGCCAATTCGTGGTTATTATCCACCCAGTCCTTCTTGGCAATCAGCGTATCCTCCAGCATGCCGACTCCTGCATCCTCAATGTTGAACACGTCCAGATCGGATTCTTTTGTGCCGCTCTCCAGTACAACGTGATATTCGTTATAAATCGTGGCTGTCGCCACATCCACCTGATCATTGAAAAACTGATCCATCGTAAAGCCCTGCTTCACCAGTTCGATATCTTTTTTCGGATCAAGTCCGTTCTTTTCCATAAAAGCAAGCACCTGAAATTGCTGACTTCCAAACCAGGTACTCACCTTTTTGCCTTTCATCTGTGCCGGATCGGTAATACCCGCGGACTTCTTCGCAATCAAGCGGTAGCTGCTCTTCTGTGAAATCTGGGCAAGTGAAACGAGAGGGAGACCGTTATCCCGGCTGACCAGCAAGCTGTCCACTCCCGTAATGCCTACATCGGCTGCCCCATTAACGACCTGCTGCTCAATGACGATATCCGGACCTCCTGGAATAATCTCCGCATCAATGCCTTCGTCTGCAAAAAAACCTTGTTCCTTCGCGGCATATATTCCGGCAAACTGTGCTTGCGGTACCCATTTAAGCTGAATCTTCACTTTAGTTAATGGTTGCTCCGCCGTTCCTGAACCACCCGAGCTTGCAGCGGCTGGCTGCGCCGTCGGTTCGCTTTTTGCAGAACATGCTGCCAGCACCAGCACCACACACAAAACCAACATCCCCAAACCCGGCTTCAACGTTTTGTACATGTACAGAACAACCCCCTGTTTATATATCGATTTTGTTAACGGTACGCGAAACGGAAAACGAATCTTCAGCTAGAATACAAAGCATTCAGAATTGTATGGAGGGATAATCGAATCCTTACTTATGTGCTCTCTTTTTCTGTACAATGCCTGCCTACTGTGCTGACGTATGCGCACGACTCCCGTGAAGCAGCCGCTTTTCAGCCAGAACAACCGTCTCATAGAGCACGATGCCAAGAATGGCTGCGATGACGATACAGGACCAGGCCAGCGGCATGTTGGCGAGCCGAATCTGATCAGAAAGCAAGTAGCCCAGCCCCTGGGATGCGATAAAAAACTCCCCAACAATGGCGCCGATAATACTGGTCGACATGTTGATTTTCAGACCTGCAAAGAGAGAAGGCATGGCATGGGGCATCCGCAGCTTCCAAAAAAACTGTTTCCTGCTCGCCGCCAGGCTGCCCAGCAGTTCTTCATACTGCGGCTGAATGGAGGTCAGTCCTTTGAACAGGCTGACAGCCATCGCGGCCATCGTAATGACCGATACAACGGCGATCCGGGACCAGATCCCGTCTCCAAACCAGTTGTTCATGATGGGAGCCAGAGCCACAATCGGAACAGCATTCAGAGCAGACAGAACCGTGACAGCAGCCCTGCCACTATTCGGAAAGAAGGATGCGCCCATCGCAGCCATCGCCCCTAGCAGAGAACCGATTAGAAAACCGCCAAGCATCTCGGTACCACTGTATATGGCATAGCGGAAAAGCATCTCGGCATTGTCCCGGATGGATGCACCAATGGCAGAGGGTACGGGCAACTGATAAACTTCGAGTGACAGCAGGACGTGAAAGAAACGCATCTGCCACAACGTTAGAAAGAGTGCTCCTGCGAGCCAGGGCAATAGGCTGCGAAGCAGCATGCCCATCATCTTGCCAACAAGCTGAGTACCTGTACGGGAACGGTCAGTAGATGAAGACGAATGTTCTGCTTGTTGTCTCCATTCCCTTTTGCCAGGAAGAGGTTGCCCCGCAGCTCCGCTTATTGTTCCTTCGTCACTTTTTGGCTGGAGTATACTGCCTTCGCTCATGACTGCTCCCCTCCTTTGGGTCTGAATTCGGGTTGCCATGGGGTAAGCCAACGTTCAACCAAGCTGATGAACAGATAGGAGATGAGGCCGATGCCCATGCTAAGCATGATGGTTGCCCAGAACATGCCCGCTTGTGCTGAACCATAATACAGCGAGCTGACCATCAGTACGCCAAGTCCATCTGGCGCTCCCATCAGCTCCACGACAATCGAGGAGGTCACTGCGAGTGGAGCCGCAATTTTCATGCCAGAGAATAGACCTGGAAGCGCCGAAGGCAGTAAACACTTTACGTAACGTGCTCTCCACGAAGTGCCGTAGGCGCGCATGAGTTCCAGATGCTGAGGAGAAGCACTTTTCAACCCTTTTAAGGTATGGATGATGACAGGGAAAAAGGTAACATATGCCGCCATGACAATTCGCGCCCACTCGGCGTTATGAATAATGCCATATACGATCGGAGCAAGCCCGATGACCGGAACCATCTGTGAAGACACCACGTAAGGAGACAACGTGCGTTCAATCCAGACTGCGGCGCTCATGAGCAGTGCCAGTAATGCCCCCAGCAATGTTCCGCCGGTAAAACCGATAGCAGCATTGCCAAAAGTAACTGAACCTTGCTCCGCCAGCGTGCTCCAGTAACGGAAGAACGACTCCATGACAACGTGAAGATATGGCAAACGAGAAGTGGCCTGTTGCGGAGACATAAACAGATGTAGCATCCAAGCCAGCCCTTCCCAAAGGACAAAAATCGATATGATCCAGATCATCACCCAGGCTCGGTAACCCGGTTTAAGCAAACGAAGGAACACGGATTGCATCACGCTCCTCATGAAAACAGTTTCGAATCGTCGTTATCATCTGATAGAAAGGTTCGGTTTCCCTCAACTGGCTCTCTCGCTCGGCTGGAAGGTTCACGGAATGGATCGAATGCACTTGCCCCGGATGGGCAGAGAGTACGATGATACGGTCCGATAAAAAGACCGCTTCGGGGATGCTATGGGTAACAAAGAGGAAGGTTTTTCCGGTAGAACGTTTAATCTCAAGCAGTTCCATCTGCAATTTTTCTTTGGTGAATTCATCCAGCGCGGAGAATGGCTCATCCATTAATAGAAGGGGCGGATCAAGCGCCAGTGCGCGTGCAATGGACACACGTTGCTGCATCCCTCCACTCAGTTGCCAGGGATAATGATCTGCAAATCGCGTCAGTCCAACCATCTCCAGCAGTTCACTGCTAATGCGGCGACACTCTTTTCGTTTGGTACCCAGCAACTCCAGCGGCAGCTCCACATTGTGGCGAACCGTACGCCAATCGAACAGGGCCGGAGTCTGAAAAACGATGCCAAATTGCCGTTGCAGTCTTGCCTGCTTCGGTTCCTGCCCTGCAATACGAACATGACCTGTTGTTGGATGGAGAAGATCAGCGACAATGCGGAGTAACGTTGATTTGCCACAGCCGGAAGGACCGAGCAGGGAGACAAATTCATTGGGGGCAATATGAAACGTCACATCGGATAGGGCCGTTACTTGCTGAGGACCACTGCCAAAAATGACAGAAACATGATCCACATCAATAAGAAGCTGTTCAGCGGCACTTTTCATGGATTGATGAAGGGATACAACAGAGGGAGAGGTCATAGGCATTCTCCTTTTGAAGGATGGGATGGTTGGAGACGACATCGGTTGATCGGTGGAAGGTTAACCTACACAAACGTAACGGGTTGACTTGTTAGATACTACTATATCGCTTTACGTGAAAATTACATTATACAAACTGTTTGGAGTATGGGCTTGAACATGTGACAAACTGTAAAATGAGATTGATTCTCAGCACATAACCTGACCATTTATTGTGACATGAAGTGACGTATATCTTCCATAAACTAAACCTTTCTCTCTACTCCCTCTTCTGCAAACAGCGTATATTCATTTGTATTAATTGATGAAATATTCGGAAAATATGACATATCCCCTCGTAATCCTATGAGATTTCATGTATAACGATGGATATAGATAGAGAATGCAATGGAGCCATCGTCGGGTACAGTTGTATCACTTATAGCTTGAATTGAATTACCACAAAGTCATGGAAAACGACATGTTTGATGTTCAAATCTTTTTAAATCCAAAATTTGGGGTGGTCATCATGTTTGATTGGCTGGGATGGAAAAAAGGATTACCGCTATGGTGGTCTTATCGCTTGAACGCACACCGTAAGGAAGATGTGGAGCACATTTTTGAAGGGATCGCGGAGACTAGAAGACAGTTGCTGATGGATTGGGCGAGTGATCAGTGGAGCCATCTGGATCGATTGCTTCATCAGATCGAATCGGTTGACCTCCAAAGTGTGAAGCCCGGATCACCACAGGCAGATAAGATCGATACCTGGTTTAAGGCGACCTACGCACGAACTCAGGATAGCACGGAATGGTTCATGCTCAACGAGCAAAATGAGGTTGTATTTTCTACATATAAGAAACATATAGGTCAACATTATACCCCGCACGAGCATAGATCCTTTGGTCCCGGATTGAGCTATGCACAAGCAGGTATACAAGGCCGGAAGTGTCTGTACGGTCCGTATTCTGATCCGCTTACAATGGAGATCGGACCACGCTCGTCCACGTTTCATGATGCGATTACCCTGATGTTCATTGCCCCTATCGTGCAGCAAGGCAAGTATGTCGGTGCTTTATGCAACCGTATTCCTGGAGACGTGCTTGGTGACCTCATTCAGCGTGAATCGGGACATATCTACCCGGACTCAGGTGATAACTATCTGTTTATGGCCGAGTCTGTATTGCGGCCTGAGCTGCAGCCAGGTACTGCCCTGTCTCGAAGCCGCTTCGAGGATCGAACGTTTACGCATGGAGAAAACCTGAAAGACGGCGTGACCACCGATTGGGGCATCGTGTCTGTGCAGCAGCATACAGAGCTTGAGCTGATGTTCACCGACCCCTCTACCGGCCAATTACATCCGGGCGTATCGAAAACGATTCAGAACGCCTCCAATCTGTTTGTGGCCTATCCCGGTTACTCGGATTACCGCCATATTCCAGTCATCGGTAAAGGTATCACCTTTCAACTTCCTCACTGCCCGGATCGCTGGGGCATGATGTGCGAAGGTGATCTGGAAGAAGTGTACCGAATACGCAGTATCGGATGGCGACAATTCAAACAGCATAGCTTCTATATTATGCTCTCGGCCGTTCTTGCTGCCGCCTTGATTTTTGCGCTGACAGGGAGCGGATGGGACGCTACTGCAATCGCTGGCTTTCATGTCATCTTTGGATTCTTCGGTGCATTCCAGCTTCATCGCAAACAATACAACCGCGTCCACTCGGACTTGCGCAGTCTCAGTCAATTCATTCGCGTGAATGCAGAGGGGAAAGGTGATCTTACCCAGCGTCTGGACATGAATGCTTTTGCCCAAGACGAATCGGGCGAACTGGCCAAATGGATCAATAACATGATCGATTCTCTGGAGAGCATCATGCTCAAAGTCCAGCGGGCCACGGTGGACGTGATGGATAATCAGCATCTGATGCGTGCATCTACAGAGACTACCCAAGTGACTACTGACCGCGTCAACCTCAAGCTTGGTTCAATGATTCAGGCTACCCGTACGCAATTACAAGACCTGGATCAAGCCAAACTGGCCGCCGATCATATGCGATTAACTCTAAAACAGTTGGAGTCATCAGCCAATGAACAGATCGGTGTAGCCAGACAGGAAGTAGATCGCATCGGTGATAAAATGATTCAAATCTCCAGTGCCGTGTCGGATACTAACCAGACGATTCTCTCCTTCCTTGGCACAATGAAAGACATCTACCGCGCCTTGGCGGTCATTGAAGAAATATCCGAACAGACCAATCTGCTTGCATTGAATGCAACGATTGAAGCCGCACGTGTCGGGGAGCATGGGCGCGGATTCTCTGTTGTCGCTGAAGAGATTCGCAAGCTGGCCGATGTGTCCCGCTCCTCCACGGAGGACATTCATCAGATTTTGGATCGGATCTCGACGGCTGCAAGCGCAGCTTCAAAGCAAATCACCGAAGGAGATGAGGTGCTTGCGGAAGGAACAACGCTGGTTCAAGCAGCCTCAGAGCTTCTCCAAAAAGCCAGCTCCGAAGAAGCCGAGCGCACCCAAGTCGTGGATCAGGTCGTATTTTTAATGGAAAATATCGCTGCCATCAGTCACCAAAATCGGGTGACCTCTGCCGAGGTTGAAGCGGAGATGCTGGCATTGATCCGGGATATGTTGAAGGTTCAGCAATCCTCTCATGATGTGGAGGCCATTACCCTTTTCCTGCAGCAAGTCGTTGGCCAATTTCAATTGAATCAGCCTGCCTAAATTGCTATCACGGGACGTCATCATTGACGCGGATTGGAGAAATAGCTAAAATTTGATGCAACTGTTGCTTTTACAATTGTCGTATCATTTTCTATAGAAGATTTCCAATCTGAACCGTTGAAAGGGTGGTCTGCATGGAACTGCTTCAGGATTCATTTGGCCGCATACATGACTACATCCGTATTTCCGTTACGGACCGCTGCAATCTGCGTTGTGTCTACTGTATGCCCGCGGAAGGCATGGAGTTTGCTCCGCATGACGAAATTATGAGTTATGAAGAAATTACGGAAGTCCTGAAAGTGCTCGCCCCGATGGGCATGCGCAAGGTTCGGCTCACGGGGGGAGAACCACTGGTGCGTAAGGATTTGCATAAACTTGTGGGCATGATCTCTGCCATCGATGGCATCGAAGACATTGCATTGACCACGAATGCCTTGTTGCTGGACAAACAGGCTCAGGCTTTGAAGGATGCGGGGCTGAACCGCATTAATATTAGCCTGGACTCCCTGCATGCTGACCGATTCTCTATGATCACACGTGGTGGAGATGTGAATAAGGTGCTGAAGGGTATCGAAGCAGCCACTGCAGTGGGCCTGGCACCGATCAAGCTGAATGTCGTGCTCATGAAAGGCATTAATGATGATGAAATTAAGGATTTCATCGCTATGACGATCGATCAGCCGCTACATGTGCGATTCATTGAATACATGCCCATCGGGCAGGCTTCCGACTCCTGGCGCCAATCGTATCTGCCGCTGGAGGCCGTGACGGATGTATGCGCCGAAGCTGGCTGGACGGTCGAGAATACCGAAGGCCCTGCCGGGAATGGCCCATCACGTAATATGAAAATCGCAGGCTCCCAAGGCACATTTGGTCTTATTCATCCGGTCAGTGACCATTTCTGTGATAACTGTAATCGGCTACGCCTTACAGCGGACGGCCATATCAAGGCTTGTCTGTATTGGTCAGATGAGTACAATGTTCGCCGCTATGTAGATGATCCCGACGCGATGGCCGCACTTTTCCTGAAAGCACTCGGTACCAAACCGAAAAATCATGAAATGGCGCTGGCACTGGAGAAAAAAATGCAATCCCACACGCCTACAGTGCGACGCATGTCACAGATTGGTGGATAGCAGGAAAACATAACGCCATCTAGTTTAAACAATCGCTGTACTCATTAGGATTCATGAACAAAACAGGCGAGAACCTCACGTTCCAGTCTGTTTTTTGTGTTGTTTGATGATGAAAAGCCTATATCAGCGACATATTTCTCTTCCTTTGATTCAAATGCTTAAAAAAGATGTAATAGACGTTATGCCCTTTTCAGGCCTAAATTTTGCTAATCGATCTGACGATGTATAGTATACACCCAGATGATATACACACACACTACAGGAGCTGACCTTATTGAACATCGTAGAAGCACTCGTTGCAGCAAGTCCTTATTTTAAAATTATGCTGAAAGAACACGATATCATGATTGCCGTTACAGATACCGAGAAGTTCTGGTATTACGTTCCCAGCAACGAGCTTGATCTTGGCATCAAAGCTGGAGATCCCATCTCCCTTGAAGACCCGACCTTGCGCCGTGCACTCGTGAATGGAGAAACTTCCGCCAATCGCATTGACGCCAAATTTTATGGTACGGCCATTAATTCAGCCGCTACGCCGCTCTATGATGAGGAAGGAAAGATTGCAGGCACGCTGGCTATAGGTTTTTCACTTCAAAACGAAGAAAAGCTGGAGTACTTTACCGATCTGATTACAGGTATCAGTGGCAGGCTATCAGACATGGTGCAGACCGTTGCTGCACAGTCCGAGCAGTTGACTGCTTCGTCGACACAGATTCTGGACAACACACGACTCGCTGTGAAGAACTCCGGTGAGGTCAATAAAGTTGCCGTATTTATTCGTGAAGTATCGGAACAGACGAATTTGCTTGGCCTGAATGCAGCCATTGAAGCCGCGCGTGCGGGCGCGGCAGGTGCCGGGTTCGGCGTAGTTGCAGCTGAAGTGCGTAAATTGTCCACCGGAACCAAAGAGGCGACGGTGAATATTGAACGCTCTCTCAAGGATGTGCAGTCCTCCATTCAGCAGATGGAACAGGAGATTAATTCTATTGCACAGTCCAGCAACGCACAGTCTGAACTTGTAACGGAGTTCAGCGAGATCATTGACCACCTGAACGCAACAAGCCAGGATCTTAAAGTGTTCATTGAGTCGATGCTGCTAAAAGCAGAATAAACGAATACCTCAAGCTTCCCGTGATTCTACGACGGGGAGCTTTTTTTGATGCCGAGTGCTAGCAAGTAGGTAGGTAGGTACAATGAAGTCCCCTTCTTACATTCATCCAGCCTTTACGACCCCCTGGTTTTCAATGGTTCACCCTGCTCACGAGCTTTGAACACCTGATTTAGGAGTTAAAAAGCCTCCAGCACATCATCAGTGCGATTCCAACCATAATCAAAGCGGATACGCGGTTCAGCACAATTCGTATATACCCTGTGCGGTCATGATTGCCAACTACGCTGCCTGCAGCGGCAAGCCCCAGAAACCAAATCCAGGATACAGCCATTGTTGTGATTGTAAAATACATACGCTCCACCCCTGCATACTGAATGGAACTTGTACCAATGACAGCCACGGTATCCAGCAAGGCATGCGGATTGAGAATAGACACCGAAGCGGCAAAAGCAATCTGCCGTCCTGCCGACATCGCAGTGGGGGCTTTATCTGAAGAAGCCGATGATTTCCATAGTCCCCAAGCCATGTAGAGCAAAAACAGGCTTCCAGCCGCGTATAAAAAATGGGTGAGTAGCGGCCATTGAACCAATATGAGAGACATGCCCCCTACAGCGGCTCCAATCAGCAGCGTGTCGCTAATCCCTGCTGTAATTATAGCTGGCAGTGCATACAGGTATTTCTTTTGCGTTAACCCTTGATTAAAAATAAATACATTCTGAACACCCAGCGGTAAGATCAAGCCAAATGCCAGCACCACGGCATGAATAAAAACGTCCATTGTCCATCCCCCTTATCTCTTTCTTCAGCGTAAATGAAATCAGGAAAGACGTAACCAACCACTTGGATGGCATAGAACCCAACCAAATGGTATAGTGGACGATACAAATACGATAACGGACACTTTCTTTAGAACCCTCCTTCTCTGTACATCCTAACAACAGTCATAGACACATGATCGACAGCAAGTACGCGACAACTTTATCTTTATAACTACAGGAGGTGAAATCACCTGATGGGACGTCAATATCCCAATACGTCTTCTGGCCGAAACTGGCAGCCAAACCCTGCGCTTGATTTGCCTATGTATCGTCAGATTGAAGCCTATATCCGGCAGAAAATCACAACAGGCGAGTGGTCAGCCGGGACTCGTCTGCCTTCGCAGCGATCACTGGCAGCATCCATGGGTGTAAACCGCAGTACGCTGGTCACCGCTCTGGATAACCTGACTGCGGCAGGCATGATTGAAGGCCGGCACGGAGGAGGAACCTATGTCTCCGGTTTCGGTTGGCACAGTATGACCCATACCGCCTTGCCCAACTGGAGCGAAGCTGCACAGGAAGGCTGGTACTACCCGAATCTGCCCGAGATTCAGCAGATTAACCAGGCGGAGTTCAGGCCGGGCATTATTCGGCTGGGTACAGGTGAGCTCGCGCCGGAACTGATGCCTAACGATGCGTTTAATGGAATCTTCCAGACCCTGTCCAAACGAACACGTATGCTGAATTACATCGAACCTCAAGGCAGTCTGGCGCTCCGTGAGGCGTTGTCCGCACATTTGCAGTCTAGTGGCATCCAGGCCTCACCAGATTCAATCCTGATCGTGTCGGGATCTCTACAGGCACTGCATCTGATCTCTGTGGGACTGTTGCCTCGTGGATCAGCTGTCTTGCTAGAGAAGCCATCGTATCTCTATTCCATCCACGCCTTTCAATCGGCAGGGCTAAAGCTAAGCGGAATTTCCATGGATGGAGAGGGCTTACATCTGGGGCACTTAGAACGTGCGATACATACGTTGCACACGGGAAACGACGAGAATAACAGCGAGTCTTTCCCGCTACTGTACACCATTCCGAGTTTCCATAATCCTACAGGCATCGTAATGAGTTGCCGTCGCCGGGATGAATTGATGTCCCTCGCCCGCAGTTTCGGTATTTCCATCTTGGAGGATGCCGCCTATCAGGAACTTTGGCTGGATCACCCTTCACCTCCTCCACTCAAGGCAAGTGATCAGGAAGGTCGGGTGTTGCATATGGGCACACTCTCCAAAGCGGTCAGTCCAGGTCTTCGCCTTGGCTGGCTTGTCGGCCCTGTGCCCGTCATTCGAAGGCTGGCCGATATCAAAATGCAGACGGATTACGGTACCAGTTCGCTCGCACAGGAAGCAGCCGCATTATGGTTTGCAGATGGCCATCACGCAACTCATATGGATCGGCTACGTCCGGAGCTCCGAAGACGCAGAGACTTCATGCTGGAGTTGCTTCACCGCTACCTTCGAGACATAGCCGAGTGGAAGATACCTGAAGGCGGCTTCTATATCTGGTTGCGCTTCACCGCAGAAACCTTGTCTATCCGCAAGTTGTTCTCTGTCTGTCTGGAAGCAGATGTACTCATTCATCCAGGGTATCTGTATGATCGCATGGATGCGAGTCATATCCGTCTCTCTTATGCCTATGCCTCGCAAGATGAGATGGAGCGCGGACTGATTGTCCTTGCACAAGAAGCACACAGGCTAATGAAGCCCAGCGTGTGAGCAACATCTCTTTGCATAGAAAATGGCAAAATACATAGCCGCCCTCCTTGCAATTCTGATACTCAACTTGTGTTAATTGGGGATGCTCACCTTGGTTTTTCTGTCTTTCGATAAATGAGAATAGCCTTGAACTAACGGAGGATATCCGTAGTTCAAGGCTATAAACATGAGCATACACACTGAAGTGTGAAGAGGTGGGTTCCAGGAACGAGCTCCTTTGCCCTGTTATCCTTTGACCGCTCCCTCCGCAATTCCCTCCATAATAAACTTCTGGAAGAATGCGTAGATCAGGATAACCGGAATTGCAGTCAAAACCAGAGAAGAGAGAATTAACGGCCATTCCTTGTTATACTCACCAAACAGCATGTTTGTAGACAGGATAAGTGTATACCGGTTTACATCTGTCAACATCAATAGTGGTAACAGGAAGTCATTCCAGATCCACAGGAAGTCCAGAATTGCAATCGTCACCGTGATTGGAAGCAGCAGCGGAAAAATAATCTGAAAGAACGTCTGGAACTCGTTACATCCATCGATCTGAGCCGATTCTTCCAGTTCACGCGGAATGGACTTCACAAACCCGTGATAGAGGAAGATCGCCATGTTTACGCCAAGTCCGATATAGATCAGAGCCAGTCCGTAAGTGCTTCCTTGCACCCCCATCCCCTTTGCGACACGCGTCAGCGGAATCATGATGGAATGGAACGGCACCAGCATGGAAGCGACAAACATGAAGAAGATTAGATTGCTAAGCCTGCCGGAAGTCCGTGACAGCTTGTAACCTGCAAGCGAAGCACAGAACACAATTCCCCCGATACCCAGAATGGACACAATCGCGGAGTTCAGCGAGCTGCCGAGCAGATTGATTTTGTTAAACGCATCCGTGTAGTTCTCCCAATGCAGCGTGGTCGGCAGAGCGATAAACGATTGGAACATCTCGCCCTGTGTTTTGAACGAGTTCACCACAGCCATGTAGATCGGTAGCATGGCTACCAGAGAGCCGAGAATCAGTAACAGCCGAATCAGGTAATTGTTCAGTCGCTGCATTCTCATGCTTCCACCTCTTTTCTCTTCATGACGGTGATTTGGATGAGTGTAAAGATCAGTACGATGATGAACAACACAACCGATTTGGCACTTGCGTACCCGTATCTGAAGTTGTTCGAGAAAGCTTCTTCATAAATATTCATGGTGATGACCTGTGTGGCCCGGCCCGGGCCGCCTCCTGTCAATCCATAGACAACCTCGAATACTTTGAATGCACCGTTCAGTGTCAGGAAGAAACAGATGGTAATCGCATGTGTAATCATCGGCAGTACGACGTTACGTAGCACTTGAAACGCATTTGCGCCGTCAATGACCGCGGCTTCCTTGAGGCTTTTCGGTACACCCTGCAATGCAGCCAGGTAGATGATCATCATATAGCCCACACCGTTCCAAAGCGATACGATTAGAATCGAGTAGAAGGAGAACTTCGGATCACCGAGCCATTGTTGGTCGAGAAAAGAAACGGCTAATTTCTCAGCCAGCTGCGGCAACACCTGGGAAAAGATGAACGTCCACATGAATGCACTGATGATTGTACTGATCATGTTGGGCATAAAAAATAACGTGCGGAACAACCCTTTACTGCGTGTACGCGACTCAATGAACACGGCGAGTAGCAATGCAATGACATTTTGCAGAATCAGCATAAAAATAACATATTTCATCGTAAACCACAGCGAGTTGATGAAGTCAGGATCTTCCTTGAACAATTCCACAAAGTTCCCCAGCCCGATAAAGCTGTAGTCACGGTTTAATCCGTTCCAATCCGTCAAGCTGTAGAACATCCCGCTAAACGTTGGGTACAGCAGGAATATCGCATAGATTACAAAGGCTGGCGCTGTGAACGCGAGCAATGAAAGATACTTTTTGAACACATTCGTAGCCATAACTTCTCCCCCTTTTTGCACAGCGGATGAAGGTTAACGGGGGAACGATGATCGTTCAGCCAGCCGTTTCATCTGCTTCGAGACTGTTACGAAATAAAGTACCGCTCATTTGTTGACAAAACCCCGAGCTCAATACGGAACCAAACGAGATTTTGCCAACAAACGCGGGTACTGCTTTCTTACAGCTCAACCTTGTTGATCGTTCGGTCGCTTACTTGTTAAGCATTCATTCTTATCTGTTAAACATCCGGCTCTTATTTGTTGACTTTATTGTAGGACTTCCACGCCTTGTCGAGCGCATCAATCACCTGTTGTTGATTCAATTGTCCGGAGTAGTACCCTTGCAGTGCTTTACCGGATTCATCCTTCACGGCTTGTGGGATCGTTGGATCTTGATAAGCTTTGCCTTCGTTAACATATTTCAGGGCGTCGTCTACCCACGGGAAGCTCTTGAACGTATGCACTTTGGCAACCGGATTAAACTTGAGTGCTTCATAAAATGCACTTGAATCCTTGTCATCGAGAATGTAATTTACAAAGTCGAGTGCCACTTCTTTATTTTTACTTGATGACGATACAGCCAGTGACGTGGATGTACTCAGGTTGATTTTGGTATCATCCGGATTGTCGTTCAGCGGCATTGGAGCTACACCAAAATTAATGTCGGGATTGGACTTCAGAATCGTTTCCGCGTACCACGGTCCTTGAATCCACATCGCCGCTTTGCCTGTAGCGTAAGCCGCTGCGCCGTCATCGGCTCCAACTTCAAGCGCTTTATCCGTTCCGTTGGCATTGACTAGATCGAACACATCAAACAGGGCTTTCATATCCGAGAAGGAAGCTTCGTCCTTGTTCATTTTTTCCACGAAGTCTTTGTGCTCTGTCTGTGTCAGCGCCCCTACAGTGAGTGGCAGGAACAATTGCGGCACCCACGCTTCTTTGTAAGAAAGCTCAAACGGTGTAATGCCAGCTGCTTTCAGCTTCTCTACAACCGCTTTCATTTCTGTCAAGGTCGTTGGAACCTCAAGTCCTTGTTCCTTGAAGATATCTTTGTTGTACAGATAACCCCATGACAAGGTTTCAAGCGGAACCGCAACCACTTTGCCGCTTGCATCCGTTACCGAAGGTTTGACCGAATCCAGCAATTTATCGACAAAAGGTTGGTTAGACAAATCTTCCAGATATCCGGCTTTGCTGAAAGGTGGAATCTCATTCACTGCGTGCAGAGCGAATACGTCTGGTGCATCGTTGGACGCTAGTCTTGTTTTCAAAATCTGAGGCGCATTATCTGCTGGCGGCATCTCCAGTTGTACGTTCACCTCGATGTTTTTGTCTGCTTTTTCTTTGGCCTTGAACTGTTCTATATATTTATCGTAATGTTCTTTCAGCCTTGGTTGAGCAATGAATACTTTGAGGTTCACGGTGCTGCCAGCTGCGACTTCGTTCTGTTCATTATCCGTGCCTGCATTCGAGCCGCAACCTGCGAGCAGAACGCTGACCAGTGCCGCACTTATAACGCTTTTCCATACTTTCATCTCTTATGACCTCCCGGTGTGACTGGTTTGTCTTTCATAGGCTCATTATATATCGCAAAATGTAAGCGCTTCATTGGATAAAATTAGACTCTTCCATTGGATTATTTTAAACCTTAATCCAAGCAACATTCCCCGAACGAATCATTCGGGGAATGGGTTAGATAACTTATGCTGGCCCTTGCGCATCTCTCCGGGTGACACACCGAAGTGCTTTTTGAATACCCGATAGAAGTAGGACACATCTTCATATCCCGTCATCTCGGCTATATGTTTGAATGGAATCTGATCATCCATCACCCACTCTTTTGCTTTGGTCATCCGAAGCTGGACCACATAATCGGTCACATTCACGTCATACTCTTTCTTGAAGGCTTTGCTCAAATATTCCTTACTGACAAAAAAGATCTGGGCAAGCTGCTCCAGCGTAATCATCTCCATGCAGTGTTGCTGCATATACTGCCTCACATCTTCCAGATTCAGTTTGTTCTTATACTTACGCTGGGCAATTAATTGTTCCAGCGCCTGATAATAGGAAGCGGATATCCATTCCACAGCTGCCCGGATCGAACCCAGCGTTGATGCAGGAGGCAATACTCCCTCTTTCGGGCGATCGGACAGCCCATTGGACATACATAGCTCGTCCAGCATATTCTGCAGCTCATAGACAGCACGTCCAAGCTGGCGAGGTCTGCGAACCTCGTTTTGTTCCAGCTTCTGCTCTAATTGATGAAACCATTCCCGCAGACTCGTCAGGTTCAGATCGTTAAAGCGCAGACGTGCCTGCTGCTGGAACAGAGAGAATTCACCCGCGAATGAAGCCGGATAAGCTTCCCATACTTCTGGTGCCGCAGTGGCTTTATCCAGTTCACGACTACATTTCGCCAGCGTAGCATTTAGTTCATCCGGGTTGACCGGTTTCAGCAGATAATCAGCTGCACGATATCGAAGGGCGTGTTTGGCATAATTAAAATCATCATAACCGCTTACCACAACGACCTTAATCTCCGGGTACTGACTGCTCAGCGTCTGCATCAGCTCGACACCGTCCGATCCGGGCATACGCATGTCCGTAATAATAAGATGAGGTTGCAACGCTTTGACCATCTGTATCGCCTGTTCTCCATCCTCTGCCTCACCGCAGACAACCAGGCCGAGTTCATTCCATTCGCCAAGATTGCGGATAATATCCCGATTCCACGGCTCATCATCCACCAGCAACACTTTATAGATCTCCTTGCTCACAAGGACTCGCCTCCTATCGTGCAGGGGATCGTTACGATCACTTTTGTTCCCTGCCCAAGTTTACTTTCCATACGCATACCGTAATCGGGTCCAAAATGCATCACCATTCGTGATGCGGCATTAAGCAGTCCAATACTCGTGCCTGAACTCCATACCCGATCGGTATGCCGCGTAATGCGCTCCAGTTTCGATTGCATCTCTGCGAGCCTATCCGGCTCCATACCCATGCCATTATCACAAATTTGAATGGTCACCCTGCCCTGTTGCGGATCACAGAGCACTTCGATGCCTAGCTTCCACTCCCCAGGCTTTTTCTCCAGCCCATGCAAAAATGCATTTTCAACAATAGGCTGCAAGGATAACTTCGGAATATAACACGCTCGGAGTTCTCCCGTAATTTCCAGCTTATATTCAAGCCGGCTGGCAAAACGTTGCTTCTGAATCAGCATATAATGCTCCAGTTGATCCAGTTCAGATTGCAGAGGGACAAGGCCGTCCGGCGCCCGTACAATATAACGGAACATTTCGCTTAAAGCCCGAATCACCTTGTAGCTGTCTGCCGGTTTTTGCGAATAGACCATGCCGCCGATCATCTGCAGTGTATTTTGTAGAAAATGAGGATGAATCTGGGATTGTAACGCTTTAAGTTCGGCTGTTTGCTTTTCAAGATTCATCAAATAGTTGTCCCGGATATGTTCCCGGATCCGACTAGCCATGCCGTGCAGATTTTTCTCCAGTAAACCAATCTCATCCACTCGTCCGCTACGCTCTACTTTACGATCCTTGATCAACTGGATACCCTTCATGGAATTCGCCAGTTTGACAATAGGTTTAGAAGTTCGCCAAGCAACCAGTGCCGCCAGAGCTACAGATACTACGGTCGCCACTCCGCCCACGACAAGTCCATACTTCATCGTTTCCAGTGCACTCTCGTTAATGACATGATCCGGTACGATCTTAATCACCCGTAACCCTGTCGACTCGATATCGTGATAGAAAATATATTCCTGTGCTGTGCGAATAAAACCTGCGTTATTCTTCGTTTCACTCAGCTGCTTCAACGCTTCATCCGATGGCTGGATGGAGGAGTTCGGCTGATATACCGGATGACCTGAACTGTCTCCGATATAGGCGGTATAATCTCCCCTGCTGTCGAGCAGTTCAAGCGTCTGATTAAACTCAGCCCATTTGATCTCCAGACTGATTGCCCCGATCTGAGCCTGATCCTCAAAGCGGTTCATGCTACGAGTCATATGGAACTTTTGCGAATCTATCGGATCATTGATAATTGTAAAATCTTTATGCTCCGCAAATAGCTTATGATACCCTTGGGGAATATCCGCAACCGTCTTAATTCGGGATTCCATGGAATTGAAGGTGAACAGGGTGTCCTGCTCCTTCAAGTACAGTTCGACCCCAAACACATAATTGCCGGCAGAATAGTACACACTGTTCAGCATATTAAAAACAGCCTTTTGTTCATCAAAACGGCTGGAGGCTGGTGCTTCCCGAGTCAACGCCAAATACTGGTGCAACTCATCACTGATCTGAATGGAATAAATAATATTATTCATGCGGGTAAACTGTTCTGCCAAATAGACGGAGGCCCAATTCATATTGACCCTGTTCGTATCCATAATCTCGGCTTCCATGGAGGAACGCGCATTCTCCGCAGCTACCGCAGTCATCACTATGACCGGCAGTACAGCGACCAGGGTCATTGTAAGTATCAATTTATTACGAATGCTGCGCTTGAAAGGATCGATCAGCCGACGGCAGAATTCGTTAAACATAGCGCATCCACTCCTGAGCCAAAATAAGACAAACGCCCCGGCATCAAAGCCGAGGGCGCAATGTCTTGTTATTTTTTTCGGAAAATATGAAGAAAATATTGAACTAAAGATTTTACACAGGCCACTCCGATGACAGAATAACCTGGAGAGTAGCAGTTATCCCCGGATTTTTTTGATTCCTTTTTCCAAAAGGGAAAATCCGGTGATAAGCCTATGCTTCCGATGTAGCTTTCTTGCAGAAAGCTTTTAGACGATCGCTTCGCCTTTTCAGGTTTCACTATTATTCCCTAGTGTTGCTCGATAATGCGTACGCCCCACCGTTCCAGCGTGATCTCCTGCCCAGCATTAATCGAATCTCCTGATAATAGCTCTGTCCCTTCGCTATGCGGATTCTTAAAGGAAACCGGCTCATCCGAATAGTTGAAATAGTAGCGAATGTTCTGCCCCTGATCGTTCACACCTGTCTTCACAATGAGTGGAAAAGCAAGCTCCTGATCGGCTCCCCATACATCCGCATCCTTCATCACACGTTCCAACACCTTGCGAATGACAGCAGTACTTGTATAACAGCCAACATATGTTGCTTTGCCTTTACCATAGTTATTTTGCGTGATCGCTGCATATTCTCCCCAGTGTGGATGATCATACCAAGCGAGCACCTCCGCAGTCGTCGGTGTAATCAGCTCCATCCAGGTGTGCACCTGATTATGCTCTTCACCTACGCCAAACGGATCATCCCGCAGCCGGACATGCTTCGGCTCAACAAACAGGTTGTAGCTAATCCCACACGCTTCACTGATCAGTCCAGGCTGACGCGTAGAGCGAACTTTGACGTGCTCATTGGCAAAACCGCTTTTGAACGAGTACACGATATGTCCGCCGTCATGGACAAATTGATTTAGTTTCTCCAGCAATGCGTCCGAAGCCGCATACAGGGCAGGCACCACAAGCACATCATAATCTGCATAACTCTCAACGGAAGGATCGATCAGATCGCAACCAATGTTCATTTTATACAGCTCATCGTACATCCAGCGCACAACGTCGTTGTAGTTCTTGTCACTGGTAAAGTTAAAGCCAAACCAATTGATGGAGGTCAACGCCTCGTTACTGAAAAGCACAGCCACCCGATTTGTTTTCTTCAGATTCACCAGCTTGGGACTCAGGCGAGCAAAATTTCGACCAATTGTCTGCGCTTCGTTATACACCGGATTCGGTTCAAAATCATGGCTCAGCAGGCCTTTCCAGTAGGTTTCAAACGAATTGTGAAGCGAGTGCCAATGCCAATACGCGACCATATTCGCACCTGAAGCCAAATGGCTAAAGGCCTGTAATCGCAACTGGCCCGGATAAGGAACCCAATGCCAGAATGCCTGCGCTTCAGTCTCCAGGACCAGATAATTCGATTGTTTCGTGGAACGCGCCACATCTCCTCCGAACGAAATTTCAATTCCGGTTAACTCGTCTTGGGAAGGATGATAGATATCTACACTGGTGATGTCAAAAGGCCGGGATGCCGCAAAATGATCCACATCCCCCTGAATGCCGTAGGAATACCCCCGCCATTCAAAGTCAAAGTTCTGGGTAACAAACTGGCCATCCTGTTTGTACTCATTCACAATCCCAACTTGCCACGCCAGGAAATCCGTAACTAATTGACGCTGAAACTTGGCAAACTCAGCCCCAAGGCTACCGTTAATGGTACCCACAACGGAAGGAAAGTCTTCCCAGCTGTTGATGCGGTTACTCCAGTAGTCCAGCCCAAATTCCTTGTTCAACTCGTCCAGAGAACTGAACTTGTTCCGCATAGATTTAACAAACTGTAACTGCACATTGTCTCCAGCTGTGTTGTAGTGTTTCGTTTCATTGTCTGTCTGATAACCGATAACCGCTGGATGCTTACTCACACGTGAGATCAGCTTGCGGATAATGCGCTCTGCATAAAACAGATACGTTGGATGCGTGATGTCCATAATTTGTCTTGCCCCATATTTCCCAGGGCCTTGTGCTGTTGTTGCCAGCACGTCCGGGTGCTCCTTCACCATCCACGTCGGAACAGCATACGTAGGCGTGCCCACAATGACATGAATTCCGGCCGCATGCATCGCATCCAGCACCCGATCTACGGAAGTGAAATCAAACACGCCGTTTTGCGGTTCATGCGTACTCCATGTCGATTCAGCGATACGCACGACATTGATGCCGGCATCCTTCATCATCTGAATGTCCTTGTCCAGTCTCTCATATGGCATATATTCATCATAATAGGCAACGCCGTATAATAATTTGTCCATGAAATAGTCTCCTTTGAGTGAGGTTTATATAAGAGAAACCCCTCCTATTTGCACGTCCACTACAATGACAGAATAACCTTCCATTCGCCCTTATCCCCAGATTTTTTTATTCCACTTTCTCAAGGGTAAAATCCGGTGATAAGCGTATGCTTTCGAAGTAGCTTTCTTTCAGAAATCTTGTAAGCGACCGCTTCGCTTCTCCAGGTTTGTTCTGTCCTCTCCGTTTCTGTGCAATGAGTTGTTTAACTTATATAACGTTATTGGCAATTTGACACGTTCCCGCCATTAATGTTAGCGTTTACATTAATGTTAGTATCGCTATGTCATTTGTACAGTGTCTGTTGATATCATCAGGATATACGTTGATATTAGGATGTTTGCGTTAAACTGATTATAATGAAGTACATGCATAGTGCCGATGGCACAAGGCGAGTATTTTTTACCCTTTTCCGAGGTGAATGTCATGGATAACCGTTCGCATCTTCGAGAGATGCCCTACCATACGCTGGCACACTGGCTTCCGATTATCGATTGTAACATCAAATTCTATGGCGCTCATAGCCAGCAAGTTCCCCATGGGTGGGGCATGCCTGAGGAGACACATCCGGGCTTTGAGATCATTCTGATCATTCAAGGGACGCAGGAGAGTGTGATTCATGGCTACACGTATACGGTGGACGAGGGCTCTATTCTGCTCATTCCGCCCGGATTCAAACATACCAATGCATGCATCTCTGCGGAAGGCATGACCTATTTTAGCGCACATTTTAACGTGGATGATCCGGTATTCACCCTAAAACTCATGTCCCAGCGTAGCAGAATCTATGCCGCCGGTACGGGAGATAATATGAAAATAAGAGCCGTGCTTGAAAGCTGGATGAGCATGATTAATATGGCCGAGGCTTATTCGTCCACAGACAAATTACTCATGCAAGCACGGATGTTTGAACTGTTTGCGCTGTTATCTCAGGTAGCGGAGAATGCCCCGGAATCCACCATTCCGGTTGATGCTGCTCATGCTCCTGCTCCGACAGCCATGCATTACGCAGGAGCGATCGCCGAAGCGATCAAACAGGCCTTCCATGCCCAGTTACGATCACGGGATAGCAATGTTTCTTCGATCAAAGTCGAGCAGGTCATTGCATCGTTTGGCATCAGTCCAGGATATGGTCTACAGGTTTTCCGCAAAGTATTTGGTCATTCTCCGCGAGCCTACCTGTCCAGCCTGAAACTACAGGAGGCCAAGATGCTGATCGAGCAACCTGATCTTTCGCTTGGGGAGATTGCCATAAAACTGGGTTACACCCATTTGTCTCATTTCAGCAGACAATTCAAACGCTGGACAGGCCAAAGCCCTCTTCTCTATCGAAATCAACATGCAGAGAATAGCCGGAATCCCGTTGCTCAACGTTCAGAAGAAAACCCGGAGCGCTGAAGACGAAATCGTATATTTTCGAATTCATCGGGAGTATTCATATTGCTCAATTGTAGTGCGGCATGACCAATACCCACGTGCTCCAGTTCGCTTATTTCGGCAAAATGGCAACCGATCTCTTCCAGCCAGCGAATGACACGCAACCGATCATGAATAAGACACTGCTCCAGCTCGGGAAGTACACGCCTATGGTAAACCCCTGCAAGGGGATGAATGCGTCCTTCTATTCGCGGAACGATGGCGTTGCTTGTAGAATACTGCTCTGTGAGTATCTTCATTCCACTGAAAAAAGAGGTTTGCAGAAGCGGCATATCGCAGGCACTAACCAGATTCCACTCTGTGTGGGAGGCACTGAGTGCTGCGTGGAGACCAGCAAGCGGCCCCTTGCCCGGGTAAACATCCTTTACGCATTCGAAATCCTCATCCCCCAGTGCGTTGTATATGGCTTCGTCCGAACCTGTTGCCACTATAATTCGGGATACGGCGGGCCTGATCGCATTACTTGTATGAGTTAACACGGCTGAACCATTCAGTTCGAGCAGTGCTTTGTTCGCTCCCATTCGGCTAGACTGTCCGCCGGCCAATATAATGCCTGTCCATTTTTTAGCGTCCATAGCACTCTCCTTTTCCCGTAAGAACCTGATTTATATATCACTCTAAATTTATACGGAACTCATAGAGCACAGATCCATACATACGTTTCGTTGCATTCGTTCTGGATTAGGATACACCTTTAATTCATATATTCTATACGTTGAATCCCCTTTCAACAAATGATACATTGAACAATATGATTCGATTCGGAAAGGAATGGCTCATTTGGACAGATTTGCACCTGTGAGAGGCACCTCCTCGCTGACCTCTCTGAAACTATATAACTTTTTCATCTACGGAGCCATTTCGATCTTTGCCGGATTCCTGCAGCTCTATCTTCAAGAGATTGGTATGACCAAACTGGAGATCGGCAGCCTCATGGCCATCGGCCCTTTTGTATCTCTGTTTGCCAATCCGTTCTGGGGGTTCTGGAGCGATAAGTCGCGCAATATCCGCATTGTGCTAATGATGATGATGGGAGGCACCTTTGTGCTTGCACAGGGTGTATTTTACGCGCCCTCATATGCCTGGATCTATGTAGCCATGATTTTCTTTTATTTTTTCCAAAGTCCGTTATTTGCTCAGACCAACAGTCTGATTCTCGGTTATATCGACGGTACAGGTCAGAAGTTCGGATCATTTCGGCTCTGGGGCTCTCTGGGTTGGGCGCTGACTGCAGTTGCTGCCGGGCCGGTTATTGACCGTTTTGGCGTGAGCAGTGTATCCATTATTTTTGCATGTATGATTGCTGTAGCGTTTATATTTTCTGTACTCTTGCCAAGGCAGCCCATTGCTTCCGATACCCCGATCGTGACGTTCCGGCGGTTCGGCAAAGTGATGTTCAATCCGTATTTCATGATTTTTATCGGTCTTGGTGTGCTCGTTTCGGTCCCCAATGCCATGAACAGTACATTTATGTCTCTTTATATCGTAGAGATGGGCGGCGACAAACAGATGGTCGGCTGGGCCATTTTCACATCCTCTATTCTTGAAGTGGGTGTGTTCCTGTTGCTGGATCGGTTACTGAAACGCAAAATGAGTATACTGCTGGGCTCTCTGATTCTGATTAGTCTGCTGTTTGCCCTTCGCTGGCAGCTCATGGCGCTCGCTAACAACCCGATGGAGGTTGTCTTTATTCAGCTCATGCACTCGGTCACCTTCGGCGGTTATTTCTATGTGGGCACACAACTGACAATGCTGTTTATTCCAAGACCCTACCGCTCCTCCGGGCAAGCGGTGTATACGATGGCGTGGGGCGGTCTATCCGGCGTCATTGCCGGTCTGTTTGGCGGCTGGCTATTCCAGAGCTTCGGGGCAGAGGTGATGTACAGCATCGGTGTCTTCTTTTCCCTCATCGGCGCAGCTGGCTTTGCTATTATGTGGCTGTGGAACCGTCGTAATGGATACCAGCCAACAGTGCTGACCGAGATGGGCAATATGGATGAAGACAAGTAAGTGGGGATGTGGCTGAACACCCTCGCATGAAGCAGAGCACTACGTGCTGGGAATTGCATGCAGTACGAGCAACATGAGTTCAGTAGATGAAGTAATTGGATGAGGTAACTGGATAAAGTGAGTAGTTGGAGGAAGCAGTTGAGGTAAGTAGATGAGGTAAGTAGATGGAGTAAGTAGATGGAGGATGTAGTTGAGAAGTCATTGAACAAAAGAAGCTTCCCGTTCTAGCGTATTGGTCCCTGCGGAAAACCGAGCATTCCTGTAAAAATTAGTGGTAACTCTCGCGGCTAACCGCTAACGATCACCACAAAGCTTATTTGTGCGATTTTTAGTCATTTCATATTCTAACGATCACCAGAAGCCTTATTTCCATTCAAACCGGGGAAAACAGAGTGAAAAGACTACATTTTCAGGAAATAAGCTCCGTACGGATCGTTAGAATTCAGAAGTGCCGAATAGTAGGCAAATAGCGTTCCCTGTGATCGTTAGAGTAATATGCATACTACCAAGGAAGACATCCCGCTATATCAAAAAACAAAGAAGGGCGTCCCGTCATCTTAAGGATGAAGGAACGCCCCTTTTAATGCTTATGCAGCTTATGCAGCTTGGCAGTCTCGAAACTTCGTGCTCTAACCAAACCCTTCAAGCATTCGACGGGTGAATTAACGTCATGGTTAACGTGGGTTCACCCACCAGCTCTGTCTCATGTTACTATTTCCATCTATCTCATGCTTTTATACGTCTATCTCATGCTCTTGTGCGTCTCTCACACTTTCGTATGTCTACCCGATCCTCCTACCCTCGCGTATCTACCTTATGCCTTCGGCAATTGGAATGAGCTTTTCAGCGATACGACACGGTTGAACACTGGACGGCCTGGCTCGGAGTGCTTCGGATCGACGCTGAAGTAGCCGTGACGGAAAAATTGGAACTTGTCCTGAGGTTTAGCTTCTTTCATCTCCTGCTCCACGAAGCCGTGAACGATCTCCAGCGAGTTCGGGTTCAACTGATCCAGGAATGTTTTTTCCGGTTGCTCAGCCGTCTCTGCTCCAGCGCCAGTCACATCCGCTTCAATCTCAGCCCCTGCTACAGCGGCAACCACCTCGGCCTCCGCTTCTGCTTCCGGTGCTTCTGCCGAAATCAAAGGCTCGTACAAACGGAATTCTGCGGGTACCGCTTGAGTTGCCTCTACCCAGTGAATCGTACCTTTCACTTTACGCCCCGTAAAGCCGCTGCCACTTTTTGTTTCTACATCATAGGTGCAATGGATCTCAACAACATTGCCGTCCGCATCCTTGATCACGTCATTACATTTAATGAAATAGGCATGTTTCAAACGAACTTCGTTGCCAGGGAACAAACGGAAGTATTTGTTCGGCGGATTTTCCATAAAGTCGTCTTGCTCGATATAAATCTCACGCGAGAACGGAATTTGGCGGTTGCCCATCTCCGGATTTTCCACGTTATTCTCGGCTTCCAGCCACTCCACTTGTCCCTCAGGATAGTTGGTGATGACCACTTTGAGCGGATGCAGCACTGCCATCGTGCGAGGAGCTTTCAGTTTCAGATCCTCACGAACAAAGTGCTCCAGCGTTTGCAGATCGATCACGCCTTGGCTCTTGGAAATGCCTGTTTCGAATACAAAATCACGAATCGCTTCCGGTGTGTAACCCCGGCGACGCAGACCCGAGATCGTTGGCATGCGCGGATCATCCCAGCCATCCACGTGGCCCTCATCCACAAGCAGTTTCAGTTTACGTTTGCTCGTTACCATCTGGGACAAGTTCAGGCGGCCAAATTCGTATTGATGCGGCTGGCTTTCCATCTCACATTCCGCGATAACCCAATCATAGAACGGACGTTGATCCTCAAACTCCAGGGAACACAGGGAGTGAGTTACGCCTTCAATGGCATCTTCAAGCGGATGTGCAAAAGCGTACATTGGATAGATGCACCATTTGTCGCCCGTATTATGGTGGTGTGCGTGAGAGATACGGTAGATGACCGGATCACGCAGGTTGATGTTAGGCGAAGCCATATCAATCTTGGCGCGCAGCACCTTTTCCCCGTTCTTGAATTCGCCTGCACGCATACGTGTGAACAGGTCGAGATTCTCTTCTACCGAACGCTCGCGGTACGGGCTGTTTTTGCCCGGCTCGGTTAGCGTTCCGCGCATTTGACGGATTTCGTCGGCGCTTTGGTCGTCGACATAGGCTTTACCTTTTTCAATAAGCAAGACCGCACGGTTGTACATCTCATCGAAATAATCCGAGGCAAAACGTTTCTCGTTCCACTCGTATCCGAGCCATTTCACGTCTTCCTGGATGGAGTTCACGTACTCCACGTCTTCCTTCACCGGGTTCGTGTCATCAAAGCGCAGGTTTGTCTTGCCGCCGAACTCGCCGCCCAGCGTAAAGTTAATCCAGATCGCCTTCGCGTGACCAATATGCAGATAACCGTTCGGTTCCGGTGGAAAACGGGTAATAACTTCCTGGACTTTGCCCGACCGGAGGTCTTCGGTAATGATATTTTTAATAAAGTTAGGTGGGGTCGTGAATCGGTTGTCCACAGTTATCAAACCTTTCATGAATGGATTGGAGCTTGCAAAAAGTACAATAGTACAGCAATTCCGGGTAAACTTCCTTAATGACGAAACCATTTCCTGAAAATATCTTCTTTCATGGAAAGTTTCGTACGCGTTTCATTTAAATATACCTTTTACGGGGAAGGAGTTCAATAAATAACAGCATCAAAATCGGGATTAAACGCATACGCCACCCGATTCAAGTTAGGCCCAATACCATTTTGACGAGTTCGCACGAATCATGTAGCATATGGGTAAAACTAATTTTAAGGGAGGGTTTCCCAAGTGAACGCGCTTAAACTGACCAAAGAACAGCAGGACGAAGCCATTCGCACGATCCAGTCGTATTTTGAAGAGGAACGCGGCGAAGAATTGGGCGATCTGGCGGCATGGGGCGTCCTCGATCTGTTTATGACACAGCTTGCTCCCTACATATATAATCAGGCGCTCAGTGACGCACGCACAACGGTAAACCAGCGCATGGCCTCCATGGAAGAGGATCTGTTCGCCCTGGAGCGCAAATTGCCCCGGTCTCCCCGCTAATCTACCTATTATATAAAGAAAGAAGGTTGCAATCATGTTTACCTATTCATTGGATGAATATACAGAGCTTCGCCCGCTTTTGATGGAGCACACCAAACCGCTGTTTGAACTGACAGACCGTTCCCGGGATCAGCTGAGACATTGGCTGCCTTGGGTAGATCAGGTGACCGACATTGAACATACATCGAGCTTTATCACAAACGCGTTAAAACAAGCTGCGGAGAACGGCGGCTTCACAGCCGGCATCTGGTTAAAGGGAGAACTGGCAGGTATCATCGGTTTCCACGAGATCAACTGGACAAGCCGTTCGGTAAGCATCGGATACTGGCTTGGCAAAGGGTTCGAAGGACAAGGCCTGATGACCAGTGCCTGCCGTGTCCTTGTAGATTATGCCCTTGTGACACTGGATCTGAATCGGGTCGAGATTCGCTGCGCCACCAACAACAAACGTAGCCGTGCCATTCCGGAACGCCTCGGCTTTGTGCTTGAAGGTGTCATTCGCCAGGCGGAAAAGCTGCCTAAAGGATACGTCAATCATGCGGTATACGGCATGTTACAGCATGAATGGGAACTTTTGCGATAACACAGCCTTACATAATGGACATCAAACGGACTGATATAATATTTTCATAAACAAATTCACATCACGATCAACCGAAGTATATACGTATATTCGAAATACACTCGATTACACTGAAATAGCTTATCATCCTAATCCGCTTGCCCTTCGTCTGTGACAGCACCTGTCCCATAGATGAGGGGTAATTGTGGTTAATACGCCATTTTTTACTTCTCCTTAAGGTTGAACTCATCTCTGCTTCATGCTCGGTGCCTAAGATAGCGTTGTGGCTGTATAACCACAAACTCTATTCAAGGAAGAAGGATGATCACGGATGAAGAAAACCACAACATCAAAGGCAGTCAAAGTAACCAGCGCTTTAGCTTTAACACTTGCACTTGGCGGGGGCTTGGTGGCAACAACTGCGGTTCATGCAGACCCTGCGGCGAAAGCATCCGATGCACTCCAAAACAAACGCACTGCCCCGATGGGGTCCCATATATTGAAACCACCTGGCGAAGCGGAACGAGGACTTGGACCTTGGTTCGGGCCTCATGCTGAAGAAGTTCTCTCTGTGCTGGGCATCACCAAAGATGAGTTGAAAGAAGCCATTAAAGCAGATAAGTCCCTTGCTGAAATTGCTGCCTCAAAAAAGGTTGAGACACAGACGCTCATTGATAAACTGGTAGCCACGGAGAAAAAGGAACTGCAACAACAGCTTACTGATTCCAAGATTACACAAACCCAATATAATGAACGTTTGGCCGCTCTTACGGAACGCGTGAGTGAACTGGTAAAAGAAAAACCATCCGCATTACGTGAGAAGAAACCACAACTTCCTGCGCCTGGAATGGGTTTGCCTGGACGGGGGTTTGGCCCTGAAGTCGATCGCAACCTGGACAAGCTCGCGTCTTTACTCGGAGTGACCACCAATGAATTAACTTCATCACTCAAAAAAGGGGATACCCTCGCAGCCATTGCCTCTGCCCAGAAGGTAAACGTGCAAACCCTTATTCAGCAGCTTGCAACCGATAGAACGGCCGATCTGCAGCAAGAGTTGAAAGACGGGAAAATTACACAGGCTCAGTATGATGAACGGGTTGCCGATCTAACCCAGCGCATCACAGACCTTGTTAATGGTACTCGGCCATCAGGAGGACCGGAACATCACCATGGTCCTCGTTTGAAAGACGAGTCCGGCAGTCCAGTTAAACCTTTGCCGGAGAACGACAAGACAGACAAAGCGGGTATGACAGATCAGGCAGGTACAAGCACTTCTGATCTTAGTAAAGATCCTGCGTAACACCCCTTTGAACGTAGTAATCCCCCTGTGTAACCAACCAGTCGACCAGTTAGTGCTTAATGAAACATTAAAGATACACCAATGTCACTAGCCGGATTTTCGGGCAAACCCAAGAACGATAAACCGATCATAAACAGAGCATACGTGGAATTTTCCTTAGCTCTGCATTCCTACAGGATGCTTCCCATGCCAAGCCCCTCCTTCCCACGCTGTCAGCAGCGGTGAAGGAGGGGCTTTACCATTTATCAGATACATATCGACCTTTTAGAGTGCACGCACCATGCCGCCATCCACAATTAATGACGTTCCGGTTATGTAGGTGTTAGCACCGGATAACAGAAATACGACGGCTTTGGCGAATTCCTCCGGCTCACCGTAACGTCCTAGTGGAATCTCTTTACGGAACTGCTCGGCAATCTCGTCTTCACTGACTCCGTTCTGTTCTGCCCTCGCCGTATCCAACTCACGAATCCGATCTGTTGCAATGCGTCCAGGGGCTACGGTATTAATCAGTATGCCGTAAGGTGCAAGCTCCTGAGAGAGCGTCTTGGCAAGACCAAACACACCCGTACGGAACGTATTGGATAAAATCAGACCCGGAATGGGCTGCTTCACCGACGTGGAGGCAATGTTGACGATATGTCCTCCGTTTGACTTCATATACGGAAGCACACCCCGAATCAGTCTCACATAACTGAGCATGTTCAGTTCAAACGCTCGCTCCCAATCCTCGTCTGTCAGCGACTCGAACGTACCTGAAGGCGGGCCGCCAGAATTGTTAACCAGAATGTCGATCTGCCCAAATTGCTCCGCTGTCTTCTGAATCAGTGCTGCAATGTCCTCCTTGCGTGTTACATCTGTTGCTACATATTCCACGCGTCCACCGCCGCCAAGTGCAAGCAACTCTTCTTTGACGATAGCGAGCTTGTCCCCGCTCCGGCTTGCCAACATCACATCTGCACCTTCCAGTGCCAGCTGTGCCGCAACGGCTTTGCCCAGGCCTCGGCTGGAGGCCAGCACCAGTGCTTTTTTACCTCGAAGTCCCATATCCATTGTTTATTCCTCCTCAGCCAAGTTCATTTGCCCATTCCATCAGCTAACTGTTTAAACAGCCAATACGTCAATAAAATAAGCCATCAAAATATCGTCCACATCCCTGCCACCGATTCTGAACTCGGAAACGAGCCTGCCCTCGGTTACAAACCCACATTGTTCATAGAAAGCAACCGCTCCCGGATTGCTCGATAACACACGCAGTCTGAGCTTGCGAATGCCCTGCTCCAACGCGTGCTGCTTCATCGCTTTCATTAGAGCTGTTGCCACACCAGAGCGACGAAAATCCGGGTGAACAGCAATATGGATTTCATAGACATGCCGATTCACTGGCATCCCTGTAGGGGGATGGAAGCCCACGTATCCGCATACCTGATCTTCTTGTGCCGCAATGAGCTGACTGCCTGGGGGACAATATTGCAAATACTGCTGTCTGGATCGCCATTGCATGGGCGCAGGCGAGGTGGACGCATTCCAGACGAGCATATCCAGCTCCATCAACTGGTTCGCATCTTTCATCTCGGAAAGACGGATATCATACGTATGACTGGTAAGCATGCCGATTCAACCTTTCGTATATCATCTTTCAAATATGATTTATTTCGCCTCATTTTGCTATCTTTTCTCGTGTATCTTGCTCTGCTATCTATTGTAGCATAGCCACCGGGAGGACTAAAATTCCGTTTCCGTTTGACCAAACCGTGAAAGATTAGAGCACACTACGACTTGCCCGATGCCATAAGGCATTCTCTCTGGCTTCCGGATCTATAATAAGAAAATCAGATGACAGTGTACTTCGAAAAATCACTTCACCTTGCCGTAACGTCATGGCTTATACTTGTTGCATTGTATTTGTGTGAATAAAGATTCCACACCGTAAGGAGGTGCACTGGATTGAATATCAAAGAAGCCGCTTCCCGGCTGGGGATTTCCGCAAGAGCCATTCGTTTTTATGAGGAAAAAGGATTAATTCAACCTGCCAAGCAGGTCAGCAACGGATACCGCACCTATACGGAGAATGATATATGGCGTTTGCAGACGATTGCAGCGCTTCGCGAGATTGGCATGTCGCTTCAGGATATCGCCCATGCGCTCGCCGAGATCGATCAAGGCAATCGGCAGGGACTGGAAGAATATCTGGAATTGCAGCAAGCCGTGATGTACGCCCAATGGGTAGAGTTGAAACGTATGATGCATACGACTCAGCGGATGATCGATCTGAACCGTCAGAACGGAGCGCTGGACGTCAGCCATCTACATGATCTGGCAGGCAGTGCACGCCGTCTGCGGGAAGCAAGGCAGAACTGGCATGACCGCTGGAATTACGATCAGCAAGCAGCTATCCATGATCAGCGGGTTCAGACAGCTTCGCCACAAGCAGACAAGCCCTTCAACCTGTACCACAATTATGATGAGGCTTTAGCACAAACGGTACAGTGGATCTCCCCTGTACCTGGAGAAGCTGGCTTGGACATTGGCACTGGGACAGGCAATCTGGCCGGCAGATTGCTTCATCAGGGTGCTGTCATGACCGGGATTGATCAATCCCGGGAAATGCTTCGGACATGCCGCCAAAAATATCCGCAGATGCAGGTGAAGCTTGGTAATTTTCTGGCCTTACCTTTTGCCGACCAAACCTTCGACTTCGTTGTGTCCAGCTTCGCCTTCCATCATCTGGCCCCGGATCAGCAGCAGCTCGCTTTGGAAGAAATCCAGCGTGTGCTCAAAGCCAGCAGCACGAGCAGACTCTGTCTCACCGACCTGATGTTTGCGGATTCCGCCCACCGTGATGCTTATAAGAAGCTCGCTTCCACGGGTGGAGATGCAGAACAGCAGCGAGCGCTTCGCGAGCGCCATTTCCCATTGCTGGACGACGTATGTTGCCGGCTGAATTATCTGGGCTACGAGACCAAATATGTCCGTCATAATGAGTTGCTGCATACCGTACTTGCGGTTCCGATACATTAAAACAAACTAAAAAGACGAGATCAAAAACTGATTCTCGTCTTCTTTTTGCTATAACAAATCCCTAGGATCTTCCCTCATCTTTTCTATTAACTTACCTACATTGGAACCTAATTTATCTGCCATACCACGTACATCTTGTTCCAGTTGTTTTTCTGCAAGAATAGCTCTATCCACATGTTCTTTCAGTATGTCAAAATTTAATGCTCTCTTAGGGTTCATTCCTGAAAGATCAGAGAAGAGTTTGCTTGTATAAGAGTGCGTATTACTCACTTTTTCATTCTTTTGAATCCTTTCTGTTTGATTACTGATATAATGGCTTATTGCATCCTCATAGTGTAATATCAACCAAATTTCGAAACAAGGACATGTAACTGTCAATATATTCTCTTCACCCGCTAATTGAACAAATTCCAGATATTTTTCGTTCGTTTCAAAACTATCCCGATCAAATACAATTACAAACTGATCGATCTCCTCATCATATGAGCCAGAATGTATGAGTTCTTCTTTCTTTTCTTGAATCAACACCAATAGCTTGGAAGGGTGACTATAATGTCGAATTTCACCCTCCTTACTCAAAATGACAATTTCAATCAAACTATTAATTCCTAGTTCTTTTCTATTATTGTCCACGCCTCTGAAATAGTGCTTCTCAGTATTAGCTCCTTCAAAGATCAAATAATATCTTCGTAGCGGATCTATGTTTATATCTTCCTCATACCTCATTGTCCAAGTTCTCATTTCTCGCAATGGGCTCATAACTGTTCCCTCTCTTTTTTAGAAGAGTAACCTTTCAGTACAGGTATAGCGCCATAACGACCGTCCAAATAAGCTTTGCTTAACTTTTTATCATATCTTTCTTTGAATCGATCCAGAGAGTACAAATGAGATATGTTATTTTTGTTTCTCTCAACAAACCAGATTTCATCTCTTCGTAACAAATTTTGGTCCATGATGGTTGATTCGTGTGTTGTGAATATAAGCTGAGTATGATTTTCTTTTAAAATTTCAAAGAACAACTCAATGAATTTGTATGTCAATTTTGGATGAAGGCTTCGTTCCAATTCATCAATAACATAGACTTTGTTCTTTTCATTACTAATTAATATATCAAGCAAATCAAATAGCCGCCGAGTTCCATCCGATTCTTCATCAAATTCAAAGTCACTCAAAGACTTCTCCCCGTGCTCTAGTTTAATTGTAGTAATAATAGGTTCATCACCCGGTACAGCTTTAATATTATAAAAAGCATTTTTTGTTCGAAGCGACATCATGGAAATTTTATTATTTTCCGAGTTTTCAAGCTTATCTTTCAAATTAGCAAAAAGATCCTCTAAAAGCTTCTTAGGAAGCTTACTCTGCATATCTGAAAGTGAAATTTCTTCGATTTTAACTTTCGATATACCTGTATCAAAAAAATCAATAATCTTATTGATTTTTTGAATTCCATCATCTCCATAAAAGTACTCAAAATTAGTAAATGGTTCCTCTGGAAATATAGTCACAAGATCTTCATCAAACCACTCGAAAACATCTTTAAAGAATTCTAAACTTGAACCATGTTTAAACTTTTTGTTTCTATTCATTTCTTTCAGAAACAATTCTGAATTATTCTCTTCAAAATCTAACGTATATGTTTTGAATTTCATGAGGTCGATCTCATCCAACGTCACTCGACTACCAAGTTCTATACGACTTACTTCAGTTTCTCTTTCAAAAAGCATATGCTGTATATCTTTATCGGGAATTAATTCATAAAGCCATTCAGATATAATTTTACGTTCATATAGATTTATACTGAAGCCATATGCATAGAACTTATTGTTTTTTAAAATTTCAAATTCAAATGTCGAATGCCTGCTCATACCTTCTGGTACAACTCTGCAATACATCTTACTTGCCTGCAAAGGAACTTTATTTGTAATAACATATTTGGCAAACTTCATTGCTTCAATTAAATTGCTCTTTCCTGAAGCGTTTGCTCCATAAATAGTTGCCGTCCTTAGTAAGGAAACTTTGTCAAATTGAACAGTATGTTCTTTGTTTAATTTTATCTTTTTGGCTGGGATCATCATCAGTTCTTGTCTATCAAAAAAAGATTTAAAATTTTCCACGCTAAATCGTACAAGCATTTAAATTCACTCCTTTTTTAGGAGATTAATTAACTCCTACATTTATTATATACATTTTCAAGAAAGATATAATGAATAAAGAGAATTTTTCTCTTTATTCATTATATCTTTTCAATATTATTGCAAGATCAGTCCTGAAAATACGATTCATACACACAAAAACACCTCTATTCCAAATTTTCTTCAGAATAGAGGTGTTTTTGTAACCCCTGATGTTTATTTCCTTAAATATAAATATCGACCACAGTACGCTCAGCCGCACCGCTTGCTTCTTTGAACGAATCCAGCGAGATGCATACCCCGCCTTGACGATAACGGTTCGCTGTGCGCTCACCTTGAATATCTTGGCCATTCACCGTTACACGGCTGACAGCTCCCTCATTCAGGTGATAGATAAACGTCACCGGCTTGCCTGCATATTCAAACTCGAATTGCATACCGTCCAGCTCAGCTGGCAGTACCGGGTCAATGACCAGATTACCGCCTTCCTGACGAATACCGAGTGCATTCGAGATCAGTTGGTTCATGTAGATTCCAGGACCGCTGGAGTAGATTCTCCATCCGCCTTTCACTTCTACCGTCCCTTTGCGAAGCTGGTCAAAATGTTCCTGTGCCTCGTAGCGGGTGTTGAACTTGCCGTCTGAACTACTGAAGTACGCGTTCGCTTGGCGAATCTCCGCGTTAGGCACAACCTCGCGGATCCCCACCGGGTTGATCATCGCCAGACCGTTCCACACTTGATCCGTTTTCCCCAGCTTCGCCATCGCTTCCACGTAACGGATGTGGGCATGCACGTATTGCAAACCGATCTCGCGTCCGAAGTTGGATGCTTGCTCCGCACGTTTGAAGTGTGTGCTCACGCCACCTGCGTATTGCGCAGGACGGTTCATCAGACGTACGCCATCCGGGCAGAGGAACTGCTCACGAATGAGCGCATAGTGCGCTTCAGCCTGCTCTGCGTTCAACAGCTCGCCGATCATGCTGCGTGTCATTGGCAACAGACGATATTGGATGCCTGTCTCGGTATCCGTCGGGTGCAGCATCAGCTTCGCCTGATCCGCCTCTTCCATGTACACGAAGCCTGGAATCACGTCTGTGCCCAGCATGTAACGGTTGAAGTCCTCACGGATGCCCTGTGCGAGTTCAGCAAGCTCCTGCGCAAAAGCTTCGTCTTTAGACTTCAACGCCTGTGACAGCACGTTCACGGACTGATATGTCAGAGCTACCGTCCAGCTGCTCACCATGTATTGCTTGAGCTGTGCATTGGCTGGCTGGAGCGTATCATCCCAGTCCCCGTCTCCGTAGGAGGACAGGAACGTATCGTGCAGGAAGTGGGCACGGATGTATTCGATCTCTTTTTTCGCGTGCTCCAGCACCGTTGCTGCCTCTTCTGTGAATCCAAAGCTGTGTTTTACCGTATAAGGTACCTTCTCGTCCAGAATCGCATAA
This sequence comes from Paenibacillus sp. RRE4, assembly GCF_031844205.1. NCBI lineage: Bacteria > Bacillati > Bacillota > Bacilli > Caryophanales > Paenibacillaceae > Paenibacillus > Paenibacillus sp. RRE4. The sequence continues at coordinate 143,203 of NZ_JAUZUT010000002.1, forward strand.
TCACGAGTTGCAGTCAGATAATCTGCCAGCACTTTCAGCGGCCATACGATGATATCGCCATGGCTCTCTTCTTGTTGGATCGCGAAGTATTTATCAAACATAAACCATTGCGGCCAGTTACCATCATCCTCGTATTGGTGCGTGTACACCATTTTGATGATATCGCGAACCTGCTCATATTTCTGAGTGGCCATGAAATACTCTACCGGGCCTTGGCACACATCGCGTGTACCCCATGCTGCGCCGCCGTACTGCTCCAGACCGTGAGGTACAGAGTAGTGAACCAGCATATTGTGGGTGTACCACCAAGCAAGTGCGTTAACTTTGAACAAATCCTCCGCATCCTGGCTCTCGCCGCGAGACAAACGGAAACCATTCATGACACCCGCAAAGAACGCACGGTATGCCTGCACTTCTTCTTCAAAAGAAAGAGTAGAAGCTGCTGTGTCAGCACCAGCAGTCGCCTGACCTTCCAGCACGCCCCGAACCTTCAGCGTCCATTCCGCAGTCTCTTCTAAACTTAACGTTACGAGCGAAGCAGCACCGCTGAGAACACCGCTGGCAAGCAGTGTTTCATCCCCGGCTTGTACAGAGGCACCTTCAACCGTCATGCGGTACTCCAGCTCAGGATACGTTCCTGCACTTAGGGACTTCGAATCCGCTTTGAAAATCAATGTGCTACCATCCTGCGTCATGTGCAGTGGATATTCGTACTCATTCACGTTCATCGTAATCTGGTTTGTCACCAGGTAACGATAAGCATTGCCACTTGTAGAACGAACATTCATGCGTACTTCTGTAGAATGCGTCGTTGTGTAATTCGTCACGATGAGCGTATCGGACTCCATTTTGTAAATCCAGCGAGCATAGTTAAAGCCAATCTCAAACAGGGACGGCATCGTCAGCAGACGATATTGTCCATCGATCTCTACATAAATGCGTTGTCCGGCCGTTTTTGGCACATTCAGAGCATTGCGGGCATTACTGATCATTTTATTAAAATTGGTGTTGCCGATCACAAGCTGTGAGTTGAACATTCCGTACATATACGAAGTAGTTGTAATAACCTGCGCTCCAAGCTTTACATTACCACCGCTCATGAGGATATGTCCGTGTGGACGCTCCACCAGCAGTTCTTTGGCTTTCAATACGATATGCTCGTAAGATTCGGTAAAGAAGGATAACAGTTGATCCCCGCTACGTTCTTCCTGATGACGGTCAGGGTACAGCTGGTTAATCTCTTCCTGCGTCAGATCCAGTGCCGCCAGTGGTTCACCCAGAGATGAGGAAAGTTTCACCTGTTCATACACTTCACCTTGTTCTGCGCTTAGAGCCTGAACTTCGTTCCATGCTGCTGCAACTTCATCTCCATACTCCAGTGCGGTAATACCCGATGCATGGTTAGCCTTCGCCAGTCCGTAGAAAACAACCTGTGCCTCACCGTTCAGTTCGAGTAGCTCGGATTGCAGTGCAGTATAAGCAAACTCATACTGGTATGTCTCGTTAGCCAGTGATGGGCGACTCAGACTTTCAGGCTGATTGGTTTCTTTGTAAGACAGTCCGAAGAACTGGAATCCATCCGTGGAGTAACCCACTGCTTTGGTCAGGGAGCCTTGTTGCATGTAAGGGAAAACGCCGCCCTGCGGCTGATTCTGACGAGAGCATACCACATACCCTTTTGTCTCATCTTCAAATACCGTATGGTCAATGTATTGTGACAGATAAGCTTCATTACTGCGCACCGCGCCCGGATCAGCGAGTCCCACATCTTGTCCATAGACCACATCGACACGCTGCTGTTGTCCTGTAATCTTCACATCCCAGAACCAGATTCCTTGCGGTGCAAGCGTAAATACAACTTTATACTGGATCGCCTGTCCTGCATGCTTCGGTTGAACACTGCCTGTCCAGATCAGTTGACGGTCAGCATGTGACTTGCTCGTGGATACCTGGCTGCCGGAATGCACGCCCAGAAGCGGGAATGATTGAATCTCCCCATTTTCCCCGTATACACGCAGGTACAGATTATTTAAGGACCCATCGATCGGGTTGCTAAGCAGCTGATTCAGCATCGTTGTACCGGAAGTGGCTTGATACAAATCTCCACTGTTCAAAAAAGTAAATGTGACTTCGCCGGCTGCCAGACGAATCGTTTCATTCATGGTTGTTGCCATTTCTCTATCACTCCTTAAATTAGTTTACTACCTAAAATCGAAACGTTTCGATTTTTTTGAAAAAGAATAGGGCTCCCTTTGAACCGGTCGTTCCCGACCCGTCCCAACGATAACCCTCATGTTGTAACTCATCACATTCACAAGCAAGTCATTCTTCTTGTCATTATGTAGTCCTGGTCTTAAGAAGAACCCACAGAACCACGCTCCACCAGATCAATCGTTAACGTATAGGATGGATTAACGCTCTCCCCATTCAACATCTGGAACAGCAGATGTCCAGCCAGTGATCCTGCCTCATGCTTCGGCTGACGAATCGTTGTCAGCGGCGGATGAACATATTCGGACAGCTGTATGTCGTCGAAGCCGATGACTGAAATGTCTCCAGGCACGGAGATGCCGCTCTCTTCAAAAGCCTTCAGCCCGCCAATGGCCATCTCATCATTTCCGTAAAATACGGCGGATGGAAGCTCTCCCTGCATAATCATCATCTTGGTTGCACTAAAGCCGCCTTCGCGTACAAAATTGCCGTTCAAACGCCACTTTGACTTCTCTTCGAGCCCAGCTTCCCGCATCGCTCGCAGGAATCCTTGATAACGCAGTGCATTATCATAGGAGTTGGATGGACCACTGATATATGCAATGTTCCTATGACCACCTCTTATCAAACGACGGGTTGCAAGGTACCCCCCCTGTTCACCATCTACCAGCACATTGGTCAGATGATCACCGGACAGCTGACGATCCATGACAATAATCGGGAAGCGTGATCCAGCAGATTCAACCAAGATGTCATCATGGATGTTGTGAGCCAGTATAATGGCCCCATCTACCCTCTTTTCACGCAAAAAACGAACCGCTGTTGAATCCCGGCCACCCATGGAGCTACAGGCAATAAGATCATACCCGTTCGCGAGTGCTACATCCTGTACACTGCGAATCAGCTCGGAGTAATACGGTCCCGACAGGTCTGTCAGGATCAGCGCAATGGTATTGGTCCGACTCCGTTTCAAATCCATGGCAAAGCCGTTCTTTCGGTAATTCAGTTCTCTTGCTGCCTCAAGCACCTTCGCTTTGGTCTTCGCACTAACTTTACTGTCCCCGTTCAGTGCATAGGAAGCAGTTGAGAGCGCTACACCCGCCAACTTTGCCACATCCTTGATCGTTGCCATTCCTCGTTCGTCCCTTCTTACTTAACTCTTCCATTACTATTTTATCTTATCAGACAGCAGGTATTGAATAAAAACCAACACCTTGCAGTCCCGTTCACTGCTCCAGTCGTGGTTATCATTCATAATGATGCATATGCCGTACCCGCTCATGGCACTTCTAGCTATGCTTCCTCAAGTTCGCTTATCCATTTTAACTTGCCGCTCATAATCGAAACGTTTCGAGGTGTTTCCAAAAAAATAATTCAGGCTTACTTTTCCTAGCTCCCTACTTGTTTAAAGGCGAAAGATGGTTAGTAAAACGCGCCTTCTTAGAAGGGGACTTTGCATCCTTTGCAACAAAAACATTAGTCAATCTACCGTAAATGCTAGATTGAAACGTTTCGACATTATCATTATAGTCGCTGGTGATAGCGATTTCAACCATTTTATCTAATTTCGCAGAAATAAGTACAATTTTCGACCACTTGTCCACGAAGTCTTGTTTATCATATATACTGCATAATAGTTCAAATTCATTCATTTGACCAGCAGAAGAAGTACGATGCAGTGTTACAGCTCTTCCAAATCATAATAAGGAGAAAGTTATGTCATGAAAAAAAAACAGCCTGCCGATCCAGTCCACGAACATTCCTGGCTAGCTTCCTTACCCTACATAAAGCCTATTCCAGAAGCTCTATTCAAGCTGATACATCTCGTTCAGCTTCACGACTTTGAAGCATTGGCCCAGATTGAGGAATCCTGGAGCAAGCTCCACGTATTGTATGTCATAACCTCAGGTCAGGTCAGACTCATTGGAGCAGAGGGCAAACTGACATTAACTCCCGGCTCCGCATTTATTCGCCGTGCGGGCCGCCTGTTGCAACATGACCGCTACCGAGGTATGCTCTCGCCAGTACAGGGCATCGCCATCGCTTTCGATTTTACTGATCAAGAACAGCGCTCCTGGCCGTTTGGGTCCCCAGCATCACTATCCAGCCGCTTGCTTGTTGAGAAGGCAGCAGAACTGGCCCAGATATGCATGTCAGGACAAAATACAAGTCTGTTCAGACCGCATATTCTTTTCTATGAACTTCTGGATATGCTGCAGGAGCAAACCGCTCTTGTTCCGCAACCAGATCACTCTTGGCTGGATGGTGCACTCCGCTATATACATGAAATGTATGCGCACCCTCTCACACGTGAGCAGCTGGCCAAGGCAGCGAATGTGAGCCCCGAACATTTTTCGCGGGAATTTAAGCGGTATACCGGATTTACCTTCATTGAATATGTATCCCGTTTACGGATCAGAATGGCCCAAGAACATCTGCTATTGGGGAATCCTACATTACAGGAAGTGGCTAGACTGATCGGATATAAAGATTCGTTCTATCTGAGCCGCAAGTTTAAACAGATCGTTGGTGTAGCACCGAGTCATTACAGGCAAACACCGAAGAAAATCGTCTCTCTGACCTTCAACTACACGGCTTCCCTGCTGGCACTGGGCTGCATTCCCCACATAGGTGCTGTTGCGAGCTGGATGGAATCCGATCTTGACGAGCATGTACAACAGCAGATGAGGCAGTATGGGGAGCATGAACTGTTAGCTTATCCGCAGTTAATTGCAGAGGTGAATCCCGACATCATCATCGGTTATGCACCTCATCCAGTGCTGAATGAATTGCGAATGATCGCGCCAACCATTCTGATGCCCTTTGAAGAACTGGACTGGAAGCAACAGTTTATACAGATCGCTCGAATTACAGGTATGGAGCCTACAGCTCAGGCTATTATTCACCGTTATGACCAGTTGGAGCATGAAGCCAATCAGACTTTGGACAATCTAATGGGTGAAACCCGAGGTTCAGCGGTATGTTTATTCCTGTATGGGGAACAAGGTGCATACGTCTTTGGTCATAGTTGGGGTAGAGCTTCCCATATTCTGTATGAGTCTCTTGGATTTCAACCACCGACACGTATGCTCAAGGATGGGCGGTTGCCAAACGGATACATCCATGTGCCTTTGTCCGATATTCATTTGTATGCCGCAGACCACATATTTATAGCCTATCCTGAGGAAGCTGCAGAACAGCAAGCCGTCCATTTACAGATGAATTCAACATCATGGAACAGCCTTGCGGCCATTCGTAACGGTTGTGTATACGAAATTGATGCAGACATATTCTACGGTTTTGACCCTCTATCCATGGTAAAGCAACTAAAAAACATAATGCATCATTTCACATCACATCTATCCATGTCTTAGTGATCATCGTTGTCCATGTACAAATCAGACATCTTCCTCTATGTTATTAATGAGAATAATAATCATTATTATTTACAGACTATACATAGGGAGGAATCATTACATGTATGCTTTTAGAAACAAATTCTCTGGCTTGCTGCTTATGCTTGCCATGCTTATGATCCTGGCCGCTTGCGGTAGCGGAGCGGGAACAGAAGTCACACCCGGAACTTCCGAAGCCAGCACAGACTCGTCGTCCGGTTCGGCTACTTCGGATGCTAAACGAATCTACAAGTCCTTAAGCGGGGATGTAGAAATTCCGGCGGAGCCCAAACGGATTGTTACAGACATGTACGTAAGTGATCTGCTGGCAATCGGTGTGAAGCCCGTTGGCGCTATCCAATATTACCTAGAGAACCCGTTCTATTCGGACCAGGTGGCAGGCATAGAAAGTATCGGTGATCGGAATGCTGTATCCATAGAAAAGGTTGCTGCCTTGAATCCGGATATGATCATTACCTACTCTAACCAAGCTCAGGAAATTGAGAATTATCAAAAAATCGCACCTACCGTAGTTATTCCTTACGGTACATTCACAAACGTACCAGATGAGATCCGTGGCTTCGGAGAGCTCATGAACAAATCCAAAGAAGCCGAAGCTTGGCTGAAGACTTACGACGAACGGATACAAGCCGCTCGCACCAAGGTGAAGGCGGTCATCCGTCCAGAGGAAACCTTCTCGATCCTTGAAGTATCGGACAAGAGTTATTATGGATACGGAGACAACTTTGGTCGAGGAGGACAAGCCGTTTACCGTGCCTTGGAACTTGCTCCGCTTGAACGTACCAGAAAAGAACTGATGGGCGATACCCAATGGAAAGAGATTTCACGTGAAATTGTTGGTGATTATGCAGGCGATCATATTTTCCTGACCGTTGGTGAGAATAATAAAAATTATAAGGGTGATTCTGTCTGGAAGTCCCTTCCTGCGGTAAAAAACAATCAGGTGTATGAATTGCAGGAGGACCGGTACTGGTACTTTGACCCGATTGCAATCCAGGGTCAGGCTGAAGAATTAGCAGATATGATTGTAAAGCGTGCTGAGCAGAATCGCAAATAAGGCAATCATGAATTCCAAACGCCTGGAAAGACGATTACGTCTCTTCAGGCGTTTGTTTTTTTATATCAAGGCAACTGCACCATATATTACATCAGCTGGCCCATATATAGTGTTTTCACCTCTGTTGTATAGTTGAAATTCACTGTTTTACCGCATGAATAAAATGAACCGTCTCAAAGGCAGACAAGTCATCTGTTCGTTGACTGAAATACCGCTCCTGAACTTCTTCAGGTGATAGATGCTCGTAGATGAGAAGCCCTGCTTGTTCCAACAGATGCTCCATCTCCTCATACGTGAAGCAGGATAACATCGGTTCGCCCCCCGTCGCAGCCATCTTGACCATATTCTCGACACGATTAAACTTGCCCTTTTCCTGAAAGAGGTGTTCATCTGCATAATCAAACACGATTGAACTTCCAGCCGGAAGAGGTGCAAAAGCGTGATGAATTAATCGACAGAGGTCTTCTTTGGGCAAATAATACGAAACACCAAGCAGTGTAAACAAGGTTTTTACATTTCTGAATAGGCTGCTTAAAGAATCCGTATGAATCATCTCACGGGTGAAATCCATGGACACAAATTGAAGATTGCGCGGAATAACCAGCTCCGCCTTCCTCAAACGCTCTTTCTTTAACTGCTGTGCAGACGGAAGGTCCACCTCGAATACGTGCAACTCATCCTCCATTTCCGGGTGCCTTAACGCAAATGTGTCCATACCGGCACCAAGAACAATCATCTGCTTCACGCCCAGCGAAGCCTCCTGTAGCATCACTTGTTCACTATAGGCAGAACGAGCCAATGTGATTGGTGACAGCTGGACTTGGGTTATCCATTTTAACACCTGATCCAGGTCTCCTCCGAACTGATCATCCGCATCCGGGTGAAAGAAGTCGATGCCCCGAATCATATTTTCGCCAATCGCTGTAAACTCCTCTGAAGTAATTAGCTTTCGGGCTAAAAAGTCATTAAAAATGAGTGGTTCATCATGCTCCACATGGTAGGCTCGGGCAAATGCTGAAATCAGAGACGTTATACTGGACTCCTTCTTCTCGCTCATCACATGTTCCTCCCGTATCAACAAAAATAAGGTTCCCCCTGGCCAGGAGAACCTTAGTATATACGGAAAAATAATATATGTAAATTATAGCATATATAATTTTTTTTGTCAATATTTTTTTGAGATGAGATCATCCAAAATCCATATTTTTCAGTCGACTCGGCTCACCCGGTTCCATTAGGTTCAATACGCGCACCACATCCATTTTGCCCATTCGTTTAGAGTACAGAGTACGTCCCCTAAGCATCCAAGCCATACTCCCTCATCTCCCGGTTGCGGTTCAGCGCTGCATGCAGTATAAAACCACACAGAGCAATCGTAGCGGTACCCGTTGCCAGCCAAGCTACAGGAATTAAGCCTTGTTTGTCGTACATGACTCCCATGGCATATGGCCCGATCACGCGTCCCAACGCGCCAATCCCACCCGATACGCCAATATAAAAAGGGGCTGCCCTCCCCGCATGCTCCGAAATAAATGCTGGCGTAGCCGGCGAGATTAACATCTCTCCGAAGGTGGCCAGTACCATAGCAAGCACCATGCCCGGATAATTGTACATGGTGATCATAACAATGTAGGCGAGGCCGTAAAATACGGCACTGGCCGTCATCTGGGCACTGGAGGTACGGGCCATTGTACGCTTTACCCAACTGGTGAATGGCTGTCCCACAAAGATCAGCACACCGTTAAGTGTCCAGAGCAGACCGTACATTCTTTTCTCCAACCCTTCCGAAATAATATAAGGCGACACGCCTGTATTCCAGATGGAGTTACCAAACAAGAGGAACAACACACCAATACTCATGAACAGATACAGCCGAGTGTTTCCCAGCAGTGTCCAGATGCCTGGACCGTCCGGTACGGTTTTACGTTTCGTCAGATGTACTTCTCCCTGCTCCGGCTCCACCCGGGACAGATAAAACCAGAAGAAGACCGCAAATCCTGCTGAACTCACCCCGTTTAACACAAAGCTCAGATGATATGAAAAGTCAGCCAGAAATCCGCTAAGCGCCGTTCCAATCGCTACACCGATGTTGTTCGCCACATAAATAATGTTAAACAATTCACCGCGCCGCTCGGCAAAACGGAAGCCGATAAACGCTTGAATCGCAGGCAACGATAATGAACTGAATAACCCAATCCAGCCCATGGCAAAGATAAAAACAACCCAGTACGCACTAATCCAAGGCAATGCAAACAATCCTGCCGCGTTTAGTGCTAGCGAACCGATGATTAGTTTTTTCACACCTACGCGATGGTATAAAGAGCCACCCAGCAGCTGTCCAAAAATACCGCCGAGCGATTGAATCAAAATGACAAATCCCGCGTTTGCCATCGTGCGTCCAAGCTCGTCGAATACATACATAGTTGTGAGCGGCCACATCAAGGCACTGCCCGTTGCACTCACCATACTTGCCAGCAAAAACACTTTCACTTCTTTTGGATAGTTATCCAGCCATCTCAACATCTCTTCAAAACTCCTTACATCCTCTAGCCTGACATACCTTGACCGATGTCCGCACAAAAGGCTTCCGCACATGTGCATGACTCGCCACGGCGGAAGCCTGTAAGTTAAAGACTTTATAATATGAATCTATATTACATCAAAATAATCAAGCCGCAAGCACACTCATTGCCGCTTCACTTCAACAGTGGCGGAGAAAAAGGTAGCACCGTTCCCCATATCCGACAACCGACCCGATGTCAGTGAGTTGGAGCGCTGTTTCTTACCCTCGCCGTCCCACCATAGCCCTTGACTGATGACCGTTCCCGGAAGCATGGCATCCGTCACTTTGGCGGTCAGTTCAATGCGTCCGCGCTCATTCCACACCACAACTGCATCGCCATCCTGCACATCGCGGCGAGCCGCATCCTCTGGATGAATTTGCAGTAGCGGCATCTTCTCCAAACGTTGATGTTTAGCCGAATTACCGAAGCTGGAATTCAGGAAATTATGGTTCGGCGGAGATACAAACATGAGCGGATATGCATCCTCTGGACCGGCTGGGTTCTCTCCATCAAAACCTTCAACTAACGCGGCGTATGTCGGTAATGGCGGTAGTCCCTTCTGTTCCATCTGCTCGGAGTATAATTCAATCTTGCCTGATGGCGTAGGCAGATGTTCCAGGAAAGATTCATGGGCCGACATGTCAAGCTTCACAAACCGCTGTTGCTTCAGACGATCCAGTGTAACCCCGTTCATATAAGGGTTCTCCGTGCCCTGAAGAGCATTCTCAATCATCTGCTCCGGCTTCTCACCAAAGATGTCCGCGTCATAACCCATGGCTTGTCCAAGCAGGGAGAACAGCTCCACATTGCTTTTGCTCTCGCCGATCGGCGCTATAACAGGCTCCTGCAGCTGGACATACTGGTGCCAGTACGAGATGTACAGATCGGTTGCTTCAAAAGAAGACGTGGCGGGTAGCACAATATCTGCATATTTCGCCGTATCGGTCATGAACAGGTCATGAACCACCGTAAACAGGTCTTCCCGTGCAAAACCTCGCTCCACTCGTTCCGTATCCGGTGCCACCACCAGCGGATTGCTGCAGTAAACCAACATGGCCCGGATCGGCTGCTCTGCCTCCAGCAACGCTTCGCCAATCCGGTTCATGTTTACGACACGCGGATCGGCATGTTGCCTTAGATCAGGCCGCTCCAGCGCATCACTGTTGGTGCTCGCGTAGCTGTTCGTGCGAACGGCACCGCCGCCGCGCTTCAGCCACTGACCCGTAATTGCAGGCAGGCAGGCGATGCTACGCACGTTCATGCCCCCATTGTCATGATGCTGCAAGCCATTGCCAATATGAATATGAGCGGCCTGCGCTCTTCCGTAGAGCTCTGCCAGCTCCACAATCGTTTCTTCCGGCACGCCTGTAGTGCGTGCTACCCGTTCCGGGGTGTAACTGCGCACATGCTCGCGTAGCGCTTCGTGTCCCACGGTATATTTTTGCATAAATGCTTCATTCGTCAGTCCTTGCTCAAACAGCACATGCATCATACCAAGTGCCAGTGCACTGTCCGTACCCGGATAGAGCGGAATAAACCAGTCTGCCCATTGCGCCGTCCGGTTGCGATGAACGTCAATGACAACGATTTTGGCACCGTTCTTGCGGGCCTTCTCCGCGAGCACAACCTGATGCATATTGGTACTAACAATGTTACCACCCCACACCACGATCAGATCTGCATGCTCTGTATCCTCAGGCAACGTGCCGTGGTTAGCTCCCATCGTATATTTCCAGCCCGTATTACCGGCCGCATTACATATCGTCTGCTCCAGCACGCTTGCGCCCAGAGCATTGAAGAAACGCCGATCCATGCCGTCTACGCCAAGCACGCCCATATTACCGTAAAAACTATAAGGAAGAATGCTCTCTGGTCCATACGTTGCAGACAAGTCTTTGAACTTTCCTGTAATTTCCTGAATCGCTTCGTCCCAGCTGATACGCTCGAACTTGCCTTCACCTTTGGCGCCGACGCGTCGCATCGGATATTGAAGCCGCTCGGGATGATACACCCGCTCCGTCATATTTCGAACTTTATTACAGATCGCGCCCTTCGTAATCGGGTGATCCGGATTACCCGTAACCTTCGTAATCTTACCGTTTTCTTTATGTAATAGCAGACCACATGTGTCTGGACAATCGAGCGGGCATACCGCTGGAAATACACCATTCTCCTGTTCAATCATCATTGGGCTCCCCCTCTTTGAATAGCTATCCCTATATCATATCCCGTTCAGGGTTATAACGTAAAGAGAACAGAACGAATCGGCCAAATCTTCATCATTGCTGGGTAGCATGTTATGTGTGCAAACTGGTCATTTCATTCAAAAATTTTAATTTTGAAAAAGTTTTCTGCCTATGATTCATTCTCTGAATCCAGGGGTAAATAAAGAACAAGGCATTAGGCTGGTGTTTCCCCACTTCCTCCTCATGCCATATCATGGACCACTCCCGAAATTCGCCATGCTCAGGTTTCGTTCCCCCGAACCTTGTCATGGCGAATTTAATTTTGGGCAAAAAAAAGATGACCCTATCTCATCTCCCCACGATCAACCTTGTCGTGAAGCGATAAGATGCACCATCTCACTTCGTTATTCCGTATTCTTATCTGATAACTCCCCGTACCCCAACTTAATTTCACAAGCCGGTTTATTTTCTTAGCTTCTGACTATTTATGCTTACAAATACGATGCTCTTAAGTGTCGACTCTGTCATCTGTTATGCCTGTTTACTCCACATCCCTCTGCTTTCTGCTTCTACAGGAGACACTTTAGCAGGGACAACCGTATCCGGCTTGACCTCCGGCTCTGTTTTACGCAGATAGACCATCCAATATGCAGCCGCTACGAACAACGCTCCACCCGTCAGATTACCTAGCCACACCGGGATGAAATTCATGACATACTGACCCCAGGAATAATGGCCCTCAAAGATCGCCGCCGGAATCAGAAACATGTTGGCCACAACGTGCTGAAAGCCGATCGCCACAAACGCCATCGTTGGAAACCAAATGCCCAGAATTTTACCGCTCATCGTATCGGCTGCATAAGACAGCCAGACAGCTAGCGCCACCAGCCAGTTGCAGCCTATGCCCGAGATAAAAGCCTGCAGGAAGCTATCATGCAATTTATGTCCTGCCATATCGACCACTTTGGTCAGGTATACACCATCTGCGGTAAGCCCAAGGACATGACCGAAGAAAAATGCCACAAACAGGGCACCAAGCAGGTTACCCACCGTCACAAGCAGCAGGTTCTTCAACATCGTGGCTGGAGAGATTTTACGTGTGATTGCAGCAAGCGGTACAGCCATCATATTACCCGTCAACAGTTCTCCGCCGCCAATCAAGACCAGAATCAGACCTACCGGGAACACCGCCGCTCCGATGAATGTTGCAATGCTCCCCCACTCCGGTGGTGCAGATGCGATTACGCGAATATCCAGCAGAAACCCAAGCGCGATAAAGGCTCCCGCCAGGAAACCAAGAATCAGCACAGAAGAAACCGGATTCTGTGCTTTCTTAACACCAGCCTGTGCCGTATATTGTGCAACCTCTAAAGGCGTTTTTGTCGCCATATGTCATCCTCTCCTTTATCTTCAAACCGTTCGCAAATCATTAAATTCATCTATGGTTTTATTGTATCTCGACCTTGCCCAAAACTTTGTGCAAATAATCACAATCACAATAAACAACATGATTATATCCATCCATTTAATATGATCTAATACTATATTAGGGACTATCCGATATAAATAAAAACCCACCATAAATTTGTTATGCATAGAATGATGTTTACTTATCTTTCGCCCCCGTTTAGCTTACATTAATTTGTTGCAAGCCAAACTGCAGGATCGCACAAAACTTGAGCTTCCATGCTCTAAGAAACTCCGTTTTAAAAACTATATTACAGAGGAGGCATTAAACATGTTCAAGCATTCATTTCAATGGAAAGTTGTTATGGTCTATACTTTGGTTCTCACTCTCATCCTACCCGGTGTTTTTGTTCCCGTGAACCAAGCTTCTGCTAACGGGAATATGAATCTCCTATCCGCAGTCAATAATAATTTGGATCGAAATTTGAATACTGTTATCTTTGCCAACGGGAAATATACTGCTGTAGGTGAAAAAGGGAACATCATTCAGTCAACCAGTGGACTAGACTGGACTCGTGTGAATACGGGAGCATCTAATGCTAAAACTTCATGGAGAAGCCTTGTCTATGCGAACAATATGTACGTTGCAGTCGGAGTTGAAACGAATGCTTCCGCAAAAGCGAGATTGATTACTTCCTCTGATGGAGAACACTGGACGGATAGATCCGCTGTAATAGATGGAAGTATACTTCAAAAGGCAGTCTACATCGAAGGCAAGTTCTATGTCGTTGGCGGAAAATGGCACGCTTCTGATCGAAATCAGGATATTGGAATTATCTATTCATCTTCAGACGGAGAGAATTGGACACTGTGGAGTAGTATGCCAAAAATTTGGCCTTCAAGTTCAACGACAAGTACAACGTTTTATTTAATGGATTTAGCCTACATATCAGGTAGATATGTTGTTGGCGGGAATGTATTTGGTGGATATGCCTACTCTAATAACGGAATAAGTTGGACAAATGGATTTCGTGGTAGTAACTCCCTCTCTTCTTTTTCCATTTATAACGAAAAACTGTATATGATCGAAAACTATCATGATGGTTATTCTAGCAGTGATGGAATAACGTTCACAGCAGACCCTTCCTATAATGATACATTGGGAACGACACTTATTGGAACGACACTTTATCGTTTTGGTAAAGCAGGGAAACTAGACACTTCAGCAGATAATGGCGTGAGTTGGAGTTCGCAGCCTAAGATAACGAATATAGATATCAAGTCTTTAGCTTCCAATGGTACCGGCATAGCCCTTGTCACCTCCGCACCTAATAGTCTAGTGGTTACAGCGGACAAGTCCACGTGGAAAAAAACCGCGGCAAACCTGCAAAGTATTGCTTATAGTGGAAGTTCATGGGTTGTTGCAGGTCAAACCGTTTATAACAATACGTTGACCGATAGCATGATACTACATTCCTCAAGTGGCTGGGATAGTTTACATGCAAATGATCAATTGAAACCGAAAGATCATTTTTCTAAAGTTGCTTTCGGGAATAATATGTTTGTTGCTATGGGATCGCAGATCGGAACATCAACCGATGGAGAACATTGGACACTTAATGACCTCCCTGCAGGTGTAACAGGCAAAGTTCAGGCATTAACCTATGGCGTAACCGGGGGATTCCTTGGTATTACGGATACAGGCAATACTTTAACTTCTTCAGATGGAGTGTTGTGGACAAAGGGAAGCGATCTCCCTGCCTCAGCATCGGTATCTAATGTTAAATATGTGAATGGGATATACGTAGCTGTCGGCTACCAGACCTTGTTAAAATCCAATCAACTCGGAAACAATTGGGTCTCGGTTGATGATCCAGATGATAACATCGTCGATAATTACTACAATTTAAATGACATCATCTATGATAACGGGAGTTTTAAAATCGTTGGTTCTGACGAAAACTCTAACCCTATTGTTTTGGAAACAGTGGGTTCTCTTGATAGGGCTTCAACATGGGTCAAACATGCAGTAGATAACACCCATTACAGTGACATGAAGTCAATTGCATACGGAACCGGATTATATGTAACTGCAGGAGTCTTGTACGATGCTTCAGGTGCAGAGCATTATATCGTTTATTCATCTTCTGATCTGGTGAACTGGACTCCTTACGATGAGAGTACATTAGGTATAAATGGCGAGAGCCTGAGTGCTGTGTATTATCAAGATGGAATGTTCTACATCACGGGCAGCGATAATGCACGGATCGTCTTTGGCGATGCAGCACCGATTAGCAATATTACTGATCTATCAAGTGTACTTGGAATGGCTGATAATGCTCCAGGAGGTGGCGATGGCTCAACAACCGGCACAGCAATCAGCTGGATTCTTCATGTGCCTAATATGAGTTCAACATTGGGTTTATCTGATCTCTCACTTTTAGATTCCCAGGCTAAAGTTGAATTATTTAGCAGCAGTGACTATTCATCCGGTTCAGTGAGTGGTAACACAACCATCCCACTTACAGCAGGTGGATCTACCACCGCATACATTAAAGTAACAGCAGCCGATAATGTATCCACAAAATATTATGCAGTAACAGTGAACCGTGAACCTACACCAGAAACCACACCGAATGCAGCAATTAACTATACAGATGAGCAATTGACGGGACTCGTTCTTAACGCCTCGTACTCCATTAATGGAGCAAGCACTGTTGCAGACGCTTCAGGACACATCACCATTAATGGAAGTTGGATTGGAACCACGTTATCTATTATCAAAACAGGAAACGGCACGACTACGACGGATAGTTCAGTGCAAACACTTGTCCTTCCTTCTCGTCCTGCTATTCCGTCAGGCGTGAACAAGACAGATGAAACATCCAACGGCGCTCAGGATGGCACAATCACCCAAGTTACCGATCTGATGGAATATAAAAAAGATGTGGACGTTACTTGGACAGCGATTGTTGGCACTTCTGTAACGGGACTAGCACCAGCAACCTACGAGGTACGGATCAAGGCAACTTCTTCCGACTTTGCTTCTCTAGCAACTCCCGTGACGGTTGGTTCCTTTTCTGCTACACCAGAAACCACACCGAATGCAGCAATTAACTATACAGATGAGCAATTGGCGGGACTCGTTCCTAACGCCTCGTACTCCATTAATGGAGCAAGCACTGTTGCAGACGCTTCAGGACACCTCACCATTAATGGAAGTTGGATTGGAACCACGTTATCTATTATCAAAACAGGAAACGGCACGACTACGACGGATAGTTCAGCGCAAACACTCGTCCTTCCTTCTCGTCCTGCTATTCCGTCAGGCTTGAACAAGACAGATGAAACATCCAACGGCGCTCAGGATGGCACAATCACCCAAGTTACCGATCTGATGGAATATAAAAAAGATGTGGACGTTACTTGGACAGCGATTGTTGGCACTTCTGTAACGGAACTAGCACCAGCAATCTACGAGGTACGGATCAAGGCAACTTCTTCCGACTTTGCTTCTCTGGCAACTCCCGTGACGGTTGGTTCCTTTTCTGCTACACCAGAAACCACACCGAATGCAGCAATTAACTATACAGATGAGCAATTGACGGGACTCGTTCCTAACGCCTCGTACTCCATTAATGGAGCAAGCACTGTTGCAGACGCTTCAGGACACATCACCATTAATGGAAGTTGGATTGGAACCACGTTATCTATTATCAAAACAGGAAACGGCACGACTACGACGGATAGTTCAGTGCAAACACTTGTCCTTCCTTCTCGTCCTGCTATTCCGTCAGGCGTGAACAAGACAGATGAAACATCCAACGGCGCTCAGGATGGCACAATCACCCAAGTTACCGATCTGATGGAATATAAAAAAGATGTGGACGTTACTTGGACAGCGATTGTTGGCACTTCTGTAACGGGACTAGCACCAGCAACCTACGAGGTACGGATCAAGGCAACTTCTTCCGACTTTGCTTCTCTGGCAACTCCCGTGACGGTAGGTACTATAGGATCTATTCCTGCTGCACCGAATGTCACTGCGGATGATCAAAATAATCTGATTCTCGGTTTGGATACTACGATGGAATATCAGATCGACAATGGAGCTTATGTTTTATTCAATGGAGCCAATGTACCTAATTTAAGCGGCACACATACCGTTAAAGTACGTATCGCTGCAAATGGCCCTACTCCAGCAGGTGCAGAAAAAACAATTCAGTTCACTGCAAATCCTGCAACCGGACTAAACTTGCTCGCCCAGGATCCGACAGGATCAAACAATAATGGGAAAACATTAATTACGGTTAGCCCTGCAATTCAGAATATAGAACATCATTTCGTTTATAGAAATATTGGAAGTAGCAGCATTAATATCCCAGCTGTAGGTGAAACATCTGCTGGTTACGAACGTTTGCCAGCTAACGGACTGGTGAACGCAGCGAACGGTGATCGAATTATAGTAGCCGAAGTAGATGGTGATGGTAAAATCGTAAAATTTGGCTGGACATCGTCTGTCGTACAGAATGAAACAGCACCAGGTAACAATACCCCTGAGATACCCGTTGTAACCTCCCCGCCTTCAGGGGGAGGAACTGCTTCAAATCCGAGTAGCTCTAACAGTGCTAACACTGGAAATGAAGATGTAATTGTTATTGTTAATGGTCAAGCCGAGAATGCAGGGAAATCGCGAACCACCGATATGAATGGCATTAAAACAACCCTCCTAACTGTTGATCCAGTGAAATTGAAAGCCAAACTGGACTCAGAAGGTTCTCGAGCAATTGTTACCATTCCGGTGCGATCGGCAGCTAACGTCATTATTGGGGAGTTAAATGGTGAATCCATTAAAAACATGGAGGACAGTTCCGCTACACTTGTTCTTCAAACTGAACAAGCAAGTTATACCATTCCCGCCTCTCAGATAAACATCGATGCTATTGCTACAACGCTCGGCAACACTCTACAATTAAAGGACATGGTCATTCGTATTACCATAGCCGAATCATCAAAAACGATAAATGAGCTTGCAACAAATGCGGCAGTCCAAGGCGGATTTACAATTATTGGATCACCTGTTGACTTTACTCTAACTGGCTCATACCAAGATCAAACAGTTGAAACACAAAATTTTAATGTATACGTTGAGCGTAAAATCAAACTCTCTTCACAAATCGATCCGAACAGAATTACAACTGGCATTGTTGTGGAGACTGACGGAAAAGTTCGTCATGTACCAACAAAAGTAGTTTTAGAGCAAGGAACCTACTATGCGAAAATTAACAGTTTAACCAACAGCTCCTACGGAATCGTATGGAACCCGAAAACTTTTGCAGACGTCGAGAATCACTGGGCTAAAGCTGCTGTGAATGATATGGCATCTCGTATGGTCATTAATGGCATTAATGATGCAGCTTTCAACCCTAATGAAGCGATCACCCGAGCTGAATTCGCAGCGATCATTGTTCGTGGATTGGGTCTCAAACTTGGTAAAGGTTCTCAACCCTTCAACGATGTGACTTCAAAGGACTGGTATTTCAGCGCTATAAAAACAGCGGCTTCCTACGAGTTGATTAACGGATTCGCGGATGGCACGTTCCGCCCAAATGACACAATTACACGCGAGCAGGCGATGACATTGATCGCTAGAGCGATGAAGCTGACAGGACTTGCAGAACAGTACACTAATCTGGAGTCTGATCAAATCTTATCTATTTTCAAAGATGCTACTAATGCTGGTAACTGGGCCAAAAACGATATTGCCCTCACCATTAAAGCTGGTTTGATCAGTGGACGCGGTGAGGACAGACTGGCGGCC
Source organism: Paenibacillus sp. RRE4 (assembly GCF_031844205.1). NCBI lineage: Bacteria > Bacillati > Bacillota > Bacilli > Caryophanales > Paenibacillaceae > Paenibacillus > Paenibacillus sp. RRE4. The sequence continues at coordinate 161,865 of NZ_JAUZUT010000002.1, forward strand.
AAAGCGAACGTAACACGAGCAGAAGTCGCGGCTCTAATTCAGCGCCTATTGCTCAAATCCGATTTAATCTAATAAGAACAACAATAAACCTGGCCAGCTTCTATAGAGAAGGCCAGGTTTATTGTTGTTTTGTTTTTTTATTTATCTTATACCAGTGCCGGCGCTTTAACCTCTACCGGAGGCAGGGCTTGCAGGCCTGCTGTGTTTAGGAAGTTCCAAGGTTTGTTGTAGTGCGGTTGGAAGAAGAAGTCGATAAACGCCAGCTCATCCACCGTCATGTTGTTCTGAATACAAACCGAGATCGTATTGATCGACTGCGTCAGATCGACTTGTGACATCACCTGTGCACCGACAATACGGCGAGTCGCTTGTTCGTAAACCACTTTAAGCAAAAGTTTCTCAGCCGTTGGCATGAATTCAGGACGGTAGCTGTCTTCCAGAACAACCGATTCGACAACAAGTCCCTCTTCTTTAGCAGACATTTCGGTCATTCCTGTTCCTGCAATATTTTGCTCATAAATTTTGATGCCCGACGTGCCCTGTGTTCCCATATAAGGCGTTGTTGGACGAACCAGGTTTCTCGCTACGAGTGTACCCATCCGCACGGCGTTTGTTGCCAGTGGAATGTAAGCGGCTTTGCCGGTCGGATTGTAGTGGATCGCACAGCTGTCACCTGCAGCAAAGACATCTTGTTGACTGGTTTGCATGTATTTATCGACGATGATCGCACCGTTTGGCAGCATATCCACTTGGCCTTTTAGCAGCTCCGTATTCGGACGGAATCCGATGCAGAGAATAACCAAGTCCGTTTCGAATTCCCCTTTGGATGTGATGACTTTAGTTACCTTGCCGTTCTCGCCCGTAAATTTCTGTACCGTTTGACCAAGTGCTAATTCAATGCCTTTATTCTTGAGCGTATCTTCAATTCCATCGGTAAATTCAGGATCAAGGTATTTATTCAAAATACGATCCACGCTGTCGATCAGCGTCACTTCTTTACCGTTCATCTGGAATGCCTCGACCAGTTCCACACCGATGTAACCTGCGCCGACTACAGTAACGCGTTTCGCATCTTTCGCTTTTTCGATAATGGTGTTGGAGTGATTGTAGTTTTTGCAAAGCAGGATGTTTTCCATCTCGATGCCTTCCAGCTTCGGTACAACAGGCCATGAACCTGTAGTCACGATCAGTTTATCAAATGTATCTTCAAATTCTTCCCCGGTTTGCAGATTTTTAGCCCGCAAGGTGTGGCCTTTGGCATCCACTGCTGTAACTTCGTGAAGCATCTTCGTCACAACTCCGAGATCCGCCAATTGATTCGGCGAAGAGTAGAACAGGCCGTCAGGGTCTTTTACCACTCCACCTACGTAGAGCGCGATACCACATGACAGGAAAGAGATATTATCATTGCGTTCATATACGGTAATGGTGGCATCCGGGTATAATTTGGCGGTATTCACGATAGCTGCTGTTCCTGCGTGTGTACATCCGATGACTGCGATTTTCATGAGTAGTTCCTCCTTGGAGTATATAAAATAATGAGTTAATTAACGTAATTATAGTTGTGAAATAATTCACTACTAATTCGATGGATCATATGTGATTTATTTCACTTTATACACTCATTATAATGTGATATTTTTCACATTGCAATAGGTTTTGCAAAATAAATGTCGCTTTCCTTATAAAACATGTGCCAAATTCGATTTCCGCCCTCAGTTTGCTGTGATTTAATGCGTTATTGTCCCTGACTCAATCTAATTTTCACTCTTTACAGTTTCTCCGAGTTAGATATTGCTTATGCTCTCCAAATCATTCAAAATCCGTTTCAATGCAGTAACTAAAGACTGCACTGGATACAGGTATTACATATACGCTACTTGGATCTAGACTCGTGACTAGAGTAGTTAGTAAGTAGAGTATTCTGCGCAGATACAACGCTTTAGACATAAGAAAAAGCCTGACTCTGCAAAATAGCAGGTCAGGCTTCTCGTCATCATACGTTTTCCTTATAGATATAGCACATTAACCGAGCAATTGCTCAATTGTAGCACTCATGGACTCTGGTGATTCTTTCGGTTCAACGCGGCCAACAACTTCACCTTCGCGGTTCACGAGGAACTTGGTAAAGTTCCATTGAATATCGCTGGTTTCACCTGAGCCGGGCTGTTGTTCTTTCAAATATTGAAAGAGGGGATGAGCTTCTTCTCCGTTCACATCTACTTTTGCAAAGACCGGGAAATTCACGCCGTAGTTAATCTGGCAAAAGGATTCCGCTTCTTCACTTGTCCCTGGCTCCTGCCCACCGAATTGGTTACAAGGAAAACCAAGCACGACGAGACCTTGATCACGATAACGGTCATAGAGCTTCTGCAATTCACCGTATTGCGGAGTCAATCCACATTTACTCGCTGTATTTGCAATAACGAGCACCTTGCCTTGATACATATCCAGCGGCACTTCCTGATTTGCGGTAGTTACCGCCTTGTACGAATATACGGACATTGCTAATTCCTCCTATGAGATCGTAGTATCTTAATTATAAACGTGTTCGAGTATGAACTTCAAATTTACCGGGAAGCTGCAATTGCCTCATATCGTGTTTGCCGCTCGGCTTTGCTCAGTTTGGGACAGGTGTAACAATAATCCTGGCCTCCATCCACCTTATAATACAGGCAACAAGTTGACTTCATTAACACTTTCTCTCCCGGTTGATACGGGCTGTCGATCTCTACCGGCTTGAATTTCAACAGATTTTTACGTAATCCCATAACTTCCGGTGGCATCGTAATCACATGCTCATACCCTTGAATAACAGCTTCTCGCTCCTGATCTGTAATCTCCATCTGGACAGCCAACGTTTTGAACCATCTCAGGATCGACGCAAGCTGTGCCCACATCTGGCCTGTATTCGCCCCGCCAGCCAGTGCCACCCCTTCAATTAATGGCAGAAGCTGTTCTCCGTAATAAGCTGTGAGCATCGCCTGACGCGCAGATGTAGAAGCTAGGACTGAGTTAGGCTCGTCGTTGGCGGGAGGCGCTGGATGAGGCTTTTCAGCGTCATCCAGCAGTTGGAAATGAAATGCCGGGTACCCATCTTTTACGATAAGTTGTAATTGGATATTATCCAGTGAGAGATCCAGCAACGAGTCACACATCGCGTTTATATAGTGAATGCCTAACAACAGTCCACGAACAGAATGCATGAAATATATCGCTGCGGTCTGCAAGCTATCTGCTCGTAAATGTTCGTTGTAAGCTGTCAGCATATCTCTTGCCTGCTCTGCGTCCCTTAACGAAGCCAAATGTTTATCGTATATAGGATTCAACGCAGGTTTAGTCGAAATACGTGCATATTGTTCAAGCCAGGTGTAATTGATTGCGCTCATTAATGAAACCTCCTGTGAATGCGAATGAGCCGCGTGCTAACAGCGCACAGCGGCTTCATTTCTATAATTCAGGATCGCACATCCGATCCAGCTCGTTTATTTTAACTGCCTGTTGCTTGCACGCGATGTTCCGTGCGACCTGCAGCATGAACCATCGCACTGTTCACTACCTTGGTTTCAGGGGCAACTGGTTTCGGACGTTCGCCAGCAAGCGCATATGGCAAGCAAAGCGGTACATTGGAGCGAGGATCCATAACGATGTCGGCTTCAATGTTAAATACTTCACGCAATACGTCCGAGGTCATTACTTCTACAGGTGAACCTTCAGCTATGGCTTTACCTTGCTTGATGCCGATCATGTGCTGCGCATACCGGGATGCGTGATTCAGGTCATGGACGACCATCACAATGGTACGATTAGCGGTTGCATTCAGATGCTCGAGCAACTGTAATACTTCAAGCTGGTGAGCCATATCGAGGAAGGTTGTCGGCTCGTCCAGGAACAGAATGTCTGTTTCCTGTGCAAGTGCCATAGCGATCCAGGCACGTTGACGTTGTCCGCCGGACAACTGATCGATCGGACGGTCATGGAACTCCGTCATGCCAGTCACTTCGATCGCCCACTCAATCATGCGTTTGTCTTCTGCACGCATGGAGCCGAATCCTTTTTGATAAGGGAAACGACCATAGGAAACCAGTTCTGTAACGGTCAGCCCTTCCGGTGCTGTAGGATTCTGAGGCAGAATCGCAAGCTGCTTGGCAACTTCACGAGTGGACTGCTTATGGATGGATTTGCCGTCGAGTAACACGCTACCTGCCTTCGGAGACATAATACGTGCCATCGTTTTCAGTATCGTTGATTTCCCCGAACCGTTGGCTCCCACAAGTGCGGTAATTTTTCCTTGGGGAATCTGAATGTTCAGATCCTCAACAATAAGTCTTTCCTCATAAGCGATATCCAGCTTGGACGTCTCCAGACGAAACATGCGATCATCCCTCTCTCATTAATCCCGGTATGTATTTCCGGCTATCATAACGACAACGAAATTGAAATTATATACTGATTCAACACTTCTGAATTTTCCGACGCTTTAACCTTTTTAAACAAACTGTTTAATCTGCTACACTAAAGATACTGATAATCATTATCACTTGTCAACCAAAAAACCCAATTTTTTTGATGATATAAGGCATTTTTTGCTCAAATTAAGTATCTCAATGGCTGCCGTGCCACTTATTATATGAGATCATTTCTCAATGATTCCGTGCTATTTTTCACCACTCGCCTCATGACCTTAATTTGAATCAACCTATATATGTCTAATTTGTGAACAAAAAGATTTCATCAGCATACTTCATCTAGAAACGATAATTGTTACTAAAAAAAAGATGACCCTGAAACCTCCGTTTCAGAATCATCTCTCAAATCTTACTTTATAGTTCCTTGCCTGTTCCGATTCACATGGTGCCTACTACACAAATTCAACTTGGCTTCTGCTGCAGGTTAATCGTGATCTCCGAGCCTTCCGCACCTTGCTGGATGCTCACAACATGCTCGGGATTGATATTGTCCGGGATCGAGATCTGCATTCCATAGGGGTAAAAGCGATCCGCTTCTGCCAAGGTTAACTGTGCCTTAGTGTCCGTTTTAGTCTGGCCCTCTGGTGAAGCTTCATCGGTTGAATTTTCACCTGTTTTATCTTGGCTTTGCTCCGGTGATTCATTTGTTGTGCCAGATGACGCATTGCCGACTTCGGATTGGGCATCCTTATCCGCATCACTCGTTGAATCAGCCGATCCTTGACCTGCATCTGTATCTGTATTTGTATCCGTATCTGTACCTGAGGCTTCACCACGATCCAGGCTTTCCCACTGGTCTGTAACATCTAGCTCCTTCGTGCTCCCGTCATCCATACGCAGTTGAAGTTTCCCCTTTTCAAAAGGAATACCCCCTGTTTCACTCCGAAAACGGATGACTAATTGGGCTGATGATTTAGCCCCTTCCTGCCTGTTCTCCGCAACAATATACGCGATGTAGTCTGCTGGTTTCTCTTCGGGATTCGTGGCAACTACAGGCTCCCGATCTGTCGGTGGCTGTGCCTCAGGTTCAGACGAAGGGTTCATCAGAGCATACGTACCACCTGCAACACCGAGAATCAGGAACAACAGCAACAATCCCAGCCACCGTGTTTTCTTTCGCCCCGTCAACATGCGCATGAACGGAGAGGCCAGCTCCGACTTGGCACGATCATAGACCGGATTCAGCGCCTTTCCTGCTTTGGCATAGTAAGGCTTAAAAGCCGACTTGGGTCGGAATGCTTCCCGATCATGCGTTTTGAAATACAAGATGATAGCGTCTGCATACCCTTTATGTGCGTTAGAACCGCGAACAAACATCCGCTGCGCGCCAGACCATTCAAAAAAAGTGTAGATCTCTTCGGGGTGACCCATATGAATGCGGGCAAACTCGATCAGACCTGAATAATCAAGCCGATTACTTCCGCTCCCCCCACGATAAAACGCAAGCGACAATGCCTCGTACGCTGGCGTTCCCGGCTGATTCCGTAGCTCTGCCGCGAGCCAGCGGCGAGTCCAGCGCTGAAGCTCGTCCCGCTCAGCAAGGGAGAGAGAATCCATCCCTTCTTCCGCATTACCATCACCGCTAAGCCATGCTCTGGCTGCCAGCATCATATTGGTTCTTGCAACAACATCGGAGCCTTGACGTACCGCCCAGTCCCGAACCTCATGTTCATGCTGCAAAATATCGATCTGCAACAGTTGCTCCCGATTCACGCGTTCCAGATTGAGATCCTGGATCATAAACAGGTTGATGACATAAGCAATCTTGTCAGCTAGCTTGGTTAAAGCCTCCTGATATGCAACCTGTTGTCCACGACGGGATGAGGCGGTTGGTTTGCCAGAAGAATGCGCAGTCGTAGCCTGCTGTTCTGAATCGGCAAAAATCTCTGTTTGTCCGATATGTCCGGTTATCTCCGGTTCCATCGCACCGTTCTCGGAGATAAGGTCCAACACGCTAACCCGTTGAAGAGCCTCGTTCGCCGATTGCACCGGATCGAGTGCAGAACACAGTCTTTCCCGTAGCTCGGTACAAGACTTTTCCACCAAAAAAGCGGATTGGATTGCAGACGGATGAGCCGTAACCCATCGCTGGATAAGCTCAATCACGCCTGCTGCCGTTTCGGTACGTTTCAGCTGATTGTCCAGATACGGCTCAAACAGCAGTTTGGTTAATGAAGCATTGCCCAGCACCTTATCAAAGAATGCCTGATTCAACTGAGCATCCCGATCCAGAATGGTATACAGCTCTTGCACAGCTCGCATTCGTTTCTGCGCTCGTGCATTGTTCACAGCGTAAATAAAATAATCCACAATCCGGGCCTTCACCACAGGTGCAGCGACCCGGAAATATTCGCCGATACGAGAAGCCACCGCTTCTTCGGGTACATTTTCCCGCCGTACACTGTCCAGTTCCCGGCTGAGCAAGGTCAGGAACAGTTCGTTCAGACGTGAACGTTCATGCAATCCGCCTTCCGGCTTCAGGTACGTCAGCAAGCCGCTCAAGACCTCATGTTTGTTGTTCAGATATAAATCCTCTACCCCTTGTTCAAGACTGTAAAATACAGATAGCTCGCCATAGGCTTCAATGGAAAATTCACGTCCAGGCTCCATGCCTGCCAGCATTTCATCGGCAAATGCATAAAACTCGGCCGACCTTGCCTGATCCTGCATCAAAAACCATGCAAACTCCGCATAAGGCAACTTTGCTACCGAAGCGTCCGCATGTGTGACGCGTCCAGAGACGAGATCAAAGGTGAAATCCTTCTCTGTATTCCGATCCTTGGGACGCAGCGTACCGCGCTCTACAAATTGCACATGAATGCCTTTCTTGGCCTGTGGCTCCTTGGCAAACGTCATAAAACCAAGTTGACGTCGGAACGCATACGGCAATGCCTTGTATAGCAGACGAAGCAATGCCTTTGCTCCTGCTGTTACTTCCTCTGCTGGCACATCCAGTGCTATGTATACCTTGCGGCGAGCCGCCACAGACTGCATCACGGCATACAGCATACGCTTGAACAACGTCTCATCCATTTTCAGAGCGCTTAAAACTTGGCTCGGAGATGCGTTTAGATCAAAGTTTCCGCCGTGCAGTTCGCTACCACGTCCTGCTCCACCTTCTGTCGCTACAGGCAAAGCTGTCAGCGCAGGCAACTCTGTGCCCTGCTCGATATCATAAGAGGTGGCGAACACAGCATTCAGCCAATCGCCACGTTTCATATATTCTTCCGAGCTTGCCGGAGATAGAACATAATTGTGAGCGAAAAATGCGCTGCGCAGGCCGGTAAAATCCGCAGCCTGATACACATTTTGCCCGAGAATGGTTTCGCCGCTCTCCAGATGCAGCAGGTGCATGGAAGCCGGATACTTGCTCTCGTCCTTCTCACTTCGGCCTGTCAGCTCTGCGGGAGCATCATAGACACAGTAAGGGTGAAGTACTTTTTTGATAAAAGAAGGGTCCAGTCCCGGTGAAGCAGCCACCGTGTCAAACCCCTCCGTTGTCCGGAATACCCCGCGCCGTTCTCTCGTGTACATCTGCTGTTCAATGGGCGGAGTGTTGGCAGAACGCATCATCCCACTCTCCCCTCAATGTACTTGAGTTTGTATAGCAACCACAGGAAAGGCTCGTCCACACGGATGGGGCTTACCACGCCCTGGATTTTCATATCTACCGGATTGCTACCCAGCGCAGATACGGCAAAATAAGCAGTATCTTTGAAATATACATCCATCGTTCCTTTGAACGGACGATCCACTTTCTCGATAAAACGGCGAATCTCCCCGTCGATATTCTCAAATTCGGTCAGATCGAAAGAGTCGCGGTGCACCATGTTACGGAACACATTGCTGTTGGATTTGATATAATCCCCCTCCTCGTCCTTGAGGGAATGCAGCATGTCACTTTTGGTGAGTACGACAGCGGTTGGAATATTGGTTTTGGCCTTGTCCTGATAGGCGATAAAGTCACCGAAAAGGGTCAGGACCACGTCGCGCGGCTCATCGTATTTCGGCGTCCATTCACCCGGTTCGTTCCCCAGATTAATGCGGATCTTGTCCCGGATCGAACGAATCTGGAGCGGGTCAACCATAAACAGAATACCTGCCGAGTTTTTGATATGCTGTCCGTGCAAGCCCAGATAATCCTGCTCCACCATACCTTCACCTGCCACGTCAAAAAACACCAGGGTCAGCGGCGCCTTATCCTCGTCCTTGAACACAAACTGAAAAATAAATGGCTCCTGCAGCTTTTCCTTCTGCGTGGAATCCAGCAGGTCGCCTCGTTCGAACAATGGCTCTTCGTAATCCGCACGGAAACGGCGGCTGATCTCGGCATTCAGCGGCATACAGGCGGCATCAAAATGATCCGCAGTATAATGCTGCAACGTATGAATCAAGGAAGTCATATACACGGATTTCCCGACCTGGGATGCACCTATAATCGAAATGATATTGCTTGGAGCCTTACCCGCTGTTACAGGCAACTCATTATGACAATGCGGGCACAGACGGCGACGTGTCATCACACCGTAACGATCATTCAAGCCCATGACAATGTTATCTGAATAGATTCGATGCTCCTCCGGTACATCATAAGGTGACAGCACAGCTTCCATATCAAATACCGTATCCAGCCCAAAGCGCTCTCGATATCGGTTGAGTTTGGCATCTTCTCCAAGTGCATAATCTTCGTCATCGTCACGATGATGTGCTGCACGGAACACGACTTCTTCCGGTGAAAATTTGCTAAAGCAGTATGGACATACGATATCGTAGAACAACGGCCGTTCCTCCGGCTGCTGTCTCTTCAAAAACCGGCTAAAAAAACTCATAGACACTCCCCTCCCCGTTTATGTGTAAAATACATCCAAGTTGAATGGAGTTGTTTACACGTACACTTCGATGACAGAACAACCTTCCAATCGCTTGAAAGCTCAACTTAGATGGTCATGTCTGTTCAATCGGATATCAGCCGATAAGCGGCTCCGTATTTGGGGCCGTCCGTGAAGAATAACCTCACATAGTCGTCTTTGGCGACTTCCACGGGCGGCATTTCATTTTTCCCCGGTACAAAATCACTCACAAACGGATACACCGTTCCATCGTCCTTGTTCAACGGAACGCCACCTTGTTTGCGAACATAACAAAGCGCTTCTTTAGGCACAGGTACCTCGGCGGTTACGGTGATCAACACGGTCTTGCGTTTCTGAAAAAAACCGCTCTTATAGCGAATGGCAAAGCGGATATCCGCCTTGCCTGCACTTGCAATGCCCTGATTATCTTCATCCTGCTGACGAATCAGCACAGGCCCATCCTCATGCATCTGGCATGCGTACACCGTATACTGGATTGCACCAAAGCCGGTAATTCGATCCACATACCCGTTATTCGCTTTGTACTCCTCTCGCGTATACAGCTTCAGCTTGCCCTGTGTCGATCCGCCCGCATCGTCTCCATAATCAGTAACACTCCTGTGTTCTTCACCCACACGATCCGTATTCATAAGATTAAGTTCCAATCGTTCCACGTATACCGCCTCAAGCTGCTCCGGCCAGAGCCAGCGAAGTGTGCAACGACCTTCGTCTACTGCGAGCGTTAACTTTCGAATCCGGGGAGCCGAAGGATCTGCATCTGCATTCATAAACCGCATATTCCGTTGACCTCCCCGATGTTAAAATCCTTTGCTGCGTGTATCTCTTGGCCGCCTACCGAATCCTTCCGCAGAAGAAGTTCCACGGCCAGCATCCCGGCGCCCTTTGCTCTTGCGTGGTGTGTTCTCTTTGATCGGAACAATCCAGGAGAAAAGGGTAAGTAAACCTGACAGGATCAGCATGGCTCCCAATCGAACGAAAGCATCACCCACATTAGAACCGTTTAACCCCCACTCCAGTAACAGTCCGGCTAACAAACCTGATACTGCACCACCTACACCGAAGCTGAGTGCAAGATGACGGTTATCAAACACAAGTCCAAGGGATACGCCAAGCGCCACACCGATCAGCAGCAAAGCCACAACACGGAAAATGGCCAGATACATACTGTGTTCCATCGCACCTGTACGCTCCGTCACGAGAGTACGTTCATCAATCGTATCGTAAATCTGTTGGAACGCGACATTCAGCCCACCTGCGTCAGGTACATCATAGTACATCCCGCCGGTTTGCTGAGCAATGCTCTTAAGCAAATCCGTCCCCGAAGGGTCTACCAGGCTCAGACCAACAGTATGGATAGCCACCTGTTCCTGTACGTATTGCGGCAAAATGCCTGCGATATCAGCATCACTGAATCCATCCGATAACAGAATAACGACTGTTCCCCGTTTGGAGTCCTGTTTGCCTTCGATCAGTTTCATGCCTTCCTGAAGCACTGCATCAAAATTCGTCCCCCCGGACGTCGTGACAATGCTGTCGATTTTACTATTCACTTCACTTTTGGCGGCTTCACTATCTACAGCGATGAACGGTTGTAGTAGCTGCGGTTGGTCATGAAATGTAATCACCGCCACCTGCTTGTCACTCTCCATCTGATTGATGAGCGTCTTGGCTGCTTCAAACCGCCCGTTATTGGGGTCAGTCTCGTTCATGCTGCCCGAATTGTCGATCATCAATATGATGTCTTTGACCTGTTTTGCCCCGCCCGGATTGATCTGGTACAGCAGTTGCAATCCCATCCCCACAACCAGGAGCAGCGCTAGCGTTGCAGGCACAAGCAGCTTCCAGGACAAGCTGAGGTACCTGAGCTTCCACGAAGCACCGTTCAGTCTTGGTGAGATCATCTCTGCCAGCAGGCAGAACAGTCCAACACTAAGTGCTAATACGCCAAAGTATAACCCCATCAACAGCAGGCGTGGCATCTCGCCAAGCCACTGATGCAGCATGATTTCTCCTGCCGCAAAACCCACTGCTCCGCCAATCAGGCTGAACAGCACCAGGAGAAGATTGATTTTTCGCTGCATGTCTACATGCATCCTTTCTCAACACCCGCAGAAGCGGGCTGACTTAGTACCCACGAAATATAGAAGGACACCTCTGCTTAATCTAAGCAAGTTAAACTTAAAGATGGTTTACCTCTACACTCCCTTAACAGGATGCCCCTTCCAACGTACATTGTGCTTTATGTTCTTTCATTCCGCTACCGAAGCGGAGATAGTTTCTCTGCTAGCTCCGCAGGGTGAAGCTCATAACCATTTTCCGTATAAGAATCGTAGTACACCTTACCGTTACGGTACACCATAAGATCTTCCAAATGGAACCCGCCCATCAAGTTAAGCTTCTCCACTCCGCTACTACGTTCCTCATAGACTACACCCAGTTTATAAATGCGCGAGGTTTCCTCGGCATGTGCCGCATAGTCCATAAAAGCACTGTGATGGTCGCCAAAAAAGTACTTCTCTTCGTACCGGTGCTCTTGCGTATAGTCGAATACCCTTATTCGGACAATGGCCTGATCTTCTAATGTACGATACAACCTGCGGAATAGATCATCGCGGGTCAATACATCCCGATCCCTGTACGTAATCGTTACATTGGCTCGCTGCAGCAGTTCCTCTTCAAACGACAAGCGAAGCGGTTCCGCGGAAAGCAACAATTCACGGCAAACTTCCATCAAGCGTGCAAGCAAACGGTCACTGCCTTTGATCGCAAGCTCATTTATGTCTCCCATGTAGCGATCTTCGAACCATACTTCCCGTCCCCGTCTTGCCTCCAGATCGGCGATCAGTTCTTCCGTTACTTTGCCGTAATACTCCATAACGTTCTGACCAATATATTCGTCAGCGGCGGCAATACTCTCTTCCGCTGCTTCACGCAATGTACGCTCCAGCGCTTCAAGTGAGGTTGTAACTTGACGACTGTAGCGATGCAGTTCTTCCATTTCCGTATCGTATATACGGAGCAAATGCAGTTCATTTTCCAACCTTAGCAGGTCTACCTTAGGTTCGTATACACGTTCCAGTAAACAATCGATTAGATTACGCACGTTCTGCTTGTCACGGAAGAGCGCACGTTTGATCGGTTGATCCTCTACCCGCTCTTGCTGACGCTGCTCCAGCAGTGCCCGTGCGGATTCGAGCTGCATCGATTTGTCGCGGATCAGTGCGAGCAGGGCTTCACGAACACTCCCTGGCTCACCGTCGCTCCAGGCAGCCCATTGAAAGTATCCTATTTCGGGATATTCCATATGAGACTGCTCGGCCTGACGGCGAAGGGCCCCCGCAGAACTGCGCTCGCGCACACGCTCCTGCACCGGACGAACAACGTTTTCACGGAAGTAAGCCTCTGCTCCTTCTCCATACAGCGCTCGTTCTGCTTCTCTTAAAGAGAGCGGCTTGAGTTCAGCAAAGCTACGGTTATGCGTCATGATGCCGCTCATGCCACTAACGAGGTCTTCGCTTGGCAACAGCCCCTCCACCTTGCGTTCCACGGAGGGGGCATCCAGTCCGAAAAAGGTCATTTTGTCCTTGATACTCCAGTCCGGTTCCTGTTGCATCCGGCCAAGCAGATAACGGTACAGATGATACAGCACGGTCAGCGCAATCGGTTTGTTCGGCCGCCTGATCTCGGCAAAACCTGCACTGGCATACCCATGCTGATCCGAGGTGGTACGGATATTATTTTTGAACGACGTATTATTGTAGGTATTTGCGCCCGTGCTGGCGATGGCAGCCCGATCTTCATAGGTCTCCTCCTGCTTTCGGTTCTTCAGCAGGCAGATGCGGCAGATAATCTCGGCATTTTCAATCCAGCCGCCGGGTACACCGGTGCCACGTTCGTTTTTGTCCGAAAGTACATAGACCAGATCAAACAAAGGCGCTGCAGGATGGGTTACGGGAATGGATATCCCGTCCTCCGTCACCAGCAACTTGCCGCTGAACATGTAGTCCAACGATTGAATGTAATCCAACTCCCGCAAAAAAGCAAGGCCTGCGGCGCTGGCATATCCGAAGGAATCAACCTGCTCCATCTCGCTAACCAGCACATGCAGATCCGTCTGTACCGACTTGAAGGACTGTGCCAGGATGGTCTCAGCCAGCTTTGTAATCTCCGGCAACAGTACATTCAGCGGATCATCGGCCCGGGTAATGACGGTTACGTAAATTCGATCAAAGGACGAGTACAGACGTCCATAGTCAGCAATACGGTTGCTTACCCGCCGCATCATTCGATTTAATCCAAAAAGCGCCGCTGCCGACTCGTGAAAGCTACGATGCACATCCTTGCGCAACGTTTTGGAAGAACGCCGCTGCGACTGCAAGGTGGAGAGTGGTAAACGGTGGTATGTGACCTGCTCGTTTTCATATGATGACTCAGCCCCGTAACCTGATTTTGCTGTTTCCTGATTGTGAGACGAATTCGTTGCAATAACTGCATCAACTGGCTTCAATATGTTTGAAGGACTCGAAGCACTCGATGCATTTGCCGCATCGGCTTCATTCGATGCATCATCTGTTCCAATGTGCACGTATACTACACCGTCTTCGTTATCCCACTTCAATTGGTTAATATCATGCACAGCGGACACCGCAGGTTTCACCAGATCACCGACAAAAAGGAACAAGGCCGGGTAATGGATGCTGCTGCGTCCATCCCCTTGGCTCCCTTGGCGTTCCTGCTCTACGGCATAACGGATGGCGTATTTCTGAAGCTCACGCTTGAGTGCATGCCTCATTCCGTTTTCCTTTTGCTGCATATTCATTGGTACATTCATACCATCAGCCACCTTATTTCAGCCTTCTGCGAATATCGTTCAGCTTCGACGACATCGTTCTGTAGAACTGGTAGATGTCTTCTCCGTTCGCGAGCTCTACCCGTTCATACTCCAGACGATCACGTGACTCCATAAACAGTGCCGCCAGATCATCCAGCTTGCTCAGGAGCGGTGTAATATCCTCGGAAGCGGTCAGGTCGTTGTCGCGACGGGAGGATTTGCGTAGCAATGTGCTACGATCCTTCTCGGACAGGCCGCGGAAGTTGCCAAACACTTCGTATTCAGCGAAATTACGGCTTTTCATCAGGTTAGCGAACGGTTCCCATGCGTCTTCCTCCGGATCACGGTCGTAGACGTAAAGTGCACCCTTTTTAACAATCGTATCGGTATAGAGTGCTTCGATAAAGCGATCATACCACTGCTCCTCATCCTGATACTGTGCGAGAATGCCTTCCAGTTCAGCCACTTTCGCAGTGATCGCATTCATCTTCGCCAGTTCCTCACGTACCCGCCCGATAAGCTGCGGAGAGCGTACAAGGTTTTCTTTCGCCATATCTTCGTTAATACTTCCGAAAATATCCTTCGTATCTACCCGTGGTAGCCCTTCGGATTGCAGACGTTTCAGTTCAAGGACCGCCCGTTTCACTTCTCCGAGATTCGGTGCATTCGACGTCAGACGCATGTCATATGCAACCAGCTTGGCGGACAGATCAAACGGTTCCGTCGTGACAATCGCATAGCGGTTACTTGTATTTTCATCCACGGATTTGGCTACAACAATCTTATATCCGAGCGCCTGCTCGAATTCACTACGAACCCTCGCGTTATATTGCTTCACTCGGGTATTCTCGTACACATCTCCCCATGATTTTTCCGGGATTGGAGATGGCAGGTACGTCCAGTTATTTTTCTCCGTCTGCACCAGATGGCGTCCAATACCCTCTTTGTCCAAAATCGTGCGTTCATAACTCTCTTCATAAACCTTGAGCGGTGTGTATACAAACAGCGGTACCCCGTTGCGCGTATTCAACCAGAAAATCCGGTTCCGCACTTCGCTCTCTTTAACGGTAAAGTGCGATTTGCCTACGGCATTGTTCTGGTAGTTCCGAATCCCTTTCAGGATACCCGGAGCCTGTGCCGGCACGGATACAAATCCCCACGAAGGAAAGTGCAGACTGCCTGTGCTGTTGCTCAGATTAAACACCGGCACGGCCTCGTCATCCAGCTTGCCTGCGATGAAACGTTCCACGAATTTCTCAACGGACTCGTCTTTCCCGTATTTGATCACCAGGAAGTCCTCCATGGAACGAGTAATGAGATCACCGAATTTTTCACTCAGGAAATCAGAGATGGAGCTGACGATATCTATCTCGTTTTCCTTCACCCACTGGCTCGAATTTTCCAGCAGCTCACGCGAGAAGTCGCGGATCAGATCGTCCGTGTCGCGTTTGTCCAATAGTCCGTCCACCACGCTCACGATATCCGGTACACTTACCACGTTCCAATAATACGTTTTGTTGCCTTTGTGATCGGTTTGCTCTTCGCCGCGTGTCAGCAGATCGCCGTTCTTGGCAAAGATAGAACTGAGCGCATTCAGCGTCTCGGAAAATACGTTATAAATGCGACTGTTCTCTTGATTCAGCAGTTCATACAGGTCTTCATAGAACTCAATCATCTGGTCGTTGCGTTCCACATCGGCGTGCAGCCAGTATTCATGGATTTTCGCTTCAATATAAGCATTCTTTTTCTTCTCTTTGGAGACAAAAGCGCTCTTCGCATCGCCAAGCTTCTCTTCGGACTGCTCCTGAGCCGCTTCAATATCACGAGGGATACGGAAGGCATTTTCGCGCAGCGTTTCGATGTACGACTGAATCATTTTCAGTACACAGAATCCTTTTTCGGTATAAATCAAACGAGAGACATAGAACGGCCCCTGTTCAGGATGCAAAAACATACGCCGAATCTGCTCGGTAAACTGACCCGCAATCTCGCCCGGAAGCTGCTTCTTCGCCTTGATATATTCTTCACGGGCACGTGCCAGAAAGTTCTGTTCCAGTTCCGTATCCATGTTGACGACCTGGGATTTCACCACGTTGCCATAGGATAGACGTTCGCTGTTCTGGTAACCCGGCAACGGTTCAGGTACGCGGGATTCGAAGGATTTAACTACACTTTCGAGATCAATACCCAGCTTACGTGCAAACTTTTCGGTATCCTCCTGATTCGGTGCTTTCGAGAACATGGTGCTCATTTTGTCAAACATCCGGTACGCCAAATATGTGGTCATCTCTTCAATCGGCAGTACAGCCGAGGATGCACCGATGATGTTGTAGTCGTAGTTGGCAGGGTACACTTTGTTCATCTGTGCGATGTTGGTGCGAATGTTGCTGATATAGTCGTGGATCGCAAATTCCTCACCCGATTGTTTCTCTTCACTGGAGATAAAGTTGGTGATATTCTCCGCCGTGACGTTCATGCAATAGTCGTAGGCATTTTCCAGCAATTTGCCTTCCGTATTCGTCGCCGAGATCAGATGACACAGGTTAAATGGCGGCAACGGTGAGTTCACGGCCAAAATGTTGCCGTACTTCTGGGTAAACCGCTCACCGCGGCTGTCCACGTTCATCCAGTAATCCAGCTCTTTGAGCGCGGCATACCCGTTCTTGCGAATATATTCGCGTGTGTGCTCGCTCAGGCTTTTGTTAGACAGGTTCACGTCAGGCGTGAACAGGTAACCGAGCGTGTTGACGCGGTCAATTCCGGCAGAGCCGTGATCCCGCTCGATGATGCCGCGCACGATATAGGAAATATCGAGGAAGCAGCCGCTGCCTGTACCACCGGACAGACCGGTGAGCAGGAATACCATCAGTTTTTTGTTCGTGCCTACGGATAACGTTTTGATCTTTTTATCGATGGCCTGTACCACTTGATTGATCTTCGTAAACAGAAGCAAACGTCCAGCCTGACGCACCCCTGCGGCTCCGTTCATACCGTCCGTGATGCTCAGTTCAGGAGACAGCCAGTCTGTAATGTACGGCTCCAGCACGCTGCGGTTCTGCAAAAGGCCGCCAATCTCGGCATTCGAAAGCAGTACAAATTCGTTGATCGGATCAAGTCCGATGCCTCTGTATTTCTTCGCGCGATCCTGTTCGTTCGTCTCGAACGCCAGAAATTCAACATTGTCCGGCTTCTCCATCTTTTTCTTGGACACCGGGTCCTGCGGCAGTTTGAAACGGCGGTTGATCTGATATTTCAGACGCAGCAGCGCGTCAATTCCCGTTCCACCCAGGCCGATAATCAGAATCGGGTTATCAATCGTATCGACCCTGATTTTCTCACTGACGATACCCCCGCCAAGTGATACATCCAGTTGCTGAATATGTTCTCTAACAATCGGTTTCATTCAATATCCTCCCTTAGTAAACCAGTTGGGCTACAACTCATTACACTTGCCACTTCGATGACAGAGCAACCTTCCGATCGCTGTTATCCCCAGATTTTCTTGATTCCCTTCTCTAGAGGGAAAAATCTGATGATAAAGGCGAACGCTCCGCTTCTTCAGGTTTTCTCTGTCCTCTCCGTTCACGTGTAAACAATTAGCCCAACTTATATTGGTATCCCTTTTAAATCAAATCATCCATTTAAAACAAATAATCAATTTGAACCAACAAACCGAACAATCATGTTACACCAAATACTCAATCAAAATCGTTTTATCCGCCTGTTGCAGCGGGATGCTCAGCCGATCACCGTTCTTCAGTTCAACGCCTGAGCTTGCATCCACCGCACGGCCGGATTTCTCCAGCGTACCTCCTGCGGTATTCCGGATGATCAATCGGTCTCCATTCCCAGGAGTAAATATATATTTTTCGGTTTCCTTCAGTTCAGGGTCGAGTTGTAACAATTGATGCAGGTGGAACTTGCCCCGGAAGGATGCCAGCTTTTTGTATTGCGGATAGGACTTGTCCCCGGTGTTCTCATCGCGAATCTCCACGATAATTTGGCCGACAAAGCCGCGGTTTTTGCGTTTCAGCCAGCCCATCAGGAACCAGCCTCCCGCCGCCACCATAATAAGGGCAATCACACCCAGGATGACAGGCAACCAGGGGAACGGCTTGTCGTTCGCAGCAGCTGGCGTTGTCGGTTTTGCCTGACTTCCGCCTGTCCCCCCTGCGTTGATGACGATCGGTGCGCTTTCACGGTAAAAGCTGTCTTCCTCTGCACGGATGACCAGTTCATAATTGTGATTGTCCGGCACTTCAAAGGTTCCGGCGAAACCGGAGCCCGTGTTCTTGAGCGGTTGCTCTTCACTCTTGCCTGTGTCCTTGTCATTCACGATCAATGTAGCCTTCATGTCCGCATACAGGTCATTATCCTGTAACGGCTGACCGCCATTTTCCAGCCTCGCCGACAGGTCGATCTTGTCCCCTTTCGTATAGGACTTGGTCTTAATTGGGTCCGCGACGAGTTGAAGATCGTAATTAAACAGCAGGTTGATATCGATGCTGTCTTTCGGTGCCCCTTTTACCCGAAGCTTCCAGTCGCCCTCCTGAGGTTTCAGCAGTTTTACGAGTGAATAACTTTTGGACGTGGACAGCTTGGCCTCATTTGAATTCAGGTTCACGCTTTTGCCTGAAGGATCAGTTAACTGTATTTGCACCGGCTTCGAGGACATGATGGAAATATTCGCTTCCAGCACGCTGTCATTCGGCACGTTCACGGTAACTTCCTGATAACTGCCGTTTCCGGTTACGGAAGGCAGCTTCACCACATTCAGCTTGGCATGATCGGCGAAAATTTCACTTAAAATCTGCGGCAGATCATCCGGTGTATCGGTGATAAACGACTTGCCTTTTGTTTGTTTGGCAAGGTCTGCGAGTGCATTTTTGTTCAGCTTGCCATCGGCATTCAGTCCGATCGTGTAGACTGGAATACCTTTTGCTTGCGCATCCTTGACGGCTTTCGCCAGATCCGCATCCGACTCGGCCTGGGTGCGTCCTTTACTTTTGTTAAAATCGTTATTGCCATCCGCCAGCAGTACAATCATAGGCGAGTGCGACGGGTCGGCACCATGGTTCAAAATGTTCATGGCTTCCGCAACACCTACGGATATATCGGTGTATGGGCCTCTGCCAAGCTGGTCGATAAAGTCTTTCAGATTGCTTTTATCTGCGTCAGACTGAATCTCAAGCATTGCCTTTTCCCGCTCAACCTGATCGGTGTAAGCCACGATACCTACTTTATCGCCGACGGTGGGTAGCATATCTATAAACATTTTCATCGCTTCGTTACTGATCTTGTCGCGATCACTTGTATTCATCGAGTTGCTGACATCGGCTACAAGTACCGCGTCGATTCCACTCGTCTGTGCCTGAGCCGCTTCCGCTTGAGGAAGCATTGCTGAAGGCAATAACAAAGTTAGTAATGTCAGCAGAACCAGGGTTCCGCTGAGCCAGCGTATTTTGCGTGTCCGCAGCATGGGATGTACTCCTTCACGTTTGAGATTAAAATGCGAATAGTTTATTATAGGCGTCAAGCCTTAAGGAAATCTTAACAGTCTTCTAATAAAATCTGAAAAGCACCCCTATTCTGAGTTACAGTTTTGTAATGTTTGACAATAATCGACGATTTTAGGGTTTTTGTTGGAAGATTTAATCCAACTATGGAAATATGATATAGCTATTACCAACAAACCGCAATATAACAGCGCTTGATCTTCAAGCCTTAGAAAGGGACGGAATTATGGTTACATACGTATGCCTCGCCATCATGTTTCTTTTTGTTATGATCAAGGTGATCACGTTTCAGGTTCGAAGGCGCAAACCCGTCTCTCGCGAAGATACCGATCGCACGTTATACAACATTCTGAATGGTGGGCGTGATGGAGCATGAGTAGTACGAGAAAAGTAGTATCCATCCGGCCTTTCTATCGAACGACATACGCCTATCAAAAGTTGCATATCTGCAAACGCTGCGGGCAATATACCTGCCTCTGGGAAGATCAGTGCACTTCCTGCGGACGTAGCACACTTGTCACCGTAGAGGAAAAAGCAAGTTCACGAGTAAAGCGCAGGATGGTCCGTGATGTTTTCCTTGTTCTCTTGATCGGCGCCGCAGCTACTTATTTCGGTGAAACGTTGGATCAGTCTATGATTGCTGCTACGGTGACGCTGTTACTGCTCGGCGGTCTGATCTTTATGCAGCAACGCTCATTCCAGGTTGAACAGCGCCGCGAAATGAGACAGTTGCTGCGACTGGATGAAGAGATCATTCGCCAAGGGATCAATCTAAACTGGGCGCTTGTTGCCGAAGCGCGAAAAGAAGACGAGGCACTCGCCTATGAGATGCTGCGCGAGATCGGCTCCCTGATCTATAACGACCGGATTCGGCTACAACAGATCGCGTTACTGCAATCCTTCGTGTTACGTAGCGATATGGACTTGCAACTTAAACCGCTATTGCTCCAGAACTTCGAGCGCCTGCTCGCCGAGTATATTGGCGAAATTGCGAGGCTGAAGCCGGAATTGATCCGTGAAGACGCGATTCGGTATATCGCCACGTATGAGGTTCACATTTTACAACTGCATAATGGCATCCAGATTCTGACCTCCGTAGCGTCAGCTGCCGTTCGTAAGAGCAAATATATTGAGCTGTTTCCCAGCCTGATCACCCGCTATGCGCGCTTCATGCCTAAAGACCGATTCATGCGTCTCTATCATACAATTGAACGTTATCCGACCAAAGCACGCGGTGGACTCGCGGAGTCCGTCGGACGAGTGTACAACGAGAAGTACCGGGATCAGTAAGCTGATGTCCGTGGGTGACTGTCTGTGCAACAAGCCAGTCTATATCGTAACGAGACTAGGATAAGTTCAGATTGGGATTCTTAAAAAGTGGGTGCATCGCGTGTAATACCCTGTTAACCCGTTAGTGAAATAATGCAAATCAGCTCCCTAACTATAGACGAACGGTACACCAAGCTTCCCTGCATTTTTGGTGACCTAGCAGCAAGATATTGTGTCATCTTTTCATCATATAAGTTTTAAACCAAAAACACCCCGTCCTTAGGTCTAGGATGAGGTGTTTTGTCGTTCTGGTTCATATTGCGCAGATTCTAACGATCACAGGGGGGCTTATTTCGGGTAAATTGGTACTCTAGAAATCCTAACGATCTCCACGGAGCCTATTTCACTGAAATCACCACGATCCGCCCTTCATTTGCATCTTTTTGGTCAGATAGCGTCTCTCCTGATCGTTATAATTTTCTACTCTTCAAAAAAGCCCAAATAAGGTTTCTCGTGATTGTTAGCGCTCGGGATTGAAATAAAATGGTACTTTGATGAGGTTAAAAGCTGACTACTATGTAATGTGATAGAAGGCGAGCATCGCGGCAGCTGAAGGCAAGCATTTGACAACATGGAAGTAATAAATGGACCCACTTGCAGTGATATTATATTGAAATAAGCAGTAGTGCAGCCATCACAGCATGGTGACCGTGTAACGAAGGGTGCTCAAGTGAGGTTCACATCGTGCGAATAAGTGCATGTAAAATAAGGGCTGTACCGTTGGTTGTAAAAAAGGGCCGCGACGTGTTTCCGTCGCGACCCTTGATTCGAGCATTCGGTACGATGATGTACCCGAACGCTCTTGATATGAGCCATGCGGGGCATCCGCTGCTGCGGTGGCATGGCTATGATGCTTCAAGCGCAAGATGCGGCTGCATCGCCGCTTGCCCCAGTGCGTTACCGCCCGCGACGAGAATCGCGGCGGTCGCCCCTGCTCGGACCGCGTCCTGCGGAGTCCGAGCGGCCCGAACCAGCACCACCGCGCCCAGCGGTGCGCTTGTCGGCGCTGCGGCCGGCCCAGCCGCCGCTGCTGCGCTCTTCGCCGCGGCCTGCTCCACCGCGGCCGCCTTGGCTTGTGCCGCGGCTACTGCTGCTGCGCGCCGATCCACGGCTCGCGCCACGCTCGTCACCGCTACGGCCGCCACTGCGTCCACCGCTACGGCCACCTTCGCCTCCGCGTGATCCACGACCGCCACGTCCACCATCTCGGCGGTCGTTACGTCCTGCACCGCGACGGGCACTGCCTGTCCCGGCAGTACGACCGCCGCGCTCATCATTGCCCTCGCTATTAATTACGCGGCGAGAAGCTCCCGTAGAAGCGACTGGCCCTTCGCTTGTCCATTGGATGCGATTCAGCTTCTGATTCGTGCCTTCCTCGATTCGAGCAAGCTCTGGTCTATCGTGTTGCGTTGCAAACGTCACCGCAAGACCCGTTCCACCAGCACGACCTGTACGACCGATACGGTGAATATAACTTTCCGCATCATGCGGAATATCGTAGTTAAATACGTGAGTAACCCCTTCAACGTCCAGACCGCGTGCGGCAACATCTGTAGCTACAAGGATTTGCAACTTCGCATCGCGGAACGCCTTCATGACATTTTCCCGCTTGGATTGGGACAAATCCCCGTGAAGCTCGTCACTTTCATATCCGGCTTCACGCAGATCTTCGTTCAGCTTCGAAGCACGGCGCTTCGTGCGGCAGAAAATAATAGCCAAATACGGGCGATACGTATCAATCATGCCACGAAGTGCATCAAACTTGCCACGATCTGTACATTCCAGCACCTGCTGGCGAATCTGATGAATCGGAATCACGGATTTGGAGGAAACTTTCACGTCCTCCGGGTCTTTCATGTAGTTCTTTGCCAGTACACGAATGCCTTTAGGCATCGTTGCCGAAAACAGCATCGTTTGACGTTTATGCGGCAGTTCGCGCAAAATGGTCTCTACATCGTCCAGGAAGCCCATGTGTAACATCTGATCCGCTTCATCCAGTACCAGTTTTTTCACATTATCGAGCTTCAAGGTACCACGGCGCAGGTGATCCAGAAGCCGCCCTGGTGTTCCTACAACGATTTGCGTTCCGTTTTGCAGCTTGCGCAACTGCTTTTCTACATCCTGTCCACCATACACTGCAAGGACATGTAGCTTGTCATCGTTCGCGGTCAATTTCTTCGCTTCTTCCGTAATCTGCAATGCAAGCTCACGCGTAGGCGCAATAATCAGTGCCTGCGGAGAGCGGTCGGATACGTTAATTTTTTGAATAATCGGCAACAAAAAAGCCAGCGTTTTTCCTGTGCCTGTCTGCGCCTCGGCGATGATATCACGTCCACCCAGCAGTACGGGAATGGAACGCTCCTGTACTGGAGTTGGCACGACGATGCCCTGATGTTTCAGCACCTCGCACCATTCCGGGCGAATGCCCAGTTGTTCAAAGTTTGCCAATCGTTACACCTCTGTATATTCATTTAGATAAGTTCATTCCATAGAAGACCCTAGCCCCTGGAAATGCATAGGCATCTCCGTCTGAACTTGATTGAGTCTATGTCATTGTCTGAGTCGGCATACGAGCCGGATATTGGCGTCCGTGTGCCCGAGTTCTGCATCTGAACCTGATTCTCTACTCCAATCACACCTGTAACTGCAGTACACATCCCGTGAGTCCAAACTAGTTTTCCTGAATTCAACTCTGATTATGAAATGAATTTTTGAAAAGCAATCATTACGTTGCTCTTCTTCTCCATACCCTGTAGTTTACACGTTCATCCAGCAAAACAAAAGCGAAACTGAACTACCGCGCCAACTTGTAGCATAAATGTATCGTAAAAAGCAGACGTTTTTATGCATATTTCACACGAGGCGCGTATAAGCCGGACTTAGGGAGTACGGAACACAGGGGTATGGACACAAAAATTTGTTTTTCGTAAATCATGCGACACCAACTATTTCTACACCACCACGAAAGTTTCTACTATGATGAACGTAAACAAGGATAGCCCCCACATATTGCTGAGCATCGTAGGTAAAAATGGAAGTGAATAGACCAACATTTCAGAGCTACACAGCAAAAGAGAGCTATCACTATGCAGTCTACCAGAACATTCATCGGTTTAAAGAAAAATTTCGGTGAGTGCGTTTCTAGCTTACAACCGCTCTCCTTGACGAAGACATACCATGTGGTAACCAACCCACGGATAGCAGCGTGCCAACCGTCGCTAGCATATGGACCCACGCGCTTAGGGCTTCGGACAAATTTGTAGCATTTTGTGCTGGGCTTGACTAAAACGTTCATAGTAACGATCACCACAGAGCTTATTTGCCCGCAATATGCTTTGTGCGAAATCTAACAATCACTAGGAAGCTTATTTCGTCAAAAATCACGAAAATTCCCACAAAAAGTAGCGAAATCAGTAAAATAACGTCTCTGGTGATCGTTAGAAATGAAAATGGCCCAAATTCGCCTAAATAAGCTCTCTCCTGATCGTTAGCACTCACAGATACAAAAAAAGCGGCTCCCCGGCATACATCGCAAGAAGACCGCTGCATATTAATACTGTTTAGTGATATCCACAGTCTATAGCTTATAGACTATAACCCCAATACCCCCTATAACCTACTACCTTAAGCCTTTTCAAGGGTTACCGCTACGTAACTTCCAATCCCCAGCTGTTAACTGTTACTTGTTACTTGTTACCTTAACTGTACCTAATCACCGATCACCCAGCGATATTTCTGGTAGGCATGGCCGCAAGGCTGAGCATCTTGATGCGCCAAACGCATTACACCGCGCGTCAGGAAATGCACGCGTTGCGGCATACTCACCGACTATTGCTGTTTGAGATGCCATATCGCTCTTTTATCATCTCCAGCTCCATAGTCATCTCCAGCTCGTTCGCATCACAATCGGCAATTTCTAAGCTTACTTGCCACCTGTCGATGTTGTAACACGCAGATACCAAAACCATTTTGGAACAAGTTACTTTAATTTAAACGTTACGCTCTACTTGAACTTTACACTTTACTTGAATTTACACTCCACTTTAACTTTACGCCTTAGTTGAGCTTTACACTTCACATTAACTTTATGCTCCGTGTCCGCCCGTACCCGGAACGGTATCCGCACCAGAAACCTTATATCCGCTGCGCTCCAGCAATCGGGTGCTTTCCTCGTTTAATCCACGCAAATGTACGGTTTTGCCAAGCTTCGCGTATTTGAATTTCACTTTGCCAATCGCCACAACCGCGGTGTTGTCCCAGATATGTGAGCCGCCAAAGTCAATGGTGATGTCCTGCGGATCGGTTTCCGCATCGAATTCATCCACAAAGTGGGACGAGGAACCGAAGAAGAACGGCCCGTGTACAAGGTAAACTTTCTGTCCTTGCTCTTCGCTAGCCTGTACGCGAATCTTGGTCTGTTTCCAACCAAAGTGCAGCACACTGAGCACAACGCCAACCATTACACCAAGCGACAGGTCATGCGTGTAAACAACGATCGCTACCGTCACCACCATAACGATCGCTTCAGCGCGTGGGACGCGGGCTATATTTTTCACAGAACTCCAGTCAAACGTACCGATACACACCATAAACATCACACCAACCAGCGCACCCATCGGTACCTGCTTCACCACACCGCTCAGGAGCAACAATAAAATCGCCAGGAACGCCCCTGCCGTAAATGTCGACAACCTGCCGCGGCCGCCTGACTTCACATTAATGACGGACTGTCCGATCATCGCACAGCCACCCATCCCGCCGAACAGTCCGTTCACAAAGTTTGCAATCCCCTGACCACGTACCTCTCGGTTTTTGCTACTTTTCGTTTCCGTCATCTCATCCACAATGGTCGCGGTCAAAAGGGACTCCAGCAAACCGACAAGTGCCATCGTAAATGAATACGGTAGCAGAATCATCAGTGTATCCCATGTCCACGCAATATTCGGCAGATGGAACATCGGCAATGTGCTTGTCAGATTGCCCATTTCACCCACCGTTTTGACATCAAGATGAAAAATCGCCGTAATAATGGTCATGATAATAATCGCTACAAGCGGAGCCGGAGCCCCTTTGAAAAAACGCGGCAAAATATAGATGATTGCCAGTGTTGCCGCCACCATCACATACATGATCCAGTTCGCTCCCGTAAAGTGGGTGAGCTGCGCCATAAAGATCAGAATCGCCAGTGCATTCACAAATCCGGTCAACACCGAATGAGGTACAAACGTAATAAATCGCCCTACTTTAAATATGCCTAAAACAAACTGAATGATGCCCGTCAGAATGGTCGCCGCAAAAAGATATTCCACGCCATAATCCTTGACGAGTCCTACCATCAATACCGCCATAGCTCCTGTTGCTGCCGAAATCATGCCCGGTCTCCCTCCTGCAATCGAAATGACGATCGCAATCGTAATCGACGCATACAAGCCGACCATCGGATCAACTCCGGCGATAATGGAGAAGGCAATAGCTTCCGGAATGAGCGCGAGTGCTACCGTGATTCCTGCCAGCACGTCTCCGCGAATGTTGCCAAACCACTGTTGTTTTAACGTATTCATATGTTGTTGCATTGCCTCCTAGATGTGTCCCTTAAATTAACGAATCTGCTGAAGAATAACGGAAGTCGTACACGTCCAATTTCCACTTTGGGACCCATAAAAACGACAGTGGCAAGTCTGCAAAGAACACAAAATAACGGATGAGTCGCCGCAAAAAAAACTATCATGCCTGACTTTTCGCCTGCTCATGGGTAAATGCCAATAAGCATACAGTGCCCTTAACCTGTCCATTGCTAGTCTATTTGTCCCGATGTGCATGATGGTCTAAATCTTTAATTCAGCGCTAAACGCCGATTCAAATTCATCATGTCATTGCCGTTCCAGCGTGTACTGACTTTTCCGTTACCCATTCCGTTGTCTTCTTGCTTGCGGTATTCTCGTCTCACCATCTCATTCGATGGATGAACGAAGCAACACCTGTTAGTTTTCCTCTCTCAGAAAAACCGGGGCCGTTAATCTACTGACCTATTATTATAGTTACAGACATACACATGTACGAACACTGTAATCTCGCAAAAACAAGGGCTTATCTCTTGTTATCTTCTATTTTCTATATTTAACCCTCTTTATCACTACTCATAAAAAAAACCGCAAAGACCTTTCATAAAAGGCCTTGCAGTCTATTTTGGCATTTACAGGTTATGGTGAGTTACTCCTATTTTCAAGCAATCACTTTTTGGCGTTCGTTTGCTAACTTCATTATTATAAAAGCTTGAACTTCCGGTTTAGAACCTGCCCGATTTGAATATCGAGTACAACAGAAACGCCACCATGAGGATCGCCACGAGAAAACCGATCTCAATCACCGGAATATCCCACAGCATCGTGGATTGGTGACTAATCGAAGAACCGATAATAAGTCCCACCATGATGATACAGAAGGCCAGCAGCACAATGCTGAACGATAAACGATTGCTGATCTGATCCAGCCTGCGCATGAGTGATTCTAATTCGGGAACGCTGATCTCCAGTCGCAGCTTTCCTTTGCTGATGATGGAGGACAACTGCCGCAGCTGTCCTGGCAAACCAATGACACTTTCGGCCATGTCTGCCGCACTGCGAAACAACCGATTTTTGATGCGTCCCGCGCTAAAACGTTCCTTGAGCAACTTTCGCCCGAACGGCTCCGCCATATCCACGATACTCAAGGTAGGGTCGAGATGTTCAATAACTCCTTCCACGGTCAGCAACGATTTGCCCATCAGCAGTATATCTGCGGGCATGACAACCCGATGTTTCTGGGCAATGCCGAACAGATCATTGAGCGCCTGTCCTACGCTGATTTTGGAAAAAGGAATATCGTAATATTTCGTTCGGAGTTTGTCCAAATCCACATGAAGCGCACGTGCATCCATATCATCCGGCATCATGCCAAGCTTCTCAATCGCACGGATCATACTATCCGTATCCTTACGCATCAGCCCGATAATAAGCGAGGCAAGCTGCTGTTTCATCTCATCACTCAGACTGCCGACCATGCCGAAGTCAATGAAAGCCAATCGACCGTCCTTCAGCACCATCAGATTGCCCGGATGCGGATCGGCATGGAAGAAACCATGCATAAAAATCTGATTGAGCAGCGCATCCACCAGCCGTTCGGCAATATTGTTCAGATCGTGACCGCGCTTCACCAGTTCATCCCGGTTGTTCAGCTTGATGCCCTCAATATATTCCATGGTCAACACACGTGATGAGGTCTGATCCCAATATATTACCGGAATTTTCACTTTAGGGTCCTGCTGATATTGCTGTGCAATCTTCTCCGTATTGCGACCTTCCACCGTATAATCGAGCTCTGCCATCAGAGCCTGGGCATATTCTTCCACCATCTGCGGAATCTGGTATTGTTTCACCCAATCCCAACGTTTCTCCGCCATCGCAGTCAATTCTCGCAGAATGTCGAGATCACGCTGCACAATCCGTGATATGCCAGGGCGCTGGACTTTGATCGCTACCGCCTCTCCGCTCTGAAGCTTGCCCAGATGCACCTGACCAATACTGGCTGCGGCCACAGGGGTATCCTCGAACCGGGAAAAGATCTCTTCCAGCGGTGTATCCAATTCCTGTTCCAAAATACCCCGTGCCGTCTCTGACGAGAACGGCGGAACCTGATCCTGTAATTTGACCAGTTCCCGAATCACCGATTCAGGTAATAGATCTGCCCTTGTGCTTGCAAGTTGCCCCAGCTTCACAAAAGCCGGCCCCAGCTCCTGCAACACCAGCCTGATCCGTTCGCTTAACGTCTTGGTGGGTTGCGCTTCACGCGACATCCACCGTCTGGGCAGTGCAAGAAGCTGGAATAACCCGAGCTCCTCGACCATATACCCGAAGCCATGACGCACCAGCGCCATGGCAATTTCCCGGTATCTGCCGACATGTTTGATCCGCACAGCCATCTATTCGATCTCGTTTCCTTTGAGAGGAGGAGAGTCTTCAACAACCGGAGCCGGGGTTTCATCAACTTGAAGCTGAGGTGTCTGATGCAGCTCGGCCAGTTTTTTTTCCAATACCGCAACACGCTGTTCCAGACTGGTTACATCACTTTCGGAGGCTACACCAGCTTCTTGAAGCACACGCTTGACCTGTTCCTGAATGATACGTTTCAGTTGGCCCTGCTCTTCCTCGCCGCGCTCCAACAAACGTTCAACAAACGCTTTGGATTCCCCAGGTGCAAGCTTCCCGCGCTCCACCAGATCATCCACCGTTTTCTCAATCTTTTCTTTGCTGACTACCGTGAGACCCAGCCCTAACGAGAACGCCTTCTTGAACAAATCGCTCATCTTCTTCATCCTCCTCTTCGGTTGTCTCTATATTACACCTGTTAAACCCCGACATGCAAAAAGGAGACCTTTCTTACACGTACCGTGCTGCCCATTTGCCTGCTTGCAAAACCAGTCGACGATAGGTTTCGTTCGCAAAGGAGGGAACAGAATGCCCAGGCATCAGATAAACAATTCGCCCGAGTCCATACTTATGAGCCCAAGCTGCCGGTCTCGGCCCTTCTTTAGACTGGTATTGCAGCAAAATTTTAGTCTCGGTAAATGAACCGAACTCGAATTCATATGGTTCTTCTTCCATCGTAAAACCGGAAATTCCCTCCGTCACGGGATGGCTCTCTTCCGTCACCGTGAACTCCAGCGGCGCATACGGCGGGTGATGAAGAAACTTGGCGCCAATCATCTGTTTGATCTCATTTCGATTCTGAAGCGAGATCCCATTATGTAAGATGACCAGACCGCCCCCGTTACTTACGTAAGACAACAGACCTGCTGTCTGCTGCGGGGAGACTTTGCCTCTCCAATCGTCCATGTATGAGATACATACATCAAATCCCGAAATATTTTCATGAAGCAGCATGTTGCGATTTTCACTGCACTGAACCGTAATCGTATCTTGAAAAATCCGGCTAATCTCCGCGTCTACCCCCTGTAGCGGATGCCAGTCCGGATGCGTATAATCTCCAATTAAAAGTGCTTTTTTGCGATGATCCATTATCATCATCTCCTTTCTTGTAATCTTGTTCGTTTACGTTCGTCTGCACACTCCATATCCTATAAATTAACCACGCTTTATCAAATCGACTACCGTGGTGTTTCTTCATCTCTTCCACTTGGGTTTCGAATAAGACATATACTCTATCACAATACTTCCTAGTATAGCCGTATAACGGATTGGCATATCCATATCATGCATATCCAGCTGGGATTCACCATTTACCTTGTCACAACACACTCCATCCCTAACACATTCCACATGTTTCACTAAAAACCTTTAATTGTACAGTCCCATTCCCAACTTCACGACCAAAGTCTCAGGAGGTTCAAAACGAATTCAAGCCCTTCCGCTTATTGCCGAAAGAGGGGAGCAGGCTGGTTCCACCGAACGAAAAATCGCCTCATCGTACTTCGTTCTCTAACCTCTACCCCTCCATTTTAGGCTCTGTGTAATCATATTAACGTTACTTCCGTGCCGCATATGAATGCGTTATACACGTTTGATCTGAGCATGATCATTGCACACGGGTACTGCGTTTCAACTAAGCTTGGTGCTCGCGGTACAGTCGGCAATGCTCCACCCATCTCTGTGCCGCTTGCGGATCAGAGCCGAGGTGCACATGGGTGTATCCGGCCACGATACTGCCCAAAGCGTACCCCTCTTGCTTTACGCCCCGTAATCCCTTCGTTTCATAAGCATACGGAATAGGTACCTCTTCGCGGTACGTCATCGTTGAGTAATGGAATTCATGCCCCCGCAGCACTTCACCCTGTTTTAGCAAAAAAGAGTCCTGAACCGCACTCGCCTCCCGGTATCCCAGCGCAGCTCGTTTCTTCCGCATCTGTACCTGCGCAGGAATAATGCCTGCCATGGTGTACGTCTGCCCTTCACGATCCGTCAGCGTTTCGGCCAGTACCATGTAGCCGCCGCACTCCGCAAACAGCGGCATCCGGGAACGGGCTGCTTCGCGCAGCCCTTCCAGAAAACGCTCGTTTCCGGCAATCACCGCCGCGAACTCCTCGGGAAAACCACCACCCAGATAAATGCTGTCCGCCTCGGCCGGAATGCCTTCACCAGCGAGTGGACTGAAATACTGTAGCCGTGCCCCCGCCGCTTCGAGCAGTTCCAGGTTATCCGGATAATAGAAGTTAAACGCCGCATCACGAGCGACGGCAATCACAGGCTGGTACGTATCCGGCGTAATATGGTTATGGGGATTTGTCGGGTGGGAATCATGCTCAGCGTCGTTCACGCTGGCTATGTGGGCAATGCTACTGATATCGGTAGCGTTAACCATGTCTTTAGTATTGGTTTTGTCGCTAATGAGAGTAGTTTCTACTTCACTAAATTTATTAAATGTATCGGTGGTACGGGCATCGTTGGCTTCACTGGATGTGTCCAACAGACCGCTAGTACCAACAGTCTCTGCTTCCCTCGTTAT
This sequence comes from Paenibacillus sp. RRE4, assembly GCF_031844205.1. NCBI lineage: Bacteria > Bacillati > Bacillota > Bacilli > Caryophanales > Paenibacillaceae > Paenibacillus > Paenibacillus sp. RRE4. The sequence continues at coordinate 193,378 of NZ_JAUZUT010000002.1, forward strand.
ACTATCCATGTCGCAGCTCTGAGCATCATTCGCTGCAGTAACTGCTTGGGTAATAACGTTATTGCGAGCAGTATAATCCACATGGGCCATATCGCTCTGGATTACATTCGTTGAGCCAGCTGGAGTGGCGGACTGCAACGGGAGCGGGGGAGCACTTCCGGCCAGTTCCAGCAGAAGATCCAGATCCGTGCCTTCCAGCAGCACATCGGCTGCCCGCTGGAATAACGGTTCCAGCTCCCCACGCTCAATGGCAGGAACGAGTCCGAGATGTCTCTCGGGGATGGACATGTCTTCATCCCGCTTTAGCCAGCCAACGACCGGAATGTTGCACATCTGCTCAATGGCTTTTTTTACAATCGTATAATGCCCCGCACTTCCGCACCGATTCACAATCACACCAGCAATGTTTAATTCAGGCTCGAGTTGCTGAAAACCCAGTACGATCGCCGCTGCACTGCGCGCCATACTACGTACATCGACAACCAAAATCACCGGTGTCTGCGTAATCATCGCGATCTCTGCGGTAGAACCTGTATTGCTGAGCGGATCTTTGCCATCGTAAAGGCCCATCACCCCTTCAATGATGGAAATATCATGACCTGCGGATGCCCTCTGGAATGTCTGCTTCACATATGCAGGGGAAGTCATCCATGCGTCCAGATTACGCGAAGCCCGACCTGTCACTGCCGTATGATACGTTGGGTCAATATAATCCGGGCCGCATTTGAACCCCTGTACACTTAATCCACGCTGGGCAAGTGCTTTCATTAGACCGAGCGTTACAGTTGTTTTGCCAGCACCACTACCCGTACCGGCGATAATCAGCCGAGGCACAGTTTGGTTACCGGGTGTCGCCGTTATGGGTTCGTTATTGGAGATCAGTGTTGCGACATCGTTATTGGGCGTCGTTGTTGCGACTCCGTTATTAGACGTCATTGGTGCGACTCCATGATCAGACGTCATTGGTGTGATTTTGCTATCGAACGTCACAGGTGTGACTCGATTATTACCCTCGGTTGGCAAAGCTCCATTCGTGGGTAAGGTCTCATTATTGGAAACAGTGGTCTTTACATTCTTTGAGTTCATCGTTCATCCCGCCTTTGCTTTACATATAACAAATAGACCATCCCATATCGATTCCAACGGCCTGGGACGGTCATGTTCATAAGGTGATATCAACTGCATTTTGTATGTGAACGCATCAAGGTGAAAAGTAGCTTTAGTCCACTCGGATGGACCGCGTAATCTCGCCTCGGTAGACGTAACTCGTAACTATAATTCCACAATGGATGCAACGGATGGCAACCGAGGTAACTGATGCAACCCATAGCAACTCAAAGCAACCTAGAGCAACTCAAAGTACAGAAGTACCCAATTACCGAAGTACCGGCCCTTCCTTTGATGCTTCACCTCTAACGATCACCAGAGACCTTATTTCGCGAAAAAATCACACTTTCAAATTCTAACGATCCTGAGGAACGCTATTTGGGGTGAAAAGCCCGAATTCCAGCCATTTCCTCTGCAAAATGCTCAAATAACGTCTGTGGTGATCGTTAGAATTTAGAGTTGCCCATTTTGGAGCAAATAGCGTCATCTGTGATCGTTAGAGATGACGTTCACGCTGATTATTTTGGAGAACTGTTTATGCTCGTGGCCTACTGCTTACTGCCTACTGCTTACGCTCGCTGATGATCGATGCTAATTCAAATTATTCACATTAAAACATGCCGCGCTTCGGGAGAAGCTAGCTACCTAAGATATATTCGTGCTCATTGGTGAGGCACACGATCAAAGACACGTTCATGCCTGTAGATCGCACGAAAGCTGGCTGGTCAAACGAGATGCTTATTGGTCACACGAACGCTGGTTGGTTAAACGAGATCACACGAAACGCTGGTTGACCACACAAAATACTTCTGAACCGCTTAAATATGGCTTTATCAAATCAAATACAGCTTAATCAAATGCAACCCGTGCAACAGAGATCGTCAGGTTGCCGCTCTTTTTCTTTTCCAGCAGCCAGTGGTCTGCTCCCGAAGAAAGCAGTGCCGCCGGTTCACTTACGCCATAGGCTCCTGTGTATTTGAATACCGTCTCGGACGGATTGGCAAGTTGCACCGTATTCAGTTCCTCCGGAGTGTAAGTCACGAGTTCCCAGCCGTACTTGGCGCATAGAGCCAGCAGGCCTTCCTCGTCTTTTTTCAGATCAATGGTGGCAATGTTGCGCACGCTCTTCACGGACAAAGACAGCTCTTCCAGCGTGGCAAGCACTTCCTGCTCCAACTCCTCCATCGCGGTACCGCGATTGCAGCCCATGCCAAGCACCAGGCTCTTCGGACGGTACAGCACACCGTTGGTTAGAAAACGTTCCTCTTCCGCCTTCGAAAGCAAACGGTCACTGACCACCAGTGCCGCATTAAACGGGAAAGATTCCGTCTCGGCCATACTACCGAAGACCCGGATATGATCCGGTACAGGCTTGTTGTACCGCCACCAGTTGCGTTCGCCTGTCTCCTGAATCAATGCCACCGGCTCTTCGTTGACCACCGCTGCACTTACCGGGGTTGCTTTATCAAAGCTGTCCACGATCCAGCCCAGCTCACGACCAAACATATCCACCGGAATCGTGCCCTGCACGTCCGAAGCTGTCGTGATGACGGCACGCGCACCAAGCACTTCCGCCACTTGACGCGTCAGTTCGTTGGCACCGCCAAGGTGACCGGACAGCACGCTAATCACGTTCTCGCCGCGGTCATCAATGACCAGAACGGCAGGATCGACTTTTTTGTCCACTAGTAGCGGAGCAATCATACGTACAACGGCACCGAGAGAGATAAACAGAATGATGCCGTTATAACGTTTGAACAGGTCTGGCAGAATCAGCTTCACCGAGCCTTCAAACAACGTATATCCAAGCTGCTCCTCGTCGCCACGGGCAAATTTACTCATATAATAGACATCTGTACCCTGAAACTGTCCTTCTAGGTTACGCACCATCTCCACGCCGTGCTTCGTAATGGCTACAGCAGCAAACGGATTACTCACCGGACTTCACTCCCTTGCGATAGCCGTGGGTAAAGGACTTGTCGTACAGCTTCGAGCGGTGTGCATCCCGGTTCACCAGATCGGGGTCAAGCGCCCAGCCTGCCAGAATCATCGCATGCATCGTAATGCCTGCGGCACGCAGATCAGCAGCCAGATTCGCTAGCGTGGTGCGCACGATTTTCTGATCCGGCCATGTTGCGCGCTGCACTACCGCGACCGGTGTATCTTCGCTCCAGCCTGCGGCAAGGAATTCCACGACGACCTTTTTTGCCAGTGTTGCACTCAGAAAGAGCGCCACCGTACAGTGATGGGATGCCAAATCCCGCAGCTTCTCGCGTTCAGGCACAGGCGTACGTCCTTCCGCACGCGTCAGGATAACGGTCTGTGTCAGTTCGGGTACAGTTAGTTCCGCTCCCAGCGCCGCTGCCGAAGCAAAGACGGAACTTACACCCGGAATAATCTCATATTCCACGCCCTGCTGCTTGAGCAGCACCATTTGTTCCAAAATGGCACCGTACATCGCCGGATCACCCGTATGTACACGTGCTACGCTTCGTCCTGCCCGGACTGCGGTGCACATCAGCTCGACCTGCTGTTCCAAATCCATGCCCGAACTTTGCAGCACCTCGGCTTCGGGTTTGGCTGTCGCAATCAGTTCGTCATTCACGAGGGAATCCGTGTACAAAACGAGGTCAGCATTTTTCAGAATATTCGAGCCCTTGACCGTAATCAGCTCGGGATCTCCCGGGCCAGCACCAACAATGTACACTTTCGGTTCTAATGTCTTCATTTGCTCACCACCATCAGGCTTAAATATTCCAGCTCCTGCCCTTTCAGTTCACGGGCGTCACGCCAGACCAATTCATAAGGGGAAGTGACTTTGGTAACCACCGACGCTTTGCCCCCAAGTCCCATCTCGTCCAGCAGCTCCAGCATCGGGTCCAGTACCTTCGCTACCTTAATAAACACAATCGTATCGTGATGTTCAATCGCCTGCCTCATCGCTTCTTTGTCCGCCGTCGCCGGAATAATGCCGACCTGCTCGTCGCCATCTGCCAGATGAATATCGAGTGCAGCCGCCGCACCAAGAACAGAGGATATGCCCGGAATCGAGCTAATCGGAACTTCAGGATGAAGTTCACGCATGAGACGTGCAAGGTGGATAAAGGTACTGTATAAGTTCGGATCTCCTTCCGTCACAAAAGCGACATCCTTGCCTTGCTTCAGCGCTTCCCAGCACGCTTCCACGGTTTTGCCCCACTCGCGCTCCAGCACGACAGGGTCTTTGGTCATGGGAAAGATCAGCCCCAGCATCTCTTTCTCCTCTGGATTCACGTACAATTCCACGATCTCGTGAGCGTAGGATTTACCGCCTTTGCGTTTCTTCGGGTAGGCGACCACCGGGCACTCGCGGATCATCCGGTAGGCTTTGACCGTAATCAGCTCCGGGTCTCCCGGCCCAACGCCCACGCCATACAGTGTGCCAACGTTAACTCCGGCTCCTGTCACGCTCGCTGATGAACTTCCCGTATGAATTCCAGTACTATTGATGTTTCCTGTTGTTGTGCTAATGCTGCTCTCCCCCTTTGGTTCCTTGCCAAAAAAACTATTCTACTCCGTTCACAGCTTCCGCTTCGTCTGCTGCAATATATTGGCCTGTAATCACATAGATCGGGTTCAATCCGTCAAAACGGGTCATATTCAGGATCGGCTTGCTCCGCGCCGTCTGCAGCAGGGTCACGGAGGTGTCCATGCCCGCATCGCGCATCGCCTTCATGCTGTCATGCAGCGTTTCGATGGTCGCTGCATTCACCACGATGCGTCCCTCGGGGCGCAGCCGGGACGCACACAGGGCGATCAGCTGCGCGAGCTCGCCGCCGCTGCCGCCAATGAACACCGCATCCGGTTCGGGCAGTTCGTCCAGCCCCGCTGGCGCTTTGGCATGCAGGACGGTAAAATCCGTCCGGAATTTGACACGGTTGGCCTCGATGTTCACGAGGTCACCTTCGTTCTTTTCGATGGCGAAGACCTGGCCCCGCGGCGCCAGCCGCGTGCACTCCACCGCCACCGAGCCCGAACCTGCGCCGATATCCCACACGATGCTGTCCTCGCCCAGTTTCAGCTCGGACAAGCTGAACGCGCGGACCTCACGCTTGGTGATGAGGCCTTTTTCGGGTTTGCGCTGATGGAATTCCTCATCTGCAAACCCGAAGCCTTTGCGCGGCGCCGGTGCATCTTTGCGGCGCAACAAAATGACGACGTTCAGCGGGCTGCACTCAGCCGCTGCCAGCTCGTCCAGGGTGTAGTGGCGGGCACGCTCGTCTGCCGCGCCCAGGTTCTCTGCAACGTAGGCATCATACTCGGTCATGCCGAACTGTTGCAGGTACGCCCCGATCGCAGCGGGGCTGTTGTGCTCGTCCGTGAGCAGCGCCACTTTGGCTTTGCCATCGATGCGCTGGGCGAGGCCTTTGAGCGGGCGACCGTGCACGCTTTCGAGCACGGCGTCGTGCCAGCTCTCGCCAAGCCTCGCGAATGCCAGCTGCAGCGAGCTGAGATTAGGCCGGATGTCCAGCTGATCCGGGCCGAGCTTGCGCGCGAAATACCCGGCGATGCCGTAAAACAGCGGGTCCCCCGAGGCGAGCACAACGATGTTGTGCGTGTCCTGCAACGTTTTTATTTTCGCAACGAGGTCACTCAAACTGCTCTTGATCACCAGCTTCTCTCCCGCAAAAGCCGGGAAAAATTGCAGCAGACGCTCGCCGCCGACCAGCACATCAGCCTCCTGAATCAAACTCAGGCTCTCTGCTGTAAGTCCGGCTGCCCCTTCTTCGCCTACGCCAATAATGCGGATGTTACGATTCTTTGCTCCAGTTGTTGTGTTCGAGTTCACTGATTTCTGCCCTCCCCAGTTCCATTCCTTTCATGGTGACCAGCACCACTTCCACCGTTACGCCGCCGCCCGCATGTTCCAGACAGTGCTGGCAGGCATAAAGGCATAACTTTTCAAAATAAGGCAAATATCCCGCTTCGGTCATCATATCCGCCACCTGAGTCGCCGTGTTGGCTTCCTCGATCGCTTGCGCCAGTTCATCGCCGGCCCCGGTCTCGCGAGCCACGGACGCAAGAAATCCAAAATCCACCGGCGCACTCTTGGAGTGCACCATCATGACCCCTTGAGCCACTTTGGCGAATTTGCCCGGCATCCCGACCAGACTGATGCGTTTCATGCCCAGCCGTTTCCCGTGCTTGATCGCAAAGCCGACAAAGTCACCCATCTGAATAAAGGCTTCTTCCGGCAGTTCGGGCATCATTTTCATCGCATATTTCTCACTGCTGCCACCTGTCGTCAGCACAATATGCTCGCAGCCGGAAGCCTGCGCGACGGAAATGGCCTGTACTACACTGGCTTTGTACGCCGAAGTAGAAAACGGAACGACCACACCTCGTGTACCTAAAATGGAGATGCCGCCAAGAATGCCAAGCCGCGCATTGAGCGTTTTTTTCGCAATCTCTTCGCCGTCCGGCACGCTGATGACTACTCGCACCCCTCTCGCGGTGCCATGCTCGGTCAGCACTTGGGTCACGGCTTCGGTGATCATACGCCGCGGCACGGGATTAATGGCTGCTTCGCCTACGGGCACGGGCAATCCAGGTTTGGTGACGCGACCGACACCGATACCCCCATCCAGCTCTACCCCCGGCTCGTCCCGCCAGGAAACATGGGCAATGATTTTCGCCAAATGCGTGGCGTCCGGGTCATCCCCGGCATCCTTGATCGTGGCACAGGTTGCTGTACCGTCCGTCATCAGCTCCTGCTCGATCAGCTCGAACGAGTGGTCAAAGCCGGCGGGCAAGGAAACCACGGCTTGTGCAGGAATATGCCCCGTTAACAGGAGCTGCGTCGCGCCTTTGGCAACCGCCGTAGCACACGCCCCGGTCGTAAAGCCGGAACGCATCGGTTTATCCGGGTCCGGTGCTTCTCCGCTCTTCATGCGTTTATTTTCCATGGCTTTGAACCTCCCGTCCTTTCTAGATGCTCGCTTGTTGGTTGGACTTATGTTGACTGTGGCTGTTGGCTGTTGGCTGATGTTGATTGTTGATTGTTCATTGTTGTTTAGTCTTGTATGAATTGTTGATTCATTGATTTTTAGTTGTACTTAACAACTGTGGCGCTAGTAAATGTAAACGAACCAACTGGAGAGCGTTAGAAGGTGCTGGACTAGACTTGCACTCACCGTCCCCGCACGCTAACGACCGTACAATAATCATTCGTAGCATTAGAAGTTGCTAGACAAAACTCATACCACTGGTGGCCCACGCATTAACCATCTCAGTTACTTAATAGCAACTACAAGTATATCCAAGCGCTAACGATCACAGATAACGTTATTTGGCCTAATTTGCCCTCGCTGGAATTCTAACGATCTCAGGAGACGCTATTTCACCAAAATGGTGCAATTTCCAGCGCTTTCGAGTGGTTTTGAGCGAAATAACGTTCCTCAGGATCGTTAGAATTTCAAAAGACTGATTTTACGTTAAATAAGCTCCCTGGTGATCGTTAGAAGTTGCTGGAGCGGAACCCCAATCTCTGGTGACTCGCATGCTAAGGATCTCGTTTACTTTGACACCTGTTACACCCACGACTAAGCGCTAACGATCACAGATAACGTTATTTGGCCTAATTTGCCTTCACAGCCATCAACGAGATTGCGTTAAGTGCTGCCACAACGATTGTACTGCCGCCTTTGCGACCGATGTTGGTGATAAAAGGAATGTCCAGCTTGCGTAGCTCGTCCTTGGACTCGGCCGCGGATACAAAACCTACCGGCATGCCGATGATCAGCCCCGGCTTGGCCTCGCCCTCTTTGACAAGACGAATTAACTCCAGCAGCGCCGTTGGCGCGTTACCGATAGCGTAGATGCCCCCGTCATACATTTGGGTTGCTTTGCGTGTCGAGATGATCGCACGAGTAGTGTTGAGGCGTTTGGCTTCTTCCATCACATCCGGATCGGAAATATGTACATGTACATCGCCGCCAAAACCGCGGATACGATCCTTGCTCACGCCTGCCTGAATCATCTGCACATCTGCAATAACAGATTGGCCTGCGCGTAGCGCGGCGATACCTGCCTGTATTGCATCCGGGTGAAACACCATGCTGCGGCCCAGTTCAAAATCAGCCGAAGCATGAATGACACGCTGTACGACCGGATACTGCTCATCGGTAAACGGGTGCTCCCCCAGTTCCTCCGTAATCATCTCAAAACTTTTACCTTCAATTTCCTGAGGTTGCACGGTCAGCGGTTTAAACTCTGTTTTGAAATCCACCCGAATCACTCCATTCTTCTTTCGATATTCACAATCAAGCCGTTCAAAGTTGCGTTATTCAAATTAAGCCTATCAGGGAAATCACTGCCCCAGAATCCCTTTCAGCTCGTGCAATACACCGTCAAAATGATCAAACACCGTGCCAAACTCCGCCTCTGGACGTGAGATCAGCACAACATGAATGCCCAGCTCCAGTGCAGACTGGATCTTCTCGTCCACGGCTCCGGTTTTTCCGCTTTCCTTGGTGACCATCACCGTTGTTGCATAGTGCTTGTAAAGTGCCTCATTCATTTCTCGGGAAAAAGGTCCTTGCATCGCAATAATATTGCGCTGCTCTACGCCCAGTTCACCGCATTTCTCCATATTGTCGAGACGGGGGAGCATGCGTGCAACAAGTCGTATATCCGGATCACCAAGCAGGTGCTTGGTGAAGATTTGTAGCGTTTTGCTACCTGTCGTCAGCATGACGGAGCCTTTCAGCTCTTTGGCCTTGAGTGCTGCGTCATCATAAGATGACACGACATGTAATAGTTCATGGTCATCATAAGCAAGCCCGGTTCGTTCGTAACGAATGTAAGGGATGCCCGCCTGTTTCGCGGCTTCCATGGCATTCGCATGGGCTTCTTCGGCAAAAGGATGACTCGCATCTACAAGCACAGGGGTGTTTTTTTCACGGATCAACTGCACCATCGCCTCTACGGTCAATCGGCCCGTCCGCACAGGTAAGCCGGCTTCGGTCAGACTTTGGGCTGCGCTATCGGTCACAACCGAGGTCAGGACGTTATGTCCTTGTTGCTGGATTCGGATCGCAAGTTCGCGTGCATCACTGGTACCGCATAACATGAGGATCATGAACGCTTCACCTGCTCGGAAGTTGATGCCACTTGTGCCTTAGAAGAGGATGAATGCTGCTGTACATTTCCTTCTGCTCCTGCTAAATTGTGCTGCTGTTTGCTCCGATGTCCATCGTGCTCATGATGCGAGTGATGTAGCTCTTCGTCATGGTCATGATGGAAATCAAGTGTCGCCTCACGAGTAACGGCCGCCAGCTCGGAGTACCCACCGTCGTGCTTATGATCATGACGTTCATGCTCATCATCATGACTATGGACATGCTGACCTTCGTGCTGATGGTCGTGTCCATGACTGTGGCTATGATCATCGTGGTGGTGATCATGATGGTCGTGATCGTGCCCGTGGTCATGGTCATGTCCGTGATCGTGATGATCATGGTGATCATGGTCGTGGTGGTCGTGATGATCATGGTCGTGATCGTGGTCATGCCCGTGGTCATGGTCGTGATGGTGGTGGTGATGTTTGGCTGCTTCAAGTCTGAATTGGCAGTTGTCACAGTTGGCTGTAACCCGTCCGTATAACCCCTCATGCGCACGTTCCAGCACCAGCTCGACCAGTTTCGGATGGAAACCGAAATAACCACCGATTTCGACTTGAATATCCGGATGCGCGGTTGCAAATTCGGCCGTCATCTCATCAATGCGTTTAATCAGCACACCGGTAAAGAGGAAATACGGCATGACAACAATTTTTTTCGCACCAAGCAAGAGGCAACGTTCCAATCCATCCGGGAAAGAAGGCTGGGTTACGCCGATAAAGCTGCTTTCCGCCCATCTGTACGGTAGCTTCTCCCACAGCATACGGGTCATTTTGAAAAAGTCACTGTTGGCATCCGGGTCACTGCTTCCCCGTCCAAGCACAAGTACAGCGGTCTCTTCATCAGTAACCGTAGCAGGCGGAGCGGCCACTGCAACTGCTGTATCTGTTCCACCTTCACCTTGAGCTGCAACACGTACAGGTTGCGCCTCTTGCAGACGAGTTTGCATAATTTGCACGACTTTTTCATGCACACCGATCGGACGCCCATAAATAAACTGCACTTGCGGATAACGTGCTTTGGCACGATCAATCGCATTCGGAATATCAATCTTGGCATGTCCCGCTGCAAATAAAATAATCGGTACGAGTACGACGCGTGTCGCGCCTCGATCTACACAAGCCGTAACTCCATCCGCAATACTCGGTCTGGTTAATTCCAGAAAACAGGTTTCCACCAGTGTGTTCTCCGGTGCCTGCTCAGCGACCTCACGTGCAAACTCCTTTAACTCGCGGTTCCCCTCGGGATCACGGCTCCCGTGTCCCACCAACAAAATGGCATCCATCTTCTATATTTCCTCCTCTGTCCGATCCGTAGATCGGATTTCTCATATTCGTAAGGCTCTCCACTCGGCTCCAAGGAAGAAAGGTATAACCTATTTCTAATTCTGCAATGGGTTCAACTTTGCATGTCTTATCTATCTATATCAGCCGGGCTTCAGCCGAGGATTGTGTTTCGTTTATTTTTTGGTGTTGTGACCACTCATTCTCCGTAGATGACCCTGCCTCTGATGCTTAAGTGGACTTTCAGGCTTGACCCATACATACCATGCAATTCCACTTCTTAGTCACCGCAAACCGGATTCACTTCAACGGTGACTGGCGCATCCACATGACGGAAGCCTTGAATGACACCTACGCGTTTGAAAAACTTGTGGAACCGCTCGTTCGGATGTCCCTTTTCCTTGTACTCCGCAACAATGCGCTCCACAATGCCGCCGATCTGATCACCCGGAATGCCCTCTGCTACAGGCTGAGCCGGATGTGCATTGCGGCCAAACTTTTTACCGCCAAGGAACAGATCGTAGCCGCCCTTGCGGTACACGATGCCGATATCCTCCAGCACTGCTCCGTAACAAGCCATCCCGCAGCCGTTTAACGCCACACTCGTTTCCTTCGGAGCAGACAATCCGCCGATCACTTCTTGCAGATGGTTAGCCATCGGCACCGCGTCGTCCTTCTCCAGGTTGCAGAAGTCACAGGCTTTGACCTTGATCACGTCCCCAATCGGCACCACGATAAAGTTCGCTGCGCGTAGCTCGTCTACCAGCGCATCCGGTTCAAACGTCGGCACTCTCAGAATGATCTGGTGCTCCGGCGTATACTCCAGCTCGCCGTCCTCGCTTGCGCACTGCGCCAGCAGGGCCATCTGCGTGGCGGTGAACTTTTTGTTGCCCACGCCGGGCGACACGCCGATCTCAAAGAGCGGCGCCTTGCGCCCCGGCACGGGCACAGCAGCGGCTGCGCCAAGCACAGCTGAACTGCTCGCGCCCTGCGCGCCCGCGGCTGCCGGGCCTGACGCCGATGCGTCCAGCCAGCGGCTTGCCGCTTCGCCCGCGAGCGCACCGCCTGCCGCGAGCCGCGTCAGCGCCTCCGCGGCGAGCTCGGCTGCGCCGGCGCGTGGCGCCGCAGCGGCAGCGCGCGGTGCGGCCTCTGCCGCCGCGGACGCGGGCCGCTCTGCGGCAAGCACGGCGGTGCCAGCACCGCTCGCCAGGCTTGCCGCAGGCGGGGTCGCCGCCCATGCGCTTGCGGGCGGCTGCCCTTGCGGAGCCGTGCCTGCTCCGGCGCTGGCGCCGCGCAGGGCTGGCTCCGCCGGCGGCACGGCCTGCGTATCGCGGGCCGTGCTATTGCCCGCTGCCTCGCCGGAGGCGGCAGCGCGGGCTTCTTGCGCGCCGAGCGACCATGGCTCGGCTTCGGTGCGTAGCCGCTCATGGGGCCTGAGCGGCTGTTCCGCGGAGTTCAGCGTATATTTCCGCTGATATCCGCGCGGGGTGACCATGAGGCCTTCGTACATCATGGTCGAGGAATTGCCGATAATCACGGTGGTTAACATACCGATATCGTGATTCAGCATCTCCTCCAGCGTAGTCATGACCACGTCCTGACGTTCCCGATATGCACTTTTGACCAAGCCGACCGGTGTCTTCGGATCACGGTAACGAAGCAACATCTCTTGCGTCTCTACAATCTGGCGTGTACGCCGTCCACTGCGGGGATTATACAGAGCAATAACAAAATCAGCCGATGCCGCCGCCTCAACCCGCCGAATAATGGTTTCCCATGGTGTCAGATGATCGCTGAGGCTGATCGTACATGCATCGTGCATAACAGGCGCACCCAGCAAGGAAGCACACGATTGAATAGCCGACACGCCAGGAATAACCTCGACAGCTACGCCTGTATCCGGCTTCCAGCCTTGCTCGATCAGCACCTCATATACAAGTCCTGCCATACCGTATACCCCGGCATCCCCACTGGAGATTACGGCAACAATGTGGCCTGCTTCCGCTTGTCTTACCGCTTCCTGTGCCCGGCTGACTTCCTCCGTCATGCCTGTACGCACAATGGCTTGTCCATTCAACAAAGGCCGGATCAGATCCACATAGGTGTTATATCCAATGATGACCTCGCTTTCCTGCAATGCATCCAGTGCCCGTTTGGTTATGTGCTCCATCGCACCTGGACCGAAACCGATGATCAGCAACTTGCCTTGCTTTTGCATCCCTTTTCCCCCTCACTCCGCTTGTCATACGATTAACGCCCCAACCTTGTTTATCTAAAAAGTTCCCCGATATAGATGGGGCTCTTTCACTTTATTTCCCTGTCACTCATCATTCCTTCTGCTCAACCAGGTAACTTTAACTTCATTCCTGTGCAAAAAAACAAAAAAATCCCATCCTAATCACGGATGAGATATGCATGTACTTACACTCAGGAAATCTGGCCTGTAACATTCCATAATAAGGAATTGCATACAGCCATAATAGCCCATATAGAGCCTCACAGGACAACCCACGGTTTGTCCCTTTCCCGAACTTATCGTACACCACTCCTTTCCGCGAAGGGTTTGGTGACACACGCAAGGTAGGTCTCCTGGCTCTGGATCATTAGCTTTCTTTCCTGTCTTCCCCGTTGTACCGAGTGACTTTCATGGAAAACGCTTCACCATTACAGTGGCGGGACCGCTCGGGACTTGCACCCGATTCCCTGTTACCTCTTGCTTTATGCAAGAGCACCTTGCTGCTTTCATATTGTCTTCATCATACCATCGGTCAGGAAATAATGTCCACGCTTCTCAAGATTGTCCTAACCATTAATTTTGGATAAAAATGAAAAAAGATCCCGATCCGCAAAAACGGATCAGAACCTTTATATATCCACCAGATACCTGATGTGATTTCTTCTAAACTTAATACTCCTCTGTATACAAATTGCGTCTTCTATTCTACATACGGCTATGTCGCAATCTTTCAATATTCACATTGAGGCCTTGCTCCGAACATCTAAATATCTCTGCACGATCTGCCTTTATTAATCTTCGCGGACACCCACCGGATTCGCGGCAAAATAACGTCCCAGTTCAACGATGAGCGCTCCCATCTTCTCTTCGTCTGGTACAACCAGCGCTTCGATACCTTCCTCACGCATCGCGTTCGCCGTAACTCTACCAACAGAGGCCGGGACTACCCCTTCCTTGAAAGCTGTTAGCATCTGCTCCAGCTTCCCTTGAGATGTCGCATATTCCGTCAAAAACCGAACCTGCGGCCCACTTGTAAAGGCCACCGCATCTAACTTATGCTGAATTACTTCATTCAGCAGTTGCTCCAGCTCTGTCTCTTCCGGCGGTACGTGACGATACGGCAACACCTGCCGCACAATAGCCCCTTGTTCTTCTAACCAGCGAACCAGCTTGGGGGCAGTCTCCCCATGCAACTGCAACATCACCTTTTTGCCTGTCAGATCATGTGAACCAAATTCACGGATCAATCCATCTGTACTACCATCATCATCTCGTACAAGTGGTGTCAACTTCAGTTTCTTGAGTGCATTCACTGTTTTGTACCCTCGAGCCGCAATGCATGATCCAGCCAATACATCCCGAAGTTGCCCGGCTATATCCATGTCCTCAGCCATGTCGAACAAAGCATCCAGCCCCATGCCCGTCGTCAAAATAGCCCATTCCGGCGGATCAGAGATCCAGGAAACCAGTCCATCTCGAATGTTACGGTCATCCAGAAACACTGTGCCTTGCGCAGGACGCACAAGCGGGATTCCTCCCATCTTCTCTACCAATAAAGACATCTCTTTGGACTTTCTCGGTCCGGTTAACGCCACACGTACCCCTGCCAAATGTTGAGCCATTTATGTTCCCCCCGTTTATTAAGCCGAAAGTTCACCAATCTGACTACAGTATACAGGCTCCTTGTACGGAGGGAAACCATGCCTGCTTGCTTTCCGAGCTCTTTAGCTATAACGATTTTTTATGGTTTTTATCAGGAAGGCTGCAGATTACCGCCGCCATGGGATGTTTTACCTTTCTTCTTTATAGATTTTTCCGCTGACTTATCACCAGACTGCTCCTCTGACTTGCCTTCTGTCTTCCCTTCAGCGTGATCTGATTCACCAGATGCCTGCTCCTGCTTCTGTTCTGCTTCCTGCTGTTTGCCTCTGGATGCCCTCTCTCCCGATTCAGAGTTCGGGGCATGCCCAGCCTCCTTTTTCCGTGGACGAAGAAATAGAAAGAATACGATTGGAAACAGCACCTCAAATACAATCGCAACCCATGTCCATTCCCGAGTGAACCGATTCAGCTGAATCGCATTGCGGAAAAACCAGAACGCACATACAAAACCGAGCAACGCAATGGGTCCGGTTAGTACTTTACCAGACACTTTGGGAATCATGCGTTTTAATCCCCAGCACACAAAATACAGGTCAAATGCAATCTTGGTTATGATACACGGCAAGGTTGCTGCGGCAAGCGCCAGATCAAACCGATCCAGAAAGTCACTAATCTGCAACTGTCTTGCCAGCTCATACGATGGATACACCAGCCTCGAAGCAATAGGTACACCGATGGATGTAATGGTTTCGATGACAATAAGCATCATCAGTAGTGCCGTGACGATGTTGCCAGTGAAAATCGATTTCACTCGAAAGTCACTTCCCCTCATCACAAAGGGCAGAGCAATCATCTCTCCATAAAACGAAAAGAGATACCAGCTCCCCCTGCCCACACCCGCCAGGTCAACATCGAAATAGGGCTTCAGGTTATCCAGATTGATCTGCTGAATTAGCATAAACGGCACAATGATGGAGTTTAACAAAAAAAGAGCCACATACAGCTCCACCATGCCAACCAGAGAACCCAAACCGCCCCGCACGATAAATATAGCCATAATGAGCAACGTAAGCACAATAATAGATATTGGTGTTGTTTCCAGCAATGTAATACTCACATAATCCCCTGTTAACCGAATATCTCTCGCAAATACAAAGAAAAAAAACGCGATGTACATCAATCCGGCCAATCTTCCGAGAAAGGGGAATCGTGTCATTAACGATTCAAACAGATCCTTATCCGGAAAACGCCGCTGGACACGGCTGAGCATCCACATCGATGTAAACATAATCAGCACAACCGGTATGTAACAAAGATAAGCATGCTGTTCTGCGTAAAAAATAGCTTGTGTATGAGGTTGCAGCAATGTACCCGTAATACTAAGCAACATGAGCATCAAGACCATTTGCCTGTGCGTTACCTTCTGAATCATCCTGTCCCTCCTTCCGTACCAGTTTCTTGCATACTAAGATGACATAAGCCATATCCTCAAGGCATTGGTAGCAGACGTTGAATAATATGACTCATCCATACGGATACAAACACGGTTTTTTTCAACGTTGTAACATAAAACCAGATCCCTGTTCCAACCGCGATGATGACATAAGATAACCATCGATTGATAGGTGCCGCCTGCTTCAGATGCCTGAAATCCATAATCAGCACCCCGATTACCATTGCCAGATAAGTGTACAGTAGCGGTTTAATCATGTATAATGTCCTCCTCTACGACTCCAATCGGTTTATTGACAATACCGACATTCTCAATAATGACATGCGGTTCCACAGTTACCTGAACCTCCGGATAGAGAAACTCCCAACGATCCTTAATCTTGTCCCACTCCTTCGGTAATTGTCTGTGGATAGAACGACCGATGCCAAGAATGTCCGCTTTGAATTTGTGTTGAACCAGCTCTACGCCTTCCTCAATATCCTCTTTAATCTTCCGATGCACAGCCTCATTTAAATTTAAAATTTCTTTCTCACGCCTGTCACCGTAATCGGATTCGTTATCCACAATGACCCCTTTGGCATACAATCGAATGGTTACACTCACTTTGCCATTCACAATCTTGGGATGCAGCGAAGAATTGTTCTCGTTCAATTTAATGAACAGGTCCCCTTCTCCCCGCGGGGCCTTAATCATGACCTCGGGTTCATTGGCTTCACCCATGGCAAGAATCAAAGCATCGGCAGGGGCCTTGTCCATCATGCCCACCAGCTTGTCTTTTTTGAAAATAGCCAAGCCGTCCAGTTTGATATTGGTTACGGCGCCCTTCCAATCCTGTGGTACATTGTCTGAAACGGATGCGATAGGTAGAAATGGGTCCACTCCTTCATCCAGAATCGAGTCTATAAATGTTTTAAGGGATCTTGGATTCCTCGTGTTAAGAAAACATAATTCACGCACCATCTCGGAAGGGAACTTCTCAATCGGTGCATCCGTGTCTATAACTTTATGCGCTTCACCCCTGGTGACAACAGGCAATGCCGACAAGCGGTTAAGCGGATATCTTGTGAACAGGTCAAGCATCGGGGCAACTCCCTCCCGTGCTAATGCTTCTCCAATAAGAATGGTGCGGCGATGAGCATAATAAATTCGGCGAGAGAGTGACTTCTGACCCTCAAGCGATGTCCCCCGCAGTGTACGAGCCGTATTAGAGAGGATAAACCACGGTTTATCTCCGCTCGTTCCTCCGCCGCCACCTTCACTGCCCGAAGCACCCGACTGTCCAGGGAGGGCAATCTGCAGGCTAGACCGGTAATCCTTCCCTTCTTTATCAACAGCAATACCAATGACAAACGCAATATCATTAATCTCTTCGCGGTCCCAGCAACCTGCAAGCAGAGATGTACACAGGATCAACGAAATGACAGCCCTATACTTCATAAGAAACCGCATGGAATCACCATCCTTCCTCTGCTTCGGGCGAACCATTAATATCTCTAGCCATACGTTTGCGATCCCGGTGCACGGTCGAAGGACGATTAATCATTTTCCACCAAGGCACCCGGACCAAAATATCTTTGGTATCCTTCTTATGGTATGGACTCACCCCTGACAGATAAGGTACACCAAAAGATGTCATCTGTGTCAGATGTACAGAAATCAACACTAGACCAATCACGATGCCGTATAATCCCAGCATGCCTGCCAGAAGCATGATCGGAAACCGTAACAGCCTTACGGTAATGGCAAAGTTGAAGCGCGGAATGGTGAAGGATGCAATACCCGTCATCGATACGATAATAACCATCGGGGCAGAGACGATACCCGCCTGCACGGCAGCTTGACCAATCACAAGGGCACCGAGAATACTGACTGCTTGCCCCACCGTTTTAGGTAACCTGACCCCGGCTTCCCTTAGCGCTTCAAAAGATAATTCCATAATGAGCGCTTCAATGAGTGCCGGGAAAGGGATGGCTTCACGGGCACCAGCAATGCTGAGAATCAGTGTAGTTGGTAGCATATCTTGATGAAAGGTCGTAATGGCGATATACAGAGCCGGCAGGAACAACGCAATAAATACAAACAAAAAGCGTATCCAGCGAATCAGATTTGTAATGAAGAATCGCTCATAATAGTCCTCACTAGCCTGTAACATCTGCCACATTGTCACGGGAGCAATCAATGCAAACGGCGTTCCGTCCACCATGATAGAGAATCGACCTTCCAGCAGATTTGCGGCGACTGTATCCGGGCGCTCCGAATAGTGCATCTGTGGAAACGGGGAATTCGGGTTATCCTCGATAAGCTCCTCGATATAACCGCTCTCCAGAATACCGTCGATCTCAATCTTCTCCAGACGTTTTTTGACATCCTGAATCAATTGGGGATCAGCGACCCCTTCCAGATAGACCAAAACGACATCCGTTTTGGTGTCGGAGCCCAGCGTCATACTTACCATTTTTAGCGCAGGTGTCTTCAGTTTGAAACGTAACAAAGACGTATTAACCCGCAGCGTCTCCGTAAATCCTTCCCGAGGCCCCCGGATCACCGACTCCGTCTGCGGCTCCTCTACCCCTCTACGTACCCCACCTTTCACGTTGAATAGCCAAGCTTCGGCTTTTCCGTCCATAACCAGTAAGGCCGATGAGGCGAGCACGCCCTCGGTCGCGGCAGCCCAGGTCTGAACTCGTTTGACCTGCGTTAATTCAATTCGCGTATCATCAATCGGCACATCGGGCTCGTCTGTACGTTGCTGGATCAGCCCTCGAATAAGCGGGCGTAGCATATGCTCCTGAATATCAGCCGAATTCACGATGCCCTCGACATACACGAGAAGCCCCTGAACCTCCGGTGTGATCATAACGTTGCGGAACACTACGTCCGAAGAGTTCGAGAAGATTTCTTTTAACGCCTGGATTTGAGTTGTATGTACGGCACTGATCGGTTGTTTCAGAATAGGCGGGGACGGCAGTCCCAAGGGTACATATTTGCCGCTGTCGGTCGCTGATGCTGAACTCCTGGACTTTTCGCTACCTTTTGATGATTTATCCGCCATTATGCCGCCCCTCCATTCTTGGTTTTTATACAAGGTAGCTTGTGCCAGAAGGCAGGGAATTATGTGGTCTTTTTTTACAAAAAAAAGCCTTCCTCAAGGGAAGACTTAACGATCGAAACGATCAACTTGAAAACTGAACCATACATTTAAATCAAAACTTACACCATGAACAGAATAACAACCCCAGATCTTACGCTCGTCCTGATCGGTTAGTCTGCAAAATAGTCATCAGGTATATATTGAATTTCGGACTTGGCATAGATGGTAAGCATGCGCCGGTCGCTGTCATATTTTACGCGGTCGCCATCAACATAATACCAGTGCTTTGTCAGAGGACGGTCTTTGCGCTGTACGAAACGAAATACGTTTAACTCCTGTCTCAGCTCGATGATCTTCAAGGCAGTCTGCTCATCAAGTCCCATTACAGTGAACAGGTATCCTGTTCCTTCCTGCTGAAAGCGATAAGACAATGCTGCATCCGTCTTGCTGTTCGCTAGCCCACGCCCGGTCACCCCGTGTTTTACCATGAACCATTCCTGTTGTGCCATACGTATCGTTCCTCCTTTGATCTTGGAGTGGGAGTTCTTATTCTTATTAAGGCAAATCAATCAACATATAAAACGTATCCTCATGCCCTTCCAGCTTCATAGAAGAAGTCTGCTCCACACGTGCGGTATCTCCTGTATAGAGCACATGTTCATGCTGCAGGCCAAGCTTGCCCTCAATGGAGAAAATGTACATGCGGCGACCTTCGTTCTGTTCATAATCAAGCGTCATGCCCTTGGATAACCGCCCAAGGTAAATCGTCATGTCTTGATGAACCGTGGCCACCCGCGGCCCACCATCCGATGATGCTACAGGCACAAGAGCCCCTTCCAGGGCAGCTGTATCAAAAGAAGTCGTTTCATAAGATGGCTGTAGCCCTTTCGTATGTGGCATAAACCACAGCTGGAGGAGTCTAACCTCCTCGGTATCCGAGGCATTATGCTCCGTATGAATGACGCCACTTCCTGCCGACATGCGCTGAATGCTGCCAAAGCCTGTTACGGCAACGTTACCCAGACTATCTTCATGTCTCAGCTTGCCATGTAGCACGATGGATACAATCTCCATATCACTGTGTGGATGTGCCCCAAAACCGCGACCTGGTGCGATGACATCATCATTAGCTACCCGCATAGGCCCAAAAGCTGTGTTATCCGGGTCCTGGTACTCCCCAAAGGAAAAGCTGTGACTCCCTCGCAACCAGCCACGGTCAAAGCTGGAACGTGCTTCGGATGGAATAACCTTAATCATATCGCTGAGCCTCCTCATAATAGTTAATATTCGTGTATTATCTTCTTAATTTTTCTTAGTAGCATACTTATTCTCATTATATCAAATGTTAAGGTAATACGTCCAAACCAAAAAAGCGAGGAGTCCTTTTCCATATCAAAAAGCTCTTTACTTGTCCGTCCGATTCGGCAATTATCGTTACCTCTTCGGACGGTAAGCAAAGAGCTTGGTCGCAGAAATTATGCTGCGCTTCTATAATTTAAGTTACACTTTTCTTTGGTTCTTTAGAGCATGCTTTTAATTATACTCCACGCCGTATGCCACATTTCCCTATGATGCAGATCAAGCACTCACATTTTGTTGACTGTTCTGACGTGTAGCTCCTTGTCGGTTAAACAGATAATCCAGTGCCAGAAAACGGCTGCCTGTCAGGAGTAGAGTCAATGATCCTGCCATCAGCATGTAATCGAACTCTGTTCCCATCAAAAATGGTTGCCCCGCCTTGGCTGTGAACACTGCACCGACCATAACCGCGATGAACAACAAAGCAAACACCCGTGTACCCAGGCCCAAGATCATGGCCGCGCCTCCTGCCAATTCGATGACAGCAACAACAGAAGCCATAAAACCGGGAATGCCTATACTTTCGAAGAAACCAACCGTACCGCTAATTCCACCCTCGAATTTACTCCAGCCATGTAATAGAAAAATGAGACCAATCATAATCCTTGAGAAAAAAAGTCCAATTTCAATGGTTTTGTTATTCATCACGTATCTCCCCATTTCATTCATAATTTTAGTCCTGATGGATTGCTTGGTTCATGGCCGTTTTCTATCCAATCGACCACACAAACAAGATAGACAGCAACAGAAACACCGTTACCGAGATTAGAATGGCATACCGCGGTAAGCGCAGTGTAACATCACGTTCGGGGTCGAGCAGACGGGAAATGCGCACATTTACCGACGTATCGGCAAACGAAGACTGAATCGTCATCGCTCTTCCCTCCCCAGATGGCGTGCAGGCACGGAGCAGTTTCAAGAGTGCACTGCCAATACCGGCAACATTACCCGTACGTTCAATCGCTTCGTTATCTGCTAAAATTTCTCTGACGATCCGATATTGCTGTGACGTATGTTTCAGCACAGGAATATACGGCATCATCGTAGCAAATACCGATAGCAACGTTGTTTTCAGCGGATCTCGATGCCACAGATGGTGAACCTCATGATACACGACGGCCTTCTCTTCATCCGTATCGAGCATACGGAGCAGTCCTGTTGAAAGTACGATGCAAGGGCGCCATAACCCGATCGTAAACGCGACCGGAGAAGGTTTGTCCACAACGAGAAATCGGGGTTTCTTCAGATGTCTGTACCTTGCATTCAATTCTTCCGACCAAGCACGAATCTCCATGGAGCGGAGCTTGGTTACCGCGGCGCGTGTCTGAACAATTCGTCTAAGCAACATCCAGCTTGTGCCAGCGAAAGTCAGCACAACCAGAAGCATCAGGAACTGACCTACAGACATCCACCCCATACGACTCATCCAGTGATTGCACAGCCACAGCAGATTCAACCGGATGTCCCATCCAAATATTTTGTACATCGCATACATGAACATCTGCATGAGCACGAGTACAGGAATACCCAACCCGACGGTGAACAAAATCTTGGAACGGGTCTTCCACATCTTAATCGTTATCCTTTTTCCATTGCTTAATCTTCATCTCGAGCCGTTCAATCAAGCCTTCGTCGGCTTCATCTAACGCATCCAGCATGTGATTCACTGCCAGTGTCCCGAATTCATCCACCAATTCCTGGGACAGTTCCTTGGATTGATTGTTCATAAAGTCCTCCCTGCTTTGTACAGGCTGGTACAGCGATGTGCGGCCCTTCTGTGTTTTGCCTAGTAATCCCTTATCCACCAACCGATTCATCACAGTCATAACCGTATTGAAATTTACGTCTTTGTCTTGCTCCAGTGCCGTCTGTACTTCACGGATGCTACTACCGGGACGAGCCCACAATACTTCCATAATCTTGGCCTCGAGTGGTCCAAAAAAACGATTCAGTCCTCGCTCGCCCACTTTGAAATTGAGTATTCTCATATTCTGACACCCCTCACACTACCCATTGTAGTGTCCAGAAACGAGAAGTCAACCTCTATGTCAGGTATTTTATGTAAATGATTTGTAAAAATGTTTTTCATTTGTGTATAAAATAACATAAGAAAACCGGGCAATGCTGCAAAATCGCAGTCATACCCGGTTCGTATCATGACCTTTCCAAGCTGGTATCAAGACCAGCTATCCGCTTGTTCAAAATGCAGGAAGTTCCCGTATCCACAAGTAGTCTCGCTTTATTTTGGCATATGCCCAGAGATATCCACGCCCAAGCCATGAGCCAGTCGTCCACCCAGCTGTCCGTCTGCCCGGAAGAAGTGGCATAATGCTCGCATCTGGATATCTACCGGTACGGCTTTGAGATCATTCGTCAGATTATCCAGTAGATGTTGCTGTTCTTCTGGTGTGAAGGAGCGGAACAGTTCCCCTGCCTGCGTGTAATCATCTGTTTTCTCAATCTTTTCTCGTGTAATATGCCCCTGCAATGGAACCTGAGTTTCCCGATAAGCCGGATCTTCCTGTGGACTGTTACCTGAGCTGTTAGGCTCATAGTTTACGGGAGAGGGGTCCTGGTTCACGTTCATGAGCCCATCACGCTGATGATTGCGCACAGGTGCATACGGACAATTCACTGGAATTTGCAAATAGTTGGGTCCAAGACGGTGCCGCTGTGTATCCGGGTAGGAGAACAGACGACCCTGCAACAATTTATCCTCAGACGGTTCAATGCCTGGCACGACGGCACTTGGTGAGAATGCCGCCTGCTCCACTTCCGCGAAGAAATTCTGAGGATTACGATTCAATGTCATCGTCCCTACTGTCTGGAACGGCAGCACATCCTCAGGCCATGTTTTGGTCGGGTCAAGCGGATCGAAGGAGAAATCATCCATCTGTTCCGGCTTCAGTAGTTGCACTTGCAGCTTCCACTGCGGAAATTCTCCGTTTTTGATATGTTCATGCAGATCACGTGTTGCATGGTTGAAATCCTGACCCTGAACTTCAGCAGCTTCCTGACGTGAGAAAGCGCGAACCCCTTGAACCGATTCCCATTTGTATTTTACATAGTGAACTTCGCCCTGGGCATTTATCCATTTAAATGCGTGTACCCCGAAACCATCCATCTCTCGGTAACTCGCAGGCGTTCCCAGATCAGAGAACAGCCAAGTCATCATATGTGTGGATTCCGGTGTCAGCGTCATGAAATCCCAATACCGTGCCGGGTCCTGAATGTTGGTATCCGGAGCCGGTTTGAGAGAGTGCACCATATCCGGAAATTTAATCGCATCCCGAATGAAGAAAACAGGCAGATGGTTACCCACAATATCATAATTTCCTTCACGTGTATAAAATTTAACGGCGAACCCGCGCGGATCACGTGCGGTCTCAGGAGAACCCGTACCATGAATTACAGTTGAAAACCGCACGAGCACATCCGTTTCTGTGCCCGGCTCTTGCAGGAAATCGGCTGACGTATATGCCTTCATGCTCTGCTCCAGCTTGAACACCCCATGTGCTCCTGCACCTCTTGCATGGACAACCCGTTCAGGAATGCGTTCGCGGTCAAAATGGGCAATTTTCTCGATCAGATGGTAATCCTCCAACAAGGTTGGCCCTCTTCTACCTGCTGTGCGCGAATTCTGATTATCTCCTACCGGTGCTCCCTGGTTAGTTGTCAAACGATCTGTCATCCTGTTGTCCTCCTTATAATGGGTCTCATGTCTGCTGTATCTATCTACTAATTCCAATCATATTCACCGTTCGTTCAAATATACATTTAGACTTGATCTAACTGTTAAAATGATTCTAACATGTCCCATCTATCTACTGCATGAGGTTCGCATGAGGTTCAGATGAGGTTGTTACGCTAAAGATGAATGAAACATGAAGCATACAAAAGAGGTTTCATATGACACCGGAAAATAAAATAAGGCGTAGATCATTTAATAAACGATCTACGCCTTATCTGAATCGCTAACAAGATAACCATGAGCTCATATTCCCAATCGCAATTACACTACGTGAGGCCATTCTTGTATCCTATACAGGTTAGTGTAAAATCTTTAGTTCAACTTGTATGGGATACTACTAATCCGCCAAGCGGTAGCCTACCCCTCTAACCGTTACAATATATTGCGGCGAAGACGCATTATCGCCCAATTTTTTACGCAAGCTTTTGATATGAACATCCACCACATTGCTTCCACCTGTAAAATCAGTCTCCCAAATATCACTAAGCATCTCTTCACGCGAGATGACTGCACCTTTGGCATCAATCAGCTTGAGTAACAGATCATACTCCGTCTTGGTCAGATGAATGCGATCCTGATCACGCTGCACACTCATCCGTTCCCGATCCAGCACCAAGTCTTTGAATCCGATTCGCTGTCCCTCTTCAGGTAAAAAAGCTCGCTTGGGCATCACAGGACTGCTGCCAATCATGCGCTGTACCCGGTATAGTGCCTCCTGCGGGCGTGCAGGCCATACAAGCAACTCCTCCTGAAGCATCGGTCCGCTTGCACTGCCAATCATCTTCTCTCCCACCAGGTAGAGACAAGGTGTCGTTTGCTCCGCCTCGCGGTTCAAGCGGCTGTGGATTCCCGTAAATGCATCAATCGTTCCGGCAACCGAGAGGTCATAGATCAGTAGATCAAAAACAAGCCGTTCATGGAGATCCGGTTCCCAGCGATGGAACACAAGTACGTCAAAGCAACTATCTGTCAGAGCCTTCACCAGCTCATGCACCTGACCCGGCATCGGGCTGATCAGAATGACACGTCTGGTAATCGGGCAGTTGTCCACGAGAGGTGCACTTCCTGAATCTTCCAGCGCAGGTTTGACCCGAAGTGGCAAACGGCGGCCTAACCATTTCACTTTTACTTGACCCGTTTGGTTTTGCATTCCCCGCAGACACCTCCAAATACCACATGTGCATGATCTATTGAATAACCGGTTTCTGCCGCTACCTGCTTCATCCATTGTGGAGGAACTTCTGTCATCACCTCGTCCACTTTACCGCATACTTCACACATAATATGCTGGTGATCATCCATCCGGGCGTCATATCGGCTTGCTGTTTCGCCAAGTTTAAGCTCCCTGATCAACTCTTTGTCTGTTAAATAGCGAAGAGAATTGTATACCGTGCCATAAGCCAGATTGTACCCCTGTTCCACCAGCCGGTTCATTACATCGGCAGCCGTTGGATGGTCTTCTGATTTACGTACGACATCATACACGGCTTGCCGTTGTATTGTCAGATTTAACGTTTTCACAACCAAGTCCCCTTTTTCTATTTTTCAAATGTATATACCTCTCGAACATCTTCGTTCGCTTTAGCTTATATATATCAAAAAGATTTTGATTTAGATTAAGTATAAATCTTAATGCATAGGGAAGTCAATATTGTCCCGTACGCACACGTTTTAGAATTTTATAGCGCATTAAAACCAAACCCTTCAAACATTTGGGATTATATGGTTCGCTACCACACCGATTTTCAGATAAAATAGAGGGATGTGCGTAAAAGGGGGGATGCTGGTTGTTAAGCACGTTTTTTGTCAATCTCTGTGTGATCATTTCCTTTCTATACCTGTCAGGAATAATCGCCAAATACTACAGCATTCGTTTGCCTTTTCCCTCGCTTCGCGTTCAGCTAGTCGGTGGCTTTTTATTCGGCCTATACGGTACAGTGCTTATGAATTATTCTTTCCATATCAATGATACTACCATTGTGGATCTGCGGCATTTGGCTGTCGTGACTGCAGCCGTATATCTTGGCGGGCTCGCTTCGGTCATCACCGGAATCATCATAGCGATCCTTCGTATCGTTATGTTTGGTATTACCTCAGCAGCCATTGATGCAGCATTTATCATGATCCTACTCGGGCTGGCAGGTGTGTATTTTGCCTACGCTTCGTGGTCCAGATTAACCAAGATTATTACCATGAATCTCTTAGGCATGACCATGATATTTATCGTACTGCTGATGAACACGCCCAGCATGAATACATTGATGAAAGTATATCCCATACAGATGACTATTGCCTTTGCTGGCGGCCTTTTCATATATTTTATCGCGGAATTTATCAATAGATCCAACGAAATGTTATTTCTGCTGGAACGACGAGCCTCCACGGACCATTTGACGGATCTGAGCAATCGGCGGCAATTCGAACAGTCTCTCCAGTCTGAGCTTCAGCATGCAAGGCAGTATCATCAGAAGCTTTCCTTGCTGGTTATTGATATTGATCGATTCAAAAAGGTAAACGATACGTTTGGTCACTCTGCCGGAGATTCAGTATTGAAACAACTTGGGCAATTGCTTGTAGAACATGCGCGATCCACCGATCTTGTATCCCGTAACGGTGGAGAAGAATTTGCAATTCTATTGCTCGATTGTGGCTATCATCAATCCATGGCTATTGCAGAATCCGTGCGTAAAGCTGTGGCCCGATCTCTTTTCATCCTGCCGGACGGTCAGACCGTAAAACTCACGATCTCCATTGGTGTAGCCGTTTACCCTGATCACTGTGATGACCATGATGACAACGACCTGTTTGATCAAGCTGACCGCGCGCTGTATGAAGCCAAAAATACGGGACGCAACAGGGTATGCTCATTGCCGCCCCGGAATATCACGGTTGTCGATAATGATTCATTTTGAGATGATGATTAGTCTTAACGACGAAACGAAAGGGATGTCTCACCTGCCTCAACCAAGGCAAGCGGGACATCCCTTTCCCATACATTAAACAAATTCGTTCTTACCGTCCTTATATATAAGAGATAACGTGTCAGGCCAGAATTTGTTCAATCTCTGCAATAACAGCAGCATCCAGCTTAATTCCAGAAGCTGCAGCATTTTCTTTAACCTGTTCCGGACGGCTCGCTCCGACCAGAGCGCTGGAAACATTATTTTGCCGCAAAATCCAGGCCAGCGCCAGTTGTCCCACCTTCAGGTTCAGCTTGTCTGCAACTTCAACTAATTGGCGTACTTTGCCGATGCGATCTGCGCTGATTTTCCCTTCATCCCAGCCAAGCTTGGCTGCCCGGCTATTCTCCGGGATATCGGAGGCAGTTGTATATTTCCCTGTCAGCAAACCTTGTGCAAGTGGTGAATAAACAACCTGTCCGATGCCCTTACGTTCACCCAAAGGAATGATCTCGCTCTCAATATACCGATCAAACATATTATATACCGGTTGATTCACCACAATACGATCCAGCAACAGGCGGTCTGCTGTACCAAGCGCAGCTTCCATCTGAGCTGCGGTCCACTGGCTTACACCTACATACAACACTTTACCATGGCGCACCAGATCGTCCAGTGCACGGAGGGTCTCCTCTATCGGGGTCTCCTGATGATAACGATGGCAATAGTAGATATCAACATAATCGGTGCCAAGGCGCTTCAGGCTCGCATCGCACTGCTCCATAATATGTTTGCGGGATAACCCGTGATCGTTAGGGCCATCACCCATTTTGTTAAACACCTTGGTTGCGAGAACATAAGAACTCCGTGAGTACGCTTTCAATGTTTGACCGAGTAATACTTCGGCAGCGCCCCGCTCATAAGCATTGGCTGTATCAAAAAAGTTAATGCCTTCATCAAATGCCGTTTCAATTGATTTCACCGCATTTTCACGTTCCACATATCCTCCGTACGTCAACCAGCTGCCTAAGCTGATTTCGCTTACTTTCAGTCCGCTTCCACCCAACCTGCGATAATCCATGAATGCATGTCCTCCTCAGAATGTAGAAATGATGAAGTTAAGTTGCATCTCCTATTGTAACCCAACCTGAACAAATGGAAAAACATATACGTAGAACCTCAGGAAAAATTACAAAAAAGGCACATGCGATGTGATGTGCCTTCTGTAACCTTGGAAGAGCTATGCTACTTCTTAACTCAATAGAAGCTTGTATCCTCTTAACCTCAATAGAAATATACGTTTTTTAACCTCAATAGGGGGGATTAGCCCAGATGACATAGCCGGGTCATTGAGCAAACGTTTATGGCAAAATAATACTCAGTGCATTTAAAAGCTCAGTCTGTCTAACTGGCTTCGTCAGCACGGCATCAAAGACCTCCGCCTGCTGAATATCCATATGCATGCCATACGGTACGAGCACAATGACAGGCAAGGCTTCCATCTGCTGTTTCAGCTCAATTACGAAATCGACTGTAATGCCCTCACGCAAGCCCAGGTCAACAACAGCTACATCCGGCTTATAACCTTCCTTGATCCATTCATATGCAGTGGCTGAACCCGAAGTCATGTGCACATCCATCTCCCAATTCCGCATCAAGGAGGATACGCCCTGCAAAATATCAGGATCTTTCGCGAGTAACACCTTTTTAGCTTTCAAACGTTGCTGCACACTTGTGATTTGCGGCAAGTCCCAATACCTGCGTAATGGCAATGAAATCTGGAACTCGGTTTCGTCGCCTCGGAGACTGTTCACCTGAATACGGCCATGCATCAAGATCGCCAGATTCTGGCTGACTGCTAGTCCCAGATTGCTGCCAATCAGTTTTTCGGTACTCATCGTTTCTGGTTTGGCAGTAGAGATTCGCAAACGGTTGTCAGATAACATCTGTCCCGTGTATCTAACCCGTAGCAAGAGAAGGCTTGTATCCTCTACTTCCTCTCCCCTCATCTCTGCTGTCACCAGTACAGCACCTTCCCGAGTGGAGTCCATGGCGTATTGCATCACATGGCCCAACATCTGGCCAATCTTGATCTCATCACCAATGAAAACCTGCGATACATTCAGATTCAGGTTTAACCCCAGTTCTATCTTTTTGCTCGCAGCTGTTCCGGCATAGAGATAAACGGTGTTCTCAATGGTACTGACCAAATCAAAGGGGTCATCATGAATAACCGTTTTTCCGGCTTCGTTGATGTTAAAGTTCATCATATTGTTGAGCAGTGAAAGCAAAATATTACCGCTCGTTTCGATCATATTCACATACTCCGCTTGTTCCTCGGACATGTCGGGTGTCCGCATCAGATCCGTCAATCCCAAAATGCCGTTCAGCGGATTACGGATTTCATGACTCATCAGTTTGAGCATTTGTGTCTTGGTCATGGCCTCGGATTCGGCACGTTCCTTCTCCGCCTGTAATTTCTCTTGCAACTGTTCTGAATCGCTGAGTCTCTGCTCCTGAACGTGCAACGCACTCTCCAGGTCAACAACGTATCCCAGAAATACGGCCATCGCTTGCAGTGTCTTCATGTCCGTTTCACTGATTTTATATCCTGGATCATCCATAATACATATCGTTCCGAAGGCTTCACCTGTTCTTCGCATAATGGGTACACCTACGAAAAAACGATTTCCAAGTCCATTGGTAACATCCATGGAGCTTGTCACAGTATGCTCCAAGGTATCCGCAATGGTGACGACACTGTTATTTTCTCTCAAGACCAGACTGCAGTAGGATTCCATAAACGGAAGCGCAGTCCCTTTGACAATTAATTCTTCCTTGCGGTTGAAGGCTTCCAGAATGACATTAGTCACTCCGTCATTCGTGGCTACGAAGATGGTATTCACTCTTAATATGCCACTTAATACGTCCACAATATGGGCCGCTGCTTCTTCAATATTTTCATAGAAGCCTTGGTTAACGCCTTCTACCGTCCCCATGATCCAACCCCTCTTTGTTTGTCTTGGCTGCTATATTAAGTTCACCGATCAGAATGTTGATTCACATGCTGGGGTCTGCCGGGGAATCCGAACGATTGTCACAAACTATACTTATATGTTTAACACCACAGAAGTGCAAGAGAATCATCTTGGTGCCTGTAACCTCTTTTCTCACCGAACAGATCTGAAAAAAGCTTCGATCCACGATATCCTGACTTGTAAGTTTATCCTTGCAGGGTAAATAGAAATTATACGCCTCCGTTTGAGTTTTGGGAACCTTAAACCCGCGCCAAATCCCGGAAGATGCTCTTCTACCTCGCAGGAGGTGTGATCATAATCACACCCAAAAAACCACATATAGTTTATAAATGGATAATACAAATCTACATGTAGTATGTAACTCATATATTAATCAAATTATAATCTATTCAAAAATCATTTAGGAGGCACGTTACATGACTATGCTTGAGCATGCCGCACCACCGGCAACCGATCTGTTATCTGACCTGGGTAGACGTATTATTGGCGCAGAAGACGCTGATACGCTGAGGGAGAATGCGAATCTGAATGGAGATTCCTTCAGCGGCAAGATGAGCAGGCTTGGATCGGAGACAGCCAAATGGCACGCCATGCGTCATGTATTGCCAGAGGCGCTTGCAGATGCGGTGGAGAATGGTGATCTGTATGTGCATGATCTGGACCAGTATGCCCTCGGAACAACGAACTGCATTTTCATTCCATTTGATCGGCTACTGGCTTCCGGCTTCAATACGGGGAATGGATCGGTTCGCACACCACAGACGATCATGTCTGCGATGGCTTTGGTGGCAATCATCTTCCAGTCGCAGCAAAACAGCCAGTACGGCGGCGTATCTGCCAACAAAATCGACTGGGATCTGGCGCCTTACGTGCAACGCTCTTTCATAAAACATTTCCGCAAAGGACAACGGCTTTTTAATGAACAGGCCTTGATCACGGACGAGCAGCTACATCTAGACAGCATGATAGCGAAGCAACATTGCCCACGTGCATTTGATTTTGCATATGAAGAAACGGAGCTCGAAACAGGACAAGCTGCCGAATCTCTGATACATAATCTGAATACGATGAGCAGTCGGGCAGGCGGACAAATTCCTTTTACATCGCTAAACTACGGTATGTGTACATCAGCCGAGGGCCGTCTTGTGTCCCGCTCCCTGCTCGAAGCAACGATTCGTGGCCTCGGACATGGGGAAACGCCTGTATTTCCACAGCATATTTTCCAATGCAAACAAGGGGTTAACCAGGCCCAGGGCGACCCGAACTATGACTTGTTCCGCCTCGCGGTAACCTGTTCTTCACGTCGCATGTATCCTAACTTTGTCAA
Organism: Paenibacillus sp. RRE4; assembly: GCF_031844205.1. NCBI lineage: Bacteria > Bacillati > Bacillota > Bacilli > Caryophanales > Paenibacillaceae > Paenibacillus > Paenibacillus sp. RRE4. The sequence continues at coordinate 224,684 of NZ_JAUZUT010000002.1, forward strand.
TGTCGATGCAACGTTTAATTTATCTTTTTATCATCCGGAAGACCCGGACACGATCATTGCAACTATGGGCTGCCGCACACGTACCCTTGCGGATCGCTTTGGACGAAACCGGCAGAGTGGCAAAGGAAACCTGTCCTTCAATACGGTCAATCTGGTGAAGCTCGGGATTCGGTTTGGCATCTGCCAAAACAGTCGGGCTGTCGCGGATCGGGAAGGATTCTACGTCGCCTTGGATAAAATCATGCACAATGCCGTGGATGGTTTACTTCATCGGTATGCCATTCAGAAAAAACAGCCTGCCAAATCATCGGATTTCATGATGCGTGAGGGGGTATGGGAAGGCGGAGAGAAATTGGAACCGGATGAGCCGGTTGCCGATCTGTTGAAACACGGCACGTTGTCTCTTGGATTTATCGGACTCGCCGAATGTATGACTGCTATGTATGGACGGCATCACGGACAAGACATGCATGTACATCGCGAGGCGCTGCATGTCATCCGTACGATGAGAGAGTTCTGTGATCGGATGAGTGAGCTGCATAACTTGAACGTTACGCTCTTTGCTACACCTGCTGAAGGTTTATCCGGCAAATTCACCAAAATAGACCGAGCCTGTTACGGCCCGATCTCTGGTGTGAACGAACGTGAATATTATACGAACTCGTTCCATATTCCGGTCTATCATAACCTTCCTGCCTACCGTAAGATCGAACTGGAAGCTCCATTCCACGCTCTGTGCAATGCCGGAGCCATCTCTTATGTTGAACTTGACGGCAATGTGCGGGCGAATACAGCCGCCTTTATGCGCATCGTACAGTACGCGCTGGCACAAGATATTGGTTACTTCTCGATTAACCATCCGATTGATCGCTGCCCTGAATGCGGGTATGAAGGAGTCATCGGTGATACCTGTCCGGGATGTGAAGTTCACGAAAATGAGGTTCACTTCCAGCGCTTGCGCCGTGTAACCGGTTATCTGACTGGAGATTACAAGGTACGCTTCAATGCTGCGAAGCAGGCCGAAGTGCGGGATCGGGTGAAACACCGGTGAATCTGTTTGGTTACATTCCCGAATCGGTCAATGAAGGAACCGGATTGCGTGCTGTGCTGTTTATCAGCGGATGCCGCCACGCATGTCCGGGCTGCTTCAGCCCGGATTCGTGGAGTTTTCGCGCAGGTGAACCCTTTACAGAAGAGCGGCAGCAACAGATTTTGCAGGAGGTCACGAACCATCCGCTACTGGATGGCGTGACGTTATGCGGAGGTGACCCCTTTTTCTCAGCAGCGGCATGTACCCGGTGGGTACGTCAGTTTCGGGATGCAAGGCCGGATCTGACGGTGTGGGCCTATACCGGATTCAAATATGAGGAACTCGTCACCGACCCGGAGAGAGCAGAGCTTGCACAGCTGTGCGACGTAATTATTGACGGACGATACGTTGCGGCAGAGCGCGACGTATCTCTGCCTTTCCGCGGAAGTCGTAATCAGCGGTTGATTGACGTAAGGGCTACTCAGGCATCTGGAACCATCGTTACATTGCAGCTTGATGCTATGTAACGATGGTTTTTCAATTTTTTACACCTGAAACCTTTGGATGACCTGATTCAGTTCGTAAGCCAAACTTCTCAGTTCGTGGGAGAGACTTGATACTTCTTCCATCAGCGCCAGTTGTTCTTCCGAAGAAGCACGGGCCTTGTTCGCGTTACCGGATGAATCCGAAGCCACAACACCCAATTGCTCCAGAGAAGCAGCAATCTGATCACTGCTGGCTGACATTTGCTCGGAGGCAGCGGATACTTCGTAGACTTGTCCCGATACCTTCTGAATAGATTCGACAATCTGGCGGAAGGTTTCTGCCGTTACGACGGATGTCTCTGCTCCTCGTTTAGCGACATCCACCGACTCTTCAATGGAGGTTACGGCCTTCTCCGTATGATTCAGGATACCTTGAAGAATCTGGTCGATCTGATCAGAAGACTCTTTGGAGCGGGCCGATAGCTTCTGAATCTCCTGTGCAACCACCGCAAATCCTCTTCCGGTCTCTCCTGCTCTGGCTGCCTCAATGGATGCATTCAGCGCAAGCAGGCTCGTCTGATCCGCAATATCCCGAATCATGGACATGATTCCACCGATGCTGCTGTTCAGTTGTTGAAGATCATGAAGAACTACGACTGTGCCCGACATGTTAAGTTCAATCTTCTGCATCTGATCGACCATCGTTGTAATATCTGCCTCACCTCGGCTAGCGAGATCCGTTGTATCCGAAGCCAGTTCAGCAACCACCTGAGATGAGTCAGCAATTCGTTTGATGCCAATGACCATCTCGCCGATGGACTCCTGGCATTCATTCGTGGATTGACGTTGCTGTTCTGCCCCGGAGGACACCTGCAACATCGATTCGGTTATCTCTTGTGAGGCTTCAGTCGTACGTTCCGAACTCATCTGCAGATCCGCAGCTGAGCGGGTCACACTCGCAGAAGTGGACTGAATGCCTGTAATCAGTTGCTGCAGCCCCCCAAGCATATGATTAAATGCATTGGCCGTTTGGCCGATCTCATTGTTATTGCGAACATCCAGACTGACTGTCAGATTGCCGCCTGCTGCCTGTTTCGATACGTCTGCCAGCTTCTGTAACGGTCGAAGTACAATTCGAGCCAGAATGACCACAACCAGAATCATGATGACTGCAATGACCAATCCACTCCCCAGACTGTACAAAAACATCCACATCTGATCCTGCTTGACTTGGGCGGCATCCAGATCCAGACCAAAAATCGCAATCGCCTTGCCCGTATCATCCTTAATTGTGCTTAGATAGGTCACCCATGTCCCCGCAGTATCCGTGTAAGGTTCTGTAAAAGTGGTTCCGTTCTGAAATACATGATCATATGTATCTTGAACTATTTCTGGAATTTCATATTCGACACCGGGCACCATATCCATTTCATAGAGAGCCTGATTGACTTGCAACCCCGTTAAGATCTGTTTCCCATCACGTTCAATAATATCCGATCTGAATATATATGCGTTTGCAATGGAAGCAACACCGGTCATCGCATCGAGTTGTTCTTTCAATGACGTCAGTTCGGGAGATGTTGGGTTAGGTGAAGCCTCCAGTTGCTGATTCGCTTGTTCTACCCATTTATGGTTGAGCTGAAGCTGATTGGACAGCGCCTTACCTACCTGATTGATTTCTTCGTAGTAAGCCTGCTGACTTTGTTTGAAATTCAACACACTCATCAGGATGATCATTACAAACAAAATGATGGCAATCAGGACAGAACTGGTGAAAACTAAACTTCGATTGCGGAAGTAGCGTAACATTGCAGATTCCCCTTTTCCTTTACTTTTGTAGCTTACATACCGTCCTGATAAAGAATGAGTTCGAGTTCGGGTTCGACTCCTTTCCCCACCTATGCATTCAGCATATGATATGACACTATATAATATATATCGTGATATAATTGCTGTTTTTGAATGGCGATGATATAAAAATAAAAAAAGGCCAACCGTTAAAAACAGGTTGGCCTCGCATAATAGAGAATAGGAAAAAGATGGTCAGCGACCTCTTCTATCCTGCTCTCTATCTTTTACATTTTCTATATGTTAACGCACCTCAAAATGACGAACACGGACGCCCGCAGGTAACATCAGGTAGATATCCTGCACTCCCGATGCCCCTGTAAGATCAACCTCTACCGTAGACCACTGCTGAGCACTGCCTTGTGCCAGTTCTACACGTCCTGCGATTGCACCATCTGACGCACCCAATCTCACTTCCAGCACACCCCCTTGCTGTTCTGCGGATAGGCGAGCTTTAAATGTGGTGGCCCCGTTGCCAAGGTCGGCATCCTTAAAGACAATCCATCCTTGCTCTCCTATGACACGGACTGCTGTACCGCCCTCTTTGCACTCATCCAGTTCCACGCTCCGATATGTATCATAATTCTCGGCACGTGTAGTCACACTCAGGTCACGTGAAGGTATGATCTCTCCATCTATTTTTAGATCTGCGACCAACTGCACATCGGAGGAAGATTTGGCTGCCATAATCGAATAGATGCCATCCTCCACAACATAGCAGTCACGTGTAACATCCCAGATGGCCAGTTCCTGAACCGGCAGGTCAAAATGAACGGTCGCTGTCGCTCCAGCCTCAATATGCAGGCGGCGGAATGCTTTCAGCGTTTTGAGAGGACGTTTCACTCTGGACTTTCCTGCGCGCACATACAGCTGCACGACCTCGTCACTGGCGATTGAACTGGTATTCGTCACATCCACTCGAATGGTCACGCGGTCGTCTTTTCCTGCTTGCGCAGGGCTAACCTCCAGATTGCTGTATTTAAATGAAGCATAGGTCAAACCATGTCCGAACGGATATAACACATCTCCTTCAAAATATTGATACGTGCGGCCCGCTTGGATAATGTCATAATCCCGGATATCAGGCAGTTGATCTGCCGACTGCACCCAGGTCATGTTCAAACGCCCAGCAGGTGCATAATCTCCGTACAATACGTCAGCGACTGCGTTCCCCAGCTCCTGTCCGGCGTGTGACGTATACAGGACCGCTGGAATATTCTCCTGAACCCAGTTGCAGGTAAAAGGATAACTGCCTACAATCACCACTACGGTGTTCGGGTTAGCTTCATGTACTGCCTTCACCAGCTGAAGCTGTGATTCAGCCAGCTCCAGGCTGGGGCGATCCACTTCTTCTTTACCGTTAACGAGCGGGTTGTTACCGACAAATACAATTGCTGTCTCGGCTTCTTTGGCTACAGCAACAGCTTCGTTGATCCCGTTCATTACGACATTTTGCTCGAATAGCGCTGCATCACCGAATGTTGTCAACTCTTCGGCCACCTTGAGTGCATCATGGCCATCGTTCGATGTCGTCACGATTTTACCATTCCATGTGGTAAGCCCCACGCGACCATCCGATTGCGGAAGAAGGTGGAATACTTCTTTGACAAACCAGCCGTATACTTCATTAGCCGAGGCTGTGACAGACTCTTCATCTGTAGTCAGGTATTTGCGGTTACTCTCTGCCTGCAACGTGTAACTGCCGAACCCCCAATCCGTCACTCGGAATGTCTCGGCTTCTTCTGAAGCTTTAACAGCCATCTCAGATGAACCCTCCACTCTGACAAGACCTAGCAGTTTGCCACTTGCTGCTGATTTCAGTGTGATGCGATTGTCACCGTCTTGGAAAGTAACGTTATCACTGCCCACTTTGCCGCGAATCGCCTCCAGAGGCGTGACGCTGTAGGGTAGTGTACCGGCGTACCAGTCCCGATAGACTGTTCCGCCGAGCTGGCCAATTACAGCTACTTTGCCTGTTCTGGTTTTGTCCAAAGGAAGGGTACTATTTTCGTTCTTGAGCAAGACGACCTGCTCTCTTGCCGCCCGGAGAGACAGTGCTTTGGCCTTTTCTGTCATCATGGATTCCTCACCAATTGCAGCGTACGGATTGCCTTCCTCCGGATCAAATTCACCTAGACGGAATCGCACACGGAATGTATTGAACAAAGCTTTGTCGATATCTTCCATAGTCAGGAGTCCCTGCTCCAGCCCTTCACGAAGCGCTTGCTTCGACAGTTCGGCATCATCGGTGATGCTGTCAATGCCTGCTTTGACAGACTCTACTGTACCCGGTGTGTGAGAATCATAATACTTATGGTCATTCTTGATGCCCATCACGTCGCCCGCGTCACTGACGATAAATCCATCCATGCCCCATTCACCTTTGACAATCTCGTTCACAAAAGGATGCAACAGAGCTGGCGTGCCATTGATCGAGTTGTACGCTGTCATCATTGACTGCGCTCCACCTTCTTTAAAAGGCTTCTCGAACGCTTTCAAATAATATTCGCGCATATTGCGTGGATCGATGCTGGATGAGCCGCTGCCGCGATCCACTTCGTTGTTGTTGCCTAGGAAGTGTTTGAGTGTAGCTACGGCCTTATAATACTTGGGATGGTCTCCTTGAATACCTTTGACCAATGCGGTTGTCAGCTCTGCGGTCAGTTCCGGGTCCTCGCCATACGCCTCTTCGTTTCGTCCCCAGCGCGGGTCACGTTCCATATCCACCGTAGGTGCCCACAGCGTAAGACCATTGACGGCAGGATTGCGTTTGTAAAATACACGTGCCTCGTCTCCGATGACGGAGCCGATCTCTTTCATCAGGTCGGTATCCCACGTACATGCGAGTCCTACAGGCTGCGGGAATGAGGTAGCTTCACCAAGCCAAGCCAGGCCGTGGGCGGCTTCCGTTCCATGTTTGTAAGCAGCAACACCCAAGCGCTCAACGGCTGGCTGGTATTGCAGCATGGATTCAATTTTTTCATCGTCCGTCAAGCGGGACACAAGGTCCTTCACTCGATCGTTAAGTGCCATGGTTGTATCTTGAAACGGATATTTCGTTTGATGAGTTGTCATATCTAATCTCCCTTTAATGTATAGTATAGTTTCATTATGATAGCGAATACATTTTAATTCATAAAAACGGACTTTATCTTTCCGATTACCTTTCTAAATTAGGCAAAATACCTTTATAAAACATGATTTATTTTTATTTTAGGGGATATTATACAAAAACCTAAAACGATTTCGGTAATCCTACTATAAAACATTCTGATATAAAAAAATAGAGGGGCATGTCAAGAAAATGTTCCTCTTCCCTTCTTACAAATATGCGGTTACTCGTTTTTTTCCGGCATACTCTGGCAATCCTGAATACAAGTACAGGGACTTCGGCTTCTGAACGTCCCCTATTATGCGTGATTATGATCTAGGAGGAAACCAATCCATGAATAATAATGAGCAGTTGAAGACCAGCTTGCCGCCGGTACCGGAATCTTTGTGGCGTGCCGCGAATACATTCGAATCTTATCCGAAGTTAACAGAGCATACCACAGCTGACGTAGCGATTATCGGAGCCGGGATCGCAGGCATCACCACAGCCTATTTGCTTGCCCAGTCTGGTCTGAGTGTCGTTCTGCTTGAAGCTGGAAAAGTACTGGACGGCACAACAGGCCATACAACCGCCAAAGTATCTGCACAGCATGGTGTTATTTTTGATGAAATTATGCATCACTTCGGACATGAGCAGGCACGGATGTACTATGAAGGGAATGCACATGCAGCGAGCTGGATGCGTAGTCTGGTCAAGGAAAAGCAGATCGAATGTCAGTGGGCTGATGAGGATGCTTACGTCTATATTCAATCCGAAGACAATATCAAAAAGCTGGAGGTCGAGCTGACCGCTTATGGCAAACTCAACATCCCTGGTGAATGGGTAGACCCCCTTCCGATTCCTGTCCCCTCCAGAGCAGGCATTCGTATGCCTGGACAAGCTCGTTTCGACCCTTTAGCTTATCTGCACTACCTGCTTGCTTCAGCCGTGAAAAAAGGGGTACGTGTCTATGAACAAACTACGGTAACTGACGTTGAGGAGGAATCCTCTCTGAAAATCAGAACCTACAGCGGTTCATTCGTCACGGCAGAGCATATCGTTGTCGCTTCCCATTTTCCCGTATACGATCCCGGATTTTACTTTACGCGACTTCATGCCGAACGCTCCTATGCGGTTATGGTTGAGCCCGAGAAGCCTTATGCAGGCGGCATGTACATCTCTGATGATGATCCGGCCCGTTCACTCCGCGCTGTCGTTCATAATGGTAAAGAGCATATTCTGTTCGGCGGAGAAAATCATAAAACCGGACAAGGCATCTGTACCTTTGGTCACTACGAACGTCTGGAAAAGTATGCAGCCGAGACGTTTGGGATTCGTAACATTCCGTTTCGCTGGTCAGCTCAGGATCTGATCTCCATCGATAAAGTGCCCTACATCGGGCCGATTACCGGAAGGCATGAACGGGTCTATGTCGCTACAGGCTTTGCCAAATGGGGCATGACCACAGGCACGATGGCCGGACATCTGCTGGCAGACCGAATTACCGGAAGAGTTAATCCGCACGCAGAAGTATTTGATCCGGCAAGATTCAAGGCAGACCCGAGTTTCAAACACTTTATCGTGGAGAACGTCAATGTTGCGAAGGAGTTAATTGCAGGCAAAGTCGGCATTGTACACAAAAAAATAAACGAGCTTGGCAACGACGAAGGCGCAGTCGTGCGTCATAACGGTAAAAGGGCCGGTGCCTATAAGGACACCAGTGGTAAGCTGTTCCTGGTGGACACGACATGCACCCATTTGGGATGCGAAGTGGAGTGGAATAATGGGGAACGTTCCTGGGACTGCCCGTGTCACGGCTCACGTTTTAATTATGAAGGTCATGTCATTGAAGGACCTGCGGTCGAAGACCTCCCCATCCTGGATGTGCAGGAGCAGTAAATAATGTTGTCGTACACCCTATAGCATATGCTATACAGCACATACCATATATGCCCCACCAAATGCACAGAACAAGATTTTCGAGCTCCTTGTGTGAACGTACGTGGAACTTTACTAACGTATATCTCATCTCATAGACCGGATCGGTATCCGCCTCCAGACGGAAGCAGCCGACCCGGTTTTTTTGTATGCTAATATAGAACTAAGGTTACAAACCTTGCCTAATATTACATAAATAATAAATGCAATGATGAATCCGCCGCCACTGCACTAAACCATACATACGAATGATTTTTGAACAGAACCAAGAAAAAACGTTGTGAAAGTAAACATCCATTCCAAATGGGCGTTCTAGAGCAACTTATCTAATGGAGGAAGGAACACAAGATGAATAGACAGCAATTTATGCAAGCTATGGAAGTCGTTTTACGTCCGATGGACCGGTTGGAACGTGCCGAACTACTTGCAGATTATGCCCACAAGTTTACGTTAGGGCTACGTGAAGGCAAATCGGAAGAAGAGATTGCACGCGAGCTCGGTCACCCGGAGGAAATTGCACGTAAAGTACTCGTTGAACGGCATGACGCTAAAACATACTCCGACACATCAGGTAGAGGTAGAGCTCCCTTCGATGTACCAACGTTCCAAGAGATGAGGCCACCTGTTAATTACAATCGGGCTACGCGGAACTTTTTTGTGGGGATCGGTTTGATCTTCCTTAATCTCGCCCTCATGATTCCAATTGGTCTTAGCCTCTGGTCCGTTTGGCTTACGATAGCAAGTCTATCCTTGCTTGCTCTGGCTCCTGTCGCTGTTGCCTTCGACTATCTGTATCTGAATCACCTTGAAACAACAGAAATTTTCGTTGCCATTGGGCTGTTCGGTATTGGCATATTGTTTGCCCTTGCCTCTAAATTTGTCTTTATTGCATTTAAAAATATGACACTTCGCTATGTTCGGTGGAATGTGAACGTGATGAAAGGGGATGTTTCTGCATGAGCACTAAAAAATGGGTAGCACTGGCTCTCGTCTGCATTGGCATAGGTTTACTTGGAACATCAATCTATGGTTTTCAGTTCAAGGATGATAGGGAAGCATACAGCAAGCGGTGGGAACTGACCACCGGTGGACTGCAAGAGGATCTGCAAAATATTCAGCTGGATGGCAACTTTAACGCGGATATTGAATTCATCGTTAGTCCAGACAACCAAGCGTATATCGAAGTGGACGGAAAGTGGGATCCGGAGGTTATCCAAAGTTTCGAGGAGGCAAGTTTTACCGATGGAACATTCCAGCTGACGCTGCAAAAACACAACCGTCTGAAGTTGTTCTCATTTAATTGGAACTGGGGGGAACAGGATTCAAGAATAACCGTGGCTTTGCCAAAAGGATATCCCTTGAATGATGTCACACTACAATCTACCTCAGCAGATTGGAATATAACCGGGCTAAATGCTGAACATTTGGAGATGAAAAGCAACTCAGGCAACATCGTTCTAAATGATATTCAGGTTCCTCGCATGGAATTGTCTTTGACCTCAGGGGACATTGCTGCTTCTTCTATTCAAGGGGATATAGCCGTAGAACAGACGTCAGGAAGCTTCACCGCAAAACAAGTGGATGGAAAAGTAAACAGCGTAATTCAATCAGGAGATGTGGAAATTACACAATTGAATGGTGAGGCTAATGTTGAGTTCACATCCGGCAGTATCGATATCCAGCAATCTCACGCAGCGCCTATTCAGGTATCAGGGACATCGGGAGATATCTCCATCCAGGCTGCGCCTGATTTTGACGGAATTTATGAGGCCAAAGCCACTTCGGGCGATGTTAATATACCGGAGTCGCCAGGCATAAGTCAGGATGTGATCCAGGCACGCACGACCTCTGGCAGCATTCGAATTACCCAGCCGCGCTAACGTGTGATGAAGCATATTTCCGATCATTGGGTAAAGTATAGTATAATCAAGTGCTAACCCAAATGCTGAGGAGGAATATTCCTATGGAACTTAAAAATAAAACAGCCATCATTACTGGCGCCGGCAAAGGTATTGGACGCGCCATCGCTGAAGCCCTCGCCAAAGAAGGCGTACATCTCGGACTGATCGCCCGCACGGCTTCCGATCTGCAGTCTCTTCAAGAGTCTCTAAGTAAGGAATATGGCGTGAAAGTAACGAGTGCTGCAGCAGACATCTCGGATCGCTCTCAAGCTGAAGCAGCAGTGGCAGCTATTGAAATGGAGCTGGGAGCTATAGATATCCTCATTAACAATGCAGGGATCGGAAGTTTCGGTACGCTGCTAGAGATGGACCCTGAAGAGTGGGAACGCATCCTGCATGTGAATGTCATGGGTACATACTATGTAACTCGCGCCATTCTTCCAAGCATGATCAAGGAAAGCAGCGGTAGCATCATTAACATTGCTTCAACAGCAGGTGAGCGCGGATTCGCTACAGGTTCAGCGTATTGCGCATCCAAATTCGCATTGCTTGGCATGACGGAATCCTTAATGCAGGAAGTTCGCAAATCCAACATTCGTGTAACCGCGCTGACACCGAGCACCGTGAATACGGAACTGGCTGTGAATGCCGGACTCAAAATCGGAGACGAGGATCGCATGATGCAAGCCGAAGATGTAGCCGAACTGGCGCTGGCCACACTCAAGCTGTCTGACCGCGTATTCGTCAAAGCCGCAGGGATCTGGACAACCAATCCGCAGTAAGATGTGAGTGAAGGTTTCTACCTATGAATTAATGCATGCAATGCAGACACCACCAACCAGCGTTCCGGTTGGTGGTGTTTCTGTTTATGATATAATCAAGTTGCATTTAGGAATGACATTTGGGTTGGGGGATTCAAGATGTTTGAGAATCGAGAACAGCTCCAAGAAATTTTAAAGAAGGCAAATCAACATGCACGTAAACGAGCTAAAGAATCTGGTGTCTCTATATATTATATAAAGGGTAACAAACGCATTCGTGAGGATGCTGAAGGTAATAAATTTGAAATTGTATTTGATGCTACTGGGAGACGCCAGGAGTTTGAATATCATGAGTAAAACCAAACCAGTTATGACTGTGTTTGCTGGAACCAATGGGGCAGGAAAGAGCACACTTAGTATGCAAATGAGAGATTGGCTTGGTGATCTAGTAGATCCCGATCAGATTGCAAGAGCGATTTAAGATCATAGGCTAAAATAGATGGTTCTATCAAATTTGTTGGAAAAATTATTTATTAGAGGCGAAATGGCATGATGGCCTTACTTTTAGTAATTCACTTTATACATAAAATAGAGGCAAGATGTATGGAAGAGGCTTTTCATCTCGATAAACAAACGGACTTTCTAAAAATAGTGGAGACTTTAGTTATGTTTTTGGGGTAATGTAAGTTTCAAAGATATTTCAGACACTAAAGTTAGAGCAACTCAGACTCAAGGTTTCATTTACTATGAACAGGCTTAGTTGTCACAATCTCTGAGAGTAATTTCATATCGTTCATGATAGAAGAAACGGTCCTGAGTGCGATTACTGCTTCACAGTTACAGGGGCCTAGTCGTGCTGAGGATGGTTGCTACAATTTCTGTTTTCACGCAGCTTTTTTTTACCCTTTCTTTAGTTAAGAGAGTGTTGATTTTTTGGGCATAGGTATACACTTTTTTTTATCATACATATGACACATACTCGGTTGTACCATATCGGTCAGCATTGTTATTCGATTTAGCAGGACACAAGTTTGGAATCGGATATTTTTTTTCAGAAGCGGAAAAACAAAGCCTTATCATCAGACAATACTGGATCAAATGAAGATTGAGTTATTGGAGAAACTATAAAGTATGATGGGGTTAAAAAGACGATCGGTGATGTTGTAAATACGAAAAAAAATATACGTTGGAGGTCAGGGTATAAAGGCAGATACAGAAAATTTAGCTGATCATAGATTGGCGATAAAGATTTAGTTCTCCACCAGAAAGTAATAGTTGCTAGTTTAGAGTGAGATACAGTTATTTAAAGCAAGGAAAATCAAAAGCTAAGTGTAGTATCGCTTGGCTTCTTATAAAGGAGTTTATTGATCTATGTGGAATACTCTTTGAAAGCACATGCTGTATCTAATCTAAGGTTCTTCACCACAGTGTGAGCTTAATAATTTGTAAGGAACCCTAGGTAGCGAATTATGGTAGGTAAAATACAGGAAATTCACTTCTACAAAAAAATCTGTTTAACAATAGGGCAGTCCTATAAACAAAGTCCTATTCAAAAAGATTTCACTTCTGATTTAAAAAACAAGACCTTGAGCATATTTTAATTCACAGTAAAATTATTTTAGGGGGAGAAGCAATGAATAATAATCACGACATGGAAAAACAAATAGATACTTATCAAAATGTTCCTATACTCAATGGGGGACTAAGAAAAGAAGTACGTGAGTCACATCTTGCAAAATATCCTCACGAGGAAGAAATATTAAAGCCTTTTATAAATGGATTCTATGTTACTTGGGGAGGTAGGAAAAGAGCATTCAATACTGAAATATCTCAATATATACTTAACCCCGTTGAATATATGAAGGAAGCGTATGGATTTAATAATGCAGTACTTTTAGTATATTCTAATTATGATCGTATTGAAGCAAGAACGATTCAAGCGGCAGATTCTTGCTTTTTAGAATTTCCGGCGAAAGGGCGAGTGGAAACGCTTAATTGGATTCTTGTATCAGAATCCAATGATGTAAAAGAATATGTAAGGAGTTATACCGCAGATAATGATGAAGTTAAAGTAATCATAGCACTAACCGGGGAAGAAGTTCGAGAGGCTAAAGGTGACTCTTTTTTTGTAAGAAATGAATTAAATTTGCAATTTTTTAGTCGGGATCTCTTTGATTTTAAGCTTCCGCTAATAAGTGATACTTATTTTTTTGGAAGATCAAATCTTGTAACTACACTAATTGACTCAGTTAAAAGTGGGAAAAATAGAGGTATATTTGGACTGAGGAAAACTGGTAAAACATCAGTTTTGTATAAGTTACGTCGAGTGATCGATGATCAAAATATAGGATCAGTTTTTTATTATGACTGCAAGCTAATTAGAAGGAAGAGGTGGCATGAGCTCTTACAAAAAATTATAATTGATATTTCAAAAAAGTTTTCCTTAAGTATTAAGGAACTTTCACTTGATGAAAAAAACATTTCTGATTCTTTCGTGGAATTTATTCGCACTACCCCTTCGAATCAAAAAATTGTTTTAATGTTTGATGAAATTGAGTGGATATCCTTTAAAGCAAAAAAGGATTTGCATTGGCACGAGGATTTTGTTGATTTTTGGCAAACAATTTGGGCTGCTCAAAGTGAAAGTAGACATTTAACTTTTTTGGTAGCAGGAGTTAATGCAAGTGCGGTAGAAGTAGACATTATAGATGGTGTTCAAAATCCTCTTTTCAGCCTCGTTACCTCACAATATTTAAAGGGATTTACTTTTGATGAAACTAAAGAAATGGTCCGTCGACTTGGTAAGAAAATGGGGATTAATTTCTCTGTAGATGCTATGGAATATATTTTTCAAAGGTATGGCGGTCTGCCCTTATTCACTAGACTGGCATGTAGCATTATGAATAGTAAATTATTAAGTCATGGTATTAAAAGACCGTACACTATTAAACTGGATGAATTAACAGCTGATCAGGATAGTAGAGAATCTGAATTAGTAGATTATTGTCAACATATTTTATCAGAACTGATCGAATTTTATCCTGATGAATATAAGCTTCTAGAATTACTAGCTAGCGGAAGAAGAATTGATTATTTAAATTCTCCTCATCATCGTAGCCAAAGTAAGCATTTACGAGAATACGGTTTATTAGAATACGATGAAAACGATCAATTGCCTAAAATAAGAATCCCTGTAGTTGAAAGATATATTGGAATAGAATTAGCAAGTAAAGAAGGGCGTAAAACAATTTTAAGCGTAGTACCTGGTCAGCAAAGAAAAGACTGGATCGAAAGAAGAAAGACTTCAATCTCTAAAGATATTAGATTACTGGAAAAAGTTATTAGGCAAAAGGGGATGCCCACGTTGTTTGGGCCTAACTCTTTTCCAGAAGCTGACCGCTTCTCAACACTTGAGCCTTGCGAAAAATACGATCAGTTTGTGCACTTCATTAATGTTTGTAATAGATGTTTTGTTGAACCTATTGAAAACTATGCCTCCTCGATGGCAAAGAAAAATTACTTTTGGGATGATATAAAAAACAACTATGCAGTTTTGTTTCAAGCTCTTTTGAGAATCAGAATTTATAGAAACGATCATATGCATATTGTACTTAAGCCTGCAGTAAATCAAGTACTTTCTGACTTTTTAGAAAAAGATTTGGAAGGACAAAATCCAGGAGATTTAGAAGAATTATACTTTATGTTGCAACAATGTGTGCTTGATGGTTTAATGCTAGCGACTCAAGTTGAATTGAATAAGTTGACTTAAACTGTGATGTGTGCTCTCACTTTACTTCGCCCATGTGACAGGACTAGGATCTAACAAGTAGTGGGATACTGTCACATTTTCGCCTGGGTTGTGCTGAAGAAGAAAATCAGGCTGAACCAACGTATAACCTGTTACGGGGCGATAATCGGGGGAAATTAAAACTGTAACTACAGCCCTACAAGCTTATGTATCATATCTTTGGACAGGAGTTCGACTCGACTCGCAAACATTTACAGACTGACTAAAACAAGGTGAGGGACACGTGTCCCTCACCTGTTTATGCTTTTGTAATACACCTGAATCAGTTCTCGACTAACAAAAGCAGACGGCATACATCATATTTTACAATTCGTCCCCTTCTTCACTCGCCTCACTTACCTTACTTGTTCAACAGATGATCCAGCTCCAATTCCTTGGACACCGCAATAAGCACAACGGCGGGTTCCTCACCAATATTAGTCACCTCATGGGGTACAATCGCGTTCCATGTAAACGAATCTCCCGCTTCCAGCGTCTCGACATCCTCCCCCTGCTTCGCTTGGATGACACCTTGCAGTACCAGATGACTCTCCTCGCCCGCATGTTTGCTGATCCCAGTCGAAGCTCCTGCTGGCAGTTCTACAATGGACATTCGCATCGCACCTTTTGCCGTTAACTGCTGTACTTTGATCTGCCCGCTACCTGCTGTGGTCTCCTTGCGTTCATGTTTGCGGACCACATTCATACGTTGCTCCGACGTTAACAACAGGTAAGGCAACGGTACGCCGAGATAGTCCGCGATGCTTTCCAATGTAGCGATGGACGGTGACGTTTTGTTATTTTCCACATTGCTGATAAACCCTTTGGACAACCCCGTCCCCTCACAGAGCTGCATAATCGTAATCTGTTTCTGTTTGCGTATCGTTCGAATGGCCAAGCCAATATCCATGTGACCGCCCTCTCTTCTCTCTAACTACCGTTTCATTGAAATCAAGATTCAACCGCTGTCTCTACAAAAACAAGGCGATTGCCGAATGGATCGGTAATGGTCATCTCCCGTGAATCCCAAGGCGTTTTTTGGATACCCGGTCTCGCATATTTATATTTTTGCAAAGAAATCCGCTCATGCAGCTCCTCCAGATGCTCCGTCTCAATGCGTAATGCCGCACCAGGAGTACAGTCTCCGTGATGTTCGGACAGATGAATAATAATCTCATCCTGCGACACTTGCATGTACAGCGGCATATCGGCCTCGAATCGATGCTCCCAGTCCACGTTGAACCCCAAGAAATCCGTGTAAAATTCCTTTGCCTTCGCTTCATCAAAAATTCGAAGAATAGGTACAATTTTTTTCATCATCGTCTTCACGTCCTCCTCTACAGAAATAAATGTGCATATCCGATGCTCAACCCAAGTTCCCTTATACAAAACATATTTTCATCATACAAAAAAAATATTGACCTTACAATAAAAGCATGATAAATTTTGTTCATCAATAAGAATATTATTTTCACATTAGTGAACTTTATGTTTTTAGTTTAATCCATGTCATTACTTCTTTCCACTCATTTGCTTCATTGGTTCGATCTATGCATTCATTTTATACATTCGATTCATCGCAACTCATATTCCACCTGGAGGTGTATTGGTTTGAATTCTACTTATATTCATGAGGTGAAGCTGCCTCCACATTACGATAAAGCCCAGCAATATCCCGTTATTTTTGCCTTGCACGGCATGGGATCAGATGAACAGGACATGCTTCGATTAATGGAGCCGCTGTCTTCCGATTTTATTATTGTTGCCATTCGTGGGCCTATTGTACAGGGCGGTGGTTATGCTTATTTCCAGATCAAAAGTATAGGCAATCCCGTTCGCGAATTATACGATGCCTCGGTTCAAGGACTGCAACAGCTCATCATCGAGCTGTCGGCGCAATATGCGATCGATCCTGCACGGCGTTATATCGCCGGATTCAGTCAGGGCGGCATCATGGCGATGACGCTTGCCTTGGTGATGGGTGATGCCATCAAAGGCATCGTGGCTATGAGCGGATACATTCCACAGTTTGTTAAGGAGGAATATGCTTTGCAACCTTCGTCCAACCTGTCCGCATTTATCTCACACGGCGATCAGGATCACCTTTTCCCGTTACAGCTGGGTGAAGATAATGCTTCGTTTTTCCAGAATTATACGAATCAAGTTACGTATGTGCCATACAGCGGGGGTCACCATGTAACCCCTGAGTTATATGCCCAACTCCAACACTTCCTTCGGACGGATGCTCAGGTCAATGCCGAAGATATGAAAGGAATGACTGAATCATGATGCCATCTTTGTTTATCGCCCATGGCGCTCCTTCACTTGCACTGGAGGAGAATGCGTACACCGAATTTTTACAAAAGCTTGGGCAGGAGCTGCCCAAACCTAAAGCGATCGTCCTGTTCTCCGCTCACTGGGAATCGACGACACAGCTCGTATCTGCTGTAACCGGCTCATATGACACGATCTATGATTTCGGCGGTTTTCAACCTGAACTGTACCAGATCAAATATCCAGCGCAAGGACATGCCGAAACAACCGCCGAGATCGTCAAGTTGTTCACCGAAGCGGGAATTTCAGTACAGACGGATGAGGTACGCGGCCTGGACCATGGAGCGTGGGTTGTACTACGCCTGCTTTATCCCGAGGCAGACATTCCTGTAATTGCTCTGTCCGTGAACCGTTATCTGACGGGTGAGCAACAGTATCAGGTAGGCCAAGCACTCGCTTCTTTGCGGGAGCAAGACGTGCTTGTCATTGGCAGTGGCGGAACCGTGCATAACCTGCGCCGTCTGAACTGGGAAAGTCAAGGTGTCGATTCCTGGGCTATGGAATTCGACAGCTGGCTTCAAGATAAGCTGGAGCGCTGGGATACCAATGCCCTGTTCGCATATGACAAGCTTGCTCCTTCCGCACAGGCAGCGGTTCCTACGCCAGAGCATTTTGTGCCAATCCTGATCGCCATGGGTGCAGGAGATGAGAAGAAACAAGCTTCTCTCTTGTTCCGGGCATATCAGTTGGGCAACTTGAGTTTGTCATGCTGGAGATTTGAATAACGAAACATGAGATTGGTTTAAAACATATAGATACCAAATAGAGACCAAAGCGTGAGTCACGGGGAAACCCTGCTACTCACGCTTTTTTGAGATATTGTTAGGCTGAATGCAATTGCATAGACACAAGTGCACTTTTACACATCCATATTCGTTCATTATTCAGGACTCCCGCTTGGGTCTATCGTTTCTTGTACGAGCTTACGGAGTAAATCTATACTAATGGGAAACCATCTCATCATCAGATTTACCAGACGAGTATGACATGCGAACCGCTCATAAGGAGGCGAAACATGATGTCAGAACCAAAATCAGAACAACGGATCGATGAACTCATGCAAGAGTTGCTGGAGCTGCTGGAAGAAAAGGTGCAGGATGAGGAGAACCAGGAGTTGCTGGAAGCCTATCGCGAACAGGAAGGAGCAACCGATGAGGAACTTGATGCGTTCGAACAATATTACAATATAAGACTACCGGCAGATTTCAGGACATTTTACAAACGTAAAAACGGCAGTGGATATGCCTTTCACATCCTTTTTCCAGGTGATGCCGCACAAAATGAAGATATGGTCTTCTACATGTTATCGCTGGAACAAATGAAGAGAGAACATGACGGTACTGTAGAGATTCGGATGGAAGACTATTTTTCCGAAGAAGAAATGCGTGAGCTGGACCCACGAATCAAGCCTTATTTGCATCAGAAATCATGGATTACCTTTGGCAAGCTGGGAGGCGGTTCGCTGTATTTGATGATGGATTTTGACCCGACAGAGGAAGGAACATATGGACAGATCATTATGTTCAAACATGATCCTGACTTTGTCTATTACGTAGCCGGAACCTTCACCGAATTGCTGGAGCAATCCAATCGTAACTTGCGTGAGATCGATGTGATCGAATACTAAGTCAAATTGAATGACTCCAATTATATGAACAGCCATTATCGTCTGGATAGTGATATGACCATTTTTTCATAATGCTGGGAGTTGTAAAGGCGGTTATAATAACATTTAGTGGAAATGCACAAGCTACCGAAAGAAGGACTGTCTTTCTACACCAACTACATATCTGGGAGGAACTACCGAAGTGGCTGAACAACCGAAGTCAGAGAGCTTTATGTCTCTCGTCAAAAAAGGCAACACATCCTCTGCTGTAGCCATGGCGGGTAACGCCGTACTTGCACTATGTAAAGGAGGAGCCTTTATATTCAGTGGCAGCGGCGCCATGTTCGCGTCAGCAATGCATTCACTGGCCGATGCCATTAACCAAGGGTTTGTATTTGTCGGAAGTGTATTATCCGAGAAAAAACCTACACGCCGCTTCCCGACCGGATTCGGACGGGTCATCAACATTTTCTGTATGATTGCCGTTATTGTGGTGACGATTATGGCCTATGAAACCATTCACGAAGGCATTCATTTACTCAAGCATCCTGCTGGTCACTCGGGCGGACTGTGGATCAACATTGGTGTGCTTGTGCTTAATATTGTGATCGATGGAGCCATCCTCATCAAAGCCATGAAGGAAATCTTGAAAGAAGCTCGTGCTCCCAAAGCGACAGGGTTTGCCCTGGTGCCTGCAGCGATTAAAAATGTAGGGCGCGCCGCACCTCCAACCCGCCTTGTATTTTACGAGGACGTTGTAGCTGTGCTTGGAGCAACGCTTGCGCTCGTTTCTGTTGTTGTCATTGCACTGACAAACTTTGCTTTGCTGGACGGGATTGTCACCACCATCATCGGATGTCTGATGATCGCCGTTGCTTTCCGTGTCGGCTATGACAACATGATCGGTCTGATCGGTGTCGCCGCACCGCAGGATATCGAGGACAAGGTGTCCCAGACGATTTTGGCAGACAGCCATGTGGCTGATATTCAAATGATGCGAATTATTCAGGAAGGCCGATATTACCATGTCGAGGGTCTAATTGAATTGACCAAGGGACTCAGTCTCGCGGATGCGGACGATATCAAGTTCCGGATTCAGGAGAAACTGATGACAAACCCGGATATTGCTGACGCGGCGATCTCCATTATCGAAGACGACGGCGTGAACAGCTGGGGCAAGAAACATTCGGATGTTATCAAATAGCAGTGAAATCGCAGGATACTAGCTAACATATCCCTGCTTCATCTGTACAACAAAGAAACGAAGCAGGGTGTGTTCTGCTTCGTTTCTTTTGTATTCTTCGATCTTTTTTATCTCCTGTCCCTCTGTTCCTTATTCCTCATGTGCGATGCTCATCTAATATGGCTATCCCTCTCCGGATCACCGTGCCTGCTTCATTCCCATTTTATTCACCTTATCCAGCCATTTCTGTCTAAATTCGTCCGTGGACTTACGGATCGGGCTAATCTCGGTGACACGTACCGGAGATACTCCAGTGAATTTAAGGATGTTGGATTTCATGATTCGATGCCCTGATTCTCGATATACCAATATATTGTACAAACGTGGCGTATCTGAAGTCACAATCAACTGTGCAGACTTGCCTTTTAGAAGTTTGTCCCACAGAGGCGAATTGTCACGATATTTTATGACAAATCCAGGCAGAAAGACCCGATCAAAAAAACCTTTCATGACAGCAGGCATCGTTCCCCACCATGTCGGATAAACAAACACCAAATGTTCGGCCCAACGGATCAACTCCTGTGCTTTCAGCAAATCAGGCTCCAGTTCGGTTCGCTGCCGATAACCATATCGAAGATTCGGATTGAACTCGATCTCACTCAGATCGATTATCTTCACTGTAGCTCCCGATTTCCTCGCTCCGGCTGCGTAAGACTGTGACAACGCCTTGCAATAGCTTTGCGGATCGGGATGACCATTAATGATAACAATTTTATTTGCATTCATACTTGTGTTCCTCCTGTATAATATGATCTATGAAGACCGATGAAACGGACATATCACAAGCATAGAGCGAACGAAGGCATAAACAAATGATCAAGGGCGCTGAATCATTGCGGATTCGCGCAAACGGAGGAATTATGAAACATCTTAATCAAAGTGTCCCGATATCCATGGTATATCCTATTTTGAAAACGCTGGTACACAAAGGTTTTGACACGGAATCCTTTTTTAAAGACATCGATGTAGACCCCTCCATCCTGGAGAACCCGGATGCCCGGATTCCCGTCACTGAATTGGAACGGATCATGCGGCGTGCTGCTGATTATGCGAATGATCCCTATTTTGGATTAAACCAGGGTGGGCGGCTGGATTTTGCGGATTTAAGTCTGCCCGGATATGTGATGATGCACTCCAAAACGATTGGTGACGCGCTTGGCGCGTACCAGCGGTATAACGATATTTTGTATAGTGGATTTCAACTGGAGTGGAAGGTCGATGGGCCGGATGTGATCATTCAGTTGTCTGTGCAAAATGAAGAAATTCCCATGTCTCGCCATTGCGTAGAGGATATGGCTGTTTCGGTATTACATCTGATCAACAAGCTGGCGAATCATCGGGCCGTGGTACGAGAAGTCCAATTCCGTCACGAAGCCCCTGACGGGGCAGGTGATCTGTCTGTTTACGTGAACTCCCTTGGGGTCACTCCCGAGTTCGGTGCTACCCAAACCCTGCTGCGTCTATCCAAAGAGGTCCTGACGTTGCCCGTTTTATATTCGGATGCCAGGATGTTGAAGATTTTCGAGTCCATGGCGGAGGAGACCCGGGCAGACCTGTATGCCTCTCAGCCCTTCTCCAGCAAAGTAAGCCGCTTAATCACGGAGAGTCTGCCTTCCTTCTTCCCCACATTACAACACACGGCAGCACATCTCGGCGTGAGCATTCGCACACTACAGAGCAGATTGCGTGAAGAAGGTACAACGTTTAACGAAATTTCTGTTCAGGTACGGAAGGAAATGGCTCTGCATTATTTACAAAGAGGCAACTATGCTGTCGGCGATATCGCCTATGCCCTGCATTTTTCAGAACAAAGTGCTTTTCAGAATGCGTTCAAAAAGTGGACAGGACAGACTCCGGGACAATACCGGGCTAATCTGGCGATTCGGCAGGGAGAGAACCGTAACCCCATACCTAGACTTTAGTCTAGGATAAGTTTAACGCCAAAGACGGAGGTTCCCCTTTTCCAGTTCGTGGTATGCTGTGTATAACGAAAGTGATGATACATATTGCACGGATGAAAGATTCCACAATCAAAAGGAGAGAAATTATGGCTAAACGTACGATTCTTGCACCTGTCCTGATTTTGCTTGGTGTATACCTGATTCTGAATCAAGGCGGCACCATGGGTCCAGGAACAATCTTTGCTACTTTCTGGCCTACGTTATTTGTGATTCCGCTTGGACTGTTCTTCCACTGGCTATACTTCGCCATGATTGGCCGTGGCGTTGGGTTGCTCGTTCCCGGCGGCTTGCTGCTGGCCGTGGGTATTGTATGCCAGATCGCGATGCTGTTTGGTAACTGGGGCACCATGTGGCCGGGCTTCATTCTGGCGCCAGCGGTCGGTTTGTTTGAACTCTACTGGTTTGGCGGCAAAAATAAATGGTTGCTGATTCCGATCAATATTCTGACGGTTCTTTCCCTGTTGTTCTTCGCTGTCATGTCGATCGGTTCCGTACTGAGCAGTATGAGCTATATTCAACCTGTCGTAGCGATAGTGCTTATTGTGGGCGGGGCGTATCTCATCATGGGGCGCAAAAAGCATATGTAGTGGCATGATATCCGATGAGGTTGGCTAGATTACACTAAGCCACTCCGGGGACAGAACAACTGCGGATCGCTGTTACTCCCGGATTTTTTTGAATCTCCTATCTGATGAGAAAATCCAGTTGGTAGCGTATGCTTCCGAAGTAGCTTTCTTCCAGAAAGCTTTCAGGCGAGCGCTTCGCTTCCTTCGTTTGTCCTGTCCCCTCCGTTAACGTGTAATCTCATATTCATCGGATATCGCACTTCAAAGCCATTGCTTTAGAGCAGGTAAAAGAAAGGGAACATTCCTGATCCATACGTGATCAAGGGATGTTTTTTTTATTATTGTTGTTCTTATTAGGGTGAAACTGCCTGTTCATTGGGTTTTGATTGCATAGCAATATTGTATTTAATCCAGAAAAAAAGGATCAGAGGCAGGGCCGCGTTTGACGCGATAAAGAAAATCAGTGAAGGTATTCCGGCAAGTGGCATGTAGCTTATGCCTGTCACTTGAACGAATAACTGCTCGCCGTTCGGGCCGTCAGAGAACAGGATGGATGATGCTCCGTTCCAGCCCAGATGGCTACCTGCTGCAAGAGCTATAGAACCGGTTTTGGCATACGCATATGCCCAAACCAAGCCCATGATAAAGGTCGTTGTAAATACAATAATCATTATCGGGATGTTTCCGAACACACCGCCCGAGAACCAGTGATACATTCCAAACGCCATGGAAGAAAGTACGACTCCCCATCGGACTCCTAACCCGTGAATCATAAGTACAAGCAGTGCACCACGGAAAAGCAATTCCTCAAACCAGACCGACTTGAAGTTCCACCAACTCGCTTTCCAAAAATCAGCCCAGGAATATTCCGGGTTTAGCTTCCAGTTTGACATGGTGACCAGGGATTCTGTCCAGTGAACCGCCGAGGACACAAGGATACCCAACAGCAAAGCTATGGCAAATTGCCGCAGACGCAACCCTGCCGGATGGTACCCGAGCACAGACAACGGTTGCTTGATCGTGAAACGAAGCAAGAGCCAAGATAACAGCACAAGCACGATAACGACTAACATCAAGCCCCTCCTTTCCTTTTCATTTTAGTAAGACAAAATCAATTCAAACATCACATCTGCACAGTCAGAGATTTTTCTCCAATTCATCCGTTCCGTCCCCTCCATCCCGATATACTCTTCATATTCGGGGTTATGGGCTTTAGTACGCACGGGTGTAAATAAAGTTCCCGGCAACCAGAATTGTCAGAGCGGTCTTAGGATCAATGCTATGTTCTAAACCTTTTGCCACGCTCTTCGTTTCGTTCCCTCAGAACCTAGAATTCACTCAACGTCAAATATCCCCTGAGGCCACCCATAGGCTCAGGGGTATTTGAGTTGCACTTGTTGCATTCGTTACAGTTCGCGCAGCTAGCGTCGACTGAAGGACAATTATTTACTATGCATTTTAAATTCAAGGAACAGATCGTTATAATGCGATAGCATTTTTTTGCCCAGATTGTTGTAAACCTCCAGCTTGCTTGTTAGTGTCTCGTCTGGATAGAAGCGTTCATCCTGCGAGATATCTTCTGGTAGCAGCTTAAGTGCCTCCGCATTCGGTGTGGAGTATCCCACGTACTCTGCGTTGCGTGCGGCATGATCCGGGTCCAGCATAAAGTTGATAAACTGGTGCGCGCCGTCCACGTTTTTGGCTGTTTTCGGGATGACCATGCTGTCGAACCAGAGATTTGAACCTTCCTCCGGTACCTTGTAATCCAGCTTGTCATTCTGATCCATAATCTCCGATGCATCCCCGGACCATACGAGTCCAACCGCGGCTTCTTCGTTGGCAAGCAACATTTTGATCTCGTCCCCAACGATGGCTCTTACGTTAGGTGTCAGGGTAGACAGCTTTTTGAGTGCAGCCTGAAGATGATCTTCATTCGTATCATTAAGTGAGTACCCCAGACTATTCAGCCCCATACCGATGACCTCACGGGCACCATCGAGCAGCAGGATCTGATTTTTCAAACGCGGGTCCCACAGGTCATTCCAGCTGTCAAATGTCAGGCCACCCACCAGCTCCGGATTATACACGATACCAACCGTGCCCCAGAAATAAGGGATAGAGAATTGGTTATCCGGATCATAGTTCAAGTTCAGGAACCGGGCATCGATGTTTTTCAGGTTGGGCAGCTTGTTGTGGTCGATCGGAACGAGCAGGTTCTCTTCTTTCATTTTGCTAATCGCATATTCGGAAGGAATCGCCACGTCAAACGTTGTGCCACCCTGTTCAATCTTGGTCAACATCGCTTCATTGGAATCAAACGTCTGATAGATGACCTTCATGCCAGATTCTTCTTCGAATTCCTTCAAGAGATCCGGGTCGATATAATCGCCCCAGTTGTAGATCGTCAGCGTGTTTCCACCGGAATATCCCTGACTTTTATTCAGATACGAAGCCAGAATCATCAGGGCAAATGCGGCCACAAACACAAGCGCGAATGTTCGTACCAACTGTTTCATGGACGCAACCCCTTTCCTCCAGGTGGTATCCGTGTTGCACGGCGGTTAATGAAGTAATATCCAACCACTAACAACACCGTGAGCAGGAACAACAAGGTAGACAGGGCATTAATCGACAGTGACACACCCTGCCTTGCTCTGGAGTAAATCTCCACTGAGAGCGTGGAGTAGCCGTTCCCTGTCACAAAGAAGGTTACGGCAAAGTCGTCGAGTGAATACGTCAAAGCCATGAAAAATCCAGCAAAAATACCGGGCTTCACGTAAGGCAGCACGACACGCGTCAGTATTTGCCATGATCCTGCACCCAGATCGCGAGCCGCATCCATCAAGGTTGGGCTCATCTCCTGTAACTTAGGGAGCACCATAATCACAACAATCGGTACACTGAATGCGATATGAGACAGCAATACCGAAGTGAAGCCGAGTTTGATGCCAATCATCGTAAACAAAATCAGGAATGATGCACCGATAATGACATCCGGGCTAACAATCAGTACGTTGTTCAGGGATAACAGCGTATTTTTGGTCCGTTTGCGACGGACATGATAAATCGCCAGTGCGCCAGCCACACCCAAAATGGTTGAAATCGCAGAGGACAACAGCGCAATGATAAACGTATTTAACACGATAATGAGCAAGCGGGTGTCCGCAAAAACTTCCCGGTACCATTCCAGCGTGAAACCCTCGAACCCCCGCATATGGCCGCCGCTATTGAACGAATAGAAGATCAAATAGGCAATCGGCGCGTACAAAATGGCGAATACAACAGCCAGATAGACATTAGACAGCTTTCCGTTTCTTCCCATTTCGCACCTCCTTCTTGCCTGATCCGGTCAGAAACATAATGACCGCCATCGCGATAATCAAAAAGACGGCAATCGTCGAACCCATGCCCCAGTCCTGGGTAACGAGAAAATGCTGCTCAATCGCTGTACCCAGCGTAATAACACGGTTCCCCGCAATGAGGCGGGTAATCATAAACAGGGACAGCGCCGGGATGAATACCGCCTGACAGCCTGATTTCACCCCGCTGATCGTCAGCGGGAAGATCACGCGGCGGAACGTCAGCCAGGATGAAGCGCCAAGATCCCGTGCAGCATAGATCAGGGACGGATTCATCTCTTCCAGCGCGTTAAAGATCGGCAGAATCATAAACGGAATGAAGATGTACACCGAAACAAAGATAAAGCTGAAATCGGTAAACAATATCTGCTGCGTCCCAATGCCCACCACTTCCAGCAGGGAGTTGGTCAGACCGTATGTGCCGAACAGGCCGATAAAGGCGTACGCTTTTAACAGCAGATTGATCCAGCTTGGCAAAATAATCAGCAACAACCACAGCTGCTTATGCTTCGTCCGAGTCAACATATATGCCGTTGGATACGAGATCAGCAGCGAGAACGCCGTGATCAGAAATGCGTACCAGAATGAGCTAAGCGTCATCTGCATATACACTGGCGTAAAGAACCGCGCATAGTTGCCCAGTGTGAAGTTGCCCTCCACATCAAAGAACGAATAATAGATGACCAGCAACACCGGCGCTACAACGAACAACACCATCCATAACACATAGGGAATCAGATACGCATTGCGCGTGCTGGCTTTAGTCTGCATGAGCGGCCTCTTGGTAAGCTTCGAGTCGTCTGTCGAACTCTTCCTCGGTTTCGTTGAAACGCATGACGTGAATGGCTTCCGGGTCAAAATAAAGCCCGATGCGCGATCCCACGACCGCTTTCTTCGTCGAATGAATCAACCATTCGTTGCCTGCGTCATCGTAGGTCGAGATTTCGTAGTGCACGCCGCGGAACAGCTGCGAGTCTACCTTCACCTTGAGCTTGCCCTGCTCCTCGGTTGTGATCTCGAAGTCCTCCGGGCGGATAACAATCTCAACGGGCTCGTCCGCTTGCAAACCCTGGTCGACACATTCATACTGTGCACCTGCAAACTCAACGACAAAGTCCTGCTTCATCCTGCCAGCCACGATATTCGACTCTCCAATAAAGTCCGCAACAAAGCGGTTAATCGGCTCATCATAAATATCATTCGGCGTACCGCTCTGCTGAATGACACCGCCGTTCAGGACAAAGATTTCATCCGACATCGCGAGTGCTTCTTCCTGGTCATGCGTGACAAAAATAAACGTAATACCCAGCCGCTGCTGCAGCTCCCGTAACTCGTACTGCATCTCGGTACGAAGCTTCAGGTCGAGCGCTGACAAAGGCTCGTCCAGCAGCAAAATTTCCGGCTCGTTCACAATCGCGCGGGCAATCGCCACACGCTGGCGCTGTCCGCCGGACATCTCGCCAATCTCCCGGTTCTCATAACCGGACAGATTAACAAATTTGAGAGCTTCGAGCACTTTGCTACGAATCTCGGATGTTTTCATTTTTTTAATCCGCAAGCCGAAGGCCACGTTCTCGAATACATTCAAATGTGGAAATAACGCATAGTCCTGAAATACCGTATTCACCTGACGCTGATGCGCAGGCACCTTGTTAATCAATGCGCCGTTAAAATAAATGCTGCCCTCGGTCGGCTCCGCAAAGCCGGCAATCAGCCGTAATATCGTTGTTTTACCGCAACCGGACGGACCGAGAAGCGTATAAAATTTCCCACGTTCAATCTCAAAGCTGACAGCTTTCAATACAGCCTCATCCTGGTCATATTGCTGTGTCACCCGCTCGAACCGAATGATCGGTTGTTGTTCTGACATGCTTCACGTCGCCCCCTTATCCTTGGGTAGATCCTAAGAAACCTTACCTATTATACACGACTTTAATTAAGTCATATCTCGAATATGAATAATTTAACCCATTTTCTTTTGTTTTGAAAGGTCACGCGCGTACGTTACAGATATTAATAATATGGCAATAAATCTATTTTCTTATGAATTAGTCTTCTATACAAACGAATTAATAGATTCGGAATAGTATAACGTATATCCATCACAAGGAGGTATTCTTCATGGCTAACTACTTGTCCCCACACTCTCCAAAGAGTAAAGCTGCCAACAAAAGCAAACTGGTATCCAAAAACCGCGCGAAAAACAAATCTAAAAACAACGCAGGTAACACAAGCAAGTCAGAGCATATTCAGGAAACTGTCGTTAACGTCATTCTGCCTGAATCTAAAGAGAAAGATACACATCACCACCACCATCATCCACACAACCATCATCACCATCACTGCAATCCCGGCTGCAATCCTTACTGGTAACTATCCATTCCAATATGTTGGCTCACCCATACGAGTTGATAGATTCAAAAAATAAAACGTATATTAATGAAGGAGGCTTTACCATGACTAACTTCTTCTCACCGCTCTCTCCAAAAAGCAAAGCTGCCAACAAAAGCAAACTCATTTCTAAAAATCGTGCGAAAAACAAATCTAAAAACAATGCAGAAAACACAAACCATGCAACACATATTCAAAAAACCGTTGTTAACGTTGTTATACCTGACCACGAAAATAAACACCCTCACCATCATCACTGATGGGAAACCCTGTTCAGCATTGATGTAAATTTCGCAGCATAAGTCTCACAAGAAGACGTAGCAGTTACATCTGCTACGTTCCTTTTTGAGTTATTTTAGTTTTTCGAAGTGATTCAAAAAGAATGAATGATGCCGGGACTCCATATCATGGAGTTGAGGTGAGGAAGACCATGGAAATGCGTCGTAATTTACCCCTTTTGATGAGTGTCTGTTTTCTTAGCCAGATGGGGGGATTTATGATTCTGCCCCTCTTTCCGGTATATATCGACCAACTTGGCCTATCTGGCTGGGAGATGGGGTTCATTTTCGGATTGTTCTATTTAGGTAAAGTAGCCGGCGGGCTCCCTGCCTCTGCTCTCTATCGCCATGTAGGGGTCAAAATATCTCTCGTCCTTATGTTGCTGATGCTCGCCATATGTACAGCTGGTTTTGCCATTGCCTCTACGCCCCTGTTCCTTGGCCTGTTGCGGCTATTGCAAGGAATGGCTTCAACCGGGCTGACCGTCATCGTACGCTCCATCATCAGTGACGGAGGAAATAGCGATAACCGGGGACTATACAACGGATACATCAGTAGTAGTGAGGGTGGGGGCATGATCCTAGGGCCGGTCATCAGCGGCTGGCTTACGCTCCACGTACCGCTGTCCGTTCCGTTCTGGCTGGTTGCATGCTGTTGTCTGATCGCCATGGTTGTTGTTATGGGTATGCAAAACAAAACAACGTATGGATCATCTGGCTCAATACCCATTCTAGAGTCGAAGGATAGTGAAGTTCTCTCTTCGGCTCCTGCAGATCAAACTTCACGTCAAGAAAAGATCGCTCAGGAGTATGCCTCCAATAATACACAGTCTTGCCCAAGTAATGGCACAGGTCCTATTTCTGTCCCACTTACAGGATACATAACGGTGCATGTCCTGGAGATGAGTGCCTATGCCGTTTTCTTGACGTATTTTGCACTCTATGCAACTCAAATCATGCAGTGGGATACCTTCTCTGCCAGTCTGGCCTTTACCATAGCCGGTATTTCTACGCTTGCGGCTGCCCCTTTTGTCGGTTTTCTCTCCGACCGCTTGGGTGATCGGCTCCTGCTGTGCATGCTGGGCATGTTCCTGATCGGCGTTGAAGTCGTTGTTTTTCTAAGTACATCTGTCCACCTCTGGGTGTACATTGGCATGTTCGTCGGTGGCATTGGCGGGGCTTGTTACATGGATTCCTTTTTTGCACATATTGGGGATCACACTCCTGAAGTGAATCGAAGCTCTGTCATTGGTAAAATTGTCTCGTCTGCGGAGATCGGCTCTATGGTATCTCCTCTACTCGCAGCACTTCTGATGGAGACCTTGTCTCTATATGCTGTATTTGTCTTTAATCTTGTTCTGATCGCGGCAGCCATCGCCGTTCAAGCCATCATGCGAAGCAGGTATCGGATGAAAGAGAGCTGACGTAGCAGTTCTTTTAAGTGAAAAGTAAACTTGATCAAGGCTTTATCTTAAGAAACTTCTTTTATTTATGTATTTTCAACGATTTTGCGTTTTATGTAGGGATCTGTATTGTGAGGCAGTTTACGCGTGTTCGGGTATTCATCATCAACGATTCTGTGCTCAACCGAAACCGAAGCAAAAAAGCAGAGCTATTACCACGAGTCTTTGATCATCCACGGATAAACTCATCAGGTATAGGTTTCACCGCAGAATACCTACTTATGGATCTAGTCGAGGCAAACGAATAACGCTGCGAGAAGTGTTTCAAAGTATTCCCTCATCGACTGCTAAGGACATTAACGGCTCCGTCATCGTATGAACGATCTACGCTCTGCCCGTGAAGCTTGTATTTGTTCGTAACTAGAAAAAAACGAGAAGAGAGAACACCTGATGATCGAGGAAGGATGCACATTGTCGATTGGGAGCATGGAATGAGTAGCCTACAGAAAAACGCGAACGGTACAAAGCAGGATGACCTCTGCTTTGTACCGTTTAGACCAATCGGTGTTAACCTTTTTTACCGATGAGTGTTTCAAGGGCTTTTGAGACAGCCCCGTTGAATTTCAAATTGAATTATGGATTGCGATTTCTGAGTGTTCCAACAATGAAAACAACCAATAAAACTAAGACTATTGAAAGAAAGATGTAGAACCAAACTGAAGACAGATCTCCGATGAAAATGAGGATGAACGCTGAAACGATAAGTCCAATATTTTCTTTGTTGTGTTTCTTGAATTTGTACTTAAATAATCTAAATGTTAGTAACAGAATAATGAAAACAATTATTGTGTATATGATTGTTATTAACAAATGGTTAACCTCCCTTCTAATAATATAACAACAAGAGAGGCATATAAGTTTCATATGCCTCTCTTATTGTATTAAATAATTTTAAAAATTAGAAACGTAATTATAAGCTTTACCTATGTCAGTTTTGCAAGAATTGAATTTCGCAATTACCACTCCTGCTGCCGCTGCAGCAGCACCACCGGATGCGATGGCACCAACAATGGTTGCCCAAGTAAGACCCAGTGTACCACTAGCTATAAGAAACGAACCGATAGCATAAACGTAGTCATCCTGGTTACTTTTAAAAGAGTCAATGGAACTCTTAGCAGAATTGAACAAACTATGAGTACGTGGAATGGATTTTTGGACATTTGAACCTGCTGGACCCATGTAATAATTTGGTTTAAATGCGTCAAATTTAACATCACTATATGTTCCAAAAGAATAATTTTTCAAATCACTAGTACTATAGTAGTGGGACATAGCTGGTATTCCGCCCGTATCAACAGCAAAAGGCGTAATAGTTGAGTTATCGGACACAGGAGCTATTGGCGCATCAGCTACAGCAGTATCAATTACAAGTTCTCCATCCTTAAAAACTTTCGTATCTTCAATAGTGTAAGTATCAGTTTTAGTGCCGTCAGCAAAAGTCTCTTGGTACTCTGGAATAGCTGCATACTCTGGTTGCAAGTCATAGTTATTATGCTCAGTATAAGTAAAAGTAGTGTCTTTACCTTCAGTAACAATCTTGATATCTGTTACTGTTTTAACGGTACCGATAAGGTTACCATCAGATGAAAAAAGAGCTTTTTCGTTTTCTGTTGAAGACACGGTAACTTTAGGTTCCGTATCCAAGTTGGCACCGCTAGCAAAACCTGTACTAGCAACACCGAATATTAAAGATACAGATAAAATCATACTTACAATTTTCTTCAAAAAAATCCCTCATATTAGGTAATATATATATAATAATACAATTAAATTAAATATACAACCTAAAATATGTATGTTTATTCCATGTAAAAATAAAGAAAAGATAGTCTTAATTTCATTTACATACTTCAATATCTAACTTTTACTGAAAACCATGCTTGATATCTGCATTTAAGAGGTATACAAATTGCTTTAACCCGTGAATATCATCTATATGTAGAACCATAACAAAGAAAATCAATATGTTGTATTCGATTGCTGATTATGCGAGAAAACACCTTATACCGAAATTGAATAATACTTCCAGCAGGATAAGTATTAACTCAGAAATTTCTTATCTCTGTTTAATAATTGATTTGCCGATCAATTATCAAACAAATATCTCCCTAAAACGTATGTTTTTTACTGTTAAAATATATTTATTTGAAAATATATACAATCTTTGTAATCATCATATCTAATTCTCCGGTAATATTGCAACTAACAGCTTACAAGAATTCACGGATTATTCCCCACCATTTACGTATAAAAAAAAGCTAAAAAACCCGCTCACACAAATTAATGTGCAAACGGGCATTTCATTGGTGTATTCCCTGCCTGTGA
The DNA here is from genome assembly GCF_031844205.1 of Paenibacillus sp. RRE4. Lineage (NCBI taxonomy): Bacteria > Bacillati > Bacillota > Bacilli > Caryophanales > Paenibacillaceae > Paenibacillus > Paenibacillus sp. RRE4. The sequence continues at coordinate 257,051 of NZ_JAUZUT010000002.1, forward strand.
CTGTTTGGCTTCATCGGACGCATGCTCCCGGTCGTTTTGACGATCCGGGTTCTCATGTTGCTTATGGTGTTGCTCACTGATACCGACATCTGAGGCAACAGCCATCCCATCTTGAAACCTGTATGCAGGGGCCTGATGAAAAAAGTTCGGCTTCACAATCTCATTCCGATAGGAACTGTGAAAAATATGAGTAGTGGCTGGGGACACTGGTGGAATCAGCCACACCCAGTCTCCGGTCAGCTCGCGTCCAGCCTTCTCTTCCCGCTGTTCAAACAGAGCAAACTGTGATGCAGCCGTATGGTGGTCCACGATACTCACTCCTGCCTTCTTGAATGAATGCAGAACAGCGACATTCAGCTCCACTAATGCGCGATCCTTCCATAATGTCGTTTCACTCGACGTGTTCAATCCCAGTGCAGCAGCTACAGCGGGCAACTTGTTATATCGGAATGTATCGGCAAAGTTTCGCGCTCCGATCTCCGTTTCCATATACCAACCGTTAAACGGCGCAGCCGGGTAGTTAATGCCTCCGATCTCGACCCGCATATCCGCAATCATTGGCACACCGTACCAACGCAGGCCGAGTTCAGCAATCTCCACTCGCTCCGGGTGCTCAATCTGCACTTCGATGATCTCCTGCTCTGGTATTACATACCACTCTGGGGCCTGTCCTTGAGCTTGAATAATGATCGGCAACACATCATAATCGCCTCCAGCTCCCTGCCAGCCGAGGGAATTGGCGGCTTTGGTCAGTTCAATGGAAGCAGGATCACCCACAATGCCTTGCGCTGTCTCATATCCAGCATAACGGATCAACTGATGATTCCAGATTCGGATCGGTGTTCCATCCGGGCCAGCTGGTGGCAAGAGGGTAATCGTCGGAATGATCTTGCCTCCGTTTGAAGCGTTATGGATATGATCCAGCACAGCCTGCGCAGCCGCTCCTGCGGTATCCGCATGGCGTGCATCCACGATCCGTAACTTATCCCAAAACAGCCGCCCGATACAGCGGTTGCTGTTCCGCCAAGCCATTTTGCAGCCATGCTCCAGTTCCTCGGCAGTATGGGTATAGGTTCCTGTTTTGTCCATCTCCTGCTTAATGGCAATAAGCCGGGCCTCTGCGTCTTCACGCGTATGGCCCAGCTCTTCGTAACTTGTATATATAAACCGTTCGGCTTCTTCCTGCAATCGTTCCAGGTCTGTCCGCATTTTCATTCCACCATTCTGTACATCTTGGATGCCATTATTATACGGGAAGCACACCGGATTTGTAAGCGAACGGGACGTTTGTTCACGGACTCTACATATCGTTGTCAGGACACAGGTTGGCCTAGATTATTTGCCCAAAAATGCGTTTAACATCCAGATCTCTTTATCCAGCGCAGCGGTGAATCCGATCATCATGTCTTCAGTCGCATTGTCTTCAACTTCCCCTGCTTCATGAATGCCTTGGCGAATCACATGCAGCATCGCATTCAGATCGTCAACAACATGATCAACCATCTCTTCGGCAGACAGTTGTCCCTGCGCCTCAGTAATTGGGGATAGACGCAGTTGTTCTGCGATCGTTGCTACAGGACGACCACCAATGGTCAGAAGGCGCTCAGCAACCTCGTCCATATTCGCTGTAGCCAGGTTGTACAATTCCTCAAATTTGGCGTGAAGTGTGAAGAAGTGTGGTCCTTTGACATACCAATGGAAGTTATGCAACTTTGTGTAAAGGACAGACCAACCTGCGATCTGACGGTTCAAGACCTCTTGAAGTTTAGCTGTGTTTGTTACAGCAGTGTTTGGATTAGTTTGGATTGTACTCATGGAATTTATCCCCTTTCGAATGTCTCAATTTAGTTTGTTTGGATTATGATTTGTTTGGAATCGCTTCGTTATTCTCCGTTTTTAATTTAGACTTAATCTAAATCTTGTTTTAATTATAACACTGACTATATACTTTGAAAAGAGCTTTGGCCTCTCTTCCAAATGAAGATTCCATGAAGCTCTGCTTCATGATGAACTTATGACTGCTTCCACTATGAACAAGGTTGTCATGTAGTTATACCGCCAACCTTATCGACCTTCAGTGAACATTCTCACACGTCTGAGTGAGAATAAAAAACAGCCCTTCATCTGCAATCACAGATGACAGGGCTGAATGCGTTGTTACAACATGATGATGATTCAATTCTAGAAATGCTTCGATTCTCCGTGTTCCCCCCTATGAACGAACCTGTTCAAACGTAAGAAGATGACTGATTTCCTCGTAGTTCCGTGCTATAAAATGAGGTTGATGATCTGATTCGGGCGATGCCTCACGGTGATTAAACCAGATGATATTCCAGCCTGCGTCTACCGCTCCGGCAACATCGTTGCGCCACGAATCACCAACATAGTAACTATGATCCGCTGTTGTTCCTGTCTGCTTGTTCACATGCTCGAACAGTCTGCCGTCCGGTTTCGCATAACCGACTTCACCAGAAATAAAGACCAGAGGCTCTTCCACCAGGCCGAACACATCCAACGCTTCTAACTTACGCCGCTGATGCTGACCTTCTCCATTCGTAATCAGCCCCACCGTATGTCCCTCCGCTAGAAGTCTGCGAATCAGATCATAGGCTCCTTGGAAGGGAGTAATCTCAAACTGTCTGCTCAGATACCTTCGTTGCAGTTCTTGCGCTTGTCCAGGCTGCAGTTCGATCCCAAAATCAGCCATCGTCAGCTCGAATCTACGGCATCTCATACGCTCTACTGCATCCGGTTCGGGAACCGCAGACAGGTCTTCCTGTGCAGACAGCCAGTCGCTGTAATAGCGAAATCGATGATACGCCAGCGCATAATCAAACGATTCCGGCAATCCGAGCACTTCTTCTAAAGCACCTCGAAGCGGCTGTAAGTGATCATATAAGGTATCATCTACATCGAAAAATATGGCTTTAGTTGTAATATTGCTCTCCATCATGGATACTTCCCCCTGCTTCTGATCTGCTCTCAATTCAAGCTGTTCTCTATTACTACTATATATGTAGTGGAGAGGTCCGTCCAAACCTCACTTAGATGCTTTTACGTAAAAATGCCCCCTACTTACCACCAATCGTGGCGAAGAGAGAGCATTATGTTAATTAAATCTCTAGAGACGCCCTGAGAAGGCTTTTTGATCGACATCATCAGATTTAATGTACATTATCAGAATCAGCTGGCTTCACTGTCAGTATTCAAACCGATGTACTCGACGTGCTTCTCGCTGAGCGTTTCTCGGTGCGAACCAGACTAAAGACCAGATAGAGCAATACCACCATTTGCGGCACAAAGGTCTCCCATGTAGGATACATGCCAAGCCAGCTTAGGGCAGGCAACTCATGTGCCACATGCGCAGGAAGCGCGGCCGATACCTGCAAGGCGTGAATACTCTCGCCCAGAAAACGAAAGACCAGATAATAGATCAATAGCGTAGCCGTGAGGAAAAACCAGCGCACCGGCAGACGCACACTGAACTGAATAATCGCTATGGCCAGAATAACCAGGATCACCAAAGCTATGCCCACCCCGATGAACAACTGGGATAACTGAATGGAAGGAGCCATGCCGATGTAAAAAATAGTGGTTTCCGCACCTTCTCTTAATATGGCAAGCCCAGCGACAGCAAACAAAGACCATAAACTTCCGCGTGCAAGCGCTCCTCCTACCTGACGTTCTACATAACTGTTCCATGAGCGGGCGTTTGATTTGTTGTGCATCCATTGTCCAACGGTTAACATCAGAACAACTGCCGCAAGACCGGTATACCCTTCAATCATCTCGCGTGTACTGCCCGAAGACGCCGTTGCCAGCACCAGTGTTAGCACTACAGCCATCGCTACACTCAAGAGCAAGCCGCTACCCGCACCAGCCCAAATCCATCGCCGCGCAGCAGCTTGTCCGCTTTTCTTGGCGTAGGCCAGCAAAGCAGCCAGTACCAGAATAGCCTCCAGTCCTTCACGAAGAAGAATTAAGGCCGCATCCCATGCAGTATACGACGTTGTTTCCGTTATAGGTTCCAACCGCTCTATCATCTGGGATACCACCACTGTTGCTTTCGATGTATTCGGGGGACTGGAGACCAGATAGCCGGATGCTTCCGTCATCTCGTTCTCGATCGCGGTATACGATGCAGGCGAAGAGATCTGCACTTGTCCCTCGACGGAAGGCCAAACAACAATAAACTGTTCCATGCCGGTAACCGCTCCGGAGCTGTCCCCGGCCTGAATCTGCTGCTGCACCTGTTTCAGCAATTGCAACAGATCAGCCAGCGATGAAGAACCAGAACCAGCGTTGACTGCTTGTTTATCCAGTTCTCCATCCTTGAGTGTACCCATGCTGTAATCCGTCAGCAGCGTCACCATTTCGTTCATTTGCTGGATGGCCTGTGTTTCCTTGCGCGGGTCAGCTTGCATGGCAATCCGAATCAGACTCATTTGTTTCTCCAACTGACTGTATACGCCAAAATGATCCTTGCGAATCGGTGCTTCCGTGCCTTTCCAGGCAGTAACGATTCGTTTATACGTACGCTCTGCCAGTGGCCAGTCTCCGTTTTGCATGGCGACAAGACTGCTGCGGGAATCCGGAAGTAAACGTGTTGCCGCCTTCCGGCCTGCGTCACTGCCACCTTCTCCACTTTGGAAGGCTTCTACGTATGCATTGACTGCTCTTGCAAGGTCTGCCAGTGCACTTTTGGCTGCGTCGGCATCGCTACCCTTCAATACATCCTGAACCTTGGTGAGTGCATCGTTAACGGTAGTAGTTAAACCGGCGACCTGCTCTGCATTTTGCTCCGGCTTCAGTTGTCCGGCCTGTTGCCATAACACCTGAAACTCGGATACATCCCGAATGGCATCTTCCAGCTTGCCTTGGCCTGCTTCTACCAGCGCGCTTCCTACCGAAGGAAGCAGGGCATCCAGCTGATCCATTGTTGCGTTTTCCTTTTGTACAGCAGACGCAGCTGTAATTGACACATAAGAAGCATCTCTAGAAGCATAAGCAGTATCCTCGAAGGCATGGACGCGTTCACCAAAAACATAATCAACATGTTTGAACTGGCCCCCACCCATCCATGAAAAAGAATAGATGAGGCCAACGAGTAAAGATAATGTAATTCGTATAGGGAATGTAATGCGTAGCAATCTCATATCGTTTTGCCCCTTAATCCGTGACCATTTGGATGTGGATTTCGATGTAAACTCAACAGCATTAGAACAATGTCTCCCCGATATATCCGCCCTGTTTGCACCCGGGAAAACAGGCAAAGACGGCACTGCCCACATGTACTGTATATTCATTCAGTTTGTCACTCTTCGCCAGCCGTGTCTGGATCGGGATAAACTGCTTGTCCAGATCCCGCTGGTAGCTGATAAACAGCAAGCCTGCGTCGAGCTGGCCTGTTTTGGCATCGAGGCCGCTCGAATAGGAGTACGAGCGGCGCAAGATCTGTTGACTCCCGTCTCCCTTGGCTAGCCGCAGATGCGATGTTGTCGGGATTAAGGGCTGTCCATCGGTGGATTTGGCCTGCAGATCCACCGGGTCGAATTCTCCACGGCTGCCGATCGGCGCGCCGCTGTCACGGTGGCGACCAAACGTCGCCTCCTGATCCTTCAAGGTGGAGCGGTCCCAGACCTCCACACGCATGCGCACCCGGCGGACTGCCATGTAGCTGCCGCCGGCCATCCACCCCGGACCGTCACTAGGCTGCGCCCAGACGGTCTGGTCCATGAGAACGGCATCCGTAGTATCCGGATTGCCGGTGCCGTCTTTGAAGCCGAGCAGATTGCGCGGTGTTCCACCCGCGGGGTCAGCTCGGCCTGTGCGCTGGAAGCCCTCCTGGGTCCAGCGCAGCACCGCATGCCCTCGCGCAATACGCGCGAGGTTGCGGATCGCATGGAAGGCGACCTGCATATCGTCTGCGCAGACTTGCACGCACAGGTCGCCACCACACCACTTCGGGTCCAGCGCATCCCCGGCAAATGCCGGCAGGTCACGCAGTCCCCGCGGCTTCGGGCCCTTCAAGCCGAAGCGCCCGTCAAACAAAGACGGCCCCACACCAAACGTCAACGTGGTACGTGACGGTGTCAGGCCTGCCGCCTCCCCCGTATCGGTGGGCGGCGTATTCAGCGTGGTGTTGTGCTCGCCGATCATCTGTCCGGAAGCCATGGCAGCCGAGGCTACCGTCCAGTCCCGGAACAGACGGCGAAGCTCTTCCACGCTGCCTGCGGTAACGTCAAACGCCGCAAAGCAGATAAAATCCTGCGCGGGCGTAATAATACCTGCCTGATGCTTGCCATAGAAAGGCAAGCCCTTATCAGCCGCCGCAGGTTCTACAGCGGCGACAGAAGAGCCTTTATGGCCCAGCGCCATCAGCCCGCCTGCGCCGCCCCCGCCAATAAGCAGACCAAGCCCGGCTACGCCGGTCAGCTTCAGCATCTCACGCCGTGACAACGGCTTTTTCAGCGAATCCTGCTTGTTCTCCGTCATTGTTCTATACTCCCAGTACCTGTCCCATATTGGACAGCGGCTCCGCGAGCGCATCAAGATTCTGGCTTAGCTTGCGCACGTCCTCATCCTTCAACTTCTTGTAAGAAACGTACCCGTCACCTTCCTTGAACGGAGCCAGTTCCTTCTCCAGCGCATCGAATCGATCCGCAATCTGCTGGTTCAACGCTTTGTCCTTGGATGCCAGATCATCCTTCAGCAAGTTGTAAATCTCGCGTGCTCCTTCTACATTTGCCGCGAAATCATACAGATCCGTATGCGAATACCGTTCCTCTTCCCCGGTCACCTTGCTGGAAGATACCTCGTTCAGCAGTTCGACCGCGCCCGTAACCATCAGACTTGCATCAATATCCATCGTTTCCACTTTAGCCCGTAGCAGCTTCGCATCACTGAGCAGTGTGTCTGCATATTCGCTCATGCCATCGGTTGTTTTGTCTGCCCATAATGCTTTCTCAATCCGGTGAAAACCACGCCAGTCTGCAGCCTCAACGTCACCATCACGCGCATCAATGTTAGGGTCCAGATCACCTAGCGCCTCCGCTACCGGTTCAATCCGTTCATAATACATACGTGCCGGGGCATAGAGCGACTTGGCCTTCTCCAAGTCTCCCGCCTTCACCGCCTCTGTGAACTTCTCGGTTTCCTTCACAAACGCATCAATCTGCTCTACGGCAAACGTACGATATCCCTCTACCGCAACAGAGTAATCTGCAACGGTTGGCTCTTGGCCTCCCTTGCTCGTATCCTGAGATGCTGTTTGAGCTTCACTCGTTACGGTCGGCTTCTCAGATGCCTTGTTCAAAGCCGCTCCATCATTGCCACACGCTGCAAGCAAAACCGAAGTCACCATCACGACAGCTGGCAAAGTCACACTTTTTCTCATTCTCAACACGAACACTCCCCTATGAACGCAGTAATTAGGCAACAAACCCTTAAAACAATCCTTTACCGATACAGGAACGTCGAGCAGACATACAAATATCGCTCTTGACTCCCCAGCTTTTAATTGATAATGATTATCAATTTCGATAATGACATCATAATTCCGCCCCATCTTTATGTCAATATGAAAATAAGACAGTTGAACTTCCTGTTTCATAAGGTTGATTTTGGGTATTTAATTCTGCGATCCATAGACAAAGTTCGTCATAGAACGTTAAAATGAGACACAATGTTAACTTGTTCCATAATTTAAGAAATTGGAGGCTTATGAACATGAAATGCCAAGTATGTAATCATGAAAATGGAGATGCCCAGTTTTGCGAGAAGTGCGGCTCTAACCTGACGGGAACCCATGCTTCTTCTGATGCTGTGGATTCCGTAACACGCACAGATTCAGCTTCCGCTGACTCGGAATACACGCATTGGTCCAGCAACAAGGAATCTGCTTCTCACCAACCAGAACCTACACGCTCTTCTTCGGCTTCACCTGTACCATCGCTTGTGAAAGAAACAGCAACAGTACATTCCAATAACAATGATGCTTCTGATCACGATACTAACCAAGGTGGCGCAGGAAATCAGTGGAACAACTTCGTTCAGAATGAGAAAGTACAGCAAGCCAAAGAAGTAAGCAAACAATACCTGACCTATTTCCTCAGCGTACTGGCTCGTCCGTATCAATCGATGAAAACCGTCGGCGAACAGCATGCCCTGAACGGGTGGCTAACGATGGCATTGTTTGCTGTTTTGACCTCTACATATGTTCTGATCACATTTGGCCGCCTCGGTGCGGAAGGCATATTTATTAGCGGATTTTTGCGCCCGCTCCTGTTTTCAGCTATTATTCTGGTTGCTGCTGTTGCGCTCATCTATGGTGTACTTAAGCTGGAACGAATTACGTTCCGTCCGAAAATTCTGATTGCCCAGTTCGGAACTTTACTAGTCCCTGCAATCGCGACGCTTCTGCTCGCTAACTTGATGATTGTGATCTCCTACTCGTTTGCAATCTCGCTACTGGTGCTGTCGTATATTATGGTTTTTGTTGCGATGAATACGGTGCTGTTCCAGCATCCGCTCAATCGGACCAAAGCTGCCATTGACAGCACGTACAGCGTGTTGATTGTGAATGCTGTATTGTTTTACTTGATGTATCGTTTGTTATTTTCGACTATAGCTGGTTTATTGAGCCCGTTATTCTCGCCGTTTGGACGCTTGTAAATTCGTTTCTTCTACTTAAAATTGCTGAAATGGTGACTTCCTCCGATTGTGGGGGGAGTCTTTTTCATTTGCCAAAGCAACATTGCGCGGATCATATTCCATACACTATAATGTGTAGTGTAAAAAATATGTTTGTATTTACTTATATGAGCCAGCATTTAGATGAAGTAACTTTGCTCTATTGAAGCAGGTATAGCAGACTTTAAGATAAAGCAAATCGTTTATGTGGTCTTGAGTAAGAAAAGAAGAAGTTTACTTACTTATATTTGCTTACTTATAGCCTTGCATCGATTGCTGCTTGCTCTACTGTTTTTCTTTGTTTCTTGCTTGGTTTTTAATGTTTATTAGCTTGTCTGTATGTTTTCTTTATGTTGCTTCACCTTTAACACTACAATATGTAGTGTAACTATTCATTATTTGTTGACGAAAGCGGAGGAATTCGAATGGACATGACCCACATGGATCATATGCAAATGGAACAACAAACAGGCACCTCATATCTGGGGCTGATCATTGGAGCCGCTGTGCTACTACTTTCGATTGCCGCCTATATCTGGGCATCACGTACACGTGGGAAAATTGTTAGTCATATGAAAAAGAACGAACGAGCAACCATTCAGAAGAAAAGCCGCTCCCTTCGGCTTACGGCTCATGTGCTGATCGCTGTATCGATCGTATCATTTGGATTCTTCTTCCTTCAGGGTGCGGGAAAGACTTACGATGTAGCTGACCTCCCGAACAATGCAACAATCGATGTGACGGATGACAAATATTATGGAGCCACCCACACCGAAGAGCCGATCCAGTATGAAATGAAAATACCGACATCAGGTCCACATAATCCACATGATATCCATTTTGGCTTTTATACTGACTTCCCGGGGTATCCTTATCTGGTTCACAACATGGAGCATGGAGACATCATCATCTATTATCGTGAAAATGCCAGTGATGAGCTGAAGGAAGATCTCCAATATCTCGCAAAATTTCGCCAAGCCGGGTCAGGCATTCTCGCCGTACCCAACAAGGATATTCCTGACGACAGCGAGGTCGTTGTGACCGCCTGGACCAAAACGATGAAACTGGACAAGTTTGATGATGCCAAGGTAGGTACGTTTATCCATCGTTACATCAATCAGGGGCCTGAGAAGATCCCGCCATCCATTCGCCAAGGCGGCGGAACAATGTAGCTTAGCAAATTGAAATGTAACGATCTCCAGAAACCTTATCTCCTGAAAAAGAAGTGCTTAAGCTCGAAGAACGATCCTTTGGTGCAAAATAAGGTCTTTCAGGAATCGTTACATTTTCTACTGTTTAAAAAGAAGCAATTAGCGTTACTCAGGATGATTAGACCCCACAGACCCCACAACTGAACGCAGTAGGAACACAACGACTTAAATCACTAGCTTTAACCCTCCCAATTCCTAATCCTTTTCCAATGTTATGCCGATAAATGGAAGTAGAAATGTATACATAACATATACGCTCACAAGGGGGAGCAATTGGAACGATGAATAGTTTGTTTATGCGAATTTTTTTGTTTTTTTCCTGTTTGATGCTGGCCGCGGGGGCCATTTTGGGCATCACGATGTATCAGGCGTCTGCTCAATTGGTTGAACAATCGATGGGGATGCAGGCACAGGCTGTAGCTGAACGGGCAGCCGCTTTGATTGATACGACACTGTATGCTCCACTCAGCACGGGGCAGGACAAAACGGCGTATTACGATACGCTGCGCGCACAACTTAGCCAGTTGCGTGAAGCCAACGGACTCAAATATTTGTACACACTTGGCACACGCGAGGAAAGTGGAAAGGTTGCGTATTATTACGTGGTAGACGGGGCCGCGCCGGATGTAGCCGAGGATGATTTTTCCCCGTACGGTACAACGGAGGAAACACTTTACGATGGCATGCTTCAAGCCTTTTCAGAAGACACATCCGTTCGCGGAGAGCTTACTCGGGATGAAGATTACGGGGCTACGATTACCGCTTATGTACCGATTCATGGATCGGATGGCAAGATGTTAGGCATTGTAGGCGCAGATCTGGACTCTACCGCCGTCTATGAACTCATGTCGAGCAACCGCATCACGATGGTTTGGACAGCACTGGCGATTGTATTGCTCAGTGTGTTGCTGGTGTATATTTTCGCACGTTATCTGACAAGGCCACTGGTGAAGCTGAAACAGCTCATTACCGAAGTTGGAAAAGGGGACCTCACCGTCAATGTGGAGCTTGGACGCAAAGACGAAATTGGCCAGCTCGCTTCCGAGTTCAAACACCTGGTCATGGATACCCGGCAAGTCATGACGGGCATTCGCCAAAGCTCGGATTCCTTGCTTCACGCCGCAGAAGGTGTATCCCGGCATTCCCAGGCAACGGCCGAGGCCAGTCAGCGCATTGCCGAGCACACGAACCATACTGCACAGGGGGCTTCCGAACAGGTGGTACGCGCTGGAGAAGTCACTGTAGCCATGGAAGAAATCACACGTAGCATGCAGCACATTGCTCATTCTTCTTCCAGAGTTGCCGACGTATCACAACAGACAACGAACGATGCCATTCAAGGACAGGCGAAGCTGGATACAGCCATCCGTAGCATGGACGGGATTCATCGGGCCAACGTACAGATGGCCGCATCGACGACCCAGCTTACGGATTACTCCAGCCAGATTGAATCGGTAGCCCAATTGATGAAAAATATTGCCTCACAGACAAATCTGCTCGCACTCAATGCCAGTATCGAAGCAGCCCGTGCAGGTGAACACGGCAATGGTTTCGCCGTAGTTGCTTCCGAGGTCCGCAAGCTTGCAGGAGAATCCGAGCAATCTTCACAACATGTAGCCGAGTTAATTGCCGAGATGACACGTCAGACCTCTTTGCTTGCAGAACATATGTCGGCAAGCACTACGGCGGTACAATCCGGTCTGACCGTTGTGCAAGAGGCAGGTCAATCGTTCTCCTCCATTCATGGCGGCATTGAAACGATCAACGAGCGCCTGCATGAAGTGTCCGCAGCTTCTGAACAGCTGTCAGCAAGCTCAGAGGAAGTGTCGGCATCCATTGAAAACATGGAACACATCTCGCGAGAATCCTCATCCAGCATCCAGAAGGTATCGCAGGCTGCCGAAACGCAGCTACAATCCATGGGTGAGATCAGTGCTTCCGCAGAGTCACTACGTGTTTTATCCAGCGAGCTGAATGGCCTGATCAGCCGCTTTAAGATCTAGTTCGTTGCCCACTTGCTCCATACCAAAAAGCCGCATGGCAGTGATCCACATCATCGGGATTCTTCCCGATCATCGGAACACAGCCTGCGGCTTTCTTTAGCTCTTACCTTTATACGATGCGTATCGTTGATGCGTATCGTATAAAGGTCTTTTTATCTTACATGAAGGTCAGCCATCCGGCTGCCGATCATTAGTAACGCTGCGGAGCAGCTTTTTTCCCCAAATCCGTCATGTATGTGAAAAATGCTTCCGGATCTGTATCATACACCAGTTGTACCGGACGTCCGTCCGCTTGCTCCACCGTGCGGCCTTGACTCGGGCCATCTGGAATGACGATACAATTCACGGTTTTTTTCTTCACGATGTCCTCGCGGCCTACGGAAGCCGTAGTCAGCACATCCCACAGATAATACGTGGAGTTGGTCTCACTGTACACCAGTGGCGGACATCCTGCATAACAGTTCCCCAGGAAATCCACGCCTTCGAAGCGGCGTTCTGCTGCCCAGCGGTTACGGACTGCGGGTGTAAGAGGTACTTTGTTTGTGCTTTCGAGTGCGACCAGATCAATCTGGATGCCGCTCTGCCATACGCGATAAGCCGCTTCCGGGTCCCAGAATACGTTCCATTCCGCCGTACCGTCATGCTCCGGCTCTTCTACGTTTCCGCGTTCGAATGTACCGCCCATCCATACCAGCTTGTCGATTTTCTCTTCGATGTCCGGTGCTTCGTCCAGCGCACGCGCGAGGTCCGTCAGCGGGCCTGTGAACAACAACAGCGTTTTGCCTTCGGTATTGCGTACTTTCTCAATCAGATGCTGATGCGCAGGAATAGCCGAGAGCGGTGCTTCCATTTTGCCGGATTCATTCAGAACAGGCAGTGCATCTACATAGAATGAGTGCAGTCTCCATGCAGCTGGAAACGGGTTTTTGCCTCTGGAATTGGATTTAGCCACTTCGATAGAATACGTCCCGAAACGATCGATAATTTTACGGCTCGCATCGGTTGCCGGCTCCAAATACCCGTCTGCCGGAATAACCGATACACCGGTTACGTTTACATTGTCCATTTGCAGAAGCATAAACAGCGATACGAGATCATCCACGCCGCCGTCATGATTGAAATACACATTCAGTTTGTTCGTCATGCTTGCTTTCATCCTTCCTCTGGTTACCCCATTGATGTGAACTTGTCCGTCTGCCCAAGGCCGACGCTTCTTCTATTATGTCCCATAACCCTAAGCCGAGTAAACCTTCCGCACCCAAAGAATCCCGTATCCGCAACATACCCTGAGCATTTTTACCAGCTTATCCATTCCATCTCAGGCATACAAACCTCAGGCTCCCGCCTCTGGTAAAAAGAAAGATGGACCACGGGCATCGAGCCCCGCCGTCCATCTGGCCCTCCTCCTGAATTACAGGGATCGGGTTGGTTTCTTCTCTTGCTTCTCGGCAATCTCCGTATACTTGCCTGGCCAAAACGCCCATTTGCCCAGCAACGCTGTAATCGCTGGCACCATGAACGGACGAACCAGGAACGTATCGAGCATTACGCCTACCGCAGTGATGATCCCGAACTGCACCAGCACCTGAATCGGCAAGGTTGCCAGAACGGCGAACGTACCCGCCAGAATCAGACCTGCAGAGGTAATGACCGAACCCGTCTCGCCTACCCCTTCCCTAATCGCCTGACGGAGCGGCATTATTTTGCGTTTCTGCCAGATGCTTGAGATCATGAAGATGTTATAATCCTCGCCGAGTGCCACGAGGAAGACAAAGGAATACAGCGGAATCGCTCCCTGAATCGCTTCTGCTCCCAGACCATAGTGGATAATGATCCAACCCAGACCAAGTGCAGAGAAATACGACAGGACCACCGTTACAATCAAGTATGCTGTCGCAACGATGGAGCGAAGATAGAGTAGCAGTAAGAGTGTAATCATACCGATCACGACCGGAATAATAATCTTCGCATCTCGCTCTCCGGCGACTTCGATATCATATTGTTCAGCTGTCTGTCCATCGATCCACACTTGTTGATCCACGTTAGTAACTCCGGCATCTTTCAATGCCGCTTCCGCCGCAGCTCGCAAATCCGGAATATGCTGCATCGCTTCAATCGAGTAAGGATTGAGATTGAACTCTACGTTATACGCCGTAATGTTGGCATTCTCCGCGCCTTGCTGCGGGTCACCCACCTTGCTGATATAATCCAGTGATTCGAGACGTTGCTTCAGATCCGTCTCTTTGCCCCCGGCATCCACGATCACTTTAACCGGAGCGAGCTCTCCTTGCGAAAATTGCTCCCCAATGACCTTGAAGCCTTCGCGGGAAGGTACATTTTCCGGGAAGGAAGATAACAAGTCGTACGTAAATTTCACTTGGGTTGAAAAAGCAGCCAGTCCACCGAGCAACACGACCGTAATGGCCAAAACCGTCCAAGGTTTGGTCGTTACAATTCGTCCGATCCAGCTTTCACGGACTTTACGCGGAGCCGGAGCCGGTTTGCCTTTTTTCTTCGCCCGCTCCACTTCCATCTCGTGAGTACGTGGAACGAACGGATAGAACGATCCCCGTCCGAAGATGGCCAGTAGCGCCGGAACCAGCGTCAGACTTGCAATAAACATGATGAAGATGGACAAACTGAATGGTACGGCAAAACGATGATATGCACCGTATTCAGCTAACAGCAATACGAGTAGAGCTGCGACTACCGTAAATCCACTCATTGCAATCGCGCCGGATGAACCGGTGATGGCTTGGAAGATCGCTTTCTTTTTATCCGGCTCATGATAGAGAATTTGACGGTATCTGGAGATCATGAACAGACAATAATCCGTACCTGCTCCAAAGAGCAATACGGTCATGATGGAGATGGACTGTGCATCTACTGTGATCCAGCCTTGATCTGCCATAAATCCGAGAATCGGACTGGTCACCATATAGGCGAAGCCTACGGCAATAATCGGAATGACCGCTAGCACCGGTGAACGGTAGATCAGCAAGAGCAACACGAGTACAAGCACGACAGTTGCGATGAGCAGAGAGACATCGGCGGATGAGAACAATCCGCTTGCATCAATGGATATGCCCACAGGTCCGGTTACGCGTGCAATCAACTTGCCTTGGTTATCGATAGCCGTATCAAACGGGTTCATGCCGAAGATGGCTTTTGTTTTTTCCTCTAATCCTTCAATGCCTGCCTTCAGTTGCTCTGAATCGGCATCTTTGTTGAAAAACAGCGGCATGACGATGGTGCTTCCGTCTTCCGACAGCTGACCTTTAATAACCTGTGGTGGTAACTGATACAATGGTATAACGGACTGTTGCTGTTCCACGGGGTCTTGATCCAATCGCTCGGTTAACGCCTGAATCTGCTGGATCTGATCCTCTGTGAGTCCAGCAGGGTTACGCCAGACGATTAGCGCAGGTAAGCCCTCGCCGCCAGGGAATTCCTTTTTCGCCAAGGCTGCGGCCTGTACGGACGGTTTCGAATCACTTAAATCTCGTGCGTTGTTGGTCTCACGCTGGTTTACTGCCGGCCATACTAAACCAAGCACAACGGCAATAATAATCCATACGAGCAACGTAACCCATTTACTTCGTTTGCCCGCTACGAAGCGGCCATAACCTGAACCTTCCTGCATGGTCTATTCATCTCCCTAGTTTTGTTGAAATCCATATAAGTTGAACAGAAAGATGGTTTGCACAGACACTTCGATGACAGAATAACCTTCCAATCGCTGTTATCGCCAGATTTTTTTGATTCCTTTTATGAAGGGAAAAATTCGGTGATAAAGGCGAACGCTCCGCTTTTTCAGGTTTTTTCTGTCCTCTCCGTTCCAGTGCAAAGTAAATAGTTCAACTCATACGAGAAATCTTTTTATCAAAAACAGCTTTTAAATTAATGTCATGGTATGGAAATGAACCATGGGTCATAATATAATCGAGTTAATTATATATACCGGAAGGTTAATTATGCAATCCCTAATTTTTTGAAAAGTCACAATACGTTATTTTATCCGTAAATGAGGTCGAGTATGATGAACAAAAAAACAAGAAAAGAAGTACGTCCGACGCGTGCTCCAGGCAGACCAAAAGCAGGTGCAGATCAAGCTTCCGCCTACAATAACATCCTAATGACGGCCTCACGGCTGTTTATGGAATACGGGTACGAAGCCGTTTCCCTTCAGCAAATCGCTTCGTTATGTCAGGTGACCAAGGCGTCGATCTATTATCATTTTTCGAGCAAACCGGAACTGTTCACCATAGCCATTACCCGTATGATGGCGATGGGCATGCAACAGACAACACTGCGACTTGAAGAACCCGGCACATTGCACGAACGGTTGGTCAACGTGGCGGCTGCCAAGATGCAACAGTCTCATGTGGATACGGAAACGATGATGCGTGAAGCCGAAACGTATCTGAATGCCGACCAGCTTGCTCAGATCCGGGATGCGGAAAATCGTATCTTCGAAGTTCTCGCTACACATTTCCAGCGGGAAATGGATCATGGGTATCTGAGAGAGGGCAATCCCCTGCTGCTTGCTCAGGCCTTCACCTCCCTGCTGATGCTCGCCAATCGTGAGGAAGTGCGTCGTATGCACGATACGATTGCCGAACTAGCCGAGGAACTTGTGGGACTCTTTTTGAACGGAGCAGTTAATAACTAAAAAACACAAAAACCGGGGAGGTTATTCCTCCGCCCCGGTCAGAAAATGCAGATGACCCGCCAGCACCGACAACTCGGCGGGTGTCTCCATGTACAATTCGCCATCCGTATCGGCTGGCATCGGTACACCTGTTTTTATTTTCAGCGTAGATGCCTTGAAATAGGAAATACTCTCGTTCCGGGGCTGCCATTCTCCCTCTGGCTTATGTGAAAGCACCTCACGCAGAAGTGGAATGCCTGTCTCATGAATAATAAGCACATCCAGCTGGCCGTCCTGCAACGCATCCGGAGCAAAAGGTAACGCATTCGTGCCCAGAAAACGTCCGTTGGCCGCATAGATCATCACAGCTTTGCCTGTCGTCCGCTCTCCATCGATCTCTAGCTCATACTGAAATGGCTCGGAACGGGTTATCGTCTGGATTGTGCTGATGAAATAACTGACTTTGCCGAGCGTACTTTTTAAACTCTCGTTAATGTTCTGTGAAGCCTCACTGATGAGCCCTATTCCGAAAAAGTTTGTGAACACCCGATCATCTGCTCGTCCTACATCCACCGAGATAACTCGACCTGCCAGCATCTCTTGTGCCGCTGTCTCCGCATCCGGGGGAATCCCAAGTGATCGTGCAAAATCATTACATGTACCGCCTGGAAGTACGCCGATCTGTGGAGGGTTTTGCAAGGATGCCAGCCCGTTCACACACTCATGCACCGTACCGTCGCCGCCCAGAATAAACACCACATCGAACTCTTCCCCGCGCTTCCGGCACAGCTTCTCTCCTTCACCCGGTTCATCCGTCCGTACCACGACCAATTCATGAATGGCTGGAGCCAGTATGCCGGTCACCAGACCTATCGTGTTTTCCCGATTCGCTTTCCCCGAATGAAGGTGATGTATTAACAAGGCTTTATTCCATTCCATGCTGCTTTCCTCCATTCTAATGCTTGTTTCCCTTTACCCAAAAAGGTTGAAACGATAAACAAGGTCGCCGCTCAAGATACTTTAGAGATTCGTGAACCATGGTTGTGCAGGCGTGACTTCATAGAGAGGGAGCGACATGCGGAATATGCATCGTTTTTGTTGTTCATGCGTAATACCGGATAGCTGTACAGGACAGGCTACTATCAATTCACTATAAGCAACAGGAGCTGTATGTATAATTGTATAAAAATATAGCTTCCGATCTATCTTTAACCACAGGATTATCATCTTCTTTTCCCATCTCCGGTCTTATAGCCATTACCTGATATAACCGGATGTATGCATGAGAAAAAAGGTTCCTCCGCAACCTATGAGATATAGGCAACAACTTCGCGGGAGCAACCCATTCAATTCACTTCAAAACGGTTATATGTACACTATACACGAATGGAGGAATTCCCTATGATTCCAGCTACAATGGAACAATTAGAGCAAGTGCGCAAAGAATGCCGTACGATGGTTCGCAAAAGAGCAACCGCTTCAGCCGGCTCCACGCTCGTACCGCTTCCCGGTACAGATGTTATCGCCGACGTGGGCATGCTGATGCAGCTGTTACCTGCTATTAACAATAAATTTGGATTATCGCAAAAACAGCTCGACGGCATGGACCCTGAGACGAAGTCCATGATTTACGGATTTGTCATGTCGATCGGGAGTAAAATCATCGGCCGTATGGTCACGAAGGAACTGGTCGTTCAGGTGCTCAAACGAGTAGGTATTCGAGTCGCAACCAAATCGGTTGCAAAGTTTGTTCCGTTTGCAGGTCAAGGTCTCGCCGCCGCTCTCAGCTTCACTGCCATGCGGTATGTGGGCAACAAACACATCGACGACTGTTATGAAGTGGTTAAACGTATGATTGAACAGCGTGAAAACACTGATGATCATTCGAATTGCTCTAGTGAACAGTTCCTCTGAAAAGAATTCGTGAGCCGTTCTCCCACTTAGGCATTCACTGAAGATCCATGAAAAGAGTTCACTAGTTAAACTAAACTAGAATCCATTCCTCGGATGCAGATGTATTAACTGATTCATATTGCTCCTGGCAGCAACTCGAATGAACTACACTAATCCGGCAATAAGCCTTTTATCTATTCAGTCTCAGCAGGTATCGTACTTCATATTAGAATCCGTCAGGAAAGCTAGTCTTTGCTTAATGTATCTAATATATCACTTAGCTCTTTATTCTGAACTTTATACCGATAGGTATCTTTACCAATCTTGGTAAGATACGTGTCGTTTGAAGTGTATTGAACTCTGATTTCCGATTGATTCTGAAACTTAAAAGCAATTCCAAATATCACGCTTCCCTCAGTATTGTTTACATTAGTTACATCGCCAGTGGTAAGAGAATTAAGATGTTTTATAATTTCTGTTTTGGTATTTTCATCTAGATGTACTTGCTCCGATCCAATGTTAACTTGCTTATCTGTTCTCGTGTAAGTCGATTTAGTAGCTTGAGTACTAAGGATATCTTTTTTTAAAATGTTTAATGGCAAACCTTCGATTTCTGAATCAGACTGCTGTGTTAATGTTGCAATATATATTATAAGGCATACAATAATCAAGGCAAAAATAGGGATCATTTTTCTAAATTTCAAAATGTAGACCTCCTTTAGAATACGAATTATTCAACCCATATTTTAATATCAATTTACTACATTTTCTTTTTTAAACTGTATATTGAGAAAATGAAAGGAGATAGCTGCTTGTTTATGCAGCTATCTCTAGCGTAAAATGAGAAGTGTATTGGGTATTTTACAGTGGATTAGTTTCCTCTACAGGCCATTTGTAAATCTTACGGAATTGGTTGGACGATAAATTGTACTTCCTACTTTCACATCGGCTGAGTCACTGTAAAGTAATGATGTTATTTTACCACGTTGCACATCATCCCGGTTGATCTGAGTTGTTTGATGTTCTGCACCTAATACTGTGACACCTGATGTTGAATCTGAACTCCAAGATGCCGTTGAAGAAGTTCTTGTTGGAGTTACGGAATAACTCGGTGGCCATCCAATTGTCAATGTACTTGAAGCATTGCTGACATTAACAGTCACACTTTGAAGCAACTTTATATACGAGGGATTGTTTGAACCAGTCCAGCTTGCACTTTGCCCACCCCAAGTTTTGTCATAAACGTTGCTATTGTTTGCAAAACCCTTACCTGCATTATATTTTGCCCAAGTGTAGCCCATAGCGCTTCGATTTGCACTACTATAACCATATTCATTACCATAAAAATCATAACCTGTTTTGTTAACAGTAACCGTGGCTTGTTGCACCGTACCTTTTTCCATATAATTATTCAAAATTTCAAATGCTCGTCTTTTTTCATCAGGAGTTTTAGCACCCTTAACTTCATAAATTTTCTTACCATTCTCTTCAAATACAGATAACTCAGCTTGCTGAGAATCAGATAATGTAGCAGTTCTTTGTTGATCATTTAAAGAAATCTGAATTGTGGTAATGAGCCTCTTCTCCTTGTTAACATTACTCCCTTCAGCAGCGGACGCACTCCCTGTAAAAATGGATAATAGTAATCCCACGGATAACAAAACAGATGCTGTTTTCTTCAAATAGATCATTCCTTTCAGATTTTTTCACCTCCCACTTTAGCTATTAAAAACTGAAAATGTTATTCTACTTTCTAATAACATTTTCAAATACCCACACCCCATAAAAGGTAGATCTCAGATCAATGTTTCCTTTATCAGACGCATAACTAAATAATCCATTTCCAACAAAACATGATATATAAGTCTTTGAAATGAGACTGTAAAGTTTTTCGTCTTCTATAATTTCATTAAATTGATCAGGATTTATTTCACGAATAGCCCTAAGGGTAAAATATAAAAACTCTAATTCATCCTGTTCAAGATTTCCAAGGTTATTGAGACTACTGGTCAAAGATTGAACTGCTTTATTAAGATCTCTACTTCCTTCTTCTCCTAACTTACTCAGTATTAGAGATCCATAGCTTTCAATTTGGACACTTGAATAATTTGCATCTTCTTTTAACGCCTTCTTCACGCTGTTTTCTACATTCTTTTTTATTTTTTGTTTTAAATCCGTGTTGATTTCTACCTTAGAATCAATAAGTATCTCAAGATACGAGTATATTTCTATTAAAGTATTGATATCACTCTCATCAGTGTATGAACTAACAACTGCATTCAACAAATACTTAATATGTTCAAAATCTTGAGGACTTAAACTAGTTCTATCATTCTTAAATTTTAAAACCCAATAATAGGGATGGTCTCTTTCATTTAAATCTTTAAGATATTTATCAACATTTTTCAAAGTGTCAAAATTCAACATGTCAGATATCTCGGATATATAATAAGTGGACACTATGTCACTATTTATCGTATCAATTGGTATGAAATATCCACTCTCCAATTCGAAACGTTTAAGAAATGACTCTATTTCTAATACTTCATTCTTCAAAGTGTCTTTTAACTCATGTTTAAGTATCGAAGCAGCAAGATAAGTAGAGAGAGCATTAGACTTCTCCCCAATATAAAGACTGTAGCCACCATCTTCATTTTTATATCTATTTAATATCTGTTTGACTTTTTCTGAGGATAACCCCGTTTTTTCATCTATCTCTTTAGATAAAAACAGCAAAGTAGATAAATTCAACAATGGTAAAGTATCTGAATTAGAAGTTAAATCTTGTTTCATTAGCTTTAACATTCCTTTTATCTTTCCTTTTAGAGCATCTTCTATTTCAAAATTAAATAGCTTCGATATCTCAACTAAATTTTTTATATTCTCCATTTTATCAATTGTATATGATCCTGAATCTACTTCTTTGCGAAATGAATTCTTATACCAAGACTCAACATAATTAAAATCGTATGATGATTTTATTTTCTGTAAAGAATATAGAGCCATATAGGTTGCGAGATAATCGACATTATTTTTATTGTTTTCGAGATCCCCTTTATCCTGCGAGAAAGTGCCATCTGATTTTCTCAATTCCAAAATCTGATTCTCAATCATTTTGGAAAACTCCTCATTTTTGTTTAGATCTCCAACTAGCGAACAATAATAAAATATATCTGATAAGGAGGCATTGTCTACATTGAAGAGATTCAGATCTAAACTTTCCCCATCTAAAATCCCCTTATTTTGATACCTAAGCACTTCAAATGTTTTATCGGCGTAATATGTACTATACAAATCAACTAAATTTTTAGCTTCTTCTGTTAAATAACCATAACCTCCATCTTCAGTTTCCATTAATTTAATCTTTTCCTCTAATCCTCCAAACTCTAGTTCTTCCTTATCCATTTTAATGTGTTCTAAGTTAACTATATTTTTCTGCTTATCAAGTTTCGTATTCATCCAAACTGTATAGAAGATACTTATAACGACAACTATGCCAGTTACAAATAAATATTTTCCTTTTTTTAGTTTCAAAAGAGTTCACCCTCACTTTCAATCTCTAGAAACAAATACTTTCCTTCCACTTGCCTTTGTGCTTCCAAAAACAAGTTCTACGATCTCTTTATTATCTAATTCGGGATATTTTTCAATTAAAAGTGTTATTTGACCTGTCAGAATCGCAGCTGCGAAAGACGTACCACTAACAACAACATAATCATCATCGCTCTTAGAACTTGTCGTGATAACTCGTTCACCAGGAACATAAAAATCTGGTTTTCTAGATTCTATTCCATTAATTTTGGTACTTGAAAACAACGAAATATTTGATTCTGTAATTCCATAGAGTCTATTTGGAGTATAATTCAGACTGCCTGCAGTCAATACTTCATCATACCTTCCTGGAATAGTGATTTCGCTGTCAGTTTCACCTCTATTTCCAGCGGAACCTACCAAAATAATCTCTTCTAAAAATAACCGATTTATCAATTCCTCTAATACGAAATTATGAAAAGAATAATCTTCAAAACCAAATGACATGTTAACCACTCTTATTTGATATTTCTCTTTATTTTCAACAATCCAATTCACAGCTTTCGTTAACGCTACCAAATCTAGTTCACCATAGTGGTTAAACACTTTTAACATACAGATTTGTGTAGATGGATTCACACCCAAATAATTTCCATTAGACTTATAACCGTTCCCAGCTATTATCCCGCTCACTTCAGTTCCATGACCATAATCATCATATTTCTCGTCCAAGTCATTTACAAAATCTTTAAAAATGGTTATTGAGTCTGAAAGGTCTCTATGATCTGTAACACCAGTATCTAGAACAACTACCGTAAAATCTTTATTATAGCCACTAATATCCTTCAAACCGCTGTATTTTGATAACTCGTTTGCAGAATAACCCACTAATTCAGTTTTGAAGAGTTCACCTTGAGAGAAAACAATAGATACCATAAGTAGAATAGCAATTGTAGTTTTTTTTATAAATCCCATTTAATCACCACAATTTCATTATATACCCAATAAATATAACAGCATATAGTACTTTTTTGTCAATTAAAAATACATTATTGTCGTTTTTTGTAATTTTAAAAGGTTATATTATATCCCTTTTCCTTTCTCCTATTAAGCTCATGGGCTCAAGACACAAAAAAGAGGAGCATAATATGCCCCTCCAAAACTAAACTGCTCTAGATCGCCTGTGGCTGTTGCTCCGTAAACTGACTGTTGTACAGATCCGCATAGAAGCCCTGCTTCGCCATCAGTTCCTCATGGTTGCCCTGCTCAATCACATTACCGTGATCCATGACAAGAATGAGATCGGCACCACGAATGGTGGACAGACGGTGAGCGATAACAAAACTCGTACGGTTCTGCATCAGTTCATTCATCGCTTTCTGGATAAAGACCTCGGTACGGGTATCGACGCTACTAGTTGCTTCATCCAAAATCAGGATAGATGGGTTCGCCAGAATCGCTCTCGCAATCGTCAGCAGTTGTTTCTGACCTTGAGAGATATTGGACGCCTCTTCATTTAGTATCGTATCGTAACCGTCCGGCAGTGTGCGAATGAAATGATCCGCATGGGCAGCTACAGCAGCTTTAACCACTTCCTCTTCCGTTGCACCTTCCCGTCCATAAGCAATATTATCCCGGATTGTACCATTAAACAGCCACGTATCCTGAAGCACCATACCGAACAGACCGCGCAGATTACCACGGGACATGTCTTTAATGTTAATGCCATCAATAGTAATCCGGCCACTCTGGAGTTCATAGAACCGCATAAGCAAGTTAATCAGTGTTGTTTTCCCGGCACCTGTCGGCCCAACAATAGCTACGGTCTGACCTGGTGCAACATTAATATTCATATTGCGAATGAGCAGTTCATCTTCTTTATAACCAAAATCCACTGCCTCAAAAGCTACAGCCCCAGTCGGGTAACGCAACGTTGCAGGTTGTTTCGACTCAGGAACTTCCTCTTCCTCATCCAGCAGTTCAAACACACGCTCTGCCGAAGCAATCGTGGATTGAATAATGTTCGAGATGTTGGCAATCTGGTTAATCGGCTGTGTGAACTGACGCGAATACTGTGTGAAGGCCAGAATGTCCCCGATGGAGATGGAACCCCGTGTAACAAAAATCCCGCCGACCACACAGATCAGCACATATCCCAGGTTACCGACAAAGTTCATCAAGGGCATAATAATCCCGGAGATAAACTGAGCTTTCCAACCCGATGCATATAACTCTTCATTCACTTTCTCAAACTGCTGTACGGATTGCTCTTCACGTCCAAAGGCTTTGACCACCTTGTGGCCGGTATACATTTCTTCTACGTGACCGTTCAGTTCACCAAGCGACTTCTGCTGCCCGGCAAAATGCTTTTGCGAACGGGAAGCAACCAGCATAACGACCACGACACTAAGCGGTAAAGTCAAAATCGTAATCAGCGTCATCCATGGACTGATCGTCAGCATCATAATGATGACACCCACAATCGTCACAACGGACGTAATGAACTGGGCCAAACTTTGTTGCAGTGTGTTACTGATATTGTCCACGTCATTGGTTGCACGGCTAAGCGTCTCACCATGTGTACGGGAATCGAAATATTTCAGCGGTAAACGTCCAACCTTGGCACTGATCTGCTCGCGCATATCATAGACGACCCGCTGAGCTACACCAGCCATCAGATATTGCTGTACATACGCAAAAGCAGCACTGAGCAGATACAGTCCAAGCAACAGGTACAATACTCGCATCAAAGCTGGAAAATCAATCCCGGCTCCCTGCACACCCTGCATTATCGCAATGGCTCCATGGGCAAGGATATCTGTACCCTCAGCCATAATCTTCGGACTAATAATGCCAAACACGGTACTTAGAATGGCAGCAATCAGCACGCCGATTAGACGAGAGCTGTGTGGCCGGAGATACTGAACCAATCGGCGCAGTGTGCCTTTGAAATCCTTCGCTTTCTCGGCTGGAGGCCGCATACCCATTCCGCCGCCAGGATGACCCGGTCCGGGTCCGCGTGGAGCACTGGATGCTTTGTGCTGTGCTGTACGTTCACTCATGCGATCTCCTCCTCAGTAAGCTGGGAGGATACAATCTCACGATATACTTCATTTTTCTCCAGCAGCTCTTTATGTGTTCCCGAACCGACAATTTTGCCCTCGTCCATGACGAGAATACGGTCTGCATCCATTACCGTGCTTACCCGCTGAGCTACGATCAGCACAGCCGCTTCCGTCGTTTCCGATTTGAGCGCAGCACGAAGTTTGGCATCCGTTTTAAAATCAAGGGCCGAGAAACTGTCATCGAAAATATAAATTTCAGGACGGCGAACGAGTGCGCGTGCAATGGACAAACGTTGTTTCTGTCCACCTGACACATTATTCCCGCCTTGTGCAATCAGACTGTCATACCCTTCCTTCATCTCGGAGATGAAGTTTTCGGCTTGGGCCGTACGTGCCGCATGAATAACTTCATCCATACTCGCATCATCCTTACCTTGCCGAATGTTATCTGCAACCGTACCGGTGAAAAGAACGGCCTTTTGCGGGACAAACCCGATTTTGGATCGAAGTTCTTCTTGTTTAAGCTCCCGCACATCGGCTCCATTCACACGCACAGTACCTTCGGTCACATCATAGAAACGCGGAATGAGGCTGAGCAATGTGGTTTTGCCTGAACCCGTACCGCCGATAATCGCTGTCGTTTCACCGGAACGAGCCGTAAACGAAATATCGGACAGGGCAGCGTTTTCTGCACCCGGATAGCGGAAAGTGACACGATCGAACTCAATCGTTCCTTGCATCGATTTCATCGTGCCGGGCTGTGCAGGGTCATACAGATCGGGCTGCATATCCAGCACTTCATTGATCCGTTCTGCCGAAGCTGATGCTCTTGGAATCATTACAAAAATCATGGATACCATAATCAGCGAGAACATAATCTGCATCGCATATTGCACAAAGGCAATCAGGGAACCAATGTTCATATGACCGCCATCAATACGCAGGCCACCAAAGTACAGAATGGCAATCATCGAAAAATTCATGACCAGCATCATCACGGGCATAACGGTCGCCATCAGAACATTGACCTTAATCGACGCATCTCTTAATTCGGTATTTGCCCCGTTGAAACGAACACGCTCATGCTCGCCACGGTTAAAAGAACGAACAACCCGGATACCTGTCAGCTGTTCACGCAGGACCAGATTAAGCCGGTCGAGCTTTTTCTGGATTTGCTTAAACAGCGGAAATCCTTTGGAACCGATTAAGGCGATTGCTCCCGCAAGTACAGGCAGAACAACGAGGAAAATGGTAGATAGCTTCGCGTCCTGAGAAACGGCCATGAAAATCCCCCCGATACACATCATCGGAGCCATAATCATCATGCGCAGCATCATCGTTAATACGTTCTGCACCTGTGTAATATCATTCGTTGTACGCGTAATCAATGAAGCGGTGCCCAGCTTGTCGAATTCCTGCAGTGAAAAATTCTCAACATGCCGGAACACTCTACTGCGCAGCTGCTTGGCAAATCCGCCTGCTGTGCGCGAAGACAGATAACTCGCGATAATGGAACATGTGGTTCCGCCAATGGCAATCAGTAGCATGAAACCGCCAATTTTCCAGATATAAGGTACATCGCCTTTGACGATACCCAGGTTGACGATATCAGCCATTAACGTAGGCAAGTACAGCTCCGCCATCGTTTGCAGAAAGATGAGTGCCAAAATAAAAATAATCGGAATACGATAGGGCTTTAACATGCGAAATAATTTCATCATGGCGTATCATCTCCTTGTTCGGGTGTTTCTGTATCAGGTGCTTTATTGTCGTTTTCATGTCCTTCATCATGCCCGGAAACCTGTGCATCAAAGAAGGTATACACCTTGCTGAGCAGTCCAGCCAGTTGCAAACTATCCTCTTCGCCCAAATGTTCAACCAGTCTGTTGAAGGTAGCCATTCGTTCTTCATGGGCTGCACGAATAATCGCACGGCCAGCATCTGTAATCGTAATCCGTACAGCCCGGCGATCCTCGGGGTCCATCGTCCGCTCAACCAGCCCTTCATCCTCCAGGCCGCGAATCACGGGTGTAATGGTCGGTGATTTTACACGCATTAAAGCGCTAATTTCGGACACTTTTAATCCCGGATGTTCCTGGTTTAAATGGCTCTCGAAATCGGGCGGATTATCCCGCCAATCCATGCGCTCCCCTGGATGTGCCCCATGAAGCAAACAAGCGAGTACCATAATTTCGTTGTGATTGCGTCCATGCGGTTTATGTTGCCTCCATTTGCCTTTGTTAAACTGCATGATGGAATATAAAAGCTTCTGGGCTACCGGATCAATCCCAGTCATCTCATCGTCCTCCTTCATCGGAACATCATGTCCCGTAAAACAATTAATAGTTTCCCTATTAAGTAGGTCTTTTATTTAATAGCCATTCAATCTAATAGCAAACCAATTTAATAGCAACACAATTAATTAGGTTACCTAAGTATATTATCAACTTATGCATATGTCAATTATTTCATTCATGTCAAAAGCATCCAATTCCCACAGGCCTTTCATGCCATATGTTCGCCCATATCATCACTTACTGCACAATGACAGCATGATGACTCTGATCCATCAGCATAACAAAAAAGCCCCCAATCTCTCCGTTCGGTTAAGGACAAACGGAAAAATTGGGCAGCCTTTTGAAATACAATTCTTTGCGATGCAATGTTATTAAAGTAGACCTGTTGGATCGGTATTTATTTGGAAGCAGACACGCTTTTTGGCACAGTAGCAAACGGGAAATAGTCTTTAGCATTATTGTAGGCAATACCTTGTACGATCTGACCGAGCAGCTCCATATCGTCTGGTGCTTCGCCTTGTTCTGCCCATTCACCAATCAGGTTACAGAGCAAGCGGCGGAAGTATTCATGTCTCGTATACGAGAGGAAACTTCTTGAGTCAGTCAACATGCCGACAAAACGGCTGAGCAACCCCACATTCGCGAGCGCCTTCATCTGAGCGAGCATGCCATCCTTCGTATCATTGAACCACCAAGCCGCGCCAAGCTGAATTTTACCTGGAATGCCTCCACCCTGGAAGCTTCCGATAATGGCAGCAAGCACTTCGTTGTCCCTTGGATTAAGGGAGTAGAGGATCGTTTTTGGCAGAGCATCCTGTTGCTCCAACGTATCCAGCAATCCGATAACAGCCGCTGATAACGGCATATCGTTCACGGCATCGTACCCTGTGTCAGGCCCGAGCTTCTTGAACATTTTCGTATTGTTATTACGCGCTGCATTGATGTGGAATTGCATGACCCAACCACGCTCCGCATACAGCTTGCCAAGGAATGTGAGTGTAACCGTCTTGTAGCCGTCCTCTTCCGTGCGTGAAACTTTCTCGCCAGCGAGTGCTTTGGCAAATGCAGCGGATGCCTCCTCGCGTGTCGCTGCAGCATAAGGCACATAGTCCAGTGCATGGTCAGAGACACGGCCGCCTACGGAATGGAAGAACTCCACACGAGATTCCAGCGCAGCCAGGAATGAGTCATAATCTGTAATGTCCTTGCCCACAACCTGTGAAAGCTTGCCTACCCATTCAATAAATGTATCCCGGTTTAATTCCAACCCTTTATCCGGGCGGAAAGACGGCAGTACGGCTGTGTCAAAACCTTCAATCTCCTGAATCTTCAGATGATATTCGAGGGAATCGGTTGGGTCATCGGTGGTGCACACCACGGTGACATTGGATTTGGTAATCAGATCACGCGCACCGAAGCCTTCGCCGGTTAGTTGGGTATTTACTTTTTCCCAGATCGCTGGGGCGCTTTTCTCATTAAGCACTTCATGTACATCGAAATAACGTTGTAATTCCAAGTGTGACCAGGCATACAGCGGGTTGCCGATCATCATCGGTACTGTTCTCGCATACGCCAGGAAACGGTCATAATCCGTCACACCTTCGCCGCCCGTCACATATTTCTCTTCAACGCCGTTAGCCCGCATCAGACGCCATTTGTAATGATCGCCGTACAGCCAGGCCTCTGTCAGATTGCCAAATGTTTTGTTTTCGTAAATTTCCTGAGGACTGAGGTGACAGTGATAATCCATAATCGGCATGTCTTTTGCATATTGCTCGTACAGTTTGACCGCCGTTTCATTGTGAAGTAAAAATTGTTCATCCAGAAAAGATTTCATTCGCCTTGCACGCTCCCTTTAGGTGAGTTTACGTTCATTTAGGTTCACTTCCATCTTTAAGCTACACCGTTTGGCGCCAAAGTTCAATATAAAATGATAGCGTTCTCAAAAAAGGTTGGTTTAGGCACACTCCCGGAAACACAGTATACTGGATTTAACATCAATGATACTGATTTAAAGATTGATACTGATGTTACTAATATTAATATTGATATACTAAGATAGAATCCGTACAGGATATTGAAATTGAAGCTTGAACCTACAGCGGTCTTACATTTGCCAAACAAGGAGATGAAATGCGATGAAAATCACTTTTCTAGGCACAGGAGATATGTTTAGTGTGGAACAACATCACAACAGTATGTTCGCTGAATTCGGCGATACCCATCTGGTTATTGATTTTCCAGAGTCCAATGCCAAAGCGCTCAAGGAATATGGTTTCGCGATGACAGGTATTCATAATGTGTTTATCACCCATCTGCATGAGGATCATATTAACGGGGTTCAGATGCTGGGCTACTATGCGCAGATTGTCGGGGATCGCAAGCCACGCCTGTTCATTCATGAAGAGTTGGTTGATCCACTGTGGAACATCCTCTCTCCAGGGATGCGGTATACAACGGACGGCGAGCGTACAATGAGTGACTATTATGATGTCATTCCGCTACCGGATGGCGGAAGCTTTGAGCTCGGCGGAGTCACATTTGAGACATTTCGCACGAAGCATGTTCCCGGCATGGTCAGCAACGGACTGATGGCGAAGCCTTATTTTTACTATAGTGCAGACAGCACGCTTGATCGTGAGCGAGTGGAGAGGATCGCACCCGATGTGCAGTTGATTTTCCATGAATGCCATATGCATGACTTGGTGATCAAATCCCATACGTCACTGAGAGATCTGGAGCAGCTGCCCGCTGAAGTGAGACGGAAAACGGTACTGATGCATTATCATGACGAATATGCCGATGCGGACAAACGAGCAACATTCAACCGTACGTACGCGGACGATCTGCGCATGGCTGGCACGCTGGAGTCCTTTGAGTTGGATCAGTAATTCGGAGGGCTTAGCCCTCCCATGATTTCATATATTCAATCATTCTTGAAGATGGCCTTGCTTTAAGATGAAAATATTCCTCCGTCCGCTGATCTTCTGGTCCATATGATATTTTGACATACATATCAGTGTAGTTCTGAAGATATTCAGGGCTAATTTCGGATTCGGGTTTCAGAACATAACTTCTCGACAAACTCAATCCTAGCGGCTCCTTACCCGGTCCCATTGTTGTTTCATATGTATTACTCACATTCGAGTTGAACAGTTCAGCTACATGAAGCGTATGAATCATGTCGGAATCAAGCGTGAACGACTGAAGGACATTCATCATTGGTATGCGAACATCATTAAGTATAATCTCATATGTGATCCCGTCCGCTTCAGATCCGGGGCTCACATCCACTGTTGCGGCAAGATGATATCCCTCTGGCAGGGTTTCTCGGAAACTCTCCCGATCCTTATTCATGCGTGCCTCTATATCCCTGCGTTCCGAGTTAAACGTATACTTGTCTGTTCGCTGTACTTCTCCACGCGGCCCGTGTTTTACACCAAAGCTGCATGCTGCCAGACACACTGCTGTTACAAGCAGACACAGAACAAGTAAAAAGAGGCGTTTTCTTTTCCTCGCTCGTGTAGTTGGGTCTTGGGTTTGGGTTTGGGTTTGGGTTTGGGTTTGGGTTTGGGTTTGGGTTTGGGTTTGGGTTTCCATGTTAGCCCCCTTTTTGCTGGATAATGCAACCTAGTTCATAGGATTCCTCACTTCATTTGGATGATTATACCATATATTCTAATGATTTTTATCAAAGTTTATAGAGGATGTACAGTTCATCCTTGGTAACACAGTAATTGATTCGTCTGTGGAGTGGATGTGGATTAAGTGCTCAGCTTGGTAAGCGAGAGCGAGAGGTATTGTCAATTTGTAACTCGAACTGGCCACATATTGTACGCTAACGATCACCAGAAACCTTATTTGGCATATATTTGAGGTTTTATGATTCTAACGATCACCAGAAACGTTATTTGGGTGAATTTGCAGTAAATGATACCGTTTTGGCTGAATTTTGGTGAAATAAGCTCACTGAGGATCGTTAGATTTCCAACCGTCCGGTTTAGGGGGAAATAAGCTTTCCTGAGATCGTTAGAATTCCCGAGTTCTCCAAATTCGAATTCGAGTTCTCTACGCTTGAATTCCGAAGCCTGCGAACTTGTAAATCGAAGTTACAAAATAGAAAAAACCACCTGAATCAGCACGCCACAGCGTGTCTGTTTGAACTGCCCTCCCTCGTTGGACACGATCGAACAGGTGGGATGCAGCTCAGCTTCAAGTGGTTTCATCCTAGCTTACGATTCTTTATCGTATCAACTTTTTAATTTATTACGTACTAACTATGCCAAAGCTTCAAAGCTTACTCCTGCAAGCATGAGCCCACGGTTATTTTGATCTTCTCCATCTGTCGTTCAACCAATGGATATCTACATCAGCATTCAGCATCCGTTTTTCTTGAGTACTTGGGCACTACTGTATCTACAACACCAGCCATATCTATTCCAGCGTCCAGCTTATGCCTTCTGCGAACGAACGTACATTACTCTGTATCTGTATTTACAGTATCTGTGCCACAGTCCTCTCTCGTTTCCGGGAATGCCCAGACAGACACCCCTCCGCCGCAGACGTGGAACGTAGCCCAGCCATCTTCCTCAATGGTGATCGAATCTTCACAACTACCGGTCAGGTCTTCCCAGACTTCCCCGGCACGATGCTCCCCGACAAACATTCTCTTCTCACCGTCATCTCCGTTCGAGATGACCACCGCGCAACCCGAGCCTTCCATCTCTTCCACGCCGCGGCGAACCCAACCAATAGTGTTGGGATGATCAAAATAGTCTTCCTGTTCTCCATAAGCTTTGTTGCAACGAGCTGACAACAGAATGTCCAAAATCTCTTTTTTGCCCTCCACCGGTTCAGGTCCGCCAATCCCGTAATAATCGCCGTAAAAGACGACGGGATATCCGTCACGACGTAGCAGCGTCAGTGCATACGCGCTTGGCTTAAACCAATCGCCAACCCATGATTCGAGCGCCTCATGAGGCTGTGAATCATGGTTGTCCACAAAGGTGACCGCATGGGTTGGATGCGTCTGAACCAGGGTATCTTCAAAAATTTTGGAAAGATCGAAATCACGCCCCGCCAACGAGGCTTCGTGAAATTTATAGTGAAGCGATACGTCAAACAAGTCAATTTGATAATCCACCGTATCTAAAAAGGTACGACAGGCATCCAGGTTTGGATTCCAGAACTCACCGACGATGTAGAAATCCTGCCCGCGTTTGCGGATCATCTCTGCTGCAAATTCTTTGACAAACTCATGGTTAATATGTTTGATCGCGTCCAGTCGGAACCCGCCGCATTGCAACGTATCGATCAGCCATTTCCCCCACTCGATCATCTCATGCCGTACATCCGGGTGGTTATAATCTATATTGGCAAACATCAGATAATCGTAGTTGCCAAACTCAGCATCGACGTTTTCATTCCAGGTTTTGTTCTCGCCGGCAATGCGGAAAACACCCGTACGTTCTTCTTTTGCATCAAAATCGGTGCCATTGAAGTGTTCGGATGTCCATTTGAAGGAAGAATATTCATTACCCCGGCCTGGAAATGTGAACTTCGTCCAGCCTTCAATCTCGAATGGTTCGGAAATCTCCTTCGTCCGGTCGTTGGGATCAACCTCGATCACCTTAAAGACTTCCTTCTCATCAGCTCCGGCCTTATGATTCATTACGAGATCCACATAAACGACAATGCCGCTTTTCTGACATTCTGCGATGGCTTCCACCAGTTCCTGCTTGGTGCCATATTTCGTGCGTACCGTACCCTTTTGATCAAATTCACCCAGATCGTACAGATCATATACGCCATAACCTGTATCCTCTGCAGACACTGCCTTCGTTACAGGAGGCACCCATACGGAGTCTATGCCTTTTGCTTTCAGTTCCGGGGCCATGTCAGCCAGTCGTTTCCAATGATCGCCGTCTGCAGCCAAATGCCATTCAAAAAACTGCATCATCGTATGATTTCTCTTCATCACAAACCGACCTCCTTGATTTGCATTCGAAGCGGACCGCGGAACGGATAGGGTATCGCCGTTGTTCGTTCGTGCTAACCAAGTTATAACCCGATTACCCTATGTTTCAATCATGAAAATGAAAGAATGTTAAGAAATTCAAAGAAAATTTTTCGTAAATCAATGAAAAGAGCACAATAAAGACATAAAAAAACGTAAACGTCATCAAATCCGTTTATAATCCATCCATTCGTCAGGTAAAAGAGAACGATACGGCTCCTGCATGAAACGGTCATCCACTAGCACAAGCACACCCTTATCTTCTTCCGTTCGAATGAGCCTGCCCCCAGCCTGAAGCACCTTATTCATACCCGGAAACACATAGGCGTAGTTAAAGCCGTTGCGGCCCGACTTGTCAAAATAATCCTTCAACACGTTGTTCTCCAGACCAATCTGCGGTAGCCCTGCACCTACAACGACAACGCCATTCAGACGATCTCCCGGCAGATCGACTCCCTCGGAGAACACGCCGCCCATTACGGCAAAAACAAGACGTGTGCGCTCAGGATGCGGCTGGAACGCCGCCAGGAACTGCTCTCGCTCCTGCTCGTTCATGCCCTGCTCCTGCATCATCGTATCCGCATCGCTGGCCCCCGGAAGCTGTATATATGCTTGATAAATCTCACGCATGTACGGATAGGAAGGGAAAAAGACCAGCAGATTGCTGCGCGGCCACTCGGATACGAGTTGTTGTAACATCTC
The DNA here is from genome assembly GCF_031844205.1 of Paenibacillus sp. RRE4. Classification (NCBI taxonomy): domain Bacteria; kingdom Bacillati; phylum Bacillota; class Bacilli; order Caryophanales; family Paenibacillaceae; genus Paenibacillus; species Paenibacillus sp. RRE4. Next base: position 291,111 of record NZ_JAUZUT010000002.1, read on the forward strand.
GGCAATCGGGCGTTTGGACCGCTCCCGGTCTTTATAACGTACAGACAGAGGCATCAGCCGCACATCCAGCTGTTCCCGGTTGAACGGAGACGGAATCTGCAGGGTGTAGTCCTCTTCCTCTGCTCCCAGCATATCGCGGTAATACCGAAGAGGTGACAAGGTTGCCGAGAAATGAATGGTTGAGCGGAAGCCCTTCGCCGTCTGACGCAGTAGCAAAGACGGGTCCAGACAGAACAGTTTCACCCGTACCTCGCTTCGTACACACTCTGCATAGGTGATAAATCGCTCGTCATATAACCTGGCAATTCGTACGAAGTTCTGCGCTGTAAAATAGGCATCAAGCAACAGCTGATCCATCTCAGCATGGCCAGACCCACCCTCGGCCAGACATTGCTCCGCCACCATGACAAATGGCTCAAGCCGTTCAATCAGTTCCTCTGGTGCCTCCTGTTGAATGATCTTGCCCTCTTCTCCGCCGTTCTTACGAAGGGTAATCAGATACTTGTCGATGGCTCCGGTGTAGTCCACAATCGCTTTGGCGGCGGGTACATTGCTGCCCAGCGTCTGGAACTCTCTTTTGACATCGAGAAATACGGCTTTTTCCAGCTCCGCGGAGAACATCATACGCCCACGATCCACCAGATTATGTGCCTCATCCACCAGCAGCACCGTTCTGCGCTTCTGTTCCTCCAGCATACGTTTGAGTGAGATACGCGGATCGAAAATATAGTTATAATCGCAGATTACCGCATCGGCTGCATATGCCGCATCCAGCGAAAACTCAAACGGACACACCCGATGTTTGCGGGCATACTGCTCAATGACGGACCGGGTCATCAACGTTTCATGTTCCAGCATGTCCAGCACAGCACCATTAATTCGGTCATAATACCCTTCACACATGCCGCACTGTCCCGTGTCGCAGGCTTCCTCGTCTTTGAAACAAATTTTATCCTTCGCCGTCAGGCTGATGACATGCATGTTCAACCCTTCCGCCTGCATCCGGGCAAAAGCTTCCTCCGCCGCCACTCTCGTTGTCGTTCTCGCGGTCAGGTAGAACAAACGGCTGGCCTCGCCTTCACCGATGGCTTTCACCGTAGGAAAGAGTACGGACATGGTCTTACCGATGCCTGTAGGCGCTTTGGCCATAAGTCCCTGTCCTTCACGAATCGTTTTGTACACTGCGCCTGCCAGCTTACGCTGTCCTTCCCGGTATTTGCGAAAAGGAAACGGAAGCTCGCGCACACTAACGTCCCGCTTCGTTTCATAGGCAGCAATCATCTCCGCATAAGGTGCATATCCGGCGATAACTTCTGCCGCAAACTGCTCCAGCTCCTGCCGCTCCGCCATGCGGCGAAACCGCCGCTCTTCACCCGTCACCGAATGCACATACGTCAACTGCACCTGCATCCGAGGCTCACCATGCTGCACGGCATACATATAGGCATACATCTTCGCCTGGGCCCAGTGCACGTCGAGGCCACCTTCCAGCTCGTCCAGGTTACCCGCCGTGGATTTGATCTCATCCACCGTTAATTGACCCTCCAGGCGAATCAAGCCGTCACATCGCCCTTCAATGACGTAGGTCAAATCCCCATGTTGAAGCTCGGCTTCCAGTACTACTTCTTTTAAATCCTCTTCGGTATATGCCTTCTGCACACGCTGATGGATTCGTGTTCCCTCCTGCATCGAAGCATTGGTGCGGAATCCCGGACGGATGCTGCCGCTCCGATAAACATACTCGACCAGCGGCCTGACTGATATCCGAATTGTTGTTTTCATACGATCACCCGTTCTGCTAGTAGTGGTTCTACTTTATCACGAAACAGGCTCCTCTAACCAGATTTTTGGCAAATTGGACTCGTCCGTTCCCGTATGCTATGTTGGGTTGTATAAGTTGAACTAGATCACGAAAGTATAGTCAAACTTATGATGGAGTTTACGTATTTTAAGAGGGGGCAACTTCCTATGTATATTTATCTGGTTCCATCTCCACTTCCGGATGCACTTGCAGCATACCCACATCTGACACTACGCGCTGAAGATCAGGTACTTCTCGCTCTGGAAACCACTGATCGTTTGCTGGACATTGAATCGGATGAGCAGGTGGCTGCATATGAAGCTTTTGACGATGCCGGATCATGGACAGGTGGTGGCTTCGCTGTGCTGAACAACATTCCTGTCACAGAAGATGGTCGGAATGATTTTGAGGAACGTTTTAAGAATCGTGCCCGCAAAGTTGAAGATGAGCCTGGATTCATTGGTATTCGTGTGCTCCGTCCACTCAAAGGTGATACGTATGTCGTTCTGACACTGTGGCAAACCGAAGAACATTTCAAAGGCTGGCAACAGTCGCAGGCGTACAACCATGCTCATCGCAATCGCAGCACAAGTGAAGGCCTGACCGCGCAGAAACCAACCATGTTCCCGCGACCTTCATTTGTGTCGACCTATACAATTGAGTAGAGAGAGTAGAGCTGGCGAGTTACGATTAAGTGGAGTAGCTGGAGCTAGGATTTCAGAAACCCCAGTTGCGTATTCGTACGGCCGAGTTCAACAGCCACAAAACATGAAGTTGCGGGGTTGCTCACAAATCTGAATCGCAGAGTATGGGACTCTCGCATAAGCATGAATTGCGAAGTAAGTGGTGCGAAGTTACGAGTTGGCATCAATGCATAGGTGTAACATGAACCATCGAGTATTCATTGGATTTCTAACGATCTCAAGGGAGCTTATATGGGACTTTTTTGCCCTTCTAGAGATCTAACGATCTCAGGAAACGTTATTTTGGTAAAATTCACAGTTTTAGCTTGAAAATAGCCCCTTTTCCCTAAAATGAGCTCTCTCCTGATCGTTAGATTCTGAACGTGTGCTCAAACGCCTAAATAAGGCTTTCTGAGATCGTTAGCGCATTTCCTCATCCTTTATTCAGGTTTATTCAACTTTATTCAGGATTCAGGAAAGCCTCAGTTACCCTTCATCGAAAAAAACAGTACCCGCAATCCTGAACTGAAAAAACAGACTGAATTACGGGTACTTACATTTATACTTTAGTTATACGTATACCACGTTCAAGTCCCAACCCAAGTTCCAGCACCAGCAGCCTAGTTGCTCTACATCCGATACAGTGCTTCAACTTACAACGGACGCAATGCCACGGATTCACGCGCATTCAACTGCTCCACCATAGCCAGCCATTCCTGCGGTTTGTTTGGCAACACAGCATAGTATCGATTTAGGAAATCGGACACCAATTTAGCTGGCAGTTCCGCAAGAGACTCATCGCCCGGCATAAAGCACAGGTCCAAACCTCCCACGGCTTCACCGTCGCCTTGCCAGGATGGATGAACATAAGGGAAGTCCAGACGCTGATACCCCAGATGGGACAACACTTCGCGGCGCACGTACGGGTCCATCGGTTTGATGCCGCCAAACGCGTGATCCTGAGTCAAATATGGATTGTAGATTTCGGCAAACATGCCAAACAACGACTTGCCATTGGCAGCAGCGAGCTGCTGCAGATCCAGCTTGCGGCGATTCGCCAAGAATGCGCCGATTCCCAAGCCTTCACGTCCGATAATCGTAAAATCAGTCATGGCCACGTTCCAGTCCTCATAGTAACGGTATTCCGTCGCACCTACCACTTGGCCTTCATGTACAGCGACAAACACCCGAATGCCCGGGTCTTCCAATGGTTCAGCCCATAACGGGAAATCCAGCACTTCCTCCGGCGGGAAAATCTCCTGCATCAGCTTGTGCATTTGAGCGAACAACGGGTCCTGAATGGATGTAATACGTGTAAATTCCATAGATAAATTCCTCCCTATTTCAAGTATGTATTCGGTGAAATCGCCGATTGCAGTCATTCATTCTAACGTATAGCAATCTCAAGAACATCAGCACGATTGAATTTATTAAAAATCCACAAAATTTAAAGCAGGACGCGCACATGGAAGTAACAACTTCCCTATTTAAACGGATTGCGCCACTCCATCAGAGCCGCGTAATGACAAGATTCCTCGTCATCCAGATAATCGGCAGCCACTCCAACAGGCATACGCCCGCATCGTAGCAGAAAAGAAATAACCGGGTCATGCCTCTCTCCATCGGCAACCTGATCCAGATACTGTTGTGCTGACATTTGCTCGGATACCCGGTGATATCCCGGCATACGCCCTGCCCCAAGCAAACGATCCATCCCCTGTGCAATGACAAGATGGTACATCGCCTGCATCATGAGCTGGGCGAGCCCCCACTTCCGATATTTCGGCCGGACGCAGAGGTCAACAATGTATAACGTGTTCCCATCCGGCTGGTGATTGCGGATATATCCATCATCGGTGACCTCTGCCCACGTATGGCTGGATGGGTGCGCAGCATCCCACTGCATTCGAAGTGAAGTCATTGAGCCAGCCAGTTCCCCATCCACCTCGATGCAGATGGCTCCTTCAGGATAATGCTGAATATGGCTACTGAGTTGCTCTTGGTTCCAAAGAAGTTCCTCCGGATATGGTGGTGGGAAGCTCTCTGCCTGTATACGAATAAGCTCTTCAAAGTCATGGGCCGCATAATTGCGGATGACCGCTTTAGCTCTACCCTTTTTGTCACTGCCACCCGCTGCCGTTATCAGCATTTCTTTGACATACATCCCGCTTAACCCCTCCTTTGTCTAACTCTACTCAGCTTCCAAAATCAGATCTACTCCCAATCGGTGTACAGATCTGTACGGCGGTCACGCCAGGTTGTTACTGAGCCCCGTTCACGTACCTCGTACAGCAAATCCAGATCGAGATCGGCGGTTACAATCATATCGTTGTTAATCTCACCCTCAGCCAGAATGCCACGCGGAGGGAATGGTACATCATTCGGGGTAATGATCGCAGCTTGTCCATAATTGGCACGCATGAAATCCACTGTAGGCAGATGGCCCACCGTTCCGGTTAATACAACGTAAATCTGATTCTCCACTGCACGAGCATGACTCGTATACCGTACCCGGTAAAATCCGTGGCGGTCGTCCGTACAAGAAGGACAGAAAATTACGTCTGCTCCCTTGGCTTTCGCCATACGTACAATTTCGGGAAATTCAATATCGTAACAGGTCAGCATCGCAATGCGGCCTTTGTCCGTATCAAACACTTCCAGTCCGTCACCCGCGGCCATGTTCCATTCGGTCACTTCGGTAGGCGTAATATGAATTTTGGCCTGGCGTGCAATTCGTCCATCCGGGTAGAACATATGCGCCGTATTATACAGCTTGCCTTCCTTCCGAATAACGTGAGTGCCCCCGATGAGATGCATATTGTATTTGGCAGCAAGGGAGACGAACAACTGCTCATATTGCCCTGTAAAATCAGGCAAATCTTCAATCGTTAACGCATTTCCTTGTGCGTCTCCAATGGACATTAATTGGGTTGTGAAAAATTCAGGAAACAGCACAAATTCCGTCCCGAATTCGTCAGCTGTCCGTATATAATGCTCCGCTTGAGCGGCAAATTCCTCAAATGAACCGATTGTCTGCAATTGATATTGCACAGCGGATACCCGCAGTTTCATAAGTCCACACCCCCACTAGTATTTGTGTTTATATTGTATCAATGATCCGATGATTTATCTAATGCTATAGCTATGGGGATAAGCCGATTTAGCAACGATACCTACGATACTCATCCGTCTACATCATGCACAATTTTATACAAAAAAGCCTCTTCATAGTATGAAGAGGCTTTTAGTAGACTCATTTATCCAATCAATCCCTAAAACTAATTTATTCAATTCAATGCCTAAACTAATTTACTCAATATCCGAACGTTTCGCAATATTGCCGTCACCAAAGATGATTTGATCCATCTCAAACTCAACCTTGATTTTTTCTAAAGGTGTCTCCCTAAGTTCAGTATCTTTATCCATAAACTGATTTAATTCGAAACTACCCTCATAAGACGTGGAAGCTCCGGCTTTGATGGGTTCATCATATTTAACGTTTAGTGACTTGATCTCATTATCAAACATGTCTTTGAAGGTAATGACTCCCTGAAACCCTTTAATATCCTTGTCCGAAATGTTCTTCAAGTCAAGCGTCATATGTATAACGTCGCTGAATATCCATTTTTTCGTGTCTTTCAATGTCACGCTTTTTTTAATTAAACCAACCTGTACAGACTCATCCAACAGTTTTAGTTGACTTTGTTTTTTTGCTTCAGCTTCTTCCTGTTTTCTTTTGATTTCTTCCTGTCTCTTCTTCTCTTCTTCCTCAAGCTTCAGCTGTCTTTGCTTCTCATCGGTTATAATTTGACCCACCGTTTTAGTAGAAAGATCCGTATTGCTACCCATTGAATATAAGATAGCCTTCCCCAAGAGATCTTTATCTTCTTGCGTGATTTCAGTGCTATTTTTAATATCGTCGGGTACTGTTTCTGAGTATAGTTTTTCGGTTAACGGCTTACCACAAGCCACCAGCATAATCGTCATCAAACCAATCACTATAGACATCTTGAATCCTTTATTTGCAGTACGTTTCTTCAACTTTACACAACCCTTTCGAATTAAGAATAATTGGCATCTCTTTTGAAATTCGAGCTACATATTACATACTTCATACTTCACACGGTACAAATGGTAAATATATGTAATTACCGCGAACTCTACTCTGTATATTTTCCACAGGCTTCAAATCATCTAACTTCTGAACACTCAGGCACCAACCCATTTTTAAAATTATCATTTTCCAGCAATCTTTTATGCTCCCCTTACTAATATCTTCCTTATGCACACCCCCTCAGTAACTTTATATCGGTTAAAATGACAATAAAATTAGAAGAAAAGATCGATAAAACTGGAAAAAGCCCGTTAATCAGATCATTAGTGATTGAGTAATGGGCTTCTGACCATTCGTAACGGAACTCTAATCTATAACTATCCTATGGATGCTCAGGCTCAAGGATCGACTTCACTCTCTGTTCCCCAGCATGGACTGGGTAAATCCGATCCATTCCCGGGTGGCAAAAGAAAGATATCGATCCTTCCGCCAGATCATACCGAGCTGCCAAGGAATGACCGGTTCAATAACGGGGATGACCCGTACGCGCATATGGTCAACCTCACGGCAGATCGTCTCCGGTAGCAAGGCCACACCCAGATTCGCCGCAACCATCGCACTTAACAGATCCCACTGGGAACTCTCATAGACCACATGCGGCTGGAATCCAGCTTGCTGGCAAGCCGCAATAATGCGGTCATGGAGCGCAAAATCTTCCCGAAACAAAACAAACGCATCCTGTTCCAGTTCATGGAGCGCGACCGACTTCTGTTCAGCAAGGGGATGCGAAGGATGCACGAGCAGATTAAGCTTTTCCTGAACAAACACAAAATGATCGAGCAGTTCATCGACCGTTGGCAACACCGCCACACCGATATCCAGCGCACCGCTGATGACATCGGCCTCCACTTTTTTCGCCCCATCCTCAAACAATTGAATGCTCACTTGTGGATACGCTTTATGGAACTCACCGATAATCATCGGAAAGAAACTCGATCCTACCATCGGCGGCAGACCGATGCGCAGATGTCCCTTCTTCAGATTCATCAGATCGTCCAGTTCCGATGAAAGACTACGGAACGATTTTTCAATCTCCAGCGCCTGCCGAAAAAAGACATGCCCCGCATCCGTTAGCTGCACCTGTTTACCGTATCGATCCAGCAAGGTCACGCCCAGCTCCTCCTCCAGACTTTTGACCGTCTTACTAATCGTAGGCTGGGTGATATACAGCACCTCGGCGGCCTTTGTAAAGCTCTGTTGCCGGGCAACTTCGAGAAAATATTGCAAATGACGAATATCCATCGTCTCATCCCCTCCTGTGATTCTGGCTCCATCTATTATCAACATAGATAAATGGAATAGAAAACATTCTTAATATGCATTTTACTCATGAAAGATTGCGATGTAAAATTTGTGATACGAAGCAACATTTCCATTCATTTTCACAAATATTCAAAGCAAACTTATTAGACACATGTTGATATATATAAAGGAGGGATTCGCGTGAAAAAATGGGGCATCGGGATTATGCAAATTGCGTTACTAATGGTTTTTTCACTGCTCATGGACCTGCTGGCCCGTACTCTCCACCTGCCTGTACCCGGGTCCATTCTCGGAATGATCGTGCTGTTCGTCTTGCTGCAAACTGGCGTGGTGAAGCTGCGTTGGATTGAGGTCGGAGCGGCATGGCTGCTCGGTGAACTGCTGTTATTCTTTATCCCGTCGGCGGTTGGCATCATGAATTACATGCCTATGCTGGAGCATGACGGATTGCAAATTTTATTTATCGTGCTGCTAAGCACGTTTCTGGTTATGGCCTGTACCGGCCTTGTTGCTACACGTATTGCCAAACGAAAGGAGCGTCATACCGGATGATTGGATTTTTATGTTTGCTGTTAACGGTCGGGATCTACATGGTTGCCAAGAAAATGTATCGCAGTCTGCCCAAAGTATATCTGTCACCGCTACTTATTACGCCGCTATTGGTCGTAGGCATACTTCTAGTGACTGGAACGGATTATGCCGCATATAGTAGCGGAGGCAAATGGCTTAGCCTTCTGCTGCAACCTGCTACGGTCGCTTTTGCCGTACCGCTCTACACCTTCTTCCATGTACTCAAAAAACATATTTCCGAGATTGTGGTCAGTGTCATGACCGGCTCAGTTGTGGCTGTACTCTCTTCCGCTATGCTTGCAAAATGGTTGCATCTCGACTCCGGCTTGATTCATAGTCTGATTCCGCGCTCGATTACAACGCCCATTGCGATGAATGTATCTGCTTCTATCGGGGGCATCCCGGCAGTCACGGCCGTATTCGTGATTATGACCGGGCTACTTGGGGCTATTATGGGGCCTTCTATCGTCAAAATGCTTCGTATTGATGGCGAGATTGCTCGCGGGACACTCCTCGGAACAGGTGCTCATGGTACAGGAACTTCGAAAGCCTTCGAGCTCAGTTCATTAACAGGAACGATCTCCAGTATCTCCATGGTTTTGGCTGCGCTCTTCACTTTAGCCGTCGCTCCCGCGCTCTCCAAACTTATTTTCCCATAATAGTTGGAATAATCCCTTTTTTTTGAAATATTATTGTTGTATTAAAGCCCTTTCTTCCTTACAATAAGGACAGGTTTTAATGTTAATATTGCGGGGGAGATGCGATGAAAAGAACCGGAATGAAGAGATCTCTGGACCGTCTCGGACGAATTGTCCTTCCCAAAGAGATGCGGGATACAATGGAAATCCATATCGGCGATCCGCTTGAATTTTTCATTGAAGGGAAAGAGTTGATTTTAAGAAAGTACAAATCAACATTGTGTATTTTTTGCGGTGACGTGGATACGGAAATGTATTTCAAAGAGCAATTCATCTGCCGGACTTGTGCGATTCAATTAAAACACCCAGATGACACTCCCGACTGGTTCGTACCTGAAAACAAACAGGTTTCTGCACCCAAAGAACGTCCTGTGCCTAAACCCGCTGCTGCCTCAGCTTCCTCCTGGGAAGAAGGAGATGCTGCTGCGAATCAGGACTACCCCGACCTGCGGCCCAAAACGGCGCGCATGCTGCAACAGATGAAAGAGATTATTGAACAGAATCCTGGCCTCGCTCAACAGCAAATTGCGGAGAAACTTGGCATTAGCCAGGGACGCGTCTCTCAACTAAAAAAGTTATTATAGCTGGAACGGCATGTCATTATAAATAAACAGCGTACTCCTAAGCAATGGATAGCACGCTGTCAAAGAACCCTGGCTTCATCGGGTTCTTCTTTTTTTTATCATTTTATATGGTGAGCGAAAGGAGTCTCATGGATAAAATTATGTATCTGTCTCAATTCGACCTCATGTCCTCCTTATCGGAGACCGATCTCGTTGAGATGGACAGTATGACGTCGATAACAACACTCCCTAAACATACAACCATTCAGAGACCGGATACATTCACAGAAGGGTTTTATTTTATCAAACGGGGCAAAGTTCGCTTGTATACATTAAGCCCTGAGGGAAAACAATTTACGGTGGATATGTTGAGTGAAGGTAACGTTTTTGGAGAAATGAAGGGCATTTCCCTCGGCACGCGTGATTTATATATCGAAACGCTGGAGAACTGCGACATCTGCCTGATGGACAGAAACCGATTTGAGCAGTTTTTAATCGATCATCCGGCATTTATGATGAGAATGATGCATGTGCTGAGTGAACGAATGAAGCGAATGAGTGAACTGACACAGACTCTTGCACTCGGGAATTTGCATGACAAAATCATTCATAGTTTATGTCGGTTGGCCGAGCAGATGGGTTGGACGAAAAAGGATGAATACTGCCTGATTCAGTGTACTATTACACATCAGGAAATTGCCTGGATGGCAGGTGCCTCCAGGGAATCTGTTACGGTAGCTATAAAAGAACTCTCGCAATCAGGCCGTATCCGTACCGGATTCAAATCAGCTTCTCTTCATGCAAGTGAACTCAGGGCCTTTCGCCAATTGATTTCCCCTTTGCAAGACGGATAACTTGTAAGCTGCCTTACATCCCTTTGCACCTGTTTCATTGTACGTTATGTATAAATGAATGCAGACAAGCAAGGAGGCCAAACCATGGAAACGAGCCCTGACAATACCATCAACGAAGATATCCTACTTCGCAAAGGTGCGCGTAAAGCCGCCGAAATTCCAGAACACATTCGCCACCTGTTACAAAGCGGAACGATCGAATCCGTGAATCTGACGGAGTGGCTGGCGGTAGACCATATTCTGCTTTTGCAACAGATCACCCGCGAACTTGATGTTCCCATCTCCACACAGGATGTCTATGGAAAATTGGAGCCGAAGGATCAACACCGCATCATGAAAGTTATCCCTGCAATAGGCTCACTCTGGCTGGAATATATGGAGGGAATACCGAGGCAGGACGAAGCAGACCTTTTCATATGTTTAGCAAATCACCGCTCAGACAGTGTTCGCTGCTGGGCAGCTTATATCATTGGGCTGAATCCCCATCTGCATGTGACGGAAAAGCTGGAGCAGATCCGCCCGTTTGCAGCGGATGCTCACTTTGGCGTAAGAGAGATCGCCTGGATGGCCGTGCGGGATTCCATCACTGCAGACTTATTAACGGCCCTCCAAGATTTAATCCCGTGGAGTAGCGATCCCGATCCGATGATTCGCCGCTTCGCCATTGAATCCACCCGTCCTCGCGGGGTATGGGCGAAACACATCCAGCCTTTGAAAGATCATCCGGAGATTGCCCTTCCCTTACTATCTCCTGTGAAATCCGATGCACACCCCTATGTACAGGACTCCCTCAGTAACTGGTTGAACGATGCCAGTAAAACAAACCCGGATTGGGTTCGGCAGACATGTGCCATGTGGATCGAACAATCGGATACCAAACCTACACAACGAATCGTTAAGCGTGGTCAACGAAGTATCTAATGTGCGGGAAGGATGTGCTTACATCTAAACAAATTAGAGGCAAGCACATCCTTCAATGGATAACGGGCGTTACTCATTTATTTATGAAAACGAATTTCTATACTCTAACTATGCCTGTACGATATCCATATCCATGTTGCTCTCTTCTTCTTCCAGTCTGTGCAGACTAACCAGTAACACGACGATGTTTGCTACAAGCAATACTGCCGGGAGCGGTATAGCCGCATATTGTGCATAGATTAAATGGCTGCCTACAGCTCCGATCAGAATGAACGTTAGTATTCCCGAAGCCAGAATACGGGTACGCGGAATGAGCAACCCAACCGCACTAAGCAGTTCCAACACACCGATCAAATACATCGTCCATGTAGGATAAGAGAAACTCTCGAAGGTATCAATCATCATCTCCGCTCCCGTAACTTTCGTATATCCCGTCATGACGAAAACACCTGCCAGCACCACCAAAAAAACATATCCCAACACCCTTTTCATATCTTCCATCTCCCATTCATCCAAGTGTTATTTTGAGAATCTTTAACTTATCGCTAATCTTTTCTGCACAAAATTCAGCAAAATACAGTATGTACTGTAGCACTCATCTATGTAAAAGTTCCCTAGGAGAAACTGTAGTTTCATAAAATTCCCTAGAACCTTGATAACGTTCAAATTCCCGAGGTTTATCCACTGCTCTGATTGTGTGACAACTTAACCGGAAATGGTATGTACATTTATAATACGCATTATTACTCACAAACTTACTTTTATGAAGTGAGTATATAATAATAAGATAATTTCATCAAGTAATTTTTCGTAAAATGATGTATAATACATACAAAAGGTATGTTACAGTATATTTTGTAGTGACCACCCTTCACATGAAGGACTTTATTTTTCAGAGCGGCAGAAACTTTTGTCCTTTTATATAGGTTGTATTGCACATTTGCCATGAATCGAGGTGAAACACGTTGAAGCTGAGAAAAGTAAAATCCCCAAGCCCTTGTCTGATTACACAAGCCATGGACATCATCGGGAAAAAGTGGGTACTGCTGATTATGTATCAGCTGCTGTCCGGACCCAAACGGTTCACGGAACTGGAGGCCGAGATGGCGATTAGCGGACGTCTGTTATCGGAGCGTCTGAAAGAGATGGAGACGGAAGGCATCGTAACCCGGCATATGTATCCCGAGATTCCGCCCCGTGTGGAATATGAGCTTACCCCTAAAGGTAGAGCGATTGAACCTGTCATTAATCAAATCTACAGCTGGTCTTCGGACTGGTTAAAAGAACAGCAACAATTGAAGTAGTCCAGATACAACTACAAACAAGAGGTCTTATATACCCTAAATTTTATAGGAAAAACGCCTGCACCCGGAACCACAGAGAACATGGTTCGGGCCGCAGGCGTTTTTGTGCGCTAACGATCTGTTTAAGCTTTGATCTTTACAGGCAGGCCGGAGTCCACGGATTCCTGAGCAGCGACGGTGATCGCCTGTGTACGGCAGGCATCTGCGTAATCGGACAAAATGCGTGATCGATCTCCCGTGCGAAGTGCATGAATAAATGCTTCATTCTCCCGTTCATAAGGATTCTGTCCAGCTGAAACCTCAAGTCCTGCCATCGGATGCGAAGCCGCACTCGGTAACAGAAGACGGTCAGGTGTCCAGTCCCATACACCGGCATCCGTGTAGAATTGCAGCCCTGCTCCACCCTCACCGTCAGGCAGTAAACACGTATTCGCAATGCTTGCAATTGCACCGCTTTCCAGCTTCAATGTCACGTTAGCGACATCATCCACCGTCACATGCTCATGCTTCTCATGCATGCTACGCTGGGCTGCAACGGCATAGACTTCCGTCACCTCGCCTGCACAGAAACGCAGGAGATCCACAATATGGGTCGTCTGCTCCACAAACTGGCCTCCCGATCCGTCTTGACGGCGCCACCAACCAACGCCAGGCATGCCGCCCATCCAGCGCCCCAGAGCCATGCCCACCTTTTGTTCCTGCATGGCTTGTTTCATGACCTGCGCAGCACCCTGGTAACGGAAATGATAGCCTACAGAGGTTAACAAAGAAGACTGTTGCACCTGCTCCAGTATCTGGAGCGGTACATCCATTCCTGTGCTCAATGGTTTTTCCACCAGGAACGGAATGCCCCGTTTGATCAACTCTGACTCGATGAATCCGTGGGACATCGGAGGTACGCAGATGTATACGGCGTCCAGTTTCTCACCGTCCAGCATACGTTCAAGATTATCGTAACCCGTTGCATCATATACGGAAGCCATCGCTTCCGCCTTTTCGAGTGTTGTTCCGCATACACTTGCGACACGAACACCTTCCATGCGTGTAAGAATATCTGCGTGTACTTTGCTGAACCAGCCTGTTCCTATGATTCCGATCTGCAATGTCATGGATGTAATCCCCTCTCTGTTACGCGCTTACATGTTCCATTCGACCCAGCCCCGCAAATTCCTGCTCTTCTAGCTCTTGCCGGATGCTTCCAGCAACAGTTGATCCAATTCCTTAGCGTAGGTTGCTACCTGCTGTTCTGACCAGCCAAGCTGTTCTGCCATATACATGCTGACTGCTGATCTATAACGGCGTACCTCATCGATGCGGAAAAATAAATCTCCCGTTCGGCGTACCCAGAAATCAGCGGGCGTTGCCGCCATCTCTTCCTCCATCGCGTAACGAAGCATCAGCAAAAGCTCTTGCGACATGCCTTGAAGCTCTGCCTTGGCTCGCGGGTCAGGCATGCGCTCATACAGCGCATCCACGTTGGAGCCATACGTACGGGCAAGCCGCTCCGCCGCTTTCCGGTCCAGACCTAGGGCAACGCCATCCTTGATCTTGCGTTCGGTGTACGTGACGTATCCGGCCGAACCGCCAACATCTCCGCCGGAGATCGGCATCTTTTTGGTTACACAAGGTCCCGGGGTGTAACCGAACTCTTGCTGCATCTGACGTGCAACCAGATCCACGACCATCTCGGCCATTTTGCGATACCCCGTCAATTTACCTCCGGCAATGGTAATCAGGCCGGAATCCGATACCCAGACCTCATCCTTACGCGAAATCTCTGAAGGGCCCTTACCCTCCTCATGGATCAGTGGACGCACGCCTGCCCAGCCTGACTCTACATCCTCTGCACGAATCCGGACATCCGGGAACATGCCGTTCACTGCATCAATGACATAATCACGGTCTGACTCCGAAATTAACGGATGAGCCGGGTCATCACGGAATACGGTATCGGTTGTACCTACATAGGTTTTGCCATCCCGCGGCACCGCAAAGACCATGCGTCCATCTGGCGTATCAAAGTAAACCGCTTGCCGTAGCGGGAATCGTGCCCCGTCAAATACAAGATGAATGCCTTTGGTCATCTGTAGCGTTTTGCCTTGACGTGAGCCATCCACTTCACGGAGGGTATCTACCCATGGCCCCGAAGCATTGATTACTTTTTTCGCCATAAGTTTATAACCATTCCCGTTTAGTTGATCCATCACATGGATGCCTGTAATCGTTCCATTCTCCTTCTGAAAAGAAGTTGCTTTCATATAATTAACAGCCAGCACCCCGTGCCGCACTGCTTCCTTCATGACTTCAATCGTAAGTCTCGCATCATCCGTCCGGTACTCCACATAACGTCCGCCTCCCAGCAGTCCCTGCTTCCGCAGCAGAGGCTCACTTGCAGATGTATCACTGGCATTCAGCATCTGGCGACGTTCACTGCGCTTCACTCCAGCAAGTCGGTCGTACACCATCAAACCCATGGATGTACTGAAACGGCCAAACGTGCCTCCCGTGTATATAGGCAATAACATTGGTTCCGGTGTCGTCACATGGGGTCCATTCTCATAAACCACCGCCCGCTCTCTTCCAACCTCGGCTACCATCTTCACTTCAAACTGCTTCAGGTAGCGCAAGCCGCCATGAACCAGTTTTGTGGAACGACTCGATGTGCCTGCCGCGAAATCCTGCATCTCCACAAGCGCCGTCTTCAATCCGCGAGATGCCGCATCCAGTGCAATTCCTGCGCCCGTAATGCCTCCACCAATCACCAATACGTCAAAATGTGCATTCGCCATTTGTTCCATATATTCGGTTCGTTTTGCCGCCGAGAACGTTGCTGTCATGTATGAACCCTCCATAATTTCCCTTATTTTTCTCTAAAAAACAACAAAAAAAGGACCACGTCATTCGTTCAGCAATTGCTGAACGCACGTGGTCCCTCCCGATCTCCAGACATCATTTTTTAACTTGTAACCTAATCCTATCACAGATTTTCGGTGGCGTGAAGGCCTGAATTGACACATTATTCAAAAAAATTTAAAAAACTTTTTTTGTGCAAGGATGGAATTTCAAAGCAAGCCACTAACTTTACAATTTTCCTTATTGTGGACAATGCATTCTCTCCATCCAGGAATATAATCCCTGTAAATGATACATCATTTTACACCAGTAAATATCATTTATAACATATGTTTGACGAAAAAGTACAAATGACCATTTGCATATAATGAGGAAGACATAATTCTATTTTATTTAAAAGCCATGGCTGCCTTGATCGCTCGTTGCCAACCGGAATACAACTGCTCCCGCTCGTCCTTGGCCATCACAGACTCAAAAACTCGCTCCGTATGATCATGCTGGTTCAATTCATCTACGTTCGACCAGAACCCGACCGCCAGGCCTGCCAGATAGGCAGCACCGAGAGCTGTCGTTTCGTTCACTGACGGACGCTCCACAGGAATGCCCAGAATATCACTCTGGAATTGCATCAGGAAATCATTCGCCGCAGCGCCTCCATCAACACGTAACGTATGTACGGGGTATCCGGAATCGGTCACCATAGCCTCCAGTACATCCTTGGTCTGATAAGCCAGCGCCTCAAGTGTAGCACGGATAAAATGCTCCTTCGTGGTACCACGAGTAAGGCCAAATACGGCTCCTTTCACATCGCTGTCCCAATACGGGCTTCCGAGTCCCACAAAGGCAGGCACCATATAGACCCCGTCCGTCGAAGGCACTCGCTTCGCATAGTCCTCACTGTCTTTGGAAGAACGAAGCATGCGAAGGCCGTCCCTCAGCCACTGCACAGCTGAACCTGCTACGAAAATGCTGCCTTCCAGCGCATATTGAACTTTACCATCCACACCCCAGGCAATCGTTGTAATCAACCCGTGATCCGATTGTACAGGCTTCTCGCCCGTGTTCATCAACATGAAACATCCGGTACCGTATGTATTTTTCATACTGCCCTGGACATAACATCTCTGACCAAACAATGCAGCTTGCTGATCACCTGCCGCACCCGCAATCGGAACCCGATGACCGAAGAAATGGTAATCTGTCGTATGCGCATAGATCTCGGAAGAGCCTCTCACTTCAGGCAACATCGCCTTAGGGATATCCAGAATATCCAGCAATTCATCATCCCACTGCAGCTCATAGATGTTATACATCAGGGTGCGCGAAGCATTCGAAACGTCCGTAACATGGGTACCGCCGCTCAGCTTCCAGATCAACCAACTGTCGATGGTGCCGAACAGTAACTCCCCTTTCTCTGCCCGTTCACGTGCACCAGGGACATGATCCAGAATCCATTTTACTTTCGTACCCGAAAAGTAGGGGTTAATGAGCAAGCCTGTTTTCTGATGAAACAGGTCGTCCAGCCCTTGCGTTTTCAACTCATCACAGATAGATGCTGTCTGTATGGACTGCCATACCACTGCGTTGTAGATCGGTCTACCGGTTTGCTTATCCCACACCACCGCGGTTTCCCGTTGATTGGTGATGCCGATCCCTGCAATCTGTGCGGGTTTGATGCCACTCTCCGCGAGACAGGATGCCATTACGGCGAGGATGGAGCTCCAGATTTCGTTGGCATTTTGCTCTACCCAGCCCGGTTTGGGAAAATACTGCGGGAACTCTTGCTGTGCCATATGCACAATCTCGCCGCTGTGGTTAAACAGAATTGCCCGGGAGCTTGTTGTACCCTGGTCCAAAGCCAAAATAAATTTTTCCATACCTTGTGCCTCCAGTGTGTAATCAAAATGTAAGCGATTTCCCAAAATGCTTGATCAAATCATCATTGGATGTCGTTACAGCCGCCGCTCCCACACCGAGTGCAAGTTCCACTTCATCAGGTGTACGAATCAGCCCGCCTGCAATAATGGGGATACCTGTCCGTTCAGACACCTCCGCAATAATATGCGGAATGACACCAGGCAATACCTCGATATAGTCGGGCTGTGTTTTGGCAACCAATTGGTAACTTTTCTCCAGCGCATGGGTATCCAGCAGGAACACCCGTTGAATCGCCGTAATGCCTTTTTGTTTCGCCTTCTGGATGATACTGGCCCTTGTGGAGATTAGTCCGGCAGGACGAATATGCTGGCACAGATACTCTGCGGCGTACTCGTCATTTTTCAGCCCTTGCACCAGATCGGCATGCAGCAAAATCTTCTTCCCATACCGCCGAGCCTGCTCCATCATGCTCTGCAGCTGTGCGATATGCGTTTCCAACATGACCCCGTATGTATAAGGGCCTTCGATGATTGCTTCAAACTGCTTCATACTCTTCGCCGCTGGCAAAATACGCTGTCCCTCAAATGCCACCATCGTTCCTCCTGCATTCATCAGATGCCTATATTGTATAATTCGTCACACACCAACGGCAAGTGATTTGGGGGAAGTCGCCAAATTCCAGAACTCAGGCGACATGCCGCATATTCCTCCCGGCGCGGTATCTTACACCGCAAAAAGACTGCTACAGCACTTTTCAATATGAAAAGTACCGTAACAGCCCGTCTACACTACAACCTACGTATGATCAATATAAATCACCATATAAATCCAAATATTCATCCTTAATCAATCAAGCCTGTGCATGTGGAACACGTGTCTCTGTCCCCGCATCTGTCCAGCTATCGCTTTCCGCCAAGTGACCTGAACGGTTCACTTTCGTTTGCAGATACTTCTCATTAAATGCCGACCGATCTCCCCACAGCGGAACGCGCCCGCCGACATTGAGTCCTGCTTCCTGCAGTGCAGCCAGCTTACGTGGATTATTCGTAATCAACGTAACCGGAGCTGACCGAAGTGCACGCAATACAGCAATCGCATCGTCATAATTACGTGCATCATCCGTGAAGCCAAGTTGCAGGTTCGCATCTACCGTATCCAGACCTTCTTCCTGCAAAATGTAAGCCATTGCTTTGCTGAACAGGCCAATGCCCCGTCCTTCATGGTTCGCAAGATAGAACAGCGCACCTGCGCCGTGTGCCGCAATCATCTTCATGGACTGCTCCAGCTGGAAACCGCAGTCACAGCGTTTGCTACCGAAGATATCGCCCGTGTGACAGATGCTATGCATACGAATCAACGCATCCTGCGCCTCAGCAAAATCGCCATACACCAGCACGCTGGATTGCTGACGCTCTGCCAGTTCAGCACCCGCAAGAGATGCGATCAGTTCGCCGCTTTCCATCGCTTTGTCCGTTTTCAGCCAGCTGTACCATTGGAATGTTCTCGTTTCCCCATCCAGATTGACCGGCAGTTTAATGGGTCCCACCAAATGTATGAATTCTTTTCCACTCGGAAAAGTCTGGATTTTAGGGGCAAGCAGTTGAATAATATGTGAATTGATCATCGTTCGTTCCTCCTGTTAAGCATCTTCATCTCAAAATGTGTCATAATATTATGCATTCGCAACCGCTTTGATTTTGGATCACTTACTGACGTAATACATTCAAAGAGATCTTGTTTTCAAGCCCTGCTCACAGCGAAATATTACGTATCTATATAATCCTCACTATAATTAGTTACTTAATGTAAGTTAGTTTAGAATAAAAATTATATTGTGTCAAGTAACTTTTATTTTTAAAGTAACTACTAAATTTATGTTACGTTATGGACACAATCCACGTGTTTCATTTAAGGAAAATTGGGTATGAGTTTAGAAACTACTCATACACTATTGGTGTAGTCCACGAAGCCCAGCCTTAGTCCTTGATACTTCTTGCGTCAAACCTAATGATGAGGGGGTTAGCCTATGAACCGCCGTAGAAGAACCTGTTGGATAGCCATCATCATGGTCTGTGTCCTGCTAATTAGCGGATGCTCCATCTGGCCGGGACAGGATGATTCAGCATCCAGTAAAAAGGTAGCGCTTACATTGTGGTATTGGAATCGATCTATTGACGACAAACTCATTGCCAAGGCTAAAGAGAAATTCCCGAATATTGAACTGACTGCCCAGAAGATCGGCGGGGATTTCAAAGCCAAGCTCAAAACCACCCTCGCTGCACGCTCAGGTGAACCAGATATCGTCGCACTTAACGACTGGATCATGGAGTTATTCCCGAGCGAGGATCGCTTCTATAACCTGTATGATCTAGGCGCAGGAGAGGTGGAAGGCCAGTATTTGCCGTGGAAATGGAAGCAGGGTGTGACGCCAAATGGACAGATGATCGGCTTTCCGATGGATACGGGGCCAACAGCTCTTTTCTATCGTGCAGACTTGTTCAAGGAAGCAGGGCTACCTTCCGAACCGGAGCAGGTTGCAAGCCAGATCGATAACTGGGATGCCTATGCTGCTGCCGGAGAGCAGCTAAAGGAGAAGTTTGGCGGCAAGGTTTTTCTGACCGATAATATCGGAAGCGTTTACAACCAAGTGCTTTCCCAAGCTAAAGAACGCTATTTCCGTCCAGACGGGTCGTTTATCGGCATGGATTCTCCTGCTGTACGCAAAAGCTGGGACACAGCCGTTGCTTTTAAGGAAAAGGGACTGCTTGCTAACGCTGACGGCTGGACGCCCACCTGGAATGCAGCGATGAATAACGGCGAAATTGCCTCGTTCGTTGGTGCAGTCTGGATGAAGCAGGTGCTCCAGGAAGCCGCACCGGACACTTCGGGCAAATGGCGTGTGACTCGCGCTCCCGGGGGAGACGGCAATAACGGCGGCTCCTTTCTCTCTATTTTAAAATCAAGCAAACATCCGAAGGAGGCCTTCGAATTAATACGCTGGCTGCAAAGTCCAGAGAACCAACTGGAGCAGTATCAGACGCTTAACCTGTTCCCGTCAGCTCCAGGTGTGTTTGATAAACCAGCCATGAAAGAAAAGGAACCTTTCTTCGGCGGGCAAGCAACAGGTCCGATATTCGCTGAATCCGCACAGCATGTGCCAGATGCCTTTTTTGGCGAACGATATCCGTCTGTACACAACATTATCACCCGGCGGCTGAACGATATTGCCAAACAAAACGCTGATCCACAGCAAGTCTGGTCGGATACGGTGCACCGGGTCGAGCGGGAATTACAACGTTAAGGCATGCATTTGATCCCAACGGTTTATGACTTATATGGGTTACCCTCACTCGATCTCGTTTGATGTGGTTTCGTACCCGTAAAGGAGGAGTTGTTATGGCTGTCACCGAACCTCGCACGTCCCCTGATTCCGGTCCGTTCCTGCCCGATCTGGATCGGCAAAAATCACTCCGGGCCCGCATATGGGAGCATCGCGCGCTCTATGTTGCCATCTCGCCTTTTTACATTCTGTTCGCCGTGTTCGGACTGTTCCCGATCGCATTCTCACTATATCTGGCTTTCCACAAATGGGATGGAATCGGTGTGATGACGTATAACGGCTTGAACAATTTTAAATACATGCTCACCGATGCTGAATTCTGGCAAGCGGTTGGCAACACGTTGATGATCTGGATCTATTCGACCATTCCGATGCTTTTCTTCGCTCTTATTATTGCGTTTCTACTACATGCGCCTTTCATCAAATTCCGTACCTTGTTCCGGGTCGGTTACTTTCTGCCCAACGTCACATCCATTGTGGCGGTAGCCATCATCTTCGGGGCTTTGTTTGCAAACAATTACGGTTTCCTTAACTATCTGCTGCAGTCGGTCGGCCTTCCGGTCGTCGAGTGGCTGAATGCACCATGGGGCATCAAAATTGCCATCTCATCCATGGTGGTCTGGCGCTGGACCGGATATAACGCCATTATCTATCTGGCCGGACTTCAGAGCATCCCGCAGACGCTGTATGAAGCGGCCAGAATCGACGGGGCATCCGCTGTGCAATCCTTCTTCCGTATTACCATTCCGATGCTACGCCCGGTCATTCTGTTCACGGTCATTACGTCTACGATTGGCGGCATGCAACTGTTCACTGAACCGCAGGTGCTGGTGGGCAATGACGGCGGTGCCGGAGCAGCTGGTATGACCATCGTACTTTACTTGTACCGTGAGTCATTCATCAACAATTATTTTGGATACGGGGCCGCCGTTGGCTGGGGCATGTTCCTGATTATCGCCCTGTTCTCCATCGTGAACTGGAAGCTTGTTCAAGGCAAATCATCCTGATGTGACAAGGGGGGAGCGCTCATGGCGTCCAAACATCTCAAGTCGCTGGTGCTGTATACCGGCCTGATCGGGGGCATGCTTATATCCATGTTCCCGTTCTATTGGCTCATGGTTATGTCCACCCGAACAACGTCCGACATCTACAAGTTTCCGCCCCAACTCTGGTTCGGCGGTGAGCTGTGGAATAATATTACACGGGTTTTGCAGCAGATTGATTTCTGGGGAGCCTTTCTGAATACCTTGTTTGTATCAGGTGTAGTAACCATTCTGGTGTTGTTTTTTGATTCACTGGCGGGATTTGCGTTTGCGAAGTTTGAGTTTCCGGGCAAAAAATGGCTTTTCGTCCTGCTGCTCGCCACCATGATGGTGCCTTCCCAGCTGTCGCTGGTGCCTTCCTTCGTGCTGATGGCCACGTTCGGGTGGGTAGGTTCCTTCAAAGCCCTCATTATTCCGGGCATGGTCAACGCCTTCGGCATCTTCTGGATCCGTCAGTATGCGACGGAATCCATCCCGAACGATCTGCTGGATGCAGGACGGATCGACGGATGTAATTTCTTTCGCTTGTATTGGAACGTCGCATTGCCGATTCTGCGGCCAGCATTTGCTTTTCTCGGTGCTTTCACCTTTATCGGTGTGTGGAATGACTACCTGTGGCCGTTAATTGTACTAACAGATGCACGCAAATACACGTTGCAAATTGCATTGTCTCAATTAAACGGACTCTATAACACGGATTATGCGATGGTCATTGCAGGTACACTGCTTGCCGTTCTTCCACTCATCATCATGTTCCTGTTCATCAGCCGACAGTTTATCTCGGATATTGCCGCAGGAGCGGTGAAGGACTGACCCAGGGGAGGTAAGACTCCCTGGAGCGGTGAATATATGTGACGCCATTTTGATCCTTCCCTCAAGTCTGATATTCTTATTCTATAGATGAGATACCAGACGTTAATTCATAGCACTTTCAGACGCAGTAATTGAAACGGAAGAGGGATGATCACCATGGCGGCTTCACCTTATATGATCGGCGTAGATATCGGCACAACCTCGACCAAGGCTGTGTTGTTCAAGCAGGACGGTAGCATTGTGGCACAAGGTGGTGCAGATTATCCGCTATACACACCAACACCCGCGATTGCAGAGCAGGATGCAGAGGACATTTTCCAAGCCGTTATTTCCTCCGTGCATCAAGCCACCTCTAAAGCAGGGGTACAGCCGGACGACATTCTGTTTGTTTCGTTCAGCTCGGCCATGCATAGCATTCTTCCTGTTAATGCACAAGGCAAACCGTTGATGCGAGCGATGACATGGGCAGACAATCGCAGTGCCGAATGGACAGAAGCACTCAAATCGGAGATGAACGGACATGAAATCTACCTGCGAACGGGTACACCCATTCATCCCATGTCTCCACTAACTAAAATGATGTGGCTCACCCGAGAAGAACCGGACTTGTTCAGACAGACACATAAATTGATCTCCATGAAGGAATATGTTTTCTACAAGCTATTCTCTGAATTTGTTATCGATCATTCGATGGCCTCCGCCACCGGACTTATGAATCTGGAAAAACTCGAATGGGATGCAGAAGCATTACATGTCGCAGGCATTACACCGGAGCATCTGTCCAGCCTTGTACCGACAACTCATGTATTCAAAGAAGGGCTTAATCCCGAATATGCCAAAGCGATGGGCATTGCGGAGACGACTCCTTTTGTGATTGGGGCAAGCGACGGTGTACTCTCGAATCTGGGTGTAAATGCTATTGACCCAGGGATTGTTGCTGTGACGATCGGTACCAGTGGAGCGATTCGTACGGTCGTGGATAAACCAGTAACCGATCCCAAAGGACGTTTTTTCTGTTATGCGCTTACGGAGGATCAATGGGTGATTGGCGGGCCTGTGAACAATGGCGGCGTGATTTTCCGCTGGATTCGGGATGAGTTTGCGGCGTCTGAGGTGGAAACGGCAAAACGGCTCGGGATCGATCCGTATGAAGTCCTGACACGTGTCGCTGAAAATGTACCCCCAGGTTCAGACGGACTGCTGTTTCACCCCTATATGACCGGGGAGCGCGCACCACTCTGGAACCCGAACGCACGCGGATCGTTTTTCGGTCTGACGTTGCATCACAAGAAGGAGCATATGATCCGTGCAGCGCTGGAAGGTGTGCTGTTTAACCTGTACACGGTTATGCTCGCCATTGAGGAGAAGATTGGGCGTCCGAAAAAGATCCAGGCCACTGGAGGCTTCGCTCGCTCCGAGCTGTGGCGGCAGATGATGGCCGATATTTTCGATCAGGATGTTATCATACCCGAAAGCATCGAGAGTTCCTGCCTTGGTGCCGCCGTGCTCGGGCTGTATGCCACAGGCCGCATCGATTCACTAAGCGCCGTTTCCGGCATGATTGGCTCAACACACCGCCATAAGCCACACCCGGAACGTGTGCGTGTGTATCGCGAACTGTTGCCGATTTTCATCCGCATCTCACGCAAATTTGAAGAGGAATATGCCGATATCGCGGCGTTCCAGAATCGAATGATGGAGGAGTAATGCGTTGGCATAATCATAATAAAGCACGGCTAGGAGCTCTCTCTGAGCTAGACGGATAGAGACGAATAGTGAAGAACTGGTGTTAACCATTCTCCGAAATAGAGGGTGTTGGAGCGAATTACTAGCACCCTCAGTGTTCGAATGGTGCGGGAAGTCTAAGCAGAAGCTTGACGATAATATCTCTTGAAGCGAATACTACACGGGAATGATGGCAATGGTCTACGGTTGCGGATAGTACACGGGAATGATGATAACGATCATTGGTAGCAGATAGTGAAGGGTAAAGCGCTAACGATCACCAGAGAGCTTATTTAGTGCTTTTAGGAGGTTTTTGAAATCTAACGATCACCAGACACCTTATTTCAACATTTTCAGGTTAAAAGTGTCCCAGAAACAGCTATCTCGAGCAAATAGCGTTTCTGGTGATCGTTAGAATCTGAAAGCTTGCTTTTTCCGCCAAATAGCGTCTCTGGTGACCGTTAGAATTTGCGTAGCGTGAGAGGCCTCTTCTCAAATGCCCCACCCCTGTAAGACTTCGAGCCTTGCAGAGGTCAGCTCCACTCTAATATGAAATGAAGTAACAAGGATTAGCACAACATTCATATGACGCTCCTCAATGAAGGCTCTTCCCAACCTAGAGACGGGAAGAGCCTGTTTCATTCGATCTTTTTTTCAGAAAATATGTCCAATATGCGGTGCGCACACTCACCAAGATACAAATAAACCCCAAAGCTTAAAGCTGTGGGGTTTATAACACACCTACGAATTATATTTGCTGAACGCATTCTCGTCCGCTTGTACATTTTCCAAGTATACAATCCGGCCTGCATCATTCACACGCGCAATATCCACGCCCGTCTTCGCATACACCGATCCATCCGTTGCTTGTCCGCACACAGCCCAATTCGTTTGATAACTGCCGTCCGGCTGGGGCACCCACGCATCCCACATATGTTTAATGTCTTGGTTGTAATTATAGAAAGCTTTCATAAATCCCTCAAACCCAGTATGGCTAGTGCCATTCAACACAATCTCAGCATCCGGAGTAAACAGGGATAACAAATCCTCCATAGCCCGCTGATCTGTCCGTGAAGCATCAAATAATCGGAAATAGTTATTCAACATCGTAATGCTCGTTGCTGTATTCATTAATAATTAGCCTCCTGTTGGTCTCATGTCGCTTCGAACGAAAAATCTCATGCCGTATGCTTATCACATGTTATACATGTTATCAGTTCGAATAATATCGAACAATATAATGCGAAAAGAACCTTACCACACTTCCAAGCTTCATCGCAACACATATTTCGATTTTTTTCGAACATTGAAAGAAAAAGCCAACTATGCTAACGTCTATCTTATGAGAACTATAACGATACCTACCGCTTCGGAGATGAGTCTGACCACGGTCTGCAATGCACTCGGTGACCCCATCCGCATGAAAATCGCATACTGCCTGGCCAGCTCGGGTGAGAAAAATTGCTCGGCTTTTGAAGTCGACCATATCTCCAAATCAACGTTGTCCCATCACATCAAAATCTTGCGAGAAGCTGGCATTATTCAGCCACGCATTGACGGTAAACAGCACTTTTATTCCCTTAGAAAGGACGAACTCATTGCACGTTTTCCAGGACTGGTCGCTATGATTCTACAAACAGGAGGCTCCGCCTA
This sequence comes from Paenibacillus sp. RRE4, assembly GCF_031844205.1. Taxonomy (NCBI): domain Bacteria; kingdom Bacillati; phylum Bacillota; class Bacilli; order Caryophanales; family Paenibacillaceae; genus Paenibacillus; species Paenibacillus sp. RRE4. The sequence continues at coordinate 317,187 of NZ_JAUZUT010000002.1, forward strand.
ATGGATAAAAAAGCAGCTAAAATTCTACTGAGTACATTCTGGAGTGGTGGCGGTTGGAAATCCCCCCATGCCCCCTTTGCGGGTGACGATTTTGAATATGCCAAAAGCAAGGGCGTCATGTTCGACCCTCTCACGATCAGCCATGACGAGATCGTACAGCGCCTGCATCACATGCATCAGAACCCTGCGCTTAAAGAGCGCGTCATTACAGCCTTTCTACACAGCCTATCCACCAAAAAATTGTATCTGCGCAGCGCGTTATCCAGCTGGGCTTTGACACGAAACATGCCGCTGCATACTTACAGGGAACGCCCGGCTTTACATGCCAATACAAGCGCCTGCGGGGACTGTAACTTCCTTTGCTTACAATCGGATAAACAATATGTGAATGAAGATCTGAACGTGCTAAATTTTGAACGGATGAAATGGGGTGGCGTGCGGCATGGGTGGCTACTCTACTGCCTGATGGATTTGGAACTGCTGCTTCTGGATAGCACCATCCCGTACGATGTGACCGTGGAAGACCAAACGATCCTCGTCAAGCTGCTGGAAGTCTCACAGACCGGAGATCCAAAAGACAGCGCACGCTCTCTGGAGAAAAAGTGGAAAGAATGTCTCCCCTCCAGCAAACAGGAAAGGGACGCCCTGCTGGAAATCTGGGCAGCCGCCGGCATCCTGGTTCCCGGGAATACGCCAAGAAAACGTAAAGGCGGTTCGGGCGACTTTATCTTTGTCGCAACTTGGCAGGGCGATGATGGATATCATGCAGAAAACGTACTTGATTACTTCGGGCCTTATCTGCCTCAAAGTAACGTCTAATTTGTTTCATCTATTACATCTGACGCGCATTACTATCTAACCTCTAGGTTACAATACTGACATCGACAGATTTCGGGTTGAACTCGTATAATAAGAGGAAATGAGGATGATGGGAGTGAACCAAGCGAGTTTATGATGTACATACTGGCTTTCATATTGTCTTTTGCTGTCGTGGTTCTGCTGATTCCGCCGCTGGGCCGACTGGCGCACAAACTGGATTTTGTGGACAAGCCCCGGGAAGATGTGGAGCGTAAGCTGCACAGGCAACCGATACCACTGACCGCTAGCTACGCGATATTCACTGGATTTTTCCTGACATATATTGCTCTTACTAAAGAATTGACCTGGGAGACCGCCGCATTGGTTGCAGGCGGAATGCTTCTCCTGACGATTGGTACGATTGATGACTGGTACAAAACCAAAGGAAAAGATTTTCCTGCGTTACCTAAAATGATTATTCAAGTCTCGGCCGCGGTGCTCGTTTTCGCTTCGGGTATTGCATTTACCGGGTTCGTGAATCCGTTCAATGCAGAGTATGTGCTCCTGCCGATCTGGTTGCAATTCATTCTGACGATCTTGTGGATTTTCGGAGTTACGACGGTGATTAACTTCTCGGATGGGATGGATGGGCTGGCTGGTGGTTTGTCTGCAATCTCGGCAATCACGCTGTTTATCGTAGCCATCACCAAGGGCCAGAGCGATTCAGCGCTGATGTCCATCACTTTAGTTGGGGTAACGCTTGGTTATCTCAAATATAACAAGGCTCCAGCCAAAGTATTTATGGGCGATGCCGGCGCTACGTTTCTAGGCTTCATCCTAGCGGTTATCGCACTTGACGGTGCATTCAAACAAGCGACGATGCTGTCCATTTTCATTCCGATTTTGGCGCTCGGCGTACCGATTTTCGATAATATTTTCGTCGTGATCAAACGTTTCCTGCAAGGCAAAGCGATCTATCAGGCCGATGCAAGCCAAGCTCACTATCGCCTGTTACGTGCCGGTTTGAATCACAAACAGGTGGTTGCCGTTCTCTATCTGGTCAGCACCTGTCTGTGTCTGTCCTCCATTATTTTATTGTTAGTGGACATGTAAAAAAATCGTTGGATCACCCAATGCAAGCTATGCCAATGAATGGTTCAATAGAAATACAAGAAGCCACCCTCATGTCGAATGAGGGTGGCTTCTGTTGTTATCCCATATCTTGTTACATCGATATCTACACATCAAGAAGAAATCCAGATTAGTCGTTTTTCTAATTCATAAAAGACCTATGATTTAACCGCACCAGCCATTGCACCGCCGACGATGAAACGCTGCAACGCAACGTACAGCACAACCAGCGGCAGCGTTACAATTAAAATTCCGCACGCCAGCAACGGCCAGTTATTCATATACTGCCCATAGAAGGTAAATAACCCTTTGGTCACTGGCTGATAATTCGGATCAGACAAATAAATGGTCGGCCCAATGATATCATTCCACACCCCGATGGCTGTGAGAATGATGCCTGTTGCCAGAATCGGCTTCATTAACGGAACAAGAATGGTAAACAGATAACGGGTGTATCCGCATCCATCCATGGCAGCCGCCTCATCCAGCTCGCGGGATACCGATTTGATATAACCGACAAACATCAGAAACGCAATACCCGTACCCGTCGTTTTCAGCAAAATGTAACCCGTTTGCGTATTATACAGCCCCAGTTGATTGATCAAAGAGAACTGCGGAATCAACGGGTTCGGCAAATACATAGAGATCAAAAAGAAAATATAAATGAACGTGCTGAACTTCACGTATCTACGAGCAAGCGGGAATGCTGCAAACACAGACAAGATCAACGTCAACAAGGTAGACATGCCCGTGTAAAGCACACTGTTCCACATGTACTGCGAGAAACTGCCCTTCGTCCATGCTTCGGCAAAGTTCTCCAGCCGAATGCCCTCTGTCAGCGCTACGGGATTCAGCAAATACTCCGTCTGTGTTTTCATCGACACATTAAACAGATAGAACAGAGGGAAGACGTATAGCGCAAGCATCAGCAGCACAATAATGTAGCTGATTGTTCTTGATGTTCTGCTTTGCTTCATTATACTTCCACCTCTCTTTTGCGAAGATAGAACAATGCGACCATGGAGATTGTGAACACAAACAGGAACTGGATCATCGCTACCGCAGAAGCCAGACCATAATCCGCCGTACCGCTGCCAAACGCTGTTGCATAAACGTCAAATGCCAGAGTGGTTGTATTGAATTTACCGCCTGTGAGGACGTAGATAATGTCAAAGGTTTGCAGTGCGCCGATGATGGACAACAGCATATTCACGGTGAAAGAAGGAGCAATCATCGGGAACGTGATGTTAGTGAAGGCTTTCCAGCCCGATGCACCATCCATATAAGCCGCCTCGTATAGATCACTCGGAATCGTCTGCAGCCCGGCAAGGAAGATGGTCATGGAGTAGCCCATGTACATCCAGATTTGCACGAAAATAATTAGCTCGAAGGCAATATTATAATCCCCGAAAAAGTTGGAGCTGGTACCAAAGAAATTCAGAAGCGACTGCGCCGGCCCGCCAAGCGGATTCGCTACGAGCTGCCAGATCAGGCCAGACACCGTTACACCCAGCACGACGGGCAAAAAGAATACCGCACGATACAGCTTGTCGCCTCGAAGCTTTTTGTTAATCAGGATTGCCATGAACAGACCTACTGCGTTTTGGATGATGACTACGGCAAACGCAAAATATAAGGATCGCCCGATCGCGTCCAGTCGATCGCCCGCATTAGATGCGCCAAAGAAGGTTTTATAATTTTCGAAACCGACAAAGCTCCACTCCTGTCCTCTCACTCCAGTCGCGTCGGTAAACGAAAACAGCACAGTCACGAGTGATGGGCCAAAGCCAAACACGACATAAAGCAGCAACGGAATGCTTAAATATAGATAAGGAATCAGCCGCGCCTTCCCTTTTCCAAACGGATACATCGTCCTCACACCTTTCATCGGGTAAAACCAAAAAACCGGAATAACAGCTTTGCTTGATCGAGGCTGGCCTGAAGGCTCTTACCCCAAGCGCTATTCCGGTGGTTATTCTGTATGGCAATCTTAGATCGATACTCGAATTATTTATAGTACACGGGTCCAATCATTTGCTTACTTGGGAGCTGCCGCATCCCAGTCTGCTTGTGATTTGCTCGCAAGTTCCTCTGGTGTAGCAATTGGCCCGGCCGGTTTAAGCATCTCTGCATGAACACTGGACTCCGCAATGTACTGTCCTACATTCTGACGATTAATAAACAACTGATCCCAGGACAACTTGAAGTTCTCCAGGTATGGTTGAATATCTTTGATAAACTCGCTCTTGATTTCTACATCAGGCTGTGTCGGAAGGAATCCGGCTGCATTAACAAAATCCGTATAGTTCCCTTTCTCCGACAACATTTCAAGCCACTTCAGCGCATAATCCTTGTTTGGTGACTTATCTACAACCATCCAGGTCATATCGTATTTGCCAGCCAAGTCTTTGTTTTTTGCCGCATCATTACTGCCCGGAATCGGGAAATACCCAAACTTCAGATCCGGGTTAGCCGCTTGAATCGTCGTAGCATCCCACGTACCGTCCGCAATCATCGCCACCTTACCTGTAGCAAACAGACTTGGCAGTGTTCCGTAGTCAATCCCCATGAAACCAGGCATTGCGCTGTTCATCAACGTTTGAGCCTTTTGCAAAACTTCGATCTGTACCGGATCAGTCAACTTGGTTTGCCCCGTCCACAGACCTTTGATGTAGCTAAGCTGGTCATCATGGATGGAGGCTTGAAGCCCCTGTACTGCAAGACCAATCGGCCAAACATCTTTACCTGCAAAACCTAATGCTTCTACACCGTTATCTTTGAATACTTTGATGACGTTCTGCAGTTCATCCCAAGTCGTTGGCACTTGCAGATTGTATTTGGCAAAAAGGTCTTTGTTGTAGAACAGGCCTGTGAATGCCACTTTACCCATGTTGACACCGTACACCTTGTCGTTGTACGTCATCGCGTTCTGCACGTCAACTTCGTTATAGTTTTTGATAAATGCCTGACCTGACAAGTCACTGATCAACCCTGCATCGATCCATTGCTTCCACATCGGATCAGCCGCACCCTTAGACCAGTCCTGCGGAGCGCCCACGAAGCTGGACTTGAGCGGAATGATATCTACATCCCCTGTACTCCCTGCGTTCATCCGTGTTTGCATCAATTGATCATACGTTGCATCTGCCGGAACTGTGGTATACTCCACTTTCACGTCCGGGTACTTCTCTTCAAACTTTTTATTGAATTCTTTGATGTAATTGTTGATGTTCTCTTGTTGCCAGTGAATGATCTTTAACGTTACCTTTTTGTTCCCATCCGTAGACGCCTTCCCGTCCGAATCGGTCGAACCGTTGCCACATGCTGCAAGCACAAACATTAAAGCGGTTACAAGTGTAATAGATAAAATCTTTCTCTTCATATCACTTTCCCCCAACCATTCAAGATTAATTTACAATTCAATAAATTTACGAAATCAGTTTCGTTAATTACACCCTCATTATGACTCCGCCTGATAAATTTGTAAATAGTTTATTTGAATTTTTACAAAATATGTGATGAAACTGCGTCATGTATGGGGTTTAGCGTCATTTTGAGAGCAACTCCATATTTTATTTTACGAAACCTATATTCGGTGGCTTGGTTTTTCCACCTCTGCTCTTCCTGTCAATCTAGTAAAAATGAGCCTTCACTTTCAGCTAAACTAGGTTATTTTTACTAAAATATCTCGGTGTTTTCGTTAGATTTGACTTCAAACACTTAAAAAATATCCATACATATCATATTCACCTCGACGATTCCCCTTTCTGTTATTGACTCTAAGATAGTTGTGGCATAGAATGTTGGCAAGAAAGCTATAAAATGACACAGCCACAATCTACGAAACTAGTTTAGAATCTGAGGGATATATAATGAATATCAAAACGATAGCTCGTTTAGCCGGTGTGTCTGTTGCAACGGTGTCCAAAATTATTAACAACTACCCTGACATTGGTGAAGAGACACGCCAACGCGTACTTAAGATTATGGAGGAAACAGGCTATCGCCCCTCATCTTCCGCCAAAACACTGGCAACTAAAAAGTCCAATCTGGTGGGTGTTGTCTTTGCAGGGAAGTTGAATGTCGATTTCAGTCACCCTTTTTTTGTGGAAGTCATTAATGCCTTTAAGAAACAGATCGGCCTGTTAGGATATGATTTACTCTTCTTTTCCAACGAAAAATTTCTGGATCAGGGAGAGGACTACCTGGCACGTTCCAAATATTTTCAAGTGGATGGCTGTATTATCATTGCGGGAGATGAGGTGGAGAGCAGCGTGTCTGACCTTGATGCCAGTCCCATTCCGTGCATCGGAATTGATATTGAGCTGACCGGACAGAACTCCTGTTATATCATGTCGGATAACGAGAAAATCTCTACCAAAGTGGTGGAACAATTTTACATGAATGGCTATCGGGATCTCGGGTTTATCGGGCTAAAGCGTGCCTCCCTCGTCATGCAGCAACGGGAAGAAGCCTTCAAACAATCCCTAAAGCAGTTTAGTCTCGAAGAGAAACCGGAATGGTTGGTATACAGCCAAGATTATGCCGCTACCGACGGTTACGAGGCAGCCAAACAGCTGTTAAAAGCAGATGTCTTGCCGCGAGCTGTATTCGCCGCCACGGACTTGCTTGCATTCGGGGCAGTACGAGCCTTTAAAGAGGCGGGACTCCGTGTTCCCGAGGACATTGCTGTTGCAGGATGTGATGACATCGAAGCCTGTCGTTACAGTGATCCGCCACTCACAACTGTTAAGCAGGATACAGACAAAATCGGACGTCTTGCGGCAATGATCCTGTTCGACCTGATGAACAAACAAATGGATAATCGTTGCATTAAAGTAGAGCCGGAGCTGGTGTTACGCCGTTCCTGCGGCACTTTGCTGGCATATCAGTAAATGAATTTGGCGGTGTAGTGTAGTGTAGTGTAGTGTAGTGTAAAGAAGGACTGGGCTACTCGGCTGGATATCACGTTAGTCAAGTTGAGTAGCACTGTGATTCGAGAGCGTGGGGGTAGAAACATCGTCTGTTGTGTCAGGTATGTATTGCACGAGGCTCTGATTAGATGGATAGATCGATAGTAGTTCGTTGGGGCTGGCGTTGATGTTGGTGCTGGGGCTCGGGTTGGTTGACACTGTGGTGACGCTAAATAGTTACTCAGTTATTACTTTTGCTGTAACCCGGTGTGCACTAGTTACGTCTCTCTCCCCTCTACACTCTAACGATCACCAGAAGCCTTATTTGCGGGATTCGGCCTCGGTAAAAATTCTAACGATCACCAGCGACGCTATTTGAACTAAAACGGCTTGGGAACTGCAATTATCGAGCCAAAACGAGAAAATAGCGTTCCTCATGATCGTTAGAATTCGAAAAGAGCTAAAACGGGCCAAATAGGGTCATCTGTGATCGTTAGCCGCATTGTCATTGTCATCAAGGCAGAGATGTAGAATTGACTCTGGAGCGTGATGGAGACGGCCCAACGACCTTCATAACAATAAGGGCATACATGCCCTTTGCATTGTAGCTTGGCAGTACATAGTGGGGAGTACATAAGCAGGCGCGAGGGTGTTCATTGAACGATAGTTAGCACATGATGAGAGCTACATAGTCGGGCACCGACTTTTGGCGACTTCGGGCACAAACAACAAAAAGATGAAGCAGGACTGTGCCTGCTTCGTCTTTTTTCACATTATTCACCTGCATTATATCACTTTCCTGCACCCTCCCTACTACTCGGTGACATCCTCAGAACTAGTAGAGGGACGGAATCTCTGCTCACATAGGGTCATAATCTCCTGCCACAGTCGGTTACTTGAAAGCAGCGGTGGGAGGTAGCGGGGATTTGCGCTGCCGATCCAACCATCCGGGCCGATCCAGTTCAAGGAGTCGGCGATATCGCTCTTCCCGAGCCAGCAGCTGTTCGTGAGAACCCTGCATGACGATGTTTCCATTTTCCACAAACACAATCTCGTCCATCTTCTCTGCACCAATCAGGTGGTGGGTGACCCAGATTAACGTTTTGCCTTGCAGGCTGTCCAGCATGGTACGCATCAGTTCGCGTTCTGTCACGGGATCTAACCCTACAGTCGGCTCATCAAAAATAACAACGGGCGTCTTCCGTAGCAAAACCCTGGCTAGTGCAATCCGCTGACGCTCTCCGCCGGAGAAGCGCAGTCCTGTCTCTAGCATCGGTGTCTGATACCCCTGTGGCAGAGACTCGATCAGTTCAGCCAAACCAACCTGCGCAGCGACCTGCCGAATCTCTTCATTCGTTGCATCTGGGCGACCAATCCGCAGATTGCCCGCAACCGTCGTATTAAAGAGATGTGGGCTCTGATTGAGTACTGCTATCACTTCGGTTACACTCTCGCCAAGCATCTCTACAGGCAGATCATTGATTAAAACCTTGCCGGATGAGGGCGACAAGGCACCTTGGATCAGCTTCAGCAACGTTGATTTACCACCACCGCTGCGTCCAAGAATAGCCATACGTTTGCCCTGAGGCAGATGCAGAGAGATATCCCGAACGGCATATGCTGTCTCTGCTTCATATCGATAACTCACTTGCTCAATGCTAATATCCGCCCGGAGTTTCGGGGGAATGCGTAGACGGATTCGTCCATCTGCAGTCATTCCCTTATCCGCTACGGGTACTTCATAGGTCGATTGCACCGCAACTGAACCAGATCGATGTCTGTTATGTGACTCAAATGTTTGGGACTTCTTTTTCTGATCTTTCCCATTCTGACGTCCCTTATCTTCCGAGCCCTCCAGCTTGTTTAATCGATCCAACGATTCACGATAATCTGGCACATGCCCTACTGCGTCGCCAACCGGTAGCAATGATTCCGTTAAAGGGAACAGGACAAGCACAAATGCCGCAATCATAACCGCGGGCAACTGAGCTGTTGACGCCGCTTGTCCTGCCCACATGGTGACCATAACAACCATCACCCCAATGATGCATTGAGCAATAAAATCGCGCCAACGGCTCCAGCGACGCAATCTACGGCGAATCTGATCAGCATGCTCCTCGTCCTCTTCCTGCCATTGCACGAACGTTGCCGCTCTGCCACTGGCAATCCAATCTCCAAGCCCAAGCACGCCATCGGTCAGACGTGTGTACAGCTTGCTGTTTTCTCTTTTGAGCTGTACACGCCATCTCCATGTCATTTTTAGTGAAATTGCGGGAAGTGCAACAACAATAAACAACATATACAGTGCCATACATAGCGCAAACATCGGATCTATACTGCCAAATGCCAGTACCGCCGCTCCGTAGATCACAAGTGCTGTAACAGCAGGGAATACAGTACGCAGATATATATCTTGCAGACGTTCTACATCATCGGCCAGTGCACCGAGCACGTCACCGGTCTGCATCCGCGAACGCAGAAACAGAGCCTGTGGTTCCAAAATGCGATATAGCTTCACCCGCTGATCTGCAAGCACACGCAAAACAGCATCATGCCCTGCCAGTCGTTCGACATAACGGAACACCGCCCGGAAGATACCAAAGGCACGTACACCAACAATCGGAACATAGACCATCAAAATATTTTCAGGACGCAGCGCAGACTTGGAGATCAGATACCCGGAGGTAAAAAGGAGCATCACCGCACAGAGAGCCGCGCATGTGCCCAGTGCAATCGCACCGATCATTCGCCAGCGGTACTGTGTCGCGTATGGAGTAATCCAGCCATTTTTTCCACCTTGTCCGCCTCGTTCGGTCTCTGTCCCTGGATGTCCGGATCTCATCTCATATCGCCTCCATCTGCGCTTCAATCATGTGATAATATACCCCTTTTCGTGCAAGCAGTTCCTGATGTGTACCTGTCTCCGCTACCGTACCGCCATCCATGACAATAATGCGATCCATATGCGGCATCCAATGCAGACGATGCGTTGCCAGAAAGACAAGCTTACCTTCAAACAAGGGTAGCATCGTCTGTTTCAGTTCGTATTCGGTCTCCACATCCAGATGCGCGGTAGGTTCGTCAAGCAGCAGCACGCTGCGTTCGCTCAGCAAAGCTCTTGCGAGCGCCACACGTTGCTCCTGACCGCCACTGAGCTGTCTGCCCCCTGCACCAATCTGTTCATGTAGCCCACTTGCCAGAGATGACAATAGCTTTGTCAGCCCCGCTACCTGTGCTGCTTGAGCCACTTCCGCATCCGATGCCTCTGGCTTGTAAAAACGAATATTATCCGCAATCGAGCCACTGAAAATATACGGATGCTGCGGGATCGCTGCCGTCTGGCTGCGCCAGTCTCGGAGCAGTTCCGGGGTCAGATGCTTCCCGTTGACCAGCACTTGTCCGGCTGTTGGAAGCTGAAAACCTGCGAGAACATCGATGAGCGTTGATTTTCCCGCCCCACTAGCGCCAATGATTCCGATTTTCCCAAGACCCTTCAGCTGGAAAGTAACATCCTGAAGGGAATATGCTCCCTCCGCTTCGTGCCTAACCTGAATATTGGTCAGTGCTAACCGACTATGCTCTCCCCAAGACGCTGCGGTCGCCGCATCTTGCATCCCATGTTTATCCCGGTTAAATACCACTCGCAGTTGCGTAGGGGAAACAGATCCATTTTCATCCAATCCCCCTGACTGATCCACTACACTTGCATAGGCATCCTTTTCGCGCTGTTCTGCGGCCTTGCCTCGTGCAATCACTTGATTAATTGCTTCTCCGGCTTCCTTGCCATCCAGAGTCGCGTGGTAATCTGCACCCAACATGCGTACGGGCAGGAAATACTCTGGTGCTAGAATTAAAACGGTTAGGGCAGGAAACAGTGACATCTGTCCTTCCGTAAGCCGGAGTCCGAGACCTACCGCAACGGACGCAACCGACAACATGGTGAAGAAATCCAGCGCAAATGAGGATAAAAAGGCCATGCGCAGTGTGGACATGGTTGCTTTTCGGTATCGCTGGCTTACTTGCATGATGGAGCCTTCGTGTGTTTTGCTTTGACCCAGCGTTTTCAACGTTTCCAGCCCACGCAGCGTATCCACAAAATGATTGGCCAGCGCCTTGTAGGACTTGAACTGTCCGTCAATCTTGCGCTGAGTCGCCAGACCAATAAGGATCATAAACACGATCAGGATCGGTAGCGTTAGCATTAATATCACACCGGACATTGTATCCAGTTTGAATACATAAAGCAGAACAACAACAGGTATGAATCCCATGCCCAGCATACGCGGAATAAACAGCTCCAGATACGTTTTATATTGGGAAACCCCTTCACGTGCCAGCGTCACCAAATGTCCCGTACCTTCTGTTTTGGCATAACGCGGCCCGAGCCTGAACCATTGTTCCGTCATCTGTCTACGTAGATCGGTTCCGGTTCTTTCTGCATACCGCGTAGTAACAAGCTGTAACCAGAATGACAAGGCATAGCGGGCAGCAAAAGCAGCCAGAAACAACAGCAGCACCGGATACTGTGACGAAACCGTGGCACCTTCAAACAACGCCGTAATCGCCTGTGCCAGCCATTTGGCCTGCATAATAATCGTCATCGCCTGCAACAACACCAATGCAGATGCCAGTGCGAGTACCGGCCGGATGCCCGGCAGCTTCATTAGCCCGCGTCCCATGTCAGTACTCCAGGTGGTGCTGCTCGTTCAGACGTTTGCGGAAAATATAATAACTCCAGATCTGATATCCAAGCACAAACGGCAACAAGGTGCACGCAACAATAGTCATCACTTTTAATGAATAAGGTCCTGATGCTGCGTTATATACGGTCAGATCGAATGCCGAATTGATGGAACTTACCATAACTCGTGGGAACAATCCGATAAATACGGAGGCAAAGGCAATGGCAATAACCGCACCTGTCATCCCGAAAGCCCAACCTTCTCGTTGCTGACGAATGAAGTAAGCCGCAAGAGCCAGCGCCGCAGCACCCAGCAGAACCATAATCCAGAGTGCCCAGCCGCGAACTGTGAATACGTCAGTCATCAGATAGGTCAATAATGCGTATATCGCAAGCACTGCAACCAGCGGTATCATTACCTTTTTCGCCATGTGTAGTGCCCGTTCTCTCAATTCACCTACGGTACGCAGGGAAACAAATAACAGCCCGTGAACCAGACACAATAACGTTACACTCAAGCCGCCTACAACGGTGTACGGATTCACGATATCCAGGAAACCGGCATGCATCTGCATGTTCTCATCAATAGGCAGGCCCTTCATCAACGTTGCAAAAACGACCCCAAACAGGAATGGCAGCAAGGCGCTTGCCACCAAAATAATGATGTCCCACGTTCTACGCCAGCGCTGCTGTTTCATTTTACTGCGGAATTCAAAGGCAACTCCGCGTCCGATCAACAAGAGCAACACAACCACCAGCGGCAGGTAGAATCCGCTGAACAGCGTTGCGTACCAGTGCGGGAAGGCTGCAAACATGGCACCGCCCGCGGTCAGCAGCCAGACCTCGTTTCCATCCCAGAACGGGCCAATCGAATTAATTAATGTACGACGTTCACGATCTGTTTTGGCGATCAGCCCTGTAGACATACCCACCCCGAAGTCAAATCCTTCAAGGAAGAAAAACCCGATAAACAATACGGCAATCAGCACAAACCACAGCTCACTTAGTAACAACGGAATACCCCCCATCTACACCAAACGGATCGGCCGGCTCATCATGCTCTTCTGACTTATCAACGGCATATGGGCCTGCTTTGATTTTGCGTACAAACAGATACACCATCACGATGCCCAGAACCGTATACGCCGCAGTAAAGGCAATTGTGGAGAACAAAATCATGCCTGCTGAAACGTTAGGCGATACACCGGCTTCGGTTGTCATATATCCAAATACCGTCCATGGCTGTCTGCCAACCTCGGTCATAATCCAGCCTGCTGTATTGGCGATAAACGGCAGGGATATGGCAAAAACCATCAGACGCATAAACCATGGTTTCGCCACTTCCAGCTTCTTGCGCCAAGCCAGATATGTTCCGTACATCGCCAGCAGAATCATCAAGCCGCCTGCAGCAATCATGACACGGAAGCTCCAGAACGTCGTGCGTACAGGCGGAATGTAGTCGCCAGGTCCGTACGTTTGTTGATACTCGGCATTCAGTTCTTTCATGCCTTTAACACTGCCTGAGAATTTACTGTAAGACAGGTAACTAAGCAATCCAGGAATTTTGATTTCACCCGAATTCTCCTGCTTTTCCGGGTCGATGGAGGCAATGACCGTCCACGGTGCCGGATCTTCGGTTGTTGTCCATGTGCCCTCACTTGCAGCCATCTTCATCGGCTGTGTCTCCACCAGATATTGCGCCTGAAAGTGTCCCGAGAAAGCCACTCCCAGCGAGGATACAAGCCCGATAATAACGGCAATGTTGAAGGATCTGCGGAACACGTCCACGTCTTGTTTTTTCATCAACTTGTAAGCACTAATGCCCGTCACCACAAAAGCTCCCGTCATTAACGCACCAAAAATGGTATGCGGGAATTCAACGAGAAACTGTCCATTCGTAATGAGTGCAAAGAAGTCATTCATCTCCGCCCGGCCATTATTGATGGCGAACCCAACGGGATGCTGCATAAACGAGTTCGCTGCCAGAATCCACACCGCTGACAGGAATGTACCGGCAAACACGAGCCAGATGCAGGCCAGATGCACTTTTTTGGACAAACGATCCCAGCCGAATATCCATAAACCGATAAATGTGGATTCCATAAAAAATGCTAGCAAAGCCTCGATCGCCAGCGGAGCACCGAAGACATCGCCGACAAACCGGGAATACTCCGACCAGTTCATGCCGAACTGGAACTCCTGCAAAATACCGGTGACCACACCGACGGCAAAATTGATCAGGAACAGCTTGCCCCAAAACTTCGCCATCGTTTTGTAAATCTCTTTTCCCTTCATGACATACAACGTCTCCATAATCGCAACTAGCAGCACAAGGCCGATGGACAGCGGTACGAAGAAAAAGTGGAAAATCGTTGTAAGTGCATATTGGATACGCGATAACATAATCGGATCCATACCTTTACCCCTTCTTTCTGTTCGCTTTAGCAAGATACGTAAGTGGCGTTGAAGCGTTCATCTTCGCTGTCTGTTCTCCAAATACGTTGATGAACGTATTGTGCCAGATTACGTACAACTCACATGTGAGAATTATCACAATACCCACCTCCCCTGCGAAAAAAAGTGACCTTGGTCACACAATAGATAAAATTAAGCCTATCTAACCCACATGCCCGCGGCCTGTTTTGTCTTGAACTGTTGCATGTATTCTTGGAAGTTGTTCATGTTTGGAGACAAATGCCCATATGTTAGTGTCAGACGGAGATATGTGAAGTGCTGCAACGGCTTTTTTACATACCAAAAATCCCTTGTCAAAGTGTGGTGAGTTACAGATGGAACATGCGGAATCATTAACAGATACTGCTTCAAAGCCAAAACCAAAGCATGAAGAGCACTTGGAGAAGGCAGCCACCGATCTGTCTGTGTCCACAGACATTGCAGTCCAGTATGTGCTTTTCCCGCGAAAAGGAGGCTGGTCATCCTTCCCTTACCCGGACATCGCTGCTCTATTTGCAGCTCAAGAAGGTACGATCTTTTATGTCAGCAGCCGTACAGCTGAGGATGAGGAATTGCCAAAGGCCATTCAAGTAATCTCCCTTGCGGAAGCGGAGAAACGACTACAGGAACCTCACACAGCTGCAATCGTTGCACATCCATACTGGCTCATGGCTGTAGCTTCACTACAACCGGAAATATGTATTGCACTATTGCCTGAACCGGTAGGAGACGAAGCATCATCTCCACTCTGGGAGAGCAGTATCTCCAGACTTGTCGGCATTGCCGATCTGGTCGCCACATCCTCGGAAACCCGGTATATGAAGTTGCTCTTCCAAGGTACCCGTGCCATCTGGCTAGGGGGAGAAGACACTTCACCAGCCGGTTACATCCAATATGACGGTACACGTATTCCACTGCGGGATTATGAGATATTTTTTATGCATGCACTTCAGCAGGCACTGACTGGTAAACCAGACCGCATTACCACGCTTCAATGTCGTGTGCGAGCCGACTACTACAGACAGCTTCGAGCCAAAACAGGCGCTCATGAAACCATCTCGTTTCTTCTGTCCGCATATGAGTATTTACTGGAAGATTCCCGTGCCGCCGCCTCGCTCAAGGAAGCATTCACTCATGCTGTCATCAACGGAAGGCAGGATTGTGTGGTGTCCCATTACCGGTTCCTCTCCGCCATCTATGCGAGATCAGGTCAGGTTGAAGAAGCTCTGCAGGTGTTTGGCATCAGTGCAAATAACGAGCAAGAACGTCATCATTATGAGCAATTGTGCCGCTGGCTTGAAGCCGGAGAAGAACAGTTGGTTCGCGCAGAACTGCTGCGTATCAATGATGATTATGGCAGTGCTCTGCGCGTTCTGGATGAGCTTGGCGGGGAAACGGCAAGGCATTGGAAGTTCCGTATCTATCAGGAAACAGAGTGTGTGGAGGATGCGCTTGCGCTCGTTCATGCCAGTGATATTCAGGATGCAACCAGCCTTCTGCAATATCGACAACTATCCGGGACAGCACTGGCTCTTCGAGGCGAACGCCACGGTGCGGTAAGGCTGTTTCTGGAGACAGCTGCGGAGGATGAAGAGGCCTTGGCCCGGATTATGGAACTGGAGTTGCTGGATCAAGCCGTACAGCAGTTGCTTGGGGAGGTGCCTTAATGATAGATCCGAAGAAGCGCAGAACCCCTGGAAGTAGGCCCGTTATGCATGATTCGCTTCAAACGCCTTCGAATTCCGAAGCCCAAGGCGCCTCAAGTCAAGTTCATCGCATCGTTAACTCGCGGATCGAAGAAGAAACGAACTCCCCCGCGAGCCGTGATGTAGAGGTAGACGCGTACGAACAAAACTCTCCCGTACGTCGGGTACGCAAAAATAAAAACAACAAGCTGACTGCCATGCTTCAGGTACGTAATGAACAAGGACGGTATCTGGAAGAAGTGTTGCAAGATCTGAGTGAATTCGTGGATGAAATCGTCATCGTGGATGATGCCAGTACAGACGGAACACCGGAAATATGCAGAGCTTTCCCAAAAGTCGTACGTCTGGACGTGTTGGAGAAGCCGCTATTTGCCGAGGAATGGCGCCTTCGCAACACGTTATGGCAAGCAGCCGTCAGTACAGATCCAGACTGGCTTCTATCGGTAGATGCCGATGAACTATACAGTGCTGAAGCCAAAAAGGCAATGCGTAAACTCATTGATCAGGACTATGCAGACTGGTTTGCCTTCCGATTCTACGATATGTGGGGTTGCCGAACACATTATCGGGATGATGAGCTGTGGTCGATGCACAAACGTCACACCGCCTCCCTTGTCCGTTACATGCCGGGCTATCCTTACTTTTATCCGCAACAGAATCACCATGTTGCTCGTCTCCCCCTGTCCTGCACCGTGTTGCCAGGGGTGTGCACGGAACTGAAAGTTCAGCATCTCGGCTGGGCAGGGAGTTTGGAGGATCGGGTACGCAAATATTTACGGTACAAACGGATTGATCCGCATGGGGAATGGGGTAACCCAGCGCAGTATGAGTCCATTCTGGACCCTGAACCGCGCCTGCTCCCTTGGAAGGAGGAGTCGTAATATGGGCGTGGTCAGCATCCTGACCCATAGTTTTACCGATGGTTACAACCGGGAGTTTGGCCGGGTATTTGGCGGCGGACTGGAACGTTATATTCTCGATCTATGCAGTGTCATCCGCGGACTCGGACATATTCCGGAAGTGCACCAGCTGTCCTATTTCGAAGCATTCCAGACCCGAACCGAACAGATTGACGTCTATGGTTACGATTACGACATGGAAAATGTACCGGAAGCCTTTGACCGGATGGCCGCAGCAGCCCGCGGTCCAATCATCTATGCCAGTTGCCTCTGGCAACCCATTACCTATAAACCTGGCAGCCTCGGGATATGTCATGGAATTAATTGGGATCGCCCCCGCCTGCCGCTTGAGACGAAACGCCAGGTTGCCGATCACATTCAGCTGGCGCTGGACGGACTGGTTCGCATCGTTTCGGTAGACTCCCATTTCCAGACCTTCTGCCGGGCAGCTTGTACGTACACCGATTCAGAACAAATTGTGCTGATTCCCAACGCAGTGGACACCTCTTATTTCATCCCTGCTCCGCCAAGCAGGATGCTCACACCGCAGCATGAAGAGGAATGGATGACGGCATGGAAAAGAGATTTGCCACTCCAGACTGAACATGAAGACATTCTTGTTAAGGAATACAGAGGGGATGTTGCAGATCATCATACAGCAGGCCTTAATGATTCAGATTTAGATCGCAGTTCAGGGCAAAAAGCCAGAACGAAGAGTTTTAAGCGAGAGCAGGGTGAAGTCTCCGGTGTAGGTGCTTTTTCTTTCGAAAATGAATTTGCCGAACCTCCTTCTCATCAAGGTCACGATCATACGAATGACGCTGTGCCTGTGTCAGTTCCACGTCCAATCCGCATTCTGTATCCCCGCCGCATCAGTAGCGAGCGCGGTATCATTCCTATGATGCTTGCGGCAGATAAGCTGCTGGGGGCTTTTCCGGATGTGGAGGTTGAATTTGCCGGGGAACTGGTCGAAGGCAGTACGGTAGGCAGAGCCTTTCGCTATTGGCAGCGTACACATCCGCATACGGCCCGCATCCACCAGCATACGTACGATTTCAAAGATATTCGTGACGCTTACCATCAGGCAGATATCGTTGTTATACCTACGTTATTCTCGGAGGGAACCTCCTACGCATGCCTGGAAGCGATGAGCTGCGGTCTTCCGGTTATCGCTTCCAATGTCGGGGGACTCAATGATCTGATTCAGGATGGGTTCAACGGATTGCTCGTGCCTCCGGGTGAGCAGGCATTGACTGCCGCGCTCATCAGGCTCGTTCAGGATCGCGCCACGCGGGAGCGGCTTGGCATCTATGCGCGCGAAACCGCACTGTCTTATGATCTGTCCATATGGCGTAGCCGGTGGAGCAGGGTTCTGGAATCTTTTTTAGCTGAAACAGGATTGAAGGAGGCGATTCAAACATGATGGACACACCCGACACCACGTCAATGATGGAATCAAGGTACATCCGGCAAAGCGATCCGAAGACAGACACGCTCGTTTTCCCGCTTCATCCCGCCTGGTGGAGCCGTCCTTATGAGTATGAGTGGGCAAAGCAATTTGCACGTTCAAGCGACGTGGTACTGGATGCAGCCTGCGGCATTTCGCACCCGTTCAAATTTTGGCTCACGGAGCATTGCCGCGAAGTTCACGCATGTGATTGGGATGAACGCATCCTGTCGGAAGAGGCGATTCGTCTAGATATTGCGGCTGATTTTGGCGAACAGGCGGCTCTCCATCTGCCCGAACATTACCTCACCCGGCTTCATCGCGCTCAGGCCAATCTGGCGCAGCTTCCATATCGTCCCGAGCAGTTTGACCGCATATTCTGCATCTCTGTTCTGGAGCATCTGGACACGGGCACGATGCTACGGGCTTTTCGCGAATTCGCCCGGGTGTTGAAGCCAAACGGACAATTAATCGCCACGTTTGATGTACCCGAGATGCGACCGGATCTACTGGAAACGATCATGGCTGTCACAGGACTGACGATTGAAGATAAGTTAACCGTGGAAGAACCTGCCGACGCCATCTCCTCGGAGATGTATGGCGCGCCCATCCGCTGCTTCAGGGCTGTGATATGCAAGGCGGAAAAAGGATAGAGACGTTAGTCCCGCACGCCATTAATACATCAATTGCTGTGCTGAAAGCCGGGCATCCCGGGGCATCCGGCGCCATGGGTACGCCGGATCACAGGTACACCAGCAGCATGTTGCACTGCTGCTGGTAGGCTGGGGCATGGGCTGCGCCAGATTCCGTCAGGCGCAGCAGGGTCTGCAGGCCCGGCGGCGGTGCCTTCGCCGGGCGGCCTTGGGCGGCAGCATGCCGTGCCGTGATCCGGGCCGCGTAATCGGCCCAATCACGCGCCAGGCCCTGCCGCCCGGCGAGCAGCGCGAGCGTGCCCGCCAGGAGCGCATGCGCTGCGAGCGCCGGGGCGGGCACTTCGTCCGCGCAGGGCTGCTGCGCGCCGCCAGGCGTGCCGCATAGCGCAAGCAGCCCTGCGCGGACGTGAGCGGGCGCGCGCAGCAGCCCGCAGCGGGCCGCAGGCGGGAGCGCGGCGAGCAGCGCCAGCGCGCCGCCAGGCGGCAGGGCCTGCAGCAGGCGCAGCCATGCGGGCCAGGCGCCCACGGCGGCGAGCGCTTGCGCGGGTAGCGCCATGCTGCTCGGAGTGCCGCACGCCGGCGCGCCTTCGCCTTGCAGCAGCGCCTCTGCAGCACGCGCCACCTCCGGCACGGCTGCCTGCTGGCGAGTTGCCGCCGCACGCCCGGGCACGCCGCGCTCACGCTGCTTGTGGCCCAGCGCCCACAGTGCCAGCGCAGCCTCTGGCCCATGCTGCGCATGCGCTACCCACAGCCGCAGCGCCGTGCTCGCGGCTGCATCCTCGCCGATCTGGGCCAGCGCCAGCCCCTCGGCAAGCGGCTTCCCGCGTTGCGCCGGGCCCAGCGCCCCCGCATGGCGCAGCAGCCATTCCGGCCGATGCGCAGCCAGCGCTACCGAGACCAGTGCTTGCCACGCCGCTAGCGGCAAGCTCCCCCCCTCGGCTACGCCAGCAATGGCCTGCGGCCGTCCCGTGGCTGCCCCAAGGAGTAGCATTCGCTGCCATGCCGCCCCGTTGCCGGGCTGTATGCCCAGCGCTTCCGTATAGGATGCTTCCGCTTCTGCCCAGCGGCCATCCTGCTCATGTGCCATGCCTTCCAACGTTAGGCTGCGGTAGCTTCCGGCACCGGACACCGAGGTATACCGCACTGCTGTCGATGCAGCGGATTTCGCCTGCTTTAACCATTCTAATGCACGATCTGCCCGGCCCTGATCCAGTTCCAACACCGCGGCAAGTTCAAGCAGATCCGGGAAATCATCATACACCGTTACCCAGGTCTCCACCACAGAGAGCGCCAGCTCGAGCTGCCCCAATTCTCTCCACGTATAAGCTGTTTTTAACACCACATCCGAATGATATCCACACGTCGGATCAAGCTGTGCCAGCAGCGGCAACAGCAATCGAAGTGCTTCATCATACTTCGATTGCTGAAACCACTCGGCAGCCAGCGCATAGAGCAGTTCCTGCTGATCTGCTGTCTGCTGCAGAGCCAGCCGGATCAACCTCATGTTACGCACATCTTTTCGCTTAGCTGCAATGACCTCATCCAAATAACCGTAATGAACAACCTCGATGTCCGAATGACGAATCCCTTGCGGCATCAATGCGAGAATGGAAGAAGCGACTTCCTCATGGATTCTTCCACGAAAAGCAATTCGGGGGTCATTTCGAAATAAACGGCACACCTCGTCCGTTACACGTTCTTCGCCTGAAATACCCAGCAGACTCGTCACCTTAACCCAATACCCCCAGACCTCTTCACTCCCCGCTTCGAGCCATTCCAGCAACTCTGACTTTGTCCATAACGTATGCATCCACATTTCATCGGCATCGAGTACCAAAATCCATGAATAACTCGCGGCAGCGAGCGAAAGATTACGCGCCTGGCTAAAGTCTCCATTCCACTCTGTACTAATGATCGTTGCATCATATCGCTGAGCAATAGCTACGGAATCATCAGCCGAACCTGTATCCACGATAATGATCTCGTCTATGATTTCACGTACAGAACCCAGACAACGTTCCAGAAATTCGCTTTCATCCCTCACGATCATACATAAGCTGATACCTTCCTTCACCCGCACCCTGCCCTCCTTCCGTCAAAACCCTCCCTGCTGATCCTTCGCCTTCCATTTATTGTCCGCCGCTCTTCCGACTCAGCCCTCGAATCCGTCTGCTCCAGGCAACTCCAGCCGAATATGCTGAATGACAGGCCAGTATGAACGGCGCTGCCTTTTCCCAGGCTCCACCTGTTCCGTATCAGACGTAAGTTGCGCCAGATGGCGATCAGCTGCACTCACCATGCCTTGAACCAACCCTCCTGTTCCGCTCAACGTATCCAAGGCTCCTGCGAAAGGCTCCTTAGCCGATATTTCTTTGGCATCTGTACGCTCACTCTCGGATTGTTGTACCCGATTTTCTTCATGCTCCGGCTTACTTCCGGCATACTTTTCCTCTTCCAAACCTTTTCCCATGATTCCACCACCTGCATCCAGCAGCTGACGTCCCCGTTGAATCAATCCATGCAGCGCCTGCCATCTTCCAGACTGGACACACCCTTCCAGCATTAGCCCGAGAGCTTGCCAGCCCTCATACAGCCCTGCATGATCAGAGTCCGCCACACTCTCAAGTCCAGCTACATTCTCCTTTTTCGATCTGTTTCCCATCTCTACTACAGCCTTTCCCCATCCTGTAGACCCCGACTTTTCCTCAGATGCACTCTCTCTGCCCTCGCCTAACTGTGAGCTGTGCATCAGCCAACGGGTAAAAGCATCCTGTCCGCTTGTTTCCTGCCCCTCTTTCCCATCCAGCCATCGTAAACGTTCAAGCCAACGGGCAGCCATAGGGGCAAATGGACCCCTTTTTCGCTTCACCGTTTCGAGTTTCAAACGCGCGCTACTCCAGTCCCCTCGTTTTACATGCAGAACGGCCTCAGCCACCGAACGTTTCTCCCGTTGCTCGCCGGAAGAAGCAGACGTTAACTCCCCAAGCAATTCAAGCGCAGCATCGTAACAATGGCACTGTTCCAGAATACCCAGTACTTTAGACAAAGCCTCCTCCGAACTCAGGGCAAAACGCGACTCGATCACCGCCGGAATTTGCCCTTCCTGCCCTGATACGCGCATAATTCGAAACAGGCGATACAGCGGCGGTACCAAGCTGGATTTTGCCCGCACCGTTTCCACATAAGCATCGACCGCTCCTTCAAGATCGGCCTTTCCTTCCAGCAAGCGGCCCAGCGTGTACCATGTCTGGTATGTGCCCATTCCTTCTTCAGTGTGGAAAATCGCTGGAGGAGGCCCCTGCCGAACGGCTTTACGAAGCCATATCTCTGCAGCCTCTGTATCCCCCACAGCATCTGCACATATCGCCCGATGATGCATCAAATCTGTGTATTCCGGGAAAAGTTCCAGCGCCGCGTCCACACGCTCCAGTGCGTCCTGCCAGCGCTGCAAATGCTCCAGACAGCGGACTTCGTATTTCAACAGCAAATGAGCATAGCTGGTCACGGCAGGGTCAATCATCTTCCGCGCTTTGCCGAATGAATCCAGTGCCTGCTCCGCTTCACCCACACGCAAATACTCCACGCCCAAGTTATAGTGATGGAACGGTTGATTCGGCTCTTCCACCACCGCCTGCTGCAGTAGACGCACATTGCGATTCACCTTGTCCTTGCGCTCCACAACCACCGTCTGATACCCGTAATGGTGAATCACCATATCCGTGATATGAAACGCAGCCTCCGGATCTCGCTCACAGATCGCCGCCGCAATCTGCTCATGGATGCGACCCTTGAACCGATGCTCGGGATGATTGCGAAACAAACGCAGCACCGGATTGACCGTCGCGCCTTGCTGACCCGAACCCGTATAGTTATGAATGTTTAAAAACAATCCGTCGCAGCC
This sequence comes from Paenibacillus sp. RRE4, assembly GCF_031844205.1. NCBI lineage: Bacteria > Bacillati > Bacillota > Bacilli > Caryophanales > Paenibacillaceae > Paenibacillus > Paenibacillus sp. RRE4. The sequence continues at coordinate 339,770 of NZ_JAUZUT010000002.1, forward strand.
GCTGACTTCCGTCCAGCTTCTGATCTGCTCCCGAGCTGTCGCTTCCAGCGCCTCGTCCGCATCAAGAAAGAGAATCCAGTCGCCGGAAGCCCGCTCCAGGCCAGCATTTCGTGCCGCGGCAAAATCATCGCACCACTCAAACTCAACGACCGACGCGCCATACTCCTGCGCAATGGCCACACTGCGATCAGATGATCCAGTATCTACTACAATGATCTCATCCACCGCACCCCGCACACTTTCAAGGCAACGTGGCAGCATCTCTTCCTCATCCTTGACGATCATGCACAGAGAGATCCGCTCGGCCTGACTCCGCTGTCTCTGATGCTGATGTGCCTGCATGGTGATTCCTCCTTTCTTTTGCATGATATACTGTCCGCCAAGGTATCCCCTCCGCTGTTCGCAACTGCTGTTCCAAAGCCAGCTGCTGATTCGCAAGTACTCTAACCTCGGAAGAACGATTCCGTTCCTGATGAATTAAACCGAGGGCCATTTGCAAGTAACAGATAGCCGCTCCAACACGGGCTTCACTGAAATCCGGCTTTTGCTCCAGTGCCTGTTCCAAGAGCGACAGTGCTTGCTCCAAATGTCCTTTGGAGTACAGCGTTTCGCCCAGACAGAACAGCCCTTCCGCATCCAATTCTCCTTCCGTCATACACTGAATCAGCATCTCGGCAGCAATCATCGTGTATCCATACCGATGCAACAGACCCGCATAATTCCGCCGAATTGCTGTTTCTGTCCTCTCAGGATCTGACATGATACAAGCCAAGCGCTCATGCAACTGCTGTGCGATGACCAACTGCCCGCTTTGGATCGCACGAGCCACTAACTGCCTTGCCATCATTTGCACAGGTTCGCTCCATTGCAGAAGTTGCCTATCCGATGCAGCAGGTACAGGAGGTCTAGAAGAACCAGCCGATAGAGTTCCAGGCTTATACTCAAACAGTAACCGGTCCGCTACCTTCCACATTCCCCTCTCCAGAGGAGATACTTTAGCCAAGAAGGATGAAGTCAAACGCCTGCCACTCGCCCAACATGCTAGCGCCCAATCACTTCGCTCATCCGATTGAAGGCTCATATCAGCATCATCCTCAACTCCTGACGTGATGACAGACGGGAAAGAAATCTGTTTATGCTCCTCTCTATCCGCTTCTCCCCAGCTACTCTGAGCGAGGTCCCATGCATCTGTAACTTGGCCTGCACACAACATCCAGTGAAGTTGATCACCTACTGGAACATGAATATGGGATGCCTCACCACCCAGAAGAAGTAATGCCTGTTTATACGCTCCGCAATTAGCGAGGGCATAGAGCATATGAATCAGCACGATCTCTGTTTCCTTTTCCAAAGTGGGGTGCGGCCGGTTCATTTGATCTGCATGATCTGTTCCACGGATCTGATGTAATCGGTTAGCTAAATGCATCAGCTGACCTGCAATGGAATCATCCGAATGCCCCTGTTGCTGCAATGCATCCGCCAATCCGATCCAAGCGGGTCTGTAGGCAGATAATTGCTCCAGGGCAAGCTCGTATAGCCGAACCGCTTCTTGCCCGAATCCCCGTTTCTGTGCAAGCCGCGCCATCGATGCATATGCCCGATAACTGCAAGAGCCTGCTTCTGTCACGTAAAAAGCTTTGTTCACGGCTTCTCCGCCGCCAGACCTTCCGTGATCATTCGGACCGGAGCCACAGGTGCTCGCCCGTGCATAGGCACGATAAGCCCGTTCCTGCAAACCCTGCTGCTCCAGAACTTCACCGTATATCAAATGGAGATCAGCGTATGCAGGGTAACGTTGAGTTTCTGCGGAAAGTAGCAGATGGGCTTCTTCGTAACGCTCCAGTTCTACCAGTACTTTCGCCAAATCTCTTACAAGGGTGGGGCGATAGGGAGCTTGCCATACGGCTCGTTTCAGCGACTCACTAAAAGCCTCCGCCGCTTGCCCAGGGTCACCCAGTTGGCAGCGTGTTACGCCCAGATTGTAAAGGTGAAAAGGGTCTGCCGGATGATCGGCAAGCTCCCGCTCGATCAGGTGCAAATTACGCTTGGCTTTATCCCCTTTGGCGATTACGGTAGCTAGATAACCATCATGCCCCAGACGCAAAGGGGCAAGCGGCTCAACTTTTACATCTGTGTCTGTGTCTGCATCTACATCTACGTCTGCTAAATTGCCTGTTGCACATATTTCAGGTGAATCAGAGTGTATGCTCATCTTTTTTTGGGGCTTATTTAGGGTAATGTCAGAGCTTTGGTCATCCATGTTTTGGCGAAACAGCTGTTCATGAATGCGCCCTGTGTACTGATAGCCATGCTGGGCACGGAACAGCCGTACAGGATGGGACAGGATCTTGTCCTCCGTCCCTTCTCCGTATTGATTTTCGATTGTGATGCGTAAACGGGTGATGCTCTTATGGACGTTTGGCAAAAAACTCATTAATTGTTCCAATCCTTCGATGACATACTCATCGGCATCCAGACAGAGAATCCATTCCGTCGTTGCCAGGGGCAGGCTAATATTTCGGGCTTTAGCAAAATCATCTTCCCAACTGGCGTGTAGCACTGTCGCACCATATGTTCTGGCAATATCAGCTGTCCGGTCGGACGAGCCTGTATCTGTAATGAACCATTCCAAGCCTGCTTGCTTCAAGCTGTCCAGACAGCGGGGCAGGTGCTGCTCTTCATTTTGCACAATCATATGAATGCCGAGTAACCGGTTCTGCATCCCCATTAACCTCCGATACAAAAAAAGTACATGAAGCCCACCAAAGTGAACTCCATGTACCTATATGACAGCCAAGCGGGTTATGTGCCTTGTCCATTGAAGAACACGTCAATCGTACTCGGTGCACCAAGCAGACTCGAGCGATAAGAAAGACGTGTGTATTTCAGAAACCGTTGAGGTACCAAAACATCTACAGAACCGGATAGAATCCCTGTTACCGTAGCTACATCCGTATACCAGTTGGTTCCGTTAGCACTGATTTCCACTTGCGCATCTACCCTGTTCAATCCCGGCCCCCTGTTATATACGAAGAAAGAGTATGTGCCGAATACACTCGTTGTTACAGCAGGCAGCGATGTAAACGTGTTAGCCGTCGGCGTGCCGATAAGCTGGTTCTCTTGAAAACTTTTTTGGGAGATGGATGTAACGCTGCTCAGTGTACCGGCCGTAATCGTGGCACCAAGCACGCTGGTAATGGTTCCGTTCAACAGGTTGGTTAACGTACCTGCGGTAATGGTCGCGCCCAGTACACTCGTGAGCGTACCATTCAGCAAGTTGGTCAACGTTCCAGCTGTCACTGTTGCACCGAGGACACTCGTGATCGTTCCGTTTAAAAGGTTCGTCAGCGTTCCGGCTGTTAAGGTAGCACCAAGCACACCGGTAATCGTTCCGGCTGTAATTGTTGCTCCAAGCACACTCGTAATTGTACCTGCTGTGATCGTTGCGCCGAGGACATTCGTGATCGTTCCGTTTAACAAATTCGTTAGTGTACCCGCGGTAATCGTCGCGCCAAGTACGCTGGTGAGCGTACCATTTAACAGGTTCGTTAATGTACCTGCCGTCAACGTTGCACCGAGCACACTTGTGATTGTGCCTGCCGTAATCGTAGCACCCAATACACTGGTGATGGTTCCCGCCGTGATCGTTGCTCCAAGCACATTGGTAATCGTACCGTTTAGCAAGTTCGTCAGGGTCCCGGCCGTGATGGTAGCCCCGAGGACGCTGTTAATCGTTCCTGCCGTAATCGTTGCGCCGAGCACACTAGTAATTGTACCGTTCAAAAGGTTGGTTAATGTTCCGGCAGTGACGGTTGCCCCAAGCACGCTGGTAATGGTACCGTTCAGCAAGTTGGTCAGGGTCCCGGCTGTTACTGTCGCTCCCAGCACACTGGTGATGGTTCCCGCCGTAATCGTGGCACCCAGTACATTCGTGATCGTACCATTCAGAATGTTGGTGATTGTCCCTGCATTAATCGTAACCGTGGTCAGACCTGAAATGTTACTAATTGTCCCGTCCAGAATGATACCTACCACATTCCCGCTTGTATCCGTTCTGACGGGCTGAGCCGTACCTGTACTATCCTGACCAAAAATCAGTGTTCTCAGGTTATCCGGATTCGTATTAAACGTTGTAAAGTTAGGCATGAGCCTCGTCCTCCTCCCTGGACAATCTGTGTAATTAAACTACCTTACGAGCATACGCTGTGCCTGAAAATATACATCAAGCCGAGTAGGCTGAGCCGGATTTACAGGCAGGAGCACAAGCCGGGTATAATGCAGAAATCGCAAGGGAACCAGCGCCTTCGTCTGGCCTCCCTCAATGACTTCCTGACTATCCACCGCATAATCTACGGCATTCGGGCTGACCTGAACTTGAACGATCGCTGGATGTTTCCCGCGGTTCACCACGCCATAGCTGTACATGCTCAGAGATGAGGTATCCTGCGGCGGGAGGGCATGTTCACCCTGACCTGTCTCAGCTCCAGTGTAGGTATGCTCTGTAAAACAGTGAGTAGCACCAGGGAGTTTCGTGCGTGAGAAAGCACCCTGTTTGAACCTGGGACGGGTAATCCGGGAACAAGGGGGCTTCAGCAGTTTGGCGCGGCGAGAACAACAGGATGGGCGGCGGCTGACATATTTAGTTTTTGGTTTCATTGTCCGCTTGGCTGAAGGTTTCGTTCTCTTCCTGCTTCGCTTGGCTGTTCGACTCATCTCGATTTCCCCTTAAAAAATGTGCTTACGCATCGTATGCCCGGAATAGAAATACGGGCACGGCATCTGCCGTTATTTGAAAATTCGGATGCAATCCCAAACGCTTTCTCTTCCTTTTACATACCATGCTAGTAATGAGGACAGGCGAAATAACGTAGGCCATAAGCTATTCTCCATCTATTTCATTGTTTAGAGGAGGTTAAGTGGGATGACCAATACGAATGTGTTCAACCAATCTAATGGCCCTTTATACACACAGCTTACCAATACCTTCGCGGCTCCGGGAATTGGGGCGGCTCCGGATACTGGCGCGGCTGCGGCAGGAAGTTTTTTTGCCCTGACAACCAACAATGTTTCTATTCCTTCGAGCCAAAATCTCCTTCTACAAATTCTAAATGCCGCCGGAAGCGGCAGAACGATACGCATTGCGAGCTTATCAGGGGGCACAACAGCAGCAGCCACACTTGTGGTCTATTCCGGCGGAACCGTCACTGTCGGCAGCACCCCCGTACCCGTCAATACATTGCTAGGCAATGCCAACACCAGTATCGTAACGACAAGGCAGAATACAGGAACACTTGGGGGTACCTTCACCAGCCTTCTAAGCATTCCGCTCACCGCAGGTCTGTATGCTCTCGATTTGAACGGCTCTATTGTCGTTCCTCCAGGTCAATCGTTATCCATAAGCTTGGGAACCGGAAGCCAGGTGGGGTCTATCAATCTATTTTGGTGGGAATTCTAACATGAATTTGAGTAAAGGTGGTGCAAATCATGCCGAACAATAATGTATTTAATCCCTTGAACCAACCCGTCTACACGTCAAACACAAACACATACATCTCGCCCGGCATTGTTGCTCCACCCGAAAACAGTGCCGGCAGCACAGGCAATCTGTATAATGCAGGCTCTACAAACTCCACTACTTTAGGTATACTCGGTGGAAGCGTAACAGCCACTTTGCAACTCGCCAATCCAGCCGGAAGTGGCAGAACCTTGTATGTCTCGCGATTGTCCGGTGGCATTACTGTCGCACTCAACTTGTTATCTTCTTTCAGTGGAACGATGACTCTAAGTGCAAACGGTACCCTCTCATCTCCAAGCACACTCACAGCCGTAAACAGCAATCTCTCCAGCAGTAACACAAGTGTTGCTCTCGTTCGATTTTCTACAGCAACCCCATCCGGTGCTACCGCTATCATGTCCATGCCTCTGCAAGTTGGTCCATTTCAATCCAACGAGTTCGGGAAATACGTGATTCCTCCGGGTCAGGCCATAAACCTGTCCGTCACCGGATCACTAACTGTTGCCGGTTTGTTAGCCTCCACAACGTATTTCACTTGGTGGGAAGTGTGATGGTCTATAGCCTTGCCTCTGTGCAGGCAAAGAACAGAAATAGCCACGTTCGGATAAATACCGAAGGCGGCTATTTCATATGCCAAGATGTGGAATGTGCCAGAAGCATCAGGTACAGCCATTTATTCCTTTGAATTCCCATCGACTTTAGTGAGTTCATTCATTCCAGCTATGGGACAAGCCTTTTACGAAATTCCTTGTTGGGCAGATTCTGTCTTCTCTACCGAAGAAGTTCTGCTAATCGACCATAACATTCGCTGTAACAAGATGCCCCCAAGTCCAATGGCTACTGTAACCAATCCAATCATTTGAAAGGTTGGACTCGGCCCGACAGAATGAATGAGTGCACCTCCCGCCAGCGGGGCAGCGACCAGCACCACACTGTATAACGAGTTTTGAATGCCGAATACACGTCCTACATAGTCAGGAGAGGTCTCTTTTTGCAGTAAATAATTCATCGTAACCATAAACAGTCCATTACCCAGACCAATACACAAGCCCAAGACAATAATCCATGCTGTCGATGTATCTCGACCAACCCAGCCTAGTGCTGCAATGCCAGCCCCAATGAGAAAATAACCGCCCCCAAGCCCCCACCCGTATCCTAACCTTGGCAATCGGTTTAACAGCAAAATAATAAACACCGCTCCCGCTCCTACGGATGAACCGAGCCAGCCGAGCAGGGATTCATTACCGGGCTTGATCCCCCGAAACAGGGTAGAAAATTGATATTCGATCATCAGAATAGACATCAGGCCCAAACATCCAAACACGATAGTATTCCTCACCGCGCGACTCCGGCGTAAATACCTCCAGCCTTCCTGCCACTGCGTGAAGAAAGATTCCGGTTCCTTCGGAACTTCACCGGCATTCCCGCTTTGGATAACAGGTTCCTTCTTCTCCACCAAACGTCGCAATGGCCATAACACAGCGCCCGATAATAGACGAGCACACGCATTGATCAGAATACAGATTTGCGGAGAGAAAAAGGCTAATACCACCGCGCCCAGAAGCGGACCCGCTATCTTCGCACATTGATTCACAAAACCATTCAGGGACGACGCCTGAAACAGTTGCTCCTCCGCCACGATCTGGCGTGTCAACGCCTGTTGAGCAGGAACATGAAATACACTCATCATTGCACGCAGAGCAAGAAGGGGTAGTAGCCATGCCGGACTTGGCACAAATAGAATCCCTACGGTTAGTGCGATGGTAATGCCATCACAGAGAATCATGATTCTCACTTTATGGAGTCGATCAGCCAGCGCTCCGGCTACCGATCCAAACAGGATGCCCGGTACAGCCATGCAGACAGGGATCAGCGCGATAATCAGCGGATCAGCACCCCAGCGGTAAGCCACCATGACTTGTATTGCCAGTGCATCGAACCAGTCGCCAAAGGTGGCGAGTGCATAAGCAACGAATAGACGCATAAATCGCAAATTAGCCCAAAGGCTTTTAGTGTTTTTTGTAGCAGATTTACCAGATGAATCATCTGGTTTAGATGAAGGAAATACGTCGTTTCTTGATGAGTTCGCTGGGCGAGATGGATTCTCTGCATTGGATAAGTGGTGTTCTTCCGTCCTTGATGATTGTTGCTTCATACTTGATTTTCCTCCCTTGATTACAACCAGCTTGTAAAATGGATTGCTCCTTGGCTGTAATCATAGAGGCATTATGTCAGAGGAAGATCAGACGACTCGGAATCCGTTAATAAAAAGCGACGAATGGTGTTCACGATCTGTTGCCCGTATGCGGGAACACCATATGTCTTACCGATCTCTGTATATATCTGCTGATATTTATTGCGGAGCCTTCCCTCAATTTGATGGTGATCCATATACAGGAGGATCTGATAGGCTGAATTTAGATAGAGCGGAGCATTGAGTGACATTTTTAATACATCCAGACCGTCATCCATTCGCAGTTCTGCCTCTCGTACCCGTCCCTGTCGAAGTAGCCACAGGCCCTCCATCACCTGAAAGCGCCCAATTTCTCGCAAGTAGGGAGCATCCTTTAATTCAGATCGTAGCTCAGCCAATTGTTCCTCTACAGTTTCACCACCCCCACCCCACAGTTCAACCGATAACGCGGCAAGGCCTACGGGTAATTTAAAATAAGTCAACTGTTCTGCTTCCATTACCTGATATGTCTCTTTCAGTAGCCTCTTGGCTTCCTGATACTGACCCGTCTCGGCGTAAATATCAATAATATTCAGAATGCGCAGTTCCTGACGATACTCGGCGGGCAACACAGGTGAATCAATCGCTAGCTTGTATAATTCTAGACTTTGGGGTGGCTCTATGAGAGCATGCACGTAGATTAATAGCCAGTACAGGCGCTCTTCCAAAGGGAAGTCATCTGTGCTCGTCAGCCATTCCAGATCTCCCTGGATAAAATGCATATATAATTGGTAGTACGGTGCGATCTTCAGCCCAAGCGCTTCCTGCTGATGAACCAGCATCTGAATGGAATTACCCTGCCCGAACAGATGATATTTGCGAAGCAGTCCGTGAATCACTTCCTGCATCTCTGGATCATGAACCGAAGGATTAGAGGGCAACATCGCTTTGTTCTCCCGTAAGGCAAGTCGGTAGCCATACCCCCTCACGGTATCCAGGCTAATCTCATCCCAGCGTTTCAATTTCTTCCGTAAACGATAGATATGATCATCTACGGTTCGTTCCACCGGATATTCTAGCGGCCATACCCGATCCAGCAGTTGACTGCGTGTAAAGGCCTTATCTTTGTTTTCGTACAGAAAATGCAAAAGCGCAAACTCCTTCGCCAGCAAGCGAATCGCATCCATTTGCTGAGATACCGTATAGGTTCCCTCATCAAATTGCAGAGACATTCTCGTTCCTCCCTTGTGTGCTTCGATGTATGACATATGATAAATCAGCTATCTGCTCTATCTCGTCGGGCTTATGTATCTCTCCAGTATCTTTCATCTTTCAATTTTCTTTCAAGCGGTTCTGCAGACTCTTATCCCTTATCTCTTATATCTAGTCTCTACACCCATCTCGAACCTCTTAAACATAACATAAAAAAGCTCTTTGCGATAACGCAAAGAGCCTTGTTTCTCAACATTATAACGGATCTCACTTAACATGAATTCAACCCTTTTGGGGTAAGAATGTGCACTGTTTTTCCAGAAGGCATCCCTGCACCCTGGTGCCTATCCCAGTACCACGCGGTCATCCGCCATCTTCTTGCCGCTAATGCGCTCGAATTCACCGAGCAGCTCGGGCACCGTGAGCGTGCGCTTACGCTCTTCACTGACATCGAGAATGATGCGGCCCTTATCCATCATGATCAGGCGGTTACCAAGGCGAATGGCCTGTTCCATATTGTGCGTTACCATCAGCGTGGTAAGTCTCATCTCGCGGACAAGTGTCTCTGTCAGCTCGGTAATCAGCTCTGCACGAGATGGGTCAAGCGCCGCTGTGTGTTCATCCAACAGCAAAATCTGTGGCTGAGTAAAGGTTGCCATCAACAAGCTGAGCGCCTGGCGCTCACCGCCGGAAAGAAGGCCCACCTTGGCATTGGGACGTTTCTCCAGCCCAATGCCAAGCTTCTCCAGCTGTGCGTTAAAGATCTCACGTCTCGCGCGTGTCACACCAAAGCCGAGCCCGCGTCCTTTGCCACGTTTGTATGCCATCGCCATGTTCTCTTCGATCGACATATGCGGCGCGGTTCCAGCCATCGGGTCTTGAAAGACACGGCCGATCCAGCTACTGCGTTTATGCTCTGGCAGATTCTTGATCGAGCGATCATTAATCAGCACATCGCCCATATCAGGTTTCATCACACCTGAGATAATGTTCATCAAGGTTGATTTCCCGGCGCCGTTACTGCCAATAACCGTTACGAAATCACCCGGATTCATAATCAGATTCACACCAACCAGAGCTGTTTTCTCATCCGTTGTGCCCGGGTTGAACAGTTTGGTGACTTGTGTAATCTCTAACATGCTACATGCCCCCCTTTGCCTGTTGGCCGCCGGAACGCATCAGCTCTTCGGTCCGTTTGCGAGCGAGGCTACGCTGTTTCATCGAACGCTGCATCGTTGGGAAGACGAGTGCGATAATAACGATAACGGCAGTGATCAGCTTCAGGTCAGATGTATCAAACCATTCCACCTGCAAAGCCAGTGCAACCACAATCCGGTAGATAATGGAACCGACAACTGCTGCCAGCGTCGCCCAGAATACCGTTCTGGCACCCAGGATCGCTTCGCCAATAATGACGGAGGCCAGACCAATAACGATCATGCCAATGCCCATTGTAATATCAGCAAACCCGGATTGCTGGGCAATAAACGCACCAGATAAGGCTACCAGTCCATTGGACAAACTGACCCCAATAATGGTCGTTACGTCCGTATTCGCACCAAAGCTGCGAATCATGCGTTTGTTATCCCCTGTAGCGCGGAGCGCGAGTCCGATATCTGTTTTCATGAACAGATCGAGCATGATTTTAAATACCAGCACAACGATAATGATAATGATCATGACATGTTCGCCTGAAAACGGCGTTTCCACGCCCATAATCGATTTATTCGGTGCACCAAGAATACGCATGTTGATCGAATACAGAGCGATCATCATCAGAATCCCGGACAGTAGTCCGTTAATTTTGCCTTTCGTATGCAGCAGACCCGTTAGGGCTCCAGCGATCATGCCGCCAGCCATAGCTGCCAAGCAGGCCAGCCAAGGGGAGTAATCATTGGAGATCATGACCGCCGCAATAGCGCCTCCTGTAGTAAAACTTCCGTCTACGGTAAGATCGGGGAAATCCAGAATGCGAAACGTTATATACACACCAAGTGCCATTAGTGCATATAACAGTCCCAGTTCAATGGCCCCTTCAATGGAATTCCAACTTATGCTCACACTGCTTCCTCCCTGTCTATCTCTCTATCTGAAAAGAATGAGGCGAACCCACCTGCACGTTCGCCTCACCTCCATCTACCGAAGTATTGTTTTACTGTCAGGTACTCAATAAATCAATCTGGCCGCTGCTTCATCGGTTCATTATTGGATAATGTTGTTTGCCTGATCTTTCACTTCGGCCTTCATCTCATCCGTTACCGTGATGCCTTGAGCTTCGGCTGCCTTCAGGTTCAGGATCAGATCCAGCTTGTCCGGAACAGTCACCTTCATATCGCCCGGTTTGGTTCCATTTTTCAAGATGTCCGCAGCCATCTCGCCGACTTGGTAGCCGTGATCATAATATTTAAATCCTACGGTTGCAAAGGCACCCTTCTCTACCGTATCCCGATCACTGGAGAAGAACGGAATTTTGTTGCTATTTGCCGTCTGGATGATCGTATCTACCGCACTTACAACGGAGTTGTCGAGTGTAATGTAAAATGCGTCGACTTTACCAACCAGCGAGTCTGTCGCTTGTTTGACTTCCGATGTATTGGTTACTGGCGCTTTAACCAACTTGATGTTATGCGTTGCCAGAGCCTTCTCAGCATTGTTAGCCATAACAACTGCATTCGGCTCACCTTCGTTAATGACCAGTCCTACTGTTTTTACATCTGGCAGATTTTTAGCGATAAAATCAGCCAATTGCACAATTGCCTCTGGGTTCGTGTCCGATGCACCCGTTACATTGCCACCCGGTTTGTCCATATCACTCACAAGCTTCGCACCCAACGGGTCCGTCACAGCGGCAAACAAGAGCGGCTTGTCCTTCACTTGTTGCGCGAGAGCTAATGCAGATGGAGTCGCAATCCCGAGCACGAGGTCGTTTTTGGAATCACCCGCGATTTTTTGTGCAATGGACAGGTTATTCGTGGAATCACCCTGTGCATTGTTATAATCAATCTTAAGGTTTTTGTTCTCTTCAATGCCTGCATCCTTCAGAGCAGCGATGAATCCTTCACGTGTAGCATCCAGCGATGGATGTTCAACAATCTGGGAGATGGCAATCTGATATGATTTTTCTGCGCTATCCCCGCCTGTTGTACTGTCTGATCCTTGGGACTCTGAGCCTGAACCACCGTTATTTCCGCAACCTGCCGCTACGATCAACGAAGCAGCCATCATCAATGACATCCAAAATTTCTTTTTCATCTGTAAGAACCCCTCTCCAAATGTTAAAAATGTGATCTTCCGGTTACACTCCATCTTGTATCCCATCGGATACGATAGAGCGGGACAAAACAAACGCTTCAACGCATTGTTGCTTTGATCGACAAAAGCAGACAAATCTAGACTTTGGGCATGCGACTGAGGTCCATGCCGTGTTGCTCTTTTATTGTTTTCCTAATATTAAAGGGCATCCCGGCTTCCGTCAATGGTTGAACCGCTTCCAATTTCATTTGGCGAAAAGGTATGACAGGTTACTTTACACGGGATCAAAAAAGGCAACTCGCAAAATCTACGAATTGCCTTAGCTATTTAGGAATTTAAGAACAGTAACATTCTGAGTTTATTTGTGTTGTTGGATGGTTTTCAGTTCAGTGGAGCTTAGCCCTGTCGCTTTAATAATGATCTCTTCATCAAGGCCAAGAGCCAGCATATTTTGCGCAATCTTGCGTTTACTCTCAGCCTCACCTTCTTTAAGTCCTTCTTTGAGTCCTTCTTTAAGTCCTTCCTCAAGGCCTTTTTTTAGTCCTTCTTCTCTTGCTCCTGCAATCATTGAGGCCTCATCTCGCAGAAATTTTTGCCGCGCCTCGTATTCCTGACGTGCTTGTTCATCTTGACTTAAAAACTCGAGCACAGTCATGGCCTTTTTCAAAGCAGGTTCCAATTCATGCATCATAAACGCCTCCCAGCTAGATTCAGTTATCCCCCTCAAAAACAATAACCAGCGAACTAACCCGTCATCCATCTTAATATTATTATCGTTCAATTTAGGAATTTCCATAAAATGAATTTCTAAATCATCTGTCAAAGGTATATTGGTATGATCTTCTCTTAAATGAAATACATTATGATACTGATCATTAGGGAGCATACTGAAATTAATGATATTAATAGTTACACATTTCTTAAGTTCATTATAACGCTGTCCTTCAAGCAATTGTCCAGAGAATTGCTTCCCCCAATAAAACAAAGTTCTTTTTTCTAGATCATACTGGTTAAATAACTGCATTTCCACATTAATTAGTTTACCTTCATCCGTTTTGGCATGAATATCCAGTATGGACTGTTTCTCTCTCGGAGTATTCTTATCCGTGTATGGATTTAGTAAAATAATTTCCGTTAACAAAGACTCCCCTGCATTCTTGAATGTTTGATTAAGGAAGGCTAGAAGTACATCTTTATTATCTTCACTTCCAAAAATACGCTTGAACACATAATCATTCTTGGGATCAAGAAGTTCTTTCATCACTATTCGCTCCTATGCGCAAATTTAACAGTATATATCCGCTACTTTCCTAACAGATATAGAGATGTAGAATGCACTGGATGTGAGTTCAATTATAGCATGTTCAGCCCAACAATTAAACGTAATTACGTTTCAATAACTCGCAAAAACGTCACTATTAATAATCGAGTAGGAGGGGGCGGTGAGCCCCCAACCTCTCACACCACCCTACGTACCGTTCAGTATACGGCGGTTCATGAAATATTCCGTAGTGAGTTGTATCTGTCCATCTCCCGAATTCTTGCCTTCACTTTACGCAGCGACTCCTTTGCAATTCTTACCTTGGGTTCATGGTCTACACTCCAACTAAATCCAAGAAAATTTCGTTTCCATGGGCGGTCTACCGCACTCTTTACTTGGTTCACCTTTAGTTTTAGTCCTGTCTCGATGAACCGGGTGACGGATGTCTTGACTCACTCCCCTGCTCTTGATGTTTTCACGTAGATATTCGTCAAGTACAATGTTAGATCATAACGGACTCAAAGGACCACCTTGCGGCGTTCCTTCTCGTGATCGGTGTAGATCAACGGGTTATTTCCCACATACGTGTACAGATTCAGGCTGCTCGGTTCTGTTTTATCCCCTTCATAGGTATCTTCGTTGATAAAACGTCCCAGATTCGGGTCAACCAGCGGGATCGCAGATATTGCAGCCCTGTTTCCTCATCCCAGTATTCTCCCGCATAGCGGAGCACATTCGGCGTATGCTCTTCTACCACTCGTGGATTACCCCACACATCGTAGGTGTACCAGTTCAGCGTGTCACCTGCGGCATTTCTCAGCTCGTTCACATCACCATGTCCGTTCTTCCAATAGGTTTGCAGACCGCTATCCCCAGGAACATGTCGTGCTTGAAGTTCCCCGCTAGCGTCATACACGTAACCTGCTGTGATGGACACTTGGTTGTTTGATCCTACTGTGCCTTCTGCCACCAGCAACTGATGATCGTCATATAATATCGGGTTGTTGCTCCTCCTTGACCTATTCTCTCATACAATAGGCCGTCACCGTTGTAGCGATACTGCACCTTGCCTTCTTCTGTGTCGACTTCGATCAGACGATTCCGCCCGTCATATCTGTACTTGGCCTGACGTTCACTTGTTTCAAAAAGATATCTTAAAAAAAGACCCTGAATAGCAAATTGCTAATCAAGGTAAACTCCAGCTTAAATAAAACTATCGTCTAATGTAACTGATTAAGATTATTTTATATACTTTTTTTGTAATAACCCACAGTTAACTACTCCAAAGAATTATTCTCCGGAAGCTCTTCTTGTAATGGCTTTCTCACCATATTCTTAAATTGAGGCTTACACACACCAAATTTTTTATAATTTTCTCTGGCTTGGTTCAATGTAATATGGTTTGCACCTATATTTATTTGGGGATTAGAATGAGCTACACTGTCAAACTGCCAAAAACAAACATCACAAATATCTACGATTACTTCTTCCTCGGCTTCAATAGTAAAATTATAACAACACGGACACTGCAATCTCTTCATACAATGACTTCTCCTCATCTGGGAGCATATAATTTAATTTGCTCTATTTAGATATTGAGATCTCGGTAGTGCTACCAAAATCACTTTTATGGTGAGAGTAACTTGCTGTAATCGGCACTTTCAGTTCGTAAGTGAATCAAAAAAGCTCTAAAGAAATAATCTTTTAGAGCTAATGTGAGTAAAATTTTAGGCTTATGGATTCACACTATTAGAAAATTGATATTGATTCAATTGGTGCGTTATACTCATCCCAATCATCTATATCCTCAAGTTCAAAACAAATGCCAGAATAATCAGGTAGCGTGTAGATGTAATCTTCTTTAGAGTATTTAATTCCAATTTTCCTTAAGTCGGAAATAGTATTCCCTATTCCAATAGAATCTTTAAATTTACCGTTATATGAACCAAAAACCATTATTTGAGTCACTATATTTTTTTCTTTAGATATCCAAAATTTTATATTTTTTGTATTTATAGTGTAATGATTGGCCAGAGACTCCTCCGTGTAGTCTTCAGAAATTTTCCCTTTTAATTCTTGAATCGTACACCCGAGCTGGTAATTTCCAACACTCTTACCATTGATAATTTCCCCATACACAGTTTGTACACCCCATTTATTGTAACTTTACTATATTTATACCTTTGTATTCTATACCTATAAAGAAATCGATTACTTGTCCTGTTTTAGTATCTAGAATAACTGTCCTTCCATCGTAAGTTATTGCACGTTGAGTTGTTCCATTTAATGAGCCCGAACCATTCCAAGTTCCTTCAACAATACTAGATTTAGAGTTGGACTGATTTTTTGTAGCGAACTCTTTAGCTGCTGTATCATATGCTTTTTTAGATTCATATCCCATCCCTCTCCCGTGTTTATTAAAGTGATCACCAAGTTGATACATTTTGGATTCAGAAACGTTGACGGCTTTAACAGTTCCTTGACTCGCCTGTCCACTCGTGGAAGTCGATGGCTTAGGCTTACTCCCCGCGCTGCCACCCTTTGCTCCTCCGCCTCCGCCGAGGCCTCCTCCAGAGGATCGGCCCATACCGGCACTGCCACTGGCGCTACCGCTTCCTGAGCCCAAGCCTTCCAAGGCGTTTTTCTCTCCTCGTTTGGCCTCTCCGCTAGGATCGGTGTAGATCAATGGGTTATTTTCCACATACGTGTACAGATTCAGGCTACTCGGTTCTACTTTATCCCCTTCATAGGTATCTTCGTTGATAAAACGTCCCAGATTCGGGTCATACCAGCGGGATCGTAGATATTGCAGCCCTGTTTCCTCATCCCAGTATTCTCCCGCATAGCGGAGCACATTCGGTGTTTGCTCTTCGAGCACTCGCGGATTGCCCCACACATCGTAGGTATATCGGTTCAGCGTATCACCTGCGGCATTTTTCAGCTCGGTCACATCGCCGTGGCCGTTCTTCCAATAGGTTTGCAGACCACTATCCCCAGGGATATGTCGTGCCTGAAGTTCCCCGCTAGCGTCATACACGTAACCTGCTGTGATGGACACCTGGTTGTTTGATCCTACCGTGCCTTCTGCCACCAGCAATTGACGATCGTCATAGTAGTATCGGGTTGTTGCTCCTCCTTGACCTGTTCTCTCATACAATAGGCCGTCACCGTTATAGCGATACTGTACCTTGCCTTTCTCTGTGTCGACTTCGATCAGACGATTCCGCCCGTCATATCTGTACTTGGCCTGATCCAGATCCGGTTGACGTTCACTTGTCATTTCTTTACGATTGCTACGCGCATCATACGTATAGCTCTCGTTAAATACACTCGAGGACTTCAATCGATTCAGTGCATCGTAGGTGTAGAGAGAAGCCTCTGCATTGTCGGTCTTGGATACGATATTTCGATTGTTATCGAAACTGTACCCATAGTTACCAAATACATTTTCATTACGAGTCTGCGTAAGCCCCGTCATATCAAACCCGCTATAGGTGTAATTCTGTTGCAATCCGTTACTTGTTTTGAACTGAGACAAGCTCTTGTTACTCCGGTAACTGTACGTATACGAGCCTAGTTCGGTATTGCCCGTGCCCTTCACTTTTAGACTGGATACCTGTGGCAACGGAACAAGGTAACTCTGCTCTACACCTAACTGGTAGTTGCCTGAGCCAAATTGTTGACTCGTCCGCAAACCTCGTTCTTCATAAGCGTAAGTCAAGGCGGACCCATCGGGATACGTCAATGTAGCAAGATCGCCATTGGCATCATAGGCGTAACCTGTCGTTCCAGTCCCATCGGTCATCGCTGTTCGTCTTCCTGCGGCATCGTAAGCATATGTTACTGTCTCATCTGAGGTTATGTGTTGGACTTCAAAACCTCGATTGTTATACACATACGTCTGCTCTTGTCCCATACGATCCCGGTACACTGTCAGTTGATCTGCGTTGTCATACGTAAACCACTCCTGTTGGCCTAGCGGATCAGTCTGTTTGATCAATCGGCCTAACTCATCATGCTCGTATACCATCCGCTGACCATCGGCATATTGCAACGAAGTCATGTGGCCCGACAGGTTGTATGCATAACTCGTCGTTTGCCCAAGCGAGTCCTTAACGGATAACAATCGATTCAATGCGTCATAGGTGTACGTCGTGCTGTTCTGATTGGCATCCGTGGAGGAGATGAGGTTCCCTGCAAAATCATAGGCCGATTTCATCAAAGTCACGTTGCCTGATGCTTTTACCTCTTCTTTACTGGTGAGTCTATCAAAAAGATCATAGCTCTCTCTAACCGTATTACCTGATCCATCCGTAATGGATTTTACCCGGTTCACATCATCATATTGATATCGATTCGCCCCTATGCCAAATACCTCTAAGGACACCCGGCTCCAAGGGTCATATTGATAGGAGACACTGCCGTTGTTATAGTCGAGCTTTCTTATCAATCTTCCATACGAATCATAGCGATATAACGTCGAACCCCGAACATTCACTTCTGAGTTTAACTCTCCGATAGGTGAATAGATTTTACTACTCATGACACCGGTAGGGTCAGTTACGGTTACCTGATTCAACGCATCATTATATGTTACCTTAGTCTGCGTTCCATCCGGATATTTCTCTGACGTCATACGTCCAAGTGCATCATAAGTGAACGAGGTGGTGTTCATATTCCCATCTGTATATGATTGCTGTACGCCACTAAGCGGATCGTAGACCGCCTGTGCAGTTTGAGTGTGTGATTGTCCAGTGTGATCCGTAACTTGAACCGACTGACCTGTTAGAAAGAAGGTTTTGGATGATGGACTGAATGTTTGCCGAACAACCGTATCTTTTCCATTTCCTTTAATGGTTACTTTAATCGGATTTCCATTCACATCATATTCATAATTGATCTGTTCAAGAAGAACCCCTGCTTTATTCTTAGAGACCTTTGTCAGTAAGTACCCTTTGTTCAGGTCATAGGTATATGTTGTAATCAAGCTGTCATTCGCATTAAGCGGCTGTACGATTCGGGTTGGTGCAATACGGTTGTTGATGGAAACAACATCGTTGGTAATCGTCGTCGTTGCACCATTTGCATCCGTTATGGACGATACCAGTCCGAACGAATCCAGCGTCTGTCTTGTTGGTTTCCCGATCAGTAGCCCCGATTCACCAAAACTGTATTCATTCAACGTAATGGGTGTCGGGAATCGTTTGGACTCATCATAGGTATACGTACTGACCTTCTCGGAAGCAGAGCTATCTGCTGGCTTTATGGCTTTACTCAGCAAGTAGTACGTATCAGGTGAATTGTCACCCCAATATTTTCGTTTGAATGTATATTTTGTTTCTAGAGCACCTTCAACCCCGAAAGCATTGTACGTAACGTCTTGGCCGTATGAATTCTTGTTATAGTATGAAGTATCTACAAATGAGGTCCTTGTTCTGGATTCAGAAGCTGTAGGCGAACTGTATGAATGGGTCATGCCGGAATAGGTAACTATGGTCTCCACTGCATACTTTCCAGTGTAGATCTGATACATGCCTGTACTGTATTGCGTAATAGCCTTATTTGGATGTTCGATGGCGGACAAGAAAATCCAATCTTGCCATCCCCAATAGAGCATACGCAACGTACCTGTAAAGTCTTTATAAGATTCAAATAAATTGAAGGGAAGCCGCGAGTACTGGGTATACGTATATTTGGTTGCTCGTCCCAGCGGATCAATAACCTCGCTTAACACATCTCTGTTCGTGCCATTCGTTGTATAAGGTAGCTTCGTTTTCTTGTACGTCACAGAACGATTTCCAATAGAAGCACGCACCGTATTGCTGCTATCCTGATAATCCAAAGTCATATAATTTCGATGCTGGTCGTCTGCCGTAACCGTCATGACCGTCTGAAGGACCGGATAGCCATATCTCCCCATATAACTATAGGTCAAAACAATCCGATTCCCCACTCCGTCGCGAATCTCAACAAGGTTACCAAATCCATCAAAATATTGACGAGTGTCCTCTTCAAAATTTTCTAGAACATACCGGATCTCTGTGTTACCTCCAGGTGGAGATGAAGTTTCTGCGAATCCGATATACGGATACGGCATTCCTTCAAGTCCGTTACCCGTTCGATCCGAGCGCATAAATGAGCCTAATCCTGCAATATGAAGACGTTTCTCATTAACATTGTAATATGAAATATCCCAGGACCAGCCTTTACCCAATAGAAAACGTTCATCATCTATGGATATTCGTTTCTGATTCCCGTAAATCCCGCCCTCACCTTCGGCAAAATAGATGTCGTCCTTGCCTGCCGTACTGTTGTACACACGGGTAAGAGCAAAGTCCAATCCGTTTGAGCCAGGCAAGACCAGGTCAGTTACTCGTAAGGTGAGTGAGGAGTCCGTCATGGATATACCGCCCGTTGAATCACCAATGCTATATGGGGCTTGATCATATTTTAATTTGGCCCGCTGAATGGCTACCTCATCATATCCTCTTGATTGAGCTGCCATCATTGAAGAAGAAGGTGAGAGCGAATTCTGTTGCATTTGTTTTTTCTGATCTTTGTTTAATTGTTGCTCTAATAATGCCATTTCCTGCTCATGAATTTCATACGGGGTAAGCTTTCGATCAGGATACTTCTTATCCATAAATTCTTGATAGTTGCTTCCGGCACGCTTCGCTTCCAAACCCTGGTAGATATCGCTTAGACTGAATCCTTTCCCCATTTCCGATACAATCCAGTCACTCTCCACATCATATAACTCCGCAACGGAACTAATCGTTATCAGATCTTCCGAAGGAATTGCAGACTCGAATTCAACTGGGAAAGAGCTATTTTCCACATCAGAATGATGTTCAGCTACGGCTACAGGAATTCCCAAAGGCTGCAGGGTACCTGTAAACATTGAAACCATCATCACGAGTGCTACGATTACACCCGTACACTTTTTCAATCTGAGAGATTTCTTCATATGTTCTCCTCGTCATATTATTATTTTTTTATTTTTTCGATCAGGTTCCCCTTGGCATCATAGTGGTACTGAATGGCGCCTTGATCCATTTCAACAAGCGTAAGACGTCCGTTCACATCATACTGATATCGATATGTTACCGGACTGGTCGCTCGGGAGTCCAGCTTAGCAGTTTCATGTATCTCTGGTTCAATAGATACACTTACAGGTTCAACGTAAATCGTCATCGGTTCTTCATCCCGCTTTTCTTCCATAACAAGCCGCACACGAACAGTAGCTGTACCATCGGGAGTCTCTCCTGTCACCCGGTCTGTCCATTCAGATTCCATCAACACATCACCAGACTTGTCCAGAAATTGAAGCTCCCAATTCAATTTCCCGGTATAAGTTGCAGAATCGACCCGAGCCTTCCCAGACCCTATGTAAAATTGTTTTCCTTCGACACGAGCGTCTTGAGAAAGGATTACCGTTTTACCACGCGTGGAGCCGCTAAGATGTATGCTCAAAACATCAGATTCTCCTTCAACGGAAGAGTTAACCCTTTTTAAAGAGCTTTTCGCCAAGTCTTGATCCGTATGCCAAAACTTAACCCCGCTCATGTCCTCTTCCAACTCAAGAAAGTTCCCATTCCGCACTATTTCCCCATATGTGGTCACTTGAGTTGTTTTGGTGGGTTCAGATACCCGATCTCCCTGTCTCGCACGAATACCGAAATCATATTTTCTTCCAGCGACAAGATCCTCGGCATAATAGAAAGGAGTCTTCGTTTCAGCGACCAGATTGCCAGACTCATAAACTTCATAAGTAACTGTTGGCGTGAATCCCTCCATCAACTTCCACTTCAAGGATACGGATCTGCCTGTTACTGATTCGACCTCCAACTCTTCCGGTGTAGAAAGCGTTATAGAAGACTTACCTGGCAAATAAACACCATTGTTAGATGAATTATTTTGGTTAGTCTCCACGTTGATGTTATCAGCCTCTGCACCTTTAGCTATGAAATTTGTCCCAATCATCAGAGCCAATACTCCCGCAGCTGTGACAACAACAATACTTACTTTTCTAGATATTCCTCTCATAATCCCCCTCCAAATTTTCCAAAATAAGAACTTAAACAACATTATATTCAATATAAGATACTTTTTATATAAAAATTTCCAAATCGACTCCAAAAATAACGTTTATACGTCATTTTTTAACAACAAAAAAGAGATCGTCTCGATAAAACATCGAAACCATCTCTTATTCTTTTACTATTTATACATCCAAATAGACTATATTCATTAAAAAAACATTTTCTTTCCCATTATTTCCCCGATACCTCACGAATCTGGTACTTGCACTTCTTGCCGCCATCGGCGTAACATTCGGTGCGCTCGACGTCCGCTTGCAATAGGGAACGAAATAACTCCAGCTCACAACGACAAGCCTGCTTGTACACACTCGCAACCTGCACGATCGGGCAGTTCAGTTCGGTAATGACATACGTACCATCCTCTTCGATAGATGCATCAGCCATATACCCGTTGGCATTCTGGATTCGCGCCAGTTCCTCGACACGTCCGGCAAGGTCATGTCCCTCCATCTGCGGCAAGCCGCTGCGAAGCAACTTGTCACGGCGACCTTCAAATAGGGCGTCCACCACTCCACTGCCTGCCGTATCAGACAGTTCATCGAGCAGTTCCAGCGTTAGAGAAGAGTACGACTTCGGGAAATAATTGTCTCCGCGATCCGTCAGATGATATACCGAGGAGGGACGCCCTGCTGTTGCACGAGCCTCACGCACCTCGATCCAGCCTTCCTGCTCCAGTGCTGTCAGATGGCGACGAATCGCCATTCCGGTCAGCCCTAGCTCCGCCGTGATTTCACGAGCCGTCATCGTTCCTTGCTGCTTCAGCATGAACAGAATCCGTTCACGCGTTGTACGTTCTTCTTCACGCTTCATGTTCAGCACCTGCTCTCCTGCTTATGCCTGTACGGGCGCTGCCTCCCGGCAAGCATCCGAGCAAAAGCGGTTATGCGTCTCTTCGCAATCCTCACAGCAGACATGCTGCAGGTTGCAGGTCGGACAATTAATATATCGGTCATGTGTCGTACCACAGTGATAACAGCTGGCGATAACAATATCCTCATCGGTACGGTTGATCGGTACGGAAATCCGCTCGTCAAATACATAACATTTGCCATCAAACAGACGTCCCTGTACTTCGGGATCTTTCCCGTAGGTCACAATTCCGCCTTCCAGTTGGGCAACATCCTGGAAACCTTCCTTGATCATAAATCCAGTCAGCTTCTCACAGCGGATACCGCCTGTGCAGTACGTAATGATCGTTTTGTCCTTCATATCACCGAGATTCTCGCGAATCCACTCGGGGAATTCACGGAATGATTCGACATCCGGGCGGATCGCACCGCGGAAATGACCGATCTCATACTCATAATCATTGCGTCCATCAATGACGATAACGTCATCCCGTTGCAAATGCTCGTGGAATTCCTTCGGTGAGAGGCGTTTACCGCTAATCTCATTCGGATCAAGTTCATCGTCTACGCGGAAAGTCACCAGTTCTGCTTTGTGACGCACAAAGATTTTTTTGAACGCATGCTCTTGCACATCATCAATCTTAAACACCATATCCTTGAACAGCGGATTGGCATGCATGTCCTTCATATATTGCTCTGTCTGCTCTGGCGTTCCTGATACTGTGCCGTTGATGCCTTCGGAAGCAATCAGAATACGGCCTTTCACCCCTAGGTCTTTGCAGTATTGCAGATGCTCCTGCGTAAACGTCTCGGGGTCTTCAATCTTCACGAACTTATAATATAAAAGCACGCGATACGCGCTGTTACACATGTATATCACCTGTTCCTCTTCCATGTTGTTGGCCGGTTCCTCCGGCGAGCCACCTACATTGCACCCTGACTTGCAGAAAAAGAAAAGAAACAGCCGCCCGAAACATCGTCTCGAACTGCTGTCTAACCATTCGACTTTATATTCCTGCATACTAGTTTATCGGAAGCGCAAGGACTTAGTCAATATAAATGTATAGAAAGGCATGAAAGATATGGAACACGCCTTCCACGCCGCCACTATACTTTGAATTGGCAACTATTCCGAAATCGTAATGATCGAGGTCACAAAGTGATATTTTTCATTCTCCATCACGGATTGGGACAGCAAAATTTTGTTCCCCTGCGGGCTCCAGGCTAACGAATCAGCCACATTGTCCATCTCTGCGGAGATCTGGAATTGCTCTGCCGATTCCGTGTTGGAAACAAACAATCCTTTTTCGTTATCCTTATCGGAATTAATCGTGTAAGCGATCTTGGAGTCGTCACCCGACCAGCTTGTGCCAAAAATCTGCGTGCCTCTGGCGAGTGTGGCCTTCTCATTGCCTTCCAGATCGGTGAGCACCAGCGCCCGTTTGGTATCCGCTGTTCTTTTTACAATCGCAAGCCTTGTTCCGTCGTTCGAAGGGATAACCCACTCCACGCTTTTGAGTACCTGTTTGACTTCGCCCGTCTTCGCATCATAGGTGTTCAGTTGACCGTCCTCTCCCGTAATGTAGTAGATCATGTTGCCCGACACCTTGATACTGCGCACGTTAAAGTTGCCCGTCTCTACCAATACTTTCGTGGTGCCGTCCAGTGCAGCCGAGATCAGATCTCCTTTCATATTGGAAAAAACGATATGTTCATTATCCAGCCAGGCACCTTCCTGAATGAATCCATCCTCTTTACCCGCAGCAACCGATTCTCCGCTCTTCAGGTTCAGAATGAAAGGCCAGCCTGTCGCTTCCTCCGTCTGCCAGTAGAACAGATGCTGTCCATCCGGTGATACCTGCGGTGCTCCCAGGCTAACCTCGCTCTCTATAAGCGGTGTATCCGCGCCTTTCGTCAGATCATACATGTACAGGTTATGCGGATACCGTTCCTCACCCTCTACACTAACTGGTTTCATGGACGTGTTTTCTTTATCCGTCACGATCGAGCTCTCGCTCAACCAAGCGATCCCGCGCATATTAGGCAGTTTATCTATCTTTTCAAGTTTAAAATTCTGGTAGACGGACGTGTTCGTATTATCTTTTACGATAATGTCTGTGTCTGTTTTTGCACCTTGTGTATTGCCAGCCGGCTCTGTGGTGCTTCCACACGCAACCGTGGTCAATAATGCAGCTACCCCCAGCGCTCCAAATGTCGCTTTCATCCATTTCATCATGTGGTGATCCCCCTCGGTTACTTATGCTATACACCCATCATAAAGCCGGCATACTTCCAAAGTTATTCAGACTTGTTTCCAACTTGTAAACTTGCATCTATATCTTTATCTCAATTTACAAGTGGGAATACGAGTTGAAATGTCACGCCTTCTTGATGCTCCTGATCGCTCGGCAATAATGTAATCGTTCCCCCCTGCTTCTCAACAAACTGCTTTACGAGGGATAGACCAAGTCCGGTTCCGCCTGTTTTGCGAGCTCTGTCCTTATTAACGGTGTAAAAAGGTTCAAAAATCTTCTCCCGTGCCTCTTCAGGGATCGGCGTACCTGAGTTATAGATGCGAATGACCGCCTGATGTTCCTCTATACGCCGCTCATTCTCCACTCGAATGATGCCTCCAGGAACGTTATATTTGATCGCATTGTCCAGCAGGTTAATGAAAATATGCATCAGACTCTCCCGGTCACTGTGAATGACGGCAGGCTCCAGATCGAGCTCCATGTTCAATCCGAACTTTTCGACCTTACCTCGCATTCGTCCGCAAGCATCCTCCAGCAATGCACCGATCTCCACATCCTCCGCTTGATTCTCGAAATCATACTTTTCGAGCGCAGACAGATGCAGCACCTTCTCTACCATTTCGTATAATCGTTCGGTTTCTTTCCCGATATTATTCGTCGCATCGTCCAGCAGTTGGGGATCATCCTTGTACATGTTTAAGAGCTCCACATATGCCTTGATGGACGTCAGTGGTGTCTTGAACTCATGACTGATGTTGCCGATATATTGTTTCTGCTGTTGCTCCAGAGCCTGCAGTTTCTCAATCGCCAGCTGCAGTTTCTGTTGCTCGGCATGCATGGCTTCGATGTTTTGCTGAATGGAGGTGCTCATATAATAAATCCCTTGTCCCAAATCGCCTAGTTCGTCCTTACGTTTGACCGGAGATTCGGTAATATAGTTCCCTTCTTGAATGGAGGACGCTGATTTCTTCAACCGGGTAATCGCTACAGCAAAACGGTTGTAGAACATATACCCTAGAATGAAACTAAGCGCAACCACCGTGATGCCTGCCCATAGGAATAATTGTTGAATCCGGGCATAGAAATCCTGATAACTCTGTACGGAATATTGAATCCAGATGGCACCAATCTGTCCCTCCGGGCCGTCAAGCGGGGCAGCATAGAGCAACGTCTCCCCTTGTTCGTGATAGGCAATTTTATTCTTCAGTACATAATTCAGAGTCTCCTGAACGAGTTCATTCTCACTGGGCGCAAAAGAAGCTCCCACTTGTTTGCCACTCATGTCATATAGTGCAACTGGCAGACCTGTTGAGTCAGAGAGAGCTTGCGCCAATCTACGTCCATTTTGCTGCAAGAACTGTTCCGGTTCCTGGCGAATCGCCTCCGTATAATACGCCTGGCGTACATTCAGATTAATGAGACGCGTCTGTTGCGCGAGAGTACGCTCCACCTGTGATTGCTGATTAAGCTCAATACCTCGCAGCACAAGAGAACTAAGTACAACCACGGTGAGGATGAGCAACGCAGCCAGAAACACACTGAACTTCAGCTTGATGCTGACTCTCATACCGCTCCGCCTGCTTCAGGAGCAACTGCCTTGTACCCAATCCCGTATACCGTCTGCAACATTTGCTGATCGGTATCCCCGATTTTTTTGCGCAAACGCTGGATATGAATGTCAACCGTCCGTGTCCCACCTGCGTACTCCATGCCCCACACCCGATCCAGCAAATCATCCCGTGTGTACACTCGTTCCGGATTGGACAACAGGATGGTCAGCAGGTCGAACTCCTTGGGCGTTAAATCCAGCTTCTCTTCACCCACCGTCACGGTGCGATGAGCAACATGAATACGCAGTGTTCCGTTGACAATCGCTTGGCTCTTAGAGTCGTCCTGCGGTGGCGCACTGCTCTTCTCCACCCGACGCATCAGTGCCTTCACGCGGGCGAGCAATTCACGGATTTCGAACGGTTTGGTCATATAATCATCTGCGCCCATTTCAAGACCTACAATTTTATCCACAAGTTCATTCTTCACAGTGAGCAAAATAATGCCGATATCCTCTCGGTCTTCTAACCGGCGACACACGCCATATCCGTCCAGTTTAGGCATCATCACATCCAGGATCATTACCTGGGGATGGAACAAAGCCACCTTTTCCAAAGCCTCTTCGCCATCACTAGCTGTCTCTACTTCATATCCTTCACGCCGCAGTGCGTACGAAATGGCACTGACGATGCTGGATTCATCATCCACCACAAGCACTTTTCTATTCATCGGATTCATCCTCTTTTAACTGTGTCATTGGTTTATGCGTTTATGTTAACAAGATCGCAATCATTACGCCATGAAACTTTGGTCGTTTTCATTACCCTATGGATACCTCGCAGTAGGTACGTTGCTCTTCTTCTTTTATACCCCAAAGACGGCAAAGAGAGCCATTCCACCGATGGACTGGCTCAAAATTTCTTTCTCTATTATATGTTGAGTGTAACCATTGTGAAATTCACTGATAGTATTTACACGCTAATCATTTTTGTTGGTACCTATTGCTAAGGCAGCAATTTTCGGATTTCCTCTTCGGAAAGGCCCGAGGCCTTCACGATAGTGGACATGTCCACACCGAGCCCCAACAACTCACGAGCCATCTCTTGCTTGCCCTCCCGTAAGCCTACCTGTTTACCTTCCCGTAAGCCATCCTGTTTACCTTCTCGTAAACCTTCCAACCTACCTTTAGCCGCCCCTTCGGCCCGCGCCCCCTCAATCATCGACTTCTCATCGCTCAGGGCCTTCATCCGAGCATCATACGCCATACGGGTAGCGGCATCATGACTCAGAAACTCCAGCGTATCCATGGCCTTCTTCAACATTGGCTCATTCATCGCCAGCACCTCCCAGTTTGATGTGTCGATCCCTTTCAGAAATAACAGCCAATTCACAAGTCCGCCCTTTTCCAGTGGAATAGGGTGTTGCTCCAGCTTCGTTAACTCCATCACATGGATTTCAATGTCATCCGTCAGGCTAATCCCTGTGTGGTCTTCCCGCAAATGAAACACATTGTGGTAACGTTCGTTATCCAAACAGGAATAGTTCAAAATGTTAATGGTCACACACTTTTTAAGCAGGTTGTAGTTCTCACCCTTTTTAATCTGGTGGAAGTACATCTCACTCCAGTAGAACAGTGTGCGCTTCTCCATATGGTACGGGTTGAACAGCTGCATCTCAATATTAATGAGCTTGCCTTCGACCGTCTTCGCCTTAATATCCAGAATGGACTGTTTGTCCTCTGGACTATCTTTATCCGTGTACGTGTTAATAACCGTAATCTCCGTTAAGGGAGCCTCGCCAGTTTCAATAAACGTGCTGTTCAGAAAAGCCAACAAAACATCTTTATTTTGCTCACTTCCAAAAATGCGTTTGAACACAAAATCTACCCGTGGATCAAGCAGTTCCGCCACACATCATCAGCTCCATTCTTCACCAGCATTATACCATAATTCCCATCCCTCCTTCCGTTTAAAAATAATGAACTAAAGTATTTACACAATCCACTCCGATGACAGAACAACCTTCTAATCTCTGTTATCCCCAGATTTTTTCGATTCCCTTCTCCAAGGGGGAAAATCCGGGGAACAGCGTATGCTTCCGATGTAGCTTTCTTGCAGAAAGCTTTCAGGCGACCGCTCCGCTTTTTCAGTTTTTTTCTGTCCTCTCCGTTAACGTGTAAATGAACAGCTCAACTTATATAGCATCATTTGATTATTCATTCCTCAAACGACAAATTTAACGGCTCGTCCGACATCTCATATTCCGTCTCCATATGTGTCACAGGTGTGTTCAAGTCCACTTCTTCGAAGCGGAAGCTATCGACCCAAACCTTGCCTTTCCCGTTCAAAATCACTCCAAACGAGATCACTGCACTCTCTGCCGGTACATCCAGCACAATGCTGTACTGATTCCATGGCTGTGTACCCGTGATCGGCCGGTCATGCATGTTATCAAACTGCAGCACATCGTGCACTTGATTATCCACACGCATCCATAGTCCGCAGAATGCTTCTACACGATCCGTTTTGACAAAACCGGTCAACTTCATCCGCTTGCCTACATACTTGTCTGCCCGGAACTGCTGCATCATCGTAGCAAATTCATTCGGTTCCATGGGCGTCACAGCCTTCAAATACCCCGAGGCCTTGCCTTGATGTACCTCGGCAGGATCAATACCCATCTCATAGTTTTGCGGGTGACTCCCTGTTAACATCCAACCTTTGATTGCCGTTGTCGTATTCATCTCTATTTCTCCTCCTCTGGTTTTACCAGTGAATAGTTTCAGATCAAATAATTTGCGAAACCGCCCAGGCGGCATGCCATACATTTTGCGAAAAGCCCGAGTAAACGCTTCCTGACTTTCAAATCCGCAGGCAAGTGAAATGTCTAATATCCCTGCTTCCGTCGAACGAAGTGCGGTAGACGCGAGGCTCATTCGCCGATGCCGAATGTAATCAACCACCGTCATCCCCACCTCATCCCGAAAAACCCGGTGATAATGATAAGGCGATAATGCCGCCTTGGAAGCCACGTCTTCCAGTCCAATCTCTTCATGCAGATGGTTCTCGATATAGAACAGGCTGTCCTGAATCATCTCCTGATATCGACTCAATTGAAGATGCCCCCTTCCATATCCTTACTATACGCGTTCACGAAGGAGCCGTTTTGATCATTTTTGCGGAAAAATAAAAAAAGAAGAGCCAGGCCAAGGACAACTCTGTCCTTGACTGACTCTTCGCGTATTTAGACTGCCGGAGCCGGCTGTGCACCAGCCTCTTCTTCATCATGCTCTACCAGCTCATGCTTCTCCCAGGCACGGCTCTTCCAGCGGAAGTACATAATGACCGCACGTGTCCATTCGTCTGCCGCAATAGCAAGCCATACACCTGCCAGTCCCAGATTCAACTGGAACACGAGCAGATAGCCAAGAGGCAGACTCATGCACACCATGGAGATCAGCCCCATGTATACCGGGAACTTCGCATCACCTGCCGCACGCAGGGAACCAATGATAACGATATTACACGTACGCCCCGTTTCAAGCACCAGACTGAGTAACAATACCTGTGCTCCCAGCCTGATAATCTCCGGATTTTCCGTAAAGATACTCATCAATGGCACGCGGAAAATGATAATGATCACGTCAATCGCAACGGTAGCCAGAAGCGCCCATTTTACACTGTCGAATACACGTTTATACGCATCGTCCTTGCGCCGAGCACCGACAAGCCGGCCGACAATGATGGACGTTCCCATGCCGATCGCCATACTGAACAGATAAATATAACTTGAAATATTACCTGCATATTGCTTGGTTGCCATCGCTTCCGCACCCAAATAGGTCACATACAGCGTGAATACGAGCTGGCAGGAGTGATACACCATCGATTCCATCGCGGACGGAATACCGATGCGCAGAATTTTGCCAATAAAATTTTTGGACAATTTAATGTAATATTCAAAATCGACACGGACCTCACTCACACGATACAAGAGCCAGAAGAAGATCAGCAAGCAGATGAAACGGCTGCCTACCGTCGAGATCGCAGCCCCTTCCACACCCAGCTTCGGCAATCCGAAATGACCAAAGATCAAAGCATAGTTACCAATGACGTGAATGACGTTCATAAACACGGAAACATACATCGTTTCCTTGGTATAACCATGTGTACGAATCGTTGCCGCCAACGCATTAATGAGAGCCTGCAGGAAAATCCCGCCCCCGACAATGCTGATATAGGAACGAGCATAATCGTAAATTTCACCTTGTATATTTAAAAGCGACAGCAAATGTCCGCCAAACACCAGGAAGATCACACTCAGGAACAACCCGACCGCCAGGTTAAGCGTAATGGCATTGCCTGTAACCTGTGCTGCTTCTGTCAGCTTTTTCGAACCGATATATTGGGCTACAACGATAGCGGCCCCATGTCCAATGACTTCAAGTACAAGAATCGCAATCGAGATAATCTGGTTGGCTGCGCCCACTCCGGAGACGGCATTATCCGAAACCGAACTAAGCATGAGCGTATCTACGCTCCCCATCAACATAAACAAGAAGAGTTCCAGGAATATAGGCCAGGTCAGCCGAATCAGCTTCAAATCCTTGGCATCTGAACGGAGGGACTCTTTGGTGGAGGATATTGCTGTCATTTTCTCACCTTTCCAACGTGGGCTTGATTTCATAGGGTATGTTAGCACAGGTGGTTTGAAAATGCAGTAGTTTTGCGAAAATAATTGAAAATATTTTGAAAATTCCAGTAATAGGTATTTTGACGCTTTCATGAAACCCGTCTGGCTACTCCTTTTGAATGATGCTCAATAATGCCCCCAGGACATAACAAAACCCTCCCAGTACGCATGTTGAGCGATTAGTGGGAGGGCTATATTCTCTTACGTTTAAAATCAGCGGAAGCACGGACAAGCAATTATCCTTTAACCGAACCCGCAGCGATCCCTTCGACAATTCGTTCACTCAGCACCAGGAACGCAATCAGAATCGGCAAAATGCTGATCATCAGCGTAGCCCCAATGGCACCCCAATCGGTTGTGTATTGCCCGATAAAGTTCTGCACCCCGACCGTCAGCGTTTTATACGCATCCGAACTGATAAAGGTGTTCACGAAAATAAATTCGTTCCAGTCATAGATCATGTTAATGATCGCTGTTGTCGCAATGACCGAAGCCGTCATCGGCAGTACGATGCGGAAGAAGATGCGGTTCACCGAGCAGCCATCCATCACCGCTGCCTCTTCTACCTCTCTTGGAAGCGCGTAATAGAATCCCAGCAGAATCATAATCGTAATCGGCATATTAAATGCAATGTAAGAGAGAATGACCGATAACGGATGATCGGTGAGATTTAACTTCAAGAACAGGCTGAACAGCGGAATCAGCGTGGAATGCACCGGGATCATCAGACCCACCATGAACAGTCCCAGCACCAATGAACGTCCCTTCCAGCGCATGCGTGTGATCGCAAAGGTGACAAGACTTGCAAACAGCACCGTGAACACCACGGAAACGACCGTAATCCATACACTGTTGAAAAAATATAAGCTGATATTGCCTTCCGTCCATACCTTAACATAGTTCTCCCAACGCGGCGTAGCCGGGAGCGCAAAAGGAGCCATGTCGAATACTTCCTGATTATTTTTAAGTGAAAATAACAGCAACCACACTAAAGGCAAAATCTGAAGCAAAGCCACCAGAGACAGAAGCACGTATAACAGGACGTATCCAAGCCTTCTCGTCCATACCGGGCTATGACCTGTCTCCGGGCCCACAGGCAACCGAACAGCCGGTTCCATCTTCAACGGAATGACCTCCTTTCATTATAAGTAAGCGTCAGGAATATTGAATTGTGTCTTTGGATGCCGTTGCCTTACGCAGTAACCACGTCACAACCAGACAGATGAGAAGCAGGAAGAAACCTACCGCACTGCCGTATCCAAAGTCAAAACTGCGAAATGCCTGACGATACATGTAGGAGGCCATGACTTCACTTGCGCCATTCGGACCGCCATCTGTCATGACATAGATCAGGTCAAAATATTTAAGTGATCCGACCACGGCGAGCACCACGGTCACTTTGATCACTTCGGTAATGAGTGGCAGCTTGATCCGGAAAGCAATCTGCCATGGGTTTGCTCCGTCTATCCGCGCGGCCTCAATAAGTGATTCCGGGATATTTTTGAGTGCCGCATAGTAAATCAAAATATAAAAACCTGCATACTGCCACAGAATCGGCACGAACAGTGCATACAGCACCAGGGATGGCTCCGCCAGCCAGGCTGGCGGATTGCTAAATCCGATGGCTTCCAGAAAGCTGTTCAGCACACCGTTGCTGGGGTGGTAGATTTTCAGCCATAACTGAGCGATCGCAACGGAAGACAACAGCATCGGAATCAGATATATTTTGCGAAACAGATTCGCGCCTTTGATCTTGCCTGACAGCACCAATGCAATCATCAGATAACCGATGAGACTCAGCGCAGAGAACAAGGCTAATAAAAAGGTATGATTCGCACTCTGCCAGAACGTACTGTCCTGAAGCAATCTGGCGTAGTTATCCAAACCTATAAACGTCATTGCCCCAATTCCATCCCATTGCATCAAACCGTAATAACCCGTAAGTACAATGGGGATGTAGACCAGAACCAGGAGCAGAAGCAGCGCAGGAAGCACGTACAGCGCAGCCACCAGACGGTTCGACATGACTTTGTCCAAGACGTAATCCTCCCTTCAAGCGTTCAAACATTCATATGGTGTACGTGTCGGTGAGGTCTACATCAGTTGCCTTTGTCGATCGCAGCCTGATGATTCTTCACAAAGTCTTCCGGTGTTACCGCTTTACCAAACAGTGCCTGAATCATATCGAGATGCGCCTGGGCAGCAGCCGGTTTCATCTGTACATCTGCAAAGAGGGTCAAGCTGCTCGCCTGATTTAACTCGTTCAACAGATCGATGTAAAGCTGTGGCAGCTGTACTGCAGCCGTATCCACTTTAGTTGCTGGAATGACCCCTGCTTCGGTCACAGAGCTTTCGCCCCATTTTTCCACAAAGTATTGAATAAATTTCTGTGCTTCATCCTTCACTTTCGAGTTCTGAGCCGCAAACAATCCCACACCCGGTCCGCCGACCCAGCTGTTAATGTCTCCTTTGCCGCCGTCAATCGTCGGGAATTTGAAAAATCCTACCTTATCCTTGAATTCCTGCGGAATATCCGGGTTCGTTGTAAAGTTAGGCAACTCCCACGTTCCCATCAGATACATCGCTGCTTTTTCATTCATGAATTCGGATTTACCCTCATCGTTGGACAAGCCGTTAAAACCTTTGTTGAATGCGTTCATATCCACCAGCTTCTGCACTTCGGCCGCAGCCTGTGTCAATGCCGGATCGTCAAACTTGCCAGAGCCGTTAATGGCTTTCTCCAGTGCATCCCCGCCTACACGATTCGCCAGGTACATGTACCAGAGTGACCCCGTCCAGCGGTCCTTGTTCCCCAATGCAATCGGCACTTCACCGTTGTCAGTCAGTGTCTTGATTACGCTCAGGAATTCATCATAAGTCGCAGGTGGCTGCAAATTATATTTTTCAAAAATCGCTTTGTTGTAATAAATAGGGGAGATGTTCAGCTCGATCGGCAGTGCATACGTTTTACCGTCTACCGCGTAAGCCTCGGTCGTTCCGGCGATAAACTTCTCACCCAGGTCCCCTTTCAGCAAATCATCGAGTGGTGCAAACAGGTTGCCCTTCACATAAGGCTCCAGGAATCCCGCAGCCCAGGTTACGCCCACATCAGGAAGTTCATTGGAAGCAGACAGAATTTTCAGTTTGTTTTTGTATTGTTCATTTTCCAGCACTTCCTGCTTGATCGTCACATTTGGGTTGTCGGTCTGATACTGCTGGATAATATCGTTAACCAGCTTGTTTTGCTGTGCGGAACTGCCAGCAGGCCAAAGATGCATGAATTTCAGAGTAACTTTGCCGTCTCCGCCACTGTCACCGCCGCCTGCATTACTACCGGAATCATTGCCCGCCCCGGAACCTGCATTGTTGCATCCAGACAAAATGACAGCCAAAATCAGTGTCCATGACAGGATCATCGCCAGTGTCTTTCTTTTCATATTTCCAACCCCCAATAGTTGAATTTCGGTTTTGTAACCGCTTTAAAAAAATTGTAGCATGGGCAACATCAGCCTATAAGGGTAGAATGATTTGGAAAAACTCCACTATTTTGAGTATTCATTCCCTGTTTTGTTGAAGAAGTGAATCCTCCTTCATCCCATCGGTTAATCCTTTTCGTTCACAGCATGGCGATATTTACTCGGGCTGATGTTCTCCAGGCTTTTAAATACTTTGATAAAATATTTATCGGTCTGATAACCTACTCTCTCGGCAATTTCGGATATGGGCAGGTTCGTCTGTACTAGCAATTCCTTCGCTCGCTGTACCCGTTTGCGCATGAGATATTCGCTAAAATTCAGTCCGACCTGTTCTTTGAACAGCACACTGAAATAACTGGAATTCAAGTGCAGGGAATCGGCAAGCTCCCGCATCGTCATCGGTTCACCCAGATGTGTCTCAATGTAGGTCAGAGCTTCTCCAATTGGGGTATGATCCTGCTGCTCCCTCCGTTCCCGGATATCTACCAGCTTCGGGTCAACGATCTCTTGCATCGCTTGAATACGTCGTTGCTGCTCATGAAGAAAGAGTGCCTTCTGTACCGTCTGAAGTAGCTGCTCTTTATCAATCGGCTTGAGCAAATAATCCACCACACCCAGCTTAATCGCCTGTTGCGCATAATTGAAATCCGCATACCCTGACATGATCAGCACCGCAGGTTTGATAGAAAAATGTTGAATAGCTTCCACCAGAGACAAGCCAGACAACTCTGGCATGCGTACATCCGTAATCAGCAGGTCAGCTGGCTGGCTTGCAAGCCAATCTCTGGCCTCCACACCACTGGCAACCGTCTGAATCCGGTTCTTCCCGGCAGACCATGCTTCAAGTGTTTTACGTATGCCTTCTCTTGTACGCGGCTCGTCGTCCACAATCAGAATCGTTCTCTCATGAATCATGTGCATCCTCCGTTCCCCTAGGAATGTCGAATCGGATCACTGCTCCTGCTCCAACCTCGCTCTCGACCGTAAGTTTGGCATGCTCACCAAGCTGACGACCAAAATAAAGCCGTAGACGCTGATGTACATTGATCAACCCCATACCTGCTCCTCTTCCGGGAGCCACAGGTTCACCACCATTTAGTGCCTGTTTAATGTTCTGAAGACGTTCCTCGTCTATACCCGGCCCATTATCGCGTACCTCCACACACACGTGACCTGTTATGGATGAAGGATATACGCTGATCTTTACCATTCCAGGTTTTAACGTATTCTCGATGCCGTACAGAACGGCATTTTCCACAAGCGGCTGAATCAGCAACTTAGGCATGGGTACGCTTCGCAACTCTTCACTCAGCCGGATCTCCCACTGCATTCTGTCGCCCAGCCGCATCTGCATAATGTTCAGATACCGTTCTACATGTTCAAGCTCGTCCGCCAGCGTAACCCATTCATCCTGATGGGGGCTGGAGATGATGTAGCGAAATAACCGGGACATCGCGATAACCATCCGCGCCATCTCCTCCTCTCCTTTTTCCTCCAACGACCAGTAGAATGCCTCTAATGTATTGAACAGAAAATGAGGATTAATCTGGGATTGCAAAGCCTTCATCTCAGCCCGAGACTGCATGACCTCCTTCTCATGTACCACCTGCGTCAATTCATTCTGCCTATACACCATCTGGTTATACACATCATTCAGTTCATTGATTTCTAAGGTGGAGCTGACCATAAGATTAGGTCTCATTGCCCCCGGTTGTGCCCCGCGCATCGCCCGCATCAGCCGAATTAGCGGACGGGTAATCATCGTGGAGAGGAAGAAGGACATCACTAAGAAAAGCACAACGCCGATAATTCCCGATACAAGCAATGCCGTTCTCAGGATTGACACTCCTTCGGTAGTCTCTCGTAGCGGTGTCAGTACAGCCAGTGTCCAGCCCGTTAACTCGGATCGTTGCTTCACCACGATATAAGATTCCTTGCCATTCTGAACAACCGATTCACTGTTCATCACTGCCTGAGGATCGAGATGCACATCCAAATTAGAGGTCACCACTTCACCGTCACCATCCAGCAGCATGATTGAATCCTGGGAGCCGTCTGCCCCAGCCGAATCATTCAGTTGAAAAAAACTGCGCTGCATACGTACAACCACGTATCCCCCGTGCTCAAAGGAACGCTCCAGCAGACTGATCCGCCGAACAGCCAGAAGAATGCCCGGATCGTCGGGATCGGAGCCAGCCCACACCAGTCGCCCCTTACCCTCGTCCGCTTTGACAATCCAGTTCCGCTCCAGCCTATGACTTAAGGAACGATCATCCATCGGAAAGATACGGCTATAATCTGTCGTGTAGATTTCCATGCTCTGCGCACCATTAATGAAGGATTGGTAACTACCTGCAATCTGCAGTAGCGCCTGCCGCTGATTAAACGTGGCTTTCTGCCCCCGCTTCTCCTCGTTCAGCAAACGTTGCACGTAAGCATCATCTGCAACCTGAGCGGTCAGGGAATTCACCTGTGCAATCAATGCATCCAACCTGCCGCTGGCCTGTACCGCAGTCTGATGGATATGCTTTTCGGCATTGCTTTTCAGCAAAGCCGCTACACGGTCATAGGCTGTTATGCCTGCGAGTAGCAGCACAATAAGCATAACCATTACAAAACCGACGAAGATCTGATTGCGAAGCGAGTTAAAATGTCTGGTTTTCCGCCGCAACGTTTGATTTCCTCCTCTTTCTGCATGTAAAAGAACCCACCATCTCACGCCCCTCTTTTTGCATGACGGGATACACTCGATGCCGGATTCATCTACGTTATTCTGTTAAGGTTATATTGAAGCGCTTGCAAAAATAAAAAAATGTTCTCGTGTATATTGTTTTCCTCTGAATGGTTCTCCTTTGTTTATTGATTAAACTAACCAGTTCAAAATATCACATATTAGTTTATGAATCAATGGATTTAGCCGTTCTCCATAAATCAGAACAAAAAAGAGAGAAGCGGAGCGCTTTGTTTGCTAACTCCCTCTCTCTTTCTAATATGCTCTTTTACACCTTTTTTAAGGTTTGAGCTGACTCAACAATTGTCTTATTAGAACACCATTTTTATACCAGTGACATACTAATTAACGTTGACCTTGTAGTTTACTGGAATTTTCCAATCTAACGTCTCTACTTTCGAACCTAGGAAACTAACGTCAAATTTCCAATTAATATAAGCTGTAGTACTTTCGTTACTTTTTTGTTTAGAATCCCAAGTGGAAACTAGAAGACCTAAATCAAGATAATGACCTGCATCATATAGATATGCTGATTTATCAATTTTATAGGAGTACCCACTCACGTTACCAACCACATTTTGATAAATAGTATCATTTACTGTTGTAGTGGTTGTATTATACGAGATACTTGTAAGTACATTATATGCTGATTTTCCAGCAGCATAATATGGGACATTTTTGGTGAAAAGTCCTATGATAACAGGCCAGTTAGCCTTAATTTCTGAAGTGGATTTTTTATATACTCCACCGATTAATCTAGAAGTAATTACTGTATTCTGACCCGCTGCGATAGTTCCGAGAGTTTGAGTGCCTCCACTTGTTACTCCGCCTATTTTATAACGTTGCTCAATACCATTAGTAGTGGTCCCATTAACTCTTACATGTTCTGCAACTGTTAGTCTGGAAGTCCAATTGGCATTACCTGCTTTACCAACATCAACGATATTCCCCTCAACTTTAGGACAGAAATAAAATTCTGCTACGTCCACACCAAAAGGGACTTTTGAATAGTAGACATTGGAACACGATTTAATGTAGGGATTAGCTGAAAAAGGACCAATCTCCTCGTTAGTAATTTTATGTGGCTCTGCAGGCGCAAGAATCTGTTCAAACCAGTTGCCATCCAAAAGGCTATCTACATATGATCCATCCGTAGTGATTTTAGAAGTATCTATATTCAAATGATTTAACTTCTCTTCAAAGTAAAACATATCCCCTTTTTTATCTTGTAAATATAATTTAATATTGGCTGTGTTCCGTAAGTCTGTAGAAATAAGACTTGTATCGGCCTTATCGTTGGTTTTTATCTTAAAGTGTAAAACTTTAAAGCTATCATTATTCTCCTTCAAGTCCCCAACATAACTTTCAATACCATCGGATTGTTCTCTACTTGAATACAATTTACCATCCAATTGAAGCGGGACAACTCCTCCATTGAATCTAACAAGCCCATTAATATGTACAGCATCGCCATCCAGCGTTAAATTATCTATTAATAGTTTAGCCCGATGAACCAACTTCTCTTCAGCGATGTAATTCGAATATTCTTCTGACCCTATGACCATTTGAATGTTTTCTTTCGAAACCATGTATCCAGGAATAGATGTTATGCTTTGAGGGATCTCCCCATTTTCAATAACAGACTCACTCGAAGCGCTACTAACTCCACTAAAGGATACGACTAGTGCAATAATTAGAGACAGCAAGGTTACATTCTTTAATACCGCCTTCATTTTACAATACCTCCCATTTAAGATTATTTAAGTTATAAATATATTTTAGAATACATATATTGTCAAGGAGTTGAATAAAATGGATATTACAATTAAGATAGAGTGTATACACAGTTGTACATCGAAATTTGTTCTAAGGAGATCCTTAACTTATGAAAAAAATGAGCCAAAAAAATTGGATTATCATTTTAACACTTGCTCTTGTAGCCTCTCTAATTGCAAATGTTGTTGGTTATAATTCGAATAACGGAAAACTAAAAGATTATTTAAATCAACAATACAGTCAGGTGCTGTCAGATTACGAACGTAACATTCTTTCCACTTCGGATTCAATCTTGTTAACTTTGCAGAGCGCTATGGATCAAAAGAAGATTAGTAAAGAAGAATTACTATTCTTATGCAATAGCTATGAACAGTTAAAACAAAATCAGATTCAATATGCAAACTATGTACTGGTCTATAACTCTCCTGACGGGAAAAAGGCTTTTTCTTTGGATAAGAATGAACCTATTACTCTTAATTATCTTCCCGGTTTTATCTACTTTAATTCAAGTAAAGCTATGTTTGAAAAACTTCTTTTGCAAAGCGAATCCGCTTCTGACTTAGTTGTAACTACTAGCTTAGATAAGAGTTTAAGACTTGCAAATGAAATCGTCCAAATAAACACAGCCATTTATAAAAAATATATCAATGAAAATTTCGCCCAATTGTCAAACGAAGAGGCAATCATGACCCGGCTATACTTACAAAAGGATCTAACCACCTCGTCTGCAAAACTAGCCGATCTTGATGCAGAATTATCTAAATTAAATGACTAAACCCCTTATAAAAATTCGCCATAACCAAGAGCCGAAGCAGGACTAACCTCTGCTTCGGCTCTTTTGCAACCATACATTAGAATGTTCGTCACTAATCATTTCTTATATCCATCACTGTTACCCTTTAGGTAGCGCATTACGTAGACGTTTCTCCCGATACCGCTGGTATGCACGAATCAGCATGCCGA
Organism: Paenibacillus sp. RRE4; assembly: GCF_031844205.1. Taxonomy (NCBI): domain Bacteria; kingdom Bacillati; phylum Bacillota; class Bacilli; order Caryophanales; family Paenibacillaceae; genus Paenibacillus; species Paenibacillus sp. RRE4. The sequence continues at coordinate 379,574 of NZ_JAUZUT010000002.1, forward strand.
TGATGATCATCACTACACCGATGTTAATCGCCACATCCGCCAGATTCAATATGCCCCGGCCAGACGGAAACACCAGAAAGTCCGTCACACGAGCATAAACAAAGCGATCTATGGCGTTGCCGAGTGCCCCACCGACCATGAAACCTGCCCCGGCCTGCATCCAGAATCCCCGTATCTCGCCTTTACGCCGGTAATACAGTATGCCTGCGATAAACAGCAAGGCAATCACCCCGAACAAACGTGCATTTCCTTGAAACATGCTTCCGGCTATCCCGCTATTTTCATAATGCTGCAGCTGCATCCCTGAATCCCCAAGCCGCATCACTTCGCCAACCTCCATATACATCCGAACCGCAATTTTGGTACCTTGATCTACAAGCGTAACCAGCAACGCGATAAAATAAAACAGCATGATTTCCCCCTCCTGCACGCCTGGATTGCTCTTTATTTCAATTGTAAAAAATGATTATAACGTTCCCCTTACTTTACCACAGCGGTTATGGCGTCTCCAAATGATCCGGCCTCAGGTCTCTTCTAACATCAGATAAAATAAGCAATTCACTTCAAGCAGGTAGGACCCTGCTACGCGTCGAATGTAGAGCTTCATCACACATACGAAGGAGATGTCTTTCATTTGAATTCAATAAATCCCGAAATCACAGCAAGATTAGCGCAAATGCAGCAGGAAGAACAGGAACTGGTATGGGATACATTCAACTCCGAAACAGCACTACAGCTCGGCCTTCATCTAGTTCAGGAAGCGAAACGCCGTTCACAAGCGGTGACCATTGATATTACGCTAAAGGGACATCGTCTCTTTTTGCATGCGATGGAAGGCACGCACCCCGATAACGAAAACTGGATTCGGCGTAAAAACAACGTGGTCAACCACTTCGGCTCCAGCTCCTGGCATACGGCCTTACGACTACGGAGCGAGAACAAAACATTGGAGCAAGATTACCAACGATCTGGCTCCGATTATGTACTGGCTGGTGGAGCATTTCCGCTGATCTTAAAAGAAGAAGGGCAAGTGGGAACAATCACGGTATCAGGTCTGCCTGATGAGGAAGACCATGACCTTGTTACCAACGGCATTCGCTCGTTTTTAGAGGGGTAACACATACTCTATACTCATAACTGCGTGTCCTGGAACGTTGTGCATGTGGAAACCCGCCTTATATGATTGAATAAGACGGGTTCAGTTTTTTAACTTTCCGATCCAGAACGCAGTAAAGGAATCAGGATGGCTTTTTATTTTTCATAATGTGATACACGTTGCTAAAACTGCCGGAGAGAATGCCGACAATCGGGAAAATCGCCCAGTTAATATCCCAGCGCTGGTAGACGAAACCCGTAAAGAGGAAGAACGCTGTCGCGAGCGGCCAAACCACAGCCTCAACGGCTCGTACCGCTCGTGCCTCTTCTCTCTTGGCTGCATTCAGGTGCTGGTCCTCCAGCAACGTCGTATAGGAACCCTGAATATTACCGTAATAGACAAACAAAAACACACCAATCCCCGCTGTAGCCAAGAGAGCCGACACCCCGTAAGCGGCGTAGGTATCATTCACATAGGCCCCTGCAAAGATGAAAACAGGAGACAGGATGCACAGACACACGCCTGTAATGAGAGCCACCCGATAAGTAAGTGCAAAGCTTGTCTTGCTTCGCTGAAGAGTCATCAGAAGAGCACGCGGAAGCCGGAATCCTTTCTCCATATATTCGAAACGCCCCAGCTTCATACCGCTGTAGATGAACATGCCCACGGCAAGAGCAACCAATACAAACATACCACTCATGCCCAGCACAGAGCCAATACTGACCGTACCTTGATCTGATGATGTACCCATACTTTCGAACAACGTATCCATTAATATAAGAAAAGCTATTCCCGCTGAGGACAGCCACACGCCCAGCCCCGTCCAGAAGCCTGCACTCCGTTTAGCCGCGAGATAGGCGTGAACCTCTTCTTCGGTCAGCATTGGATATGTTTCCGCAACATCCTCCGTCTGAATACCGAGCTCTTCCATCAGTTCCTCGATGTTGCCAAATTCGGAGATCACAATGCCAACCGCCTCATTCTCCGATCTGCCCTCCTGCTTTAACTCCATATACTTATCTTCCATACCCGAAAGAAGCTCCTGCTTCATGCGCTCCACCTCAGGACTTCTCGGCAATCCCGCAAACATATTGTCCAGATACACCATTATTGTCTCCATATCCGATCACAGCTCCCTGATAAACAGATTAACGACCTCTTGCGTAACCTTCCATTCCTCGCATTTTTCCCTGTAGTAATCCAGGCCAGCTGGCGTAATCCGGTAATACGTGCGGCGTTTGCCCAGACTTTCATCCTGATAAAAAGATTCAATATAACCGTTTTTCTCCAAGCGGGTGAAGGCCGAATACAGCGTGGTCTCCTTCATGACGTACTTTTCATCGGTCAGTTGCCTGATGTTCTTGGAAATCTCGTATCCGTACGATTCTCCTTCAAGCAGCATATAGAGGATCAGCGTATCATTATACCCCCGTATTACGTCACTGCTAATCACAAAAGGTATTCCCCCTCATTACTTCATCTGTCGTAGTAGTTTGAGTATAGCACATTTACTACGACAGATGAAGTAGTTTGGTTAAAAATAGGCAAAATTAAAAATCCGCACCTGATTAGAGGTACGGATTTAAGAGCTATAATTTTAGTCTACGCATGTTCTATCAACCACTTACAAACGGTTCTCCTGCTCTGCATTTAACGATGCCATTACTTAATTGCAGACAGCACATCCAGTAGCATGGACTTGAACTTCGGACGATCAATCGCTTCACAGACACGTACATTTGGCGCTTTACCAAAACGTCCGTTGATATCCACCACGCTGTATCCGCGTGTCAATTCCCCTGCCGCTTCAACATCGACATAATAATGACCAGACTTCGTCATGAGTGACTCTTCTGCGGCTACCGCCATTAACAGGGTATCCGGATGCGTTGTTCCGTTCAATTTATGTACCGACTTGTTGAATTGCATGACCACTTTATTGATCGCGATGAAGAAATCGGAGCCCGAGGTACGGAGTGCTGCAATCTCGGCATGATCGTCATCGTCCATTACGGAATATTGGGTGCACATCTCCCAGCCAACCATCGTAATCGGAATACCTGCATGTAATACAATTTTGGCCGCCTCCGGGTCCACGTAGAAATTATACTCTGCGGCAGGTGTAATATTGCCCAATGCATTGTTCGTTCCGCCCATGATGTATAGATGAGCAATCTCAGGAACGATGGTTGGGTCCTTCTGAATCGCCATCGCAATGTTCGTTAGCGGCGCAATGGCCAGCAGTTCAATCTCCCCTGGATGTGCATGCACCTTCTCGATTATAAAATCAACCGCATGCCCGCTCTCGGGACGTTGATCCGCTTTGGGGAAATGCGCGCCGCCCATACCGTCATCGCCATGCACATCTTCTACCGTACGATGCTGAGCCTGACCATAGGCCATGAGTGGACGCTCGCAGCCTTTATATACCGGAACCTTGCCGCCGTGTCCGGCAACCTGCACGGTGTACAGTGCATTTTCAACCTCTTGGTCAAACTGCACGTTCCCTCCGGTAATCGTAATGCCTTCCACCTGAAAATGATGCAATGCCGTCAGGATCGCAATCGTATCGTCTCCTGCTGTATCGGTATCAATGATGACTCTTCTCATGCTGCCGCGCTCCTTTTTCTGTATAGTATTCGTTCTATATCCGCCAAACGCTCCTCGTGTGAATCACCATGTTCATTCAACGGATATATCTATGCGAAACGTCAGGGTCTATTTTACATCAAAAACGTACCGATGACGATGGAAACGCCGATGATTATGGAGCGCAACAACTGTGCTACCGCCATATTCCCACGCGCAATCTCGTCACATACCTTTATTTTAGGCGTTAAGAAATCAAATATAATATAAACCAGGCACAGAATAAGGATACCGAGCCCCGACCACAGCAGCATATCCAGCCACGCATGCGTTGAGAACGACACCATACCCACAATAATACACAAACCCAGCAGCTTGCTACCCATGTACATCCCTGCTGCCTCGTTGCCTTTGGCGATTTCCTCACTGTCGTTATACCGGGTCAATTTGCTAAATGCATAATAGCCCACAATCAAAACCACTAACAGAATACCGATCCCCACCGCAACATTCACAAGGTTCAACCCTAGCTTTTCCATTCCTTCTCCTCCTCATCATTCATTGCTTCACGTACAGCGGCTGCGCAATAATACGCCATATCTCCGGTCACTTTCTCCCCGACTCGGGGTAACATTCCGGCAAAATGCCCACCAATCACAAATACTCCTGTCAGCAAATAACCATGGTATTCCCCATCCTCTGTCTGAATGACAGCTTGTTCCATTGGCACAAGTTGCTGATATATCTTAGGCTGATTTTCGTAATAGGCGGCGACCTCTTCGTCCTCGTTCTCATCTTTATTCAGAAGCATATATCCGTCCCCTGTGACGTCTGTCGCCAGCTCCCTTTTCAAATAGGAAAGGGATTCTGCTTGATGATCCAGCAAAACTGTCCCACGACCCTCTCGTCCCCAATAGCTTTTAGCAACGTAAGGTACATCGCTCTGCTCAAATGGCTCCGCTGTGAAGTAGGTTGGCAACAGATAACGTGAGATCACTTCCATCTCCGCCTCGTCAAAAAGCGTAAAGCCGCAGTACTCTGGCGTCTGCTCATTCCGCTCGTACAGCGACCAGATGGTAGCCATATAACCCTTGCTTTGCATCAGCACATGCTGGACAGGATTCATCAGGCCAAGCTTTCCTTCCTGCACCAGTTCAATCAGAGCAACACCAATGTCCACACCGGTCGTTTCGTCCCGATCCCCAATCAGATATTCCAGCGGATACAGCCGATACAACAGCCTAATCTCGCGGCCCTGATGATACAGTGCTTCTCCTGGCACAATCTCAAGCTCCTCCAGCGGAGCATACTTTACCTCATACCCCGCCTCACGGCAGCGTTCCATCAGGTAGGCGGTGTTCGTACGATCCTCGACATGCTCACCGTAAGAGGTGAATGTGACCGGACCCTCCAGCCCTTGCTCAGCATAAAAGGTTAACCATGCTCGGAAGCAGTCTCGAATACGTGCATCCATATGCACAGATGGTGCAGTCCATGTGCGGTCTTCTGTCCGTCCGATCAAAATGCGTTCAAGTCCCGCCGATTCAGGAATGCCTGTAGGCGTGTCGGTATTATTTTCAATACATTTCAAACCCGCTTCGCCAATAATCCAGTCTTGACGAGTGATTCCCCCTGTAACAGCCTCCATACGCGCTGCCGGAATCAGCCCCGGATGTATGCCAAGTGCATGCTCCAGAAACGAATCCGGCATATATCGCTGAATAAAACGCATCACTTTGCCGTAGATCGCGTCCACTGCCTCCGCCGCAGAGTGCAGCTCCTCCAGTTCTTCCGGTGTATAAACCGTCAATGCGGGCACACAGTACTGCTTGCCGTACATGCGGTGATAGGGGATCTGCTCACCAGCCCTGCCCGAGAAAATATCCTCATGACTGAACGGCAATGAGTACATTTCCCTCATCCCATCAACCTCCCTCGGATGATGCCGAGAATATTTGCCTGCTTCATGATGTCATTAACCTCCCGAACTTCGGAAAAAGCTGCCAAAGCCGCTCGATTTGGATTTGGTTGAGCTCTTATAAGAGCTGCTGCCGTCTTTGCTTCCGCGATAAGAAGATCCGCCGTAATAATAATGACCGCTGCTGGAGTCGTACTCACAGCCCGTATCATATTCGGGGTCACATTCGTCATTACTGCTGCTACATCCTGCAAGAACTGCAGGCACTGCCAGCATGAGCGAGAAGGCGACCAGTTTCGCTTTGGAGCCTGGTTTGGCACTTTCTTCCTTCATTACAGATCCACCTCTTTCATGAAAAACAGTACTTTCTTCCGATCCGTATCCAGCACGGAATACAAAAACTCGTACGTCTTGCCTCCACGTACCATGTAGTGATCCAGCAGCTGCTCGGCCAGTTCCATCGTGTAACCAGAGGATTCCGCAAGCTGCAGTTCCTCAAAGGAACGTCCATTCCACAGCATATATTCCGGGCCGTACATGGAAGACATTTTACACATGCCCAGCGCTGCATCCGCAATAGCAGCACCGTGCCCTTCCGGCATCTGCTGGTCATACGCAGTCACATAAATGGCGTGATCCCGCCGATCCTGACATTCATTGGACAGATGGGCCCATAGTTTGTTTTTAATCAGGGTAGCATCCACCAGCTTACGCATGAACAGTTCATCCCGCGTCACCGAGGCCTGCTCAAGCACGCCCGTTTCTGCCTGTTTATCCTCTGACCAACTGCGATACATCAATGAATAATAAATGGTGAGTCCCTCCCGATCTGCAAGCTCGTAGGTGAGCCGATTCAATATACACAAACGTATTAAACGCATGAGCAGGAAAAAAGTTACACTATTCGCCGAGACATGTAAAAAGAAACACAGACATTTATATGATTCTCTATATAATTGTACTCCAGCCTACATACTCGCCAGCCTACATGCCCGCGTAGTTACCTGTTTGCCCACCCATTTTATCCCCCGCTCATGCGCTAACGATCACCACAGAGCTTATTTGGCGGAAAAACACCCTTTCCGAA
>NZ_JAUZUT010000003.1:0-314639 GCF_031844205.1 Paenibacillus sp. RRE4
CCACGGAGCTTATTTTGCAGTAAAACGTCCTTTTCGGATTCTAACGGTCACCACAGAGCTTATTTCCAAGAAACAGGCCAAAAAACAGCCAAAATATAGCTTTTCTACCGAAATAGCGTCACTGGGGATCGTTAGATTTTTAGGTTGGTTAAATCCAGCCAAATAACGTCTCTGGTGATCGTTAGAAGTTAGCTGAGACGAAATCAAGATACGGAGGGGACCATTTTACGTCTATAGAGAAATTCCAACCAGCCCCACTCTCAAAAAGCATAAACATACACCTTGGTTCGCAACGAATCGCGGCAGGTGATCGTGCGTAGTGGCTCTTTGCCCGGCAGTGCAAAACAGACGCTGATGACCTTCGCACCCGGCGGCAACTCGCGTTGGAACTTGTCCACGAGCCGAGTCATCGCACCCGGAAACAGATAACAGATCACGCCATCGGCATGCGCATAGGAACATGTATAGATGTTGCCGCGGATGAAGCGCAGACGTCCCTTGAACGAATGCTGTTGTCCTCCAGCTCGGCGTAACCCTACACTAAGCCATGTCAGCCATTGTGAAGTCCACAAGGGAATGAGTGAGTTTTCAATGCCAGTCAACCTTTTGCCAGGACAATGCTTCACCACATCCATGCCCAGTGTTCCCCATCCCGAACCCGCTTCCATAATATCTGCATAACCCGTTATACGATTGACCTCCTGTATCACTACCTGCCTGACCGGGCGGGATGTCGGCATGGGCGAAATTCCATTTTTCCAGCTTACGATTACGATCCATACAACGGCAATCAAAGTTAACACGGCAATCAGCCATGGAATTAATTGAATAATCATCATGAACTCATCATAACAAAGGGAAGCTTCGGAGGTCTATGACCGTGCAGAAGCTTCCCTTTGTTATGTTTATATTCTTTTCAAAGGCATGATCATTATTACTTGGCAGTACTGTTTAGAGGATATGATGCAATTATTCACCCGTTTCCCCGACATGAGACTTCATGTATACCCCTTTTTTGTACACGGATTTAATCGTAAAATGAATGCCCAGCTTGCGATTCGTGCGGTAGATGAGCGAGTTAATCTCGTCGATACCCACCGGATCACTCTCCAGCATACTTCGTTCCGGCCACACCTGAGCAATGATCTGCTCCCTCGTGACAAAATGATCCAGCTCACTATACAGCAACTTGAATAATTGATATTCCTTCTTGGACAACGGAATTTCATCCTCGTTTACCTGTACCGTCTGCAGATGATCCTGTAGACGCACACCCTCACCGAGCAAGTCCGATATACGATATTCTCTCGTCTCCCCGAGATCACCTTCCACCCGAAGGTGAATCAAACCGTTGACCAGTGTCAGGCTATCGCCTTCGCCAAACGGATATTTCTCATATGGGACGAGGCGTTGCCCGTTAAGCTCGGTTCCATTTTTGCTATCCAGATCCTCGATCCAGAGCTGTTCTTTCGTGTCATAATGAATGCGGCAATGCCGCTTCGATATCATCTGATTATAGATGGACAAGTCCAGTTCACTGACACCTGTGTAACGCCCCACCGTAATCGAGCGGCCCTGGCTCACATAGGCGAATGAACCATCGCTCTCCTGTCCCGGCGTACGAATGACGATTTTTGCCGTCTCCCGCATGTTATTCCCCACCTTTAATGTCACTCGGTCTCTATCTTTTCATTCGAGTACTGATAAATTCATCAGATTTGTTCCATTGTTTGCGTGCCTGCCATTTCATATAGTGATATACAGGAACACCATAGACTTAAACAGGCTTAAACATTCTTTACTCATTCTATAACTATACCAGACGTTGTGCATTTTTTCTCATAACGCCCTGACGGACGCTTTAGCTTATTCAACAAGAGAGGTATTTCCCATGAAGAAAAAAAACATTTTGATATACGTACTGCTTGCCTTCGCTCTATCTATGACCGTAACCGTATTATCTCGCGTGAGCGGCGATGGCGGTGTATCACCAGAGGGGACATCGGCCTCCGAAATTTCGTGGCTTCGGATGAACAATCAACCTTAAATGTGGCAGCTTACTCTATTATAAACGCGACTCCTGTGCAAAACGTTTCACGAATGTCATCGATGCGTAACATTTGCAGCACGTCCTTCGTTCCACAATATAAGGGGAGGAATTTCAGTGAAAAGAAATACCATTCACGCGATCACATGCGCTCTTTTTGCTGCTTTGATCCTTAGCAGTTGTCAAAGCTCTGATCTGCCCAATCCAGCGGAATTAAATAAAACTCCACGAGAGCTTGGGTCGTTCTATCCCGATAACATCACTGAAGTAGATTCAATTGAGATCATGAGTGGCAGTGACGGTTCTACAAAAAGAACGACCAATCCCAAGTTGATTCATGACTGGATTAAAAAGATTCGACATGTAAAAATTGTTCAGCATTCGGACGCAGAAGACACAACAGGCGTGTTATTTCATGTGACCATGTTCAAACAGGAAAACGTCATCTTTTATATGACACCTACCGATATGAATCATCAGCCAATTGAGCCACAGGGTGAACTGGCAGACCTCATGACTGAGCTCTACGAAGCCATTCCATAGCATTTTTCGCACTCAAAAGGACTCTGAAATCACTTTAATTCCAGAGTCCTTTGACAACGTTCAACGAAGAATACAACGTAGCAAGCACAGCGTTTTCTAATATGATAAGTACAACGACACTCGTTTTAAGCCTACATCAATGTTGTTCACCATCTGTTTCTTCGGATGTACCTGGGATATTTTTCTCAGATTCACTGGATCGCGTTGATTGATTTGTTGGATTTATTGTATTTGCCACGCTCTCCTTCGCCTGAATCTCCTCCATCCGGCTGGACACCTTCTGATACAGATACGAAATACCCAGTAGCAACAGACCAAAGCTGAAATACGCGATGATTTTACTGCCCGCTGTCAACAGACTGACATCGTAGAACACCATCTTGCCCGTGGCGAACAGCGTCAAACCCAGACCGAGACGGCGGATCATGACATATTTTCGACGGAACCCGTACGCGATATAGAGAATAGCCAGCACCAGGTAGATCAAGCTGAACATCAGTCCTACGTCGCCCCACTGGAACTGAATGGTCAGGAACGCGGTGATGACGCCGAGCAAGTAGATGCCCGCAATAACGGGATACCACTCCACACTTTTGAACTGACTACGTATCCCCAAAATAAGCAGATCACGCCCCGCGAAGAATACGCCCACGTTGAAAATAATTAACACCACCAGTCCGACAATCTCGGCTACCGTATGTTGCTCCAAACCTGGTTGCAATGCAGGCATCGTTAAGGTAACAGCCAGTGCAATACAGCATCCGACTGCATGCAGGAAAAGGGTATAACCCCGCAGGAAAGTGTCACGAAGCATCTTCACTTTGCCCAGTCCATACGCCAAAGCAATCGTCAGCGCCGCAAACATAAGCAACTTGTAGAACATGTATAACAGGAAGGTCTCATCCACAGCCCTGATATACAATTCATTCGATTCATAGAGCACGTACAACCATACATTCACAAGGGTCACGTACCTGAAACCTTCCAGGAAACCACGCTCCCACGGGACGTAGTTGAATCGCCTTCCCATTCCTTCGGAGGCGTTTCCGCGCAGCGCCCAAGCATAATAAAGCGTAATGAGCAGGGTTCCCAGCGTAAGACTGGAGTATTTTAACATGAAATACGATTGTTCCCCTACAAAGAATAAGGACAGTAGGTCATACTGCACAAAGATTACAATACACAGTAGCACGATGCCCCAGCCCGCACGCTCCACTGCCTTGAATTTTCTGAAATGTCCAAACGTAACAAGCAAGACACCTTCAATCAGCCAGCCCATCGACAGCCATTTCGAACCAAACTGGAACGGAACAAACAGAATGGTGAAGGTGAGCGACGTAAGATAAAAAAGTAGAATGGTCTGCTTCTCCTGCGCCATATGTCGCTGAACCAACCTCGCAAGTCCAAGATAGACGAGTGCAAAAATAACTGCAAGCAAGCCCTGTGCATCATTCCAGCCCGCCGCATCAAGCAATACATATAACACAAGACAACTCAAGCTCGTATTCATCGCTAACAAGGCAAAATCCCACCAAGTCAGCTTCACCCGATGTTTAAACGGATAAGCAAGCGTAATACCCAGATACAGAGCAAAAGCCACCACAGAATACAGCATACCTACCTGTTCACTCGGGGACAGCCACAGCAGAATGAGCATCGATGGCGCGTGGAACAGGAAGCTGATGTAATGCACTACCGGCCATCGTTGCCCGAACGAAATGAACACAATGATACCGTTCAGCAGCAACAGATAGATCATTGCGGTATAGACCGCTGTGCCTTCCAGTCCAAACGTAAACAGGTACGAGAAAAAAGGCAGATAACCGCCTACCAGACCAAAGGAACAGATCGTTTTCGACTGATACCGCAAAGACAGCAGGACGGACACCGCCGACACCAGCACGGATAAACCCAGACCTGTATACAGCCCGATAATATGCAGCAGGAAATAACTGTAGAATATCGAACCAAACAGCACAGATATACCTCCGCCGAGCAGCCCCATGGCAAATGTTTTCTGTTTCCGCCGGAACAGCAGCTCACCGCCCGCAAGCATCAATATGCCAAGCAGGAAAAAGCCCGCGCCCTTCATCTCATCGCTAAACCACGTCGAATACGAGTACCGGAAGGCTGCCCCAACTCCCAAAATCAGGAGCAGGATCGCCACCTTGTTAATCCAGCTCAGCCCGATCCGCATCTCCATCCGGTTCTGCTTGATCCGGCGCTGGATCGTCTCCTCGCTCAGCTCCTCCTCTGCCATCTGCTCATAACCATGCTGCATCTGCCCCCGCACAGCCTCGGCTCTCTCCCATACCGCCTGTTTGTGTGATTCGATACGTGCATTGACCTCGGTTGCCAGATAGGCAATCCGCTCCTTCATCTCAGCCGCATCCTCTTGCAGATGCTGGGAAGCCTGATTGAAGAGAGTATTCAGATTAGCTTTGGTTCGATATTCCAAATCACTGATCTGGTCACTATGTACTGCCGTTTTCCCTTGAAAATACGTCTCCATCTTCTCCCGGGATACCCGGATCAAGTTCAGCTTCTCGTCCAGCATCTGCTCGGACAATGCCGTGCGAAGACGCGCATTCTCCTCTTCCATCTGGCGTGCCCGCAGTTCAAGCTGCCGCAGCTTAAGCTTCTGAGCTTCGGTCTGCTCCAGCAGCTGTTCATTACGTACAATGAGATCATCCGACTGGTATTCTTGCAGCAGCGCCTGATATTCCTTCGCCAGCTGTTTCTGCTGCGCCTGAACCTGCTCAAGCCGATCCTTAAATTCCTTCATGGACTTCCTCCATTGGTTGTCATAAGATGTTTCCCTAAATTTTACTATACTTATGTCAAAAATAGAGGTTTTCATGATAATTTTCCATCCAATGCACTTCCAAGCTTGCTACATAAAAAAAAACACCAGCACTCCAGATCTGCGATATTACAGATGCCAGAAGACGCTGATGCTTATTTATTGAAGCTGTATACGTTGAATTAAAGATTTTATGCAACCCACTTCGATGACAGACCAACCTCTCTCTACTTATAGGAGGTAGTAAAAAAAAGTAATTTTAGGAGGTAGTAAGAAAGTAATTTTCCTTCTAGCCGTCTTAGTGAGTCGATTTAGGGATTGGTTTTTTCAAAAATACACCGTAAGATAAAGCACCCAGAAGCAACAGCCCCGCACCCAGCAAAAATACGTTATTAAAGCTGCCTGTCGTGTCCAAAATGTATCCGGTTACAACAGGAGCAAGCGCAGCACCCAGAAATCCGCCAAAGTTCTGTATTGCACCCAAGGATGCTACTTGTTCACCCGGAGCTATATCTGCAGCCAGTGTCCATATGACACCTGATGGCAGCTGCGAAGCAAAGTAACCTACAGACAATAAAACGATGCTTACAACCGTACTGTCGATAAACGGGATAGGCGCTACCGACGCTGCCGCCAGAATTGCTCCTCCAACGATAGGAACCTTACGTGAGGTCACTACATTTACCCCTTTTCGAATGAAAAAGTCCGAGATCAATCCGCCCAGCAGTACGCCGATTATGCCGGCTACGAACGGAATCGATGCAATCCAGCCCGTCTCCTTCAGCGTAAAGCCCTGCTCCTTCTCCAGATAGCTCGGTAGCCATGTCAGGTATACCCAGATCGTAAACATAATGCCGAAGTTTCCGATGATCATAAACCAGGTGCTTTTGTGTTTGAACAGAGAACCCCAGTTTGCTTTGGGAGCATCAGCGGTTTTTGCTTTTTCCGTACCTGTGCTCTGTTCAGCTGCAGCTTCCGGCCCTTTGATCAGCTGCTTTTCGGCAAATGTCGGATCACGATACACCTTGAGCCAGATCAGCATAATAATCAGACCAATGACACCGACAAAAATAAACATCCCTCTCCACGTCATCGTCAACATTAGAACCGTCAAAAGCGGCGGTGCAATCGCATTCGCAATCTGTGATCCCGTGTTAATTATCGAGGTTGGCAGTCCACGCTCACTCTTGGCAAACCAGCGCTCGGTTACCTTCAGACCGGAGGTAAAGAAAGGAGATTCCGATACACCCAGCAGCATACGCATCGCGTATAACAGGGAGTATGTATTAGTGAACGCACTCAATATGGTTGCCGCAGACCACAGTCCAGAAGCCCAGGCAAACATCTTTTTGGGTCCAAACTTGTCCACGAGCCAGCCCGCTGGCAGATTAGCCAATGCATATGGCCATAAAAAGGCGGATAACAGCAATCCCATTTGCGTGGAAGACAGTCCGAACTCTGCTGCTATCGTTGTATTTGCAATGCTTAGATTGGATCTGTCCAAATAGTTTACAACGGCACCCAGGAGCAATAATAAAATGATGCCCCATCTCAAACCTACTTTTGGTGCCTGAGGTACCGAAGCAGGGGATGGCGATGTTTTTAACGTTGCCATGGAAGTCACTCTCCTCAACATTTATAAATATAAAATTACTCAAATTATATTTAATGAATAAATATGGAAATTAAAACTTCGAACAAGCCATGCTTCTCCCGCGGTATGGGGAAGGTTCCAATGAAGTATACGTTTTCATAACTGGGTAAAACCTCTTTATTCTATACATCTGTCCCAACATACTCCAGACTCCCGTCCCCCTGCTTGCTCACAACGACCAGCTTGGCGCAGCTCCCTGATCGCTGTGAACTTTGTTACATGTGCACGGGTTATCTGATCTGCTTGGAGCCGATTAGCGCGCAGCAGCTACAGCTTGCAGAAACTCTTCCGCAGCCTTCGTTACTCGTCCATAATCACCGGAATCCTTGGCCGCTTTGGTGATATAACTGCCGACACCAACGCCAACACAGCCAGCAGCAAGCCACTCATGCACATTTTGCGGTGTAACTCCACCCGTAGGCGCGATCGCAGCTTGAGGCAGAGGCGCAGCCATCGCTTTAACATACTGCGGCCCTACAGCTTCCGCCGGGAACAGCTTCACGATATCCGCTCCCGCTTCAAGCGTCTCTACGATCTCCTTGGCAGTGAACGCCCCACTAACGGTTACCGCCTGGTAACGGTTAGCAACCTTGATCATATCCGGGTTAAGTTGAGGACTTACCAGCATCTCTGCTCCAGCCAGTATAGCAGCTCGCGCCGTTTCCCCATCAAGAATTGTACCTGCACCGATCAGAATACCTTGGGAAGCATATTTACGTGATAAAATCTTGATAACATCAAGTGCTCCCGGTACACTCATCGTAATTTCGAGTGCCCGGATTCCTCCTGCAATTGCTGCTTCTGCAACGGATAGTGCCTCTTCTTCACTTTCTGATCGAATAATGAGTACAATGCCGGTTTCGGCAATGGTATTCAAGTTCTTCAGCTTACGCCACATATCTGTATCCCCCTTAACTCATATGTCTTGTTTATATTAATCTGCACTTCCATAAGCCTACTCTTGTCTTTGCGGATACAGGCGATCACCGCTGTAGCCCAGCTGACCGGAGAGCTTCCACGCGGCTTCTTTAACCAGCTTTACAATGCTGGCCTCACGTTCCGGGGTCATGCCTGAATACATGCTAGCCACACTGATTGCAGCCACTGGCTCGTCCCACTGATCATAGACAGCAGATCCGATGCAGTACATCTCCAGATGATCCTCACGGTCATCAATCGAATAACCGCGCTCACAAATCTCCTGCATGTCCTGCAAAATATCGGGAACCGTCACTTTGGAGTAGGATGTGCGCGAAGGGATCTCGCCGTCTCCCAGAATCTCCAGCACCTTGCTGGTTGGAAGAGCTGCAAGCAATGCCTTACCCAGCCCGGTAGTATGCATATAACGGCGCGAGCCCAGCTTGGCTGTTGGACGCATCACCGAATAACTCTCCGCTTTGTCCAGATATACGATCCGTCCCTTGTCCTCAATGCCAAGAAAGGCCGTGCTGCCTGTCTGGCGATTCAATTCCTGAAGCAAAGGCCGGGCCATATGGGGAACGCCCATATTGGACAAATAAGCCATACCTGTCTCAAACACCGCAATTCCCAGGCGATATGTCTTGAGACGTGCATCGTCCATTTCAATAAACCCTTTGTGCAGCAAGGTCTGAACGAGTTCAAAACCGCTACTCTTAGGCATATTCATCTGTTTGCATATTTCATTCAGTGTTAACGGAGTACCACTCTTGGCAAATAAAACGAGTAAATCTGCTACACGCTCCGCAGATTTATTCATGCGAATATTGTCCATGTTATCTCCTTCAAATTCTTCGACGTCGAAGTTCGCATATGTGAACTTATTTCACATCACCGAACGATGCCCTCATTATAGATCAGCCATTCCGAAAATATCAACCGCTTTCCCAAAAATTTTTTCGGATTTCTTTTTCCCCAAAAGGGATTGTTTTTCTGAGAGAAACAGTTTACTCTAGAAGCAAATGTTCACCAACGCGAATCAAGTTCGTATATGCGAACTATATGGAGGGTAAAATCCATTCACGATCGATATGATCCTGATATTCTGTAGGGGGAATTGGGCATGAAACCTGTACTGATTTTTCTAATCGGCTCCGCTGGCTCCGGTAAATCAACCATTGGCAAGAAGCTGGCTACCGAGCATCACTTTTGTTACTTGGATAAAGATGTTTTGTGTAACACGTTTACGGGCAAACTTCTGGAAACGCAAGGATATTCACCTCATGATCGTGACGGCAACACCTATTATCGCGATATCGTGATGGATCTGGAGTACGAAACGTTACTCAACGTGGCCAACGACAATCTGCAATTGGGCAGATCCGTTATTCTGGACGCGCCTTTTGTTGGTTATTTTCATAAAAGCGATTACATTGACGGGTTGGTTTCCAAATACGGGTGGGAACAGGTCACTCCTGTTGTGCTCCGGGTTGATGTAAATATGGATGTGCTTGAACAGCGCTTGCGAAATCGAGGGTTGGAGAGGGACAGATGGAAGCTGGAGCACTGGGATGCTTTTGTGCAAGGATTGAAAGCCAACGTCTGTACTTGGGACAATATACAGCTGATTTCTGTAGATAACAGTTCAGAGGATTTGGATCTGGAACAGCTGACTTCACAGCTACCTTTGACTGTAACTTCTCTTGGTTCTTAGCGTCTTAATCTAGGCGAAAAAATATAGACCTGATACCGGTATGAATACCTATACCCATACTTAATACGACAGCAAAAAAAGTACACAGAGAGCAAGCGCCCTGCTGTGTACTTTGGTGTTTTTATCTTATCATCAGCAAGGCGCGAAGCCCCATTGCTCCAGAACGCTGCAAATCTAGCTTTTATCTGCTGTATCGCTTTGTTCTGCTGTGCCACTCTCATCCGTCGATTCCGGCACAATCAATTGCGTTGTATTCGGGTCTAACCAGCTCTTAATCATACCTCGCACATAGGCCAGATCTTCATCAGACAGATCATAATACCACGTACCGCTGCGCATCTTCCCATCGCCTTTCAGCATATAGTTGCTGATGGTTGGAATGCTGTCCTTCATATATAGAGACTCGGCAAAATTCACAATAAAGTCCGATTTCATATTGGTTGTAAAATTCGATCCGGCAATCTTGATGATGTCCGGGATTTTGGTCAGATTTTTGACCTCCATCGCACGATTCATGAAGCTACTTAGGAAAATCCGGTGACGCATCGTACGGTTGAAATCCGAATCCTCCCGATAGCGGACATATCCCAGCGCCTCTTCGCCGTTATAGATCGGTTTGTTAGCTTGCACGAACAGCTTCTCATGCGCTTTATTTTTGTTCTCAATGTCTTTCTTGATCGGCAACTCCACACCGCCTACCGCATCGACAATGTCTTTCAAGCCGTGAAAGTTAATCGCAGCATAGAAATCCACTTTGTTCTCCAGCAGCTTCTCCACCGTATCCATTGCCATCTTGGCTTCGCCATGAGCATAAGCCGAATTAATCTTGGACTTCACATCACGGCCCACAATTTCAGTGTAGGAGTCACGCGGAATGGATAACAATAACACTTTATTATCCTCTGGACGCACGACAGAATAGATGATCGTGTCCGAACGGCTTGGCTCATTATCCCGCTGATCAATGCCCAGCAACAACAATGAAAAAGGATCGGTATGTTGAACAACAGGCGCATCCTTATCCCCTGCGGCTTTATACGAATCATCCAAAGCCTCCTTCACCGTACCTGAGGCGAACAGGTTAAATGCCAGCACAACGAGTTGTTTCTGATAGATGAATCCGATGCCTCCGAGCACAATCAACAGGCTCAGTATGATGATGAGCGGCTTCTTCCATTTTTTCTTCGGTTTTTTCGGCTTCCGTCTAGTTAAATGTGCAGCACTGTTTTCCATCATATCTCCTTTAGTTGCGGTTTCTTCATTCATTTAACTATATTAATAACACGTTTTCAATAGATTACGTTATAATCGGCTATACAAATACTGGACACCAAAGGAGCGATGAGAGATGGAGTATCGACGTTTAGGCAACAGCGGTCTGCGTGTATCGGCACTGGGTCTGGGCACGAATGCATTTGGCAAAAGAGCTGATCAAGCCGCTTCGACCCGCATCCTTCATGCAGCACTGGACCGTGGCATCAACTTTATTGACACGGCCAACATCTATGCTGGCACAGAATCAGAACGAATCATCGGACAGGCACTGGCCGGTCGGCGGGAAAACGCAGTGCTTGCTACCAAAGCCGGCTTGCCCCGGCATGATGGTCCCCATGGGCGCGGTTCCTCGCGCTACCATCTGCAGCAAGAGCTGGAACATAGCCTGCGGCGTCTGCAGACGGATTATGTCGATCTATACCAGATCCATACCTTTGACCCGCATACCCCGCTGGATGAAACACTGCGCACGCTCGACGATATGATCACGTCCGGCAAAGTGCGCTACATCGGCGCCTCCAATTACGCCGCCTGGGAGCTGATGAAAGCCCTTGGCATCAGCGAGATGCGCGGATATGCGCGATACATCTCCACGCAAACCAGCTATTCGCTCGCCGATCGAACACCTGAGAACGAACTCGTTCCGCTGTGTCTGGATCAAGGCGTAGGCATTATCCCGTACTTCCCACTGGCTGGCGGTATCCTGACGGGAAAATACAATGGACAAGCCAGTATTCCGTCTGGCTCCAGAGCAGATACCGACCCGTCGTTCAATCGCTTCTTGCTGGAGCATAATATTCGGCTAAGCGAGCAGGTAAGTGCCAAGGCAGAGGCCGCCGGTTGCTCTCCAAGTACACTATCCCTCGCATGGCTATTAACTCGCCCGGCCGTATCCACCGTAATTGTAGGAGCCACGCAGACGGAGCAGATGGAGCACAATCTGGCTAGCCTTGATTTAAACCTTTCGGATGACTTGCTGACTCAACTGGATCAACTCAGCGAGGGTTTCCGTCATGGCGAGCCATTCGCATCCTACAGACTGGATTAGATTTCAATGACAAAAAAACCTTCCAACCTTACATGGTTAGGGAGGTTTTTTTATTTTTCGTCATTTTTCACAAAACCTATATGAAGAATTCACTTCATGCAAAAGGCATGCGGCTTATTAGTAATTTAATGTAATGAGTAGAATTGCGTTTAATGATCTGCTTTGTGCCGGATGAATTCCTGCATGATTTCCATATAACCCTCTTTACGATCCGCTAAAAGCTCGAAGAAGTTTTTATCTGACTCCTCCACAAGATTCATCCCCTCAATTGCAAGCCTTGTGCCTTCCGCCGTTGTTGTAATAATATTGGCCCGTGTATCGGTCTGATGACGGGCACGCGTAACGTAACCTCTTTTTTCGAGGGCTCGTAACACTTGGGAGGTAACATTCACGTCTACATTGGCAAAATGAGCAATCTGTACCTGGGTAACTCCCTTGCCTTCCAAGTCACGCTCATTAAGCCATAGACAAGTATGCAATAAAATGAATTGGGGCTGTGTCAGATCAAGCGGTTCCAGAACCCTCCGTACTTCCTTCTGCCACATTGTGGTTACCTGCCATAACAGGTATCCGGGACTATCTTGCGGATTTGTGTATCTTGAGCTTTTCATTGTTCTACCTCCGTGATGTACGATCTTGTGCAACAGAGATGTATGTATATATCATACATGGTATAACGAACCTGTTATAATAACGCTTCGAAATACACTTCCGTTGCATCTCTGTTCATTCATCTATGAAATAATATAACGATTTATCGTGTAGGAATAAACTGTTTTATCCATTGACCAAATCCCTGCGGATTTCGGCTCTGGATCAGGACGGTGCCCTCTCCTCGAAAACGGCAAACCAACCCTTCGCCACTCGTCACGCTGGATAACCAGCCTTGGGATGCTTTTTCGATGCGATAATCGACGTAATGAGGCCAAGCTACCAAGTGAGCATTATCGACAATAATCTCTTCGCCAGCAGCCAATTGTATAGGATGTATTGCACCATATGAGGACAGAAACACAGTGCCTCGTCCACTGATTTCAATTATAAAGAAGCCTTCTCCGGAAAAAAGACCTTTTTTCAAATTCTGCATTTTGGTATTCACCTGAATGCCTTCTGTTCCTGCCAGAAATCCGTCTTTCTGTACATAGAGAGAGTACGAGCCATCCAGTTCTACTGCCTCCACACTGCCAAGGGTTGATGGAGATAACAAAATCTCCGCGTTTCCCCCGGCTGCCGTCAATTCCTGGAAGAAAAATTTCTCTCCACTCAGCATACGGCCAAATCCAGCGAGCATGCCGCCTTCTGCTGATCCTTTGAGTTCAACGGTAGGCGACATGGACACCATGGCTCCACTCTCAGCCTTGAAACGCTCCCCACGTTGCAACTCTACCTTGAGCATAGCAAATGCACCATCGTATAGAATTTCGTATCTCACGGTTTCATCAGCTCCCTGTCATTGTCGGTAGTAAAGTCATTGAGTCCGTTATCTTCCAGCATGGCTGCCTTGTCGCCATATTCCTTGATAATGTGCTGGTCACCCCAATTACATAGTGCGGTCAGAATGGGCTCTAAACTCCGGCCGTATTCACTTAATTCATACTCTACCTTGGGCGGTACCTGATTGTACACGATTCTTTTTACGATACCGTCATTCTCCAGCTCCCGCAGCTGCTGCGTTAACATTTTCTGGGTGATTGCGGGCATAATACGCTTTAGATCACTCGTTCTTTTCTTTCCATGCGTCAGGTGACAAAGAATAACACACTTCCATTTGCCGCCAATAACCTCCAGCGTTGCTTCAACAGATATATTATATTTTTTGCGCTCCATTGTCGTCTTCCTCCCTAATGAATCTAGTTTTTGCCCCCGTTCACGCTACTATATAGGCACTAAAAAGTACGTAGGGTACTAAAAAGTACGTACTGTTCATGTTATACCGAATAATTCATAATAGCATTTGCCGGTAAGCAAATCTACATTCTAGGAGTTGAACAGGACATGCATCATGAGACAAAACACAGCACTTGGGCGCTACTGGCACTGGCAATCAGCGCTTTTGCCATCGGTACGACGGAGTTCATCAGTGTAGGACTCTTGCCCCTGATCGCAAATGATCTTCATATTAGCGTATCGTCAGCAGGGCTGACCGTTACCATATATGC
Organism: Paenibacillus sp. RRE4; assembly: GCF_031844205.1. Classification (NCBI taxonomy): domain Bacteria; kingdom Bacillati; phylum Bacillota; class Bacilli; order Caryophanales; family Paenibacillaceae; genus Paenibacillus; species Paenibacillus sp. RRE4. The sequence continues at coordinate 14,162 of NZ_JAUZUT010000003.1, forward strand.
TCTGGGCGTGATGTTTGGTGCACCAATCCTGACATCACTTACATCGGCTATATCACGCAAAACGTTGCTACTCGCAATCATGTTGGTTTTTATTGCCGGTAACACCTTGGCATCATTATCAACCGGGATTACCGTACTACTCATTGCACGAGTCATATCAGCTCTCTCACATGGCTTGTTCATGTCGATCGGCTCCACCATAGCGGCTGATCTGGTACCGGAAGGCCGCAGAGCAAGTGCTATTGCCACGATGTTCTCGGGACTGACCATTGCAACGGTAACCGGTGTGCCTATCGGTACATTCGTAGGCCAAAATGTTGGCTGGCGGGCAGCCTTTATCCTGATTGCAGCCGTTGGCATTCTTGCTTTGGTTGCTAACTTGTTGCTTGTGCCCTCAACGTTACAACGTGGTAATCGTACAATCTTTCGGGATCAGGTAAAACTCGTAACAGGCGGTCGCCTAATGCTTGCTTTTACCATCACAGCCGTAGGCTACGGAGGCACATTCGTTGTGTTCACGTACTTATCTCCGTTATTGCATGATATCAGCGGTTATTCGGAGCAAACGATCGCTTTCATTTTGCTGCTGTATGGTATTGCCATCGCCATTGGTAATGTGATTGGCGGCAAGGCAGCCAACCGGAATCCATTAAAGTCACTTCTTGTCATGTTCATTGTGCAGACCATGATCCTGGGCATTCTGTACTTCACCGTTCCATTCCAATGGGCGGCACTAGTGACCATCATGGGCATGGGGCTTCTTGCTTTTATGAACGTGCCTGGTCTTCAGATGATTGTGGTCACATTGGCAGAACGAATTGCACCGCAAGCCAAAGATGTCGCGTCAGCTTTTAATATCGCTGCGTTTAACGGGGGTATTGCTATAGGCGCCTATCTTGGCGGAGTCGTGAATGACTCCATTGGTTTGATCCATACCACCTGGGTCGGTGCATTAATGGTGCTCATTGCGGCAATCCTGACGATATGGGCACAGCATCTTGAACAGCAAGTTACGACAAACTCAGACAGGTTGAAACCAAACGTTGTTTAAGGTTTGATCTGGAAGAAAAGCACCTTTCTCGTTATAGATCAGAGACCGTTAGAATGCATATCTGGTCTCATATTATATATCGACAGACTATATACGTTACTATATAGGTTGCGCATTATTTGATCTAGTATGATTTAATTTTGTATCATGAATTGTTGGCAATTCAACTCTATATGGAAATATAAACAGATTTCAAGGAGGATTTCTCATGACAATAGCAAAAAATCTACAATCGACAACAACATTACACAACGGTGTTCACATGCCTTGGTTTGGCCTGGGCGTATTCAAGGTCCAAGAGGGATCAGAACTGATCGAGGCGGTAAAAAGTGCAATCAAACACGGTTACCGCAGTATCGACACAGCGGCGATCTACGGCAATGAAGCCGGAGTTGGACAAGCCATTGCTGAAGCATTGCAAGAGAACGGGTTAAAGCGCGAGGACCTGTTTATTACCTCCAAGGTATGGAATGCCGACCTTGGATATACGGAAACCCTTGCCGCATTTGAAACCACGATGAACAAGCTGGGATTGGAATACCTGGATCTATACCTGATTCACTGGCCCAAAGCCGGTAAATACAAGGGTGCATGGAAAGCCATGGAGGAACTGTACGCAGCAGGCCGAATCCGTGCAATTGGCGTAAGTAATTTTCAGATTCATCACCTCCAAGATCTGATGCAGGATGCACAAGTGAAACCGATGGTCAACCAAGTGGAGTACCATCCCCGTCTAACACAGGACGAGTTGCGAGCATTCTGCAAACAGCATGGCATTCAGCTTGAAGCCTGGTCACCGTTGATGCAAGGTGAACTGCTGGACAATCCAGTACTAGCAGAGATCGCTGCATCCAAAGGTAAATCTATCGCACAGGTAATCCTTCGCTGGGATCTGCAGAATGGTGTTGTAACCATTCCGAAATCGACCAAAGAGCACCGAATTATCGAGAATGCGGCCATTTTTGACTTCACGCTGTCCACGGAAGAGATGGAACGGATCAGCTCGCTTAACGAGAATGTGCGGGTAGGTCCAGACCCGGATAACTTTGATTTCTAATTCGATAAGTTAAAATAACACCACTAACCTCTCAAACAAAGTCGATTATTTATCTATCGGCTTTGTTTTTGGTTTCTTCTTCATGATTAAACTGGTTAATGAGTTTATCTAGAATTACCGACTGCTTGATGACTTCCGGATGCAGAAATTCGTTATATTTCTTCTCCAGTTCGTATAGGCGGCTTCTAGCCCGCTCCATTCTCAACTGTATGCGTGCTCTTCTCCTCAATCAACTCAGCCCCTCTGTCACATTTCAGAACTTGACGTCAGCTATTAAAATATTAATCTAAAGGCATAAAATGAGTTGATTTAGAGATAAAATAAGTGCTCTCTCTAGATTAAAAACCTTACCTAGCAAGCACCAAAGAGACTGTGTCTAAATTCCTGAACGAATTTAGATACAGTCTCTACTTTCTTTTTTCAAACAACAGCCAGAGGATCAACATCCCCCTATTTAAATAAATGGCTTCCAGCCATCCTCCCCCGACAGAACGAGGGACAACGCATACTCGGCCGCTTCTTCGTCCGTCAGTATGTTGCACCAAGGCACGCGCACATCTGCACGTCCGGCTCCTGGCCCAGCACTTTTATATTCGGCATAATTCACCGTGGTTTCCGCTTCAACCTTGTTCCAGTTATGCCAGCCCTCCTGTTTCACATGTGCACCGAGCCAGCAGTTCAGGAAACAGACTTTGGAATGATTTCGCCAAGGCCTGCCCAGATACACCGATTGCGGAGGGGCATTGCTGGTCAGATCACATTCGATAAACACATAACCGTAACGAACATCTTCTGGTGTAGAGGCGGCTGTGATCCACCCATTGACTTGCCCTTCTGCAACCTCCGCTTCCGTCAAGCGACTCTTCGTGAATATCTCACAACCCTTGAACACGACCGTAGCCGAGCCAAAAATAAAGTCGATATCTCCTTCGATATAACAATCCTCGAAGTACTGTCTTAACTTCCTGCGCTCCGCACCGTCACGCGGCCCGCCAAAATAACTGCGATCCAGCGGTTGCTCAGGCAACGGTCCGGTAAAGATCGTATCCTGATGACCGATAAAACGACATCCGCGGAACACAGCGCGATCCCCATCCACATAGACTGCTAGCGCCTGTCCTACCTCGCTACCTGGCCCAGCCGAATTCACGAAAGAGATGCCTTCCGCCTTGAAATCATCAGCCCCGACAAACGCCGTGTACGAATGAAATGTATGATACTGTGAACCGTCGGGAAATCGCTTGAGCGCATGGTCATCGTAGGTGATGATCGTCTGCTCGGCGCCCTCACCAATCAGATGGATGCCCGGCTTATCCATGTGCAGCTTCTCAACATACACGCCGGCCTTCACTCGGATCGGAAGGCCGTGAGTACCATGATCTGGATGAGCATCCACTGCCTCCTGAATGGTTGTATAATCTCCTGATCCGTCAGAAGCAACCGTAATACAGGGAGCAGATGACTCCAACACGAGATCCGCTGCCGAGCGCTGCTCCGTCATGGCAAACGCTCCATTTCCAGTGCGGCCAGCAACAATGGAGCAACACCCATAAAGGAATCGCTTACAATTGCCTCGCTGACATAGTAGCCGTACGAGCCATCACGATCCAGACTCAATCCTGCTCCATGACAGATGCCGTTCAACCGAACACCTTCGTTGGTCTCCTCCATTAACTTGGACGTAAGTCCTTGCCAACCTTTTTCGGCCGCGGTTCTGAAGTGAGGTTCCAGATAACGCAAACGCACACCTTTGGCAATTGCATATACAAACATGCTTGAGCCTGAAGCTTCCAGATAGTTTCCTTTGCGGAACCCTTGATCCAGCACCTGGAACCATAGTCCGCTCTCCTGCTCTTGTACTCGTACCAAGGCGTTACACATCCGCTCAAAGATACCAATAATCGTCCCCCGTTTAGGATGATTCAGCGGGAAATGTTCGACACTATCCACAATGGCCATGGCATACCAGCCCATAGCTCGGCTCCAGAAGTGCGGGGAACATCCGGTCAGGGAATCGGCCCAAATCTGCTCTTTAGACTCATCCCAGCCGTGGTATAACAGCCCTGTACGGGGATCACGCGTCTGGCGTTCAATCAGTAAAATTTGATGAGCTACCTCATCAAATAACTCGGGACGCTGAAACGTCTTCGCATATTGGGAGAGAAAAGGAGAAGACATGTACAGTCCATCCAGCCACATCTGGAACGGATAGATTTTTTTATGCCAGAAGCCACCCTCGGATGTGCGTGGCTGCCCTGCCAGTTGCGCAGCGAGCAGATGAGCCGCCTCGGCATAGCGCCCATCCTTGGCATCGTCCAGTAACGCAAACAGGTTCTTTCCTTGGTTAATCTGATCCAGATTATATTCCTCCAGGGAGTAGGTACCGATAGAACCATCTGGTTGCACATACAGATCCATATGTCTTTTCATAAAATCGATATATTCCTGCTTGTTATACTCTTCTCCTGTTCGTGCCATAGCCATTAACGTCATGCCCTCCACATATGCCCATCGTCCTGAAGGAAATGCATGGAAACCATCCTCGTTACATTGTTGCATGATCGTAGCTGCAATTCGCTCAGACCAGGATAACTGCGTCTGTACCTGCATCGCGTTACCTCCTAGTAGTTTATATTGGTTCAAATGCAATCACGTGAAGCCGGCATTACTGCCGGCACGTCGCTGTTGAATTACGCAGATTCAGCTTCGGCTGGATAATTACCGGCACATCCACTTGCTCGTCACGAATCAGGGATACGATGAGCTCTGCCGCCTGAGCGGCCAGTTCATCCAGCGGTGGACCAATGGTGGTCAATGCCACTTCGGCATACTGCATATCCGGCAGATCGTCGTAACCGATAATCGAGATATCACGCGGTACGCTGTAGCCCGCTTCGAGCAACGCCCGAAGCGCTCCCCGTGTTACGAGGTTGTTCAAGCCGATAAATGCCGTGGGAGACTCCGCTCCAAACGTATAGTTCCGAATCGCGAAATACCCGTCCTCCCACGAAGAATGCGCGGGCAATACATCGTCCTCATTAAAAGTCAGTCCCGTGCGCTGCAATGCTTCCCGATAACCTTCCAGCTTCACATGCTGCGAGTTACCGATGAATCCAATTCGGCTGTGACCGAGTGATTTCAGATGCTCCACTGCCTTGTACAGCCCCTCCTTACGATCAATCTTAATGTAAGGAGAGTTCGGGGCTTCATCTGTACCGAGTACAAAACACGGCATGTTCAGGGTCGCAAACTTTTTCCAGAATGCATCCCGGTTGTCCAGCGCATAGTCCCACAGAATACAACCATCGACACGCAGCTGGCTGAACACGTCCACACCGTCATCGGCAACAACCAGAATCATCTGATATCCTCGCTTCTTCAGCTCGGTATGCAGGCTGCCGGAAATGTTCGAGAACAATGGATTGCTCAATTCATCCAGCACAAAACCGATGATATTGCTTCTGCCGGTGGAGAGCTGCCGGGCCAGCATATTTTTCCGGTATTGGTGTTTCTCCGCTACCGCTAACACCTTCTGCTTGGTCGCCGGTTTGATCCGGGGATCGTCATTCAGTGCCTTCGATACCGTGCTGTAGCTCACCCCCGCCAGTTTGGCTATATCTTTAATGGTAATCAAATTGAATCAACACCTCTCATATGCCTGAAACCTGTTTCTTATTTCTGTGCAGCTTTATAACGATCGTATTGTGCCTGTCTGCCTGCGATCACCTGTTCAACGTTCATACTTTTTAGTGTCTCGATGTACTTGTCGAACTGATCCAGACTTGCATCACCGCTAATAAACTTGAAGTTCATCTCTTCTACGTATGTGGTGATGTCAGGCATCGACATACTCTCTACGCTCGCTTCATCTGGCAAAGCATACACAAACGGGAACGGTTCACGCACATATTTCTCTAATTCTTTGTCCAGCTTCGCATGCCACGGTGCAACGATCGAGTCCGCTGAATCCGTGGACTGGATGTTTGGCAAGTTAACTGGTCCAATGCCGAGCTTCTGGATATATTCATTGTCTTTACCTTTATCCGTGAATTTCTTCACGCCGTTCTCTTCTGTATACGTATCATCCTTGATGCCCCAAGTGTAATAGGTTTGTGCTTCGTCACTCACTGCATAATCCAGGAAGCGGAAAGCCAGTTCCGGATTCTTGCTATCCTTACTAATACCGAAGATACCACTAACCGGTGTACGTCCGATGTAGAACTGGTCTCCATGCGGCCCTTTTAATGGCAGAATGCCTTTGATAATTGGCTCTTCCGGCTTGTAATCCTTGAAGAGCGGGCTGTATACCATCGACATATACCAGCTGAAATTAAACGTCGCTCCGGTTACGTCCTGCGAGATCCGTGAAGTAACCTGGTCACTTGTGGTACTCGCGTAGTCCACCCCAAGCAGGCCTTCCTTGTACAGACCGTTCAAGTACGTCAGGTATTCCTTGTAGGCCGGCTCATAGTAGCTGAAGTGCACTTTGCCTTGATCGTCTGCATAGAAATTGTTCGATAAATCCAGTCCAAAGGCGGGGCCGAAGGCCATCGGCACAAACTTCGATTCCATGGACAATGGAATTTCATCCGCTTTGCCGTTGCCGTTAGGGTCATCCGTTTTAAATTTGCGCAGCATCGCCGTGAACTCATCGAGCGTGGTTGGCTCGGATAATCCCAGCTTTTTGAGCCAACGCTCATTCACCATGAATACAGGCATGTAGTTGCGCGTCAGCGTCTGCTGCGGAACATAATACATTTTACCATCTGGCGTCGTTAAACTGGCTTTTACGGATGGCGACTTTTCATATATTTTTTTGAGATTGACGCCATATTTCTCTACCAGATCATTAATCGGAATGAACAGACCACTGTTAATGTACTTCATTAATTGATCCTGATCCGGCAGATACACGATATCCGGGAGTCCTGTACCGGCAGCCAGTCTTGGATTCACCGCATCCGCATAGTTCTGAGGAGGGATCAGATCCCAATCGACTTTTACACCCGCATTGCTCTCGATTTTCTTAACGATGGCTGCGGTGGACAAATCCACGTTTGTCGTCCACGCGTTCGTTGCCAGGATGGACAGCTTCGCGTCCGGTTGATCCGTTACTGGCCCAGCGCCTGTATAATTAAAGGCTTTTTCTGTACTCTCAGGTGTCTTCCCCGCATCGGTTCCTGCACCTGTTCCCCCGCTGCAACCTGCCAAACTGATCGCAAGTATCGCTGCAATTACACTTTTTCTTCCTGCCCCTTTGACTTTCATCCATCATTCCTCCTTGGTATGAACCCTCTTGAACTCCCTTGAATGACTTGCTTGAATGACTGTGGTGCTTGGTAATGCAATCTATCCTTTCACGGCTCCGAGGGTAATCCCTTTAACGAAGTACCGTTGGATAAACGGGTAGATCATCACGATCGGCAAAATGCTGACCACGATGGAGACGTAACGAACTTGCAGCGTAGAAACCGCCAGCGCTCCGGATGTCATGGTACCGCCCATCTTCTGCATGACCTCTGGCGAAGCCATGATCAGCACCCTTCGCAGGAACATCTGGAGCGGCTGCATATCCTGTTTGCCCAGATACAGCAAGGCCGAGAAAAAATTGTTCCAGTGGAATACGGCATAGTACAGCGTCAGCACCGCAAGTGTAGGCTTGATAATCGGAACAGCGAGACGATACAGCATCGTTAACTCGTTTGCACCGTCAATGCTGGCGCTTTCAAATATTTCATTGGGAATCCCTTCAAAGGCCGAGCGGCAGATCATGACGTTGAACGTAATTACCAGTACAGGCAGCACCATCACCCAGCGGGTATTGTACAGACCAAGCGAGGTGATCAGCATGTAGACCGGAATGAGTCCACCCGAGAAATACATGGTGAAAGCGATAAAAAAGTTCAGCTTGCGCCGCAGAAAAAACTGCTGTCTCGACAACGGGAATGCAGCAAGGCAAGTCGCTACAATGTTAAGCAGCGTACCCACAACGGTATACCAGACGGTGTTATAAAAGGAAACCCACAGTTCCTTGTATTGCAGTACCATCTTATATCCTGAGAGTGTGAAGCCTACAGGCCAGAGCACCACTTTTTGTTTATCAATCGCATCCACCGAACTGAAGGAAATGCTGACCACATACAGGAATGGATATAGCGTGACTACAACCGCCAGAATTGTCAGCAGGTAGACAAAGACATAGAATAATCGGTCACTTCTCGATTTTTGCATACAGGCTCTCCTTTGGATCAGTGTGTGTCTTACCAGAGTGACATTTTGGTCAGGCGGCGAGTCAGGGTATTGGCTGCAAAAACAAGGATAAAGGTGATAATAGAGTTGAATAGTCCAATAGCTGTGGCGAAGCCATAGTTCTGACCCTCGATCCCCATACGGTACACATAAGTGGACAGTACGTCTGCCGTTTCATATGTAGCCCCGTTATAGAGCAGGTATACTTTCTCGAAGCCTACGCTCATAATGCCGCCGAGCGACAGAAGAAGCAGAATCACGATGGTCGGTTTAATGCTTGGCAGAGTGAGATGCCACAACTCCTGGAACTTGTTCACGCCATCGATTTTGCCGGAGTCATACATCTCGGGGTCAATGCCCATAATGGCTGCGATGTAGATGATGGAGCTGAAACCAAAGCTCTGCCAGATGTCCGAACTTGTGAAGATGGTACGGAACCAGCTTGCATCCATCATGAAGTTTATTTTTTCCATGCCGAGACTTGCGATCAGGGTGTTGATAATACCATCTGTTGGTGATAGGAAGTTGATTATAATGCCGGCCACCACAACGGTGGAGATAAAGTGAGGAAGATAAGTTACGGTTTGCGCGAAGCGTTTAAAGGTTCGGTTCTTAATCTCTACGATGCAGACTGCAAACAGAATCGGGATGGAGAAACCGAACAAGAGTGGCAGAAAGGCAAGCAAAAAGGTATTACGCAGCAGCCGCCAGAAGTAAATCGAGTTGACGAACTGCTCAAACCAGCGTAGCCCCACCCATTCGCCGCTGAACATGCCCTGACCCGGTATAAAGTTACGAAAGGCAAGCAGTACACCCGGCATGGGCAGGTACATGAAGATGAGATAATACAGAAAGATTGGTGAGAACATCAGCAGCAAATACTTATCCCGCCGAATCAGACTGAACAGCGTGGACATGCGTTTTTTCAACGTAAACACTCCCCTTCGTCTCGAAATTACAACGTTTGAATTTTTTAATAAAAAAAATATATACCCCTGTAATACATCTGATATTGATCCAACTTTAATTTTGTAACAACCCATACTATACCGCACAATCACAATAAAAATCGCATTTATTCAGTCTCGTTTATGCCTCAACTATGCCTTATCAAATCTTACATCCCCCATAATTACAACGTTGTAATTTTAATTTAAATGAATACGCTTACATAAACTTTTTTCTCATCTTAGCAGAGTCTTGAATGTTTAGCAACAACAAAATCAGGGACACCTTGTAACTTTTAAAAATATCCCCACCGATGCATACGCAAATTGCCTGATACCTGTATTCGAATACGAAAAAAAGAGGCAGCAATCGTGTTGCTATTCTGCCTCAACATGTATGACTACTGCATATCATAACTGATTGCGGAACTGCATCGGTGTCACACCCTTGACGCGCTGAAACGCTCTGTAGAACTGACTGACATGCGAGAATCCCAGTGCAAAGCTGATTGCCGTCACCGATTCGGTTGTATTACGCAGACAACGGACGGCTTCCTCCACACGTAAATTCAGTAGATACTGGTACGGTGTTGAACCCGTCAACCTCTTGAACGAGCGCATAAAATGGTACCTGCTCTGGTGCGCTACCGCTGCCATCGAGTCAATATCTATCTCGCTTGTGAAGTCACTGTGAATGTACTCCAATACACGCTGCATATGAGGATCTATTCCTGGATTACTTCCGGCTGCACCAAGGAAATAAGGTCGATTATGACAAGGCAGCGATAGTCCCTCTGTTTTCCCGGACCATATGGAGCCAGCTTCTCTTGCCAATCCGTGCGAATACCCGGATATAGATAATATGCGTTCAAGATACTGCTCTACTGCCAGCTCAGTCTCCTGAATGAGCAACGGGTCCGGTTCATCCTCCAGCCCGGTCACATGCCAACCCCGGAACAGCCTGCTGATCTCCGCGGGATCAAAAGCTTGAGTGACCTGTAATTCTGAAGGGACTGCTGTTGAACTCTGATTCGCAAGCCTTCCCGGCAGGTTACGAAATTTGATCACAATGACGGCTGCATCAGAACCAATCTCAAAAAAGTGCTCCGTCCGGGGATGGGCAATGATTCCTGATCCGGCCTGCAATGAATATGTCTGTTGTTCCTGCACCAGCAAGCATTGACCCTTAATTGGCAGGGTTACCTGATACCAATCATCATGAACATGGGGTTCATTGGCGAACCCGCCAGAAGCTTTCCATAACTCCAAACCATTGAATGCCATGTTTAATTCCATCGTTTCTCACCTGCTGACATTATAGCAAATCGTGCTTGTTTTCCAAGCACTTTTCACAAAGACAAGCTCTATAACAATCTTTTATTATGGATAAAAATATCCGAGGTGATCTGAAATGACTCAAGCCGCCCTAAACAAAATTCAATTAAACCACGCAGCAAACTGGGCCCTTGCAGGGGTGAGCTTCGCCCATCTGCTGAATGATGCCATGCAAACGGTGGTTACATCTGCCTTCCCGCTGTTTCAACAAGCCATGCATCTCAGCTTTGCACAGATGGGCTGGATTGCCTTTGCACTAAACATTACTGCTTCGGTGCTGCAACCGCTGGTCGGATATATATCCGATCGCAAACCCATGCCTATTCTGCTGCCTGGCGGCATGGTATTTTCCCTGTTCGGGATTCTCGGCTTCGCTTTCTCGTCATCGTTATGGATGCTGCTCGTATCCGCATCGCTGATTGGCATCGGCTCATCCATTCTTCATCCCGAATCCTCGCGTGTTGCACATCTGGCTGCTGGTCGAGGGCGCGGTATGGCACAGTCCATCTTTCAGGTTGGCGGGAATACGGGACAAGCTCTCGCTCCCCTACTGGTGGCTTTTGTGCTTCTTCCCCATGGTCAGTTACAATTTCTATGGCTAATGGCCTTTGCACTTATCGGCATCCTTATCCAGGCTTCAGTCAGCCGTTGGTACAAAAACAAGCTGAACGTTGTACATCCCCATCGGACACAGTCCGTACAGCATGCGCTGCATGAATCAGAAGCAACGCCTCAGCCTGTGAGTCGAAGACGAATCGTCATATCCATGAGCGTTCTCATCCTGTTGTTATTCTCCAAGTTTGTTTATATTGCGGCTATGACAGGGTACTACGCCTTCTATTACACGGATGTGCATCATCTTCCACTCTCCAAGGCGCAGCTCTGCTTGTTTATCCTTCAATTTGCAGGCATGGTTGGAACCCTGCTTGGCGGGCCACTCGCAGATCGTTATGGGCGCAAACCGATGATCTGGTTTTCCATTGCAGGTACGGCTCCGTTCTCACTGTTGCTCCCGTATGCAGGTCCCGTCCTATCTATGGTGTTATGCGGTATTATTGGTTTAATCCTGATGTCGGGCTTCAGTGTTATTATTGTCTACGCGCAGGAATTGCTGCCGCGTCACATTGGAACCGTATCAGGTTTGTTTTTTGGCCTGTCATTTGGTATGGCTGGGCTGGGCTCGGTTGTCATTGGTTCTCTGATCGATGTGACCAGCATTTCCTTCGTCATCCGATTGTGTTCCTTTTTGCCCCTGATCGGCGTGTGTGCCGTATTCTTGCGCAGTGATCCAGCCGCTAAAGCTTAACAAGCTATTGAAACCTCCATGGCAGGTTCAATACAATTAGTGGAGAAGCAGAAGCGCGATATTGAACAGAGAGGAGGAATCGTTAGATGATCATTGATGTACAGCATGTGACTTGGAAAAGAGGAGATCTCACTCTGCTGCACGATGTCAGCTGGCGTGTAAACAGAGGCGAACACTGGGCGCTGCTTGGCCTGAACGGCTCGGGCAAAACAACGCTCCTCAATATGATTACCGGTTATTTATGGCCTACGGAAGGAAGAATCTCAGTACTCGGTCATGAATATGGCAGTGTAGATCTGAGGGAGCTTCGAAAATCGATTGGCTGGGTAAGTTCCTCCTTGCAGGAGAAACTGTACGCTTCTGATCGTACGCAATATGTCGTGATTAGTGGGAAACACGCTACAATTGGTCTGTATGACAAACTGGCAGACCAAGATTTGGATCAGGCGATGCACTGGATGCAAACGCTGGGCTGCCAGCATCTGTGGGATCGCGAGTATCGCACCTGCTCGCAGGGGGAGAAGCAGAAACTGCTCATTGCCCGTGCCCTGATGGCTAATCCACAGCTGCTCATTCTAGATGAGCCTTGTAACGGGCTTGATCTGTTCTCCAGAGAGCATCTACTAGACAGCATCGGTGAACTGACGGCACGTTCAGACGCACCTTCGCTGATCTATGTTACGCATCACACCGAGGAGATTCTGCCCGTCTTCCGGCACAGCCTTTTGCTCCGTCGGGGTGAAATTTTCGGCAGCGGATTAACTACTGATCTGATGACACAGGCTGTATTAAGTGATTTCTTTGAAGCTCCGGTAGAAGTAGATCAGCATGGAGAACGGGTTTATGTACGAGCAGCAGCATCCAAAAGTTAAAATCATCCGCATCCCATTGGAACAGAGAAAGGCAAAATGAAACAAGAAAGCCCAAAGACTTATCCACATGTGGATAGTTTTTGGGCTTTCTACTCCTATATATTGTGTTATCCACGGTTTTCTGTGTAAAACTTTCGCTAAACTGAGTATAACTTCGCTTCTAAGTTTGCCTCTTCCTAAGCCTATTTTCGTGCGGAGAGAAACAGAAAAAGCGGAATACGCTGTCTGCGCTGATACGTCTCCTCATCGACGAACTCCGCCCGCCTCGGTGCTGATTCACGCAATTGCTCCACTCGGAATCCAGCTTCCTGCAGGGCCATGTAATAAGATTCAATGGTACGGTGCATTTTCTGGACGGAGCCGCCAAGCCACCGCTGCTCCCGAAACCCTTCGACGAAGTATTGATCTACGATCCAATTGGTTCGTGTCCCGGAGGGCTGCAGCGTTGAAGTTATCACCGGGTGTTCTACCGAGAAAACAAAGATTCCATCCTTTTTAAGTGCGCCATACACTTTGCAAAAGAGGCTTTCAACATCCTCGATGTAGTGGATCGCCAATCTTGAAATGGCAAGGTCATATGAATTTACAGGATACGTCCACTCTTCAAGATAAGATTGCTCAATTCGGGCATTCAATCCCTGAACGGACTTGCGGGCAACCCGAACCATATTCGTTGAACCTTCGACACCTGTATAAGCCAAGCCATTATACCTCTCGCCGAGTAGTTCTACAGCAAATTTTGCGTCTCCGCAGCCGAGATCGAGAATATGTTTATCGGTAACGTCCCCGATCATCTCCAGCATAACCGGTCGCTCCAACGTATCATTGGCGTTATCCTGACCTTGCCGACGTTCCATATACGTCTCAAATACCGCGTCATTATCGTAAAAATCAGAACCTCTTTCACTCATACCTGCACAGACCCCCACTCTATGAGTTATACTCTAGTCCGTTCACCTTTCTACCCACTATAATCTGTAAAAGTATACCGGATTCAGGCAACCTTCACCATAATAAAAAAGCTGCCTGCCGGAGTTTACTCCGCAAACAGCCTTCTTGGCAAACTTTTGGTTTGTTTATCCCTAGCCAAATCGCTCGGTTTTGTACCATTTGCTCTCGCGTTTTCGAATCTTGTCCATCAGCAGATTATAGAAAGCACGAATCGAGATCAAAATGAAGAGCTGAGCATAGGTGAAATACGATACGCACGCATAGATAAAGTTACGGGTGTTGCTCTGCCCGATATCTGCCGCCAGTGCCAGATTGATCTGAAGAACATAGATAAAATACATCAGTGCCCAACCAATAACCAGGTAGACGTAGGCGTCCCCGGCAAACTGGAATGGAGAACTGACCTCCGGTTTAAATATTGCGATAACCTGGTAAACAAGGTTAACCACAAAGATAATGTCCGAGACAATAATAGCCAACATAAACCAGAAGTAACTGACCGCATAGTAGAGGACAAGCAATTTATTTCGCCAGCTGGAACGGTTGAACAGGTTATGAATGTTGTCCAGAACTACCTGGTAATTCCCCTTGGCCCAGCGTTCACGCTGTTTCATGTATACACCAAGCTGTTCCGGTTCCTGCTGGTACGCTTCCGCTTGCGGCGCTAGGGCAACCAGCTGTCCCCGGTTCATAATTTCAAACGACAACGCCGTATCTTCCGTAATGGCCGTCACATCCCATCCGCCGATTTCCCGGATCAGGCTTGTCTTAATAATATAATTCGTGCCCGGAATTGTCCCCAGCTTAAAAAGCTCCCACAGCCCGGTGTGATAGACACGCTGAGACGTGATAATTTCGAGATTAATACATTTGGAGAGAAAATTCTGCCCGCGGTTACGCGCTTTGTTTCGGCCAAACACGACCCCGTACTGTTCAGGATTCTCCAGTGATTTTTGCGCGAGGAACATCAGTGAATTTCGCTCCGGTGCAGCGTCTGCGTCAAATATACAAATCCAGTCTCCGGTTGCCAGTTCCAGTCCATCGTTGAGCGCACCAGATTTGCCACCCGTACCTTTGCGTTCAAGTACGGTAACGTTACGGTGCACATAACTGGTCTGTCCAAGGAACGACTTTAACCGATCGGCTGTGTCATCCGTGCAATTATCTGCAATGACAATGACCTGCACCTTATCCTCCGGATAGTTCAGTCGCAAGATATGCTCCACTGTTGCCACGATGACCAGACCTTCGTTATGGGCAGGTACCATAACCGTGACGTTCGGATAATGATCCATATTTTCCGGAATCTGAATGCCCTTCTTCTCCTGCTTGTGGATAAAACGAATAGCTCCGGCCATAATGACGATCGATTCGAACACAGCGATCCAAATACTGAATATCGACAAGATCAGAATGAAATCAGCCATCCGTTTTCCTCCGATCATACCTTCGAATTACTCTTGAGCGAAATCGGAGCGTGGCAATCGTTAATCCGATGGTAAACACCACAAAAATACAACTGACGGCAATACAGATCGGGATAAACCAAGACATATAATCCATCCGCCTCGCTCCTTTCGGTTAAATATATTCCCCGATTAAATCCGTCTCCGTGTTTCGTTCCAGCGCTGCCAGGACAGCGTCAAGATTGTCATACTTGCTGAATTGTTCCTTCTGAAAAACCAGTGCACCTGATTTGATAATGGTCTGGAGCTGGTTCCCCTTTTTATCGAGCACATCCAAATCCATAATATTTTTTTTAATCCTTCGCGTTAACATAGGCAGGTAATCCACATTGACCATCGGACACAATATGACAAATCGTCCGCGGTCTACAAAAAATTTGTGATCCTCATATCGAATTTGCTTCTGAATCGACTGTGAGATCTCAAGTAGCAACTGGGAATATCGAACTGAACCAAGCGACTCCTGCACAAGCGGCAGAAATTCAATCTTAAACATGGCGATGCTGAATCCATAGCAGTCTGAATAACGTCTGGCAAGGTTGCTCTGTTTAACCAATGTATCTCCAAGCGCTTCCTTATTGCCCAGCGTTGTATCCAGATCGATCTCTGGATTGTGATCCTTCATCTGCTCCAGACGTTCGATCACCCGTGCACTTCGCACAAGTCTTCTTTTAATATAAGCAGCAATTGCCGTGTTCGCCGGAATGAGCAGCCACCAGGAAAACACGAGCGCATTGGGTTCTGCAAAAGTCACGAGCCACACAAAATAAGTGACCAAGTATACAAATATCAGTACGACGGATACACCGACAGGAAGCAAAAGCCCTGCGGCTAGCGCCCCTAGTGACGCTATGCTAAATACAACATCCAGCTTGGTGTAGCTTTGATTCATGTACAAGTGGAGATATACAAAGAACTGCTGTACGATGGCGAGACTAATCAAGATTGCGTAACCCCAGGCCAGACGCTGGGTAGGTGCGTTATTTCTCATAGTCCTCCTTCTCTGCATCCAATTTCAGAATGACTCGGTGCCAACACCTCTTTTTTATTAACCGAAATTCCAACAAAAATCGACAATTAAAGACAATAATATAGTAACATATAATCTCGGATTATATAAATAAATTTTTACTTTTTAAGAAAATTATACAAATAAGTTTCGCCAAGCAACGGGAACAAGTTATCAAACAGGTGGGTGTTTCCGTCAAATACGTAACCGCCCGGATATCGTGTGTCTTGCCCTCGCAGTGTGATCATATGTTTATACAGTTGTTTTGCCCAAATTGGATCACCTGAGCGAACAGCAAGCAGGACGGATAGACCATACACCGATGCCGATTCATAATCTACGGCTGGTTTCTGTGTTCTACGATCATACTGTCCGGGGAGCTTGCCCCGGGTGCCGAACTCTTTTTTGAGAAAAGCAAGCAGCTTGTCGGGTTTGTGCCCCATCTCCATCACATGATTGGCAACGATGAGCTGATCAATCAGATTAACTTTGTCATCGTAGGTGTAAGCCTTGGACTTTACATTCATGCTCTTCGGATAGAATAATCCATCGTCAGGCATTTTATGCAGTATATCCTCGTACATGCTGTAAACGTCCGGCTCCAGCATCTGATGGTCTCTCATCGCTTGCAAAGCGAGCAAATCTACATAGACCAGACTTAAGGTGTCCGTGGAATGTCCACTTTTAAAATCATAAAAATCGACCAGGTACCCCTGTTGCTCGGTTCGCTGCGTTAATGTTCGGGAAAGGGCCGATGCGGTTGCCAGCCTGTCTGCTCTGCCTTGCTCCCAACGGTCGGCTGCTTGCAACAGTGCCCCCATAATTCGCAGATCGTCACCCAGCGCGTTGGTTGCCACATGGACTTTCCCTTGAGGATCAAGCTTCCAGGCAATGTAAATGTCGGGCCTGATCACATAGTACTTCTGGAGCTGCTTGTAAGCCTGCTCGAACATATCCTCGTTATCACTTGCCAAAGCATACTGCATCCACAATCCAAGCGACTCCGACAGTGCCTCTCGGCCAGCAACAATGTCCGCTCTCTCCGACGCCGCTTCCTGCAAATAGGTTGCAAGTGTGCCATTCGGATTCGTCATATGTTTTTCAACAAAGGCAACTGTAGGCGACACCTTCTCCATCACAAACCGCTCCCTCCATAGGAGTACAATCGCTACAGATACAACAACTACAAGTAATATGTACCATGACCGCTTTTTTCGGAAAATAAACTTCACACCATTCCTCCTGACGGGAATATATGACGGAGCAACTCGGCCACTTCTTACGCTTTTGGAAGTAGGCCTTGTTCCAAGTGTGCGCTTAATCATCGTGATCCATGTATGAGCGGCGTCCGCCCTTTTTGACAAATTTCCAATCGACCTCAATGTTGTGTCTCATCTTCCGCAGCAACTGGATTGCTGTCTCAATCTCTTCCTGTGTCAGACCATCCAACGTTACCTGATCCGAATGCACGCCTTCTTTGCGAATAAACTGCCACGCTTCAAGCCCAGCCTCGGTTGGATACAGCACCTTATTCTTTTTATTACCCAATGCCGGCTGTTTGACAATAAAACCGTCCGATTCCAGTTTGCTAATCGCTCTTGCTGCCGTTGTACGATCCACCTTGATCAGTTCAGCCAGCTGGTTCGGAATGATACCAGGGTTCTCGCAAATGCGGTACAAGTACAAATATTGTCCACGGGACAAGTTCAAATGCTGAAACTCCACATTGCTGATGGAATCCAGACAGCGAGCAATCATGCCAATCTCGCGCAACACTTCTCTTGGCTCGTTCAGTTCATGTACTTCCTGCGATTCATCGTTCGGCTGAGTCGGTTCGTTGGCTAATTTAGGCTCTTTCGGTTCTGTCACAGAGTTCACACTCCTATAAAATTGTTGCATTCGCAACATAATTGATGATATAACTACACTAGTTAAGTGTATCACTTTCAATTCCATTCCGATATTCCATCCGACTAGGTAAAGGAGAACGATTCATGAATATAACTGTTGTTGAAGCAAACACCCCGGAACTGCTTGATGCGTGCTTTGCCATTCGTATGGCCATTTTTGTAGAAGAGCAAGGCGTACCTGCCTCCGATGAATTCGATGCATTTGATGCGCTAGGGACAGAAGCACGCCATATCCTGCTCTATGTGGATGGTGTACCTGCCGCTTCCTCCAGACTTCGCATCGTAGAGCAAGTTGCCAAGCTTGAACGCATCTGCGTGATGCTGGATTACCGCAAGCATGGCCTAGGCCGCGTGTTAATCAACAAGTTGGAGGAGATGGCCAAGGAAGACGGATTAGAGAAAGCCAAGCTGCACGCACAAGTTCAAGCCTCCGGCTTCTATGAACGTCTTGGCTATGCTCCTGCTTCCGAAGTATTTATGGAGGATGGCATTCCCCATCTGCTGATGACGAAGAAGCTGAAGTAAGCAAGCCAACTTGACTGGAAGTCCGAAATTAGCCTGCAACTCAAAAAACGCCCCTATCTTCACTTCATTAGTGAGTACATAGAGGCGTTTGTTATGTTTCTTAGATTCGGGCAGTCATGCTTTATTTGCGTGCTTTATCCCATAGCCAGACGGCTAGCGTCCGGTTTTGCAGAGGTTCTCCCGTCTGCTTTAGCTTCCGCATTTTTCATCTGCTTGCTGCGCAGCTGTCCGCAGGCCGCATCGATATCTGTACCATGCTCCATACGTACTGTAGAGTTGATGTTGTTCTTCTTCAGCGTATCGTAGAAGCCCAGAATCGACTCCTCTGTACTGCGCTGGTACTGGCTGTGCTCATCCACCGGATTGTATGGAATCAGATTTACGCTGACCATGCTCTTGCGGCTGGACAACAGTTCAGCCAGTTCCGCAGCGTGCTCGCGCTGATCGTTCACGTCTCGAAGCAAAATGTATTCAAACATAATGCGTTTATTTGTCTTCTCCAGGTAATAATCCACCGCATCCATCAATTGTTCAATCGGGAATGCGCGGTTGATCTTCATGATATGTGTACGCAGCTCATTATTCGGCGCATGCAGGGAGATCGCAAGGTTCACCTGCAGACTGCTGTCTGCAAATTCCTTGATTTTATCTGGCAATCCGCTTGTGGACACCGTGATTCGCTTCGCTGCAAGAGCAAGCCCTTTGCGATCCTTGATCACTTCGATGAAGTTGCTCATATGCTCGAAGTTATCAAACGGTTCGCCGATGCCCATTACCACGACGTTGGTAACCCGCTCGCCTTGACCCGCTGCATCCAGATGCCGCTGCACATGCATGATCTGTTCTACAATCTCTCCTGCAGAGAGATCACGGCTCTTCTTGATCAGCCCGCTGGCACAGAAGCTACAGCCAATATTACATCCGACCTGTGTGGTAACACAGACAGTTAAGCCATATTTTTGCCGCATGAGCACCGTCTCGATCAGGTTTCCGTCCTGCAAACGGAGCAGGAATTTCACCGTACCGTCTGCCGACTCCTGCTTCACGTGTTCACTCATTGAATTCAAGGTGAAATGCTCAGAGAGCACATCCAAACATTCCTGACGAACATCGGACATGCCGTTAAAATCATAAACCCGCTCCTGGTATAACCACTCCCAGATGCGGGACGCGCGGGATTTCTTCTGCCCATGCTCAGGCAACCAAGCACGTAATTGCTCTAATGTTAATCCATATATGGATGATTTAATCATGGTATAAACCTCTTTTCGCAAAAAGCATATGGCTCCTCGGTCGTCTTACCCAAAAAACCTCTACTCCGTATTGTCCCAAAATTAACAGGGGAACACAAGGGCTTTTGCATTTCTTCCAAGAGGTTTTATGCTTGGTAAATCTGCGCAGGCGGCCTAGAAGTGAATAATGCCAGACGTGTGCAGCAACACGAGCAGAACCAGAATCGGTGCTATATAACGAAGCATGAACAGCCAGATGCGGAACCAGCCGGAGCTTAGACCGGATGCCTCGGCGGCCGTTTTCCAAAAGTATCCCGCAAAGATCGTAACTAACAATCCACCTACAGGCAACAGAATGTTGGAAGCCATAAAGTCCATCCAGTCGAACACACTCTTCGATCCGATCTTCCACTCCGGGAACAGTCCGAGTGACAGAACGGAAGGCAGCCCTACGATAAAGACAGCGAGAGCAATGCTCCATACGGCGCGATTACGGCTCCATGCGAAACGCTCCATGAAATACTTAACGGGAACCTCCAGCAGTGATACTGACGATGTTAACGCCGCGATTGCCAGAATAATAAAGAATAATCCTGCGAACAGAAAACCCAGTGGCATTGCAGAAAACGCTGCAGGTAGTGCAATGAAAATCAGGGACGGACCTTGGTCGGGCGCAATGTTAAACGAGAAGGTTGTCGGGAAGATGATCAGACCCGCAATAAAAGCATAAAGCAAGTCTCCTGCACCGACGGCAACCGTTGCTGCACCGAGGGATTGGCTTTTATCCACATATGAACCATAGGTGATGAGAATACCCATACCCAGCGAAAGCGAGAAGAAGGCATGTCCGAGGGCAACCAGTGCCGACTCCGTTGTGAGCTGGGAGAAATCCGGATTCAGGAAAAAGGAAACCCCGGCACCTGATCCTGGCAGTGTAACTGCACGGATCATTAGAATGATTAGCAGGACCAACATAGCTGGAATCAGGATTTTGTTAAACTTCTCAATCCCGTTGGATACACCCTTCGCTACAATCCAGCCTGTAATCAGAACGGCAACCAACTGCCAGACAATTGGCATATAACCGCCTACAAAACTGCTGAATTGTCCAGCATAATCCGAATTGTTAAACAACGTGCCGCTGAACGAAGTTACAGCATATTGCAATGTCCATCCTGCGATGATGACGTAGAAGGACAGAATGATAAAAGGCGTTAATACTTGCAGTAAACCAGCTACTAACCAGCCTTTGTGTCCACCTGCTTTAATAAAAGCAGTCGCTGCGCTCCCCCGTCCGCTGCGTCCAATAGCGAGTTCGGCAAGCAATACAGGCAAACCGATCAGCAAGAGACAGACAATAAAGAGCAGGAAAAAAGCAGCTCCCCCATTTTCGCCCGTAATATAAGGGAATTTCCACATGTTTCCGAGACCTACGGAACTACCGATGGCCGCTAAGATAAAACCGGCACGCGAGAAGCGTTCCCCTTTGCCAGCGTTGTTAGGGTCCAGATCAGACTTACTCAAATTCATTGTATCTACTCCATCACTTTAAAGTTTTCCCGTAATTATATACTACTCGGCTTGTCAGGTCATGCAAAAATCAGTATTTGTCGAAAATTCACCATATTGGAGATGATTTCAGGTTGAATTCAGTATGGGAAAATAACCTGAAACTTAACCATTCGACTATCATCCATCAACCATTAACCGTGAGTTAAGTTGGGAAAACAAAAAAAAAAAAGATGTTCCAGACAGCTCTTTACATAGCCTCTGAAACATCTCCTCTTTTTAAAAGATGCTCTATATATCGCGGGGTGACATCCCCACATAGGTTTACTATTCTCGCTTTACACTGACTATACTTTGATCTCCAGCAATTCGTATTTGATGACACCCATCGGAGCGTTAACATGAATGACACTGCCCACTTCTTTGCCCATCAGCTCTTTGCCCAGTGGACTCTCATACGAAATTTTGTTGTTCGATACGTCTGCTTCGGCAGGACCCACCAGTTGATATTCAATCTTCTCGGCAAACTCAAGATCGTTCAACAGTACTGTTGAGCCAATGCTTACTTGATTGGAATCGATATTATCTGCGCTGATGACTCTGGCTTTGGTTAACATCTTCTCCAGAATCAGAATGCGGGTCTCCATAAATGCCTGATCATCTTTGGCTGAATGATACTCGCTGTTCTCCTTCAGGTCCCCGTAACTGATCGCAAGCTTGAGTCGTTCTGCCAGTTCCTTGCGTTTCACCGTTTTCAGTTCCTTCAGTTCTTCCTCCAGCTTTTCCAAGCCTTCCTGTGTCAAAATCACTTCATCATTAGCCATGTTTTCCATCTCCTAATCCTGCTATCTATCTCTATTCTAACCTATTTCCACTCCAAACGGTTAACATACCCCGGAAAAAGAAACCAAACTATCGTTTATCAAAAAACATGCACAAAATATATATGTGTACTCTATTACAACTATGAGTATCATCTGAATTGTACCGGTACAATCAGGGCAAACGCATGTGTGCGTTTCAGACGTTCACTTATACAATGAATTCAGGGCCGTAGCTTTCACGACATTTCACTTGCGGCTCATGATAAAACTAAGAGGTGAACGAGATGAATGTTACATTAACTCCATCTGAAATACACGCTTATCTGAAACGGATAGGCATAAATACAATCAAGAAACCCACTCTGGAATTCCTTGCCGAAATGCAGCAGGCACATGTCCACCATCTATCCTGGCAAACGGTCGATATTTTTGCAGGCAGGCCCGCAGGCATCGATCTGCAAGAATCCGTGCAGCTTATCCTTCAAGGACGTAGCGGTTACTGTTTCCATTTGAATGGCGCATTCAGTGTTTTACTTCATTCCCTGGGTTATAAAGTGCACTGGCACCGCGCGGGCGTTCAGCCGCGTGTGAACTCGTTCCATCTCGGTCTATCCGTCTCTTTGCCAGATGCGGACCCGAATGTGGAACGTCGGATTGTGGATGTAGGTCTAGGCGGCATGCCTTTTGAACCGCTCCCTCTTCGTTACGGAACCTATGGGCCGACTCCATTTACGTATACATTAATGCCTTCTTCCGTTGTTCCCGGTGGGTGGCGGCTTGAATACGAGCCTAACGGACCAAGCAAGGGTGTGGATTATGATCCCGAGGAGCTTACCCGCCTGGAAGAGTTTAATCCCAAGCATGAATTCTACAGTCAATCCGTGGATTCGCCCTGGCATAACGCATTTTTGCTCCGTCAGAGAGATACAGACCACAGCTATGAACTCAGGGGATGCATGCTTCGCACACATGGAATCGAAGGTATTCGTAAGACGGAAATTCAAACCTATGAAGAATGGAAAGACGTACTAGCCAAGCTTTTCTATGAACCGTTGGTGGATTATACAGAACAAGAGCGCAGAGAGATGTGGGATCGGATACAAATTGCTCATGAAGAATGGAAAAGAACACAACTAGCATGGTCCACTGAGGAAAACGCGATGAAAGGATAAATTATTAGAGGAAAGCCTGTCATCCATGCCGAATACAACGTCAGGTGATAAATGATGATAACTATACAAGTACTGAAGGTACCCTCTGTGATACCCGAAGCATACTGGGATCTATTTCTGTCCTCTGTCTCTGAGGAGCGGCGGGCACAAGCTTCTCGTTTTATACATCTGGCGGATGCCTATCGGTCAGTGCTAGGTGAAGTGCTGACCCGTGTGAAGTTAAGCAAGTTGACCGGCCTAGGGCATGGAGAGATTACGTTTACCCGTAACAAATATGGCAAACCCGCCCTCACTCACGACGCTGATGTACAATTTAATGTCTCGCATTCCGGCGATTGGATTGCACTGATTGCTGGGGGTAAAGATGAAATCGGTGTGGACGTGGAGAAAATAGCACCGATCGACCTGCAGATCGCAGAGCGTTTCTTCTCGCCGCAAGAGAACACGTATCTGGCGGCACAGCCTGCAGATCAACAGTTAAATACCTTTTATCGCCTTTGGACGCTAAAGGAGAGCTACATTAAAGCTATAGGCATGGGCTTGTCCATGCCGCTGAGCTCATTCGCTATTCTTCCCCATGTTCAGAAACATGGAGAGCCTGTTTGGAGATGTAATCAAGACGGGCAAATTGTTAGGCATCGCTTCTACAGTCACCCTCTAGATGAACAGCATATGTTTGCTGCCTGTACTGCAGAAGGAGATTTGCCAAGCCATCCCGAGATCGTGACGCTGGAGAGTATATACGCTGAATTGGTTTAATTTGCAGAAAAGACCTGTAGGGGTTAGAAAAGGAGCGAATCCATCCGGTGATAAAGATCCCCGGCGTTTCGCTCCTTTTATCTGTGAACCCATATAACTGTAACGGTAAGATTAGTCGCGGCTCCGCAGTTTGCTGAGCAGACGAATAATCTCAATGTACAACCATACCAGAGTTACCATCAGTCCGAACGCACCGTACCACTCCATATACTTGGGCGCACCTTGCTCGGCGCCACTTTCGATGAAGTCAAAATCCAGTACCAGATTAAGAGCAGCAACAATGACAATCACAACCGAGATGCCAATACCAATCAGGCTGTTCTCATGAAGATATGGCACCGTGATGCCGAACAGACCGAGCACAAAGCTAAGCAAATACATAATCATGATGCCGCCTGTTGCAGCCACTACGCCTAGCTTGAAGTTCTCTGTTGCTTTGATTAACCGCGTTTTATAGGCTGTTAACAGGGCAACAAACACCGCCATGGTTAGCAAAGCTGCTTGTAACGTAATTCCGTTGTACAAGGACTCATAACTTGCCGAAAGTGCTCCCAGGAACATCCCCTCTGCTACCGCATAGATCGGTACAAGATATGGAGATACCACCGGTTTGAACGAAATAATTAGCGCCAAAATAAAACCGACAATTAACCCGCCATAGGCAAGCGGCATCACTTCTTGTCCTTTGAAAAACATCATCCACGTTGCAAATGCACTGCCCAGCAAGATGATCAACGTGATGAACGCTTTGTTCACCGTGCCGTTAATCGTCATGTAATTCTGGTACCGATCCTCTCCATATCCTCTGTTCTCGAACGTGCTGTCTTTAAGTGTAGGATTACCGCTGCGACCGATCAACACCATCACCTCTTCTTATGTATTTGGTAAATCCGTGAAACCCCTGCGTGGTGCTGCTTCCTCGAAAAGTAAACTTTTCAGCTTCTATTCTTGCTACGTAGAACTATATTTGCAAAGAGAATGGAGTTGGATGCAATCCATGGATCACATCCTGTCCACTTGCATATGAACCCAGGACATATGTCCTAAATATATTTCAAGCTTATTAACTTGTTTACTTGCTTGTGCACCTTAAATAACTTAACTTTTACTTATACAGCACCTTGTCTACATTATACTTTGCACGCATCGTGTTAATGATATAGGTCTCGTAGATTTCACGATCCATCGGATCTTCTACCAAACAAACTTCAATCTTCGCGACTTCCTCGCGATAATTCTTCATTGGTGATACCGTATCTTCAAAATGCTTTTTGATTCGCGGTCTCAATTTTCGCGCTTTCCCGACAAATAACAACTCATCATCGGCATTATAAAACATGAAAATTCCGCCTTGCTCCCTTGTAATCAGGTGAAAATCAGTAAATCCGTAAATATGGCTTAACTGCGGATTTTCCTGCTTTGTAATGGTTACATCCGGTGTTGGAACCGTAATCTGAATCATCCATTTCACTTCCTCTATATTCTATAGAACTACATCCTAACACATATCACAATCCGACACCATTTCGAGCTAAATGAAGTACAATTCACGGAATTTTCGCTTTTGCGACAAATATTTCAAAAAAAAGGTTAACTTCCCTGATTCAAAGTGGTACTATAGGGGTATGAGGAAGAATTTGGGCACTAAGACATATGTCTTTGTATCCACGCTCGTTTTACAGAGCCTATCATTTTTCATCTTTTTCATACTGAATTCGGTGACGTGCACACGAGAAGAGTACAGTTAGTAAGAACCGTAGCTTTGAAGTAGATTGTAGAATTACCATCTTTACGAAAACCTATTGCAGCAAGCAATGAGTGGCAATAATTAGCCTTTTTGAGATTTCTTTTTATTACAGCATCAAGTTTATCATCTAGGATTAGAATAATATAGACAAAGCATAGGAAGTAGCTCCACTTAGAATTATACAGACAGGTATTTCTAGAGACTAGTCAGAACATGCAACTGTAGCTAGAACAGCATAGTATTACACCCTTAGAATTGAACAGGCTTCACCTCCAGCCCGGCATATGAGCCAGGGCTTTTTCCCGTTGTGCGTACAACTCAGGCCACTTTAGCTACGAAACAGAGGTATCGTGGTTCTTTCTGCTGGGTTTATAATATGGCAAGATACCAGTAGAGGGAGTGATGGGATGTATTCCGACCTGCATTTGACGGAGGACCGCCCTGTATATATACAAGTCAAAGATTATTTGAAACGGTTAATGTTAAAAGGCGGTTTGCAGCCCAATCAGAAGCTGCCTTCAACCCGTGAGCTGAGCACGTTGATGAAGGTAAGCCGAAGCACCATCCTGCTCGCCTACGCAGAGCTTGAAGAGGAAGGATTGATCTATGCGCTCAAAGGTAAGGGTAATTACGTCAGCACACTTATTGAAACGCAACAGACCAATGCAATCCATTGGCAACTTGACTGGACGGCAGAGGTTAGCGATTATGCAATTCAGGCAGAGCAATATGATCTGATGAAACATGGCTCGGGAGCAGAGCGCGGCGAAATTTCCTTTACCAGCATCGCGCCGGATGAAAAACTGTTTGATCTTCAAAATGTGAAACGGGCCTTCCTGGATCGCATGTCACTTGAAGGAGAAGTTTTACTTAATTACGGCTACGCGCAAGGATATAAACCGCTCATGAATTATTTGATGAACTACATGGAAAACAAAGGGGTCGACCTTACGGGTAAGGATATTTTGATTACGAACGGGTTTACGGAGGGATTTGACCTGGTGCTCGGGGCATTGCGCAAAAAGAGCGGCAAAGCGCTCTGTGAGAATCCCACACATCATACGGCGATCAAGAACCTGAAGCTGCACCAGTTTCAGCTAACCGGTATCGATATGGAACCGGATGGCCTGGATCTGAAGCAGCTAGAGCAGGAACTGGCTGAAAGTGCGTATGATCTGGCATATCTTGTGCCCTCGTATCACAATCCGACCGGAATCGTGACTTCGCCCGCAAAACGAACTGAAATTATACGTTTAATGAACGAATATCAAGTTCCGATTATTGAGGATGGATTTAACGAAGAGCTTCGTTATTCCGGCTCCCATGTCTCGCCCTTGATCGCCAGTATGGGTAAGGGTAACGGCCTTGTCTATCTCGGTAGCTTCTCCAAAGTATTGTTTCCCGGACTGCGTGTGGGCTGGATTATCGCGGATGCCGCATTGATCGATTATCTGGAAAGCATGAAGCGGGCGCGCAGTATTCATACGTCTACTCTGGATCAGTCCCTGTTATATCAATATTTAAGCAACGGCAATTTTGAAAAATACCTGAAACGGGCTCGTACAGAGTACAAGCGAAAATATGAACTCGCTGTGCATTGTCTGAAACGGCATCTGCCGATGTGCCAAATATCCGGAGCAGGCGGTTTGCATCTGTTTGTGCAGTTTCCACCAGAGGTGCGAACCAGAGAGCTGCTAGCTGCCTGTAAAGTAAAAGGGGTAACCTTTACTCCCGGAGATACCTTTTATCTGGAGCCCGGTCAAGGACTTCACACCATGCGGCTCGGCTTCTCCAGAGTCAGTGACGAGAACATTCGCAAAGGCATTCGTATCATCGGGGAAACGGTTGCGAGCATGATGTAAGAAATTTTAAAAAGCATAGGAGGATTTCATATGAAAGTCGGCGTTATTATGGGCGGAACATCTTCAGAGCGGGATATCTCCCTGCTCACCGGACAGGAGATGATTGCGAACTTGGACAGAAGCAAATACGAGGTCGTGCCGATTGAGCTGAATTCCAAACGGGATCTGATCGATAAATCGGACGGAATCGATGTAGCTTTGCTTGCCCTGCACGGAAAATACGGAGAAGACGGTACGGTGCAAGGCACGCTTGAATCCCTCGGCATTCCTTACACGGGTTGCGGCGTGCTTGCAAGCAGCGTATGCATGGATAAGGACATGTCCAAACAGCTCATGCGGCAAGCGGGGGTACTCACGGGAGACTGGCTTCAAGTGAACAGAATGCAAGATCTGTCCTCTGTGGTTGTCCAGCACTTAACGTACCCTGTCGTTGTCAAACCCAACTCAGGCGGCTCCAGCATTGGAACGCAGATCGTCTATGAACCATCATCCCTGCCTGCGGCAGTAGAGTCCGCTCTTGCCTGGGATGACAGTGTAATGATCGAGCAATACATTGAGGGTGAAGAGATTACCTGTGCTATCGTAGATGGTAAAATGCTACCCGTGATCTCTATTCGTGCCAATGCTGCCTTTTTTGATTATGCTGCCAAGTATGATGATAACGGTGCGGATGAGCAGGTCGTACAACTCCCTTCAGAGCTGCATCAGCGCGTAGAAGCCGCAGCGTTAACCTGTTACAACGTACTCAAATGCAGTGTCTATGCCAGAGTGGATATGCTCATTCGGGATGGCGTGCCTTACGTACTGGAGGTAAACACCTTACCGGGGCTTACCCGCAACAGCCTGCTACCCAAAAGTGCCGCCGCTGCGGGGATTTCTTTTGCTGAGCTACTCGACACCATCATTGATCTGTCTCTCAAAGAACGTTCCGGGGAGTTGTCTCGTGTATGAGTCTAGATGTAAATATCCGGCATAGCGCCGATCAGGATCTGCAGGACATGGTTATTCTTATGGATCAGCTGGGATACCCAACAACCTACGACGAGATGCAGGAAAGATACACTCACATTGCTGCTGATACCCATTTCACAACGCTGGTAGCCGAAGTGCGCGGGCGTGTAGTGGGACTGATTGGTATGCAGACGTCATATTCCTATGAAAAGAACGGTAGACATTGCCGTATTATGGCACTGGTTGTGCACGAACATTACCGCGGCTCCGGTATCGGCCGTCAACTTCTATTCGCTGCTGAGCAATGGGTAGCCACACAGCAGGTCGACTCTATCTCGCTAAACAGCGGTAATCGTGCGGATCGTGAAGCAGCGCATGCATTTTATCAAAATATGGGTTATTCCGCTGGTAGCACCGGATTCAGCAAAAAAACACAGTTGCTGCAACATACGTAATCCAAGTCGGGCGCCCAAATATGGATACAGGTCATTACTGCTCACGGTAAAACTCCGCATATAACCTCGAAACTATAAATATAAAAAATAAAACATTCCCTTCTAAGCGCTAATATGGCTCGAAGGGAATGTTTATGTTTCATGGTCTTATCCTGATTGATTTAGGACTTGGCAGATTGTTCACCGGACAGCAGGAATGCGACCAGACGGCCGACTTCCTTGGATTCACCCAGACGTTTGGCCGGGTTGTCCTTTACGAACTCTTTGGACGCCGACTCCCAGTCATTCGGGTTAATCTGTTTGAATGAGGCACAGCACGAGGTCATTCTTAATTTAATACCCTTTTCAAATTGGGCTTTATCACACCTTCGACAACTCATATGCCTCCATTAATTTCTCCAGAGGAATCCCGTTAATTTTCATTCCTGACACTTGGCAGGCTTCAAGCTCAACACCTGAAAGATCACAGTCGACAAATCGACTGCCTCCCAAATCACAATGTCTCCACTGCATTGGCACGCGGTCTGTACCCAGATGTGTATCCTGGAACTGAGCCCCGTCCAGCGCACAGAATTCAAACTTGGTATTTGTTAAACGTAAATCTGCCAGCAACATTTCCGTCATATTCAGGTTCGTTAGTTTGCTTCCACTCATATTACAGTCGGTGATGCGGCTGTTCCTCATTGTACTGGAGCTGTACCACATCGAATCCAAATTGGCTTGAACATGTTCATGCTCCTGAATTGGATCATGCTGTCCGCTTCCGGTATCGATCTTCTTCTCATAACCATACTCTGACTCGGAGGCATACATCCGAACATAACCGAGCTTTTCGTAGAAATGATGATTACTCGTCTGCCGACCAGAAGTCTCCAGCCTCCAATGCAAAATATGCGGAAACACAGTCTCAATCTGTCTGATCACTTGTGAGCCTACTCCGCGCCCTTGACAGACAGGGTCGATATAGATTTTATCCAACCTTGCGATTCCATGTCCGAGCACATTTATGCTCACGCCACCGATGGCACAGCCATCTGCTTCCACCACATAGTAGTCCCACTCACGAATGACATATTCATGCAAGCGAACAGCGTTATATCCCGGAGGACAAAGATTGCTATCCAATTTCTGCTCTCCGTTCGCCCAAACGTGCATGACATGATCAAAAGCACGTGTGCAGATTTCTGTCAGCACAACGGCATCTTCTTGTTCTGCCCGGCGCAGGTTTATCGATAATGGTTTGGATTTATTCTGCCCATGCCCAGTAGCTTCCCCGTCAGAATCCGTGCTGTTAAGTTCAAAATAATCATAGACCTCCCCGTCAGACAGACGTCTCCGATTCACATACTGGAAGCCTGTATGCTCCAGTACTTTACGAGAAGCCGGGTTGTACGTCTTCACGATGCCCACAATCCGGTTTAACGACGTATGTTCGAATAGATACGTCGTCAACGCTCGTACCGCCTCCGTGATATAACCTTTGTTGCGGTGATCGCGTGAAATGGCATAAGCTACCTCATGATCAGACGGATCAAGCATATCGTTAGGAAACACACCACACCAACCGATCAACCGCTGGCTCTCCTGATGAATGACCGCAAGCATAATCCGTACATCCTGAGGATCAAACGGTTCATAACTCCCTACGACAAACTGCAAAAATTCACTTAATTGCTCTTCTGTCATCTTCCAATCGGGTAACAGGTCGGTAATTTCAGGCTGATGTGTCAAGGTTGTCAGCGCGGCTCGGTCTTGCAAGGTAAAGGGACGTAACATTACTGAATTAGCAAAAATCGTGAAACCATGATTCATATAGAACACCTCTTAGGGATTATTTTGTGATGGCACGACAAAAAAGAGTACCTCCAATAGAGGTACTCCCGTATCGTTTCATCCTTTCAGATCAAACGCCGAAGCTCCTCGTAATGGGTCAAAAAGGACAGACGTATCCCGTGTTGGTCTAACGGAATTTTTGCGCCTTGTTCTTTTCTACATCATTACGAGAAATCTGGCATTCTCTGAAATCCCCTTTCAATGCACGCATCATTTTTAGCTATCTACATTAGATTACGGACGATCAATGAAAATCCAGCCTGTATCTTGTTCTTTTTCAATCGTGGCTCCAAGTGATTCAGCCATGAAACGAAGCGGCACATAAGTCTTGCCGTTTTTGCCAACAAAGGCGGATTCCACCATCGTGACTTCTTGCCCCGCAACGGTGGCCTTTGGAGAATCTACCGTCAGCACGATCTCGTTTCCGGTTATGTCATCAATGACAACGATCTGTTTCGAACCTTTCGTCCATTTCACTTCTGCATCCAATTGCTCGGACAGATAGCGAATCGGTACAAAGGTTGTATTTTTGACAGTAATTGCACCAAACTCTTCGTCTTCCGGATAGAGGAAGATGCTTTTCGTTGTAATCTTCATCTCATTTTTCAGGAATTGATAAACAAATGAATTTGGATCAAAATTGCGAAGCACCTGACCCGGTGTAACTTCCCCTTCGGTTAGTTCCATCACACCACGGGAAGCATCTACTTGATCAACAGTAACCGCGCCGCCGACATTCCATAGCTCACTGTCTGCGCTAACCGTTACAGAGCGCACTGGCAAGTCTTCTGATGCAGGCACAGCCACCTTCAACGACATCTTTTGTTTGCGAATATCCAGCTTGCTGTCGATGAAGAAGTCCATGTTTAATTTAGTTTCCGAGCCAAATACTGTTTTCAGCTCCGGTGTATCTTTCAGCAGGTTGCTCAGCTCCTGATCATAGTTCGCCAGAATGCTGTCCAAACCTTCTTTAATCATGGCATAAATGGAAGTGACTGCTTCCTCCTTCGAATTAGGCAGGATAGAGGTGATTCCTTCGTTTTCCATACCTTCCAAGCCCATATAACTTTCAAATACAGGGTACAGCACATCATACAAGTCTCCAATCAACTGTTTGAGACCTTGCTCATCCTTAGAGATACTTGTCAGGAACGGCTTAAACATCGCAAGCAACTCTTCACCGTTAATCTCCATATGTAGCTTGTTCAGAGACAATATTTCACCATTTACGGCTTCCTGAACAGGGGTAACGGATATGTTTTTCGGATTGGACAGATGTTTCATGACAAAAGTGAATACCTTCGGAGAAAGCTCCTGAAGCTGTTTCTCCAGTTCTTTAGTATCTATTGGAAGAAGCATGGTCTCTGCTCCCCCAAGTGTATCCAGAGATATATAAACCGGTTTCTGAGCTCCATCGACATCGATGGTCATGCCCGACTTGTCCATAGACAGATGGAAAGGCAATTTCGTTCCTTCGATGCTCACCGATCCTTTGACCGATGCCGTGTTCGCGTCCTTCATCTTGGCATGATCAATGTTCAGCGAGATTGAGTTAATTCGTTTGATCATTTCGAGGTCTTCATCGGTTGCCAATTGTTTGTCCGGCTCTATGTTAATATGCATGGATTGTTTGGTTTCACCGGATTTTACATTGGTGTTATTGACCATGGCTTGGCTAACATTAACTCCGCCCACGGCCTGACAACCTGTAAGAATAACCAGTAAAAGGACAAGCGGTACTGCCATCCATTGGCTTAACTTACGACTCATAATTGGGATCTCCCCCCTTAGCAAAATATGGTTCAATTCATATTATGAGGGCAGGTGGAAACAATGTAAACGGATACGCACAAAAATAGGCCAAATAGGCCGGATCGCGTCCGGCCTCCTGGTTCTTCTATCACTCATATGTCATAACATGCGCGTGGAAACATGCTGTTTCATGTAATATTTTCAGACTATTCCTGCTCCTGATCTTCTGCAGGCTCTTCATCTTTCACCTCATCTGCTGGTGTTACAGGGGTCTCGAATTGATCCGGTTCATCGTCTTGAATCGCTTTGTTTTCTTCATTCTGGTTTTGTGTCATCATCGCTCTCCCTCTCTTCAGCGGATATCATCAAGGCACTGCCTTGTTTGTATCAATAACCGGATGGCATATGAATCAAACATGATGCGGTGATTTTTGCAATACCTAGCCATTTTAGAACACGTAGAAGATAATCCCGTTGCCGTTCTCTACGGTGACTTGAAACAAAGCCTGAATCATATCAATCGTTTGCACGATCTCCTGAAAAATCTCCTCTTCGTCCCAACCTTCCATTACGGGGTATACCCCTTCAGCAAGCATCTTGTCCAAGCTGAAACGCATCCTCACATCCTCAGGGGTAAGTTGCTCCAAGGCCATATAAGCCTCAAGAACCTGCTTGTTATTAATCAAGAACAGATCCATATCGGAATAGTTACCCAAATACTGCTGACTAGCCAGCGGCACAACGTATCCTAGCGGAGGTTCTCCATCCACAAGGTTACCGTTCAACGTAAACTGTAGCATCTGCCACGTTTTATCAATATCCAGATCGACCTGACAATCATGCACACTAACTTCTCCTGATTGAATGGAATTTACCAATTCATCGGTTACGACCACATATCTGCCCGACATGCCCATCGCGTTATCCCTCCTGACATTTCCTTCTATTGTTCCCCATTAACCGTGCATGTTACATCAGAATCGGGGTAAAAAGGAAAAAGGGCACAATAACGTCACCATACGATGCTCATGTGGGGAGCGCAAATGAACCATTTCCTAAGGAGGATATCCCGATGAAAAAATTTGACTACAGTCTAAATTACGAGGAACTCGATCTGCGGAAGCAGCCTGAATTATATACCGTTGGCCGGGGCGAGCAAGGGGTACTTATGGTGGAACCCTACAAAAGCGAGATTCTGCCGCACTGGCGGTTCAAAACACCTGAGATTGCGACAGAGTCATCGGAGAAGATCTATGAACTATTTTTGGAGTATAAGAAACAGGGGGATTTCGTTGGCATGGATATGGCTCGCAAGTTTTTACAGATGGGCTACACTCGGGCGAGACGTTATACCAATCATAAAGGCGGACGCAAATATTCGAAGCAGGATGGCTCGATCCTGCCTTATCAGAACGACCCGGTGAAGGCGGAAGCAGCAGCTATTTTCAAAGCGCAATGGGAAGTAGCGAAGAAAGACCCCGACTACGTGAAAATGATGAAGCAACATCGGGAAAAGTACGAGTCAGAGGAAGGCTAGGCGCATATTTGAAATCATTGACTTGTGGAAACATATGGCTCAAAATCTATCTTGTTACTGTTTGTTTTCCACCACTATTTTGGAGAAAAGAGGCGCAGCCGACTATGACAGATTCGTTTATACAATTAAACACAGGCCAGAATACCAACATTAACGAATGCGCTCAGCTTCAGGTGACAATCAAATGCACATCCGCCCCCTCGGCCTTGGATGTTAGCTGTTTCATGGTAAACGAAGCAGGAAAAGTTCCATCGGACGACTATTTTGTATTTTATAATCAGGAGGCTGACCCGCATAACAGCGTTCGTTTGCAACAGATAAAGGAATGGCAATCCACTTTTGTACTGGATACGCATATATTACGGCAGGCCTCTGTAGAAAAATGTGTGTTCACGGCTACACTTGATGCGGGACATACATTCGCCGATGTTCGTACATGTCAAGCGGTTGTTCAAGCGGGTTCCCAGCAGATTACGTATGAGATTACGCAGGCCACGGCAGAAACAGCGCTTATTTTCATTGAAATTTACAAGTATCGTGACGGATTCAAGGTTCGTGCCATCGGACGTGGTTTCTTCGGTGGATTGAAGCCGCTGGCAGAATCTTTCGGGGTAGAGATTGAAAGTAACGATGCCTCGGAAGCCGAACAGGCCCTGCTCACAGCACAAGCTGAAGTGGCAGCAACCTCATCCCAAACCGCGGTACCCGTTGCTGATCCGATTCCGAGCCCTCCACCACTGAACTTGACCAAAATCGATTTGCTCAAGCATAAAGTAACCCTGTCTCTCCAAAAGAAAAAGGTTGAACCTATTCAGGCACGTGTTGCCGTTGTATTCGATGCATCAGGGTCCATGTACCATCTGTATCGTAAAAGCATCGTGCAAGAAGCCTTTGAGCGGATACTGGCGATTGCATCCGCATTTGATGACAACGGGGAATTAGACGTATGGTTCTTCGCCAAAGACTTCTTACGTGCCCCTAGCGTCACCGCCAAAGATTTCGAGAATTATATTGAACGTACATACAAGCTGGGGAGCAAAGGCGGTACCAATAACGAACCACCTGTAATGCAAGATGTCATTCATAAATACACCATCGAGGAACCCAATGTTAAGATTCCAACGTATATTATCTTTTTTAGCGATGGCGGGGTTAGTCAAAAAGGAAAAATCAAGCGATTGATTACCGAAAGCTCAACCAAAAATCTGTTCTGGCAATTCGTTGGTTTGGGTAGAGCCAATTACGGTGTTTTGGAGAATCTCGATGAAATGGAGGGGCGTTTCATTGATAACGCTAACTTCTTCGCACTGGACGACATCTCGAAAATCAGCGATGAAGAATTGTACGATCGTCTGCTCAACGAATTCCCAGGCTGGATCAAGGAAGCTCGGGCCAAAGGCATTCTGGCCTAAGAGTTCATCTTCTAAGGTTAATTCAGGCTTGTAGCTTTCCCACTTGTAATCTTAGAATCGTGGTCTTAACATGCTTCCGACAATTCGCAGCATGGACTTGCGTGGCATGAGGCGGGAGAACTGTGCTGTCCAGTAATTCCGGGCACCCGGTACTGCATATGGCTTGCCTTTCTCCAGCGCCCTCACGGCCACTGCCACGACATGCTCAGGTGTATCACGTTTACCTACAGAAGCTTCATCAGCACCTACCACATCAAAGAACGGCGTCTCGGTTGAGCCCGGACATAAGGCCAAAAATTGAACGCCACGTTTCCTATTTTCTTCATATAACGCCTCTGTAAAAGAAAGTACAAATGCCTTTGTCGCCCCGTACACCGCCATAAACGGATCAGGCTGGAAAGCTGCCGTCGAAGCCACGTTAATAACCGTGCCATTCTCCTTCTCTAACATATTTGGCAAGAAAAGATGCGTCATGTTTGTCAAAGCTAATACGTTCAACGTAATCTCATCCTGTTGCCGGGAACCCGGCAATTGTTCAAAGTAACCATGAGTAGCGAATCCAGCGTTATTGATCAGGATATCAATCTGTATTCCCCGTTTCTGGCATTCCTCATATACCTTCTGTGGTGCGTCTAATTCGGAGAGATCCGATACGACCACTTCTGCCCTTACTTGATATGTACGTTTGATTCGTTCTGCCAACTGTTCCAGTTTGGACTCCGTTCTTGCTACTAGTACAACATGATTACCCTTCGAAGCCATTTCGAGTGCAAAAACTTCACCTATTCCTGAAGAAGCTCCTGTAATAAGTGCCCATTGATGTTGTTTTATCATTTCTCATCCACCCTCTACATTAATATAAACATACGTTTTCTATAGGAAACACTGTTACCATATAGAATCATCGTAACCAATATTCATGATCCTGTCAAATTCAATCTGTTTAACTCGACTTCAGAACGTCGTGCTTACTTTCAAGAGTCCAATTAAATTGACGTGATCTGGCGTAAAACAGTAGAATGGCCATAAGCAAAGGAAACGTCGCAGTTCCTGATTAACAACAATACGGTTATGAGGATGAAATCAATGAAGGATAAGGATATACATTCGGGTTCCGCGGAACCTGCACATACGGTAACAACCTTTCAGGAAGCCAGACTGCAGCACTCGGATAATCTTCGGCAAAATGTTGTGCATGCTGCTGCTGCTTTATTACAAGAGCATGGACCCGAAGCCGTCACGGTACGCCGCGTAGCTGAACGCATGGAATGCTCTACCAAGATCATATATAACCTTTTTGGCAAAAAAGAAGGGTTAGCCAAGCATCTATATCTAGAGGGATGCTCTGTTATGGCTCAGCATTTTGAAGCTGTTCCCCGGCAAGCATCATTCGAACAATATTTCCGTGATCTGGCCTACGTCTACTGGGACTTCGGCATTGCTCAATCCAGCTTCTATCAGCTGATGTTTGGAGGTTCTTTTTCCGAATTCAAACCGGACGGAGAGACGTTACAGGGAACAGCGACTGCACTGAAACAAGTATCTGGGTTAGTTGAGTCAGCCATTGAACAAGGAATGATTCAGGTGCAAGATCCCCTGCTTGCGGTGCGTATGATTTGGGCTCCCTTACATGGTGTGATTCATCTGTACTTGGGAGGACATATCGAGAACGAAGATGCTGCCAAAACCCTCTATGATCATACGTTATCGATGGTTATAGGCTCTCTTGTGAACAAATCTGCGAAAGGATAGACACAAGATTGGTGCATGTAGAAAAGGTTAACGTCGAACGTAAAAGGAGCCTGTCCGCTTGCGTAATACGCTTAGGACATGCTCCTTTTTCTTTTGCTACTCTATCTCGGTGTACATGACTAGATCAATTTAGATCATATTTATCATCTACAGCAGGCTTAGCGCGCCTCTTGATTCTCCGCTTCCCAGCGTGCAATTTCCTCACGCACTTTCGGTGCAACTTCTTTGCCAAGCAGTTCGATCGCGTGCATAACCTCATCATGCGGCTGTGTACCCAGTGGTGTATGCAACATGAAACGGGTGATGCCAACCTCTTTGCGCAGATAGATAATCTTCTCAGCGACGGTGTCCACATCCCCTACGTACAATGCACCTTCCAGACTACGTGCCGCATCAAATGTTTCACGTCCATAATGTCCCCATCCGCGTTCGCGTCCCAGCTGGTTCATTACCGCTTGTGCAGGGCGGAAAAACTTCTCTACCGCATCATCGGTTGTATCGGCAACAAAGCCATGAGAGTGGGAAGCAACGGTTAACTTGGAAGCATCGTGTCCGGCATGTGCGGCTGCTTTTTTGTACAGCTCCACCAGAGGTGCGAATTGTTTTGGACGACCACCGATAATGGCAAGCACCAGCGGCAATCCGAGCAGACCTGCACGGACAACCGATTCCTGATTACCGCCGCTGCCAATCCAGACCGGAAGCTTCTCCTGCACCGGACGCGGGTAGATGCCCAGGTTGTTGAAGGAAGGGCGGTGTTTGCCCGACCAGGTTACTTTTTCCGACTCCGTCAGTTTCAGAAGCAGATCCAATTTCTCGTCGAACAATTCATCATAGTCGCCCAGATCATAACCGAACAATGGGAACGATTCAATAAATGAGCCACGCCCTGCCATAATCTCCGCACGTCCATTTGAAATACCGTCCAATGTCGCAAAGTCCTGAAACACACGTACTGGATCATCCGACGACAACACGGTCACCGCACTGGTCAAGCGAATGTTTTTCGTCTGCGAAGCTGCCGCCGCAAGAATGACTGCCGGGGATGAAGCCGCATAGTCCGAACGATGATGCTCCCCTACACCGTACACATCCAGACCCACTTGATCTGCCAGAACGATTTCTTCCACAACATCACGAATACGCTGCGCGTGGCTAATTACTTCTCCTGTATTAACATCCGGGTTTGTTTCCACGAATGTACTAATTCCGATTTCCATGATATGTTCCTCCCTGTGTATGAAGCGATCCGTCGTTCATCTAACCTATTGTAAGTAGATCACCTTTTGTTATATACCTTTATATTGGACTATTTTGAGCAAAAACACAAGTACCCTCTGTTTCCAGAGGGCTCCTTTCTTCTACAACTTCCTTCCGATATACAACAGATGGGACGAGATTCCCAGAATGGAAGGGTCTTTGGCCGCCTCAATCAAGTATTGAAGCAGTTCTTGCTCTTCACCGCGTTCCCTCCAATATTGCTGCTGCTCGTCTGTAATCAACGCTTTGAGGCTGGAAGAGCCGATCAATTGAACAGTCCCGAAGCCGTACTGTTCCATGAACGGCACAACATCCTGCACATGAAAATAGTATGCTCCCGTAAAGCGGCCCTGATCCTGATGATCAAATGTGCCTCTTTCTACAAAAGACCGGATCGCATCCATGCTATCATTGGGACTCCAATGATGGGGCGATTGCAGTGAGTTGATACTCATCCGCATCCGGGTCTGTACCGCCACAAATACAACGCCTCCCGGCTTGGTTACCCGATAGAGTTCACGCACTGCCGCCCTCCGCGCTTCTTTCTTCTGCAGATGATAAAGCGGCCCCAGCATAAGCACTGCATCATAAGTGTTATCTACAATCTCGTTCAGGTGAATCGCATCCAATACATGAAATCCCTCAAACTGCGGCGTCAACCCAAACGCTTCGGCCTTTTCTCGTGCTTGCTCTACCGATGAAGGTGTAAGATCCGATAACGTAACCCTGTACCCCTGTTTGGCTAACTCCATCGCATATTTTCCCGGCCCTGCACCGTTATCCAGAATCATACCGCTCGGCGGAAGATGTTCGCGAATATAATGCATGTTAATGATGAATTCGATGGGTTCGCGCTCCAGCCTGCCCCACTCATCAAATCCGGAATAATATTGAATAATGCGCTCTCGATCTCTGTCCATCTCTTGTACACCTGCCCTTTCCTCTGGAATTAAGCTTTACAGAACATCAAAGAACATCAAAAAGACCTGCCGCCTCAGCTAAGAGGCGACAGGTCTGACCTTCGCGGTACCACTCTTTTTGTTTATAGACAGGATTATACCAACCTATCCTTCCATAACATCTCATGACCTGATGACGGAGGTTACCCGTCAGGATCTACGTGGAACGCATTCGATCCTGCCGCTCACAGGTGAGTTGGGGACAGGCTGGACTGTCTCGCACCGAATTGACAGTTCTCTGAACCACGCCATATACCTTAATACTCCTGATCATTGCGTTTGTTATTTTAGTTTTACCAAGTATAGTTCTCCTAAATATTTACTATCAACTCTAAATTCACAGTACATCAGACAGTTCTCTCATTTATAAAATACAAACCGTATTACATCAATCCTTCTTATTTTTGCTTCTTTTCCACTAATGGTACAGCTATTTTAGCTTCCGGTTCTTCTATACTATACATCCAAGGATATACAACTGCCGTATCCGATGTATACTTCTCATACCGATCAATACCCTGGTTGTCTCCGTCACCCGCAAACTGGGTCTTGGCAGGCATACCATAGCTTCGTTCCCCCTTTATGAGCATAAAGGTCTGATTCATCCCTCCAAAATGCGGATCATCACTATACCTCTCCACGTACAAATCCCCGTCCTTAAGGTAATATGTCCAATGGATTGTATAACCGCCCAGATTTGAATCCACAACTTGTGGCTTCTCACCAATTGCAGGCAAAGTAACCGGCTCGAACTCACCCTCAATATATCGGACTTGATGATGGGCGAACAGAGTCATTGGTGTATCTGGATTAATCTCTAGGCCGGGGTTGACTTCAAAACGAAGTTCCATTTGATTTGAAGTATCTGACGGCCATACGGCACCTTCCAAACGTGTGCCATGCACATCCAGATCATATTTCAAATAGGGCAGTTGCAAGATGGCTCGATCCTGAGCAAGAATCACCCGGATTTGTGTCGGCGTAATGATGGCCTCCTTCACGAGTACCCCTTCCGATTGTTGGCCCAGAGGGAGATTCAACACTTTTCTGCTCGTTCCGCCAAGCATCTCCGTTTTATCTAATCGTATACTGATATTCAAGGGCTGATCCATTCTGCCTTCTTCTTTATGATACGCGAGTACATAAGATGAGGCTTGTTGTTTTAACGTATCCAGGTTATAGAACTGTTCTGATATATATTCACCGTGCGCTCCTGGCTTACCGCTTATACTCGGTGCAACCGAATCTAATGTCTGTCCTTTTTGATCATAAATCTTTAAAAAAGGATAAGCATACTCACGGACATCAGACTGGTCAAAAGTTAACGATGTAGACAGCATCACTTGATTATCTTTCTCGTTGAATACACTCACTGCAAGTTTACCCAAGCCGTCTTGATGGATATCGAACCCTTGTGACTGCCGCTGGGAAAGATCCAGGTTAATTGCCTGTTCCTCGGGAGCCAACACCTGGACTCCACTTACTGTAAAATCAACATCGACCTCTTTTCCTGACGGTGTCCACTCCGTTTCAAAATAACCTTTGTATACTCCGTTCACCTGATCAAAATCATGATAATACCTGCCTTCGATTTGCTTCCCAGTCTCATCGCGCAGGCCGATCGAAGGAAATCTTACCGTATCCCCTTTGTACTTACCGGGGTTTAAGGTGTACAAAATAACAGTACGATTATCATCAGTAAAGGCAGTATCGAGTGTTAATGTTACCCCGCCGACCGTCACCGATTGATTCAGTTTCTGTCCAAGTCCATTTTGCAGCGCATTCTGGATACCACTCCGGTGATTCAACAGGTCAAACCAGTCATAGTGGACTGCTGCGTATACAGGTGTCGCCATAAGAATAACGGCTGCTGTTCCGATCAGTGTGGTTTTTTTCCATCTCAGGCTCTGCCGTACATTTTCTTTCCTCGCTGAAGCATGAAGCTCAGGGCAACGCTCTTGATCCTTTTGAATCTGATCCCACATGGCATTAAAATCGGGATAATGGATATCCGCATCATTTTTCAGATGATGAGACAACCTTTCTTCCGTATGTTTCACTGTACACTTCCCCTTTCTGATGTTGTTTGCTGGCCTTCTCCCATTTTTTCCTCAGCAGGCGAATTCCCTTATATATTCTTGACTTTACCGTGCCCAGCGGAACTTCCAGCGTTTCGGCCGTTTCCGATAAACTGAATTCGTTCATATAGCGTAGCAGAATGGCTGAACGTATTTTCTCAGGCAACTCCTGAACCCAATGTTCCCAGAGATCCGATTCCTCCGCATGCTGAGCCACCTGGTCAACCGGGTCAACCGTTCGTTGCGGCGTGAGCATAAAAACCCTTTTTTCCCGTTGCTTGGATGCATGCTCTCTTTTCATAAAATTAAGGCAGTGATTCACTGTGATTTTCATCAGCCATGTTTTCATGTTTTCCACCTTCCTCCAATCCTGACGGAAGACGGTAATAAAAACGTCGTGGCAGACATCTTCCGCATTCTGCGCATGATGGAGCATGTAGTAACACGTCCGGTACACATCTTTGTTGTACATTTCGAACAGTTCTTTTTCAGTCAAACGACTCTCCTCCTTTCTTTTGCATCAGCCTTTTCAAAACTATAGACAAAGCCGATCCTTCAAAGGTTCATTCTTCTTCTCTCCGCACAGCCAAAAAAGAACGTTCACTTCCACAGCAATGCAGAAATGAACGTTCTTTATGGATGAAGACAAGTATACTAGGACTCATGTACAGTGCAGTCCCTGCACTCCACCCTAGATCTTTTTCACAAATTCGGACTTCAACTTCATCGCGCCAAGGCTATCGATCTTGCAATCAATATCGTGATCTCCATCGATCAGACGAATATTCTTCACCTTGGTTCCTTGCTTCACGACGAGCGAGCTGCCTTTCACCTTGAGGTCTTTAATGACCGTAACGGTATCCCCATCCTTCAGTACATTCCCGTTGGCATCACGCACAACTTTGGATTCCTCGGCATCCCCTTGATCCGCTTCCAAAGACCATTCATGCGCACATTCCGGGCAGATCAACAACAGACCATCCTCGTACGTATACTCCGAATTACATTTCGGACAATTAGGCAAAGTAGACATATGTATTAAACTCTCCATTCTAAAATTGGCTTACATGCAAGTATACGGGATTTGGGCCGTTTGTTCCATACGATGGATCACTGCAACACATGTTTAACTTATAGGGAAGGTTCCACCCACACCGAATTTAAACCAAATTTAAACTTGGTTCTACCCTTGCTTTAAGGAAATCCGCTTAATATATAAGTATCCAAACAGACGAAATCATTTTATAAACCTTACGGACATTGTCCTCTACTTATATTTCCATGCCAAAGGAGTTTCTGCTTATGTCATCCTATGTTTTCCCCATTCAGACCGCGTTTATCATCTTTGTCATTGCATCCATGTTTCTGCTGGTGCCGTGGTTAATCTATGGTTATCGCAAAGACGGCTTCTTTAGCTGGTCCCGGTTTGCCGTCAGCTTTTCTTTTATTTTCTTCCTCATGGCTGCTTACTGCCTTGTGATCCTGCCGCTTCCCGCGACTCGAAATAACTGCGCTGGTCACACAGCGAATGCCGTATATTACAACCTTCAACCCTTTATGTTTGTGAAAGACATTATGAAGGAAACACCTATCATATGGTCTCAACCATCAACTTGGATCAACATGATTAAAGGCCGTGCTTTCTTGCAAGTACTGTTTAATGTCCTGCTACTCATGCCGCTGGGGGTCTATATTCGGTATTTCTGGCAAAAGAGAGCATTCTGGAAACATGCCTTTGTCGCCGGTTTTGGGCTTTCCTTATTTTTCGAAGTCACCCAACTCACCGGGTTGTACGGGTATTTCAGTTGTCCTTACCGACTGTTCGATGTGGATGATCTAATGTTGAACACCTCAGGTGCAGTGATTGGATTTTTCGCAGCCCCGCTTGCGTTGGCCTTGTTCCCGTCACG
Organism: Paenibacillus sp. RRE4; assembly: GCF_031844205.1. Taxonomy (NCBI): domain Bacteria; kingdom Bacillati; phylum Bacillota; class Bacilli; order Caryophanales; family Paenibacillaceae; genus Paenibacillus; species Paenibacillus sp. RRE4. Next base: position 57,844 of record NZ_JAUZUT010000003.1, read on the forward strand.
TGAGAGTATTCAAGCTAAGAGTGAGCAAATCATGGAGCAAAACCGCGTCTATCCTGTGCCACAGTTGCTCGCACTGCTGATCGACGGTATTGTTGTCATGATTATCGACACCTTCATCTCCATATTCACAGCGTCCAATGATATTCAGGATGTTATCAATACGTCCACGGCGATGGTTATCGTGCTGTTCTTTATCCCTTGGGTTCGCAACGGAGTTACACCGGGCTCTGCCGTTCTCCGGTTCCGATATGTCGATCGTCAAACGGGTATGCCGACGCTTAGAGCATTATTGAAAAGATTTATTGCCATCTATGCTCCGTGGTTTGTGTTAACGGTTATTCAACTGGTAAGTCAGTATGCATCCCCTAACTACCAGGATGATGTGCTTAATTCTTATCTGGTCTGGATTTTCCTAGGCATAAACTTTTTAGTCTTCCTCGTATATTTCGTCCTCTTTATCCATGTGGTGGTCGTGATATTCTCGGGTGGAAAACGTTCCTTCTACTTCGACGAGGCCTCTCATACGCGAGCCTCCCGTAAATAATAAATCAAGTGTGCTCTCCCTAACAGAGACGACCACATAGCCAAAAAAGGCGGCATCTCATGGTTATTCCATGAGGCCGCCTTTTGCAATTAGAAAGACTAAGATTTTAGAACTCGTTGTATATTCTCAGACTTTTGATTGAAGGATACCTTACTTAACACCTAGCAGTTCGCGTTTGGAAGCCTCTGGGTCATGCACAACCTCAATCTCATGGTTAATGATCAGTGTCGCCCGATCTTCACGATATTCAGGCCATTCGATTCCTGCTGTCTCCGGATTGCCGTTTCTCGCGAAGGAAATCCAGGCATCCTGTACCTTGAGAGCAAGCGCTTTAGCCGCTTCATCCGGCTCAGCTTTCATGAATTTCAGCGCATCCAGCGTGTTAAATACAAAGAACATTTCAATGCTATGAATCGCTCTTTTCAGAAGGGGATGCTCCGGCATTACCCAGTCAAAACGGTACATCCACACCGGGGCATGCTTCTGCTGTGCAGATGCATACTGTAGTGCTGATCGCCAGAAGAACATATCCGTCATGACTTGAGCTTGTCCATCCGCTGTTTTCGGATAACTATCCGCGATAGCGGCGCGATTCTCCAGATCCGGTGTCATGAAATCAACGCCCTGCACCATATCAATTTCATTGGAAAACGGGACATCTGGCTGAATAAATAACGATCCTTCATGCAGCGTTGTTCCGATCAGTACCGGAATATCCTGCGCGAATCCCTCACTTACAGCCTGGAGTGGTATCTGGGGCAGTGTCTCACCATCGAGCACAGGTTGGAACAACAAGGCCATACCTGGTCCGCTCTGCTGTTTCACCGTTTCTGCCGCCGCCATAATCTGCTCTACCGGAATGCTGTTCAGGTTGGCTAGGCTGTCCCCGTCTATACCAAGCACCTTTAACATGCCCTCACGCAAAGCCGAAGCTTGTTCTGCCGGCATGAATTGCGAAGCACCACTCTCCATGATGGCACGCTGGAACAGCCCTTTGGCTGCTGGCATCGCCATTAGTGCGGCAATACTCATACTACCTGCCGATTCGCCAAACACCGTTACCTGACCAGGGTCACCGCCGAAGGAAGTAATGTTATCTTTCACCCATTGTAGCGCCGCTACCTGATCCAGCAGGCCTGCATTGGATACGTATGAATCATGCAGCGGAGCCATATGCAGGAATCCTAGCGGCCCAAGACGATAGTTAATCGTCACCACGATGACATCGCCGCGAACAGCCAGCTGTGTGCCATCATATACAGGCAGACTGCCTGATCCGGTTACGAACGATCCCCCGTGAATCCAGACCATAACGGGGAGGGGATGACTGCTTTCTTTTTTGGGTGCCCATATGTTCAGATACAGACTGTCTTCCGACTCTGGCGGCTTCTGCCCGCCCATCCATTCTGAATCCCGACGCGGCTGTATATTCTCAGGCCCAAATTCGGTCGCCTGTCTGATTCCTTCCCATGACTCGGGCTGTACCGGAGCTCGGAAACGCAGCTCTCCCACTGGCGGTTTCGCATAAGGAATACCCTTCCATACACTTGCACCGTGTAAAAGCTCGCCTTGAACCGTACCATATTTCGTTTGAACCTGAAGTTCTCGCATTCCGCTTCTACATCCTCTCCGTGATTGAATACATTCATTGGTACCCATGATTAGAGCTTAATTAGGCTAAACATGTGTATATATTTGAGTATAAATCTTCGGCATCCCCATTTACAAATTTTGCCCAGATGGATACCGTTTGATGTTAACTATAGCGTCCTCAGAGAAAATGTAATATCCAGACTCCATTTCGTTCTTTTCCCCTATATTTTTACTTAATAGTGGGTAATTTGCCTTATGTTAAATTTAACCATATAATTAATATTCAATTCAAAAGCAAAGGATGAGCAACATGACTCTACTCCACAATCCCAGAACCGCGGTTCCGCCCAATTGGAGTTCAAAAATCCAATTCTCAAGAGCACAATGGATGGATTGGAAATCAGAGTATAAAGGAACTTCATTGCGAGAACTCAAAACTCACATTTCTCATACTGGATTAAAGACGAGGCAGAACTCCAATAAAAAAGTGCTAGAGCTGTTTAGAAGTAAACTAAATTTGCTACAAGGGCAGTTCTTTTATCCACATCTCTTTTTTCTAGTAGACCTAGAGGGAATTGTACTAGATATCCATGGGGAGGATTCTCTTTATCAGGATTTCGAACCCTTGATCGTTAGGCCAGGTAGTGCAATGTCCATGGAATCAGGAGGAATTAACGCCATCTCTATCGCCATTAAAACAGGGGAGAACATATTCCTTGAAGGTGACGAACATCAACTAAGCTTCTTCAAAAGTTGGCTCTGCCTTTGCAGTCCAATTAAAGTTCAAGGTGAAATAGTAGCTTTTCTAAATTTCTCACGCCATACCCCGTTTGTATATGACAGTATATTTGCTTTAGTTTCATCTATCGTAGCCTCTATTGAATACGAATTAGAGTTAGAAATGCAGACTCATAATCAGATAGATAATCTATTTGATACTTACTGTTTTACGGCAAGAGAGCGTGAAGTCGCCAATCTCTGGCTACAGAATAAAGGAGCACTATACATAGGTGAGAAATTAGGAATTACGGAAGGCACAGTAAGAAACTTTGTGAAGAAGATTTATATGAAATCCGGAGTGAATGATCGTGGGGGATTTATGAAAAAGTTTTATTAAAAATAACGGGACATTAGTAGTGAAACATACGCTGAAGTCCCGTTTGTTTTCTTTTATTATATTCATAAACTTCTTATTCCTGAAATAATAGTACTTAGGTGAATAAGAAATACGGTGACTGTAACCATCCAGAAAAGCACTAAGGGCTGACTTAGAGCCCCATCACGGATCGCTTGCACTACTAATAGTATAGTCCAAACAACTAGCGCTATTAACAATAACTTTGTCGCCATAGAAGCCGCTTTCAACATCGCTAGTGTGTAACCAATTACTATAACTACCAGTGATAATCTGTATTCTTTCAATAATGAACTCCCTTTCCTTTCCATGGTTATTTCAAATCTTGCTATAATCTACTTTTGTTTTTTTATTCTAATACCGAAAGCTACAGCCAGCATAAAAAGCACACCTAAAATACTGAGAATGATCATTGAGGTGTTAACAGAAGGATCTTTATCATTCAGAAAATGAGGAAATAGGCGATTTAGTAATACGAGGGAAAAAACGAAAAATTGTAGAATGAAATATGGCACATACATTATATTATGAGTTTGGCTATAAAAATACACGAGAAGTAAAAATACAATCAAATTATATATTGATGTCGGCTTGTACTAAAATTAAGATGTAATACAGTAAAGCCAATGATAAAATCAATAGTTATTAATGCCTTTATATTTTTGAATTCATAACTCCTCATCTCACAATTCGTGTTATATCAATCTTAGCTACAGCAGATTGTCGATTAAAAGACCTAATTTATATCCTAGACTATAAGATTCTTCGGCAAGAGTAACTGTACTATTTAGTAGAAGGTTAAATGTATTAAAAATAATAACTCCTTCCATAGGTATAATCACAGGTAACATAACTTTCCCATACAAATTCCAATTTATATTCATCAAAGAAAAGAGCCTCCGTTCTTAATTTACTTCACCCCAAAGCTACTTTTTAATTTTCTTTGATTTCCTTAATTTAATAAACTCTACAGATATAAATAACATTATAATTAGTAATGATACAAGCGATAACAAGGCTAACCTTTTTTCTTTCAAAAATACATAAATAAGATTGACAAGTGGAATTAACAATAAAAAAATTCCGTAGTAATTTTTTTTATTCATGGGCTCCTCCAACATACATGGATATCTCGTATCTTATAACAGTACAACTAAAGCATTCCAGACCATATGAAGAACTATACCAGGAATCAGAGAATTTGTTTTAAAATAGATATAATTGAATATCAGCCCATATATCGTAGTCAAAATGAATAAGTCACTGTGCAGAAGCCCAAAGATCACCGAGGAAACAATCAAAGCCCATTTGAAACCAAATTTATTAAGTACGGTAGTAAAAAGTAAACCTCTGAATAGTAACTCCTCATAAAAAGGTATAATGATTATTATGGACAAGATCATAAATATGTTCTTTACGTTAAAAACCTGATTTAATTCATCCAATTTCAAACTTTCCCTTTGACTTTCATCCGAACCAAAACCAAAACCTAAAATAAAAATCGATGATAGGGTAAATAACGCCAACCCAGCAAGAACGTAGGCTAATACTGGTCTCAAACTCAATTTTAACTTATCAGATATAAAACCTCTAAATCGATTATTTAAGGAGAGAAAAGCGACATATGATAGCACTTGAAATAACATAAATATAAGTGCCTCATCTATATTTCGAATACCCATTATCTTAAGTGTTGTAGAGATTATAATCATTAATAGTGCTGGTATTGACAATATGAAGACTATTTTCATAGCAACTTCTTTAAAACTATATACTTTGCCTGAATACATTACTCTATCCCACCTCTTACAGTAGTAGCCTGGTTACATAGATTATACGTAATCAGGCTACTTCATTACTAATTATCTTTTATTCCATCCATCCACTACACCGCTCGTAAACCCTTTTGAGAAATCCCAAATTGGTTCTAGAACTGCCACACCTCTTAAAAGGCCGTTCTTGCTTGCTTTCTCTGCTGTATCTAGTAAATCTGAAAACCAGCCACCACCATCTATTTGTAACATTTCATCGGAACTAAGTTCTACAAATTGTGTATGCATACATTCTTACCTCCTAATTAAAATAAATTATCTTCTACCATTCGTAGCATAATTAATATAGTTCCACGGATTAACGAATTCTTTAACTGCTGAACCTATGCCCTTAACGCCTTCTACAACCCCTTGTCCAACATAGCCTACGCCATATCCCACAGCTTTACCCAAGTCTTCCATAATGCCCCCTCCATTGATATCTTCCAACTCAGACATAGACAATTGACTAAAATTATTATTCATATACTATTACCTCCTATAATTTTGAATCTATGTAAAATTAATACTTAAATTAGTTTTTGTCAATATCTTTTTTACATCTCTTTATTAACTTGTTATCTGATCTTAGGCCATATAAAACATAATTAATTCATATACATAGTATAAAATCTACAATTAATAAAAATATAATCCTATATCCACTATTAGATATGTACTCCATATGCCATATAGCTTATTCTAAACATTCTCTTCTTATATTCTGGGTAGATAATCAAGATTTTAGAAATGATACTTCCCATAGTAAAAGTGTAGAAACTTTGATTAATACGATATTTAAGTCATGATTTACTACTTTCGGAGGTTCACATGTCTTTATTCAATAGGTTCAGTATTCAAAAACAATATGATCAAAAGGACTGTGGTGCAGCTTGTATAGCAACTATTTCGCGTCATCACGGTTTAAAAATCCCGCTTACTCGTATTAGAGAAATTGCAGGTACTGATAAACAAGGCACTAATGCATTAGGTCTTATCAAGGCTGCAGAACAACTAGGTTTCTCAGCCAAAGCTGTTAAAGGGAACCCGGAAGCCTTCTTCAGTGACTTCCCACTGCCTTGCATTGCACATGTAGTTATCGATCAAAAACTTCTCCATTATGTAGTTATACATAAGATAACAAAGAAAAAAGTAATTATAGCCGACCCAGCAAAAGGAATTGTAAAGTATAACCCCGAAGAATTTTTCAAGATTTGGACAGGTATCCTAATCTTTATGGTTCCAACCACACAGTTTCAGAAGAAAAATGAAACACAAGGTACCTTATCTCGTTTCTTCACCCTACTGCTCCCTCAGAAACATATGTTATTGGGGATTTTTTTCGCGTCATTGTTATATACAGCATTAGGCCTTTTAGGTGCTTTTTATTTTAAATTCTTACTTGATTCGATTGTTCCTTACAGGCTAGAGCAGACCCTACATTGGATTTCAATTGGTGTCATCGTCCTGACTTTACTACAGGTGTTGTTAAATGCATTTAGAAGCCACTTGTTACTGTACCTGAGTCAGAAGTTAGATATCTCATTAATCCTTGGGTACTACTATCATGTCTTGAGATTGCCTCTTTCCTTTTTCGAGACACGTAAAACAGGAGAAATCATCTCCCGACTTATGGACGCATCTAAAGTGAGGGAAGCTATATCCAGTGCTGCTCTAACCATAATGATTGATACTTTAATGGTCATAGCGGGTGGAATCATTTTATATTCACAAAACTCATTCCTTTTTGGAATCACAGCGATTTTGGTCCCACTTTACGCTCTGATTGTTTGGGGATTCCACCGTACATTCGAAAGACAAAATCGAGAGCAAATGGAGCAAAACGCTGCATTGACTTCATATATTGTTGAATCTGTTAATGGTATTGAGACACTTAAAGCTTACCAAGCTGAGAGAGAAGCCAATCTAGAAACTGAGAGAAAGTTCATTACATTGCTACGTACTCTCTTCAGTTTCGGATATTCTAACAATCTTCAATCTAATCTTAAGGGAGCTCTTCAAGGTGTTGGTGGGATTGCCATCCTGTGGATTGGTGCTAACGAGGTATTGAAAGGGCAATTAACCATCGGACAGCTCATTACGTTTAATGCTCTGCTCGCATACTTTCTAAATCCCATTTTAAATCTAATCAACTTGCAGTCCTCCCTACAGACCGCTATTGTTGCTGCAGATCGGCTAACTGAAATTATGGATCTGGAACCTGAAAAAAAGGAATCCGATGACCGCAATATCAGACCAACCACACTGAAGGGCTCTATTAACTTTCAAGATGTTCATTTCCGCTATGGGACAAGACAATCTATTTTAAATGGCGTATCTCTGCATGTTAATCCAGGTGAAAAAGTCGCATTAGTAGGAGAAAGTGGATCTGGTAAGACCACCTTAGTCAAGTTATTACTCCGTTTCTACGAAGCAGAAAAGGGAGAACTTCTAATCTCAGAGAACAACATAAAAGATATTTCTATTGAGTCACTTCGACAGAAAATAAGTTATATCCCGCAACAAACATTTTTCTTCAGTGGAACGATTAGAGATAATCTTGCCATGGGAGCAACTTCCGAGATAGAAATGGATGAAATTATCGAAGCTACAAAACAAGCAAGTGCCCACGATTTTATCAATCAATTGCCTATGCGTTATCAGACTAATCTTGAAGAGAATGCCTCTAATTTGTCAGGTGGACAGCGTCAGCGACTGGCTTTGGCACGAGCATTACTAACTAGACCAGACATACTCATCTTGGATGAAGCCACCAGCAATTTGGATACAACAACCGAAAAAGCGGTATCTGACACGATTCATGGCTTAGAGGATATGATCATGATCATTATTGCTCACCGACTAAGTACGGTTATGCGCTGTGATCGCATTTTTGTCATGGACAAAGGTATCGTAGTCGAGTCTGGAACACATAGTCAGCTATTACAGCTACGAGGGAGATATTACGAGCTTTGGAAGGATCAGTTACCTGGATTAGATTCAGGAAGCCAACAAGAAGAAAATCGCGCTCTACCTAAATCGGGACACATGGGGGCGATGGTATGAGTTTTAAACTTCTAAACCTTGAAGAGCTTAGAGACAGTAGAGAAATGTTGGAAAAAAGGTCACCTGCCTTTATTAGTTGGTTTCTGATATTGCTAACTGTCGTCCTCGCTATTGCTCTAATTTGGAGTTGGAAAGCTCAAATTGATATCGTTGTGAAAGCTCCTGGAGTGATTAAGCCCAATGAAAGAATATCCAAAATCATAAATAAGGCTACAGGAAGCGTCTCAAAAATCTATGTCCAACAGGGACAGCAAGTTCATACTGGAGACAAACTCTTCTCCATACAAACTGGAACACTTAAAAGTGATCGAACCCGCTTACAAGAAGATTTAAAAGAATCAGAGCAACGATTGACTGGCCTTGAACAACTCTCTGTAGCCCTATCTTCGGGTAATGAGGCAATAAAGCCCTACACAACGGCTGAAACCCTGTTGCGTCACAATAATTCATTACAGAATAAACTAGAGTTAGATATTTTAAAGGTGATGGCTGATCTGGTCGAAACGGATAAAAAAATTGCTAACCAACGCCTCCTACTTAAAAGTCTTAACTATGGTAAAAACTACTTGGCCTCAGGTTCTCTTGAATATGAACGATATGAAAACCATAGCTTGAAGGCTTCTCAAAATTCATTAGCTGAAGCACAAATCCAGGAAGATTATAAACGAGCTATCTTTAACGGTGATGAGCTAACCGCGGCAGCGGCCAAAGAGAAGCTAAAGACAATCAAGTTGCAGATGGAAACCAGTCAAAGTGAATTTAGATTCACAACTCAGTCAGAGTTGGAGGATGCATTACAGCAGAAAGAAACGTTAAAAAAACAAAAATCGGACTTGTACGTTCAGTTGCAAGGTAGTATTGAAGAGTTAAAACAACAACAAAAGGAACTTAATACCCGAATTAACACCATTAGTTCTAGTCTGAATAATTATACAGCAACTGCACCGACTTCAGGCGTCATCAACATCATCAATGAGATCGGTGAGGGACAGCTTATTCAGGAAGGATTACAAGTATTAGATATAGTTCCAATTAAAAATACGATATACTCTGTTCAAATTGCTATGAATCAACAGGATGTAGGCCGTATTCACGAGGGAGACACTGTTCGCTTTCATTTTGCAGCCTTTCCTCGAGAAGAATATGGTTCGGTGCTTGGGAAAGTAGCATCTATTAGTAGCGATGCCTTAATAAATCCGCAGAATGGCTCGAGTTACTATATGGTTGAAGCTAATCTCGAATCCATCATATTGAAAAATATTCTTGGTCAATCTGAGCATATTAAATCAGGAATGCAAACCGAGGCGTACATTATTACGGAGCAAAAATCAGCCTTGAAATGGCTATTAGAGAAAATGGATTTTTGGACAAAATAAAAAACGGAGTCGTACATGTTAAGTACGACTCTGTTTTATTTTTAATAGTAAGAACTATAAAGATACATCAATAAGATATCTCCAGTTATTAGCTTCATTTCTCTAACTCCATTAGAAAAACTTATCAAGTATATCACCTAATTTGTACCCTAATCCATAAGATTCATTGGCAGAGTAACCATGCTTTTTAGGAGAAAGTTAGATGTATTAAAAATAATAATTCCTAAAATAGGTATAATTACAGGTAACATCGATTTTCCATACCAATGCCAGTTTTTATTCCTCAAGAAGAGAACATCCTTTCACAAAAAATGGGTGAATTGAGAAAACGATGATTCACACTCCACTACTGGATATCGCACCGTATACTCAGCACCCTCAATCCATTTCCCGGCAGTAAAGTCCCGGCCCTTCACAACCACTCGATCCTTGTAAATCTCCACATGCAGTCCTTCGCTACCCTCCAAATGTTCGTCCTCATCCGTCCATAGATAAGCAACAGAAGAAGCATTAAACATGGTTGGCATTTGACCTGCACCATCGTACATCGTATGCGGTGCTTGCAGCTGCCAATGTGTATGTCCCGAGAACAAAATCGTTTGTGGATACTTGGCGAGCACGGCTTTCAATTCCGCATCCTGATTCACGCCATACCAGCCTTGTGCCTGAAGCGATCCCGCAACGGTGTCTATCAGCGGCTGATGGATAAAGATAAAAATGGGACGATCTGGCGCAGCCTGTTCAGCCAGCTTCGCATCCAGCCATTCCAGTTGTTCAGACGACATCTCACAGTCCTTCGGATGCGGTTGTTCCGTGCCAAGAAAGATATAATGATATCCGTCGATCCAATGATCGTGATAACTTCCCTTCATGCCTGTCGCCGCTTCAAAATCGTTCAACCGTCGATGCCATAATCCCGCTACAGTTATTGTTTCAGTGTTGGTTCTAGCAGAGATTTCTGCCTGAACTTCTCCACGTACACTTCCTTCTTTATTTCCACCCTCACTGTCATACACATGGCTACCTACACTGCCTTCTGAACTTCCCATTTCTCCTTCATACCCAGCCTGCCCAGACAACATAAACTGGTTGCCAGCCAGCTTCTGAATCAGCGCCGCTGACTCCTCCGCTGTCTGCTTCACCGGATGCTCTAACTCGGCATCTTGCTCCAGCAGTTCAGCAACATGCCCTTCGGTCATCCCAAGTAATACCAATGGCGGCTTCTGCCAGATGACTGCTCCAATATCATGATTGCCCACCGTGAAACGTATCTCCGGCAACTTCTCCGCATATTGCTCCCAGATTCGCTGCCATTCCCGATACTCGCTCGGCAACCCGCGGTCGGTTACATCACCCACATGCATAATTCCACTGCTTCCATAGCTGAAAGAGGCAATATCTGCAAGCGCCTGCTCCAGATGCCGGTTATGAATATGACCCACCTCGTCCCGTACATGTGTGTCCGTGATCACTTGGAAGGTAGCCAGTGGTTGCTCGGTAGTACTCATTACGAATCACTCCATTTCAGTCCAATAATGCCTATCAAAATAAAACCGATCCATACCATCGACGTCAGTCGCAGTCGTTCACCAAAGAAATAATGCCCCACCACGCCAATCATCGTGATCCCCACGCCTGACCAGATCGCATAGGCTACAGCCAGCGGCATATACTTGACGGCATAATTCAGAAAGGTGAAGCTTGCGGCGTAACAAACAAACATCATCACGGAAGGCCACAATCTGGAGAAACCATCCGATACTTTAAGTAATATCGTGGCACTCAGTTCCAGACCAATGGCAAGTGCCAGCAACACCCAGCCCAGATAAGTCTGACTATTCGTCATCGGCCTACCCCACCGGAGAGCAATTCATGGAACGTCTGGATCGTGCGATCCGCCAGTTGTATTTTCCCAGGCTCACCAATGCCAATCTTGTAGCCTGCTCCGGCCGCTCTCGCCATCTCCATATCTCCGTCCGTGTCCCCAATCACCATGACCTGCTGCGCCTGTACACTGAGTCGCTCACAAGCAAGTAGCAACATATCGGGGAACGGTTTACCGCGGTCCACCAAATCTGTGCCAATGACGATGTCAAAGTAATCATCCAGCCCCATCCATTGCAGATGTTTGACTGCACTTGCGGTCTCATCGGCTGTCACGACGCCCAGTTTCAACCCCTGACTCCGTGACTGCCCCAAGAACTCTCTCACACCAGGTAGCGGGTATGCTGGGCGATGTACTTCCATCGCTTCCTCCGCCTGTGCGAGACATGCCCGAACGATCATTTTGGCCTCTGCCCAGCTGAGGCCTGCACGATATCCATGCCACGTCAGCACGGCATATACTTCATCCATCGTACCCATGGCGAGCGGGCCCCGGACATCATAACCGTTCATCCGTCCTTGTTCATCGTGAAACGTGCCCCAGATCTTTGGAAGATCGGCATCATCCATCTCTAAACCACGAATAACCAGTTGTTCTCTGAAATCATTGAGCACACAATCTGTCCAGAACCCCCACATGCCTGTAAAATCAAGCAACGTCCCATCCTTATCAAACAGAATGGCTTGAGCCTGCGTCTGTAAACGGTCGTCTACATATATCTCATGTACTTTATTCTCTTGCATGGACTAAACTCCTTGTCTGTGATCGTAATGAATGGAAAGGGCGGTACGTGGTGTACCGCCCTTTTGTTTAAGGCTTCAATGTCTATACATGAGAGAAGATGAATTGGAATACACTACAAAACGGATCAAACCTCACGCGTCCTCCGTTATTTTGCGATTCGATCCAGTTCTTTCTGCGCTTTCTCTTTGGCTTCCTTCAGCGCCTGCTCTGCCGGAACATTGTTGATCTGCACTTTATCCGCTGCTTCCTTCAGGGCATCGTTAATTTTCCCGCCTGTTGGATCACGGAATGGAGCTGAAGCATGCGCTGCTTGTTGCAATGGTACGGTAATCTGTGGATGCTCTTCGCTGAATTTCTTGAATTCCGGATCTTGCTGTGCAGATTGACGCACGGCAATGTAACCTGTGTTCATCGACCACGAAGCGGTGTTCTCGGTTTTGGAGAAATACGTCAGCCATTTATACGCTGCCTGTTGTTGCTCTGGACTAGCTGCTGCCGGAATACCTGCAAGGATGGCACTCGCTACAGGTTTACCTTCGCCAATGCCTTCCCAGCCTGGCTGTTGCATGGCCGCTACGATTTTAAAGTCCAGATCGCCTTGGTCGCCACTTGAACCGGTGTATCCAGCCGCTTTATTTTTCATCACATCGTCAATCGTTTTGTACCAATACTCCCAGCCTTGACCGCCATACTGAATGCCCATGATGTTGTCTTCGTTGATCCATTTACGGAACAGTTCCCATGTCTCGATCCATTCAGGGGAGTCGATCATCACCGTTTTACCGTCATCACTCAGAATTTTGCCGCCTTTGCCCATAACAGCATCGATCATGTTATCTCTGCCCCACATCGGCTCCCAGCCATAGAAGGTCGTTTTGCCATTTTCTTTCTTGGACATCTTCGCGGCAGCCTCGGCAAACTTCTCCCATGTCGTCAGGCTTGCCGGGTCGATTCCGTTCTCTTTGAACGTATCCATACGGTAGTACATAATTTGAGTCGTGCCATACATCGGTAAAAAGAACTGCTTGCCATCTACATTCCCTTGTTCCAGGAACGTTGGAATAAAATCGCCTTTTTTGAATTCCGGATCAGCCGCGATCATCTCATCCATAGATGCATAGTAACCTTTGCGGGCCCAGTCAATATTGGCACTAAGAACGGCAGCAGGTACTTTCTTGGACGCAATGGCCGCTTGAAGCTTCTGCTCAGTCTCGGTGTAGTCCGCTTGTACAATGCCCTTCACAACCACTTCGTTCTGCGAGGCGTTGAACGCATCGATTTTCTTCTTCATATTGTCGCCCAGATTACCGCCCAGCCCATACCAGAACTCAATCTCCACCGGTACTTTTGCTTGTGTATCCGTGCCGCCGCTAGCAGCAGCCGTTGAATTCGATTCTGCCGGGGCTTGTGTTCCACAAGCGGTTATTAAAGCGAAGCTTGCAGCGAGTACCAGCGACATGCCACCTTTCCAGCTCAGCTTCAGTTTCTTTTTCAAAGTCATGCCTGACTTGCTCCAATTCATTGTTGTTCCTCCTGTTTTTGGGTGACTTTATTAGGAAAAAAGTGAAGCATATCAATTCTTGTTTACGCCAGCCGTCATGTTCACACTCTGCATGATCGTTTTCTGGGTGAACACGAAAAGAATAAGTAAAGGTGCGATGGTAAACGCACTTGCAGCCATAATCTGCGGCCAAGCCAGTCCATAGGCCCCGCCTTCCACGAAGAAACTTCGTAACCCGGCAGATACCAGCTGCAGGTCAGGGTCTTTGGTGATGAGCATCGGCCAGAAATAGTTGTTGTACTGTTCTATGAATGTAATCAGCACCATCACGGCGAAGCTGGAGCGAACGAGCGGTGCAATAATCGTCCAGAGAATGCGGAAATGTGATGCTCCATCCAGCTGTCCGGCTTCCACGAGTTCATGAGACACCTGCATAAAGGCCTGACGAATCAGGAAAATAGAGAACACACTGACACAATTGGATACGATCAGACCTGTGTAGGAATCCAGCAGATTCAGCTCGCTTAACACCAAGTAACCTGGCAGATATACGGCTGTGCTTGGAATCATGTACCCTACCAGAATGATGCCGGTTAACGTGCCCTTAAGGCGAAATTTCATATGAGTCAAGGCGTATGCCATCATGCTGGAGTTCACAATCTGGAGCAGACAGATCGCTATGGCGACCCCGGTGCTGTTCAGCATGTACCGTGCAAACGGTGCAGCGTTCCAGGCATCCACGTAGTTCTGCCACAGAAATGTCTCTGGCCAGAAGGTCGGCGGGAACTGCCAGATTTCATCATTTGTTTTGAATCCGCTGATCACCATCCAATAGAACGGAAAAGCAGTGCCTAGTGCAATAATAGCAAGCGCCAGATAGCGAAGGATGGCACTGATTTTTACTTTTTTACGGGATGCCTTATGCATCTCTCTGGGCTTCATTTGGCTCGTTTTACTTTTGGGCATGGTCATTGTCATTAGTAGTGCACCAGGCGTCTGCCAAGCAGGAAGGAAACTCCCGATAACAGCACGCAGATCAGAATAATAACTACAGCGATCGATGAAGCTTCTCCGACATTAAACGATTCAAACGCAGACTGATAGTACATATACAGCAAGGTTCGAGTTGATCCAGCAGGTCCACCTTGAGTCATGACGTTAATCTGGTCGTAAGCCTGTAGCGATTGAATGGTCAGTATGATGGAGAGGAAAAAGGTCGTTGGCGAGATCAGCGGCAACGTAATTCTTCTGAACTTGTCCCAGGCTCCTGCCCCGTCAATGGAAGCTGCTTCAAGCAGATCGGACGGCAGATTCCGTAGAGCTACCAGATAGAACACCATCGCCCAACCAATGGACTTCCACAGGGTGACAATCAACACGGCAACCAGTGCCCAGTCCATATCACGGAGCCATCCAATCGGCGATACTCCCACCCAGCCCAGCATCAGATTGGCTAGTCCCACTTGCGGTTCAAAAATCCATGACCATGCGATGGATACGGCAACCGTTGGTGTCACCCATGGTGAGAAGAGCAATGTGCGAAAAATACCGGATGATTTCATTTTGCTATTCATCAGCATCGCTAGTGCAAGTCCTCCCACAATCGTAGGGATCACGCTTCCGAGTCCAAACAATAACGTGACTTTCAGAGATCGATAGAACTCTGAATTCGTTAGCAGGTACGTGTAGTTATCCAACCCGACGAACAGCTTGTCCGGGCTCATGAAGTCCCAGTCCGTAAAACTGAGATATACGATGTATCCCAGAGGTCCCAGCCAGAAAATCAACAGCGGGATTAAAGCAGGCAACGTGAATAGAACTGCCTCGGACTCTCTCCATATTTTCAAACGCAATTCTCCCACTCCTTATTGTCCAAATTTTCTTTAATCATTAGCAATTTATAGATACATATAAGCTTTTTTAATCTTCTGTACAAAAATGATTGTACATTTGAATTGAAAAATCTATTTCGGGGTTGTGTTAAAATTCGAAGGACTCATGTAAAATATGAATATGTTCGTGGAAACGTTTATTCTATTGCCGAGGTGACATTGTGGGAAAAGAAATTGCCGGGAACCCGAATCATTTATCGTTACCTGATCGGTCTGCACTAAGGGAGAGAGTCATCGAGGCGATTGCCAATACGATGGATCTCTATGGGGTTAATCATACGTTTGGTAAATTGTACGGTGTGATGTATTTCGAAGACCGTCCGATGACGCTGGAAGAGATGAAAACCTCTATGAATATGAGCAAAAGCAACATGAGTTATGCCGTTCGTTCGTTAACCGAGTCTCAAATGATCTATAAGCTGGACGAGAAAAAGGAGCGGCAGGATCAATATGTGGCGGAGACAGACTTCTTTCGCACGTTTCAAAACTTCTTCGGATTAAAGTTGCAGCGGGAAGTGGATGTGATGCTGGAAGGCATCCGCGAGGTCATCCCTGACCTGACAACCATGATTCTATCGGAACATACAACTGCACAAGAACGGGAAGAGGCATTGCGAGATTTGCACAAACTCCAGCATGCAGAGCAATACTATGTCTGGCTCCAAGGATTCGTGGATCGGCTGCGAGAAGGTAAGCTATATGAAAATAGCCCGCAAACACCGGACCAAGGATAATGAAAATATAAATAAAAGAGCTGTCCCAATCCAAAGACTTTGGGGACAGCTCTTTTATTATCGTGTAGGATAAGTCTTCTCATCTTTTCGTCATGTTTCAACATCGTTTTCGTAGCATATATCTCACGAGAACTACATAACCGCTATCAAATTAGAGTATATCCCCCGTCTACATACAACGTACTTCCGGTCGTGAACGTATTCGTCATCAGATACGCGACTGTATGTGCAATTTCTTCATTGGAGCCTACACGTTTGAGCACTGACATTTCCTCATAATCTTTGAAATGATCGCCTCGCGGTGTCCCTTCCTGTCCTTCCCGCCAGATGGTTCCAGGGGAGACTACATTGACACGGACAGGAGCCAGCTCGACGGCAAGTGCTTTACCCAGGCTCTCAATGGCTCCGTTACACGCCGCATATGAAGCTCCTCCATCCAATGGACGCTGGCTGAACCCGCCAGATATCAATGTGATTGAGCCTGAGGAAGCGAGATAGGGTGCAGCGTACTTCGCAGCAAAATATTGAGGCCAAAATTTCCCTTTGAAACAACTCTCTGCTGTCTCCCGATCCGAAGTTAGGGGGCCTCGGGTATAGACCGCTCCCGGGGTGAATAGATGATCGAATGCACCAACTTGGGCGAAAAATGCTTCGATCTGCTGTTCATCCTGATTGTCCAGCACATAAGTATCGACAAGGGCACGCCGGTCTCCACCCTCTCTTATCGCCTCGATCTGATTTCGTGCCGTCTCCAGTCTGGATGACGATCTACCTGCAATGACGATTGAAGCGCCTGCTTCAGCTACCTGGATTGCGGTAGCCAATCCGATACCTGAGCTTCCGCCAATAATAACAACCCGTTTATTCTCCAGTGTATACCCATTCATCTATCATCTTCTCCTTGTCTCCAGTTATACGCGTGAGCTCACGTACTGTTCATTATTCAACACATAGATAACGCTGAACAGTACGCACTTACATCGTACCTAGTACGAAATTGCATACTATTGGGGTAAAGAACTCAGCAAAAATGATGAAAATCCGTTAAAATAGATAGAATAATATAGGCAGATAAACTGAGGTGATTACTATGAATTTACAAGAGCCCCGGTTAGAAGGTGTCATAACTACACTAGAGACCATTAATGGGAAATGGAAACCGCTCATATTGTTCATTTTATTGAAAGAAGGTACCAAACGATTTGGTGAACTACGGCGTATGATTCCTGAGGTATCTCAAGGCACGTTAACGAAGCAATTGCGCGAATTGGAGCAGGATCTGATCATCGTGCGCACACTCTATGGAGATGTTCCGCCCAAAGTGGAGTACAGCCTGTCTGAACATGGTCAGACCATCGGCACATTATTGGACAACATGTGCGGCTGGGGTAAAGCACATCGGAACTATTTGAACAGCAACCACAACCAATAGAAACTGCCCGCTTGTTGCACCATAAATAAATCATGCATTCTCAGAAATTATCTGCAATGCCAAAGAGGCCGGGGATCGAATTCCCGGCCTCTTTGGCATTGCAGCTTTTGTTCATATTAAAATGGTTTATATGTTTTTCACTGCCGTTCTTTCCTACTTCTGCGCTGCCGCTTCAATATCTGCATATGCCCAGTGGGTTACAGGCACGTCGCTAAAGGATGGCGTTGCCACTCCCGTCAGCGGTGTACGTTTGAACAATACGTTCAGCACTTTTACCGCTTCGGCACGGGTCAGCTTGCTGTCTGGTTTGAATGTACCATCACTATATCCAGTCATCAGACCAGTGGACTGCACATAGGCAATCGCATCTGCTGCCCATAGATCAGTGGCTACATCTGTAAAGGAAGCTGCTTCTGGTGCTGTTGGTGAGGTACTCGCAGTCACAGCGTTCGTTTGTTGTTTCTGCAACCAGCGGTACGCGATCGTTGCCATCTGGGCACGCGTAATCGAACCTTCCGGTGCAAACGCTGTTTCACTCAGACCATTCATGATACCTGCGGCCTGTGCCTTTTGAATCTCGCTTGTTGCCCAATGTGTTGCGGCTACATCGGCAAAGGTTGTACCCGCTGCCGTAGCTGTTGCTGTTTCACTAGGCAGGTTACGAGCCAGCATTGCAGCCATCTGGGCACGTGTAACGAAGGCATCTGGACGGAAATCTGCACCGAAACCTTGGATGTACGGATGATTTGTCTTTTGAGCAGCTTTCAGCCCATCTACGACAACCAGTGTAAACGTACTGAACTTGGTTACCGTAAACTCAATGCCTTCGCTGTTATTAGCCAGTTTCACAAGTTTGCCTTGTACCAGTTCTTTCGTGCCATCACTGTGTTCAATGTACACAGCCAGGTTATCCAAGATCTGCTGACGTGCTGACGCATCCGTTGGCAGGCTGTTACCCAGTGGCAATGTTAGCGTCACTTCACGGCTCTGCATATTCGTTTCAATCTCAACTGGACGAGCCAGTACACGCACATTCGTATTTGGAGCAACTTGCTGAATCACTTGCTCTTTCTTCGCCCGCTCTTCCAAGTCTTTGCGCTCGGATTCCTTTTTGAGTGGAACCAGACGGAAGTACAAATCTTGATCAAATCCGGCGATAGACTTTGTTGGAATCGAAATGACTGCATTCTCTGTCGAGATTTCCAGTTTCATCGAACCGTCACTTAAATTCTTAACCGCTGTTTTTGGAACCTCGACTCTTGTCTCGGACACAGCATCTTTCGAATCTGGAATCACAATGCGTGCCGTATTGCTACCCAATTGTTTTGCTTTTTCAACCGATTCCTTGGTAATGGCATCTGTCATTTTGACCAAATCTTTAACCGTGCCATTGGTTACGGTTGTACGTGTGATTGGGGTTTTGGTCAGATTTGTGCCGTCAACACCGTTCACGTCTACCACGAGCTGTTCTTGCTTGGCCGTTGGTGCAGGGGTAGACGTTACTGGTGCAGATGATCCACCGCCACCGTTACCACCTGTATTGTTGCCCGGGTTAGGTGTGGAACCATTCCCATTCCCATTACCGCTGTCACCATTGGCTGTAAAGACGATCTTCACAGCACGTCCTGGCAATGCATCACTAACGGCCTTATGACGCACCCAGACTATTTTGTTACCGCTAAAATCCAACTTCTGAATGGAAGCCAGATCAATCCAATTCAGTTTTCCATCAAAGGAAATTTCCATTGTGTCATTCAGACCCGTTATTTCGTTTTTAACGTCGTCCCCTTTTACATTAGGAGCAGTGAAGAAACGATTAATTACATATTGTAAATTCCCAATATCCTCATAGCTGTCTTGTTCATCAAGTACCCATTGTGCCAATTCCTTTTGATCTTCCACGCTAAGTTCTGCTCTTTTGGACAGGTCGAGGGCACCCGTACGATCTAAAGCATATTTCTCGAAGAAAGCCTCACCCTCCATTTGATCTTTCATAGCACTTTCGAGCCACTGACTCATTGGATCAATTTTGGTGGCCTTTTCAATAGATTGATACGGGGCAGTCAAAAGCCCTAACACTACCATTGGTTCCACGATATCTCCTTGGTAGAGTCCTTCCAACTTTTCATAGGCCATCGAATACAGATATTTATAAGCAAAAACATTTTTGTCTACTTTATTGGTGAGTTTCAAATAGTTTTGACCAATGCTTCCATACTCTTCTGCTTCTTGGTCATTAAAGTACTCTGATATATCTACCAATTTTTGTGCGAGTAGATCCAGTTTATTGCTCAAAGCAGTAAGCTCCGTTTGTTCCCAAACAGATTGTGCCAACATGCCAAGTTCAATCATAAGCTGAACCTGATTTTTATTCTCGTAATCTTCACTGACGTATTGGATCAAGAATCCTGCAATGAAATCTCTAACCTGTGGGTTTAAATTTTCGTAGCCGTCAGGAAATTTAATTTCTAAAGCCGGATCTTCCATAGCATCACGCATAGCTGTTTTATTTCCATTTTTCCTCGCAGCGTTCAAGACAGACAATACATCCGTGTTATTATCGCTTGAGAAAAATTTGTCAAAAGCGGTCTGGATTTGAACAAAGGATTCGTACCTGCCAGCTGGCCGCTCCGCAATCATATGATCTGCCAGTGCATTTAACTTTTGTGCATCTGTCTTTATTCCATTCATTTTGCTCATATCTAACGGAAAGCTATTTACAGGATTTTCCGTGTTATTATTGTTGTATTTCTTAATGTCAGACTGAATTTGTTGCAATTCGTACAGAGAAGCCAGCATTTCATTAGTGGTCGGCGCCTTGTTAATTAAGGGGGTAAACCTTGCTTCATCATCGAGAGAAGTTAATAACTTGGACACAGGCGACGGACCCTTTTTAAGTTGTAGCTCAAGCATAGCCGCTGTGATACGTTTTTCAATGTCTGAGAATTCAGAATATTTACCAACAAATTGATAAAACATACTGTCAGGGGCAGGATGATCCAGATAGTTAACTTGTTGCATTTGCTTCGCATATAGTTCATCAAGTGAACTCATTTCATCCGGTCCACCAATGTCATGAATGAATTCAACCGCTTTTAGAGCTAGTTGCACGAGGTATTCAACTTGCGCTTTATTCTCGTACCCTTCACTGGTTGGTGGATCTAAATTAAGCATATATACTGCGATATCCTTCTGATCATCTAAGGATAGTTGCTTGAAACCAGGCGCATCTATGAAACTTTCATCACTCAATTGTTCAACAGCATCAGCTAAAAAGTTGCTTGCGTTGCCTTTTGCTGCTTTTATTAATTCGTTGTACTTTCTCAACCCTGGTTCAAAGAACGCATCAAATGCTTTTTGAACGTCGGATACTGTTTCGTAGCCATCATGCTTGTGATCCAGCATCCATTGAGCAAGTTCATTTCTAGCTTCTTCATTATGAATTGTAGACATTTTGTCCATGTTAAACACAAATGGTCGCACGCCTGGGGTCCACCCTATTTGTGGAAGAAACATTGTATACATTTTAAAAAGTGAGTCAATCGCCTCATTCATACTGTTGATATCCGTTGCTTTATTTATCTCTTTGTAATCATTAAGTTTCTCATATAACATTGCGAGCTGGCTATTATGGTAGATCGTAGCAGAGCTGTTTTTGAAAACAATATTGTATAGCAATATATTATCAATAAACATTGTCCAATCCGCACCAGTCAGTTGCATATAACGAGATGCAGCTTGTGTCCATTCTGCCTTGTCGACACCGGGGAAATAGGAGTTCCACTTCCCTAACAAATTATATACATACTCCATTTTTTGGCCTAAGGTTTCAATCTCGAACTGTCCGGGCATTACACTGACGTTATAAATCAGATTAAATGCATATACAGCCTGATTATCACTATCATATTGCACATCTAGTGGAATCAGCATAATCATACCTCTGGCAATCTCATTCTTTTGATCTTCGCTTAATGCTGCGTAACCTTCAGGCAGCTGTAGCAATTCTCCTTCTTCAAGCAAATGACGAACATTAGCTATTTTCTCGCCAGGGTTGGAATCATCATACCCTTGTCTCTCCATGTTTAAAAGTTCGTATGGGTAAGATCGAGCACTTACCACACCTCCAGGACTTACAATCTGAAGCAACATCACAGCCACTAACATAAAACTTACAATTTTTCTGAACAAGGCTTCGCTCTCCTCTCATTTCATGTTTAACCCTTATGCCTATATCTTTGGACCTAGTTTAGAACACTACAATAAACAGATTCTGAACAGGAAATGATAATAAACGGAAAAAAATCCACTCCATAGTTGAAAATAGAGTGGATTTCTTCATATTTTTCGTCAAAATTCATCATTGTAAAAAAAATTTAAGCGAAATTCATTGTTAACTATCCGGCTTCACCTGATACTCCCGTAATCTACCCTCATACACCAGCTTCAACTGCTCGCACTGGCGAAAATCATCCGGAGTTACAAGCGCAGGTAACTTGTTCCATAGCTTGATGCCTGAGCGTTGCAAAATTTCGGCTACAAACTGGGAGCAGAAATAAGAGTTGCTGAACTCCACCGGCTCCTTGAGTGTAATACCAAGAACGCCCAGCAGGTTGTACATATATTTCTGGCGGCTGCGAATGAAAATGTGCAACACACGCTTCATTTTTTCCACTTCCCGCTCCGTGACCTGAAGCTCGTAGATGACACATGTCGTATTGGGATACTTACTGTATGTACCCGTCTGGATATCTTCCTTCACAAACCCGCCATTCAGCGGATTGCTGGGATGTTTGCGTCCAAAGCTGTACAATTCCGTTAATTCCCGGTCGAACGAGATGGAGGCGTGGTTATACGGCGCTCTGGTGTAGGTCTGAATGACTCTTGTAAACAACGTACCTGTATTCGTCAGCAAAATATAAATCGAACGTTCCTCGGTCATCCTCATATTTCCCCTTATCAAGTTGGCACTATTCCTTCATAATAACATAGGTACCCTATAATGGAATCTCACATTGAATAAGCAGGTGATCTTCTTATATGAGTAGCTCTCTATTCACATTAACCCTGATTTTTGCAGCCTTACTAGTTATACATATCGTGTACAAAGTAATTGCCAAGCTGCAGCCGGACAAGGATTATTCGGGCATTGGAACAAAAATTAAAACCTGGTGGGGCATGCTGGTCATCTTTTGCCTTGCAACCCTGTTCAATCCCATCGTCTCGCTGATCTCACTCATGGTGCTTGCGTTTTTCTCGCTCAAAGAATACTTTTCCATGATCCGCAACACCCGGAAAGCCGACCGCCGCCTGTTTCTATGGGCATACCTCGCGATCCCGGTGCAATTTTACTGGATATACATTGGGTGGTATGGCATGTTTATCATCTTTATTCCGCTCTATGTATTTCTCGTCTTGCCCATGCCACGTCTGATCAACAAGGGAACGATCGGATTCCTGCGTAGTGTCAGCTCCACACAGTGGGGACTCATGCTCATGGTGTTTGGATTAAGTCATCTCGCTTATTTTCCCTTTGCCTCACCCGAGTACGGATCGAAACTGGTATTGTTCCTCGTGGTGCTAACACAGCTTAATGATGTGGTGCACTATCTCGTATCTCTTTATCTGGGCAAACGAAAAGTGGTGCCTACAGCGAATCCTTTTATTACATGGGAAGGATTTGTGTGTGCATTCTTTGTCACGACGGCAGCCTCCTATTTCATTCATCCCTACCTCACGCCATTCGACTGGCCATTTTCGTTGTTCATCGGGGCGCTGATCGGCCTCGCCGGATTCTTCGGCAGCCTCACCGTATCTGTGCTGAAACGGGATCTGCTCATCGGGGATGATAACAAGTCGGATGCACTCAAAAAAAGCTATCTCAGCCGGGTCGACAGTCTCACCTACACCTCGCCGGTCATGTTCCACGTCGTTCGTTATTTCTTTGAATTCATGTAGAAACGACCGTTTACTAATCATATAAAACAAATTCTAAGAAAACGATAATGCATATCAAAAAAAGCAGCCCGAAGGCTGCTTTTCCCGTTTTATTTTTATCTCTATCCGTACAGTGATTATGTTTCTCCGTTTCCTGAGCTCTCTGTGTCTACTTCAACCTAATCTCCTTCTCGGACATCAGGATGTTACCCTTATCGTTGGTAAAAACAAATATGGCTTTCCCGCGTTCACCCTTCATCTCATCCGAATAGATAAAGCCTGAGAACTGTCCATTACCGCTAAAATAAAAGCCGTCTTCTCCGTTCCCGCCGTGCTCGATCGCTTCCTGCATCGTATTCACAATCGTTACCGTGTTGGATGTCCAGCGCATTTCCGTTAGGCTGTAACCTTTGGGCACTTGTTTGATCGCAAAATCAAAGCTGTTGACATCACTCGGTTTATCCGATTGATCAATGACAATGTTGATCTCCTCTGAAGTTGCCGTAGCGTTAGACTGTGTCTGCATCTTGCCCTCTTCACCTTTTGCGCTACTCTGATCGTTCTTGTTTTTGGCCTCCGCATTAGGTATCGATCCCTGTCCAGCGTCCTCGATGGGTTGTTTGGACTGCGGGTATGCGTGCTCCTGTACAGACTCTTTATTATTTTTGGCGCCACAGGCGCTAATAACAATGACCATACATAACACAGCAGTATACAGTGCAGATCTCTTGATCACCTGTTTCATACTCCATCTTCTCCCTTCGTTCTTCTTGCATCCTTCTCACACACAGATTAGAACCTTATTCATCACTACACCATATCGTCCCTCATGAAGCTCCATAATATGTAAATGATTTTAAAATTCCAGACTGCACCTGTTCTTTTGCAGTGATGCGTGTATGAGTTTTCATGCAAAGCGATGGGAATCAGACGTGTATCATCTCTTATAATTAATGTTGAAATTGCGGCAACTCCAGCACTTGTCCTGTCTGAATGTTTCCGTGTGACAATTGGTTTGTATCTTTGAGCGCTTCGACATAAATCCGGGTATCCATCTGATCCGGTTTGTTCGCAAGAGATATACTCCACAGCGTATCGCCGGAAGATACAACAACCTGTTCATTCAGCAGCACTGGCTGATCTCCCGCCGATGCCTTGAATACTACACTGCAACCAGCGATAAATACGCTCATCGTGATGAGTAGCTTAATCATCGCCGGGCGTGTAATCTGATCTCGTAAAAAGAGCCTTGAAGCGTGTTTTCCATATGAAAATTCCGGCTTGGTTCTTAGAACCTGCTCAGGTTCATGAATGCTTTTGTACGTGGAATATTTCATTTCCATCTGACCCCCGATTGTTATCTTCCTTTTTTCGTCAATCTTCAACTTGCTTGCCTATATAACTTCATTTAACAACATAATTTTCTTCTCTCTCTAAAGACAAATAGGCACATATTACTAGCTTTTAATCGAATACATAGGTCTATGTTATCACTTCATTCTAAACAAATTCTGAACAATGACCGGGCCGACTGAACAAAAGTTTAAATTCGAGAATGGGTGCCTGATTTTCGGCGATGGGACATATAATTCTGCCCTATAATAAGGGAAAGATTGTGATTCTACTGGAGTAAGGGTGTGCAGTTTATGATCTCTGCTGATCTGAAGGAACAATATTACCAGGCGCTAATCGCTAAAGATTCAGAATACGAAGGTTTATTTTATGTGGGGGTCAAAACAACAGGGGTATTCTGTCGTCCCACCTGCCCGGCTCGGAAACCTAAATTTGAGAATTGCGAATTTTATGAAACCGCTCAGCAAGCACTGCTTGCGTCATTTCGTCCATGCCAGCGATGCCGGCCTCTATCTCACCCCAATCATGTCTCGGATGTGGTTCGCATGCTGGTTGAGGCTGTCGAGAAGGAGCCGGAAAAACGCTGGAAGGGACAAGATTTCAGGGCACTATCCATTGATGAATCTACTGCTCGCCGTCAGTTCAAAAAAAGATTCGGGATGACCTTTGTTGAATACGCTCGCGCACGGCGTATGGGACTAGCGCTGAAACATATTCGTTCAGGGCGCACCGTCATCGATAGCCAACTCTCCACCGGATATGAATCCAGCAGTGGATTCCGCGATGCCTTTTCAAGGATCATGGGAGCTGCACCTACACATATAGATGACGAACGGGTACTGAAAGCAACCTGGATCGATACAAGGCTTGGCCCCATGATGGCTGTAGCGGATGAGCAAGCTTTATATTTACTTGAATTTATTGATCGCAGAGGGCTGGAAAGAGAGGTAGAACGTTTGCGCAAGCGCACCAAATCTGCAATTGTACCTGGCACAACAGCACCTATTCAATCCATTGAACGGGAATTAAATGAATATTTCGACGGCAAAAGGACAGCGTTCGACACAACGTTGTTCTGTTTAGGAACACTATTTCAGAAACAGGTCTGGGAAGCGTTATTAGCCATTCCGGCTGGGGAAACGAGGTCTTATCAGGAGGTTGCAAACGCCGTTGGAAAACCGTCTGCATGCCGGGCCGTAGCCCAGGCGAACGGGGCAAATCAGCTAGCTATTGTTATTCCGTGTCACCGTGTGATTAACGCAAGTGGTGAGTTGGGCGGTTATGGAGGTGGACTGACACGAAAAAATTGGTTGCTTCAGCACGAGAGACAGATGTCATTGCACTAGGAATTCACAGTAGTAGTAGCCTATCTATTTCTATAAAGGAAGTGAGCCACGATGAAAAACAACCATTGCACACAAAAAGAAAAAGCTGAACAATTTCATCAATATCATGTGAAGGGACAACCTCTCGTACTGGTGAACGTGTGGGATGCCGGGAGCGCACAGACCATTCAATCTACGGGGTCCAAAGCTCTGGCTACGGGAAGCTGGTCTGTTGCCGCCGCTCATGGGGAACAGGATGGTGAAGCTCTGCCGTTTCAATTCGTGCTTGCTAATCTCGCACGTATTATAAAGAGCGTAGATCTACCTGTCACCATCGATATAGAGGGAGGGTATGGCAGGTCTGTGTCAGAAGTGAAGCAAAACGTGTTGCAAATTATTGAACATGGGGCGGTAGGCATTAATATCGAGGATCAGTTGCCCTGTGATGAAGGCCTGTACAGTGTCACAGAACAATGTCTGAGACTATCCGCTGCTCGCGAAGCGGCACGTGAGGCAGGCATTCCTCTTTTTATCAATGCACGCACAGATTTATTTCTACAACAAGTTCCTGAGAAACATAATGAAGCGTTAGTTAACAAAGCAATCACACGGTCCGAGGCATATGCGGAAGCAGGGGCAAGCGGTATATTCATTCCAGGTTTACAGGATCAGCATTGGATTCAGGAACTATGTGACCGTTCGCCAATCCCCGTCAACGTGATGGTAACCTCCAACGAACCTTTACCCAGACAACTGGCAACACTAGGGGTCGCACGAATCAGCTACGGGCCTTATCCTTATCTGCAAGTCATGGAGAACCTGAAAGCACTTGGGCAACGTATTTTAACAGGAGCATAAGGATTATACTAATGAGGTGTGTTCAATCCACGCCGTCCCACACGGACAGAAGATAGGATGTTTCCAGCCTTCACCTGTGGTATAATCCCACTACCTAACAGTAACAGGAGGCACATATGCTTAACGTTGAACAAAAGCTTGAAATTCTCGAGTCGTACCCACAGTTGCAGCGCAAAAATGTTTCTCTGGGTCGTGTGAATTTCCACTACGAGGACAGTGCCTACGAGAAAAAAATTGTAGCACTCCATATTCACCCTAACGGTAACGGTTATATCTATGCAGGGTTATTGCCGAACTACGAGACGGATGCCAAAGGGTTCGTCAATGTCCGTGATTACTCCGAGGCAGATCTGCGTACATTGCTGGATGCAACGCTCAAAGCGATGTCTCATAATCCAGACGCAGTTGAAGTGACTGAGAACGTACCATCCCCTAAAGAATCTGCCCCGGTCACCCTGTCATCAGGCGGTGGTATCTGGATCAATGAAGAGGGACACACACTTACGTTAAAATATGACAATGACATGTGGTGTGTATATGCTGGTCAGGAACTAGAGATGGCTTTTGAATCACGGGGTGAAGCTGGCGAGTATCTTGAAGAGGAAGGTTTCAAACCACAAGCCCAAGCATAGATTAGAGTACAACCCATGTGAAAAAATAACGAAAACACGAGGCGAGCATAGTCCTCGTGTTTTTCTTATCCCTCGTGCCTAATTACTGGTAGTAATTATTACTGAACATCCTCATTTGCGTTCCCCTAACGGCTTAAACTCTGTAATTCATCACAGTTAGTCTTTGCTGCTTTTGCGTACCAACGGAGCATGCTTCATCATGGGATAGGTGGACAGAAGCAGCGCGCCACCGATTACACCCAGCACCGTGAATACGAGCATTCGATTTTGATAGGCAATCCAGAGCGTGAATTGTCTCATATCTCCAAATGCAACCACCAGCGACATCACTAAGCCCAAGCCAAACAACAGAATCAGGAAATTACGCAGGCCCAGCCGAATCCAGCAAACCGTCAAGAAAACAGATAGACCGAGTACCAAGAGCCCCAGCATCACGTCAATCCACAGATAAGGAAACACAAGATAACTCGAAGAATAGAGCATTCCCGGTTGGTACAACGTGACCTGTAGCCATCCTCCGACATTCAGCAGATGAACGACCCCATAGATCGCATGCAGAATGATCATCGTGCCCACAACCATACAGGCTCCCATCATATAGAAAGATTTCATGAATTGAATCCGTGTACTGCCCATACCAATAGCCACCGGGTAGAGCGTGATCAGACCCGCAATGGCAAAGGTACAGATCCCTCCATACATCGGCCCGAACAATTGCGATGAATAACTGACATGAAACAGAAAACCAATCGCCACATAGACTGCTGTCAACCCAAGTGCAATGGATGTAAAGATGATCAAATATAAACGCATGTCATCTAAAATCAGCCGATTCGTTCCTTTTACTGCATTCATGCTCTCACCTCCTCCTGCTTCCGCGTTACATTCACCAGATAATCCTGAAGCATTGCTTTTTCAATGGAAATCCCGTGATGTTTAGCCTTGGCTACCCATTCCTTCGAATACACATCATCAATCATCACTTTGCCGGTTGTGCCCATACGAGCAGAATCAATAATACTAGCACCTATAGAGGCCAGCTCAACTTCTTGAATTAACCCTGTTAGAAGAATCCCGCGCTCACGTACTTCCTCCATGGGGTGATGATATAATACTTTTCCTTGATGTACCACGATCAGCGTTTCACACAAAGGCTGTACCTCTTCAATATGATGCGTTGATATCAGAATCAGACGGGGGTTATCTTCATACGTTTCCAATAATGCTTCATAGAAAAGTTTTCGTTTCTCGGCATCGAGTCCATTCGTAGGCTCATCCATAATCGTTACACTCGCATTACTGCACAGCCCCAGAATAATTTGAGCAGCTGTCTTCATGCCCTTCGAAAATTTACCCATTTTCTGTTTGGAAGGCAGGTCGAATACATCGATGAGCCGCTTGGCAAGTTGTTGATCCCATTGTGAATGGAAATGTGATCCGATGGTGACCAGATCATTTATTGTCCAGTTTTTACCAAGCGGATGATTCTCCTGAATATAACATAGATGTCCTTGAGCAGACAGATTATTGTACGGGTTCTGACCCATAATTTGAATGGTGCCACTGTCAGGGCGGTTATGTCCGGCGAGCAGGCTCATTAGCGTCGTTTTACCAGCACCGTTCCTTCCCCAAATTGCACCAATGACAGGTTCATTCTCATGCAGGGTGACACTGTTCAGAATAGAGGGTTTACTCTTTTGATAGCTGTAACATACCTGCTCCATATGAATCATATTTCACTCTCCTTATCCTTCTTACCGCGAATCAGATCAATAATCATGTCCTCGTCCATCCGAATACGTCTGGCTTCTTCAAGTAGAGGTTTGATGTATTCTTCGTAAAAATGTTGCTTTCGTTCAACAAGCAAGGCTTCTCTAGCTCCTTTGGCAACAAACATTCCCACACCTCGCTGTTTGTATATGATGCCTTTGTCTACCAACTCCTGTAGCCCCTTTCGCGCCGTAGCCGGATTAATATTGTAAAAGCGTGACAGTTCATTCGTCGAGGGAACCTGCTCCTCCACCCTCAATCTGCCTTCCACAATATCATCCATGATCATCATGGCGATCTGATGAAAAATAGGCTGGGATTCATCCAAAGTCGATTTCATCTGTTTCCAACTTTCATACATAATATTGATTCTGCGTGTGTCTTATCTTTGGGTTAATTTTTCATCTCTTAGTTAGTTGGTTAGTTACTCATGTAACTAACTATAGTATACAAGAACATAAATGTAAATAGACCTTTGTTAATTGATTAACTTCTCCACACGGATTCGGTTATATTGGTTCAGGAGAGCGTCAAGGAGTACGGACTGTCTAATCACTTCAGGATGAAGCAGGCTACCGTATTGCAGATGTATCTGATGCAGCTGTTGTCTCGCGTCTTCTATCTGAGATTTTAATTCCATACGATCCATAGCACCCCCTCCTTTTGTCATATTTTAGCTTATTATGCCAATCGATAGTTTAATGAGGGTATGACAGATACGCTCTTCATACGTTACCGGATCGTTTATACATACAAAAAAGAACGCCTCTGAGTTATTCAGGAGCGTTCTGTGGCTCAGGCTTATGTCCCTAAACCGTGATCATTCGTTCGGTAGATTGGAGGAGGGGTATCTTCCTTGACTGGAGATGGCCCGGTAACCGTCGGCAGGATGTTCACCGCGATACTACAAGTAACTATCAGCAAAGCCAGTTTTTTCTTCATTGATTTTTTGCACCTCACCAATCAAGATTTTGTATTGCTGTATAGCAGTATCGGACGCATAATCCCTGTATTGTTCGAATAGTCCGACACTTCTAAGCATACCTCGTCCATCACTAATTTCAATAGAAAATCTTAAGCTATCCAGCACAAAATTTAAACCTTGTGCAAAGTGATCCCTCTTCAGATAATACTTGCCCAATCCAGCCAATAATCGAACATAACGATCATCCGTAACCTGCTTGCTGACTTTTCCAATTCGGTTCCGTTGCTCCTGATAAGTAAAATGCGGTGCATACTCTTCTAATACATCATCGATATCCATATCGTATCGATTCGCCGCAGTAACAATATCACATAGCGCTGGAAAGATCTCGTTCTCTTTTGTTGAAATGTAGGCCAGATACTGGGGAAGAATTTCAAACTGTCCAGCCATTAATTGATATATATAACGATTCCCCTCAGCCCATTCCTGAAATTGTTGAATAACAACCATTTCTTCATGATCCGGATTTTTGACCCAGGAGGAATCGGTGTATAACGAAACATATTTGAGGGCCATCTCATAGTTGTCTAAATGGAAGTAAGCACTTCCCGATGCCAAATAAGCATACATAACATAGAAAATAATTGGTCTTTTCGTTTCTTCCGCTTTCTTTCTCCCATTCAATTCATAGTGAATAGTTGCCTTCACTCGCAGTTTTTCTGACAACTCCTGTACCTTACTCCACCGATGAAGCGAGGCAAACGCATTAATCAGTTCATTCAATGCATCCAGTTGATAGCGTTCATCCAGCCGGTCCACATAATATTCAAATTGAGCCGCAATAATAACATTCCGTTGCTGATCATTCGACAGTCCGAGCTTGAACAGACGATACTGACAGAGCGCAAGCCGCTCGGAATGTTGCATCTTCTCACTTTCAGCGATTGTTTCATATAAGAGAGTTGCCGGTTTCCATTTACCAGCATGATAGAACTCCTCCGCCACATCAAATAACATCGGGATATACGAAAGATTATCCATCATGAGACGGACGACCTCTTCGATACAGTCCAGCTTATCCAGTTCAGCACATCGATGCAGAAAAGGACCTAACCTCCGCCAATCCGGCGTTGCGTGCACAAAGCACTCATCAATATACAACTCATAGAAATGGCCCGCTGCCAGCTTCATAGCTACCGTAATACGGTCCAGCTGCTGCATGGAGATAGGTCGATTTTTATTCAAAATGTTGCTGAGTGTGCCAGAATTAATTCCGGACAGCTCTGAAAATAAACTGATCGACATCTGTTCACGCTTCAGATAGCTTGCTAAATGATCGCGTATCGTGGTTGTTGTCGGCTCCAAGGGAACACCACCCTCCAAAATAAAAACACCAAAAGCAAGATTACAGGTATATGCAAAAGTAATTATATGTAATATGTACGTGCTTTTCAATAAAATAATTTCAACTAATTTGTATTAATTACATTTTAACCCTTTTAGAGCGAGAAAATATGTATCTATATTTTATATCGAAATGGTCTGTTCTTCCAAGACCCAACTGCACAAAAAAACACGAGCCAGGCGGGCTCGTGTCATTTGTCCGAATATCATTACGCATTCGGCGTATTTTCACTTTTACTCCATATTCAATGTATGTGACTTAAGGCAGTACATTCCCTGCAGCGCGATAAATTTCATACCACTCTGGACGAGTGAGGTGAACTTCACTTGCTTTCACACAATCTTGCAGACGTTCAATATTCATTGTGCCTGTCACAGGCTGCATCTTCGCAGGGTGACGAAGCAGCCACGCAATCGCAATGGTTGTATTGCTCACGTCATACTTCGCAGCGATCTCATCGATCTTGGCATTCAATTCCGGGAATTTCTCATTGCCAAGGAATACCCCCTCGAAGAATCCGTATTGGAACGGAGACCACGGCTGAATGGTGATATCATGCAGACGGCAGTAATCCAGAATGCTGCCATCTCTGTTCACCGCAGCGTCATTCTCCATATTCACGTTGATGCCGCTATCGATCATCGTCGTGTTGGTAATACTCATCTGTAGCTGGTTGGCTACCAGAGGCTGTTTGACATATTTTTTGAGCAATGCGATCTGGTTCGGATTCTGGTTGGATACGCCGAAGTGACGCACTTTTCCCTCACGCTCCAACTGATCGAATGCTTCGGCCACTTCCTCCGGCTCCACAAGTGCGTCCGGGCGGTGCAAGAGCAACACATCCAGGTATTCCGTTCTCAGACGTTGCAAAATGCCATCCACTGAATTCAGGATATGCTCTTTGGAGAAATCAAACATACCCTTGCGAATGCCGCATTTGGATTGAAGAATCAAATTCTCACGAACTTGGGGATTCATCTGCACAGCATCGGCAAAAATCTCCTCACATGTCCCTGTGCCGTAAATATCGGCGTGATCGAAGAAATTCGCGCCTACTTCCATAGCAGAACGTACAAAATGCTCCGCATCCTTACTATCCAAAGAATTGATTCGCATACAACCTACAGCAACTACAGGCACATCGAGTGCACTGCTGCCCAGTTTAATGGTTCTCAAGATGTTTCCCCTCCATTATTCAAAAATAGTTTATGCGCATGGGACACTGATACATATCCGTATATGTACGTCCATGCTTGTCTTCCGTCTATGATTGTGACACACATCTGCAATCGGTTTCAATAGACTTTCCCTACATTTATATGGAGAAATGATTTGTTTTAAGTCATACTGCCCAGCCTTGGGCAGAAATCATTAATCTTTTTCCGGCACGATCACCTTCATATAACCAGGCAATACACGGATATCAATCGGTAAAGCTGGGCCTTCCTCTCCATCAACATTCGTACGGATGGTTTCGTCGGAGCGAACACGCACTTCTTTGGCTGTAAAATAGTGCACGTCCTTATGGGCCTTCAGATTGCCGAAGAACAGTGAAGTGCCTAAGGTCAAGCTGTTGAACACACCGATGTTCTGAATCACAAAGCAGTGGATCAATCCGTCGTCTACCGCTGCATCCGGTGACAATTTTTCGAATCCTCCGACCGAGTTGGTAAGTGCTGCCACAAAAAGCGGAGTCTCTCCTTCCCAGAATTGCCCGTCATATTCGATCTTCAAAACGTTTGCCGGTGTATTTACCAGATCCTTCAAGCCTTCTTTCAGATAAGCGAATGATCCCAGCTTTGATTTTTCCTCTGACGAAACCGAGAATAACGCCTCCGCCAAGGAGCCGGCTGCCAACACATTGGCAAACAGTCGTCCATTCACCAGGCCGAGATCTACCGACCGGGTCTGTTCCGAACGTAACTGCTCGAGCGCTTCCTCCGGGTCAAGGGAGATATGTAACGCCCTTGCAAAATCATTCACTGTTCCCAGTGGAACAACGCCTAGAAGAGGACGATGCTCCTGATCCAGCATACCGTTGATCGTCTCATGTAATGTGCCGTCTCCCCCGATCGAGATGACCAGATCACACCCTTCTTTGCAGGCATGCAGACCGTAATGGGTGGCATCCCCTTCCCCGGCTGTTTCGTTAACCATGACTGCGTATTGACTGGATTCCAGAATAGCCCGAACCTGGGATACATATTGCTCTGCTTTTTCCTTGCCTGACGACGGATTGCTAATGATCATTGCTTTCCTCATCGATACATCTCCCTCTCCGCATATAACCTCTGTACATCCTTACCCTTTTCAAGATGGGGTTGAATACAGTGTGATGCAACTATATTGATCATCATGCAAATTTTTTTAATTTGCACAAAGTTATGCTGAAAAAGTGCAGGGCATGGGCCTTATCATATAGAATAAAAGTATAGATAGATAAACGTTATAAAATCACTGTTCCTATATCCCCAAGACGGGTTAATAATAAGAGATGTTATGATTTGGAGGGAAGGCATGTAATGAAGAGAATCGCACTATTATTGTTGATATGTATTCTAAGTATAGGTACGGCGGGGCAAGCGAAGGCATACGTGCTCGATGATTCAGATCATTCCCTCATTAAAGATCCCGCGCTCGAAGAAGGACTGAAGCTGATTCTGAACATCCCTGTAGGTGAACCCCTGACATCCAAAGATCTGAAGCAGCTTCGTATGGTGGATCTGAGCAATGCCGGCATTCAGAGTCTTTCCGGGCTGGAACATGCCGTAAATTTAACCCATCTGCGTCTGTACGGTAATGAAATTACAGATCTCACACCACTGGAACACCTGACGGAGCTTCGCGAGATTGATGTCCGCAACAATTACATTACATCCATTCAGCCTCTTGCGGCTTTACGGCAACTGGGACGTCTATATATCAGTAACAATTCAATATCCTCCATTGACGTCGTGCGGGAATTCCCCAGACTACATACATTGCATGCCAGCGGCAATCAGATTCTAAGCCTGAATGCCCTAACAGAGCTACATACGCTGAAATGGCTCGAAATCTCAAATAATTTCATTACAGATCTTACACCACTTACGGAACAGACTGAGCTGAAGCGGCTGAATGTGGCTAACAATCAGATTGAAGCACTTGATGCTCTCGCAGAGTTGCCAGATACCCTGCGTGAGCTGAATGTGGCAGGTAACCATGTATCTCGCTTGGCGCCCCTGAGCCACCTGACAGAATTGCGGAAACTGGATATCTCGGGTAACCAGATCCAGCAACTGAGCGACATCGCAACATTAACAAACTTAACGGAGCTCAATGCGGAGTCCAATCAGATCTATAATCTGGAGCCGCTACGCAAGTTAACCAAACTAAACGTCTTGAAGCTATCGGACAACCGGATATGGGATCTGACACCAATCTCCGAATTATCCTTCACACCGGATAATTCAGGTGTACCAAGCGTAGACAACATCTCTGCTTCCACTTCTATGTCCTTAAGCACACCAAACGTGATGACAGAGACAGCTGATGCCGGGCTTACTGTACATAACAATTATCTGGATGTGACAAGTGGCAGTCATACGATGCAACTACTGAACGAGATGAATGTCAGAGAGCAGAAGCGTACGCCTCAGGGTCGTTTTCAACGCCTGATCGAAGGGTCTGCCACGGCATATGTGGGTGACCGTGCATACGAACTGGATGCGGCTCCATTCATCGATGAAGGCCGGACATACGTGCCTCTTCGTTTTGTATCCGAGCATTTGAATGCTCGGGTGAACTGGAACAGCGGTACACGCGAAGCAGTCATTACACAAGAGGATCAAACCATTCGCTGGGGCGTAAGCAACAAGCAGGTCACCGTTAACGATGAACTCATCATGAATGATGCTCCGCTGTTAATGAAGGATGGCAATGCCTACGTTCCAATTCGATTTATTTCAGAGCAGCTTCATACAACCGTTGGATATATCGCCAAGAGTAAAACGATTCTGATCTTTGAAAACAAATAACCATAACCCCGCTGCATTGTGAGCGGGGATTTTTTCTCTTTTCAGAGGAATAGGGTATATCGTGCTCACTATCTGGTGATCCCATAATTAAAGCCAACATGAGCACAATAGGTGTAGTGACCTACTCCCTCCCACTCTATAATGCTTCATTACCAAACGAACCACCTTGGATTAGGGTAAATATTGCACGGATTAGCACATCTGCTTTTGCAACGGAAGTTGGTATACTTAACGTAATCAAAAGGATTACTCACCAGCCTACGAGGAGGATCATCATATGACATTTACGTTTAACGGATTTTCGACTACACCTACAGAGCCGTGGAACGAGTTATCTTTTTCAACCACTCATGAAAGCGCTAACTTAAAATTAACCGGTGAGCAGCATCAGCTGGTTGAAGGGTTCGGTGGTTGCTTCAATGAACTGGGTTATTTGGCTTTGGCCCATTTAAGTGACGAGCAGCGGCACGAAGTCATGCATTCCCTGTTCCACCCGGAAGGGGAACATCGGTTCACGATCTGTCGTCTGCCGATTGGCGCGAGTGACTATGCAGAGCAGTGGTATAGCCACAACGAAGTAGACGGAGATGTGGCGATGGACCATTTTTCCATCGAACGAGATTTCAAATATCTGATCCCTTATATCAAGGAAGCTTTGAGTTATAACCCGGATTTGCAATTATTCGCATCGCCATGGAGTCCGCCAACCTGGATGAAGTTCCCCAAAGCTTACAACTACGGAACACTGCGCTGGGAAAAGGACATTCTCGAAGCCTACGCTTTGTATTTTGTGAAGTTTGTTGAAGCCTACCGTGAAGCAGGCATTACGATTCATCAGGTACATGTGCAGAATGAAGTGATCGCGGATCAGAAGTTCCCTTCCTGCATGTGGACAGGTGAACAGCTGCGTGAATTTATCGCTGATTATCTAGGGCCGGCTTTTGACAAACATGGGCTGGACACCGAAATTTGGCTGGGTACGATCAATGCGCCTGATCCGTGGGAAGAACTGATGAAAAAGAAAACAACCGGATTCGATGAATATGCCGGACTGGTGCTCAGCGATCCCAAAGCCTACTCCTATATTAAGGGGGTTGGATACCAATGGGCAGGCAAACATGCCATTCAGCGTACCGTTGCTAGTTACCCGGAGCTTCGCTATATGCAAACCGAGAATGAGTGTGGGGATGGTCATAACTCGTGGAATTATGCCAAGCACGTGTATAACCTCTATCAACACTATTTCAGTAACGGCGTCAACGCCTATATCTATTGGAATATGGTGCTTGAGCCCAAAGGACGTAGCACATGGGGCTGGGAGCAAAACTCAATGATCACCGTTGATCCTGCAAGTAAGGACGTCACTCGTAATCCAGAGTATTATGTCATGAAACATTTTGCTCACCATATCGTTAACGGTGCTCGCCGGCTGGGTCTCTCTGGAGCATGGAGCGGCAAAGCCGTTGCTTTCCGTAACCCGGATAACAGCCTCGTTATCGTTGTTAACAATCCGTTCCCGGATCGCCGCGACCTTCGCTTGACGTTCGCCGAAGGAAAAACGATTCATGTGCAGCTAGAGGCTGATTCCTTTAACAGCATGGTGATTACAGCGAATTAAAACACCATGCAGAATGGTAAGAAACGTAAACATGGCATGATATTTCTACAAGCCAAAGAGCCTGTCCCATATCATAACGGGACAGGCTCTTATTTGAGGGGAAAATGCAGGTCAAACGATTTTTAGCTGATAGAGCGAATCCATTCTACTTGTACTTGTACTACTACAGTAGTTATACAATTGTCCAACTCCAAGGTCCGCACCTGGGCTTAAGGATTGTTCGCCATGTAGGTTTTCAGCCACTGCATTGCAGGGCGCTCTGTGCCATTGCTTCTTACCAGATGGGAACCACTAACCCAAGTTTGGTTTTCGTTATAACCCCACAGCGTAACACCTTTAACAGCCGGGTGCTTCCACAGTACCGGGAATTTTTGTTGGTAACGTTGCAACTGGGTATTGTCATCGCCAGTCATATCTAGCTCGGATACATACACTGGAAGACCCGTTGCTTGCAGTTTGTTCAGAACGATGTTCATCGTGTTCACAGATACGTTGTCCATATTAAAGTGATGCGCTTGAATACCGATGCCATCAACGAGACCTCTGTTTTTCAGCAGGTTGATGATTTGGATATATTGATCTGCCTTCGCAGGATCACCGATAATGCCATATTCATTGATCAACAATTTGGAATTCGGGAAAGCTTGTCTTGCTTGTTGGAATGACCAGATAACCCAATCCCAACCTGTCTGTCCATCTCCGCCAATCGCATTACGGAAGGCTGGCTTCGCATGCAACGGCTCATTAACTACATCGACAAACTCGGACTGGGAATAGCGCTGGCCTGCCGCTCTGATCCATTGGAGCACTTCGTTTCGCTGATCCGTAGCTGAAAGGCTATTGATCCAGTTTGGCGCCTGACTACCCCACACAAGCGTATGGAATTTGAAAGGCATATTATTGTTCTTCGCATAGTTGTAAGCCATATCTGCCTGGCCCCAGTTCATCACATTACGCGTGCCTTCTACTGCACCCCATTTGGTGGAGTTCTCTGGAGTTACCTGATTCCAGTACGGACTGAAATTGTTTGGTACCTGGCTAGCTATAATATTCCCCAAGAATTTACTTCCTTTAGCCAATCCGGCACTGACACTGCCCACCGCGACTGACGCGGCCAGCACACCTGCCAGAGCAAGCGTACCTACCGTCTTAAACCATTTGGACTTCAACATAATATTCCTCCTTGGTTGGGTTTATTTT
This sequence comes from Paenibacillus sp. RRE4, assembly GCF_031844205.1. Lineage (NCBI taxonomy): Bacteria > Bacillati > Bacillota > Bacilli > Caryophanales > Paenibacillaceae > Paenibacillus > Paenibacillus sp. RRE4. The sequence goes on from NZ_JAUZUT010000003.1 coordinate 96,596, forward strand.
ATAAAGCGCTTACAAGGACATCATAATGGATAATTTTGGTTTTATACACATATAAAACATACTATTTACTTTGAAAAATATACTTCCTATTGCTTTATCTTTTCCCCCACTTTATTCAACTGTATCGAACATATATGTTACATCTGCGTTTACATTGCGTTGATGTTTCTCTAGTATGGAATGAATACGTTAAATACACACACTAGAACACAAGGGAGATTACACATGCGCACACATGGTTTAAAACGTTTCGCTAGTTGGTCATTATCCATTCTATTAGGTACTTCCCTGCTGCTCGCGCCGCTTGCTTCGGAAGATGCTCACGCAGCTGAAGCAGATCCAGAGACTAAGATTACTTTGCTTGGCACATCTGATATTCATGGTCGCTTTATGCCATGGGACTACGCACTGGATGGCCCCAACCCTGCCGGAAGCATGACACAGCTCTATACGATGGTAAAAAAAGTTCGTGCTGAGAATCCCAACACTATCCTGCTGGATGCGGGAGATATGATTCAGGACAATTCTGCCGAATTGTTCAATGATCAACCCCAGTCACCGATGATGGTGGCCATGAACGAGATGAACTATGATGCCTGGGTTATGGGGAATCATGAATTTAATTTTGGCCTGGACGTACTGGAGAAAATCTCTTCTCAGTTCAAAGGCCAGGCGCTTGTTGGTAACATTTTCAAAGAAAATGGCGACCGTTACATGCCTGCCTATACCATTATCGAGAAGGACGGTATCAAAGTAGGCGTGATTGGAATGAATACCCCGATGATTACCGAGTTTGAAAAAGGAACGGATCACTTGAATGGTGTCATTGTCAAAGACCCTGTGGAAGAGACTCGCAAAGCCATTGCCGAGCTGAAAGGCAAAGTGGATGTAATGGTTGGCCTCATGCATATGGGACTGGATAACGAGAACGGCAAACCGGGAACCGGCGTCACGGACATTGCCAATGCCAACCCGGAGCTGGCTGCTATTTTTGCCGGACATATGCATCAGCTGATCGAGTCACAGACCGTGAACGGCGTGCTGATCTCCGAGCCTAACAAATACGGTACACACATGTCACGTATTGACCTGACGTTTGCTAAAGAGAACGGTAAGGTTGTGCTTAAGAGTAAAGAAGCGAAAGCACTGGCTGTCAAAAAGGCAGACGGCACCTATGAAGTTTCCGATCCTTCCTTGGAAAAAACACTGCACCCGTTCCACGAGTTCGCCCGTGCCGACGCTAACATTGAGGTAGCGGAGTTGAAAGGCACCAATCTGGTTCCTGCAGATGAGATCAAAGGCATCCCTGCTGTGCAGATTCAGGAAACGCCACTGTCTGATTTTTTCACCGAAGTTATGCTCCATTACAGTGATGCCGACGTTGTTGCGCATCAGATCGATAATGACAAAGCCAAGCTGGACGTTGGCCCGATCAAGAAAAAAGATATTGCGTTTAACTACCAGTACACATTTGGTGAAGTGACGGTATATGAAGTGACCGGACGTGATCTGAAGGATTACATGGAATGGTCTGCAGGATACTTCAACTCTACTCGCCCCGGAGATGTGACCATCAGCTTTGATCCGAAGCGACGTGCTTCCAAGTACAGCACCGATGATTTCTTCGGCGGTGTGACCTATGAGATCGACCTGACCAAGCCATATGGTAGCCGCATTACCCATTTGAAGTACAGTAACGGAAAAACGGTTCAGGCAGATGATACACTCAAGCTCGGCATGAATGCTTATCGAATGGAAGCACTGGTTGCCAAAGGCGGAGCTCTTGAAGGACGTAAGTTTAAACAACTCTGGTCTTCTAAGGATGCTTCGGCCTTTGGTGAGATTCAAGGCACGATCCGTAATCTGTCTATCGCATATCTGAAAGACGTGATGAAAGGTGTCTACGAACCGAAAGTGCAGCAACATTGGAAAATCACCGGCGTAGACCTGACTACACCGGAGCGTGCAGATGTCGTGGAACTGATTAATGCTGGCATTATGACCGTGCCGACAACAGAAGATGGCAAGTACACCAATATTGCCTCCATTAATATTTTGGATGCTATAACTGAAGATGAGATGCAAGCTCTCTCTTCCAAAGCAGGGGTAGATGCAGCACAATTCAAAGGCGCAAAAACGAAAGGTGCTTTCTACCAGAAGTTGAACAAGGTTCGCAAAGCTGTAGATGGTCAAGGCAATGGCGGGAACTCTCCATCTCCAGCACCTGCACCGGGGAAACCGGCAACTCCAGCGAAGCCGAATCCAACTCCGGTTCCTACACCTGGAGCGGCAAAACCAAGTACTCCGAAACCAGGTAAACCATCTGTTTCATCGGGCAATGGTAAGCCAAGTGTCGGAGTTCCAGGCAAACAAGCGAGGGTTACAGCCACTCATTTGAATGTACGTGCGGGTGCATCTTCCAAATCTAAAGTGATTACTTCTGTACCACAAGGTACGATACTTGAGGTAGTTAGCACAGGCCATGCCTATGGCTGGGTCAAAGTGAAGCTGGATGGACAGACGGCATACGTTTACGGCAAATATGTGAGTATTCTAAAATAACACCGTATGTATCAAGACGATACCCCCATGTAATGATGGGGGTATCGTCTTTTCTTAATATCTTAATATGAGTTCACTACCCGAGAAAGATCTCTGTGGAATGATACAAATCGTTTCACGTGGAACGTTTGCACATATTAGGGTTGCTATTGAATCGCTCGCTCGACATGAGATTAATCCCCTGCCAGGGAAATAATGGCATCAGCCTTCAGCAACGGACGAAACAGAAGAAAGATTTCGTTGTGATCTTACAACGATCAAGCAGGAAAATACATTTCAGAACTGCACCTCATGCACCTTCTTGCGCATGTGTAGTGAGTTTGACGCACCGAGATGCTCAAGTCTTGCGATTAGGACTATGTTACAGCAATGTTAGAATAATGCGGGTGCGGACAATGACCATAACTACCTTCGTCGGTATATAGGGGTGAGCCGATGTTCAGAAGGCCAGTCTCTTTATTTCCCACGCGCTTCCCGTGAACATAGAGTATAATAGGCAGGTATATGATGCATGTACGGTGCAATGCTGGTAAGTAAGAGTAAGATCATCACCTCAATCCTTACTGGGACCAAAATAACGTGAGCAGACTGCATTTCAAAACTAAACGCAAAAGAGGTAAACGATGAGTAAGCAGTATTTTAAAGATTATGGCTTAGGGGAAGAGATCGTCAAAGCACTGGACAGCCTGGGTTACGAGAATCCCACCGAAGTTCAGACCCGGGTTATTCCCGTTGCTTTGGAGAATCAAGACCTTGTTGTGAAATCACAGACAGGTAGCGGCAAAACAGCCGCATACGGTATACCTCTCTGCGAGCTGGTGGACTGGAACGAGAATAAACCGCAGGCCCTGATCCTGACTCCCACAAGGGAGCTGGCCCTGCAGGTCAACGAAGATATTACCAACATCGGGCGCTTTAAACGTATTAAAGCTACCGCACTGTATGGACAATCCCCTTTTCACATTCAAAAAGCCGAGCTGAAACAACGAACCCACGTGGCTGTCGGCACACCAGGCCGGGTTCTGGATCATATTGAACGGGGAACGCTGCCGCTGGATCGCATCGCATATCTGGTCATCGATGAAGCAGATGAGATGCTGAACATGGGCTTTATCGAGACGGTACAAGCGATTATCCAGGCATTGCCGCAGGAACGGACAACGATGCTGTTCTCCGCAACGTTCCCGGAAGATGTAGCGAAGCTTTCACGTCAATATATGAACACCCCCGTAGAAATCGAGATCAAGGCTAGCGGACTGACTACAGCGACGATTGAACATGCCGTAATTCGCACGTCGGAAGTGAACAAAACTGCACTGCTTCAGGACTTGTTGATTACTGAAAACCCGGACAGTAGCATTGTATTTTGCCGCACGCAGGAGAATGTCGATAAGTTGTTCCGCGTGTTGGCTGATCTGGACTATCCAGCGGATCGCATCCACGGTGGTATGGAGCAGGATGAGCGAATCGAAGTGATGAATGCCTTCAGACGTGGACAATTCCGTTATCTGATCGCCACTGACGTTGCCGCGCGTGGAATTGATATCACGAACATCACCCATGTCATCAATTATGATATCCCGCTTGAAAAAGAAAGCTATGTACACCGTACAGGCCGCACGGGCCGTGCAGGTAAAACAGGTAGAGCCTTCACTTTGGTCACGCCAAAGGATGGTAGACGTCTTGCGGAGATCGAATCCTACATTGGGTTTGAGATTCCTGTGGTCAAAGCACCTTCAGAAGATGAGGTAGACCGCTGCCGGGAAGCATTCGAGAAACGCCTCAAGATCGCCCCTGAACGCAAAAAGGACAAGCGTGAGCAGTTAAACCAGCAGATTATGAAGCTGAACTTCAACGGAGGCAAGAAGAAGAAACTTCGTGCGGTTGATTTTGTAGGAACCATTGCGAAGATCGAAGGCGTAAGTGCGGACGATATCGGGATTATCACGATTCTGGATAACGTGACGGATGTGGAAATCCTGAATGGCAAAGGACCGCTCGTGCTGGAAGTCATGCAACATACTACGATTAAACGTATGCAGCTTAAAGTACGTAAAGGGCGTAAATAGACGGATCATAGGATCATATATAGCGAGGGATAACGGAGAATTTCTACGATCCGTTATCCTTTTTCTGTCTTTACGTTGAGAATCATTATCAATATAATAAAAGAAATGCCCACGCGCAGCAGGAGGTTCGTACGAATGACAATAACACTTGATGAACATATTCGAGTATGGAATCATTCTTCGGTTAAAGTCATGGATATTCGCCTTGCCGTGCTGGAACCCGGAGAAGGCTTGCAACGATACCAGCTCCCGGCACATTCATTCTTATATGTGCTGGACGGACATGCCCAGATACGCCTTGATCAATCCCAATATTACATGAGCCGATTCCATGTCTTACATGGAGGACGCGGCGCCTTTATAGACATTTTCGCAGAGGATCGGTTGGAATATTATCTGATTCTGTACAAAGCAGTCATGATGTTACCTGCTTCTCATCCACTGTTAAGGCAACCGGGAGTCGATTCTTCCTTTCGATATCAATATGTATTTGTCCCTGGCCATCCGACCTCTTTGCTGTTGAAGCTGGATGATATGTTTCAAAACTGGACGACTCCCGATCTGCTCCATCAGTTTCAGGCTCGAACCCTGTTTTATCAGTTCGTTCATGCGCTTCTTTTACAGATGAAACAGCAAGGAATCGAACCCGTGGCCCCGGACTTGCCTTCTCAGGTATTACATTACATTCAGGAACATTATATGGAGCCCATCACACTTAAATCCCTGGCTGAACTGTTCGATTGCAGTGTTAGTTATCTGACCAAAATGTTCAAGTCTCGACTGAACGACAGTCCCATACGGCTATTAGCAAAAGTTCGTGCTCAAAAGGCTGCCATGATGCTTTCACGTCAAGGAATCCCTCTTCAAGAGATTGCCGAACTTGTTGGTTACCCGGATGCCCACACATTAAGCCGCAGTTTCAAAAAAGTATACGGCATAACTCCTGCTCAGTACCGGGCAACCGTTTCCCAGACAGGGAACCGAATACCGGAAATGCCCAAGCCGCGTACCCGATCTGCCCTTGTTGTAGCTGAACCTCAGTGCTATAGTTTCAATGATTATAATTCTCATTTACATTCAAGCGGAGGTTTATCCATGGTTAAGACAAGCAGATCATCATCCATTGCCACAGCGGCATTGCTCTTATGTTTCACCTTAATTCTCTCGGCATGCGCTGGTGGAGCAACAGCACCGAACAACTTAGCATCAGGTACAGCAGGGGAATCGAATGTATCTCAACAAAAATCAGCCGCCACATCCGAGACATCAACGCCAGCAACCCGGACCTACACCGATAGTAGAGGAACCATCACCATTCCCGCCCACCCTCAGCGAATTGTCGATCTGACGGGCAGTGCCATCGGGAATTTACTGGTGCTTGGTGTCAAGCCGGTAGCATCGACTCATGATGCGATGCGAAACCCTTACCATCAAGGCATGCTGGAAGGAATCATCAATCTGGAGGAAGGAAGCAACGCAGAAGCAATATTGAGTCTGGAACCCGATCTGATCATCACATATGATTATCTGGTGGACAATCAATACGAAGCCTTGTCCCAAATTGCCCCTGTAGTAAGCTTGAAATATGGCGGTGCAACTCCACAAGAGCTCTTGCTTGAATTCGGAAAATTAACGGGCAAAGAGAAAGAAGCTCAGACTTGGGTAGACCATTGGAATGCCAAAATCGCCAACGTTAAACCAAAGATTCAAGCAGTCGTGGGCAATCATACGGTTTCTATCCTTCAGCCCTATGCCAAAGGCATCTATGCGTGGGGAAATAAGGGTGCACGTGGGGGAGAGATTTTGTACCGGGACCTTGGTCTGAAAGCCCCTGCTCTAATCCAGAAGGATCTCATTGATGGGGAAGGCACAGGTGCCAGCCTGTCCTTGGAGAAACTGCCCGAATATGCAGGCGATTATATTTTCACAAGCAATTGGGGGTGGGACGACGGTAATCCTGATGTGGTGTACGAAAGCAACATTTGGAAGGGACTTCCTGCTGTGAAAAACAAACAGGTTTATTTCATCAACACAGAGGGCTCATTCTATAATGACCCGATTTCTCTGGAAGCACAGCTACAATTTATTGAAGACAGCCTCTTGAAGAAACCTCAATAAAGCTACTTCTCTGAAGACCAACAAGCTGACAGCTCAGACAAAATCCCCTCCTTCCAGCATACGGAACAGGAGGGGATTTTTTGAATACCGTTTTTTTGATTTCGAATTTTCTGTTTCATATCTATTTCTATTTTCACTTCTTCTTTTTCCGCACTACACTTCCTGCTACCGTATAAAAGAACAGCTTATCCTCCGCACCACCTTCATTATCCGTCACCTGAAAGGTCTCCGCATCCGCCGTCTTGTATACCCCTCCTGTCACAAAACTGAATACGCCCTGATCATCCTTGCCCCAATATGGATTTAACATGACAAAAGATGCTCCATCAATGCCTTTTACGGTACGTTTGCCGTTGGCATTATAGAGCCCATTTCGATCCTTGGCCCAGCTCTGGGGATCAGCTTCGAGCAAATGAGTAAAGCTGGCACGATCTATCTTTTTATTGACTATACCCCACAGATATACCTGATTCGCATCTACAGCCCAACTACCAGATGGTGTGAGCACTTCAAAAGTTGCTGTATCCGCTCCCTTGATCCGTTGAAGCACATCGTCAGGATGGCCGAAAGGCTGAAGGGTACGCGCATACTGCGCATGATATACATGGTTCTGATCTCTGGATAAACCCAGATGCTCCGTACCGCCTAACACTTCAAACGTTAGTACATCTGCTCCCTCAATACGGTACCCGTTATAATAAATATGCTGCTTGTCCCGGCCAAATCGGCCTCCAAGTGACTCGAAGCTCTTCGGATCTGTTCCACGGATGGTACGCCACTGAAAATAAACCCGATTCCGATCACGCGCAAACTGTTCATCTAGCGGTCCAAATGAACTTCGATCCGCACCGCGAACCAGATTGAAGGTTTCTTTAGCATCTCGCCTGTACCCACCGTCAGAATCTGTCCGATAGAATACGGAGGTAGCCGTGGCATACCAATTGCCCGTAAGCTGCACCGAATTATCTGCATGATGAGCATAGTCAGCCTGCCACCAGCCAGGTATATCTGGATGATGCTCCCGCAACCAATCGACCATCTCATGTTTATATTCATTGGCATAACGAAGGCCGCTCGACAAATGAAACAGATGATCCTGATCCGTACAGTAATCATGCCGCGCAATGGCTAGACTTGTATCAATTTCATCGAACACATGAAAATGCTGGCTGTCTTTGACATATAGCCAATGTTTATCCTTTGCAAAATAAGGCGTCCCTGGCAACAGCTCAAAGCTGCCTGGATCGGAGGGAGAAACGGGCTTGTCCTCCAGATAGACATGCTGCGAATCAGAGCTGTAATCCTCGTGCACAACGCGGAACGCTTCTATGTCTTGACTGAACAAACTGACCTTGTTCGTGCGCGCATTGAACCACCATATACCCTGATGATCTTTTAGATAGGCAAATGTCAGCCAGCCTTTGGGGTAGGTCGATAAGACTTCGAAACCATCAGCAGTGATCCCGCCCTTGACCAGCACCGCGTCTCCGTCCTCTCTCTGCAAGACCACTAGAGTATTCGCATTGATCACAAAGCGATCCATAACCTTTCCTCCTTCAATCCATGGCTATATCGTCAGAAATTATAAGTGTGAGCCACCACTGGCATCCAGACATTGTCCTGTCATCCAGCGACTATCCGCCGAGGCAAGAAATGCAGCGATATCAGCCACATCGTCGGGTTCTCCCCAGCGATTCATTACAGAGAGCCCGGCTGCATACGCCTGTCCCTGTGGGTTCGCAAGTGTTCCTGCGTTCATCTCGGTGTTGATGATTCCCGGTTGTATGGCGTTAACTCTGATCTGGCGGCTTCCCAGTTCTTTGGCTAGTAGCTTCGTGAACGTATCCACAGCCCCTTTGGTCATACTGTAAGCAAACACCCCCGGAGAAGCTACCCGTGTCACAAAAGAGGAAATATTGATGATACACCCTCCGTCCCGAAGCCGAGAGACGGCCTGCTGCGTCACAAATAGCGGTGCTTTTACATTAATTCTCATGACATCCTCAAAAGATTCTTCCGTCGTTTCCTCCAGGCTAAGGATCTGTCCTATGCCAGCGTTATTGACCAAAATATCCAACTTGCCTTCTTGTCCGTGCTTCTGAACAGCTGCATCAACCTTGGCAAACAGTGCATGAATGCCATCCAGCGTATTTAAATCAGCTCCAATGGCCTGCCCCTGTCCACCACGGTCTACGATGTGCCGCACCACACTCTCCGCTTCCGCCTGCCTTGTTGCAAAATGCACAAGAACGTATGCCCCCTCCTGTGCCAGACGGATCGCAATACTCCGGCCAATACCTCTGCTCGCACCTGTTACTACGGCTACTTGTCCTTCCAGTCTTCTGCATGTTTCGTTCATAACGTCATCCCCTTCAATGAATAATCTGACCTTCTCAAAGGCTCAGGACAGTTATATCACGAGACGACAATCACAATCTTGCTCTTATATTCGAGCGATACCTCAATCACTTGTAGAGCCTCAGTCGGTGATGAAGTTGCTCTCGAATCTCTGTCTGATTGCTCACTTTAACGATCAGCGAAGGTTCGTAGTGTTGTTGCATGATCTCATATGAAAACTCCGGACCGGATGATGGGAAGACCGTCTGAAACAGCTGATAGAAGTATAGGCCATTCGGTTCGTCTGAACCTCTATACTTATACGGTGCCTGATAAATCAGGTAAGGCAATTGGGCCAGATCAGGCTTAGAAGGTCTCTTTTTATCGTGATCCGACAGCAGATTTATCCATCGTGGATCATCGACCATATCCTCAATCAAGTTATAACGAGATGCATTCAATTTCACATTTTCCAATATTAATTCAGTCACATCGGCTGTATTCTCTCTCGAAAAACCATATACGTAACCTGCCTGACTCGGCTCCTCGCTATGATCGGCGCGGCTCAAACAGGCAAAATAGAGCGCGCGTAGCGGAGACGCTGTAAGCTCCAGCAGATTCGTAGGCAGACCCTCATGATGACACCAGGCTAACACATGCTCGTGCTCCCACTCTCCCGCTTGATCTGCCATATCTCCGATATAATCGTTTACTGTATCCACATAAAATTCCGGGTTATCTCGAAGCAATCGCGCTATTCCTGATCGAAGTAAGGAAGAGGATTGAGTGGCGTATCGCCTGTTTTCTCCGCGATAATAATACCCCTCCTGACCATTCGGTAACTCTTCGATCATCGCTATATAATCTTCTACCGAATTTACCTCATAGCATACGGCATCATTCATAGCATCTTGCACCTCCAGCGCCTATATGTGTTTTATCCTTCATCTTCCTACAAAGATACTACCATTTACTTACGACTTCATCTGATTTCTGGCTTCATATCACAGTCAATGGGGGCAGCATTATGCTCTTTCCGCTTATTCTTCATCAGATGTTGCTCTGTTCAGCAATCTCTGAATTGTTCACTTGCTAAATATTGTAAATCAACTACAATAGATTTGAAAGCGCTTTAATTATTTTCTAATCTATATGGAGGTGTACGTAATGGGAAAACGTAAGACGGTCTGGCTTCTGGTTTTCACACTCGCATTAACGATGTTTGGTCTACATCCTGAACGAAGCAACGCGGCAAGTGTAGCAATTACCAATGGTACCGATTGGCTTGATACGGCTGGCAATCCCATTCACGCCAACAGCGGTAACATCCTGCAGGTAGGCTCAACGTATTATCTGTATGGCGAACACGCGGTGGGCGGCAAGTTTGACAGCGTAAACGTCTACACCTCGACGGATTTGAAAAATTGGACCTTCAGCAATGCCATATTGACCAAAGACTCCGCGACGGAACTCGCCTCCAGTAAAATCGAACGTCCCAAAGTGATCTACAACGCCTCCACCAAGCAATATGTGCTCTGGGCTCATTATGAGAACGGTACGGATTATAATCTCGGCCGCGTTGCAGTAGCTACCAGCAGTACACCCAATGGAAAATTTACGTATGAGGGCAGCTTCCGTCCGCTTGACTATGAATCCCGTGACATGACTGTTTTCGTGGATACGAACGGCACAGGTTATCTCGTAACGGCCTCCCGTAAAAACGGCGGTGCGAATGATACGATGGCTGTTTTTAAAATGAATGCAAGCTACACAGGGGTACAGTCGTTCGAAGGATGGTTGTTCGAGAATGCATACCGCGAGGCCCCTGCTGTTGTGAAAAAAGGAAACCGCTACTATCTCTTCACCTCCCAGGCCGCTGGCTGGTATCCGAATCAGGGAGCATACGCTACAGCTACGTCCATGACAGGGCCATGGACTGCACTTACGCCTTATGGCAATCCATCAGCCTTTGGCTCTCAGATTCATGATATTGCCACGATTCAGGGTAGTAACACCACTTCGTATATCTATATGGCAGATCGCTGGAATCCGATGAATCTAGGCGAGCACAAACATATCTGGCTACCACTCACGTTAAATGACGCCAGTGGAACGGCTTCGCTGGAATGGTATACGTCATGGAACATTGACGCGGCAACAGGCCAGATCACGTTACCTGCGCTCGTCAATCATGCCCAAGGCAAGGCGGCCTCCGCCAGCTCGACGGCCTCTGGCTCGTCCCCCTCCCTTGTCAATGACGGTAACTATCAGACCTCGTGGGTAGCTTCCTCCAATAGCTGGCCGGCATGGTGGCAGGTCGATTTCGGAGCACCAAAAACCATTACGGAGATCGACATATCCTGGTTTATGTATAAAGGTTCCGAGGGGTACTACAAATACAAAATAGAAACCAGTAACGATGGCGTGAATTATTCCACCATAGATCGCTCTAACAATCTGACATATGGCTTCACAACCGATGCTGTGAACCTGACTGCTCGTTATGTCCGGATTCGTATGATCACAGCCGTGCTATGGAACAATCCGGGTAACTGGTACACCCCAACCCTGCATGAGGTGAAACTGTTAGGTCCAGCAACTCCATAATCACTTTCAGTTAGAGGAGTTTCACGGGTGAAGGGCTAGCAACAGGAGCTAGCCTTTCGCTCGTTTTAGGGTGTGTCTGAAAACGCTGAAAAAAGCAGATTTTTTCGAATTTTCGTTCCAAGCAAGGAAGTTTGCAGCAGGCGTGCCGGGGCACGTCAAGGGGAAGTGACGACTCAGTCTCCGACGGTGAATGAAGGTGTAATCAACGCGTAATCACCTGCCAGACTGGCTAATGGCTGCCAGCGCTCAGTAGCTATTTTAGAGTTACCGGCATAGGCATCTGCATCCACCCTTACATGTTCTACTTTTCCAAGAACAAGATGATCTGTCCCCACCTCAATTATTCGATCCAGTGTAAGTTCAAAAGCAATTGGAGACTCCTGAACCGAAGGCACAATCACCCGTTTTCCCGACTGCGGATGAACCCCTGCCAGTTCAAATTCATTTTCTTCCGATGTTACATTCATAGATGAGCGCTGCATAGATTCCACTAACGATGCCGGAACTACATTAATAACGTATTGTCCGGTATCTTGAATATTAACAAGGGTATCTTTCCTCGTCCCTTCTCTCTCTCCTACACCAGGACCAATGGACAGAAGTAAGGTTGGCGGATTACGCGAAGCAACAGTAAAAAAACTAAATGGAGCCAGATTAAGCACACCCGTTTTACTTCTCGTCGAAACCCAGGCAATAGGCCGCGGCACAACAGAGCCAATCATCAATTTATACATTTCATCCACCGTGATATCACTTGTTGCAAACTCATGTACATCGTATTTTGCCATTCACATCCACTCCTTCGCCCCATATCAACAGGAGACTTTCTTCGATTTTACAAAGGGCTACGAGAGCCATATAGTTGGTATAAGGATATCCACTTGTTCACCATAAAAAAAGTACGCACTTCAAAGTACGTACCCACAGAGAAGGAGTATATTGATGACAAAACACATGAATACATCTCCGCCAAAAGCATTGGCCCCCTTCGATTATACGTTGTCCATCATTGGCGGGAAGTGGAAGATGAAGATTATGTATCAGCTCGCCTTTCATGGCGTTACACGTTATGGCGAACTCAAGAGACGTGTGCCCGGGATAACGTATAAAGTATTAACCACCCAACTGAACGATTTGGAACGTGAGGGTGTCATACAGAGAGTCGAATATGATCAGATTCCGCCCAAAGTAGAATATTCATTAACTCTGCGAGGTCAGAGTCTGATGCCCATTCTGGAGGAAATCTGCAAATGGGGCGTGCACAATGTGCCGGACGCACAGATGATTCGCGAACAGTAGCGACATACTATATTACTATTAAAAGTTCATCTAAACGTTCATCATTGTAGGTGTCAACCTGTTAGAGATTGGAGAATTGGAAGATCATTTTATGCCCATCATGCGTTGCTCCCACGCTTTCCCGATAGTTACCCTCGGTATAATGAGTCATTGTTTTTCTCCAGAATTGTTGGCCGATCCTGTTCTTCTCGTTCGGATTGGTGAATATCTCCCAGCGGCCCCTGAACTTCGCAAAGATCGTTGTAGCCGCTTGCTCTGCAAGACCTACACCGCGAAAAGGCTGCATCAGAAAAAATTCATGCATGAAATAATCAGTCCCCTCGGAGCAATACGGCGGTGTAGCTACAAAAGCAAAACCTACGGGCGTGCCTGAAGCAAGAAAGAGAAAAGGATAGAGACAGCCCGGCTTTTCCCACCATATATTTTGCACATCGTATTGGTCTTGTAATGTTCGGTAGTCAGAACTCGCTTCGTAAATACCATGCACATTCGGTCGATGTGCCTCCTGCAGACCATAATGTCCTGACAGGTCATGCAGGTATAACGGATACATGTTTTTGATGATGTACGCCTTGTCTGGATTCGTCAGTTCCACTTGGATATTCATGTTTAACTAAATCACCGTTCCTTCCACTGGTTACGCCCGCTTTAAGTAAACGTGCCCCCTGGACTCTATTGTACGAATGCTGGCGGTGGACAGATATGTAATATTCGTTTCCTAATCATTCTTTACATCCATGTCTGCTCATTGAAGGAACATAGTAAAAAGCCACACCCGATGGCTCGAATGTGACCCCCTTTTCATCCAATCTTATTTCATTTCTATTTCGTTTCGCTTTTTAGAATATACAATTTTCTTAATACTCTCGATGGATAAACAATATTGCTCTGCAAGCTCATCGGTCGTTGCTCCCGTAGCAAACTGCTGGCGAATCTCGTTGTTCCGCTCCCGGATCAGTTGTCGACCGCCTGAATTCTCTCCCCATTTCTTATGGGTATCCTTCGGCCTCGGAACATAGATTAATCCACCAGGAAGATGACGTTGTATCTCTTCGAGCAATGCCTTCGGAAGGACGGCATCCGCATTCACATATTTCATCGTACTCCACTCCTTAAAAAGTTAATCTTTAAGGTAGCAGAGTCTAACGAGAAAACTTCTGATTTTATCATATCAATGATGGCGGGAATGGATATTAGGCTCTATGCAAACAACCGCCGTTGTTCCTCGCTTGGACTCTGCATAGAGCGGGTGTTAAAACTTCTTATGAATCGTATCATGGTAGCTCCCCTTTGGCTGAATCGATATAAGATTACGTTAAGTCATGCCCCAGCATTTCGGGTAACACTTCTATATCTTCCATATGAGAAGCCAATATCCTCTAATCCTCCTTATATTGCGCTACACTTTGCTCCAGCATCGTACGGACCAGCTCCTGCAATTCTCGTGGAGATATCACCTTGACCTCAGGTCCATAGGAGAGTAGCCTACGCGCTGTAAAAGCAAACTCCGAATGTGGCACAACGCCGCGCCACTCTTGATCTGCAACGGTCTTGAATAATGCATCCGACGCAGCTATTCTTGCCCCGAATGCTGTAAATTGCAGTACAACCTCTTCACCATCTGTGCGCGTTGCCTGTTTCAGCCATGCTTTTAGTGTGGGTACAGATTCATCGATCTGATCCAGCACCGTAAGCTGCTTTATTCGATCCACACGATATAACAATACGTGATCGTTATGCCGTGCAGGCATGTACCAATATCCCTGCTCATAATAAATGCCTATGGGATAGACGGTCACCTTTTTCCAGCCGCTGCGAGCGTTGTACAAGAATGAAATAACTTTCTTCTCGACTGCGGCTGTTAACAGATCCGATGTAAGGGAATCGTGGTGATCACCCGGATGTTGCATAAATGCAATGTGTTCCCTCATCCCCGCAATCCGCTCCTGTACATCCAAAGGCAGTGTAGAGAAATACTGCTCTGCCAGATGTTCACGAATCGAACCATACGGAAAATCAGGGACCATCTCCAAATATTCAAGCATCATAAACAAACCCAATGCTTCCTGCTGCGTCAGCTGCAGAGGTGGCAAAATGCGATTGGGCAGTACACGGTATCCACCGTTAACACCTACCTCCGTGTATAGGGGAAAGCCCATCGCCTGTAATGCATCCAGATCACGCTGGATGGTTCGAACCGACACTTCGAATCGTTCTGCAAGCTCCCGAGCCGTGAACTTATGTCTGGAATCCATGAGGCGCATCATCGCCAGCCTGCGTTGATTCATCATATCCCCACCTTAACTACGTCACTTTTTGTCATAGAAAAATTGTAACATATCCGAGCTACTCCACGAACGCGAAGACGTTATAGCATCCTTGAATGATTTTGCTTTGCAGGCAGGCTCTCCGCACATAGGTGTAGAATTATAAGGCATCTACCATTAAATGTCGGGAGTTGAGACCAACAATGACCAGTAAAGAAATCTTTCCTGTAAATGTACGTGAGATTATTGATTACATTGAGCGCGGCAATGTATTGAAGGGGGCATATCCCCCCGTTACCGATGGCGTTACAGCAGATGTAGCCGCTTCTGAGGTGCCAAATCCGTTTACGAATCTAGAGGAAGCCCTGTTGTTTTACCAGGATGAGGATGTAGAGCCTCCTTTTTATTTTCTATTAGATATCACTGCAGATGCGTCAGGGGATATTCCACCCGCCTCTGGTGATCAGGAGAAGTCTCTAGCCCGAGCGTTCATTATGTATGAAGAGGAGCAAGATTTCTACAACATAATGAAGAAAAAATTAGAGGGACTGGCTGATGAACTGCACCTCAAGCCTGCTCAAATCAACCATCTCGCTGATATCATCAGCGGTGATCTATTTCAGATTGCGCGAGCCCGATTGTTATGCAAGGAGCCACATCCTTATTTTGAAGAGATGTTCAATGTTTATAAAAATCAGGGACTGCCTGTGGGCTGGATCGGAAGCGAATCTGCCAGTGAAGGGCACTTCGTCATTTACAGTCGTCCATAAAGTAGTTTTAAAATTTCGAAATCTGCATACAAATAACATTGAATTATTTTCCATTACAGGTTATGGTAAAGACAGCTTAGCGATAAGCAAGTTCCTTACACGAAGGGAGAGGTTTTAATTGGCTACTACTTATATTGATTTGGTGGTTCAGTATTAAAACTGAATAGCTGGCATAACTGAAAAAAGCGGGAATGACTCCCGTATTCTTTGTTATGCCCTTCAAAGTAACCTTTCGTGAATATTGCTGTTTGCAGATACGATGAAGGTCGTATCTTTTTTGCGTCCTGATGCCGCAGAACAGTAGCTTCGTAAGAGGCTGCTTGTTTGCGGCATTTTTGCGTCCAAAAACAACATTAAAGGAGCTAACCTTATACCCATGATGAATTTAAAAATCTACGGATATATCGAAACAGAAGAGGTTCCCGATGGATTATTACCCGGAAGAATTACAGAACTTCGGCGGGAGCAATTCACGGTCATGACAGAGCGGGGTGAAGTCACCGCAGTACTAAAAGGTTCATTTTATTATCAGGCGGATATGCCAACTGACTTTCCTTGTGTGGGGGATTTTGTCCTGCTGCGCTACAACGATATCGGTGATTCCCTGATCGTTAAGATGCTGCCCAGAAGGTCCAAATTCTCGCGTGCAGACTATGCAGGCCATGCTGCAGGCTATGCCAAAACGATATTGGAGCAGGTTGTCGCCACCAATTTCGATGTCGTATTTATCCTGACTTCGCTGAACCAGGATTTCAATGTGAATCGTATCCTGCGTTACCTGACACAAGCCAGACAAAGCGGTGGTAAACCGGTCATTATTTTGACCAAAGCAGACCTCGTCACAGAGACTTATCCTATGCTCGCGGAAGTGAAACAACGCATCTCCGATGTGCCTGTTCACGTGATCAGCAGTCATACCCGTCAAGGACTGGACGAACTCGCCCCATATCTGGCACCAAGCCATACCGTTGTATTTCTCGGCATGTCTGGCGTGGGTAAATCCTCTCTGCTCAATGCATTAATTGAAAATGACGTCATGAAAGTTCAGGCCATACGGGAGGACGACAGCCGTGGACGCCATACCACAACACATCGTCAACTCTTCATGTTGCATTCGGGCGCAATGGTTATTGATACTCCTGGCATGCGTGAGCTTGGGCTTTTTGATGCTGACGAAGGTATTCATGCAAGCTTTGCCGATGTCGAAGCATTATTCGTTCAGTGCCGCTTTACCGATTGCCGCCATAAGACCGAGCCCGGATGTGCCGTTCTCTCTGCACTAGCAGACGGTTCGCTACAGCATGAACGTTGGGAGAATTATATTTCCCAGCAGTCAGAGAACAAGTATGTACAACACAAAACCAACTACCTCATCGAAAAAAGAGCAAAAAACAAAATCAACAGGATTCAGAGTAAACAAACCAACAAAAGCGGAGGTCGTAAGAAATGAATAAGACGAAGATGACGAAAATAAAGAAGCAAACCTTAACTCATGTTTTAAACCAATATTTTAAGAAGAACATTGTTTTAGCGGACTATCATACAGCCACTCTGCATGGCGGAACTGTGGGTAACGTAAACCTGGTAACTGGAACGGCCGAGACCGTGGATGGTCAAAAGTTGCCTTACCAACTTGTACTGAAGGTTCAGAAACAATGGGAACGTTATAATGATCATGATTCATGGCGCCGGGAATATGATCTGTACATGTCTGACCTCGGAACGACATTCTCGGAAACCTTCCGCTGGCCCACCTGTTATTACGCGGAGATGAATGCTGAAGAAAATGAATTTCAGCTGTGGCTGGAATATATCGACGGCGTGTCAGGTCCGGATCTGTCTGTTGAAATGTTTGAACAGGCTGCGCTGGAATTAGGGCGTTATCAAGGTAAACTGTATGCGGAACAGCCCGCAGTGCTGAAGAGTCTGACCAACTTGAGCCATGCCGATCTCATGAAAAATACGTATCTGCACTATCGCTCATGGCCTGTCGTTTATGATTACATCCGTTCTGAAGACTGTGATTTCCCACCCCATATCCGGCAAATGTTGATCGATATGGATGAACACTCGGACGAAGTATTGGCTCGCATCGAACAGCTGCCGATTGTGTTGAACCATCGGGATTTCTGGGTGACTAATCTGATCTATGCCGATGGGAAAATCGCGCTCATCGATTGGGATACCTCAGGGTGGGGATACTTTGGAGAGGATATCGCCAGCCTGGTTGCCGATGAGTGCGATATTGAGCAGATGGTGGAATATTATCAGCGCTGTGTTCCTGCGTATTATAAAGGCTTTGCGGAATATGCGGAAGCTCCCCCACTCGCTGACCACTGTGTACACGAGATGATTCTGTTCGTGTTCGGATACAGACTTGTCGAAGGTTATGTACATGCCGAGTCCGATGCGGCGAAGGAAGAAAACCTGCGTATACTCCAGAAAGTCTATGAAATGGAACATAGCCCGTTGAAGGCATAAACGGCATGGTAGTTCATTGCTGATCCAGGCTTCCAGGCTCCCACCTTAGCTGTACTATGAATAAATCATTAAACTACGTCAGTTTTTGTCATAGTTAGAGTGTATATTACAGTTATTACACAAAGGGAGCGATGAATTATGAATAATCCAAATTCAAAAGCGATTCTTTACATTGCCATGAGCCTGGATGGATATATTGCCCGATTGGATGGTACGTTCGATTGGTTGCTTGATGTGGAAGGCGATGGCGGCGATAACGGCTATGCTACATTCTACGAAACGATTGGCAGTGTAATCATGGGACGTTCCTCGTACGAGGCAGTGCTTACCATACCAGGAGACTTCCCTTATGCAGATCGCCCGACTTATGTGCTTTCTCGCTCAGAACAGCCACCTGCACCGCATGTGCAATTCACAACCGAGAGCGTAAAAACACTCATTCCCAGGCTGAAACAGTCTTTCGAGGGAGATGTATGGATTCTAGGCGGCGGCCAGCTTGTTCAGTCTGTGATAGAACATCAGTTACTGGATGAAATTGAGGTCGCTATTATCCCGAAAGTACTGGGTGAAGGTATTCCGTTATTTCCAAACGGCACCGTCCCCACCTTGCTGAAAACGATTCGTACCCAGACGCTTGGACAGATCATTTCCATCCGTTATGAGGTGCAACGCCATCTTGCAACAGAGGCTAACCAAAATTAGTCGACCAGACTGATTAGAGTCAATAAAACAGCTCAAAAAAGACCGTACAGCGTCCCGCTGTGCGGTCTTTCGTTATTTTACGCATAGAATCATCATGGAGACTGCCATAAGAAGAATCTATATAAGCTGAACTATTCATTTACAAAAATCTGTCATCGGAGTGTTCCGTGTAAAAAATGTAGTTCAACTTGTATATTATAGAATTCGCCGAATGTACTCTGTTAAAACATCAGCCGCCCGGCGATGTGATCGTTCGCCAGGGTGTGTTCTTGCACCTATCGTTTCCTCGGTCGTATTCGGAAGCTGAAGGATTGAAACAGCAGGATCTCTTGTCTGCTTGTGATAGGTATCTACTGCTCGGTAGATTGCGGGCAGCAAAGAAGCTCCGAGCATGCCATACGCCCAGACGATATGGGCTTGCGGGTTGTTTTTCCGCAGCTTAAACAGGAACTGCTCCACGGCCCTCTCAAACTTGGCCAAGTCCTCCTCATGATATGTTCCATCTTCGTTGAGGCGTTGCTTGTACACTTGTCCTGTGATCGGATCTGTCCACGCTGGAGACTGGAATGCGCCATCATCATTGCTACCCAGATTGACTACAATAATATCAGGTTGCCAAGAGCTAAATTCATATGGCTCTAAAGCGCCAAGTTGCTCATTTCGCTCCCCCTTCAGCAGACCACACACCTGTTCATAATACTCCGGAATATTGCCATTCGGGTTGTTGTCCCAACTGCTCAATACGCCCCATCCGCTCTGAGAGATGACATGATACGCTGCATCTAATGCTTCAGCTGTCAAAAACGTATAATTGTGCAGTGCACTGAACCACATCGGTATCCAGTCCTCTTCTGTCTTTGCCCCAATCGCACCTTCTCCCGAGGTGATGCTATCTCCGATAAACTCGATTTTAAGAGCTTTCTCTTCTACAGGCAGGAACGCGCCCCCCGCCTTCACCGCGTGAAACTGCAGACTGTGCCCCGGGTCAACACTCATCGCCTGTACATCCTTGATGATACGCACATTTTTGACCGCATTAGGATTCATGCCACGAAATACACAGATCCAGGTTCTGCCCCTGATTAACATCTGACGGCTTACCGGAACACCATTGATAACAATACTGATCCAGGGCTCAAGCAGATCATAGGACGACTCGATTTCAACCCAAAATTCCGCACCCCGTACGTTAAATTCGACTGCACTGCCTGTCCAAAACAAGTTCAATGATGACCGCCCGGCCGTAGTTCTACCGTGTATTTTTACATGCTGTACATCCGAAATGGCAATGACCTCTAATTCTCCATTGGAGCTGTTACTCATAGGAACCCTCCTGTTCAATTCATGGTTATAATCTTACTTATCGGGCACTACCACCCGGAATGGCGCGTGCCCTGTTTCCGCATGAAGAAGCTGTGTGGGTTTACGCAGACGCAGACTGCAGATCAGTCTAAACACGGCCCGTTTCTGTTCCACCTCCACCAGCGTAACATCGATCCATAAAGGAACCAGCGGGGCATACCAGCATAAGAGATCCACAGCCTCATCCACTGTAAATTGTCGATGCTCTACATTCTGCGGAGCAAGCACCACCAGTCGCATCATCTCGTCTGCACCGTTCAGCGATTTGTGCAGTTCGGAAGCAGGCTCAATGAGCAAGCCAATCTCTTCATACTCCAGTTGGTCCCGCTCCCTAATCTCTTCGATGGCCTGTAGCAGATGTGCTCGGAAGATCACTTTATCCATCTGAGTTATTCGCTCCATAAACCCATGCCCTCCCTGGTCGTGATATGTACTGACGCTACTGATGAATCTATATATATGTTTAAATGGACACTCCAACTTATAAGGGCTTTTATAATTATTATGCACAACAGCAAAAATCCCCTGCAAGCAACCCTGTTCAAGTTCATCATATCAGATGTGCTCAAGTCCATGGTTTGCCCGCAAGGGATATGTTCTTTTATTTTTGACTATCGGAGAAAAAAGGTAGCCTTTTCTGGCTTCTCTTCTGCGCGTTACAGCACCTTACCCAGAAATGCCTTGGTTCGTTCATGACGCGTATTCTGAAAAAGTTCCTCCGGCGTGCCTTCTTCGACAATATAACCGCCGTCCATGAAAATCACCCGATCCGCGACCTCACGGGCAAAGCCCATCTCGTGTGTCACCACAATCATCGTGATCCCTTCATGCGCAAGATTTTTCATGACTTGCAGCACTTCCCCAACCATCTCGGGGTCCAGAGCCGAGGTTGGTTCATCAAACAACATCACACTCGGATTCATCGCGAGTGCGCGCGCAATGGCTACACGTTGCTGCTGTCCACCGGACAGCTGATCGGGATAGGCATCTTTTTTCTGAGACAGCCCTACCTTACCAAGCAGTTCCATTGCTTTTTTCTCATTTTCGGCTTTGCTCAGCTTCCGGATATGTTTGGGTGCCAGCATGATGTTCTCCAGCACGGTCAGATGAGGAAACAGATTGAACTGCTGAAATACCATGCCTACATTGGTGCGAAGCTCGTCGATGTTGGTCTTCGGAGAGGTAACCTCCACCTCGCCAATCATGACCTTGCCTGACGTGACCTCCTCCAGCAGATTGAGGCAGCGCAAGAACGTACTTTTGCCAGACCCCGAAGGGCCGATTACACATACCACTTCTTGTTCCCGAATCGTTGTGGAGATATCCTTCAGCACCTCGTTCGCACCAAACTGTTTCCTCAAGTTCTCGACAGTAATCATCGGATTGCATACCTCCTTTCAATAAATCGGGAAGCCCGGGATAACAGCACGATGATGATCAGATAGAATATGCCGACAACGCCCCAGATTTCAAATGCCCGGAAGTTGGAAGAGATAATAATTTCCCCGGTCTGCGTCAACTCTGCAATACCTATGGCTGATAACAGCGACGTATCCTTGATGGTAATGATGGACTGGTTTACAAAAGTAGGAATCATACGCCGGGTTGCCTGCGGTAGCACCACAAGCCACATCGTTTTGAAACGACTTAAGCCTAGAGATCTTGCGGCTTCATGTTGCCCTTTGCCAATAGACTCAATCCCTGCACGGAAGATTTCCGAGATGTATGCTCCAGCATTCAAGCTAACCGCAATAATTCCTGCCGTCATGGCTGGGATACGCATATCCAGAAACACCGGCAGACCGAAATAAATGAAATATACCTGCACCAGTAGAGGTGTGCCACGGATGATATCCACATAAAGCGAGGCCACCAGTCGCAATAACCGATTCAGGGAGGTGCTCATCAGGCCGGAGATCAGACCAATCACCATTGCAAAGATGAGCGAGATCACAACAATTTTCAACGTAACGACCGTTCCCTCTAACAGAAGAGGCAGTGCGTCCAGTATGACTTGCCAGGAGGAATTCATCCGTACCACCGTTCCTTTCTACTTTGCTGCTGTTCCTAGATATTTTTCAACGATCTTGTCGTATTCCCCGTTTGCCTGCAATTTTTTCAATCCGTCATTAATCTTCTGCTGCAATGCAGCATCGCCTTTAGCTACAGCAATCCCGTAGAAGTCACCGTTCAAGCGGTCGCCAACGATTTTAAGCTTGGAATTGGGGTCCACAGCGATTTTATAAGAAACCACCGGGAAGTCTTCAAGTGTCGCGTCTGCATTTTTATTCGCTACTTCCTGATACATGGATGGGCTATCATCAAAATATTTCACGGTTGCGCCATAGGTCTTCGCGTATTCATCAGCGAGATTCGCACCTGACGTTCCCTTTTTGATCGCAATCGTTTTACCTTTCAAATCCTGTGGGCTTTTAATGTCGTTGTTATCCTCATTCACGATTAAGGACAATCCGGCTTGATAATAGGGTTCTGAGAAATCTACAACTTTTTTACGTTCATCCGTGATGCTGATGCCTGCGATTGCTCCGTCCAACTGATTTGCTGTGATGGCTGGAATAATGCCTTTGAAATCCATCGGCTTGATCTCCACCTCAAAGCCTTCTTCTGCCGCGATGGCATTCATCAGGTCAATGTCGATCCCAACGTATTTTCCATCCTTCTGAAACTCAAACGGAGGATATGTTGCATCCGTACCGAAAGTATATTTTGTTACTGCCGTTCCACTTGCAGACTGGGCACTGCTGTCTTCTCCCGATTTTGCTGCGCCGCAGGCACTAAGTGCCAGAGCGAGAACTGAAGCCATAACGATGGATGCTACCTTTTTCATGGAAAAACCCCTTTTCCTGATTAGATTGGGATCGACCGAATCGATCATTTGTATTTATGTACGTATTGTATTTCTACACCTACACAAACTTACGCAATCCTACACATTTTATTAACAACATATGAAAAATAAATTAACACAATGTTGTTTTTGACTACTTTTTTGTACAAAAATCTAAATATTTATATAGAATTTGCTTATCTAATGTAATATTATATAACACAAAATAAAAAAGACCCTCGAAAAGGGCCTCTAGAATTCTGAATTGCACATACCTTGCGCTGTGATATGAATTTCATTCACTTAGTGTTTTAGCTATTGATTTTCTCTACCGTCTCCATGTAGAACACTTGCAGGAATTTCTTGATGTTCACCTTGCTCTTGTTGTCGCTCGCCTGCTCTTCTTCCATCGCCCTCATCTTCATACGCACGTCCTGAAAATCAAAATAAAGCGGCGCATAATGTTCGAATTTATGATTGCTGTAATCCGTAAGTCCGATGGACGCCAGATTTGTCAGTGCCGTCAGAACCGTTCTACGGATGCGTTGCTCCATCGCCTTGCACTCCTTCTCCACTTCCTTGGGCGTTAGCTTGTACTTTTGAGCCACAGCTTCATAGGATTCCTTCAGAGGCGGCAACTCGGAGGCCTGCTTTTGCTCAATAGCATACTCCATCAAAGCTACGATATCTTTGCTCCCACTCTCACCGATAATGCCCAGATCCATTAATATGCTTCGCGCTGAATCACGCACCGTTCGGGTCTGAGCAGGAGCCGGGGCCTCTACCAGATTGAGCCGAGCCATGGACTGTTTGATCTCCTGCACATAACGCTCATACTTCCATTGCTCATTCACTTTATTGAGCACATGTTCTACTTCGACCCGGTTGATCGGTTTGTGAATGAAGAACTCAATCCCCTTCTGGTAGGCCGCTTCCACCATCTCTTTGTTGACGACCTGTGAGATCATAATCAATTTGCCGCCATAGCCGCTCTGCTTCAGGTTCGCCACGGTTTCAATCCCGTCTTGATCTGGCATCAACAGGTCGATCAATACAACATCGGGTCTGAGATCCAGAATCATACGCTGTCCTTCCAGACCACCTTCGGCCATGCCCGCCAGCTCTAAGGTTCCACTATTCTCAATAATATCCTGTAGCATGCTGCGGCTCACCACATCATCATCCACGATCAGGATCGAAAGTGTCATGGGCATCGGCCTCCTTCATTAGATTGACCCTGGGGATCGTGACTGTGAACACAGTACCTCGTCCGGATGGAGCACCTGCTACCTGAATCTGTCCTTCTAGCGACTGAACGATATCACGTACATGGGACAGTCCAATCCCTGTGGCAGCAATGCCAACTTCGTTAAACTTGGTCGTATAACCGGGTTCAAAAATAACCCCGTGCTTCGCTTCAGGTACACCTTTTCCCGAATCGGTCACCTCAAAATGCACATCCGCATCCTGTTCAAACACCCGTACTTGAATCATGCCCTCGTGCTCAATCGCCTCAACGGCATTAGCCAGCAAGTTATTCAAGACCGTAAGTAGCGGAATATAGTACGGTGACTCGCCTTCAAACTGCTGTTCGATTTCGATCATTACCTGTTTGTGCAACATCTCACTGTATTTGCGATTGGCCTTACCTGCAAAATGCACCACTTCCGACAGACTCATATTAACCGTCTTCTCATTATCATAAAGCTTCAATAATCCGGCCAGAATGCGCTGCGAATCCTTCTTCACTTCATGAATCTGTTGAGCAATGCCCAAGGTTCGCTGGCTGTATTCGTTCATGTCCTGCTCACGCAGATCCCGATATAGCTCATAACTGTTAGCCGTGATGCCTTCAATGGTATTCATCGCTTTTTTCAGGTAAAAGACCTCACCGTACAGTCCCGAATTCACGCTTAACATCTGTTCCATCCGCTTTTCCTGTTCTGCATGCAGGAGCCTGATCTGTCTAACTGCAAAACTGTTATACAGCCCAATGACAAAGTAACTTCGCAGACCGCCCACAATTAGCAGATACAGCCATTCACGCATATAAAAAATATTTGTCCCGCTTAGCACACCTCGCACGAATAACTCGACCAGGTTAGAGGAAAAATCAATACCGGTGATAATGCCGCTGAGCAGTAGCGGAGGAATCTCATGAAAACGGCGCTTGATTTTACTCAGCCCATAGGCAAATACCACATAATACAAACCCGCTCCCAGGTTATCCCGCAAGCTTTCGAGCATGGATAAGTTGTGTATATGATGAATCAGGTCAGCCGATTGGAACGCTATGCTCGCTAGCCCCGTCAGAATCCCTGTTTTTATATAAGATAAATGGGGCATAATCATCAGCAAAAATAAAAGAATGCTGACCCCGAGGCCGATCCGGAAATAATCTTCCCGAAAGGGATTAATTTTGAACTGTGCGCCTACGGACGTAGCCAAGGCAACGGCAACCATCTGCACATTCTCGTTTTTGACCCAATTGCGCATTCCTTAATCCACCTACTATCGCAACGTTCACAAGCCCGCAATATCAAGACTCGCGCTTCTGATGTTAAATATACTAACATACGAAAGAAACATTAGGAATAATTAAAATTTGGGCAATAATATGATCTTTGATACAAAGTAACCTAAAAGAGATGGAGGGTTTACCTGATTTTAATTTTTCACAATTTAATTGTATAATGTATATAATGACAGGTCAGAGACCTGTTTTTCAGAGAGGAAGATCGCACATGTCAGATGTTAATCAAAGTTTCGGACAAGCCCTAGTGAAATCCCTGGTTGGAGAACGCGGACATATTCGTATCGCCAAGGCACTGCCGGATATTGATGTAGAGCTTGCAGGACGTACACATGAGGCCATGCCTTATACCATCTACCAATTGGTCAAACATATGCATTACTGGCAGAATTTCATGCTAGAGCATGTGGAGGGACGTAAGCCGCAAATGCCAGCGAATGTGAGCGAGAGCTGGCCCGTGGAGACAGGCCCACAAGATGAAGCGACATGGAAAGAGGATATTCAGGCGTTCCTGAGCGGTATTGATCAAGCGGTATCCATCGCAGAAACGGCCCAGTTGAATGATCCGTTGCTCTATTTCCCAGGAGAAACGAAAGGCGGATTATTGCGTAACATTGCCTCACACAACTCCTATCACCTGGGCGAAATTGTGTTGCTCCGCCGTTTCTATGGCGCATGGCCGCCTCCAGGTGGCGGTTTCCCGGCATAATCGTACAGCACAGATCAACGCTTTATCTATCCTGCATTGTAGACGAGAAGCCGCAAGGGTCCAGCCCCTGCGGCTTCTCGTCGATGTGAATTAAACTTCCGGTCGCATTAACCCTTGAATAAACGTCTCAAAGTTCGGTGCGAGGGGAGTAATTTTACGATGTTCTTTATCTACGTACACGACCTCTGGCTCACCATCATTGCCGAAAGAACGGTAGTCCAGCATGACAACCCCTGCTTCAGAAGGTGATTTGGCAATGACCACACCAATTTCGGGATACCCATCACGTTCAATCACAGCCCAGCTACCCTCTGCGCCGCATAGCGCATGGCGTTTCTCGCGGCCGATACCTAATATCCCCTCAATCTCGACATACCCGGTCTCTCCCGAATCTTCATTCGTCACCGGGAAAAAACGGTTATACGGAATGCCGCCGTTATGTTCCTTCATCATCTCAATATACGAGACAGGCAATCGGAATACCAACTGTTCCTCCACCGATTCAATCAAGCCATCACTTGGTGGATCGGACACATACTGCTCCAGAGCCAGCTCGCTATCATTCCAGAACTCACCCGATACCGGGACGGGTGGATCAACATGCACTACAGGTATCGATGAGATTACCGCAGGTGACTCTTCGGCAGCTTTCTTTTCTAACGCGTGATCTTCATACTCTTCACCCGTAACGTCCTCATCACTTTCCTCGTGTTCATCTTCCTCATCCCTGTTGCGGATCCATTCCAGAAACTCCAGTGTATCTTCATCTCCCGGTTCCAGCTCGTCGGATCGTTCAAAAGCTTGCTCTGCCTTGTCGTATTGTTCCAGATAGTAATAAGCCAGTCCAATCCGGTATTGCCAGAGCGGGTCATCTGCTCCCTCTTCGGCCACGGTCAGGAATTGCTCCACAGCTTCTTCATATCGCTCCAGATTGTTTAAGGCCCGGCCCAAGTGATTCACCAGCTCATAGTCTCTCTCTTCTGCAGGAATCTCCTGCACCGCTTCTACAATCTTCTCGTACTCATCTTGCTCATGCCAAGTTTCCAGCTGTTCCAGTAACTCTTCGTTCATCATCGTGCCTCCGTTCCTTCTTCTCATCGTTATGTATTGAAAATTATACCACTATACGGAACCGCTTCTCCAGCGAAGAAGGAAACGGTCTACACCCCTATGGCGTTTAACATTGAAAAGCATAAAAAACGTAGCCCGACCTCATGTTATCCATTCAGTCAGGCCACTCGGGCTATAGCTTCCTCAGTTAATCCTTAGATAGTTAATCATTAGATAGTTAATCCTTCGTTAATTCAGCAGTTCCACGCAATCGTACACCCAACCTGCACTTAACCAGTTGCCCAAATCGCTCGAGCCGCTGATCGGTGTAATGGTAATTGTATTGGCACCGTTAACAAAGTGTGATGCGGGAATATTCCAGCTAAAGGTAGTGTTATTGCCCCGGTATGTGCCGATGGTGAAACTACGAGAGTTTGGCTGAGCGGAAGGAGCTGGATTACTTAATGTGCGGCCATTAATAGTTACACTTGGTCGCCCATTAATGTATGCAGCCGTAATACCGATGTTCAGCACATGTGAGGAAGATGCCTGTGCTGCATTCAAGTTAAAATTCACCGTTGTAGGCGAGTTCTGACCCCGGAATTGAATAGCCGGAAAACGGTTCGTTGCACTGCCTGGAGTATACGTCACCGGCCCCCAGCTTGGGTTGCGACTGTCGGAAGGATGACGAATCGGAATCGTCTGTCCGTTCAGGAACTCCCGTGGTGTCCCATCCCAGTTCCCAATCCGCCAGATGCTGGAGGCCTTGCTCGGATCATTGTTGATGGTGCGGGTATTCACCGTTGTAGTTTGTCCCGCATTCACGTTCACATTTTCCGTGTATACGGCAAGCTCACCTTTATACACCGTCATGGTATATGTTCCCGGAATCATGCCGTACTTGGTAGCAGACCCGCTGGCCGATGCATTTGCCCAATACTGAGCGTTGCTGTTCGCAAATCCAATCGTGTAAGCGTAACCTGCCTCCATGCCCGAAAGTCCATTCAACACCACATTACCTCGACTGCTCACCCATCCTTGCAGATTTAATCCTGACATCCAGCTAAAATCAGGTGCGGCAGGTGTTCCTCCAGTTGTAAAAATAAGTGCATACGGCCCATGCAAGCCGAGACGCCAGTTCTCCGTCTGGGCATGTCCCGAGTTCATGTAATTATAGACTTCCGTTTCAGAGCCGCTTTGGAACTGAATATCACGGAAGAAAGGCCCGCCCGAGCTTTTCTCCCGGTTGCCGTACGCCATGAATACACCTACTCCGTTGCCCGTTACCCCTCGGACAGACAGATCTTTCGCCTGATCGTTACCATAATATTTGGAGGCCGATTGCCCATTCGAGAATCCGAATACATCCTGACTTTCAATCGCCCCCGTATTACCCCGGTTGTTCGAGTTCACCGGCACACCGGTCAGCACACTCCCATTGCCGCGGAAAATATAACGAAGCTCACCAATAGAAGGCTGCGCCGTAATATGGGTGGCCATATAGATGATGTTCTCACCGCCGCGCGAAGCATAATAATGCGTTAATGTACTGGTAGAAACAGTGATTAATACCGTTGAACCCGAAGGTGATTTATTCCACGTCACATTCGCGGAAGACCCCAAACCTGAACCAATATGTGATCCTCTATTACTGTTCAGCTCCGTTCCGTTCATCTTGGCCGAGATGATATCTCCATTCGTTTTGTTGACCACATACACAAGCCCGGACCCGGTATTTACCTCGATTCGGGAACCATTGTCTGTCACCTGAATCGTGGCTGCATGGCTTTTTGAAGCAGGAAAAGCAAAAACGGAAGCAACCATGGCGATGAACAGCAACATACTCGTCCACTTTTTTACCAAACGTTGATTCATGTGAATATCCCTCCTGATCACACTTTTAAATTGTGAAGCGCTTACATTTTAAAATAAAAAATGGTCCCCATCTTTTTAATAGATAGGGACTTATAGATTACCGTCTGACAGTCTATACCCGAATTATTTCTTTCAATTTTTCTTCCACATTGTCAGATTGTTCGAGGCATAAGGTGAGTAATCAGCTTGATGTTTCATTAAAGGAGCCGTTCCCCATTTTGAGATCACTTTTAAATATTTTGCACTGGCTAACGGGCCGCCAGCCTGATACACAACTCCAGAATGTTCACCATTATCATAGTATACACGCGTTCCAATTACTGCATTAATAAGACTTGTAACACTTGAATAACTACCATCTGACATATAAGCAGATGGATTATTCATCCAATAAGTATTGCTCGTAGATTCAGAATACCAAGCATATGAATGGCAATTATATTTACTTGTGGATGTTGAAACAAATGTAGCATTTGGATAAGCGTTAATATAAGAAGTATTTAATTGAGTTCTTTGAGTGGAGCTTAATTCTTCACCACGGATAATTACTGGAACAGTCGTACCCTTTGGAGTTTTTACGCTGCTATTAGTTGCAGCCAGGATCAACTCTTTTGCTGCACTTTTATTTGTCACAGAGTTCCATATTGGTCCATCTGTCAGAAGCACGCTTAACGTTAACTCTTGTAGTGATGAATCACCTTTTGACAGCTTGTTGTTTACTTGAAGTTTTTTCACCAATTCATTCCCGCCATCAGGACGGTTAAGCAACTCTTTATAGGCATCTGATTCTTCAGCTAATGCCTTGAGTCCTGCCTCATATGAATCGTACGCATAGATGTGTATAACAAGAGGATAATCAAGAACGGCATTGACAACTTCTTCTGTTGTCATTTCTTTTAGGACATCGCTTGGAATTTGAGTGGCAGCTAACATTTCCTGCTTATTTGATAATTTTGCCCAGCCCGGATTTTCAGGTGTTAGATTATATTCAAAGGATTGAGGAGAATCTGTCTGTGAGTGGTATTCATTTGCAAAAACATATCCGTTAAGTGAAAATAATAACAGAACTGCTAACAAGATGCTGACCGTCTTTTTCATGTTTGATTCCTCCTTTAATATTTATAAGACACATTCATGTTGTAACTTATTCTACCTCCTTATCAGAAATAATTAGTTGTACTCGACTACAAAATCATTATACAACCTATTTGATCCATTTAAGTGTATTTTTTGTAATAATTTTTCTTTTTCTACAATTTTTTAGAATAACCTATCAAAATAGTGTAGATCCATATTTGAAAAAAGAGAAAGTTCACGAAATGTGAACTTTCTCTCTGCTATGACGTTGATATTTTAATTCATTGATTACAATTACAGACCTGCGATCAACGATTTGATTGTGCTGTCACTTTCCAGTGCACGGATAATGATCGTTACCGCTTCAGCGCGAGTAGATTTACCATTAGGCGCGAACTCGGAAGCCGTCAATCCATTGACCAGCTTCGCGGATGAAGCAAGTTCAATCGCTTCAGCAGCCCAGTTTCCGGCTTTTACATCGCTGAATTTAGTTGGAGCATCCGTAGCCAGCGCGTTCAGATCGAGAACACGGGCAATGATAGCAATCATCTCGGCACGAGTGATCGTAGCATTCGGCTTGAAGGAGCCATCTGTGTATCCACCTATTACACCCTTATCTGCCAAAGCCCCGATATATCCGGCAGCCCAGTTAGAACCTGCATCTTTGAAGCTATTTGCTGCTTTATTCTCACTAAGTCCAAAAGCACGTGCAATCATTGCTGTAAATTCAGCCCGTGTTACAGGAGCATTCGGCTTGAACGATCCATTCTCATAACCGTTAACGACACGCAGTTTCAGGGCAATGTTAATATTTTCATTAGCCCAGTGACTCGTGATATCACGAACGGCGAATGATTGATTCTGGGTTGCCGCAATAGCATCGCTTACTGTTTTCAGCAAACTATCCGGGTTAACAACTCCAGACTTGAACGGACTTGTCGTTGTACCTGGATTAGGCTGTGTTCCCGTCGATGGCGTCGTTGTACCTGGTACAGGTTGTGTGCCTGTCGATGGTGTCGTTGTACCTGGGCTAGGCTGTGTGCCTGTTGAAGGTGCAGTCGAAGAACCGCCGCCACCATTTCCTGGTGCAGTACCTGTGTTGGTTGTATCTGTGATAACTAAAGCAATGCGATTGTTTTCATATACAACTTGTGTGCTATAATTTGACGGTAGTCCTTGGACTTTAACGGAGGTGAATTGACCCGTTCTTTGGTTCGTACCATGAGTAACTAGTGTGAACGTACCCGCACCCGGTACATAACCATTATCAAAATTCACATCCAACTCTCCAGCTGCCTGAATCGAACCTTTCACATCAAGTACATCTGAGGCTGTCGCTACATTCAGCTCCAACACCCCTGTTGATCCTTGAGTGAAGTTTCCTTCAATGTTCCATTTTCCGTATACACTTTCGGTCACTGTACCGCTGTTATTTGTAACGTTACCTGTACCAAATGCCGAAGGCGTATCGCCTTCCAATGTACCTCCGTTGATCTCTGTACCACCGGAATA
Source organism: Paenibacillus sp. RRE4 (assembly GCF_031844205.1). Classification (NCBI taxonomy): domain Bacteria; kingdom Bacillati; phylum Bacillota; class Bacilli; order Caryophanales; family Paenibacillaceae; genus Paenibacillus; species Paenibacillus sp. RRE4. Next base: position 128,774 of record NZ_JAUZUT010000003.1, read on the forward strand.
CGTGTTGTTACCTCTTAATTTCAGGGTACCGCTACCTTCTTTCGTCAATTTACCTGTACCGGAAATATCGTTTCTCCACACATCCTGTGCATTAAATCCACCTTTAGCAGCATCCATCGTTACTTTCACGTCATGATTGAACGCGCCGTATCCATCTGCAGCAGCAAACAGGTTAAGACGTCCCCATCCTTCTGGATCATCCAATACCGGATAACCGGAAGCAATAGCTGTTGTCGCCAGTACTGCACGACGTTGCTGATCGGACAAGTAAGGCTGTCTGGTTTCAAGCAACACTTCTGCGCCTTTAGGTACAACAACAGGTTCGTTCGTTGAATCGATCTGCGGGAATCCATATGTTAAACGTTGAGTGTATTCTTCTTTATTCTTTTGATAATCCGTGAACCGATCTTCTGCTGTTCCATTTTGTTTCAACAGGATATCATGTGCCTGCTTGTACGCATCTTGTTTCAACTGTTGATTGTCTGGATCATTCAAAGCCGAAGCTGCGAATGCCGTCGCCAATACACGTCCTCCCATAACATCAAGCGGTGAGTGCATGCCGGCTACAACCCGGTCATCTCCCATTTCAGATGCACGTGTCATTAATTCCTGAAAGCGCTCAGGAACAGAATATGCCAGTGCAATTGCTGCAAGGTAGGAGGCATTGGTGTGACCACTCGGGAATCCGCCATCAGATTCTGGAGTACTGCTTCTCACAGCTTTAAGTGTAGGTACAATAATGGATAAATCATCTTTCCAACGGAAAGGTCTCATATATTGGTAAAATTTCTTGGCTTGTTGTGTTGAGGCATAGTCCCCCCGCACTTTGCCAACCAAATCTACCATTTTCCCAAGCTCAGAATCGGAGTTTCCTCCTTTGTTGGAATCATTCGTATCTGTAAACTTCGTTGTCAACGCTTCTTGCGGAATATACGTAATAGAAGTGACCGTTCCGGACATCCCACGATATACGTCAGTTAATGCACCAAGCCCTTCAACTGCTCCATACGTCTGGTTTCTTCGATCTGTATAATAAGCTTCCTCTTCATCTTTTGCGGTACGCGTTTTAGAAAGGTTTTCCACGTAATCAATATTGTAGTCCAATACCTGTTCATTCAGCTTGGTACCGTTATTCCAAGCCGATCCCGGTGTCCATAGTTTAAGAAACTCCGAGAGAGTACCTATTGCCGGGTTGCCATCAAGAGTCATGCCAGCACCCGTGTTATTTTTGTACGTGTCTACAAAATATCCCCACTCTGGTTGAGGTGGCAATGGAATGGTTGTCTCATCTGATGCAGCGAGCACGTTGCTTGCGGCAAAGGTATTGGATAAAAGAACGACTCCCATCGCTGCGGCGAACAATCTCTTCTTGTTGCGTTTGATCACTTTCGTTTTCAAATTTGTCGACTCCCATCGTTTAATAGTTGGTCTCGGTACGGTCTCAATGTAGCATTGGGGCCGCAAAACCAGCAATAAAACAATTTCGTCATTGTATCAATTTCGACGCAATATCATAAATCCTCAACATTTTACATGAAGTTAATATAAATCGTGAACCTTGCAGAATGTGGGTAGTGTATAATTTGGGCCGGGAGGAATGTTTGATGAAAAAGTGGAGCTCTGCATGGGCGGGACTAGCCCTGTCATATGGTTCAATCGTCATCGTTATTGTGCTGCTGATCTGCTCATTTTTCTATATCTATTTCTCACGCAGTTACAATGAAGAATTAAGAAATAAGAATCAGCTGATTCTTGAAAATACAGCACGTACTATTGAAGGAACTGTACTCAAGCGGGTGCAGCAGATGTATGTTGACCTATCACTTAATAAATCAGCCAACATTCGTCTCTTTGCCGATCAGGAAGATCGAAACGGATTAAATCAGGTGGTTGATCTGCAAGAACTGCTCAAAGCCAAGGTTGCCGCCAATACCGATATTGTTCAAGGCATTCATCTCTATTATCCTGCACGTAATATCATGCTCTCCTCGCTCTATGGACTACGCTATAATGCGGATCAGAGCGAAGGGTCTGAGTATTATGCGGACTGGCTTCAGGAGATGCGCACCAGTAAACATAACAGCCTGTGGACGCCAGTACGTCATATTCCAAAGGACATTTTCTCCAGTCAGACAGGCGAGAATACCAATGGTTTGTTTACGTATGCGCACAGTTATCCTTTTCGCTCAACAGGGGAAACCAGTGATGTCATTATCGCCATAGATGTCAAAGAAGAGGCCGTGAATACCATCATTGAGAATATGATGCCTTCCCAGTATCAACATACCGTGATCGTTAACGCTACCGGGAATGCAGTGAGTCGATTGCAAGAACAAACCTCCGGACAGTCTGATATGTACACCGCAAGTCTGAAAAAGACGCTTGAGCTGGGCCATGCCAAAGGTAGCTTCGACGAGAAGATTGGAGATGCACCATATGTGGTTTCCTATCAAACGTTACCATCCACTCAGTGGATGATCTACAGTGCTACGCCATCCAGCTATTATTATGAACAGTCCATCATGATCCAGAAACTTATTCTTGGGATCTGTCTCATTGCGCTGTTGATCGGGCTGATCTTATCCGCTGTGCTTGTACGTGCCAATTATAGTCCGATCAAACGACTAGTAGGCCGCATTAAGGATCTTTCAGGAACTGCATCTCATCAGGTTACCAATGAATTTCGCCTGATCGATAATGCCTTTCTTCATCTCAAAGAACAAGTGAATCATCTCGAAGAGACTGTACATGCGAACAGTGCGGCTGTAAGGCACAAAGCTGTGCTTAACCTTTTGCAAGGTAATCCGGAACACAGGCCATGGAAAGAGGAACGTGCTGCTCTCGGTATCGCAAGGCAATACAAGGAATACTGCTGTATGCTGATGAATACCGGTTCAGCGATTGCTGAAAGTGGCTCATCCAAACAGCCTGAGACCATTGCCAAACTGATGCATGGGCTGGAGTGTCTGTCCTTGCAAGATAGCCGTCTCATTGCAGAAGAACTACCAGATAAGCGATTTGCCGTCATTCTCTGTACCGATGTGGCTTCAGAAGCATTATTGGACAAGTTCTCCCAGCTACTGCTCGCAGAGACACGTCAGCAGCTACAACCAGACATTCAGCTGTCTACAGGCTGTTGGGTCAAGGATCTAAGCGATATTCATCAGAGCTTCAACGAAGCGCAAGTCTTGATGAAATATGCTTATCTTCTGCCAGAACTGCACATTCTGAAAGACTATTCCCTGATTCAGCGCGAGCACAGTCTGGATGAAATTCCTCAGACCCTGCTTGCCAAGTTCAGAGACAAACTCCAGAGCAGGCAGCTTGATGAGGCTGTAAGCACCATCGAACAAGTGGTTGAACTTATGCGGGAAGGAGAATTCCCTGCGGATTATTGCCATTTTATCCTGTCAAATATGGTGTTTATCTACTCGGATGCAGCCAAGAACGTGCGGTATAAGCACCCGCTGCAGTTCGGACACCCTGATCTGTATCACGAATATACCAATCTGCATGATATATTGGCATACCGTAGCTGGCTGACAGCATCGATCACTACATTTATAGAAGAAACCGAGAATCGCAACAGCGATCGCGCCGTCTCCACCATCGAACTGGCCAAGCAATATATTGAAGCCAACCTTTCGGAAGACCTCTCACTTGAGGCTGTTGGAAGCAAAGTATTCCTTAGTCCCAAGTATCTGAGCAAGCTTTTTAAGGAAGAAATGGGTGTCACCTACACCGACTATGTAACATCAAGGCGGATGGAGCAGGCCAAGCTGTTGATTGAAAACAACAACATGACCATTGACCGGGTCGCAAGCTCGGTTGGTTACGGCACAACCGCCTATTTCATTAAACGTTTCAAAGAAATGTACGGCTGTACACCGGGCAATTATGTACGCAATCTCTCTTCGGCAGCAATATCCGAGGTCGGATCATAAGGATGAGGAGGATGGATCGGATGAAGGTGAAGGAACAGCAGGCAGGAGCGAAAGTTCCTTATCGCTATCGAGTGTTTCTGACTACGGCACTGCTGACGTTGGCGGGCGTTATTCTTGGCGGCTGTAATCTGCTGACCGGACCCAGTGCTGTAGTCGAATCAGAACTGAACGGCACGCCATCCTCTCCTTCGGGCAAAGCCAAATATCATATCTCGTGGACATTGCATCAGAATCTGCCCGTTCCGCAAGATGCCGAGATGTTGAAACAGGTGGAAGAGCAATTTGATGTCGACCTGGACATCTGGAATATGGAAAACAACAAATATGAGTCGCTTCTCGATATGAAGCTGGCTCAAGGTAACATTCCCGACCTCTTCCGTATCCGTCAGCCGCAGGATTTGTTGAAATATCAGCAGCAAGGGGTGCTTGCCGAGATTCCGGTAGAGACGTTGAAGCAATATGCCCCAAATCTCATGCGTATTATCCATGAACAAGCCCCGGCCTATGAACATGCAGGAGTTATCGACGGGAAGTATTACGGCATTCCTGTCATCAATCCAACGAACATCTACCGTACACCTGTGGTATATCGGCAGGATTGGCTGAACAAGCTGGGTTTGTCCGTTCCGCAGACGCTGGCGGAATTCGAGAAGGTTATCTATGCATTTACCTTTGATGATCCTGACGGCAACGGCATCCAAGACACGTATGGTTTGTCCAGCGAAGGCATGAATGTGGTATTCGGAGCCTTCGGTCAGATTGTTTTTGCAGATCAGCTATACTTCGGCACGAAGGATGGGAAGAAAGTTATTGGTGCGTTACAGCCCGAAATGAAGGAGGCACTGACCTACCTGCGGAAATGGTACGAGGACGGTGTAATTGATCCCGAGTTTGTCACTGGCGAGAATAAGGGCGGTTACAAACATCTGTCCCATGCGTTTATTAACGGTAAAATCGGGATGACCTCAATGGGTAACTACTACCACTGGATTCAGGATGGCGATTATGAGGATTGGCACGTTGAACGTGACGGTAAAGTGGTGAAGAGCCCAGTCCAAGCCACTTTTAATGTAAAAGAATTAACGGCCAAGTTCCCTGAAGCTCGGGTTACTTTAGGCCAACCCTTCATGGGACCTCACGGACAACGTGGCTCCAAAGGCAATGACATGTTAATGAGCTTCACTGCCATCGGAGCGGATGCAGTCAAGGAGCCAGGCAAGCTGGAGATGATTCTGCGTATTTTGGATGAGGTTAGTGCAAGCCCTGATCCAGATAAAGCAACAAGCATGACCTATGGCGTGCAAAATAAACACTGGGTCTGGACACCAGCCGAGCCCCGGAATGTCGTCATCATGCCGCCATATGACACCATGTTCGGGTATCAGAATACGATTGGTGCCAATATCGGTATGACGGTTCCGCTGAAAGAGACGGGAGAACGGGAGCAATGGGCTTCGACACTACACCTCGATCAGAACGGCATTTATAATGCGCTGGAGGTCGCCACACCCGCACTGTCTAAATATAGCGATTCGTTGATCCGATTGAAGAACAAAGCCTATATCTCATTTATTACAGGTGAGCGACCACTCCGTGAATTCGATGAGTTTGTACAGGAGTTCATGTCTGCAGGTGGTGCAGAAGTGGTGAAAGAAGCGAATGCGTGGAAGCAGTAGGGAATGCGAATTGGAGGGAGTTTCTCGCATGCGTGCCGGGGCGGGTGTCAAGGGAAAGTGACGCAACAGGATTGAAAGGTGAAAAAAAAACATTCAGTGAGATTTAAGACACGACTTAGGTAACACGCTCAACTCTAACGATCACCAGTAACCTTATTGGCCTGATTTTCGCACATTTAGAAATGTAACGATCACCAGCGACCCTATTCTAGCCAAAATGAATCACAGACGACAGTTTTCCGCTGAAAAAACGCAAATAGCGTCATCTGTGATCGTTAGATTTTCAAACAGGCTCAAATGCTCCAAATAACGTTATCTGTGATCGTTAGCCGCTGTCCAAAGCTACGGGGACGGGAGCTCAGCCAACTTATGCATCTCTAGACCAGCTGAGGGAGAAGAAGCAATAGACTACACAACATCACCGTCAGAATTGCAAAACAAACTCCAGCCCACATAACATATTCTTTGGGTGCCTGAGGATTAATCACTTTACACATAAAGTAAATAAAGAAATAGCTAACCAACGCAAACAACACCAGAATGACAGGGGTAATGGTCATATTTCACGCCCCTCCTTCTTAGCCACCGTCAAATATGCCCAATCTTCTCCACGCTTGATCGGACTGTTCACATTTTCTTGAAACTTGATGACGACCTCGTCATACTGCTGTTTCTGCACTTCACTTAGACTCGCAACGTATCGCTGTCTTGCCTGTTCAAATTGTGCACCTGTCCCATAACGATAGTAAAAATAAGGGCTGAAAATTCTATTTGCCTCTATCACTCCTTGAGGATCAGATATCAGTTGCTCGATTAATGGAATCTCGTGTTGCTTGATATAATCCGTCATGGATAGGAGGCTGTTCCTAAATGCCTCTTTCCCGAATAATTCACACCGCTTTAGCTCCGAATGCTCATAGTAACTCTCCAGTAGACCCGTGTATGACTTATGCTTGATATGGGTAACTTTACAATGCAACATGACTTCTATACTCGCTCCTGCTGTATTATGTCTATTGGCCTGCAAATAGAAGGATATCAACAATTCCTTCGTTTTCTTCTCAAGGGCCTTGCGGGATTTGACAATCTTGAAGCCAGCGAGTGGCAACAAGTCCTGCAATGATTTTAATGTGAACTCGATCAACTCCGTGGAAGATGACTGCTCGTTAAATGCATACTGGCCGAGAATGGAATCCACGCTTGTATTTTGACTTGAGTTATTATTCATGTAGATCAGGTCACTCCTTTGGGCAGTTCTTTGAAAAGAAAGCAACAACCCCTTATAGTCACGCCAAGGTTACTATACAATGGAACTCATCGTCAAATGAAGTCATGTTAACATGACTCTCCCATTATCTGTTCTTCTCATTTTCTGGTTAGCCCAAAAAGAGCAGCCTTATGACTGCTCCTTCTTCTCCAGTTGCGATAGTTGTGCTTGCACATACATACTCATAGACTCTCAACACAACATATCTCTTCAAAATGCCATTTCACTCCAGCCCATGTTGGGTCTGCAGATCAAGCCAGATACTCCGCCATAATCTGCTCGATATCATACGGTGTCACACCTTCATCGACCGCATAGATCGTATCGGCCTGCTCCTTCGTATCCACCAGTTCACCTCTCGCCTTGGCATGCATCATGAACAAGTCATACAGGTGAGGTTTGCGTAATGAAGTCATCGCCTTCCCCATCAGTACGATGCCTCCCCGATTGCCTTCCACATTGTTGTAATAGTCCGGGTACCTCGTCAGCGCCAGATCCGTCCAGATGATCGTACGGTCGACCAGATCCAGAATGACGGGAATTGCAATCTGCGTATCAGCCGTAATATCGATCTTGTTCTCCACCGTGGAAGGCTCATAGATTTCGCCCGATCCGGGTTTCTTGCGCATCATCCAGCCTGCAAAACATTCCGGCAAATTACAGTACGGATGGCTGGTAAAGGAGTGAAGTGTGGTCACCACATACCTTCCGCCATAATTCACAATCGAAGCGATATGCAGATCAATAAACTCACTCGCCCCATAAGGTGCAGTCACAATATCCCCGCTGTGGACAGCCTTATATTTAACAGACTTCAGATTCGTATATGAGATATGTTCAACATAGTTCCAGTCCTTGTCATACATGATCGCAGACAGGTCAATATCCACACGCCCTGTAGGCGTGCCGTCGACCTCGCCCTCTTTCCACCAGCTGAAGAAACGAATCGTGTCGCCCTCCCCCATCGGAATACGGCTTCCTCTCACAATCGTACGTAAGGCTTTGCTCGCGGAACGCTGTGAAAAAGGCACCAGATAATGCTGCAGCCGCTCATCGACATACGTCTTCCCGAGCGAAGGGAACGTGGCGAATCGTGTGATCAGAGCCTGCTCGCATAATTGCACCACTTCCTGACAGACAGCTTTGTCAAGCTCCGGTAGCTCATTCGGGATGCCAACCGCCTTGGCCACATTGCCTTTCGGAAAAAAGACCCGCATTTTTGACGCTTCATTCCGCTGTGCAAAATGCTGTCTCACCTGCAATAACACCGGCGTGGACACCTGAGCAGCCACCTCTTCAAAAGCAAGCAGCACATATTCTTCATTGTCTGTAATGCGTAGCATATGATCCAGCTTCCGTGCAAATTCACCCGGACGCTGAGACAACAGGTCGATCAGGCTCCAGATATTGCGATACTGGAGTGCCAGTTCAACGCTACCGTTAAAGGTTGAGAACGGCTTGTTATTTCGCAATACATCGAAGGCGGCCTGGCTACGCGGATACCGTAGCTTGTATTCGGATGGATGCAAAATTTCGCCCAGCCGAATCCAGCGATCCTTGTAGCGCAGCATATCCTCCGTGATGGAGCCGCATTGCTCCAGCAGGCTGAGGAGCAGGCGGCGCTCACGACGTTTAAATTTACGAAAAGGCGTGGCGGTTGCCAGACTGACGTCCCCCTCCGACCAGGATACAGCCAGTCGGAGCACATCGCTTGCCGTTTTAAAATAAGACCCGATACGTTCCATGCTTGCCAGTTCATATTTCAGCAACACCGCAACGACAAATCCCACATTCTCCTTATATGGAATCTCCGCAGGCAGTATGGTCTCGACCTCACTCGGATCAGCGTATTTCAATGCTTGTTGGATATCTTTTTTGTCGGTATCCGAGATGGAGCCTTTCGCTTCGATTAACTGACGGATCAGCTTCTGGAACGCTTGCTTGCTCCCCAGATCAATGATTTTCAGCTTCGTTTGCTCCACGAAAGGAGACCGCACACCAGCAGCCATAGCCGAAGGTTCGAAATCACCCAGCGTATGATGTGTCAGGTAATAAAAAACGGCGTTCAAGTACAGCTCCGCTTCGTCCGCTTCCATCACCTGCTCCGGGAATCCCGCATACATTGGTTTGTACTGCACATGGGCACCGACCATCACTTTCAGGTCTTTGACCAGCTGATCGACCATTGCTGCAAATTGTTCTTCGGACAGCGTCCGTAGTGCCTGCATCAGCTCAGTGGAGAAGGTAAACCCCAGTGATTCTATATTTTTGAGCACAGTCGCGAGAACTTTCTTGGGCAATGGCTGTTGCCGCTGTTCGCTCGGTTGAATCATCAATTTGCGCGCTCTGCGCACATAGATACTATTCATTTTTATATTGCTGTAATCTACGGAATTATTATTCATGATCAAAGAGTCCAGGAGAGCCATATCCCTAATTAACATTTGGTGGTTAGCTTGAGAAGGAAGGAATATGATAGCCTGGACGCCTCCTCTCTGATTTGAAATCTTCAGGAGAGCGGCGACCCTAGAATCTCCAATGATGTGTAGAAGGAAGGACCGCCATAGCCTGAAGGCCAAGAGTTCGAAGTGCCGAAGTTCGTCACCCGAACCTTTGGTGAACTCATCATCTCAGATTTTGGCATCCATGAGCAGGGCGAAAGTATTACGACATGATTTATGTGGAAGGAGTATTCAAATAGCTGTCGAATAGGGTTCAATACTTATTTTTGAAATGAGGTTATCTGAAAATGAAACTCCACACTTTATATAATGATTATATTCGTATGAAGTTCTCTCTCCCTTTGGAACCCGTAGATGGTGACATGATAATGGCATTTGGTCAATATGAGGATGACAGTGCAGCTTTATTCTTTAATGATCACCCGGAGGAAACCTTCTCAGGCTGGATCGTCCGATTACGCCCGAAAGACCCCTACTATGGATCAAAGCCGGACTGGAAGCCCGTATTAGCTGAAACGTTTGAGCAACTTAATGTATATGATGAGATGATTCTATACTACCTGTTGTTCACGATTAATAGCACACTATCCATCAACACACACAACACCTACAGCGAGATGAATGATGTGATGAAAAAATATAGCTTCCTCCAGCTGTCCCATCTGCATGACACAACTTGTTTAAACGTTGCACAGAAGCAGTCGCTGCGCGATTTTTTCTTCTTTATCTATCTCTACGCTCATCCGGTGAATGATGAGACTTTATACGCTTGCTCATGGGATCAACAACGTTTGATTCATAGCAAAACGGGCATTCCACTCAAGGATTATTTCGCTACTTATTACGATCACTACACCACACATCGCGACAAATACGCGGATCAAATCATGATCTCAGCAGAAGAGATTCAAGCCTGCAAAGCATTAACTCTGGAACTGTTACAGGTTATCGAGGGCCGTTCCTCCAAGTTAATCATCCCTTCTGTAAAAGGTTTGGAGCCAGTCATTGAACTCATTAACGACGTGGATGGAATGCTCAAGCTATACAAGGATGACCCTTCGGCATTTTGCCAGATCATTAGAGATCTGCTCGCTGATGCCATGATGGATATGACGCTTGAAACCAATGCAGGTGCTGGTGCTAAAGCGAATAGCGGTACCGACACCGATAACAATGCGGATTCACTTCAATTGGCTACTGAGGGTGATTCGGAGCACTTCAGATTATATCGCGATTACTGTTTTACAGTGTTGCTTCAAAATTACGCTTCATATATCCTGTTTTTTGATTTTAATGAGATTCGGGTACTCATAGACGCTTTCAAGGATAACCCTAAAGAATGCAGTATTATCATCAGCAAAATGTTCACAGATACCATCTTTCTACAGAAGATCATACGCCAGCAAAATATTGATCTGAACGAGTATCCCGAGGTGACCCGATTCTTTGATGAAAAGGCTAGGGAATGGTTCCTGTAGTATCCATACAACGAGATACAATGGGTAACAAATGCTCTTGGCCGTGTTATTGGTATAAAAAACAGCCTCGTTCATGAGGCTGTCAGAAGGTGTAACACGTTTATATTTTTCATACGCCAAATATCCTAGGTGAGCAGATGCTCACATATTTCTGGTTTTCCATTCCTGATACCATGCTTCCACTTCGGGGCCAGGGTCAACTCCTGCCTCTTGTTGTAATGCTGCTGCCAACTGATGATACTGAGCAACCACCGGGTCTTTATTGCCTAATCGATCATACAACTTCATCAAAGAAAGGCTGACCTCCTCCATCATCGGATCAAATTGCTGCATCTGGTGGTACAACATTAGAGCTTCATTGGGGTGTCCCGATTCAATGTAGTATTGCGCCAGCTTCAACGCATGATTCTGCCAGAGCGCATGCAATCGCTGACGTTCCAGCTCCGCCCATGCGTAATCATCCTCACCGAAATACTTGCCTTCATATTGATCCGAAACATATCGATACTCAGCAAGTGTAGAGGACGATAATAAAGGTAATCGGTTAAGACGACTCTCCCACTCTTCCGCATCAATCCGGAGTTCACCCGTTTCCAATAGATAACCGAATTGTTGATAGCGTACCGAAATCCGGCCCTCACCCACGAATTCGTTCAGCATACCACGTAAGCGATGAATACCACTGTGCAGGTTCGTTATACCTCTCTTCTCATCGAGCTCTGGCCATAACAGCTCAAGCAGGGTGTCACGCTTGATCGGTTTATTGCGATGATGGAGCAAATACGCGAATAGTTCTCTGATTTTGGTCGTTCTAAACTTCAGGTGTTTGGGCGCTTCATTCGGATGCAACTGCACCTGAAGCATGCCTAAGCAACGGATTAACAGTCCTCGCTCTACTGTGTCTTCAATCACGTCCATCTGTGCCGGTATAGCTCTGCGCTGGTACATCTTCATCGTTTTATCCAAACGATTCCGTGTTACGGGTTTCATAATATAATCCAGCACTTCAAGCCCGTAAGCCGTCAGTGCATGTTCGTTATAGGCCGTTGTGAAAATAACTTCCGTTCTTGGAGATACCTCATGAATTCGCTCAGTTGCTTCGATTCCATTCATCCCCGGCATCTCAATGTCCATGAAAACGAGATCAGGCAGATGTTGCTTGATTTGCTCTATCGCTTCTTCTGCCTTCAAAAAAGTACCGATGACCTCGCAATCCTCTCTCTCGACTAACAATTTATTTAACCTGCTCAGAGCGAGATTTTCATCATCTACCAAAATCACTCTCATATGCACAGCCCTCCGACTCACTTGATGATCCATTAATCAATAATTTTACCATAAACTTTGGATTGCGAACGCTATCAATTTGGTAATACGTCTAAAATTCCAAATAAAAAAAGGACTCTCATCAAACCCGACGGTGCAGGAGTTAGACGAAACGTGTCGAAATTAAAATCTGCCATGAAACCAATAACGAAGTTTAAAATACCTAGATATGTCGTATTGTCCCTTGTCTTTTTAACCATTTTACTTAGCTTTCGCTGGATATGGTCCGCCTCTTTTGCTATACCGGATCATCCAGAACCTGTTCGAGGCGTGTTGGATCTTCGCGGTTGGGATCTTGCTGACGCTTCCCCGATTTCTCTGGATGGAGAATGGGGATTCACACCCCATGCATTGATTTCTGGCGGAGAGGAACCAAACACGGGATCGGATATGGGGGCGGGCATAGGGTCGGGCACGCCTTCCACATGGATCCAAGTGCCGGGCGACTGGCGTAATGCATTACAATCACGCTCTACATCGTCGTTCGGATATGGAACGTACCAGCTTCGCATACTGTTAGACCCTTCGGTGAAGGATATATCCCTCTGGGCTCAGAAAATTCAAACCTCATCCATCATCGAGATCAACGGAACGATTGTTGCCCAGTTTGGTCAACCTGCTAGCAATGCCCAAAGCTATAAACCAGAAAGGACTGCATTTGTAACTTCCTATGCACTCGACAAGACAAGCGAACTTACTCTACTTGTGCAGACAGCCAATTTCGATGACCCATTCAGTGGGGGAATTACACGTTCTCTGTATTTAGGTTCTCCTGCAGCCATTGGAAGTGAGCGAGGTTTATCGATTGATTTGCAGAAAATCACGTTCGCCGTACTGCTTCTGCACAGCCTGTATGCCTTTGTCATGTTTATGTTTATCCGGAAGCAGCGGGCATTGCTCACGTTCTCTTTGTTAATACTGTCCACGGCCTTAACGGTGGTCTCTGACCATGACAATCTGTTGTTAAGCTGGCTGCCCTTAAATTTTACCTGGATGGTTAAAGCCAAAGCTATTTCATATGTTTCATTTGCGCTTTTCCTTCTTATGCTGGCCAGAAGTTTTGCGAATCCGAATCATGGGCGAAAGCTCTTTCTTGCATATGCCGGCGTTGTAGGAGGATATCTATTATTTTTGCTCATTGCTCCCGTAACGCTTGTGTACCAAGCACTTCATACTCAGATCCCTGATTTCCTGTATTTGTTCGCTATTGGCTGGTCCGTGTTCCTGTTCTTCAAGATGGCCGCAGCCAAACAAAGCGACGCAAGCTTTCTGCTCTTTGCAGCAATGAGCAGTATGTCCAGTGTGCTGTGGGGAATTGTAAACTCACATAACGAAATCACCAATGTGTATTATCCGATCGATGTTATTGCTGCCATATTTGGCTTTGCGGCCTACTGGTTCAGAAAATATTTCCGCAATGCCACTGAAATTGAAAAACTGTATGAACAGCTCAAAGTGGAAGACCAGCAAAAAGATCAATTCCTGGTGAACACCGCGCATGAATTGCGCACTCCCCTGCATGGGATTATTAACATTGCCGAAAGTATTGCGGTGAGCGAACAGCGTCACTCCGGAGGACAGCATACAGAAGACATGAAGCTGTTAGTGAACATCGGAAGACAGATGTCGCAATTGATTGATGACCTTCTGGATGTCATTCGTCTGCGAGAAAAACGCATCATGTTGCAGAAAAAACCGTTATCCCTCGCCTCTGTCATATCCGGCGTCATTGGTATGTTCCGATTTATGGCGGAGGGCAAGCGAGTACAGATCATCGTAGATACACCCGAGGGATTACCGCATGTTCAGGCAGATGAGAGAAGACTTGTTCAGATCCTGTACAATCTGCTGCATAATGCGCTCAAATTCACGGATGAGGGTACCATTACCGTATCGGTCAGGGCAGATGAACATAGCGTCATTATGCAAGTTTCGGATACGGGCACGGGAATCAGCGAGGAGCTGCAAGAACGAATATTTGAAGCTTACGAGCAAGGTACCGCTCAAGCACGTTTGAGTGGTGGGATTGGGCTCGGGTTAAGCATCAGCAAACAGCTCACAGAGCTTCATGGTGGTGAACTTACCGTGCAGTCCGTGCTGGGACAAGGATCTACTTTTCAAGTTTCGTTGCCACGAAAAGATACACCTGCCTTAATCGAACAGACCGATCAGACGGAGCATTCGCGATGGGGTGTCCAGCATCTGAGTGAGGTCGCTTTGAGCCTAGATGAAGAGCAACATCCTGTGAACCCCGTCATACCTGGGAAAACTACTGCTCGCATTCTCGCTGTCGATGATGATCCGGTCAACTTACGTGTACTCATCTCGATGCTGTCGAATGAACCCTATGATATACAACCTGCCACTTCAGCGTTAGAAGCCCTGGAATTACTAAATACGCAGTCATGGGATTTATTAATTGCCGATGTGATGATGCCTCATATGTCCGGTTATGAACTGACAGAGAGCGTGCGTAAACGTTATTCCGTATCGGAGCTTCCTATTCTGTTGTTAACGGCCCGAAACGAACCTGCTGATATTTATGCCGGATTCATGGCGGGTGCTACTGATTATGTGACCAAGCCTGTTGACGCTGTAGAGTTGAGACATCGCATTGGTTCATTGATTGTGTTGAAACAATCAATTGATGAGAGATTGCGGATGGAAGCCGCTTATTTGCAGGCACAGATCCAGCCTCACTTCCTGTTTAACACACTCAACTCCATTATGATGCTCAGTGAGATCGATACAGATCGAATGCAGCGTCTGGGGGATGCTTTTATTGAATATTTGCAGACCAGCTTCCACTTTGTGAATTCGGAGAAAATGGTGGAGATCAACCACGAGATAGACCTTTCGAAAGCCTATCTCTACATTGAGAAGGAACGATTCGCAGAACGATTAAACGTAGTCTGGGACATTCCAGAAGACATCGATGTGATTCTTCCTCCGCTCACCATCCAGCCGCTGATTGAAAATGCCGTTCGCCATGGTGTACTCAGCCAAGTGGACGGTGGGACGGTATGGATTCGCATCGTCACCCAAACCACGGGCACACTGATCGAGATTGAAGATAACGGCTCAGGCATGCAGCCGGAACAGATCGAACAAGCACTCGCATGGCCTAAACCGAATCCGCTAAAGCCTGGAGGCATCGGGTTGACCAATACGCATCGGCGCTTGAATCAGCTCTATGGACAAGGATTGACGATCGTCAGCTCTCCTGGGCAAGGGACGAAGGTTTCCTTTTTTATTCCTGATCAAGCAGAGTTGAATTCGTTTTAAGTTCATTTTCGGGAAAACCAAACCACAAAAAGCTGAGCCTGGACTTGATCCGGACTCAGCTTTTTTGATTCATTTCCTGGCTTCATGAAGCACTTTATCCATTACACATGCAATGCTTGCTTCTCATCCGACAATCCCAGCGATTTCGCCGTAGACAGATTCACCTCGCGTAATAGATCGAGATTCTCTGCAAGCGAGATGCCATAAGACGGGATCATCTCTTTGATCTTTGGTTCCCATTCCTTGATATGCTGCGGGAAACAACGCTCCAGAATCTCCAGCATAACTTGAACCGCCGTCGAAGCACCCGGCGATGCGCCTAGCAGTGCCGCAATGGAGCCATCTGCCGCAGTTACAACTTCGGTTCCAAATTGCAGTGTGCCTTTACCGCCCTGAACGGTGTCCTTGATGACCTGCACACGTTGACCGGCCAGCACCATATCCCAATCCTCGCTCTTCGCACTCGGCACGAAATCACGCAATTCCTTCATGCGCTGTTCCTTCGTTAACATGAGCTGTTGAATAAGGTATTTGGTGAGTGAGAGCTCCTTCACACCCGCCGCAAGCATCGTTAAGAGGTTATGCAGCTTCACCGAAGCAATCAGGTCTGCATTCGATCCGGTTTTCAAGAACTTCGGCGAGAAACCGGCGAATGGCCCAAACAGCAGCGACTTCTGGTTGTCGATGTAACGTGTATCCAGATGTGGTACTGACATTGGTGGAGCACCTACGGAAGCTTTGCCATATACTTTGGCATGATGCTGTTCCACGACTTTTGGATTTTTGCACACCATGAAGATCCCGCTTACCGGGAATCCTCCGATATGTTTACCTTCCGGAATGCCGGACTTCTGGAGCAGATGCAGACTTCCGCCGCCCGCACCGATGAAGACAAATTTCGCCCGATGGCGTTCAACGGCTCCGCTTGTCAGATTTTTCACAGTCAATTCCCATGACTTATCACTCTTGCGTTTAATGTTCTTCACGCTATGTTTATAGTGGACTTCCACCTTTTGTTCCTGTAGATGTTTCAGTAGCATACGCGTTAAAGCACCAAAGTTAACGTCCGTACCGGAGTCAATCTTGGTCGCCGCTACCGGCTCGCTACTTGTGCGGTCTTTCATCATTAGCGGCATCCACTTCGCCAGCTCTTCCCGGTTGTCCGAGAAATCCATGCCTGCGAACAGCGGATGGTTTGACAATGTGTCGTACCGTCTTTTCAGAAACTGCACATTACTCTCGCCATGCACGTAACTGAGGTGAGGAATCGGCATAATGAAGTCCCTCGGATTCCGAATCAGACGACTGTTCACCAGATAGGACCAAAATTGCTTGGAAACCTGGAATTGCTCGTTCACCTTAATGGCTTTGCTAATATCTACGGTTTTGTCTGGTCGTTCAACAGTATAGTTAAGTTCGCACAGCGCAGCATGCCCGGTTCCGGCATTATTCCACTCATTCGAGCTTTCTTCTCCTGCCGTGGCAAGCTTCTCAAAAACCTTAATATTCCAGTCTGGTGCCAATTCTTTCAGCAAAGTTCCCAAAGTTGCACTCATAATTCCGGCACCGATCAAGATTACATCTGTACTCGTTTGTCCCTGGCTCATGTCTACCGTCCTTATATCCTATATTTGCCAAAAGGATGTAAGCGTTATCGATTTGGCATTGGCCGCAAGCCCACTCTTCGAGGGTTCACGCCTTGTCTGAATGAATATAACCTTGAACTAGTGTATCAATAATATGGAGCAATTTAAATATGCAATTTCAAGATATTTGCTATTCCCTCAGTATACGCTAGTTTGCCGCGGTTCGTTAGCCCGGTTATAGGCCTGAAAGATTTATTTGTTCAAAGCAAAGAAGGAACTTTGCATTCGCTAGGCAAACGGCCTGTTTTTAAAACATATGATTCGTTATGAAAAAGAGTGCATAAAGAGCCGCATGCATCATAACCTTCGCATAACGGCTCTTATTATAGAAAGAAGTCAGTCCACACGCTCATACATGCTGCGTCATCAGAATATCGAGATCAGTTCCTTCGTATACGGGTGGCGTTCCTCAGCGAACAACGCATCCGTGCCAAATTGGTCTACGATCTGCCCGGATTGCATGACGATAATCTGCTGGCTCATCCGGTGCACCGCTGCCAAATCATGTGAGATGAACACGTAGGAAAGGCCGAGCGATATACGAAGGTCGGTGAGTAGTTGCAAAATCGCTCCCTGTGAGATGACGTCCAGACTGGCAGTCGGCTCATCCAGGACAACGACATCCGGCTCTATGCCGATGGCCCGCGCAATCGTAACACGCTGTCGTTGCCCGCCGCTCAGCTCATGCGGATAGCGGTTCGCCAATTCACTCGGAAGCTCTACGGCCTCTAACAGCTGGCGGATGTAAGCTTCCTTCGATGTATAAGTGAAGTGCGCGAGGCTGGCATCCCGGCCTAGCTGCTCATAGGGGTCGACCAAGGATGTGCCAATGGTAAGCTTCGGATTCAATGCAGCCGAAGGATTCTGGAAAACAATCTGAATTTTGCGACGGTGTGGTCGCAAACGGCGTCCATCCAGCCGGACGATATCCTGCCCGCCAAGCTGGATCGAGCCACGATCCGCATCCTCAATGCGAAGTAGACAGCGGGCCAGCGTGCTTTTGCCACAGCCGCTCTCTCCGACAAGACCCAGGCATTCGCCGCGATTCAGCGTAAACGAGATATCGTTGATGGCTGGGTGTTCTGCACCAGCATAGGTGCGGGTGAGCTGTTCCACACGTAACACGACTTGGCTGGCTTGGCTTATCACTCCACGCCCACCTCCTTCAAACCAGACTTCAATTCATGACTCAATACAGGCGCTGCTTCAATCAATTGGCGTGTATATTCATGCTGGGGATGATCCAGAATCCGGTGTTTGCCGCCCGATTCTACGATCTGCCCTTCTTTCATGACAGACAAGCGATTCGCATATCGGCGCACATGCCGCCAATCATGCGTAATGAACAGGATTGCACAGCCCGTCTCGGCTTGCTTGCGTGCGAGCAGCTCCAATACGCGATGCGCGGACATGCTATCCAGCGCTGTCGTTGCTTCATCGGCAATGAGCAACCGTGGTGAGAGCATAAGTGATGTAGCAATGGAGGCACGCTGTAGCTGACCCCCGCTCAGTTGAAACGGATAGCGGCGAAGTAGCTCCGGGCTGAGTCCAACGGACTCCAGCGCTTCTGCGGCACGCTTTTTGCGAATGGCAGCAGACTTCTCTCCATGCACCTTCTGGTATTCATCAAAGTGTCCGCCAATGCTGCGAAAAGGGGTAAACGCCCCCTGATAGTCCTGGAAAATATACGAGATATCTCGCCCGCGCAGTGCACGCATCTCCTTCGGCTTCCGTTCGAGCAGGTTATTGCCTTCGAACAGCACGCGTCCAGATACGCGTAGATTAGGCGGCAGTAGCTGTCCGATCGCCTGCGAGAGCAGGCTTTTGCCACTGCCGCTCTGTCCCACGAGCGCCATGAATTCCCCTTCGCGGACGGCAAGGGACACGCTGTCCACAATCGTCCGCTCCCGGCTGAAGATACTCAGCTCCTCGATAGAGAGAATCATGACTGCACCTCCTTTTTCACATCAAACCGGTCTCGCAAGTAGTCTCCCAGCATATTCGCCAGTAGCACAACCGAGACAATTGCCAGGCCCGGAAAGACCATTAGCTCAGGTCTGGATTGGAAATAAGGACGCGAGTCATTCAGCATCGCTCCCCATTCAGGTGTCGGCGGCTGTGCGCCTAGTCCAATGTAGGATAAGGATGAGATCAGCAGGATGATTTTGCCGAGATCCAGACTCGCCAGTACCAGCACATGACCTGCAATATGCGGTAGCAGATGTTTGGTCATGATTCGTGCATCGGACAGACCGTTGGTTCGGGCTACACGGATGTAATCCTTTTGCGACTCGGATAGGACAGTGCTTCGAACCAGACGCGCGTAACTCACCCATTTCACAATAACAATCGCCAGCACCAGATTGCCGATGCCTGCACCAAGCAGACCGCTCAGTACAATCGCCACGATGGTGTCCGGAAAAGCCAGAAATGCATCCGCGATACGCATGAATAACTTGTCGATCCAGCCGCGTTTGTAGCCTGCGATCAAGCCAAACGGAATGCCGATTAGCAACGCCGCACCGAGTGCAAGCAGGCTGTAACCAAGCGTCTGACCACCGCCGAGAAGCAGACGTGTCAGCACATCACGGCCCAAGTGGTCGGTCCCGAGCGGATGAAGCACACTCATACCTTGCAACCTGCTACGCAGGTCGGTGAGGGTATGATCATGTTTAAGGTATAGAAAGGCATACAGGGAGGCCGCGATAACGAGCAGTGCAAACAGCATGCCGATGATGGCCTGCCAGCTGTGCTTTTTTGTTTTGGTTGACGGCAAGCGCAGGGGCATGGTTTTCATCGGTGGGCCTCCCTTTCCTTCAATTTCATCTCTGGATTTAAATAACGGTAAGACAAATCTACAGCCGTATTCACCAGGAACACGACAACCGCCATGATCAGGATGTATCCCTGAATCAATGGATAATCGCGCTGGCGAATGGCATCCACAACCAACTTGCCGATCCCCGGATAAGCAAATAGCACTTCAATTACCACAACGCCGCCAATCAGACTGCCCAGACTAACTCCAAATACGGTGATCACCGGAGGCAGACTGTGTCTGAAGGCATGCAGGAAGAAGATACGCCCCTCCGAAAGCCCTCTGGCCCGGGCAGATCGCACAAACTCCTGGCTCAGAGAGTCCAGCAAGCTGGAACGCAAAAGACGCACATAAACGCTGGAGATGGCAAGTCCCAGCGTCAGTGATGGCAGAATAAGTGAGGTAAATCCGTCCCGTCCCATCGTGGGCAGACTGCTGAATCGCACACCGAACAGGTCAATCAGGATCAGTCCCAGCCAGAAGCTGGGTACAGCTGCACCCAGAATCGACAAGATGCGGCTGCCTTGGTCAATCCAACTACCCCGATAGAGTGCTGACAGAGAGCCGAGCGGAATGGCCACGATCAGCATAACCAGCAGTGATCCGATTGTCAGCTCGGCTGTTGCCGGAAGTGAGCGCATCAGTGTCTGCATGACCGGCTGACCTGTTGAATAGGACACACCGAAGTCCATCCGTACAAAATCAAGCAGCCAGCGACCAAATTGCACGGGAAGCGAGTCATTAAAGCCCATCTCCTCACGCAGTGCTTCGACTTGTTCTTTACTCACCGATAATTCCTCAACATTCAGGATGGTTAGCACCGGATCGCCGGGGGCAAGCCGGATGAACAGGAAACTCACGAACATAATGAAGAGCAGAAATACAAATACCTCCAGGAACTTACGAAGCAAAATGCGAAACATTACATCACATCCAGCTTGTTTGTGATCATATAATATTCACTGCGCGTGGTGACCCAGTTCTTCACTTTCTTGCCGTTGTAGGCCACAATCGTTGCCGGATGCAGTACAAAGGAGTTCAGCACATTATCATGTACATAATTGGCTGCTTTCTCTGCCAGCTCCGCGCGTCTCTGCGGTTCTACGGTAAGGTTCAGTTCGTCGATGATCTTGGTCAGTGCCGGGTCTTCCGATCCGCTAAAGTTCAGCGCCCCTTTCGGATGGTATGTCGCATTCAGATAGTAACCCGCATCACCGCGTGGAGCGGTCAGATTACTGTATGTAGCGATGTCCCAGTCCCGGTTGGAAGCCATGTACTCTTCCGGTGCATCAATCTGACGGATCTGCACATCGATTCCGATCTTTTTCGCATCCGACTGGAATACTTGTGCAATCAGAGGCAGATCGGCGCGTGAAGAATAAGTAAGCAGCGTCAGCTTGAGTGGTTTGCCGTCTTTGCTCATTACGCCGTTCTGCTGCGTGTAACCAGCTTCGCCAAGATATTTTACAGCCACATCCGAGCCGGCCTCCGTTGTTGCATGTGTATATTTAGGCGCAAAAGGTAGCGATGGCAGGAATGGGCCAATTGCCGGCTCCCCGTAGCCAAGCAGGATTGTATCAACAATGCCTTTACGGTCAATTAGCGCATCGAGCGCACGACGGACATTCACATCCTTGATGCTCTCCCGTTGCATATTCATCGTCAACTGGTGCACGCGGAACGTGGATGTGGACTCAACTTTCAACCCGTCGATGGCTTTGAGGGATTCCAGACTTTCCACTTCCGGGCGGTAGACGATGTCTACTTGACCGGACTTCAGTGCAAGTGAACGGGCGTTAGCATCTTCATTAAACGAAAATGTTAAGGAATCCAGAGGCGAAGCCCCGTCCCAATATCCGTCATATCGGCTCAGCTCCAGCTTGCTGCCTGCCGTGAAGGAAGTCAGCTTGAACGGGCCTGTTCCGACAGGCTTGTTCACAATATCCGTCTCACTGACATCAATGATCGCCGTGTTCGGGTTAACCAGCTCGGATGCGAATTCCGGGAATGGCTGGGTTGTTGTGATCTCCAGCTGGTTCCCCTCGGCTTTGATCGTATCCACCTTCAATGTATTTTGGATGGCTACGTTCTCCTTCAACGCCCGCTCCAGAGATGCTTTAACCGCTTCACCTGTCATTGGTTTGCCGTTCTGGAACGTCACATTGTCGCGCAACGTAATCGTCCAATGCTGACCATCTTTACTCTCCCAGCTCTCCGCAAGCCACGGTGCTACCGTCAGATTGTCCTCATCCAGACGCAGCAGCGTTTCCGTAATGCCCGCACGCAGCGGCACATAACTGGAATCCACATGTGGATCAAGTGAACTGGTGGAGAAGTTATATAGGAAGTGAACGTTCTTATTCCCTTGGGTATTGGTATCGCCTTGCGCTGCCGGACTAGATGTAGATGCTCCGCAAGCGGTAAGTAATACTGCCGCACTCAGGGCCAAGGAGATTAGCGCCAGCAAAGGCTTCTTTTTCGTAAACAAGGTCATGCCCCTCTCTTATTCTGTTTCATATGATCTTTAATCGTAATCATTATCATCTAAACAATGAGTATTATCTTATCGTAATGATTACGTTTTGACAAGATATTTTTGGTTCGTTGGACGTAAAAAAATCCGTCTCTCGAATGAGAGCGGATTGGGTATGTTTTTTGTTTCATATTATACTGCATTAGTTTTCTTAAACTTTCTCAACTCCACTGACTTGGTTGATCGGTGATTAATCATCCGTAAATTGCATAGCGTGGATTGGTGTACCTTTAGTGACTTGACCTGTCACTGTGTTGATTTCTAATGGCTCTACTAAAACCTTCCATCCACTACCACTTTTGAATACTTTAAATGGCAGTGGTGGTGATTGCTCATAGCTTTGTCCTGAAAACTTTTGAACTACATAAAGTAGGACTTCATTATTGTTAATTTGCTTGCTTTCCACAATTTCATAACCAGTAGTAGGATTTGTTTTAAAATCATTTAGATATCCTTCTTCGCGACTTTTCTCATCCAAATAGTTTGTATCTATTGAATAAAAAATCATTCCCTCTGCATCCTTATCAATGTAAGCATCAAAGTAGTTAGTTGCTGCTTCCATCGGAGTTTGGGCAATTCCTCTTTCTGCGGTTATAGTGGAGACCACTAAGATTGAGCCAGCAACAATTCCTTCCATTAACAGTGATACTATTTTTTTCCTCTTTATAATTCAACGCTCCTTTTAAAGGTTAAATCCCCTAAATTTCCTTTATATCCAGTAAGTATAACGTAACAAGTTACTGAAATGTTATACGATTCCTAAATTTTTCTTTATCTGAATGGGGGAGAAATAATAGGAGGCGCTACTAATAAAAGAGCATTGCTCGTATACTGAATGATAGAAACAATGTGACTAAAGACTATGTATCCAGGAATCCTATCTCATCATGGATATCGAACAATCTCAACCAATCATAGAACGATGATTCAGACATGAGTTCACCTCTCCTTGAGATCTTTCTCGAAGAAACCCCACTACTGACCTTATGATCTGACATCCAAGATAGTATTCTCTTCTCAAAATTTTGCTATAAACCGTTGCACTAAGTCAGCGTACTCTTCTTGTTCCTCTCGATGAGTCCATTCGAATTGTGGAAGACTAGCATGAATATGCTGGAGTAATATTTTCAACTGTTCCAAATCTTGATAATCACCCAGTTCGATACCATACAATAGCTCTAGCAAATGACCGTCGTACATCTCCCCAGCAAGAGGATCATCGGACAGAATTTCCATCGCCTTTTCTATACCCAGCTCCAAAAACACACGCTGACCCAGCATTCGACTTACATCTTCTAAGTTAAGATTATCTACTTTTTTGTTAAGCAGCCTACCGTACCACTGCTCCAAAGCCACAGAATTACTTTTGCCCAGCTGGCTATTATAATCTATACAGTAAATGTCCATAATCCGTTTACTCAGGTGCACCCCTCCGAATCTGGCCAGATTATTAAACCTCTGAGAAAATCCTCCAGTACCCTTCGTTCCGCAATTCCTGCACCAGACAGTACAGTAGCCACACGCTCTAGTAACAGAGGTTCATGTATTAATCTTTGTTTATACTCAGGAGATGTGTAGCTCCTTAGTGTGTCTATACATATTTCAAATAACTCTCTATCCCCAACAGTCAGTAAAGATATCAATAATTCAAATCCATGTATCTGTTGAGTACTATCCAAGCAGTACGCAAGCTTCTTCTGCCAGTTGAGGGGTTTGCTCCATGCTGCTCTAGATAAAAAATCCCAATCATCTGGATTAAAATCCCCCAGAATTTCTATCGCTATTACACAACCGTCATCGTACCAGGAATCAACTGTTGTCTCGGCGGATAAAAGATTATCAAGTTCTTTGTACATTTCGTTTCTTATCCCATCATCTTAGGATTTTTGTAACACCAGTCGGAATCGTAGGACATGGAGTGTAGTTTATTAATATCTTCCCAAGTGTAGACCCAATCGTAATCTGCTACCCAAAAGTAGTCCGATTGGTTAAGCTTCAAATATTCATAAACAAATTGAAAAATAACCTCTTCTGCACCAAATACCTCTTCTATTGTACCTACCCGAATGAGGTCCTGTTTAGGGTCTAGATTTAGATCCTCATAATCATGAAATAAAACACTTTTATTTTCTTTTGCCTTTACATATAGAATAAATTGGTGGTTATTCTCTCCACTATTGTACGAATGACTTAGAACATTCAAGGTTGTTGAAGAAAACCTCCCATTTTCAATATGTTTATGATTATCAAAAATTAGTCTATGATCTGATTGAAACACAGCAATTATAGTGTCAGATAAAAACTTCTCTGGTGAATACTTCTCACGCTCCGTTAGAAAAAAAGCTGTTGTTCCCATGTTATTTTATTGCCTCTTTTCATGATTCCAGAGAAATTTAAAACCTGATAGATTACTTTCTTTCTTCGGCCTTCATGCGAAGCCAGTTCCTTGCTTCCTGCCCTTTGAGAATTTGAGGTTTATCGGCTGAACCAATATGAATGCTGTGAAAATTGGCCTCTTCTATTCCTTTGATGTTTCTTAACGTTACTCCATAAAACAAAACCTCTTCAAACCTTGCCTCACTCAAGTCTACATCTGTTAATGAGGCATGACTAAAATCAGTTAAAGAGAGGTTGCAGGCTGAGAAATTACAGTTTTTAATTGTTGCATTATCAAATCGTGTTTCCCATAGATCGCCTCTTGAAAATCGAACTGTATCCAAATTGGAGTTAGAGAATTCTACATATGACAAGTCTGATTTGTAAAAATCACAATGGATCACGTTGCTATTTTTATATAATGACGAACTTAAAACAGAGGCATGAAAATCTATGTTGTTCAGACTCAGACCCTCAAACGTACAACTCGCCATAAATGACTGCTCTAAACAAATATCAGAGATATCAAATTCACGAAAATCAACATCCTGCAATCGAAGTTGCTCACCTTCTTGACCGCTAGTATCAACCCATTTTGTATGAAGTTCGAATCTGTTATACATATCGTTTCTCATCCGTCCCTCGTCCTCTAATCCATGTAAGAAACAGCTGTGTTAATAACATTAGTCAATTTTAATTCGGGGTATTTTTTGTTAATATCCTTGAGCGTGTTAATATATTCAACACTTTGAAGATTATAAGAAATTTCTTCGAACACCTCACTGATCCAAAGAATTTCTTCTTTACTACACTTTTTTAGAAATGCGATTGTTTCGTTTTCATTTTGACTTAAGAGGTTAATTAATTCCTCTCTGTAATGCTCTATTGCGGGATCATTCATATGAAGATCTGCTCTTTTCCGTATTACTTCCTTGGCTTCTTTGAACATCTATAAATTCCTCCTATGATTATGGTTGTTTTTCAGCATCAGGAAAGATAGTTCCAATCTCTCCATTCGTCTTTATAACCCCTACTCTAACACCTTTGTATTCACCATAAATAACTACACCATCTGGCTTAGATGCATTTTGTGGTATATCTACGACACTCTTTCCTGCCTCAACAATATCTGACTCTGACCAGTTTTTTGGAAACCAAGCCTGATTACTCCCTTCTCTTTTTGCTGGAGTTTTATGCTCAGGCACATTACCTACTCTTACGCCATTAGGATAGGTTTTTTCAATATTATATTCAAATCCGTTAGTTCTAAGAAAATCAATATTGGACTGTCCATGTCCTCCACCTCTCATCTTAGATATCTTTCCATTCTTCGGGTTAACAGTGAAGTCACCTTTAGAAGAATGTTCTATTACTTTCGGACTTACTTTTAAATCTACACTATTTCCCCCAGTTGATCTTGCATCAGACTTGTTCTCTTTCCTAGCCTTATGATCCTCTAAATTCTTCTTCAACTTCGCCACCGCCGGATGAGAAGAAGGCAATCTAAACGGCCCTTTGCGCCCAGGCATACTTCCTCGAACCATCTGAAAAGCCATAAAAATCTGGCTGAACTTCAGAGAAGTCACCATCATCTGTGCATATCGATCATTCACTGGCTCGCCTGTGAAGGGATGAACTCCATTTTCAAAGGCTTCAATCTGCAAGGCATTAAGATCTTCCCCCAGATCTTCTGCATGACCTGCTTGCATCCGATTGATATCCACATGCCCTTGATCCTTCTGATACGCCTGCAAAGAAGCTTGATCTGGAACACCATTCTCGTTCACTGGCATCCACATCAGCCTGCCGTACACATTCACTTGTGCCATCCGGTAGCCCTTATCCTCCGAACCCGCATCATTCCCCGAACTCTTCATCATCGCTGCCGCACCCACAGCGCCAATAACGCCACCCAGACTGCCCTTCTCGGCATCTGCCTGCTCAAACCGCGTAGCAATCTCCGTTAACTCTTTTGAAGTATACAACATGCTCTCCAGTGCTTTCTGTAATACGGGGCGTGACCGTGCAAAATCACCATAAAATCGCTCCTGCGTCACACCCAGCCATACGGCCTGAAGAAACATGATCTGCCGTGAGAGATTATCCTGGATATGCTCCAACTGCTGTCTCGCCTGATCCACTTGATTCGATACGTGATGTAATTGTTCAGGGGTAACTTTGATTGTACTCATACGCTTTCTCCGCTCATTTGAAATAGGATTATCCTATGTTAGCAGAAGTATAATATGTAAAACTATCCTGCTAACATCCTGAATTTACCTATAACCCGACATCTGACACACCACTCATCGGTGCTATAGTCCTATATGCATATACCCACATCCAAGCATATCCTACCATTTTTAGTAAACCCAATAACGCCCCTACTTTATCCCCGCCAAAAACACCCGATACCGCTCAATCTGCTCCTCCGTCGCCATTTCCCGCAATGATTCCAAAACCGCTGTACACTTGATCATATGCCTCTCCATCCCCAGTCTGTCCGCTATACACATCGCCTTTAAAATAAATTCCACCGCCTCCTGCGGCCTTCCCATCCACTGTTCATATAAAGCTCTTTTGTAAAAATAATGATACATATCATCGTTGTTTAACGAATCCATCCCCACTCCTGACCCATCAACCTTCTCCTCAAGCATCTGTATGATAAAATCAATCCGCCACCCATGCCGCACCGCGGCCTCTGTGATCACCTTCAACCCACACAAACGTTCCTCCGGATACTCCAGCAACAGGTTCACATAGCCTTCCAGTAACTCAACCTGCCCTGCTTCAATCTCTAGTGCATACCGATGGATTTCGGCTTTACGTTTGAACTCCTGCACAACTTGCAACTCTGCCTCATCCGTTCCTTCCATACACCCCAATGTTGCATACTGCCGGATACAAGCTCGCGCCTGATCGATCTGCCCCAACTTCTGATAAGCCATACCTCGCATCATATGACTCCATCCCATGTAATAAACCAATGGATGTTCCGTATGGATATGAAGTTTAGACCCACCTTCCTCCTGACGCTCCATCTGTTCTTCATATATACACTGCGCGCACTGGTACAATACGTCCGCTGTCTCCAGCACCTTGTTCCAATTTTCAAAAGCCACAGCCATATCCAGCATATCAACAATAATGTCCGGTTTGAGGGATTTCAGGATCGATGATCGCAAAAAGGAAGCCTCCTTTAATTAGCTCATTTGAAATTATTGTATAGATAAACAAAAAGAAGATCAATATAAATTGTACTAATAAGTACTATTATAACTAAATTTATTTTACACTCGTTAGTCTGTCGTGACTTTATATCCTCTTCTAACCTTAAGTGGAGGTGATCAAATGAGTTTACCAGAAGCTGTTGGTAATCGAATTCGTGAATTAAGAAAGGCCAAAGGCTGGACTCAGGAGCAACTGGCTGAAGCCGCGGGTCTTCATTACAGTTATATTGGTGGAGTTGAACGAGGAGATCGCAATATTTCTTTGGAGACACTTGAGAAGATCATGAATGGCTTTCAGGTTCCTGCCGAGCAACTTTTTAAATTCAAAGAAGACTCTTCGTACAGAAGAGCCTTGGATGAGCATATGACTTTAGTTAGCGGTCAAGATGCGGAACAAATCGAATCTTTAACCAGAATTAACAAGGAAATCTTGATCTCGATTGAGAATGCAAAAAAACTCTCAGATAATTGTTAATTTGAACATGTATATCATACATACTCTTTCCAAGAGCGGAGTCTTTGTCTCCACTCTTTTTTCACCTTACCCTTCTCACACCACGCCCCGCGCCAGCACCCCATACTCCACCCGGTTCCGGCCCTTTTGCTTCGCCTGATACAGCGCCTTGTCCACTGCATCAAATAGCTGAATTAAATAGCGCTCGCCATCCTCCGGCACGTCTTCATCCTCATACGCAAAATCATCAATCGATAGAATACCGACGCTAATGGTAATCGCTATTTCCCCCAACCCATAATTCAATGCAATACGGTTGGACTCCACGGCCTGTCTTACACGCTCTGCAATATCAATCGCTAGATCATGCTCGGTATGTGGCAGGTAGATCATGAATTCCTCTCCGCCGTAGCGGGTCAAAATATCCGTACTGCGCACCGATTGACGAAGTGCCTCTGCCGTGCGCACCAGTACTTCGTCCCCAACCACATGACCATAGTGGTCGTTAATAGCTTTGAAGTGGTCGATATCGAGCAACATGAGGGAAAACGGCATTTTATATTGAAGGTTCGTGAGTACTTCATGATTCAGATGTTGCGTCAGGTAACGGCGGTTATAACACTGCGTCAGACTGTCCGTCAGCACCAGCTCTTCCAGCTTGCGGTTGGCATCGGATAACTCCTGCCGAATCAGATCCAGTGCCTCATTGCGCTCTTGCAGCGTCTTATACTGCTGATTCATCGCCTTGGCATAGAAGCGCTCCTGCGAGACATCCTGGAACGTCAGCAGATGCCCTAGCGGTGCAAGCGCCGAGTCCACGATCGGAGACGATTGCAGAATGTAGTGACAGAGCTGATGATCCTTCTCCACGATCACTTCGATCTGGCACAGCTCCATTTTTTTCAAACGATACTTGTTCAGAAACGTCCGGGCATCCCCCTCCACAGACACCCCTGCGAGAAATGCATCCATGTCCCAGGCATCCCCCACATGTTGTTCTATGAAAAAACGAGAGGCTTTGTTCACCTCCACAATCACTTCGTTCTCATCCAGCACCATTATGCCATACGGGATCGTATTAATGACGTCCTCGTGGGCGATGGAGACCAGATTGAATACGTTGTACCTTTTGATCACATACACGAAGAACAGGTCGGACAGGAAAATCCCCAGCGAGGTCAGACCCGGAATAATCGGCAACCAGCGGCTCAGCAGTACATTAAGAATCGCATCCAGCGTCGCGAACATGGCCAGCACAAAAATACCCCAAAGGGTGATTTTGACCTGCTTTTGAATCATCGCAGGGGTCTTGGAGGAAAATACCGCACGAAACATAATGACGAGAGAAGTCACGAAGTAGCTCACCAAAATGAACATGACCACCCAGAACCACGGGCCATAGGCACGCTCGATATAACCGCCCTCCAGAGGTATCACAAAATCATGCCAAGGGTTCGCAACAACCCCAATCGCTCCGATCACAGCAGGCACAAACAGCAACACCAGCCGCTTTTGGCTTAATCGTTCCGCATAACCGGTAATAAATAACGTCAGCAGCAGCCACCCGCTCCCCAGCAGCGAGACCGCTACAAAGGACAGCAAAACATAGAATAATTGCAGGCCCGGATCATCGGTGAGCGTACTCGCAAATTGACAGAAAGGCCACATCATCATCAAACCGTGAAACAAAAAATATACCTTATGTAAATTCGTAATTCTAACGGTAGCAAACACATACACGCCCACACCAAACAATAACACGAATAACGAAAGATCATACCACACTAATGGGTTCACGAATCTTCTCCTTCTTGGAAGTGACACTGTTCCATAGTTATCAGGGGAATTCTGATAAGTTGATATACTTTTGAATTTTAGTACTAATCTACTTCTGTCATTTTGTTATTTATGATATTTCTAAAAGCACTTATATGGGATGTGCGCTTCAGATTTTGCACTTCTTCATAACCCCTACTTTACGCTGGTTAAATTACCCATATCGTACCACACCCCTGATACGCTGAGTAGCCCATTCACTGGAAGTCTGCCCAACCTCTGATTGAAATCGTATTCATTTTTTGCACTTTTGTGAACGTTTTATTTGAAGACTCCACGGCAAAAAAACGCCCAGCTTTCAACTGAGCGTCTTCCAGCCGGTAGCGGGATACGTAATCTATTTTATTGAAAAGAAAGCTTCACTACTTGTAACTCTCCTACGTCCATGCTATTTCTATTTTTCTTTTCAATCTGTCCATAACTTGCTCATGATCCATCAAAGGTTCTTTAGTAGCAATCTGCTTCTCTGCAACAATTAAACGAAGTTGAAGCTCGTATCTCGCCTCAGTTAGTCCGTTGTTTCCATCCAACTGATTAGAGGACCGCTTGCTTTCCATAAAAATCAGACTCCCTTTTCGCACCTGATATCGACGCTTCAATTCCACTTACTTCACATCTGCCAAAGGCTCATTGTCCGAGAACAGATCCGGATTTTCCTTCAGCATCTCCGTAAGCACCTCGGTTGTTCTCTCAGCATCACAGACACTTGCGACGGCATCTCCAAAACTTCCTTTGTGCATCGCGCCTGCTTGAACTAGCACCTCATCCACCTTCCAGAAGTGCTCTGACCAAGATAGTCCGCAATGTCTGCGCGAAGGCACGGAAATCTTGGTTCCATCTGACAAAACGGTATACAGCATCTCATGTTCATCGGTCATTCTGCCCGGAATGTCCACCCACTCCTCGATTCCATGAATAAACGTGTTTCGTTTCAAGTCCACCCCCACCAGCAGAATTGTCGCTTTGCGATCAAGTAGCTTGCCCCATGCAGAACCTCGTGCACATGGCGTATCGAAGAGATGATCGTCCTGTGTAAACGTCTGTGCGTCCTTACCCAATGCCGCTACAGAGTGTGTAGGATGCCAGGAACGGACAACGTTAGGACGTTTACGGAACAACTCCGGCAGAATGCCTACACAACAGGAAGACGTTTCCACGTGGAACAATGGATTGCTTTTGTTAATGGTAGACCACGTATGCGTAGGCAAAACGAGCAACCCATCCTTCATATAATCACTCAGCGCATCCAGTACGGTATCTGCTCCGCCTTCCACCTCCCCCATACTCTTCATCGAAGAATGCATCAGCAACGTGCCGTGCCGATCTATGCCTAATTCCTCTAGCTGTGCGATAAGACTTTCGTATGTATGTGTCATCTTGGTAACCTCCTTGGGATCGAATGATGATCGAAAAATAAAAACAAAGAGCCGAGATATACTCTCGGCCTCTGTAATTCCACTTTTATACGGCAAGCAGATGCTCGCTTTAACGTTGAATACGCTTATGAATTTGATCTCTGATACTCCGATCATACTTCAGGCATGATCGGATTACAACCGATATTCATTGGTTGCAGTTAGAATTACGTTAATAATCAATGAACTATAAAATGATGATTCCATGTTAGTGAGTATGACTATTTAATCACAACGTACTCCAAGTTCACCAGCTTCGCATACGTGATGATCTGATCTGTCGTCAGGTTCAGAGATACCACCGTGTGGTGTCCGCCGCCATTCTCAATCCAAGCTTTAACGCCGTCTTGGAAGTTCGGCTTTACCGTCCACAACACACGAGCGACTGGCAGATTTGGCGCCGGAACGGTTGGTTCGAAGGCAGATACTTCGTTGATGAGCAATTTATAGTGTGTACCGAAGTCAGCCATGGACACCACGACACCTTCGCCAGCTTTGCCGTCAAAGACGAGACGAGCCGGGTCTTCACGATCGCCAATTCCCAGTGGAGATACGATGATTCTTGGTTTAGTGCTCGCCAGTGTCGGATCAACCTCAAGCATGTGAGATTGCAGAATGGCTTCTTGACCCGATGCCATTTCATACGTGTAATCTTCCATGAAGCCTGTGTTTTCGTTGTGAGCCATAATTTTGAGCAAACGATCCAGCGCCGCTGTTTTCCAATCCCCTTCACCCGCAAATCCGTAGCCTTGAGCCATTAGGCGTTGTACGGCCAGACCCGGAAGTTGCTTCATACCATGCAGGTCTTCAAAGTTCGTTGTGAAGGCCGTATAACCGCCGTTATCCAGGAACTTTTTGATCGCAATTTCATAGCTTGCTTGCACACGTACACTAGCTTCCCATGCTTCTTTGCTGTTGGTGCCATAATCGAATTCATACAGATCCGCATATTGAGTGATCAATTCATCAATCTCTTGCTCAGTTACAGCGTTTACGTACTCGACGAGGTCACCAATGCCATAGTAGTCTACTGTCCAGCCAAACTGGATTTGAGCTTCGACTTTATCCCCTTCTGTTACCCCTACGTTACGCATGTTATCGCCGAAACGGGCAACTTTGATGTTAAAGCTTTCGTTGTATGCCACCGCTACGTCCATCCAGTCTGCAACCTGCTGTTGCACTTCCGGACGCTCCCAGTAACCCACAACAATTTTATTTTGTTTTCTTAGACGTGCATTGATGAAGCCATATTCACGGTCACCGTGTGCCGCTTGGTTCAGGTTCATGAAGTCCATGTCGATGGTTGCCCATGGAATGCTCTCGTTATATTGCGTTGCGAGATGAAGCAATGGCTTTTGCAACAATTTCGTACCGCGAATCCACATTTTTGCTGGAGAGAAGGTATGCATCCAAGTGATGACACCCGCTACTTCGTCGCGGTAGTTCACTTCTTTCATGATGCTGGTGATTTTGTCTGCGGTTACAGCCAGATCTTGCAGTACGAGTGGATAAGGGAGTACGCCGCTAGCGTTAAGGGCATCTGTAATTTTCTGTGCGTTTGCTTTAACCTCACCGAGTGCTTCTTCACCGTACAAATGTTGTGAACCGACAACGAACCAAAACTCTTTTGCTGCTGTTGCTGACATGGAATCATCCTCATTTCGTTAGTTTATAGTTGGATAGGGTGGGTTTACACCGGGTCACTCCGATTGCAGTACCATCTTTCGATCGCTGGTTATCCTCGGATTTCTTTTCCTTCCCCTCTTAAGGGGGAAATCCGATGATAAACGCCAAGCATATCCTTCCGAAGTAGCTTTCGTGCCGAAAGCTTTTAGCTTCGCTTCTTCAGATTGGTTCTGCACTCTCCGTTAATCGGTGTAAAAAGGTTATTCAACTGCGGGTCGGGCAGGGTAGTTACACCGGGTCACTGCGATTGCAGTACCATCTTCCGATCGCTGGTTATCCTCAGATTTCTTTTCCTCCCCTTCTTAAGGGAGAAATCCGATGATAAACGCGAGCGCTTCGCTTCTTCAGATTGGTTCTGCACTCTCTGTTAATGGTGTAAAAAAAGTTCTATTCAACTGCGGGTTGGGCAGGGTAGTTACACCGGGACACTCCGATTGCAGTACCCATCTTTTGTCATTAAGATTAAGAATTACTTCTGGCCGTAGTATGCATCCTTGCCGTGTTTACGCAGGTAGTGTTTATCCAAAATGCCTTGTGGTAGCTCTTTGGCAAAGTTGTTCAGCTGGCGGGCGTACAGGTTCATTTTGCACACTTCTTCCAGCACAACGCTGTTCACCACAGCCGACTTGGCGTCTTTGCCCCATGTAAACGGTGCATGACCATGCAGGAGCACTGCTGGAATCGCCATTACATCCAGTCCGCGTTGTTCGAACGTTTCAATGATTACACGGCCCGTCTCTGCTTCGTATCCGCGATCAATCTCATCCTGGTTCAGGAAACGTGCACATGGCACGGCTCCGTAGAACGTATCGGCGTGAGTCGTTCCCATGACAGGTACGTCCAGGCCTGCTTGCGCCCAGATGGTTGCCCAGGTGGAGTGTGTATGCACGATGCCGCCAATTTCCTTGTAGTGTTTGTATAGAACCGCATGCGTAGCGGTGTCTGAAGAAGGTCTCATCTCCCCTTCAACCACGTTACCGTCGAGATCGACGACAACCATGTCGCTGGCTTTCATTTTTTCATAATCGACTCCGCTTGGTTTAATGACGAACAGACCGCTTTCCCGATCAATCGCGCTCACATTACCCCAAGTGAACTTCACCAGTCCGTGCTTCGGCAGCTCCAGATTGGCCTCAAATACCTCTTGTTTCAGTTGCTCCAACATGTTTAGTTTCCTCCGTTCTCTACCAGATGCTCCACAGCGGCATGTTCAATGGCAAGTCCGCTCCGGTAGCGTTCGATAAATGCTTCAAATCCCTTCACATCGGCGGCTTCCGGTGCCACTTCGACCCCTTCGACATCCTTGAACACCTTCTGCTCCAGGAAAACATCCAGCGTTTCTTGCTCACCCTGATTAATCAGGTACGAAGCCAGCAAAGCCATACCCCACGCGCCGCCTTCACCAGCGGTAGACATTACCGATACCGGAACGTTCATGGCCGCTGCTACGATCCGCTGTCCCACCACAGGCGTTTTAAACAGACCGCCGTGCGCCAAAATGCTGTCAATGGCCACCTGCTCCTTCTCCGTCAGGATATCCATACCCATCTTGAGCGCGCCGAAGGCACTGAACAGATGCGTACGCATGAAATTCGCCAGGTTAAACTTGCTTTCCGGAGAGCGAACGAACAACGGACGTCCATGCTCCAGCCCTGTAATATTTTCACCGGAGTAGTACCCGTAGCTAAGCAATCCGCCCCCATCCGGGTCGGCTTCAAGCGCCTTGTTAAACAACACGCTGAACAGCTTGCCGGAATCGGCCTCGATGCCCATCGCCTGAGCGAACTCGCGGAACAATCCGATCCATGCGTTCAAATCACTGGAGCAGTTGTTGGCATGTACCATACCGACCGGACTGCCATCCGGCGTGGTCACCATGTCAATCTCGGGATATACGCTGGACAATTCCTTCTCCAGAACGATCATTGCAAAGACTGACGTGCCCACGGAGATGTTCCCCGTCCGTTTGCGTACACTGTTCGTGGCAACCATACCTGTTCCCGCATCGCCCTCTGGAGCACAGAGCGGAATCCCCGCTACCAGTTCTCCTGACGGATCAAGCAGCTTTGCTCCAGCTTCCGTCAATGCACCTGCATGTTCACCTGCGAGGTACACTTTAGGTAGCAAATCCTCAACCTTCCACGGATAACCTTTGTCAGCAATATGCTCATTGAACTGGTTGATCATTGCCGGGTGGTAATTATGCGTTGTCTCGTCAATCGGGAACATCCCCGATGCATCGCCGATCCCAATTGCCTTATTGCCAGTCAGCAACCAGTGGATGTAACCCGCCAGCGTAGTCAGGTAATCAATCTGAGGCACATGCTGCTCTCCGTTCAGAATCGCCTGATACAGATGGGCAATGCTCCAGCGTTCAGGGATGTTGAACTGCAACAGCTCGGTCAGCTCGCGTGCAGCCGCACCCGTCGTAGAGTTACGCCACGTACGGAACGGTACGAGCATTTCCCCTGCCTGATCCAGCGCGATATATCCGTGCATCATGGCAGAGAAGCCGATTGAACCTACAGTCGTCAGCGGTACACTATACTTCTGCTGCACATCCTGCTTCAACTCGCGGTACGCTGTCTGCAAACCCGTGATGATATCCTCCTGATTGTACGTCCAATAACCGTCTTTCAGCAGGTTCTCCCATTCATAACTGCCGGAGGCAATCGTCTCAAAATGCTCATCAATCAATACAGCTTTGATGCGCGTTGATCCAAGCTCAATCCCAAGTGAGGTTGCGCCCTTAGCAATAGCTTCTTTCACATCCACATGACTCGTCACTTCCGCATATCCCCTCTCTGCTCGCCATCTACGTCCGTGGAACGGCATCTATTACAACTGCACCCTCGTCAGGTGCAATCCACCACCTACGTTCGTGGCTATAATCTATTTCAGCATTCCAAGAATGCGCTTTCCTATTCTGACAGCCTTAGTATATTTTTTGTACGTACATTTGTCAATGAAATATCAAAGTTATACTCACAAAGAAAAACTTTTTCAAAATATTCAGTAATATCAACGTATTTTCAATCGTTTTACTTTTAAAATGTAAGGTTCAATTTGACAAAATCGAAGTCGGTTGTACGTAACATTCAACAGAATGTACGGTTTCGCTTGCAAGCAAGGCGATTCATGCTAGAATATGTACGTACAACTTAAGCACTGATTTAATAACCTATATATTGAAATACTATGGATTGAATAATATAGAAGGTTATTCTGTCATCGAATTGCAATGCACGAACAACCTGTAATTCAGTTTTTATATAGACGTTACAACGAAAGAAGTGGACGAATTGAAACCTAAATACCAAGTGATTATTGATGATATAAAGAGTCATATCCTGTCCGGGACTTACAGCATCGGCGAGCAGATTCCTACTGAATCAGCCTTGCAGGAAAGTTATAACGTGAGCCGTCAGACCGTTCGTAAGGCCATCTTGGAGTTGTCTAACGAAGGTTTTTTACGCAGCGAAAAGGGTTCGGGCACCTACGTCAGCAATCTGTACCGATCGCGAGCAGGTGGCAACACTTCCAAGAAGACGATCGGGGTCATTACCACCTATATCTCGGACTATATTTTCCCTTCCATTATTCGCGGTATCGAGCGTCGTCTGAATGAGGACAACTACTCGCTTCTGCTCGCCAGTACGAATAATGATGTAGCACAAGAGAAAAAGGCACTTGAGATGATGTTATCTTACGGCGTAGATGGTCTGATTGTTGAACCGACGAAAAGCAATCTGTACAACCCGAATATTGCGTACTATCTGTCTTTTAAGGAGCAGGATGTGCCGTTTGCGATGATCAATGCATTTTATGAGGAGTTAGAGGTCCCCTTTTTCTGTCTGGATGATGTACAGTCCAGTTATCTCGCCACGAAGGAATTAATCTCCAAAGGCCACACCCAGATCGGGATCATTGCCAAAATGGACGATCTGCAGGGCAAGTACCGGATGAAGGGATACATCAAGGCACTAGGGGAAGCAAAACTGAGGTTCCATCCCGAGCATGTGCTCTCGTTTGATACCGCATCGAAAGCGGATCTGTCCGCAAACGTGACAGCATATCTGCAAGAAAATCGGGAAGCACTCACCGCGATTGTTTGTTACAACGATGAAGTTGGGCTGGAAGTGGTGCACTCTTGCCGCCAGCTCGGTATTTCGATCCCGGATGAGCTGTCCATTATTGGTCAGGACAATTCATATATCGCCAAAAATGCCAACATAAGGCTCACCACGCTCACGCATCCCCAAGAGCAGATGGGTCGTGATGCTGCCGATTGGGTTATCCGCAAGTTGCAGGGAAAGAAAGACCTTCCCGATCAAACCTACTATCAGCCTGAGCTGGTGGAAGGCGAGACGGTGAAGGAGATGGAGATTGAATAAACATCCTCATGCTCGCAACGTAAGCCAGTAGCAAGTGATATACTAGATGGGTCACGGAGTAATATATATCGTAAGGATAGCGTAGAGTTCCATACGATTTACGTTTATTTACGTTATCATCAGCAATACAATTTTGGATAAAAAGAGTTCAGGAGGTGATCTCGTCATGGTTGAAATGAACGGCCTATCACAACCAGCACATCTGTCACCTGTGGACTTGAACAGCATGCGTGCCAAAACGTTGGGAGATTATCTGAAATCACGACGCGCCCGGCTTCAACCGGAGCAAGCAGGACTCGCTAAGACTCATGGTCAACGCCGGACACCTGGGTTACGCCGAGAAGAAGTCGCCATACTGGCAGGGGTTAGCGCAACCTATTATACGTTTCTGGAACAGGGCCGAGAGGTAGCCGTCTCCCGAGAAGTTATCGAGAGTATCGGCCGGGCACTTCAATTGTCTCCCGATGAGCACACCCATCTGCTCGGCCTATGGAATGGCAATGAACCTGAGATGGCCCTGCCAATTACCTCGGAGATCACTCAACCTTGGCGGGATATTGTGAATCAGATGGCGTTTCCTGCGTTCATCACGAATGATCGTGCCGAGCTGCTTGCCTGGAACACAGCTGTCGACAAGTACGTATTGGACTACACTTCACGTGCTCCAGAACAACGGAACATGATGTCTAGCTTATTTACAGATCCGGAAATGCGCGCTCGACTTATCAATTGGGAGGAGATGGCGGCACATTCCGTTGCGATATTCCGTACCTCTTATGATAGATATACACATGATCCGTGGTTTCCCAAGTTTGTAGATGATCTTTCCAAAGAAAGTTCTGAATTTGCATCGTTATGGGAGCTGCACCACGTAGAGGCAAAGAGGGTTACGCGCGTTTACTACCAACTGCCCGACCAAGAACAAGCTATCGCATATGACATTAATTCGTTATCATTCACGCTGGATCACCCGGATCTGCATCTGTGCATCTATTCTCCAGTCAAGGAACAGAAATCTTAAACAGCGCTTGCCCCTCTTCTATCACAGATCGATTGATCTACACTTCATTTACCACCGTAGTCCTATACAAGACAACCAGAATAATGCCATCCTGGTACTGCCGTTACTAGCATAAGCATGCTGTGGTTGGGGTAGTAACTGCGAATTAGAATGGAATCATGCCTTAAGCATAACGATGAAGGTACTATATTCTTTAATTTGCGGAAAAGAGGGATGATCGGATGGAGTTTAATAATAATGGAGTGGTAAAAAGAAAGTTAGGTTCACTTGGACTTGAGGTATCCGCACTGGGACTTGGTACCATGATGATGCCTGACAACGAGGATTCTATACGTACGATTCATGGTGCACTGGATCACGGAGTTACCTTGTTCGACACAGCTGATATATACGGGGAACATTTCATGCAACAAGGACGGTTCGGAGGTAACGAGCAGCTGGTTGGCCGAGCTCTGAGAGGCCGGCGTGATCAAGCCGTTATGGCGACCAAATTCGGCATTGTATCTCCAAACATGAAGGTACTCGGACACCCGGCGTATATCAAAAAATCAATCGATTCCAGCCTGCTTCAACTGGGCACCGATTACATCGACCTGTACTATCAGCATCGCGTTGATCCGGATGTCCCCATTGAAGAGACTGTCGGCGCTATGGCTCAACTTGTGCAGGAAGGTAAAGTCCGCTTCCTTGGTCTCTCGGAAGCAACGGCGGATCAGATCCGGCGGGCACATGCCATTCACCCCATCACGGCGGTAGAAACAGAATACTCGCTATGGAGCCGCGAAGTGGAGGATGAGGTGCTACCTGTGCTGGATGAACTGGGGATCGGTTTTGTACCCTATAGTCCCTTGGGACGCGGATTCCTGACTGGACAGATTCGGACGTTTGATGATCTGCCTGCGGATGATTACCGCCGCTTCTTCCCTCGTTTCCAAGGAGATAATTTCAATAAAAATCTGGAGGTCGTTCGGCTGATTGAGCAGCTTGCCGCACGAAAAGGCTGTACTACACCTCAACTGGCTCTAGCCTGGCTGCTGGCGCAGGGGGAGCAAATTGTACCTATACCCGGTACGAAACGTCTGGATCGGTTGCAGGAGAACCTTGGTGCATTGCAGGTCACGATCACACCGGAAGAATTGGCCGAGATCGAACAAATCTCGCCAAAGGGGTTTGCAGCCGGCGAGCGCTATCCTTCGTTTTCCTGAGGTCAGAGTTGAATAAGAGTAAGAACAGGAACAGAAAAAGGCTGCCATTCGGCAGCCTTTCTTGACTCACTTTTTAAATCTATTTATGCTCGGACTCTTCTTTTATTTACTCCTCTTAACAGGGAATCTCCCACTCTTCATTCCCTTCAGCCGCGGTCTGTTGCCGGAAACGTCAGGATCACCGTCGTACCTACTCCCTTCTCACTCTCATACTTAATCGTTCCGTTAACCTTCTCTACGATGTTGAAGCAGATCATCAGCCCGAGTCCCGTACCATTCGTTTTCAGCGAGTAAAACGGGGTACCCAAAGCTTTAACTTCCTCCTCCGTCATCCCGCACCCCTGATCCACAATCTTGATCTCCACCTTCTGCTTCACAAGTCTTGCTGTTACATGAACCATGGCTCCCGTATCCGAGGCTTCCAGAGCATTCTTGATCAGATTAATGATCACCTGCTTAAACTCAACGGCATTCATGAAGATCGTGCAGCCCTCTTCAATCTCGATATCGATATGTTTATTGGACAACATGGCGTAGGAGCCCAATAGGCTAGCTACCCCCTCAAGCACCTCTTGCACACGTACTTTCTCATCAATCAATATTTCTCGGTTCGGTTTGGCAATGGACAAAAATTGGGAGGTCACCTGTTCCACCGTATTCAGCTCATCGATCATCAGCGCGAACTTCGAGCGATCTGCATCGTTGAAGGCTGCATTTTGTTGATACAACTGCAGGAATCCTCGTACCACCGTTACCGGGTTACGGATTTCATGAGCAACGGCTGCAGTGAGATGCGCAACCATCTTGAGTCGTTCGGATTGTTGTACCTGTTCCAGATATAGCTCCTGCTTTCGAATCCGATCAAAGGTTAAATAGAAAATGAGGAACAGGAGCAGCTGACTCGCCATAATATTAATCAGATTGCCAGCCAAATCTATATGTATATATTTGTAAACATTATCTTGCATGTGAATATACGTCGTCACAACCACCAGCATAACTGTATTCAAGCTGAGCGAGATATAAAACAGTTTGAAATCATAGAACAGAATCGCGAGTGCCGGAAGCAAACAGATCATAATGTATGTTGTCCACGTCTGAGGATAGATCAATGCAAGCGTGTAAAAATAGACAAACCCGAGCAAAATGATGCTCAATCGAAATGCAAATGTTTCATATCTAGGGTAAATGAGAAGACATACAGGTATCGTCACAACACATAACAGATGAATGACATATCCAATGGTAATACCCTGAAGCTCTGCGGTAGATACTGCTAATCCGGCTACCATTAGAAGGATCATTAAAAACATAGATATGTAATAGGTCTTCCGGTTCATTGGACTATGCAATTCCTTCATCTATTCACCACCTTGTTCGTAAACTTCATATATATAGTATTGTATCTTATTTCCTGTATTACCTTCCATGGATGAGTAATAATTTATTTTTTGACTCCTGACACCAACCAAAATAAGCTGCATGGACAATTAGCCCATGCAGCTTATTTCAATTCATACATTTTAGTTTAGATCTATAATACCCCTAGACAATAAACTTCTATTTCTACAATACATGCTCGATGAAGCGTTCAAGCATTGCCGCCACTTCGGCCCGTGAAGCGATATTTTCGGGAGCAAAGTTTGCCCCTGCACGCCCAGTCATTATACCAGTTTCCTGCATATACCATGCAGCTTGCTGTGCCCAGACAGCGATATTTCCTGCATCCGTATACGTCAGTTGACCTGGACTGGACACGTCTCCCCCAGACAACTTCAAGAAGTTGGAGAAACGATATAACATTGCCGCAAGCTCTTGTCTGGTCACGGTGCGATCCGGCTCGAATTTACCGCCGCCAACCCCTTGAATGATTCCATTTTCATAAGCCCAATCGATATAAGAGCCATACCAGCTATCATACTTAGCATCCGTGAATATCCGCGTTCCTTGAGTCTCCAGCGGACCGTAACTGCGTTCATACATCCGACCGATGACCGTCGCCAGCATCGCTCGTGTCATACCGCCGTTTGGCGAGAATTGTTCTTTGCCTGTGCCTAAAAAGATTTCACGTTCGGTCACGAACTGAATTGAAGATACACCCCAGTGTCCAGCAATGTCCGTGAACATCTTAGGGTTAGGCTGGAACAGCACTTTAGCCCATGATGGTGCAATATATTTCATCGTTCCCGAGTCGTCAGAAGCCAAACCGATGAACAGCTTCTGACCATTTGAGGTGTAGTAATACGGCAAACCAGCGTCGGATACGGTCTGGGTATCATTTTGTTTTTTGGCAAAAACAACCTGAACGCTGTGTGCAGCCTTCACTTGGTTGAACGTATAGCTCGAAACAGCTCCCACACTCACGCCATCAATCAGAACATCGGCTACGATGTAACCTTCTTGAGGTGCGAACAGGAAAGTCTGTGAAGCACCTTGTGCTACATTCACAGTTCCGTTTGGAGAGATCGCTCCACCCTGAGAGCCGGTCACGGTCAATGTGTAGCTAACACCGCTTGATGTTGCTCCTCCAGCACTGCCACCGTTGCTCCCCCCGGTACCTCCGCCTGTATTACCTCCAGTATTGCCTCCGTTGTTACCGCTGTTACTTCCATTGCTATACGCAATAGCGTACGTCGAGAAGTTCTGTGAGAAGATGGTGAGCTCTTGGCCTGTAGGATCAATCATAAATCCTTCTTGTGTTGGCATCGAAGTAGAATAAGCCAATGAATTCATCTTCTCGGCTACACCGGCATGATAGCGATACAATACGACATCACTTTTACCAGCAAGATTCACCGGAACGATGATTTTCAGCAACTTACCAAGCGTCGGCAACGTAACTGTTGTATCCGTCTGAGTTACACTATCCGTTAATGTTTTAAACAAGGTCAT
Source organism: Paenibacillus sp. RRE4 (assembly GCF_031844205.1). Lineage (NCBI taxonomy): Bacteria > Bacillati > Bacillota > Bacilli > Caryophanales > Paenibacillaceae > Paenibacillus > Paenibacillus sp. RRE4. The sequence continues at coordinate 171,721 of NZ_JAUZUT010000003.1, forward strand.
GTCCAGATACATGTCAATGACCCGACTGCCTGCAATCGCCTGAATAGCCGAGGCGCCACCCGCAGTAGTTTCGTTCTGTTTCTCTACCGTCAGCTTGAATTTCACTGCTCCACCCTGATCCACCTGACTCTTATCTTCTGCAGTGAATGAAGTTGGATCGTTAAACAGGTCATTCAGCCTGTCTACCACAACGTTAGGTGTATCTGTTCCTTTCACTTCAAGAGCCGTGTTCTTTTTGCCTTCTGGCAGAATAATATACTGATCTCCAAAATCAAAGTTGCCATCCTTCACCACAACAAGCATCGTAACCAATTGCTCACCCTTGGTAACAACCAGGTTGTATGTGCCGTTTGGCACGCCCGTAACCATAAAGTTCCCATTTGTATCTGTCACAGCTGTGGTGCCAAACTGCACATTTCCCTGCATGACCTGTACCTGTGCACCGGCAACCTTTACAAACGGAGTAGCATCATTAATGACTGTACCTTCAATGCTATATACATGTTTATCCCAACGTGCGTAGAGCTTCGTATCAGCAGATACCTGCTCATTTATCTGCCACGGTTTTGTCAGCCCAGCATCCTTGTACCAGCCGACAAAAGTGTATCCGTCACGCGTCGGTGGCTCTGGCATTGCCAAAGTCCCCCCGTGAAGCACTTCATCTTGTACGGTGTACACATTACGGTCACCATCGTTGTAGTAGAAGGTAAACATATTCGTCCACTTGGCATACAATCGAACTGTACCTTCTTCTCCAGACCCAATAACCGTTACAGGATTACCTGAAAAGTTACTGTTCCTGTACCAGCCTGCAAATCTTGCCCCACTCAGGGAAACATCTGTAGGTAACGTCAGATCAACCCCTGGGTGATATCCGTTCACATTACCACTTACAATCGTTCCGCCATTCAGGAAGAACTTGATAGCATAAAGTGGATTAATGAATACCTTGGCACTGTGTGAGCTAAAAGAGTTTGCTGTAGCTTTTACCCGTACTTCATATTGATCCGGGAAAAGCCCCGTAACCGTATTTCCTGTAATCTCTCCCCACTCGACTGCGTACTTGATTTTGTATTCCATTGTGTTATTCACTTGTGTTATTGCGCCGTCACTTCCGTTTAGTGTAGCTTCATCCGTGTGACCGATCGATGGCGCATCTGGTCTTGCTGGAATGGTCAGAAGTTGTGGATCACTATCTACTGTACTTCCTGAAATCCCTTTTTTTACAATAGTCAGATCTGAATTAAACCAGCTATCTTCAATCGCAATCTCACCAGATGCATCTGCAACGACTTCCGTATTATTAATCGTATACGTAGCTCCTGGTACAAACTGGGTCAGCTTCTCGTTATAAAAATTGATCACACTTTCAGGTGTAAGCTCCTGCTCCGATTCTTCTTCACTATATTGGGCATAAACGACTGTATCCTTATTGAAAATGTAATCCGTTGTGATTTTCGTACCGCCAGTTCTAGCTGTATACCAGCCCATAAAAGTTAATTCCTCATGACTTGCCGTAGGTAAAGTTTGAAGTTTACCTGATCCATTCGTTTGCAGACTTGCGGTATTCACTTGGCCACTGCCAGCATCAAACGTAATGTTACGTGGTGTTGTAAGATGATATCTGTACTCGGTATCCCCGGACATATTATGTTTTACCGTTGGGTTAAGCTCGGTTACAACGCCATCTGTCACAAAGTTTTCAATCAGTTTCAAGCTTCCGTCACTGTAGGAGTTGGACGTGAAATATCCGCCGGTAATACTCCAATATTGCGGGTCCAGTGTACTTCCACTCCAGATCAGCAAAGCTTTTGAATTATAAGTTCCGAGATAACCACCCGATACCGTTACATATGCCCCATTTCCGGCATCCAGCGCCTCAGATCCTTCAGCATCGAAATAACCGTATACAACCCCTCCGCTCATCTCGAAATGAGCTCCTGCATCATGGACATATACGCCCTGCCCCGCGCCGATGATACCGCCAGACAACAGCTTAACTGTACCGTCCTGCCCGACATTCAAGCCAGATCCGCTACTGCTACTGTTAACATATTTGATGTAACCATTCTCTTCAGGAGAGGTATCCTGAATAATTAATGTTCCTGCTTTGGCGAAAATGGTGGAAGCTTCTCCTGTTTCACCTGATACTCCAGTAGCATCCCTTGTTATGTTAAAGCCGTTCAAATCCAGTGTTACACTTACTCCAACGCGCTCATACGTAATGTTGTTTCCTGTTGAAACGTTATCAACCAGCTTGATGGTTTGTCCGTCCGACGCCTCATTCAAAGCCATAGATACATCCCAGTATTCTTGGTTGGTCGTTGTATTCACTGCAACAACGGGTACAGGCTCCGCTTGAACCCTCGTCCCCCATCCACCGCACAAGCTCAACGTCAGCACCATAATCAGGGATACGCTTAGCCATTTTTTCATTGTTCTCACGATCCTGTTGTTCCCCTCTCTGCTCTCTGAATTTGTTCATCATGTCTGATGCCCATTCTATAAGAGAACACTCGCAAAACACTCGCAAAAAAAGACAGGAATCTACATATTCTGCAGATTCCTGTCTTCAATAGGAGTTAGTCGGCTTGTTTCAACTTCTCTGCCTGCTGTCTATAGGCTTCCCTCGTAATATCCGACCACAACCAGTCTTCCCCCTCCAGATACTCCCCGCGATACACAGCCAGCGCCTGCTGTCTGGCTTCCTCGGAATATGTCTCATTGAACTGACGCACGGCCGAATCAAAGGTACGAAGATCCCAATCTGCATGCAGCACTCGCAGAATATATCGATCATTGGCATACTCAATCTCAAGCTCCGTACAACCTGCAGCTTTCAAGTTTTTACGCATGGCATATAACGAAGTCTGCAAATACGCCAGTGCTCTCTCAGGCTCATAGTGACCCCATTGATCATCACACAGCTTGTATTTGGACAACCAACGGCCTTCATGTTGCAAAAAATAGGCTAGCAACTCTCTCGACTTCGATCGCGCCCACTTGATGGACATATGGCCTTGCTTCACCTCAAACGGGCCAAAGCTATGAATAGAGCATTGCCCTTGAGTCAACCCGGGCTTCTGGGCAACCTGTTTGACCAGTTTATCTACCGCTTTACGAATTCGCTCGGGGCGAATCGGTTTAAGCAAATAATCGATGGCGTTCACATCAAAAGCCTGTGCAGCGTAGTGATTATAGGCTGTAATAAATACAATCTCCACATCGATCCCCTTAGAACTGAGTTGCTCTGCAAGCTCGATCCCGCTCATTTCTGGCATTTCAATATCAAGAAAGATACACTCCGGCCTTAGGCTTGCAATATCCTGCATCAGCAGCAGCGGATCTGTATACGCACCGATAATGTCGATTCGTTCATCTTCTTTCAGGAGCGAGACTAATTCATTTAGTATAATAGGCTCATCATCCAGCAATATGGCTCTCATTGTCATCCGTGCTGTTCTCCTTGTTCCATGGAATTTGAAGTATAATGGTTGTCCCCTCATTCGGGCGGCTACGAATCTGTATCCCTGTGCCATAATGCAGAATCATTCTGCGCTGAATATTCATCAGTCCCACACCTGAACGGGCCGCAGGCTGTCCCAAAAGCTGTTGCACCCGTTTGGGCTCCATCCCAACGCCGTTGTCCTCTACTATAATGAGTGCTGTATCCTCTTCACGTCGCACCGTCAGACGTACAACACCACCCGCATTTCGGGTCATGATGCCATGACGAATCGCATTTTCCACCAAAGGTTGGATGATAAGCATGGGAATTTTCAGCTCCACACGTTCATCGATGTCATACTGCATATCAAGCCTGTCTTGGAACCGTTCCTGCTCAATCGATACATAAGCTCGAACGGTAGCAAGTTCGCTCCCAATAGAGGTGAACTCTTCACCAGACTCGAAGCTGAAGCTGCCCCGCAAATAATCGGACAAATCATAAAGCAACCCCTTGGCTCGCATAGGGTCTACCGTACTAAGTGCCGCAATTGTACTCAAGGAGTTAAATAAGAAGTGGGGTTTAATCTGTGCCTGGAGAAATGAAAGCTCAGCTGATATTCGATTTCCTACCGATTCTTTGAGCTGCACCAGTGTCTTAACCCTCGATTTAAGCTCCAACGACTCGAAGGGTTTGGTTAAATAATCGTTAGCCCCTGCTTCAAATCCGATCTGCAGGTCTTCAGGTCTTGCTCTCGCAGTAACCATTAGTACAGGTAGATCCAGCGGTTGAAAACGCTGGCGTATTGTACGAAGCACATCATACCCTGATATTTTTGGCATCATAACATCCAGGATGACCAGATCATACGTAGGGGATTGCTCTAATTTGGCCAACGCTGCCATTCCATCCGAAACAGCGGTCACATCATACCCATCGTTATCCAAAACGTGGAATAGTGCTGCAAGACTCGCCGGGTCATCATCCACAGCCAAGATGGCATAACTTTTTCCTTTTTCCGTTTTGACTCGCTTAGTCGTTAATACATGTTTCTCCGCAATTAGCGTAGCTTGCACATCTGGTTGTTTTCCATATACCTTTTCCTTACGTTCGTTACTGATCGGAAGCGTAAACAGAAAAATACTCCCTTCACCCTGCCTCGATTTAACCCAAATAGTTCCACCGTGGAGTTCAATCAGTGTTTGTGTTATGGACAACCCCAATCCTGTTCCGCCAGCTTCTCGAGTTTCAGTGGAATCCAATTGGTAGAACGGGTTGAAAATATCCTCTAACCGATCATTCGGAATGCCCATTCCGGTATCCTGTACCCAGATCTCGACATGATCCTGCTTAAGCACAGCCCCAGTCCGAATATGTCCATGCTGCGTGAATTTCAAAGCATTGCCAACCAGGTTATAGAAAATCTGATAAAGACGCTCTTCGTCCGCATATACAGCAGGAAAATCGGTAGGAATCTGATTGATGAATTCAATCGGTTTGCCATCATTAAGCTGACTTATGACATATAATGATGCATCTGCAATGGAGTGAAGGTCGATCGACCGCAGTGTTAGCTTCATGCCTCCACTCCTCATGCTGGAGATATCCAAAATGTCGTGTATAAGGCGATCTAATCTGCGCGCTTCCGACAGAACCGTCTTAAGGTTGTGTCGCTGAGATGTATCCTCAGCCCCCGCTCTATCCTCCAGTATGGAATTTGTAATATTAATAATGCCATTAAGCGGTGTGCGCAGTTCATGCGATGTATTGGCGAGAAATTGATCCTTGAGCCGATTCAGCTTGATCAGTTCCTTATATACCTGTTCACTCTGCAAATTCAAATAAACAATTAACAAAGAAAATGCAAGGGCGATCCATAGTACGCTTAATCCAAAAAACATACTTTGCAAAGCACCGGCGACTAGTGGCGGAAGTGCTGCGAAGAGCAAGGCCCGAAACTCCTGAACAGATACATGTTTTCGTTTGAGAATAACCAGCCCAAGATAATAGAATAGATAGATATAACACATGGCGGGCATCAGCAGAAAGTAAGGGCCTCGGTGATATACATGATCTGCATCCACGTAAAAGAGATACCCTCCTGACAAGCTTCCCAAGGAAAGCACCGCATTCACCACAATTGGAAGACAGATCACAATGGCCGTTAGCCTGCTCATGCCCTTTCGTTTGTTCCGGCGTATGACCGCATCCAGATAGAATATCCAGAGTGCCTCTGGCACCGGATTCAATATGTAAAATACACATATAACAGCCGGGAGAAGTTTGCCTACCAAGGCTGCATCGCTCCCAATAAGCATGTTGAGCACCATTTCCAGCAACAGCAATGACATATTGGAGAACAGCAGCACCAGAAAAACACTTCTTAGTTCAGACTTCTCTTTATTTCGCCTGAGCATATGGAAACAAATAATAAGTGTAATAATTAAACCAATGACAGAGGTTTGGACGTAATATAGGAGCGGCATGCGGCTCCCCCTTTTCGGCTGTAGTATTTTAATAGATTAAAGTAAAAAATGAATGTAGACAAGAAATAAAAGAGGAATGAACATGGATAGATAAAAAGAAAAAATACCCCAGCTTGGTTAAGCTGAGGTACCACAATAATCTCTAACTTTATGTTTTTAGCAAACCCTCGTCAAGGTTTAATCACAGAGAGAAGTGACTCGTTGCCCTCTGAGATCACCGTTACTTCCGGCGCGAACTCGGCATCCTCAACATGTAGGGTTTGACCGATTTTCATTGCACTAATATCAAACTCGACCACGGTTGGCAAATGACGAGGTAGAGCCTCCACTTCGATAGTAGCTAACTGAATCTGTACAACCCCGCCGTACTTCGCATCCTCTGGGGTTCCGTTGAACTTGACCGGGATTTTGGTACGTAGCACCTCATCGTTCTGTACCTGCTGAAAATCGACGTGAATCAAATCTCGTGTAACCGGATCACGCTGCAGATCTTCCAGCAATACGGTAAGTGAAGGTTTTTCTTCGAATTGCAGTTCGATGAATCCGGACGCACCTTGGTTCAACCATTTTTGAAATGGTACCGACGGGATATGAATCATCTCATTCTCTGTGTTTTTGCCAAAAACAATACCCGGCAGGCGTCCAGATTGGCGCAAATTCTGAAGTCCGGACGGCTTTAATTTGATACGGGTCTCCGCTTGTATATAAGTAGTCATGCTATGTTCGCTCCTCTGTATTCTATGATTTTCTGTACACGTTCACTTTCCATCATCCAACATTCCCCTACGGGGACTAAAGAGAGAAACATAGCATCACCACCTCCACACGGCTTCATTTTAAAACCATTAAATGTAAACTCCCATAATATACAGCAAGGCACTCTACTTGGAAAAGTAGAATGCCCTTGGGATGCTTCCAGCCTATCATAGAAACCCCTGTTTGTCGATGAAGCAACTACCTGTACTACCATGATATTCATCACTTAACAAATGCATATATTTGGTATATTATAGAATTGTAGCAAAAAATTATAAGAAGAGAGGAGTTTACACTTTGAAAAAGACACTCTCCATGCTTATCGTCATGAATCTGGTTCTGACCTTTGCTTTTAGTTTCAACGCTTCGGCTAACAATGATTATGAGGGAAAAGAACTCCCTGAGGCACGCATTACGGAACAGGTCATACAGCCAGACACTGAGATTATCACTGAGCTGACCAAGGCTCCCACCGAGTTGGATTCCACTCCATTGAAGGAACACCGGCTCAAGGAAACGGTCAACCTGAATGAATCTTCTGCCACTTCCAAAACGCATAAGCAACAACGTTTGCTGGCTACTCCGCAACCGGAGGATACAGATAACACAACAGCCGCAGCTGAGACCACTACATACACTGGCTACATCCAGGAGCAAGGCACCTCAAGCTACTTGTATCCGATCTATGTACAACCCGGGCATATTCTGCAAGTACAGATGGATAATCCCGCATCCGCGCAGCTTGATTACGATCTATATCTCTATGAATTCGATATGTCCACCGGGGAAGTGAATCCGAACCCTATTGATTACTCCATATACGGGACGTATTTGAATAATTACGGTAACGGGTCCAGAACGTTATCTGAAAATGTAGGCACGAAAAATAACACTTCTGGAGCCAAAGCCTACTTAATTGAAGCCTACGGCAAGGTTGGTGCCAGCATCAACGAACCGTTTACCCTGACGGTCTCCACAAGCTCGACTTATGATGCCTTCGAGACAGACGAGAACGCGCTTCGGGCCTACCCACTTACAGTCGCTATTGGCGGCTCTACACTCGCTACTCGTTCATTAAATTCGGAGATTGATCAGGATTGGTACAAAATCACCGTTCCAGAGAACAGAAACTATGATGCGATGCGCATCACGCTGGATCAATCTTCAACGGCAAATGGTTACAAAGCTGAATTGTACGGAGCTTTAAGTAACAATCGAATGGCCTTGATGCCAACTACGAACGGTAATGTATCGTTAGGTACGGGCACTTATTATTTGAAGGTCTATACAACCAACACGTATTCCGACACCAACTATTCACTGCATTTGCAGCCTGTATTACGTGCAGACAAAATTGTCATTACGGGCTACAACTCCAACGGCGGCCCCAATGATTACCCTTCTTATGCCTATGGACGCTACTACCGAATCACGGGATCAAGCTTCACGGTGACAGGGGTTGCGGCTACTTCTGATAACTATGCCGTTGCTAATGCGGAAGTCGAGGTTATCTGGGCGAATGATGCCTGGTCTGAAAGCAGCAACAACCGTTATCGCAGTGCCAAAGTCATGACCAACAGCAGTGGGCAGTTCACTGCAACGTTGTCCCTGCCTCCTTCCGCCGGCAGCCTCAGTCAGTACTTGCCAGGAGCCATAAGCTTCACACATTATTATGATCTTTGTGCTGTGCTGGCCAGAGTGACAAGTCTTCCAAGTGTGAATACGACCGATATTGTGTATCACTTCGCCTACAGTATTTATGGCGGTTGATTGAATCAAGGAGAGCGACGAGCGGTGAAAGATAGCCGTTCGTTGCTCTTTTTTTGTCCATTTATATTAAAAATATGGAATATTATTCCGATAACATAAAGAGACATGTCTGAGATGGAAAAATTAGAGCGTTTATTTTTAACGAATAGGGGTGTTTACGAATGAAGGTTCAAAGCACAACGCCGTTTGACCTCAATGCCTACACTCATTCACAACAACGCACAGGACAAGCGAATCCATCAAATCAACCAACGATGATTACAGGGAAGTTCGATTTGTCTCATGACACAGATACCGTAGAGATCAGTAACGCTTCCCGGCAGCTTGCCTCCTCGGATGTCGTGAACCATTCAGCCGTTTACTTTGGCACCGTTCAGATCAACGAGTCACTGGAACGTCTGCTTAAGGGCCATCCTTCCGAGGTTAAAGAAACGGTGTATGGCATCATTCAATCTAATCTGATTACGGATGTAACAGATGAGGGCCATCGATCCGCTTTACTCGAACTTGGTCTAACTCAAGCACAATACATAGCGGACAACTACATGAAGGGCGATCAGGCCACCGAGTTCATGAATACGATCCGCCAGATTGGAGCGATCTCCACAACCAGAACAATTAACCCCGAAACGAAACAAATTCAGTATGATACACCACCACAACGGCCGGTTGGTGCACCGGAGGATTACGTGGATCTTAATTACATGATGCGCAAATTCCAGCCTCAGACCTATGATAAGTTGCAAGACGCCATCGTAAACAACAAGGACTGGGGCAACATTCTACAGAACTTTGCGAAACAGGCATCCACGAATCAAGCATGGATCAAAGAATACCGTGAGGATGCGACTCGCCCTGCGGGTAACCTGCCCGCCAAGAACCGATTTGAACAGGCTGACACGACTGACCTGGACTCATTTGTCCATGCGGTGAAAGAGATGATTACCCGGACCGATTCACCAAACAACAAGCTGCTGATTGATAATATCGATGCCTTTATGCGAAAACTTAAACCCGAGGGTAAGGCTACCTAAGCAGAAGTTAGGTCTTTATCCAGGATATCAAAAAGCTCCACTCACCGGTTTCATGGGAGTGGAGCTTTTTTAGCCTGTCCTCGTTACTACCATAGCGTGATCATAAGACGGGGACGCTTCCTTTTTTTGATAAAGGAAACGTGCCTTGGATCACTGGGTGGTAGGCTTCATTTAAACGGAGGTTAATGTCAGCGTAATCTGATCACCGGATCGGGTGATCTTATAGATCCCTTTTTGCATATCAATGCCGTAGTGCTTTTTCAGTAACATTTTCGCGTTGAGATCCGTCTCAATCACCACAAGGTAGTCGTAGTTACTTAGCAAGTTGTCCATATTATCCTCGTAGAACAGCACGATACCGTCCACATTGGGAGCGTATAAGAAGTATCTACCCACGTATTGCATATAATAACTTGTCACCTGCTGATCTCGGTCAGAACCATAAAACAAATACTTGCTTCGATCCTCTTTGCCGCCGGTATACCACCGATCCCCTGTCACCGTATGAACTTCGTAGGGAAGGGTTTTGTCGTACGTCCTCGTGATTGAAATCATACCGTTATATTCGGACAAGAGGGTTGTTGCCGCGAGTGCCATACACGCGATGATTCCCTGTTGATAATGCCTCTTCGTCTGTACCGTCTTGAATGATTGATAATCAGGAACCTCACCGATGCGGTAATGGAACGTACGCTCAATGTCAACAGCTGCACAGAGTACCAGTCCACCAGCGAACAATACCACGATACTTGATGCGTAACGCTCGAACCCAGCCAGTCGGACGGCTTCATCCACAGGCATGGAGAACAGATATAGTGCCAGAATCCCGGCATAGTACAGTACAACGATCACATTCAGTGCAATCAGCACTTTCCACAGATTCCACTTCTTCTTGAGCACCACGTAAGCCACAATCGAAGCAGCGATCGCAGCAACTTCAAAAAGAACAATACCCAGCACAGGTCTGGATGTAATATCCACGCTGGATTTCAAGAAAAGCACAAGAATGTCCCACTTTTGCTCTGCTGTTTTACCCGACTTTAGGGCAGCGGCTGCTCCCTCGAACTTGTTATTCACACCGCGGAATACCGTTGCCATACGCCAGCTCCAACTGAAATAAGGCAGTAACGCCCCTGCAATCGTACCAAGCACAGCGAGTCCAATCTTCCAGTTCGCACGTTGCTTATTCGTAAGCCAGATATATACGAGAAAAATCAGGCCCACGGCAGCAAAAATGATGCCTGTACTTTTGATTACCGTCAGCAGACCCGCCAGAGGCAGAATAATGATGCAAGCTCGCTTAAGATCATGACGATACTGGTATATCGCCGCCACAATTGCGAGTGCAAAAATTGGAAGCAGGAAGTCTACGAGCAGGTTGGTGATACGGATCGTCAGGTTGAAAAAGGACAAGGTCGATAAACCTAACCCGAGAAAAGCATATAACAGGAACCGTTTTTTCTCTGACACGATGCCAAACATGGCGTAGAAGCAGGAAAAGATCAGCAACCCCTGCGCCAGCAGCATAATCGGCTGGGCATGTCCCATAAATCGGCAGATATAGTAGATAAACGACGACGTGCCGAGCGGGTAATTTTTAAACTCAATCAGGTCCGAATTCGGTGTTGGAAACGCATTGGTGCTGAGCATCTCCTTCACCACAATCGCCCAATGTGAGAAATTATCGTAGTGAGTCAGCTCCGTGTGGAACAGAATGAGCAAAAATACGAAAACCCCGCTCAGAAAACTCAATTGAAATAACGAAAATGATAATGACCATGTGCCCCGTTTACTCTGGTACAAAGCTTGTATTACTCTGCCTCTAAACAACAATAAGCCTGTAATTAGCACAACAATGCTGCCCGTGAAGAGCTGCCCTGCTAATCCGGCAAAATAGACGATACAGGCGATAGCCGAGAACACAAATATCGGAATGAACTCCCACCGGATGGACATCACCTTACGGACAAACTGCATATAACCGATCATCGATACTATGAGTAAAATGCCCATCACAAGTTGAAGCAAAAACAGCATGTCTATCTCTCCTAACCCTCTTTGGTGAACCGCTCAGCTTGTGGAAGAATCAAATCACTCAGTAACTGATCAATCAAACCACGCCCCAAGATCTCATCGATATTCTCTACGGAGAGAAGCACTTCACGTTTGTTTGCCGTTGTTTTTCCCGTATGTTTTAAGACCACTTCAATGTTGCTTTCCGTGTAAAAGGTAACTTCCGACCCTTCTGCTATCTTACCTTGCAGATTCGTGGCAGAGAAGAAACGATAATTAAAGCTGAGCAGTGTGCAGCTCGCATGATTCGTAAACGTAACGGGAAGATGAAGGGAAAGCCTTGGCATCTTCCGCTGATCTGATTTGGGTCGCACAATCCGTTTTTTCACATTACGCAACATATCGTCATATGCAGTGTCCCATAGATTCATTTGCTCCGGCAGTGAATGCTTCCGGTCATAGATGAGCTGCATGTATTGCCGATTATCCGTCTCACTGAGCGGTTTAACCGTTGCGGAATAGCGCCATCCTTCGCCATCTGCCTTGACATATACGATAACCGCATCCAGATTAGCTTCGTATCGACTCGATTGCACGACCAGAGAGATCGTCTTCTTCTCCGGTAGATAGATCGGGTACGGCACATAAAACGCGATGCCATTTTCCGAAAGATCCACTGTCTTGGCCTCGTAACGTAGCGTGCTGTCTGGATAACGGATGATTACATCCTCTTGCGCCCGTATCCGTTCATTCTCCCGGTATGCTCGCCGCCCGATCATAAAGAAGAGTGCATAGAACAAGGCAATCATGTTGTGAACGAGCCAGAAGATGATAATACTGCTGAAAAATAAAGCAATGCCGTACTTGCCGTTCACGTACCGAATAATCGCAGCGATGGACAGGATCACCAGAAAAATATGCGGCAGTGCATATTTCATCGAGGCAATCCACTCGCGTCCGGTTGAACGATTTTTATTCGTCACCTTGAACTTGCGCTCACGGATACCTACAGTCTCCAGAATAACCGGCCAGATCAGATACGGCATGAAGATGGTATCAATGACCTGACTCCAGCGCTGGTTCCGTATATTACTGGACAGATAACGCATCGACAGACTGTAGAAGAAATACGATGGCAACCAGAAGATCAGAATCTGCCAGAAGGTCGTATTTACGATCTGGAAATCAAATAAAGCGAACAGAATGGGAGACAAGATAAAGATCAGCCGATTGAAAAAAGACCACCAGTATAAAAAACTGCTCACATAGGTCACTCTCGTCCAGAAAGGCAACTTTCTGGAGATCGGTGCACGCGTATTTTGCAAGCTCTGAATGATGCCCCTCGCCCATCGTATCCGCTGTTTGATCATGCTCGGAATCGTGGTCGTCGTCTGTCCTGCAGCTTGAACCTCCTGCGTCGCATACGTGATATACCCTTCTTGCTGCAAACGGATGCTTGTCTCAAAATCCTCCGTAATGGTGTTCAGTGGGAATCCACCGATATCCACCATCCCTTGCCGGGCAATCACTGTATTACTGCCCGTATACGCAACCGCATTGGACGCATTGCGCAGAATGTTAACCTCGCGCGAGAAAAAGTCCTGTTCATTCGGAATACCTTGCTCCGCATACAGATTGAACTGGAATAGATCCGGATTGTAAAAGCTTTGCGGGGTCTGTACCAGCCCCAGCTTAAAGGTTGGATCGATCTCCTCCTCACGGCGAAGGCGCCATTCCCCATTTTCTTCGATAAATGTGGAGAGCATGAAATAGGGTACGGTTTTCATCAGAAACGTATGCTGCGGGATCATATCTGCATCAAAGGTTGCAATGAGTGGAGACGATGTCTTGCTCAGTGCATTGTTCAGGTTGCCGGACTTCGCATCCTTATTACCAGGAAACCCTAGATAACCGATGCCGAACTGCTTCGCCAGTTCCTCTACCGCAGGCCGTGCGCCATCATCACACAGGTAGATATGTACCTTCGACTTGTCCGGGTAATCCATAAACGTACAGGCATTCACTGTTTTATATAAAAGGTCAACGGGTTCGTTATGTGTGGCAATAAATACATCGACGTGCGGGTAATATTCATCCGGGATCACCGGAAAATCGAGCTGCGTCCGTTTCTTTTGCATCTTTTGAAAAAACAACTCAAAGGTCGTGCCGACCGTAACCGCCTCCGCCAAAATGAGCAGCATGCCAAAGATGACATTCAGCATTCCTTCTCCCCATGGCAGCGTAAAGAACATACGCCAGATCAGATAAATGGTCATGAGAATCATGGTGATGATAAAAAATACATTTTGCCTTTTCTCGTTTTGCACTACAGCTGCTTCCTCCTTGCTGCAAATACCCACTTCCGCTGCAGTTGAAAGCTTAGCAGGAACAGGATGGCATCACAGACGAATTTCGCTGCCTTCTCATCCACGAGGAATAGGGTATGGAATAAATAAACGCCTGTACTCGACAACAATATAACCATGCCACACAACGTTAAGTAACGCCACAGACTACCCTTGCTGTCTTCCTTGCGGAACACAAAATATCGATTCAGGACATAATTCACGACAATCGAGATGACTCGGGCAATCACGGTTGCGAGCAAAATTCTTAAGTAATGCTGATCCCCCATCATGGGGCGCAGGAAATCGATCAAAAACCAGGCAATGCCCAAATCAACGACAGAGCTGGCTACAGACGAAGATATAAAACGAAAGAAATTCGAGAACAGCACCCCCATCACACGGGCACTATCCTGAATCGCTTTGAAATGGGTACCCGCATTGCCATTCTCATAGATGACCTGAATGGGTACCGTATGAATAGCGATACCCGACTGAATACAGGAGATCAGCATCTGCAGTTCATATTCAAACCGCTTGCCGCGTACATCCAGCATAAATGACAATAGCCCTGTGCCGAAGGCACGAAGTCCCGTCTGGGTATCCGACAGTTTTTTTCCATATAACAGCGCAAAAATAAACGACGTCATCCGATTACCAAACAACGATTTAGGCGGAATATCGCCCTCACTGAAATTTCGCACGCCGAGCAGTAAGTCATTCGGACGACGCTTGGCTTCCTGAGCAATCCGATACACATCTTCTGCAGCGTGCTGCCCATCTGAATCCGCAGTAACCACGTAGTGAGCCTGCCCATAATGCTGTGCTATGTACCGAAATCCGGTCTTCAGCGCCTCGCCTTTCCCTTGGTTCTGTGCGTGTCGCAACAAAGTGCATCCATTATCTTCTAATTCTTCGAAAATGTGCTGGTATTTCTCGCCAGAACCATCATCTACAATGACCAATTTCGTAAAACCGTAGTCTCGCAACTGACGTACATAGGATAAAAGTCTATCATCTGGTTCCAGCGAAGGAATGAGGATGATCGTTTCGTCCTTTTCTTGTGCTATAATCATCCGAAATGAGCCCCAATTCGACATATTTTCATGAAAATTTGGCGTATATTAGCGTTAATATCTTCCTTGAATATAGGAGAGTATACCATCGAAAAGGTGGAGCGTAAACGAGAATTTTTGTAATCTAATGGTAAAAAAGTTTTACATTTTCATGTACATATGTTAGTCGTAACAGACTATATCACTCTGATATATTAATCAATCAGCTACCTTAAAAATAATAAAGAACCCCCGTCTATTAAACGGGCGGTTCGGTTTTTGTCATATGGCCTACACAACAGCAAATTAATAAGGTTTTATTACATATCTAGTCCAGCAGAATCCCCGTATTCATCGCCGTAAGAATCATAAATACCAAGGAGTTGCCTTTGCTCAAACGGTCACTTTGTGGTTGTTATTCACATTTTTACTCTGATATCTGACAGCCCACTTGTATACGAAAGTCAGAATAAATCCGGTCAGGCCACAGACTGCTGCAATCACAAAGGCTCTCTGATAACTGCCATCTGCGCTATACACACTTCTCATGATTGACGGTCCAAAATAGCCCGCCAGCGCAAATCCGATAAACATAATCCCGTAATTCACACTGTTGTTTTTGGCTCCAAACTGATCCGCCGTGAAGCCGGGGAATACCCCCATCAAAGAACCAAAGCTTAAACCAATCATGGAAATGCCCATATAAAATGTACCTACACTGTTCTCTCCTGAAAAATAAAGCAAGATCAGGCCGGCCACAGATAAGAGAGACGTAATGGCCAGTGTATTGATTCGGCCAATTTTGTCTGATATATAGCCAGCCAGAATCCGTCCACCTGTGTTAAACAATGCCAGTATAGACACGACTGTTGTTGCAGCCGCTGCCGACAAACCAACCATTTTTTGAGCGATAGGTGAGGCTTGAGAGGTGCACATCAGTCCGGCAAAAGCTCCGCTGATCAACAGCAGGATCATCACGTAGAAGATCGGGCTCGCAAGCATACCTTTCCAGTTTTTATTTTCTTTTGGCGCGCCGCTGATATGGGCAGCATTAGGTGTCCATCCTGAAGGTGCGAAATCGGCTGGACATTTTTCAATAAAGAACGAAGCCACACAAATAATAAGAAGAAAAGCGACCCCTATCATCATGAATGCTGAGGTTACACCAGAGTTGCTGATCAAAATATTGGCTACCGGAGGAATGATCACAGAGCTTAACCCGTAAGCAGCTGTTGTTACGCCACCAACCAATCCGCGTTTGTCAGGGAAAAACTTGATGGAGTTACTGATCGTACACCCGTACACCATTCCCGTTCCCAGACCAAGCACAATCCCGTAAGCAAATACCAGAAAACCTACAGACGTTGCAAAGCTGGATAAAATCATACCGCCCCCGAACAAGATTCCTCCAACCAGAATGACCTTCTTGGGTCCGAACCTGTCATTAATCCATCCGCCCGATATCATCGTGATGGGCCCAACTGAGTTGCAGATGGTAAACGCAATAGCCAAATCTCCGGGTGTCAATGTACGCCCTGTGAGACCACTGAGATAAGAGGCCATCGGGGCAGCAAATACACTCCATGCATAGATGGAGCCAATACATAAATTAATAAAGCAGCTCGCAATCAGAATAATCCATCTCTTCTTTGTCAGTTCCACTGAGATCTTTTCCCCTCATGTTGTATTGTGAAATTATTCACTAACTTATGCGATATAGTGTATCACAGCTTTTTATATCTATCTATGACAACACGTATAGCTTTATAAAGTTTTTTTGTAGCTGGTGAAAAGGACAGCGATTCTCATTTTTAGACGAATGGCGGCTTATGCCAGAGACAGGTTTGAATTAAAATAATAAAGAGAGTCGTAGACCCTGATATGACCCTGAACAAAGGCTGTGATGTTAATGGTATTTCAACGGGACAAATGGCTGCAGTATCGCGCCTTTCGCAATGTACCTTTACTCGCCAGGCGACTACCCGAAACACAGTTGCTGGAAAATGAAGCATTGCACCATATGCTGTTACAACATTCAAGTGTCGTGCTGAAACCCTGCGATGGACGTTATGGCAGAGATATTGTGTTCATCCGGCGTCTGAAGACAGGCACCTACCAAATTCAAAACGAGAATAACATCATTACCATGCAAAACAAAGATGAATTACAGGATTGGTTTGATCAACTAAACAAGGATCGTGAGTATATCATCCAGCAACGTCTATATTTAGCTCGCATTCAGCAAAGGCCGTTCGATCTTCGCATCATGGTTCAGCGTCAAAAAGCAAACTCGTCCCCTTGGAAAGTAACCGGTTCCTACGCCAAAATCGCCTCACGCGGATATCTGGTGACTAATGTGACCAACCGTACCATTCCTGTGCTCAAAGCGTTGCAATTAGCACGTGTAGGTGGGCGGAAACTGCTCCTTCAAATCGAGCGTACAGCTCTGCTGGCTGCCCGGAGTCTGGAAGTTCAATACCCTGATCTGAGACAAATCGGTTTTGATATTGGCATCGATAAAAAAGGCCGCGTCTGGATCATTGAAGGCAATTATCGCCCTGACCTGCGTCCTTTCAGGCGCTTGAAAGACTCTGCGATGTATCGCCGAATCTTGTGGTACCAGAAGCATTAATACGAGGATTTACACGAGCCAAGAAGCGACTCCCCGTTGATCTGGGCAGTCGCTTTAACTTTTCGATAGAGACTGAGATGCTTTATAATATGAATAGTAAAATTGCGATTCAAATAGGAGAATACATATGAGAATTATGGAAAGCCACCAAATCCCGGATACAAAACGGAATGATTTTTTTGCTGAGCATTGGGGGAGTCCTCAGATGGTCATCTCAACAGGGGTCTATCACAGTGATAAGCTGAACGGGTACGCAGTAATAAATGAAGATGGAGAAATCAGAGGCTATATTACGTACGTTATGCATGAAGATCATTGCGAAGTGATCTCTCTGGATAGCCTGGACGAAAATCAGGGGATTGGGTCAGCCCTTTTGGCGAAAGTAGAGGACACTGCCAGGCAAGCCAAACGGAAGCATATTCAGCTGATTACCACAAATGACAACCTTCACGCACTCCATTTTTATCAGAAAAAGGGATACCAGATTATTCAAATCTACCCGGATGCAGTAGCAAAAGCAAGAGCTTTGAAACCAAGCATTCCTCTCGTTTCTGAACAAGGCATCCCCATTCGAGACGAATTGCTTCTGCAAAAGATACTGGTTTTTACTAGCTGATCCGTTAGTGATGTGATGCATGCAATCAAACGCTAAAAGAAGCGACTCTCCATAGTTTCATCGGAGAGTCGCTTCTTAACATCTTTTTCTTTGTTCAATGGGATGCCGATATCGTTAACATTTCCGGCGGCGTCTAGCCGAACTTACTACACGCGTGACCCGGAACTGGTTCGGGCCCACCTGGATAATGGCAAACTGGCTATAGGATGTTCCAGATGACGTGTACGGTTCTGCCTCAATATTTCCACTTGGTGTGATCACAGTAGCAGTAATCCGAGTTACCAGACAAACACCACGCCCCGAAGACTGCCAAGTCCCTTCACGTTGAACACTGTAACGGTCATTGCTACAGAAAATAGACGCATACTCGACCGTTCCATACGCATTAAACGAAGTAGAGTTATAGATCTGAACCGGATCATACCCACCTGTTGGTCTACGATTTCCCATTCTCAAAACCTCCTTATTGTTGATAGTTTATTAGATGCAATAGAGTGATTTTGGTGAGGGATAGACGTGGACAAGGCTGAAAAAGTGTTTTTGTCTAACAAAAAAACCACCCGCTGGATAAGCGAGTGGTTTGCGGTGAGAATTAAGAAGCTTTCGCCGCAGCTGCTTTTTCAATGATTGCTTTAGCATCATCCATCGAAAGACCTTGCTTAGGCTCCAGCATTTTTTTGTCCGTTGCACTGAAAATGCCTTTATCGATCAGTTTCGCCAGTGGCTTCACTGCGTAAGCAGATACGGATTTTCCATCCTCAAAGCCAGCAATGGTCGTTGCCGCTTTCGCTTCGGATGCCGGGCTGTTCACCAATTTTGCCAAAATCGTTGCTACCTCTTCCCGAGTGATATCACGCTCAGGATAGAAGTTACCGCCGTAGCCTTGAATAAATCCGGCTTTCGAAGCTTCTGCAATAGCATCGGCATATGCAGCATTCGCAGCAACATCTTTGAAAGCAGGGGCTGTCGATACCGCGTTAAGCTTCAGCATATCCACGAGTGCAGTGACAAATTCAGCACGAGAAATAGGTTCATTGTTTACTGGTGCCGGTGTTTCTGTTGGTTCTGTAGCGACACCGATGTTTGTAATACGGGCTTCTTTTTTAGCTTGAATATCGCCGCCCTTGAATGTATCTGTGATGTATTTGTAGAATACATCCAGGTCAATTGGGCCAGCCAAAGATGATTTCGCATCCAGTAGCACTTTGTAGTTATCTCCACCTGCAGCCATAAAGTTGTTCACAACAGCGGTGTATGATTTTTTAGGATCAACCGGTGTGCCGTCTTCCAGTGTAAGGGCCGTCACACGTTCAGCAACCGGCTTGCTGAAGTCGGCTGAGTATTTCAAACCAGCGATTTGCAATGTTTTTGTGTTTGGTGTGCCGTCAGCATTGGTACCCCATTGCTGTTGTAGCAACGTTTTTACTTGCTCACCTGTGAGTTCCAGCTTCACAAGTGTATTGCCGAAAGGTTGGATTTTAGCCAGATCTGCAAAGGTCACATCCCCTTTTGGCAGGTCTGCACGGATACCGCCTGGATTCATGAATGCAAAGTCAGCCTTGCTTGCTTTGTCTGCAAAGTCTGCTTGACGCATCGCATCTGCAATCAGATTGCCCAGCGGAGCTTCGTTATTGTATGCATCTGTACGCACAACAGAGCCATCCGTTGTACCTACTGGCTTCGTCAGCTCAGGGTGCTTGTCCAAAGATTTTTTAATGATAGCAAGTGTTTCAGGGTCTTCTTTTACACCCTCTTGGAACGTTGTTGTTACGGTAGCCGACTTTTCAGTTACATCTCCCGTAACAGGGTCAATCATCAGCTTGATATCTTCAAACGCTGTACCATAAGAGTACGCTTGCACGATCAGCTTGCCATTCACGACACCATTCGCCAGAGCGTGATTGTCACCCGCAACGATGACATCCACAGGAGAGTTTGCAGGCAAAGCTTTTGCCAAGTCAGCCGCTTCTCCAGTTGTTGCACCTTCTTTGGTCGATGCTGGATCATGTGCCAGGACGATGATCGTTTCTACGCCTTGGTCTTGCAATTCTTTCGCATATTTATTAACAGCTTCAACTTCTTCTTCAGCACTCAGGAAACGTACGCCTGCTGTACCTGCTGGAGATACTTTGTTTGGCGTTGATTTCGTCACGAGTCCGATGAATCCGATTTTGACGCCACCTACTTCTTTGATCACATACGGTTTAATCAGGGGTTTACCTGTGGAGTTTTCGATCACGTTTGCGTTCACATAATCAAATTTCGCACCGGCATGGGTTACTTTACCTTCTTTTGGATCTAGACCACCAAAAATTTGTGCCTTCAATGCAGCGATCCCTTGGTCGAATTCATGGTTGCCCAGGGAACCCACATCAAATCCCATCATATTCATCCATTCCATGGTAGGCTCGTCACGATCCATAGATGAGACTGGAGCCGATGCACCAACCGAGTCGCCGTTATGGAACAGCAAGGAATGCTCATATTTGGCCCTAGCTTCT
Source organism: Paenibacillus sp. RRE4 (assembly GCF_031844205.1). Classification (NCBI taxonomy): domain Bacteria; kingdom Bacillati; phylum Bacillota; class Bacilli; order Caryophanales; family Paenibacillaceae; genus Paenibacillus; species Paenibacillus sp. RRE4. Next base: position 192,374 of record NZ_JAUZUT010000003.1, read on the forward strand.
TTGAGATAGGTTGCTAGAATTGGAGCAGAACCCGCCTTCTTATCACCAACCACGGATGTTGTATCCAGTTGGCCGTGGAAATCGTTGATTCCGATCAAATGTACTTCAACATCCTTGCCTGCGGCAGAAACGGAACCCGCTGCACCGAACAGTTGAGTGAGTAATAATGTAGCAGCAGCCACACGAATGGTGCTTTTCCCCAAAACTTTTTTCCAAGACATGAGTAAACAAAACCCCTCTCCAATTTCAGATCCTGAGATATTTTACCACAGTTCAATTCAAAAAAGTGGTTAAATCTATTAAATCTATGTAAAAAAAATTACAAAAGAATACAGAACTCTTTATATTGAAAATGTTGTATTTTATATTTTTCTCTTGCTATAGTGGAATAAAATGTTATATATTCTCTTTGTAATCAATTTCCAACTCTGTTAAATGAATGAACTATCCTCTTTCACTACCACTATGCCTTCCTGCAACTTCTACCAAACATATTGAAGATCACAACGATAAACCATCTATTCTAGCATTTGATTTCCATTAAAGGAGGTGACCCTGAGAGCACTGTACATATGGATGTCCCATGAATCACCACTGGGGGATGTGTTGATTGCTCTTTCACCACTTCTGACCGAACGCTATGCTGCATTACGCAATACCCGTAAGCGTTTGTTGTACTACGCAGTTTGCATCAACCATTCTAAGAAATATAGGAGAGTGTCCAATGAAAAAGCTATTTTTCCCTAAATCGTTCCGCATTTTTATCGCGTGTTTGCTGATCCTGGCCTTTGCTGTACCTGCGACAGCTTCCGCAGGCTACCTTGGCGATAAACTTCTAATCGGTCAGAGCATGCAAAAGGGGGACTACCTCACCTCGCAGGATGGCAGGTTTTCGGCGATCTGGCAAACTGACGGCAATTTTGTAATCTATCAGAACGGTTCTTCGATCTGGAGCACGAGTACGAATAAAAGCGGGGCCATTTCATTTAAATTCGAGCAACAATACGGAAAGCCTATCATCTATCAGTACGGAACGAAATGGCAAACCGTATATCAATATGCATATCGCTGGGGAACTAATCCGGCCACAGGTAAATATGAATATTATTGGGGACCAGGCTGGGATACGATTTTGGTAACCGATACGACTAAACAGGTAGCTGCTTGGTCTGCAAATACTGCGGCATGGATTCCAGGCCATCACGGAAGTACACTGTCGGCGGATACACCAGGAGATACTTTCGTCATGCAAAATGATGGAAACCTGGTTCTATACAATACAACCTTGACCAACGCATATTATCCGAATAGCTGGATTCCTGTCTGGGCTTCCAATACAGGGGGACGTTAAGAGGAATCGGCCATGCGGATACTTATGGTGAATGATACTCACCATGAACATGAATATGTGAAAAGCCGAAGCAGGCGTGTATCCCTGCTTCGGCTTATTTCGTTCCTCTTTTTGACGCTTTTTAAAGCAACGCTATTGTTTTTGAACATCTGCTCCATCTACTCTATTATGGTAGTAAAGCGAAATTTACCACAGATCTTCCGGAATGTATTTTAACATCGTTTCGGAGCCATCTGGATTGATCTTGTACGTATGCGTTCTTGTTGCTTCCTCAAGATCTCCGAATGACCATCTGCCCAAACGGTTGTCCGGATAAGAAGCTTCAACCCCGGTTAATGGGCCTCTGTACAACATCCCATTGATCATTTTGACAGCTTCCTCTCTGGTAAGCTGACTGTTAGGTTGGAAGGAGCCATCTTTGTAGCCTGATAAGAACCCGAAACGGTAGGTTTCATCGATGGACTGCTCCGCCCAGCTCCCTTCAATATCGGTAAACGAGCTGATTCTCAATACATTGTTCATCTTCAGCTCTCTTGCAACTCCTAGATAACGGGCAATGGCTGTTGCCAGTTCTGCCCGTGTGATCGGTTGATCTGGCTTGAACGTGTTATCTGCATAACCTTTAAATATCTCTTTGTTTACAACTGCTTCGATGTAATCGGCTCCCCAGTAACTTGTAGCAACATCGCTGAACAGCTGAACGTGGTGAACCTCATCTTGCAATTGCAGTGTACGGGCAAAGATGGCAGCAATCTCTGCACGGGTAATGAGTCGTCCGGGTTTAACGTTACCATCTGGATATCCCATAATGTAACGGGCATGCTTATGTTCATAACGGTTAGAATACAACATCACTTTGATCAAGGATGCATCATCTTGTGTATTCGTAAGCGTAAGCTTGTGATCCGTGCCTATACTAGCCGTTATGGTCCCAAAATCCTCGCCTTCGTTCATATCGTTAACCTTGAGTTTGAATGTCAGCTTGCCTTGCGTTCCTCCCGTCAGTTTACCAACATTCCACTTGAGTTCTTGGCCTGTCAAAGCACCGCCGTTCGCATCAACCAAACTTAGCCCTGAAGGGATCTTAACTTTGATGTACACACCATCGGCATCGACCGAGGTTTTATTGGCATAGATCACGGTGAAGGTAAGTGTATCTCCTTCGCCACCCTTCATTTTGTCAACCAGAATCGCTGTAGCGAGATCGATAGACCCCGAAGGCGTCGTAGTTGTTGGGACAGTTGCTGGTGGAGTTGAAGTTGTCGGTGAGTTTGATGCACCCGTACTCGTTCCTGTTCCTGCTCCTGCTCCCCCTCCATTCGATGTTGGCAGAGGTGTCATGCTAAAGTTATACAGCACAATATCCGTACCCACATGAATCAGCGGTTGGTTTGGATCAACAGCTCTGCTATCGAAATCTTTATATCCTGCCCGCTTCGCAGTTAAATAATAGTCCGTATGCGGAAACACCATAAAGGCGTACTGCCCTGTCGCATCACTTGTCTGCGGGTTGGCATTATCCGCTGGAGGGAAGTTATTCACCGGAGGCAAGTTAACAACCGTTCCGTTACTGTAATGAAGTGTAACAACGGCACCGGTTATCGGCTGACCTGTCACGGAATCCGTAATCGTACCGTACGGGTCAATGAGTACTTCACTGATGCTGATCTGTCCGTCTGCATTAATCTCGGCATTCATGTGCCCTACAACGATAGGTTGTGTCCCGCCTCCTGGAAGCGGAATGTTATAGATGACTTTCGCCGTATAGCTGCCCTTGAGCACACTATCGATATTAAATATACCGTTGTGGTCAACTTGACCTGTATGATCGCCATTGCCATCATTGATCAATACGTTGTATCCACCGCCCACAGTCCCATCGAGCGTTGCGGATTCCCCTTGCGTTTTTCCTACCAGGACAATACCTGATACAGTTTTATTTCCGTCAAAGGAATGGCCATCCACACTTCCGTTTACGGGGACGTTCTGATTAAACGTGACCGATTTCTGCTGACCGTTGATCTCAACCAGCTTTGTAATCGATACATCGTATGTCACATTCCCCTGCGGTATAGCAATGGTGTATGCTCCGTCAACTCCTGTAATGGCAACGGCGTGAAAATCAGCAATGCCATCTCCGTCAAAGTCTTTACTTACTACAATCGAGGAATCTGCTAGCGGGTGTCCTGCTTGGTCTGTGACAACACCTGTAATAACCCCAGGGGTAATCGTGATATAGATTGTGTCACTAACCTGGATACCCTTTTGGCTATCATCTACGGTTGCCGTCAGCGGTATGGATACCGATCCCGCACCCCCAAGAACCGCTGCAGTAAAGGTTGTCTTAGCAACGCCTTGTGAATCCGTCAGAACCGTTATCGTATTGGTATTTCCGGTAAAATGACCGTACGTTGTATTCGGTACTTCAAACACAACTTCAACGCCTGCCTGAGGACGCCCCTCTTTATCGGTGATCACCGTCTTAAATTCGGATGTAGCCGTACCATTACCTAGTATGGATGAGGGGTTGGCTGTTAATGTTATCTCGTAATCCACAAGTTCAAAATCTTCGGTGATACGTCCGTTTCCATTCACATTTGCTGTAGACACAGAGACTTCTCTATGCGCCGGGCTATATCCATCACGCACAATTTCCAAAATATAATTATTGATGATGACATCTTCGAAATTGTACTTCCCATTTGTATCGGTCGTAGTACGCCCCTTCTCTTTACCTGCAAGGTCGCGCAAAATTACAGTAGCACCAGATACCGGATTTTGGGTCTCTTTATCTCTGATTGTTCCATCAATGCTAGGGTTGATAAACGTGATTGTAACCGTAGCTTCGTTGGAATTACCTACTCCATCAAAAGCCTGATAAGTAAACGTCACACTGCCAGATATTTCTCCAGCAGGCACAAACGTAAACGACCCATCGGTGTTAACATTCAGTGTGCCCTTGCTTGGATCACTCAGGGAGCTGATGTTCACGGCAGTAAGCGTACCGTTCCCTACAACGGTATCATTCGATAGAATACCGGTTGCCGCAGGAACGTTCAGCGTACGGCCCTTCACTACCTGATAGCTGTCATTCTCAGCTGTAGACAGCTTACTGAATTTTGCATAATAGTCTCCCGCTGAGGAAACCGTCAATGGATAAACTTTATCCGTACTTACAGGTGTACCTGTACCTTCCTCGTTGTCGTACCATCCTGCGAAGGCATAACCGGAAGCTGGATTTGCCGTAATCGTTGCCGATTCACCAAGTGCGTAGACACCGTCACCGTCTGTTACACCACCAACATCACCAATGACATGAGTCGTGATCGGCACTTTGATGGTGATGGTAACCGTAGCTGAACTTGAGTAGGCTGTCCCGTCATAGGCCTCGTAAGTAAATGTCACATTACCCGACGCATTTGCGTCCGCAACAAACGTAAACGAACCGTCCGGATTCACATGTAGCGTACCTTTGCTCGTATCACTGAGCGAACTGACATGGTCCACTGTGAGCGGATGAAGCTCATCATCGGTATCGTTATAGAGCAAGCCCGTCTCAGCCGGAACGTCCAGTGTGTCTCCGCTCCTAACGTTGTAGCTGTCGTTTTTCGCGGTTGGCTTATGTGCAGGTGGTGTAATGTTAATCGTCACCGTCGCTTCATTCGATAGGGCAGAGCCATTACTAACTTTATAGGTAAATGTCACACTGCCCGATGCTTCTGCCTCCGCCACAAAGGTAAATGATCCATTTGCATTTACATGCAACGTACCCTTGCTTTCATCACTGATTGAACTGATGCTTACAGCGGTAAGTGTACGCCCCTCGCCATCCGTGTCGTTAAGCAATAGGCCCTCTTCCACTGGAACACTGAGTGTTTCTCCTTTCACAACGCTATAAGTATCGTCATGAGCTACGGGTAGAGATGTGAACTTTGCATAGAAATCCTGATCAGTCTGAACATTGAACTGATAAGTTGCATCCGTACTTACAGGAGTCCCTGTTCCTGATTGGTTGTCATACCATCCTACGAATGTATAACCCTGATTCGGACTCGCTGTAATTGTCGCAGCATCACCAATGTTATAGGTGGCATCGCCTACAGATGTACCCCCAACAGCTCCAATAACATGCGTATTGATGACAGCAGTGGTCACGTTGGTTACATTCGTGGATACCGTATTGGATACAAGGTTAATTCCCGAAATGACAGCAGTGTCACTATCCAACGTCTGTGGTGTACCCGGTGCAGTTTTCGTAAAAGTAAGCACCTTGCTGTCATTGGCCGGAACATCAATCCCGGTTTGGGTTTGGCCATCGCTAACGACGCTGAGCCCTGTAATAGCTGTATTTGTATAGTTATAAATGGTCACTTTATAATCGATAGACCCGTTAATCGGAACGGTTGCCGGACCGGTCTTCATCATTCCCATCTGCAAATCAAGCTTCCCGTTGTTTCCAAGTCTCATGATGGCCTTGCCATTATTCAGCGATTCCTCGGTTACATACGTTGCGCCAATTCCACCCGTTTTGGAAATGGTCTGTTTACTTGTTAAAGCCTGATAATAGGGACTGTCTGCAGGTGGGTGGAAGTACGCTGCCGTCTTGGCTCCATCACTCGCATTGCCCGCATTGATGTAACGGGATGTGTCACCCACCTGATCAGGTGCTACCTGAAAAGTCGGTTTTACTTTATAACTGATCTTAAAAGAACCGCCTGTTGGCGCGCTATAATCTCCAGGCTGCGGACTTGTCCGGTTCTTGAAGCGGTAAATATGCGATTGCATATCATCTGCGTCAATATACCATGTAAGACTGCTAACGCCTGCGACGGTTTTAATGACCGCCTTACTTCCATAGCCCGCGAATGCATACGCTGTACCACCGTTTATATTCGTATTTGTGTCTACTGTCGCAACAGCATCCCCGATTTTTAACGTGGACAGATCCACAGCAAAATCATTGCTGATATCGTCTGCAACAACGATAGCACTGGCGATATCCGCCGTTTCCGCACCGTTCCCCAGATCCGTGGTTTCCGGTATGTTGAGAAGCGGAAGTATCGTTGTGGTAGCTTCGACATCATTGGTTAATCCAGAAAAAGCTGACTTCACAATGTCATACGTTGGGGCAAATGTGTAATAACTACTGTATACAAATGAATTGGCATAGTTAAATCCATTAGGCCCCTGAGATGCATATGCACTCAGTTTGTCATATGTGTTCTTGGCGGTACCGTAGTTATAATTACTATCTTCCTTATTCTCGTTGACTCGTTTCGGGTCAAGTCCTGCCCACGCATACACAGGTTCGTTACCGTTATACGGTCCATTGATCGCCGTTGTGGAACCTAGCCCCACAGTATACACTTTGGCCTGAGTGGCTTCTCCCCCATTGTATTCGGTGTATTTACGATCCAGGAGATCCTTCATGTACGCACCGGTAAGAATGGTTAACGCAGCAATTTCCGGATCACCTGTATTTGCCAAGCTAGTACCGGCTGCAGCTGGTACATACTTGCTTCCATCCGTCCCACTCTGATTGTAATTAGCAATCGTTGTAGCATCCGCTACCGCATTGGCAAAGTCGGTCTCAAATGATTTGCCCTTTGGCGAAGAAAACCATGCTTTCTTGGCATGAATGGCTGCCCCGTCAGATAGAAGGAATAAGTATGGCTGGCGCTTCGGGCCTGTTCCCTTTGTTCCCACTTTCCCCATCGTCTTCGAGACACCGTACATGATGCCGTCCTGCGTTGGGGTTCCTGCTCCCAGAGAAACTGCAGATTGTGCTCCAACTCCACTGCCATCCCTGGTTAAATTACTGTTCAAAGTGACCGTTTGGTTGCTATCTGTATATTTCAGATAATCTTCCGTTCCGTGACCCGAACTAAACTCGTAATGTCCCAGTTCCATAAACGTGCCCAGGTGGCTGGAGGAAGCGGACCCGCCAAACCAATATACCGCAACACGGTTGTTGGGATTCGCATTCATAACTGTCCGGATGGCTTCATTTGCAGCATTAGCCATGGCTTCAACACGATAATAGATACCTGGATCGCCTGCTTTTGCAGCAATTTCTCTACCACTGCGGCTACCCATAGAGGAACTCATATCCATAATAAAAGTTACATCTGCCGCTGAACCGTTCGCGTTACTATTGCCCCCGACACCTGGATTGGTCGAGTTGGATGTCATATACTCTTGTGCCAGTGCAGATAACTGAATATTGAATGTACCATCATTCTCTGCCGTAACACTCTTGTCTGTCCAGATCCGTCCATCTGAGGCAGCTGTACCGAAACCAGCAGGTGCTGTATCTGTGACCGGATCGGCCGTTAACTTCACACGATATTGCTTGTAGTTTGCCTCTGCTGTGGTTGGAGCGTTATCTGCATAGGCTACTGAACCTAATAATGCAGATAGGCCACTCCCCCCCAGGATTAAGCATACCGTGAGCACAATAGAAATGAGTTTTTTGATGCCTTTGGTCATATCCTTTTTGCCTCCATATAAAATTGAAATGTAATTGGTTCTTTTGGCTGTAGATGATCCTGAATCCCCTTTCATATATGCAACCCAGTTGACTTGCTATAGGGGATTCTTGTGTCCGATCAATAAACGTGTATTAACAAAGCAATCTACTGAATCTATTATTGTCTATGACCTACTTTCTATATCAAAATGATTAGCGAAAATTAGTATAACCTTTGTCTCTAAACAAATACTGAACAAGCATTTATTGAGGTTATTCCGTTGTTGCTTCACTCGTTTTAAATGTTTACCGCTTCAAAGGAATGGTTATGGTTTCAGTAACGTTGGGATTCGACTTTAACAAACATTAATGAGATGCACGTTCAATTCAGATGATGAACACAATTAAGGATGTGATGATTTGACAGGAGTTGTAGGCGTACTAATGTTAATCATAGGTCTAGTTATGGCCATATCACCTTACTCCTTTTGGTATTTCAGGTTAGGATGGAAACTTAAAAATGCAAAGCCTAGCGATTTAGCATTACGTGCTGAGCGGTTCTTAGGGGTAATTTTCGTCATTGTTGGTTCCATACTCATTGTCTCAAGCTGCTCATCTAGTCATGGGACAGACCACGACTGGGCAGACCATTTCAAAGAAAAACTCTCTGCTGGGCAATTACAAGAAATCAACATCGGCCTATTTAATCCAGTAACATTAACGGATGAAGAGACAAGAACAGTTATTGGCATGATGCAGCATGCAGAGCTGAGGCCTATGGATTTTGAGGAAAGTTCTGGAGCGAATAACATAGGGGAAATGATTTTTAAAGATGGTACCCGCTTGGAATTAATCATTTTTGGATCATCTGGTGGTATTGAATTGCAATCCGTTTCTACCGATGCACATTATGAAATCGTAAGTGATGAAATAGAAAATTGGTTTCGTTCAAATTATACAAATCAATAACAAGAGCCCCATCCTGCTGGGGCTCTTTCTTCTTGTATAAAAGATTAGATTGGCTGTCAAAGTATACATACATCACTTCAGATAACTCGTTTTAGATCCTTCTTTTATAAAACCCAACTTTTGTATCATATAAATTTTTTTTTTATATCTGGAGTCCGTGTTTATCTGGCTCTAATCTAGCCCCTGCGTTAATTCTAGTCCACCTTACCCGATGCTCCAGTATAGTTTTCAGTTTAATGTACTAAATTTGTTGTTATACGAACTACTTCTGGTGTAGGTAAAAATAACTACTATTTATTCCGAAAAAAGGTACTACATTTACAAATCATATTCATTTTGGTATCTTTAAACCTCGACAAATTAAAATCCAATATTTAGGAGGTTTTATCTTGAAGAAGTTAATGTCTTTGTTCCTTGCGACTACATTACTCACTTTTTCTCTAGGTACTAGTGTCTCTGCATCCGACGAAGTATCTAAAGATCGTATCCAAATTCCAAGTAATACCGTATATGATTTAGATACTAAGGGTGAGAAATTAGGCAAATCAGCCAATTTTGATTCCAGTAGTGTAGATATCAAATCTATGGAGAGTAACGGTGCAGATTCTGTTTCCTTATCCGGTAACGTGAAGACTAACACTGGAGAAAAAGAATTCCAACTTACAGGCGGGTTAAAGAAGGCTGGTTATACGGACAGTCTAATTGTAGGAGAATTAAAGGATAACAAGGACAATTTTGAAGTTGTCTACTTCGGAATTGATCGCAAACCCAACAGCAATCTAGCTTTATTACGCGATAAATTCAAGAATGATGATACTGTTGTTAAACTGTATTTGCTTGAAAAGAATACAAGAACCTTTACGTTTTTGGAAACCGATCAGTTAAATGATAAACTTCATACAGATCAGATGTTTAACAATTCGGGCTCTTTTGAAGATGCAGAACATACAGACATGTTTTGGTACGGGAAAGTATTTGAACCTGTTCGAGAAGAAACCAACGATGGATTAACAACATTTGCTGCGTCTCTGGCAAGTGGTAAGTCGGACAAAACATATACTGCGGTATACAACGCGGGTGTTGCTACAATAACAGAAAAAATGACGGTAAGAGCCTATGTTGAGGGTCCCTCATCTCTTAGTGGAGGTTCTGGGGACTTTACCACAAAACTTTATCCCCTGTCCGTAAGTACGACATCTAGCGTAGGAACCGTTAACTCCAAAACCTCAGGCTGGAGAATGGGAGTTCATCAAGATACAACCCTTGAAGCTTATACAGCTCCTGGGGATGTAATACGGTCTATTATGTGGGATTCATCTTATAGTACCCTTGGTAAATTAAAACTGAATGTAGCTTGGGGACTGTCGGTTCCTAATACAGGTTTGTCTTTTGGAGTAGGGTATACGAATTCACAGAACATCGCAGCTGGAACATTAAAGGTATATGACAATAGTGGTAGCAGTAAAGTAAGAAGATCAAAATTAACGATTCCGAAAAGTCAAAAGCTGGAGCTTCCGAGCCACTCCTTTGATTCTGTTATTAAAGTTGGTCACTACAGTACACCAAAACAGAAAACATTAAACCTCAAATTCACTTATTATATCTCAAACATTCAGGATAATTACAACGCAGCTACAGGACCACAAACGCATAATCTATCTTTCTCTTACAACTCGAAATAATTCATCAAATCAGGACTACCCGCTATGCGGGTAGTTTTTTTGTTTCGTGCGTTTCACGTATTCAACGGGCTAAAGCCATTACAAAAAAGCCTTAGGAAAGATCCTAAGGCTAAATCGTTTTAATTTAAGTAATCCGAGTTCTTATTTTTAGACGGGATAAACTAAATATTTCATCGTCATCTTTTGCCCTAGTTACGCACCTTGTCGCGAAGCTTCAAAAACACCTGATAGCTGCGTTCAGCACAGGAAGAGATCGACACCGGATCGAATCCAACCAGATCGGCGTACAGCGTGTCGTTTAGTGGAGATATCCAGGAATCGGGCAACTGTGCCGCACCAAGGCGCGCACCCATAATCGAGCCAACCGTAGCTCCATTACAATCGGTGTCCAGCCCGCCATAAACAGACGTGACAACTGCCTTCTCAAAATCATTGCCAGCATACACCAGTGATGCGGCTACCAGTGCAGCATTGTTATTGGTATGCACCGCATCATAATGACTAAACGCATCCCAGATCCGGCTTACCAGTTCTCGCTCACTGCGAGCCGAGAGTCCGATCTCCATACCTTGAAGCACATCTGCGGCCAGTCGGCTTGTGTGTGGAATCTCGCTGAGTCCGATTTCCACAATGCGCTCGCTATTATTTTCTACAAACGCCGTAGCGATCATCGCTGCATTCAACATCTCACCATAAATACCATTCTTGACATGAGAAAAGGAGGCATCTCGCCAGCCAAGTTCGGCTGCCAGTTCAGGTCGTCCGGCTACACCATATGCCAATCCGTCCGCGCGGATTGCAGCTCCGATCCACTCGCGGTATGGGTTGAGATGCATACGTACTCGTTCCTTGCGCTTCGCCCAATCCGCAGGTTTATCCGATTTCAGATGCGAGGTCTCCTGGGCAAAGTTCATGTAAGCTTGTGTCTCCGCCGTACATACCTGACTGTACGTGAGACGGTGATGCCACAGTTTTCCGATATCCCACGAATCCCAGTCCAGCCCTTTTTCCTCCAGCAACAGCAAGCCTAGTATCGTGTAACGAATATCATCATCGCTCTCCATAAATTGAATTTTCTCCCGGACACTCCAAGGGCCCAGCTCGGTCAAACTCAAGCCATACTCCTGCTCTGCACGGGAATGTTCAGGAGTATACCCTCGAATGGGCCAGGCGTCAGCTCCCTTAAACCAAAGCTCGATATTTTCCCAGCCTGGGCGTCCATCCTTACCGTAGAGATAATCCGGGTGCTCCAGTGGCTTCCCTAGTGCACATCCAACACTCCGCCCAAGCCAAGCCCCGTAGAATTTATCCCGCCATACTTGCTCACTCCAGTCAGCTTGAAGGTCACGTGGCCCCTCTGGGCGCAAGGCACGAATATCTTCGAGATCCGAAGGTTCTGCAAAAGGAAAATCAGCGGATACCTGGAGTTCCGTCAGTTCTTGGTAGAGTTGCAGCAGCGTGCTCTCATCATCAGCGGCCTCGTCCCACTTTTGCATAAATCCCTGAGTGTCACAGCCTTCCTCACCACGTTGAAGCAGTTCAAGTCGCACCGTCTCTCGCAGGTCAGTCCAGCCTGCCATATTACGAATCCCCTTGTGGAGATTGCTGCACACGAGCGTCCAGGATAGCAAGTGCATCATAGATAAGACGAATGAAAGCATCACGGTTAACATCCAGCAGCACATTCACGTTAGGCTCACGTTCTGTCTTCGTGCGCAAGTCTCCCACCGTCATCCCGCGTGTGTACGTTCCCTGTGTTTCAATCGTCACATCCAGCATTTTGCTTTGGAACAACTCAGGCTGCAGCAACCATGCAATAGCACACGGATCATGCAGGGCATTGCCATGGTAACCCATCTTTTTACCGTAAATCGAGTAGAAGTCCAGCAGCTCCCCAACCATAACTGATACAGGGCCGCGTGTTTTCAGAGCTGCAATCTCTTCGTCAAAAATAGCCGCTTTATCCGTCACATCCAGTCCACTCATCGTAATTGGAATCCCCGATTCAAATACAATTTGGGCTGCTTCCGGATCAACGTAGATGTTAAATTCTGCTGTACGTGTCACGTTTCCATAAGCAATGCCTCCACCCATCATAGAAATGCCGGCAATCCGTGATTTCAGTTCAGGATATGCACGAATCAGAGTAGCAATATTGGTCAACGGGCCAATGGGTACAAGGGTGATCGGCTCCTCCGAAGACAGCAACAGATGACGTATAAATTCTACAGCACCTACCTCGATGGCACGAAAACGACTTGGCGGAAGTTCAGGGCCATCCATTCCCGATTCGCCGTGAGCTTCCTCTCCGGTCACCAAGGTACCCAGCAACGGCCCTTTCGCACCTTTCGCTACCGGGACGTCAGCCCCGACAAAACTGAGAATTTTGAGCGCATTATTCGTGATTTTCTCTAAGGTCTGGTTACCGCCCACCGTGGTGATGCCCTTAATCTCCAGCTGCTCAGGGTGAGCCAGCGCCAGCAAAATGGCAATTGCGTCGTCGTGTCCTGGGTCACAGTCAATAATAATAGGTTTTGTCATCGTTATCTCCTCAGTTCGTTTTTTGTGCGAGCTTGCGTCTCTTTTTGCGTGTCTCAGCAATCGCATACACAATTAATCCGATCACGGTAGCCACATAAGGCAAGGTGCCGATTAGCTCGGCTGGTATCTTGAGCACTTGAAGTGCATTGGCCAGCGCCTCCGCTCCACCGAAGAGCAGTGAAGTCAAGGCTGTGCCTACCGTTGTACTGCGTCCCATGGACTCTGCTGCAATGGCAATCCAGCCCCGGCCAGCAATCATATCTCTGGTGAACAGAGACAGATATCCCATCGACATGTAGGCCCCGCCCAGACTGGCGAAGAATCCACTCAACAGCAATGCCATGTATTGAATTTTCACGACACTGACACCGACCGATTGTGCCGCATGCGGATTCTCACCAACGGAACGAATTTGCAGACCTAATGGGGTACGTTTTAATAAATAATAGACGGCTATCACGGCTAGAATGGAAGCATACGTCAAAATATGATGACCTGACAGAATCGGGCCGAGCACCGGGACTTGTTGAAGCAGTGGAATGTCTATACTAGGCAACACTTTGCTCGGCAAGGAAGTAGATGAACCTTTGTCTCCACTAAGCAAATACAGTAGAAACACCGTTCCTCCTGATGCAAACATATTGATGGCAACACCACCGAGAATAATATGCGTCTTGAACTTAAGCGTAAAAAAAGCAAGCATTCCGGCAATCGCCGTACCCGAGAGGACAGCACCGAGCAATCCAATCCAGGCGCTAGCCGTATAGGAACTGACCACAACCCCAGCCAGCGCAGATACTAGCATAATGCCCTCCATACCAATATTGATAATTCCTGCCCGATTGGAGATCAGGGCACCTAAAGCCGCGAACAAGATCGGTGTTGTAACCCGTAGGACAGAGAAGGCAAAATCCGTCGTTAAAATGACGTTCAGCAGGCTATTCATGCAGCTTGGCCTCCTTCAACAACATGCGATTCTTCCAGAATTTCAAGAACTGCTCCGCAGAGATTAGCAAAATAATGACTGCTTGAATAATGGAGATCATCTCGGAAGGCACATCCGACAAACGAGCCATCAGATCCGCACCGATACGAATATAGGCCAGGAAGAGTGCAGCACCAATGACGGAAAGGGGATTGTTCTTTGCAAGCATCGCCACAAGTGCGCCATCCAGTCCATATCCCGGCAATGCCGTCCACTGGAAGCGATTATACATGCCCAGCACTTCGACCGATCCACCCATACCGGCGATAAAACCTGCGATTAAATGCACCAGAATGATGACTTTCGCTGTCTTCATGCCGGAGTACCCGGCAAATTCGCGGTTGGCTCCCGTCATGCGCAGTTCATATCCCCACTTCGTGCGATACATGAAATAATGAGCAAGAACAATCAAGACAAGCACAATGATAAGTCCGGTATGCAACCGTGTGCCTGGCAATATTTTATCCAGCTGTGCCGTCTCGGCAAATTTATAAGATACATTCGAGAATGCCTTGGCATCCCGCAGGTGATAGTTCAACAGATACAAGCCGATTCCAAAAAAGATGCTATTGAACATCAGTGATGTGACCAATTCATTGGCATTCCATTTGGCCTTGAGATAACCGGGAATTGCCGAGAGTAGTGCACCTACAATCGAACCTGCACCAATCGCCACAATCGGGTGCATTATGCCGTTCATACTTAGATGAATAGCCAGAATGGCTGCAACAATGCCTGAAATATAAAAGATACCTTCAGCGCCCAGATTGAACATGTTCGTTTTGAACAGGAGTGATACCGACAGTCCTGTAAACATGAGCGGGATTGCCATTTCGACAACATTGCCCATGCGGCTTAAGGTGGACAGCGGCTCAAACAGGAAGATACGAATGGTCTCTACAGGCTGGCTACTCACCAAAGAGATAATAATGAATGCAATAGCTAAAGAAATAAGAATGACTGCTGCCGTGCGGTATACTTCAAAATATTTTAATCGGATCATGGGGATGCCTCCTCCTCGTACTGCTCCTGCTGCTCACGAATCCCAAGCATGTAGAGACCCAGCTCCTCTTCGCTGACACTTGACGGAGAGTCCAAGCGGGCGGCAATCTTGCCGTCATATAACACAAGCAGTGTGTCGCTCATTTCCAGAATTTCATTCAGATCAGCCGACACAAGCACAATCGCAGAGCCCGCATCACGAAGCTCCAGTAACTTCTGATGGATAAACTGCGCCGCTCCAATGTCCACCCCCCGCGTAGGCTGCTCTGCAATGAGCAGATCCGGGTCGGTGGAGCATTCACGGGCAACGACCACCTTCTGCATATTGCCCCCTGATAACATACCGATTGGTTGCGATGGGCCGGAGCAACGAACCTTGAATTCCTCCACCAGAGAACTTGCCAGCTTTTGAATGGAGGACATGCTGAGAAGTGGCCCTCTATTAAGCGATTTCGAACGATAGCGGGTAGAGATCAGATTATCTGCAATACTCGCCTCACCAGCCGACCCCTGACGCATCCGGTCTTCCGGAATGTAGGAGACACCCAGTCCACGAATCTCTCGGATGTCGAGTGAACGGATATCCCTTCCCTTCATCTCGACCTTACCGCCTGCATAGCGGTTCCCCAAACTTCCGGTTAGTGCTTCAACGAGCTGACTTTGCCCATTGCCTTCCACGCCCGCGATCCCGACAATTTCTCCTGCACGAACATGAAAGCTGATATCTGACAACAGTGCCTTGCCTTCCGGATCAACTGCCCCTAAATTCTGTACAGACAGTACAGGTTCGCCATAATTCTTCTGCGTCTTGTCATACTTGAGCACAACATCCCGTCCAACCATCAGCCGTGATATTTCCTGTTCTGTAACATCTGCAATGTTAAACACACCCTCTGTACGTCCACCGCGCAAAATGGTGATTCTGTCGCAGATCGCTTTCACTTCTTTCAGCTTGTGCGAGATAAACACAATCGTATGTCCTTTTTCTTTCAGCAGCTTCAACTCTCGGAACAACTCTTCTGTCTCCTGCGGAGTTAATACGGCTGTAGGCTCATCCAGAATGAGTATTTCTGCACCACGTAGCAGAGCTTTCAAAATCTCTACCTTTTGCTTCATCCCTACGCTCAAATCCTCAACCTTGGCCCTTGGATTCACGGATAAGTTATACTTGCGAGCCGTTTCCTCCGTCATGCGAACAGCTTCTGCATAATGAATGCCAACACCGCGTCTCGGCTCCATGCCAAGCACCATATTCTCTGCGACGGTGAAGGAAGGAACGAGCATGAAATGTTGATGCACCATACCGATTCCAAGCGCAATAGCATCCTGCGGGTTGCCTAGCTTGATCTGTTTTCCTTTTAACAAAATCTCGCCTTCGCTCGGTTCTTCCATGCCAAACATCATCTTCATCAATGTCGACTTGCCCGCCCCGTTCTCTCCGGCAATGGCATGAATTTCTCCCTCCTCCAAGGAGAACTGAACATTCTTGTTAGCGACCACCCCATTGGGGTAAACCTTTGAAATATTTCGCATTTCCAACAGTGCGCCGGACATGTCGGGTTGCTCCTCTCTACTAGCAATGTGCACAAAAAATGTACAGCCGAAAATGCATCAATGATCATGACTACATCTCCAGCTGTACAACATACACTCGGTTATTTCACTCCGATGATCCTATCAAGTATAAACGAATGTTTATGCTTATCTTAAGGCTTCACGCTATTACGGATCGCTTCGATCTCCGATGTCTCCATACCCATCGCATTGGATACGTTAATCTCTTTATTTTCAAGCTTCTTCTTGATCTCTTCTACTTTCGCTTGCAGATCAACAGGGAATACACTTGTATAGATATCGTTCTCCGCAATGCCAACACCGTTCTCTACAAAGCCCATCACCTGGCGTTTTCCGGTCTCCAGCTTGCCCTCTTTCGCCTGGGTCACGGCTTCCAAAATCGAAGTGTCGATCTTTTTGATCGCAGAAGTAATGATCAGATTCGCTTTGGCAGGGTCTGTCTCTTTGAGCAACGCAGCCTGGTCCGAGTCCACGCCGATCGCATATTTGGTTTTTTCCTTGGCTGCATCAAAAATCCCCAGCCCCGTTCCACCTGCAACGTTGAAAATCACGTCAACTCCCGAGTTATATTGAATAAGCGAGAGCTCTTTTCCTTTGGCTGGATTGACGAAATCACCAGCATAAGATACAGCGACCTTAATATTCGGGTCTACGTATTTAGCTCCCTCGATGTAACCCACGAGAAAAGCATTGATTCCCGGAATATCCATACCACCCAGAAAGCCGATTAGGTTCTCCTTGTTCGCGTTTGGCATGTCCGACTTGGTCGTGAGCGCCGCAACCGCTCCCGCCAGGAAGGATACTTCATTAGTAGAATAGGACATATTATAAACATTGGCCGGGGCATCCTCGATGTCTGTATCATAGTTGATAAACGTTTTGTCAGAATGCTGCTCCGCAGCCGCGTTAAACATTTCTGTAATCTCAGAGCCACCAGAAATGACGATGTCCCAGTCCTCAGCAGAAATATCGTTAAACGTTGGCTCCCACTTCGTTTTGTCTGTACCCATTTCAATAACCTTGGTCTTAGCACCCAGTTCGGACTTTACTAACTCCAGACCATGGTTAGCAGCGTCGAAGAAGGATTTATCACCCAGTGTGCCTGGAATTAGCAATACCACTTTCAATTGATCGTTCTGCTCGCCGCCATTGTCCGTTCCCGCTGAACCCGTTTCACCTGTTGCACCCTTCGTACCTCCACATGCGGACAGAAGCAACAACAACGCTACCATACAAATTACCAACGCATTCTTCTTCATCTTCTTTACTCACACCCCTGTTTGTTGTTAAAATCATGGATAATCTGTCGTGCTTACAGCCCAGCTTTATAAATCAGGTGATTCACAGCCTAGATCTGAATTGTAATGCGTTTTCTTTACTGCTATAACCGAACGTATAAACTATTAATTCCGTTTAACATTCGTTTATTAGTATGATCATAACAAAATCAAGCCATTATATTTATATGATTTCGGTCGCTTTTTTGTACGATTCGGCTAATTGTCGAAATTAGGGGGAAAATATTAATGGATCAAGTTCTATATGTTGTCAGAGCCGAACATGCCCGGTTCACACATATCATCCCTCATCACCATGAATGTTATGAGTTGGTCTATTATTTTAAAGGAAACGGGACATCCATGATCGGAGAGCATAATTATCATTTTCAAGCTGGAACTTATGCGCTTATTTCACCTCATCAACAGCATGACGAGGACCATCGCGGGGACGCCGAGGTACTTTTTGTAGGATTTCAGACAAATATGTCTGAAATTGCCGAGCTGCAAGGCATGCATCAGGATGACCGGGAACATAGCCTCCATCATTACATGCTGCAGTTGAACACGGAATATACGCGGCGGGGTGAAGGCGCTCAGGACTACTTGAACGACCGTCTGCACCACATGCTACTGCACTTGCTTCATCGTGGAGGTAACAGCATGTATCCTCTGTTCTCCGGAGACCGTCTCCAGCATGTGCTTGCTTATATGAATGAACATTTCACACAACGTCTCTCTATCGAGATGTTAGCTGACATGTCGGGATATAGCTATGATCGCTTCCGGCATTTGTTCAAAGAGAAATACGGAGCCTCTCCTTCTCGATATATGTTGATCAAACGGTTAGACTATGCGAAGCATTTGCTTGCCAGCACACAGATGTCCATCTCGGATGTCTCAGCCGAAGCCGGATTCGTGAACGATGCTCAGTTCTGCAACATGTTCAAAAGAGAAACCGGTACAACCCCGCGTTCCTATCGCAAAAACTTGCAGATCAAGAACATCTAGCACCCTTGATTCTTGCTCTGTGAGAGAGTGAGGGTGCCAGATGCTTTTTTTCGTTGGATGTTGAATAGTACTTCCTCAAATCCTTAATTTCTGTGCACTGTGTGCAAGCCTATTCGGGTTGGCATCAAGCATGATGCTACGCCCAACTTAACATACCAAAAAACGCCCTATCTACTGGTTTGTTTGATAACCGTAAGCAACGCGTGAGAGCGTTCTTATTTTTATCGATAGACCTTGTAAAAACCGGCACGTTATAATACTCCCCAAATCCCCTCTCGTCAAGAAATAATGTGCGAATGAGCGATATAACGAGAGATCCCCCCTCTATACTTTCTATACAGTAATGAATTTCCGCGTATGCAGAGCAATATCGCTTTTTCCAACTCATCCGGTATCACGTAAAATATTGTTCAGATCGATGAGGAATTAAGAAAGGAGCTCTACATGAACAGCGTGGATAAAATCCAATTTTTTCTCTTTTATGGTAAAGTGCCTGAGGCAACTTGTTACGGGTATATGGAGATAAATCAGGATGGCAATATGATCGCTCTCTACAACAGTTACGGCGAGGAGATCGACCTGTTTGGCGGGCATGAAATGGTCAAGGTGCGGACACTTGGCAAATTCGACGATGAAGACCGCGATAATTTTTACTCTCTGTTAGAAAGCGATGGCGTAGGATAACCTGCACAATATTTGCTTTACTACTAACTGTCTAGGGTTCTCCTATTTTTATTCGGGACTTGAACCCTAGAGATCGTAGTCATTCCGGCCGAAGAACAAACCACCCTTAGAGCGGGAGGTTTGTTCTTCGGCTGAAAGCCCTAGTTACTAGCCGGCCTTTCCAATAAATTCGATTACGCGCTTGGTCGCGAAGCTTCACAACACCTGATAGCTAGTTTCAGCACAGGAAGACATTGGCACCGAATTGAACCCAGCTAGATCGGTAGATAGCTTGTCGTTTAGTGGAGCGGAGCTGTCCAGAACTCAGGCAACGCCGTAGGCACCCTATCCTCCGTAATCTCCAGACGTTCTGCACGCCTGACTTTAGCTTTCTGAATTACCTCGGTAATCCTAGGATTACTTAGTAGCCGGTGACCTTCAACCCCTTAAGCCTTTAATGCCCGCGTGGCATTGAGGTCAATCAGTATTCATCTACAAAGCGTTGTTACATGGCCGTCAATGCCATTAGGATCAGCTCCTTTGTATATTTTGAGTAAAAAAAAGCACCCCGAAGGATGCTTTTTTTACTCTTTAATTTAGTTGGTGATTTCGATGTAAACTAACGCAATATCTCTTACACCTTCTTGCCAAATGCCTACTGAACCAATAGCTTCACCTGGTGCCGCATATGGATTTTTTAAAGCTCTTACAAAACCTGTACTCGATACACTGAAGTAAGGCCCGTCACTACCATATTGAAACGTCTGGTATTTGTAGTTACGGCCAGAAGGCAGTTGATATGTCTCGCCTACTTTAAGAGTAACTTGATATTCCAGAAAATTAGACAATGCATCTACAATACTGCCAGGTTTTTCAACTTACAAATATTTGAAGCGATTATTGGCAAGTACAGTTAGTTTATTTAATAATTAGATTTTCATTTTGGACAAACTCAATTAAACCTTGGGTTGTCTCTTTCCGCTCAAATATCTTTCTGTCTTCTGAAATATCATCTATTCCATGAGAGACAAGGTATTCTTTAATATAAGATAATGCTTTTTCGATTGTTTTTAAAGATTTTGTATCATCAATCATATTTTTTTCAATTATATTTGATAATTTCTCTGATTGTTTATCAATGCTCCTTATAGTATTCTTATCGGTATCTAGAATATATTTAAGCAACATAATCAAATGCCACCGAGCTCTTCTATACTTTTTACCCTCTTCGTTATTTCTTATAAATGCTTCAACTCTGTACCAACATAATCCACTAACATAGTAACTGTTTAAAAATTTTATATTTTGAAATAGTTGGCCTCTAGTACTTTGTTCAACCTTACCATACTGACCAGACACCTCATGAGGTAAATCTAAGAATAAAGCTGATGTTGCTTTAATCTGGAAAGGAATATTAATTATTTTAGTTTTTTGAATATCTTCATTCCTATACTGCTCAGTCCTTCTCTCATAATATAAATCAAATCTGTTTTGAGTCCTTTTTGCAGAGTAATACTCTTCTATTGATTTTTGTTCTTTAGTTAATGCAATAAGCTGTTCTGGTTTTAATGCTGTCTGACTATTTGTTGCTTTAATAATTGCATTTTTTGTTTCTTCATCCGTTGTGCCAATTAACTTAATTGGTATATATATGCTATTAGATGAAATTTCTGACACACATTCATAAATAACGTTACTGGTTTGGCATCCATTTACTATTTGATAATTTGTTAGGGTTACTTCTGTTGTTACAATACTTACCTCATCAGCGATAATTGTAATACCATTGTTTAGAAGACCGAACAAATGTGCCTTTTCACTGGTTATTTGTTCTCTCATATCAGCATTAACTTCAAACTTTTCACTAGATCCTAAATAATCTCGAATATTATCCTCGAAAATGCCTTTTCTTAGTTTCTTTTGTCCATTTATATCATCTGAGAGTACAACTAAAAGATCATTTAAATTTATTAAACCAAAGTATCCAGATGTTATTCGTCCGGTCGGATCTTTAGGATAAGGAACCGGCTGTTTATCAAGATTAAAATTTATTTCTAAATTATTTGAATTCTTCTTATACAAATCCATTATCTCTCTTAATCCTAAAAATTCAATATCTATACTTTTTTCATCAAACATTACTTTATTTCTCAGTTTTTCAATACCAATATCTATTTCGGCTCTCATATGTACATCATCGTTTTGGATTTTCTCTGGAGATAAAGTCACAAAAAATAAAGAGAGTTTCGGGTGTTTTTTAAATTTCCCACTCATGCTGTAGAGAAATTTTGTGTTTTCCCACGCCGCCTTTAGTTCCTCAATTTCACAATTTTCTAAATTAAAAAATCTATTTACTCCTTGTAAGAAATCAGATATCTCCTGCCTATCAAACTTCTGAGACACTTTAGACTGTGTGAAGATAAATTCTACTTCTATTTTCTTTGTGCTTTTACTTGCATAATTGATATCTTCTATGCTAGTGACCATTTTATCGTTAACAAAAATAGCCACTCCATCAATGCCAAATGCAGTTCCTGTTTCCATATCCTCATAATCTGCATTTATATCATTACCATATATTTTTAAAATGACATCATTTGTAAATTTTTCAAATAAATTATGTTCATCTTTAGACAGATCACTAGATATTTCGTTTGATTTCGCAAAGGCCTTTAAATATCCAGATATAATTGGATTACTTACCTTTTTCATTTCTCTCATTTGTTGATCCCCTTATATTTATTTTTATAGATTATATTATACTCTCGAGGAAAAACCTAGGAATATGTGCAAAGTCAGAAAATCTTTGACTCTCTCCTTTCATAACGTAGGTTCACCATATATCAAATAGTTAAATTTTATCTCATGGTAGTGGATAAAAAAGGTAATCGCATGAATTTGTCGAATTATTGATCTGTAATCATAATTATAGAAGAGGTGCTGACCATTGATTGACCTTAATACAGATGCTGAAATTTTGGCTAAACAAGCGGAATCATTACAAGCTTTTAGCGGGTTAAACTTACTTCATATTAAACGTGAAGTCTCACAAATGCTAAATCAAATAGGAAAAGGGGGTATTTTTGACCAATATACTTTACATGATATAACACATATAGACGAGATGCTGAAGATACTAGAGTGGCTTATACCTCAAGAAACAAAAAAACTAATGACTCCAGCAGATTGGTTAATAACAGTATTGAGCATTTATTTCCATGATTTAGGTATGGTTGTGACCAAGAGAGAATTCGAAAACAGAAATTTATCTTCGTTTAATCAATTTAAAATAGAGTTACTTACCGGTAAATCCGGAGAAGACTACAAAGACAAAATTGAACGAATGTCTTCTGATGATTCTGAAAAGTTTCTATATCAGGAATTTGTACGACAAAAGCATGCTGAGAGAATTAAGTGGTGGATTACTGGTAGCGCTCCAAGTTATTTAGGAATTGCTACTGAGATAATAGAAAATTTGAATGTTTTACTCCAGAATCTTGATCCACTTTTCAGAAGAGATTTAGCTATTATATGTGAAAGTCATCATCTTGATGATCTTTATGATATTAATAAGTATAAATTATCTCAGCCATATGGAAATTCACAATCCGAAACTGCAAATATGCAGTATGCTGCGATTCTACTTCGTAGTGCGGATCTGCTCCATATAACGAAAGACAGAACACCTTCAACAGCATTTTATATAATAAATCCAAGCGACCCAATTAGCCAGACTGAATGGGCTAAACAAATGGCAGTGAGAAACGTCAGACCCAAAATTGGAGTTAATAAAGAATTTATTCCCGACTTAGATGCACCTAAAGACACAATCGAAGTATTTGCCCATTTTAGAAAAGAAGATGGTTTTTTTGGTCTCACTTCGTATTTAACTTACGCTGAAAATGAAATTAAAAAAAATGCTAACTGGGTAGAGAAATCCTCCAAATTAAATAGCCCTGGTTTCAAGTATCCTTGGCGGTATATTGATCAATCTAATATTGAAACTGAAGGATTTTTACAAAAAACTTTCAATTTCACTTTCGATCAAGCAAAGATTCTGGATCTTCTTACTGGACACACTCTTTATAACGACACTAATGTAGTACTTAGGGAACTGGTTCAAAATGCCCTTGATGCTGTAAGAGTTCAGTGTCGTTTAAATGGACAAGATCCATATGATTATGGTGCTGTACATATTAAGTGGGACAATAATGACCGTATCTTAACTGTTCAAGATAATGGTACAGGAATGACCCAAGAGATAATTGAAAATCATTTGTTAAAGGCGGGTTCGTCTAGATATCAAGACTCAAATTTCAAAAAACAATTTCCTGATTTTTCTCCTATAAGCCGATTTGGTATTGGTATTCTATCTGCTTTTATGATCGCTGATTTTGTTGAAATAATTACTGTGCATCCTGATGAAGAGAAGGCTCGCCATTTAACTCTTCGTTCTGTACATGGTAAATACTTAATTCGTTTGCTCGACAAACAAACTGATACTGAAGTTAATAACTTGTTACCTCACGGAACAATAATAAAAATAAAAGTTCGGCCAAGTGCAAAGATAAGTAGCATGACAGAAAACGCAAAAAGATGGATTGTTATTCCTAACTGTAGAGTTACAATAACTGAGGATAATGGCGAAAAGGAGAATATTGGGTATAAGGATTTAAAAGAAGCTCTAACAAATTATTTATCATATCAAGGTTACAATCTGAATGAGAATAGTAATATACAGGTCCGACAACAGGAGATCAACGGAGTTTCAGTTGCCTATGCCTTAAAATGGTCTGAATATTTCAGAGAGTGGACATTTTTAGAGCTACCTTCATCCAGAAAAACTCATAATATTAACCCGGCAGGTGTTTGTATTGAGGGAATTCGAGTTGAATTTGCTTCACCAGGTTTTTTAAATACTACTATCGCTGCTTTAGCTAACGCATCTGGAATGACTGCACCTAAGACAAATGTGGCAAGATCAAACATTGAGACAACTCCTGAAAAAGAATCATTTATACGGGAGATCTATAGAATGTATTGCAGACATATATCATCAGAAATTGAAGAACTACATGAGAACAGAAAATTCTCCTTAACATGGGCAACACAGGAAGCATTTATTCTCCTCTCCCCATTTAATGATCGCCAAGAACTAGTATCTCATGACTGGTTTGTTGATGCTGCGAACGACATAAGAATCCTCTTAGTCGAGAATGGAGGCAGTAGGAAGAATATATCTCCTAATGTATTTATGAAAGAACACTCCTCATTTTGGACAATTGATGGCCGATTCTTCTCTTCAGCTGAGTTACTGTTGAAGGAAGTTCAGGCTAACGCTTCTCTAACTAGTATTGTTAGCTCTCTAAACATGAGCACACAATTGCCTGATGAGCCTATTTTCTGCATTACTTCATCAACTGGTTTCTACTCTACTATTTTTAATAACAAAGAGGTTACGAAAATAGCACTGTATAAGGATCAACGACGTGTTGACCTATTGTGGAGTGATCGTCAAGAGACACCTAAATGGTTAGCTCTATCAGAAAAAGTAATAACAAAACTTAGGGCAGAGAGTCAGCATCATGAATCATACAACTTAGTTAGAAAAGCACAGAATTTATTCTGTGCAGTTGATAATGTTGATATTATTAATAGTGACGAAGAAGTTTGTATAAGAGCTTCTGGAAGGTATTTCTTACTTCCTAATAACGAAATAACTCACTATATATCTGAACTATTTACTGTAGCAAATAACTCAGAAAGCCCTGAAGATATGCTTAGTGCTTTGTTTGCTACTTTATTTCTTACTGATATATCATTTGAATCAAATATATCCTCAGATCTCATATCAAATACTATAAATAGATTATCAAGAATATTCCTGGAGTTTTACCGAGTTAAAATAGAAGATATAATATCTACAAAAGACCTGGTTAGTCTTGTTACAGGGTTGAAAACTTTTGATCCTTCTGCTTGGGACAGGAGAGAGAGTATTACTTATAGTAGTTTTGATTTTGATTCGTTCTATAACTTTTTTTGATAATCATTTTACTTAAAAACTAATCTTATTTCCACTAGATGTGGACCTAAGATTAGTTTTTTATTACGCTCCAACAACCCTGATTGAAACTATGTTTCCCATTACTTACTACGATTCAATTTGATGACCTTAACAACTGATGGAGCTAATCATCTACCTCCCGTATAGTCCTATAAAATTTTGGCACTAACTAAGTGAGATATTATAAAGAATCAAATCTATTTTAGTATTGACAAGCTCATGATCCATGGTAATTAAACACTTAATTATTCAGCCAGGTTACATTATGAATAAAAATTTAAAAACAAAGCCCAAGCCACTTTCCTGCTTGAGCTTTATCTCCTTACCCACACTTGAACGAACCATTAACTACTTATAGTCATTCATCGGCCCTTTATCCATGATCACTTCTACCATTTTGGACGATCCCACCTTGAGCTTGGGCCTGAACTCTGAATTCGGTTTACTATAAAGCTCCAATGGGCTTATGATTACACCGTCTGGTGTGTTATACAGTATTCCTGGTACACAGGTATATATCTTATCATTGTTATTAGCATTCTTAGCCGAGATCGTAACAGAGGTTCCCTCATGATTATCTATACTCATCGAGACCTTGTATCGGTAAAAAGAACCGGTCCCGTTGGACTGAGCTGAATAAACGACAGGAACAACCGCAAGAATATCATCTCTTAATCTTAATTTGATAACCTCTGTTTTAATGGCTTGGTTACTTCTCCCCACATCGCCTTTATGTTCCACGGCCCCGTTACCAAAACTTTGAAGTGGCGGTACGCCCTTTGCACCAAACATCGCTACATCAATCTGCTTACCATCCTTGGTGTAGACCAAAGCGTAGATATCATAATCTGTTCCGGTTTCCCAAGATACCGTAGCCGTAATCTCTGGTGTTTTATCAATGAGTACTGACTTTTGCCCTTTTTCGAGATTAATCTTGCCGGATACCTTATGAAGGTTTAATGATGACTTGGATGGTTGCGTATTTTTATGATCGGTTGCAGCACCACTTGTTGAATCAGGGGCTTTTGATGATGGATCGGGAGTAATCTGCGGTTTGGCAGGTTTACTTGGTTCGTCTCCTTCAACCTCAACGCCATAGTTTTTACATAATCCTTCAAGCCCGGAATTAAATCCGCGCCAGATTGATTTTGCCTTGGTTTGCCCATTCCTTAGATATAATTCCAGAACTACGATCCCATTTTCGGTCGTGAATAGGGAGGGCGATAACTGAATAACTGTATTATCAGTACATATTTGGGCTGTCAGATTTTTTACATTTGAAAATCCCGTGTTATGATCCTCTGTCAGTGTTATCGCTATTTTGGTTATCCCTTCAGGAACTTTATCCATATCGAAATCAATTCTATGTACTTTGGTATTACCTGCTTGCTCGGAGGGTAAAAGCGTGGCTACACCTGTGGAACTTGTTGGTTGATTGTAAAAAATGATCCCGCTATCGCCTTGTACCTTGTCGGACTCCGTTAAAAGGAAGGCCGTTAGTGAAACATCGATGAGAGTCGAAATCTCGTGGCTAATCTTGATACTCCCTTTTGCCGCACTTAAAGTTGTATTTGCTCCCATCTGAAGAAACTGACTCATTTAAAATCACTCCCTACCCATTGATGTCTCGTATTCATGTTGCTCTTTTCATTCTAAAATTCAGAATATGTACTGACTCACTTATATTACCACAAGCAGGGAATACTTAGGAGCTGAATTGCTTCCAGTAGATATGAGCTGTTTTTATGCGTATACTTATGGATCAATGTCTCTGATTAAATCTTTGAATGGCTTCTTTGGTTATCGGTTCAAAGAAGTTGACCAAGTTGCCATCCGGATCACGAAACAGCATGGAGCGGTTTCCCCACGGCATGGTAGTTGGTTGCTGCACCCAAGAATGAATATATGTTTTCAGACGCTCGTATTCCGCTTCGATATCAGCAACACGGAACTCCAAAATGACCGGATGGTTCACGGCCCAGGATGCATTTGTAGCATCCACTCCAAATAATGCTGTAGTCTGGGTGTGCCCGATGGCAAGTGTACATGATGGTAAAACGAGCTCTGCGGATACAGGTGCAGGGCGCTCCGCCGGAACCCCAAGAACGTGCTCATAGAACGCCACCAAGCCATCTACATCGTCAGTAATGATACGTACAGAAGCAAAATTCATAACAGATCATCCTCCCTAATTTTCTTCATTATATCTCCCTAAATCTTGTTACTTACCTTTCTACCTTGCTGTACTGATCTGATTATAAAAAAACGCCACTGACAACGTTATGTCAGTAGCGTTTATAGACATTCTCTGAATTTACATATCACGAAGCAACGAGGTATCTAATTCCCCTCTCCCCAAATAACCGCTGCCGAGAACAGGACGGTTAAGGATTTCATATATTTTTTTATTATTCGTTGTATGATCCCGCACTTAAGAAAACTGACAGAAACCGGCTACAGGGTGTTCTAATTCAGTACCCATTTTGGCGAAAATATAAAGCGAACCATAACCAAATGGATAATCCCCATCCTCTCGGATCAATGTTTCGGGATAACCATCTTCTTCGACTTGGAAAAAGAACGATAGTGCCCCTTTCTTGAGCTCTGCAAAATAATAGTCTTCATCCTGAATCAGTCTCGGATTACCGCCCACCTTAATTAAAAAGGGCTGCTCCATGGATTCTTCGTCCTTGCTTCGTTCTCCGTGTGAGATGGAGTGTTTTATCAGATCCTTGTGAGTAAAGGAATCCCGCATGCTTTCTGCTGAAACAGGATGTTCAATCACCTTGATTGGGCAATGAGGATAGATGTTATTTTCCAAATAGGTATGACGCTCTTCAGGGATAAAGATCGAGATCATGCGCTCTGGTTTGAAGGGATGGTTAAGGCTCAGATAAAAAGCATACTTTTGGTTACCTTCGTGGATGAGTTCTGATTGGTCATCAAAAAACTCGGGTGCATTTCCGCCGATCCAGCCTGCTCTATGTTCGTTGTTTAAGAACGGTTTGGCATAATAAAGAATAGATTCTACTCTGGTCGTCAACATATTCGCTTGATTCTCTATCGTCACTTTACAACTCCCTCTCCGGAATCTGATATTCAATTGTTATTCGTAAATAGCACTCATCTCCATTATAAAGAAGACCTGTCTCTAATCCACCTGCGTTTAACCTCATTCCTCGACTTCATTAAAAGTCAGGGGACAAAAAAACGCGCTCTCTACAGAGAGCACGCGAGGTGAAACCCATTCATTTGGTGTTTGGTCATCGACCTTAACGCTTTTTAGCAACTACCGCTAGCCGGCCATTTTCAGTCGAATATTCACATGTGGACAGCACAACAAGTTTATCACCATACTGAGCGGTTACACCTGTGTCGTAAAGAGCGAGTTTTTTGATATTCTGAACATATGAATCGAACTCAGTGGACGTCTGTACATCCCCAATTTGATAATATTTAAACACGTCATCTGATTTACGATACACTTTGGATAGAATCACAGCAACGATCTCGTACTCTTCCTTTTCGTAGAGCGTGCTAAACTCGAATGTAGCGTGCTCTTTATAAAAGCTTTCACTCTTGTATTTCATTAGATCTTTAAACATCCAGCCACTCTTCATATGATGTCCGTGAATCAGCAAAATATCTGAACCCCTGATCTGGCTATGCCTGTCCAAAAAAGGAAGGCCACCTTGGGTTTCCTTCTTATCGAAATCATGATCCAGATAATAATCCGCATTCTGTGGATTTTGCATGACAGGATATTCGATTCGAGTACCGTTAATCTTCAGCCAGCCCACAATGTCCGAGTTCCGCTCGTACAGGGCTTGAAATTCAGGAAGCATGACTCGCTTTTTATTCTTATTGAACAAAAAAGAGGGGATTGCATCCCCTCCGTTTTTATTCGACCCTTCCTCCCACATGCTGGCCAACTCATCTATTTTCTGTTGCTCCGCATAATCTCGCAGCAACGTTCTCGAAATACCGATGAGAGAGAGTACCAACACAAGGGAGGAAATGGCGATAAGAATTTTTTTGGTTTTGCTCATGTTCTTACCGCCTTTCCGGTCATTAAATGTGCTTTTTCTTCTTGTTACCGAGCAGACAGAAAGCGATCGTAATCAAGGACATCAGTGCCAAGAGCATATAGAACATTGGCGATATACTGTTGTCTCCTGTTTTCGGAGCATCGTCCAACTCGTTGCTAACGTCATCCGTAACATGGTCACCCTTGCTCGCTCCACTGTTGCCATTATTGGTTCCTGTGTTGCCAGTGTTTGTCCCTGGAGTACCGTTATTGGTTCCACTGTTGCTGTTGTTCGTTCCCGGAGTACCGTTATTGGTTCCGCTGTTGCCAGTGTCAGTTCCTGGGATACTGTTGTCGGTTCCTGGAACACCATTATCGGTTCCACTGTTCCCATTGTTCGTTCCGGGAGTACCATTGTTGGTTCCTGGAATACCATTATCGGTTTCACCGTTCCCATTGTTCGTTCCTGGGGTACCGTTGTTGATTCCCGGGATACCCGGATCGGTTCCATTGTTGCCATTATTGGTTCCTGGAGTACCGGTGTCGGTTCCACTATTGCCATTGTTGCCACCGTTGTTGCCGCCGGAGCCACCACCTGAACGGATCGGCTTCATTGGCACGTCGTATTTGACAATGTCAAAATCTACAGAAATCGTACCGCTAGTATGCGTTTCGTATCCATCCTTCGTTACGACCAGATAATAATCTGCTTCAGGAAATACCATGTACGCATAGAATCCGTTGGCATCGCTATCCTGCTCTGGACTCTTGTTGTCGTGCGGCGGGAAATTCGGAACCGCTGGGAGGGTTACTTTTGTACCCGGAATGCGGCCTTTATCTCTATTCCGCTGTGTATCCGCATAATACAGTGTAACTTTGGCTCCTTCGATTTTCTTGCCCGTGCTCGCATTTCCTGTAGATTCATCATAGACCGTACCGTAAGGGTCGACTAATTCTTCAGAAATATTCAGCTCTCCGTTAGCTTTCACGTCAAGTTGCGTCACTTTGAGGAGTAACTCCTCACCAGTCTCCACTTGATAACGAACTTCCATGGTGTACTTCTGTTCGCTTAACCCTTCCACGGAGAACGTTCCGTTCGAAGCCATTGGAAAAGCCTTAGGGTGGCCATTTTCCGTAATATAATTACCGTCTCTGTCTTTCAGGTAGATATACATATGGCTGGTATGCAAGCTGTTAAATAGCTCTGTTGTTCCGTCCATTTGTTTGAGCATAATGATACCTACAGCCGTGATATCCGCTGGAATGGTCTCGTCTGTAACACTGCTGTTTACATTTGCTGTTTGCGTAAACTTAACAGGTACATCTCTCCCGCCTACCCGGTACAACTTCGTATATGTGATCGTGTAGTCCGTATCAGCTACGGCTGGGACTGCATATTCACCCTTCTCATTGGTCTCAATCTGAAGCTCTTCGCCTGTCTTCAGATCAGTCACTGTGATGGATGCGTTGGGAATGACTTCTCCCGTATTGTTGTCACGCAGTACACCTTCCAGATAAGGGCGAGTATTTTTAAATTTAGCTTCAGCCGCTTTTTTCTCCGGAATCACACCCGTGCGAACAAAACGTTCAGGGTCTGTCACATAACCATCTTTCGTATAATCGTCCTGCGTTACCGTATACTCAAGAGATGAAGGCAGTCCTTGCACGACAAGTGTCTGGCCATCGGTAAGCTCGAAGCTATCGCCGTTCTTGATCGTGCCCTTGCTGCCATCTGACTTCTCATAGGCGTAGGACTCCTCTGACCCCTCACCTGTGAAGGTGACTGTGTACTTAAACAGCTTGCTCTTATCTTCTTCTTTGCCTTTCACTGTGTTGCTGATGAGTAGTCCGCCCTTCAAGACGCGCACGTTCGTGAATGGAGCTTCTTCATCCATGCCTTTCATCACTTCGGAATAATATCGTTCCTCAGGAGTAGTCATGTATTCATCGGTTGTGTAATCTTTTTGGCTAACTGTGTATCTCAGATGTTTAGGCAGGCCTGAAATATCCAGTGTCTCTCCGTCCTTGAGGCGGAAGGTGTCGCCAGACTTGATCGTGCCTGTACTATTATCCGACTTCATGTAAGAGTAGCTTTCATCTTTGCCTGTTTCTTCAAAGTGAATGGTGTACTCGAACTCCTTCGTCTTATCGCCACCGTTGCCCATGACCGTATTACTAATGGTCAGCTTGTTAACGATTCGTTCGTTGATGAAGTCCGCTTTATGATCACCTTTGTTCACAATGGAGCCGGACAGCTCTCTGGTATCAGGTGTGGTCGTATAGCCATCAACGGTCGTATAATCGTCCTCCGTCACGGTAAAGACCAGATTCGCAGGCAACGCCGGAAGTATTGCAGATTCCCCATGCTTGAGGATGATCTTGTCTCCATTTTTGAGCGTTCCAGACGTATTATCCGATTTCTTATAGACATACGCTTCGTCCTGACCTTCACCAGTGAAGGTCACAGTGTATACAAATCCTTTGTTCGGATCACTGCCGTTGCCTTCTACCTTATTGGTAATGGTCAGCTTGCCTTGGGCAGGTGTAGGTACAATCAGCGGTTGATCCGAAGTTACTTTTACCCCGTCTACCCAGAGGGGTTTTCCCGGTGTATTTCCTACATATACTTGATAAATTCTTGTCGTAGGCAACCAAGTATTTGTGTCAATATACGTTTCCTTCAGCTCATAGTAGCCCGGGTCAGGGAATAGCAGATTAAGTTTACCTAAACTATCCGTTTTCCCTTTGGTAACTGTAGTTCCAGTGTCTTTTTTATAGAGTGTAAATTCTACGTCTTTCAGCGGATTTCCATTCGGATCTACTTTTCGCAGAGGTAACAAAGCATTGGAGCTTGAACTACCTGCTACGTCCGAACTGTCCAGTGTACTTTCACTTCTGGCACTGACAGTACTCAGACTGTCATCGCCCTTCAGTTTTACCTCGTTGCCCATCTTGTCTCCGGCTTTCGCTTTGGAAGGATCAACTTCAGTTTGGTATACAAACTGGTAAAACTTATTCGGGTTGTTCATTTTGAATTTGAGAACGGTAGTCCCGTCTGCACCTGGTGCAACTTCTACTTCTACTTCAGCGTTGGGGTTGCTCAGGTCGAGGGCTTCGCCTCGTTCCAGCGTACCACTGGCTGTTAGCTTAGCAGGATAGACGGCCATACTAGGTGATGTCAGCACAAGTTTGCCGTTAACTTCGTAACGTAAGTTCATGCCTGCACCCAGGGTATCCTCCAGATAAAGGCCCTGCTTCATGTTAAATGGCGGAGTATAGTTTACTGTCCATTCCAGCACACCTGGAACAGGTTTAGTTACCGACTTGCCCAGAGTCTGGATCGGTACGATAATCTTACGCTGTTCAGAGACAGTCTTTTCTACACCACCCCAAGACATATGGAGGTCAGCTTTGTTATATACCACTTGCTTGTCCGTGCCATTCGTCGTGTATTCGTTCAAATATTCCTCTAAAGCTTCGTTGGAAGGTCTTGCCTTCACCAAGATAACATAAGGACTTTCCAATTTAGAGAAAGTGAACGTTCCTACGTTGCCATTATGGGTGAAGGAGCTTACGACATGAGCATCACTGCCCGGTTCAATAACGGTTTTGGCATCGTTTCTTGTACCGTAATCTAAACCTGCACCATTGTCGGATAATCCTTTCCAGAGTTCATAATCTTTACCTTCCGAAAAAGGAACAAACTCCCAGCCCTCAGGCAGTGTGTCCACTAGCTTGATGTTGCTAACGACTCGATTACCGCCATCTTTAGCCATTTCTTCTGTGTTATATCCAGGCATGTTTACGCCTAGACGGAAGGTGACTGTCTTGGTTGTCCGGTCATAAGCAGAAATCGTCCATGCATCATTACTATCGTTTCGAATGTAACTGTTAACGTTATTAGGGCTAACATTTTCAAGTGTGCCATCTTCTTTCAATGGCCTCGATGCAAAGAGCAAATCCTTATTCAGCATACGAAGGTGAAGATTGGCGTTGTTTTGCGCTTGTCTTACGTTTTCACCATCAATGAGCAAAGCACGATTCGAACTTGTTTTCCCTGCGTTGATGTCCTGTCTAAAAAGGACGTCCGGGTTGGTCTCCAGTGCACGGAAGCTGAAGGACGCGGAACTATCCGTATATCCAGTCACCTTGATCAAATCTGCCACCACTTTACCATCCACCGTTAAAGGGATCGCCTTCGTTGTCAGATTGGCTGCACTCGTATTCAGCGTTCCTGCCTTATACTGCTTCCAAAGTTGCGCGGAAGTTACATTTGCTTTGATCTTCGCAATGGTTTCTGCACTCACTTCACCAGTTACATCTACGGCGTTGTCCAAGACGTCCAAATTACCGCCATGTACGAGGACATCATATACCGCCGCATTTGGCAGAGCATATTGTGGAGCAAGGTTAACCGTCCATGTGATGCTGCCTTGGTTATAATCCTCTGTAGAAACAGCTCCTGATTTGGTGAAATTATGCGCACCGATGTTGACGGTGGCCTCGTCCGTTACTGCTGCGGGTCTCGTACCCGCCTTCACATCGTTATTCTGTATATCAGCCGGTGTATCCAGATTCCAGTTGGCACGAGGATCGATTCTGAAACTGGAACCGCTGATTACTTTGCTTTTAATAAACAAATCCACTTTACCGTTAATATTGCCAAAAGAATAAACGCCGTTTGCGTCCGGTGTAATGGATGTTAGACCAGATTCGGTGCCAGCTTCTTGCCATTCAGCCGATACAAAGTTCAACCCGGCAGGTAAAACGTTAGTAATCGTAAAGTCCTTTAACCCTCTTTTATTATATTGGTTAACTGTGACTTTCCAGAGAATGGTCTCACTCGCATGATCATAAGAGGCACTGGATTGAATCCAGTCGGGAGCAAAGGATATCTCCAGTCCAGCCTGTACCAGCATGCTATTGTCTTGTCTTAGTTCCACTTTACCAGTCGTATCCCGGTGGCTACGCCCCAGATTGCTTGGCGGATTCCGATACTCGTAATAATACGATTCCTTAGGAATCCAGGTTTTATATTCCACTTTTGGCTCTGGACCTGTTCCTGATGGGAAAATGTAAGTCAGCGATCCGTCTGCTCCAACGACTGGCGACACGTTCTGATCGTTAACTTTGAAGGAACCCTCCACATAAATACCGCGCGAATTTCCAAAGCCTGTATTATATGCTGAGGGATTCGTATAAAACGTCTTCCCGTCTAATGGCAATTTGATCGTTTTATCGAACTGGTCGGACGCGGATACGGTTGACTGCCAAGTAATCGCGCCTTCAACGAATTGAGCCGGTTGAATTCCACGATAACTATACTGATCCCACCTGATCATTCCAGGCGAGGTTAACGTGATACCATACTCTGCTGTAACGTTTGGATTCTCTAGCTCATATGTGCTACCGAAGATGTTAACAGGCTTTTTATCGCCATAATTCAATCCCGTTACATCTGCATCAGCTGTCGTTTCGAAACTGAAAGTAATACCTCGTCCTACCCCATTGAAGAAGTTATCATCACCATCGAAGACAACTCGAATGCTATTTGGAGTGAAATAGGTCGTACCCAGCTGTTTGGTGCCTGAGTCAGTCTGTGCATACAGGGGTCTCGTTGCTGTCGGAAGCACGACTTCCTTGAAGTAATCCTCCCTTTTCAGCTCAATCCAGTCACCCTTTTGAATGTATTTCTCAGGATTTGCATCCGTTGGATTGGCGTCATCCCCATTGACGGGTACCTTGAGCCCTTCCGATTTGAGCGTAAATGGTTTACGCCCCTGAATAATACCGTTCAGGTCAATAACCACATTCCCTTGCTTCAACTCCAGTGGGAAGGATATATTAGACTCCATAAATACTGCTGTTTTGTCCATTGGGACTGCTGCTGCCCTCATTATGGAATTGTTGGGTACATCATATACTGCCTCGGATACTGAAGTTGGTTCTTCCATACTCAGCGAGTCAGATTCGCTAACTGCTCCCATTCCAGTATCGTTAGGTACACTCTCCGCATATGCAGCAGTGGAGAACATCACTGTCTGGATAACAAGCATAATTGCCAGAAATAACGACAATAACGGTTTACCTACATTGCGTCTTTGCTTCAATACGAGAATCTCCTCCATTTCTAAAATTTTGGGGCGGTACCCGGAAACTTTTTCTCTCCCCTTACCCGCTCTTCTCCTTACAACAGGACATTGATGAACAATCTCATCTAATTTATATGGCATACCTGACCATTATAAATTAGAGGTCTAACCAAATTCTGACCACAGGTATTTTTGCTCTTTAGACATGATTCGTACGGAATTGTCTCCCTCGGATATGTGCTGCATTTATTGCGTTATAATATTGGTTGCGAATCTTATATGTAAGCAAAAAAGCGCCCTGTCTACTGATTAACAATCAGTAAACAAAGCGCAAATCTAGCATCTACATTCTATTTTTTATTCTAATTTCACATCTATTCAGGTATATACGGAAGATCCAGCATCTTCGGAACGTTAATCACATGTTTTTCCGTATACGTGAGAATACCCTCTGCGCCGTATTCACGGCCAATACCCGATTGCTTGAAGCCACCAAAAGGGAAGCGAACATCAAGCCCCTGCACAGCTGCTGTATTGATCATGGTTGTTCCAGCTTCGAGTTGACGTGCCAAAGAGATGGCATCTTCTTCTTTTCCCCACACAGAACTCGTAAGTCCATATATGCTCTCATTGTGCAGTTTAATAACCTGCTCTTCATCATCAAATGGCAGAACCGGAACCGTCGGGCCAAATTGCTCCTCCACGACAATCGGATCATGAACATCGCAATCCAAAACAAGTGTAGGTTGCAGGTAGTAGCCTTGTTCAAACCGCTTTTGATCGAGGATTTGGCCGAGAGGAATGATCTTGGCCCCGCGTTTCTGCGCATCTTCAACCAAACCATGCACGTACTCTCTCTGTTTCAGGTTATTAACGGGCCCCACCGTCGTGTTTGGATCAAAAGGATCACCAATTCGAATCCAACGATTGGCCGCCTCTATATATTTTTCCACAAATTCATTATAAATCGAACGGTGTACATATATGCGTTTGGCAATCATACAGATTTGGCCTGTTGTCAAGAAGTTAGAGATGACAATCCGGCGCATGGCTCGCTCATCATGAACATCAAAGCTTTCCAAGAAAATCGCCGCGTCATTCCCGCCAAGCTCCAGCGTCATATCTTTAATCGTTTCGGAAGCGGCTTTGATAATATGCTTCGCTGTTGCCGTTCCACCTGTAAAGGCGATCTTCGTCACAAGGGGATGACTCGTCAGTTCAACGCCCACATCCGCATCACCGTATACAACATTGATTACACCTACCGGGAACTCACTCGCAATGATCTCTGCCACCTTCGCCGCCGCCAGTGGTGCATATGGACTTGGTTTAAGCACGATCGTATTGCCCGCAAGTAAAGCTGGAGCGATCTTGATTGTAGATAGAGCAATCGGGTAATTCCATGGACTAATCGCTGCTACCACACCGATCGGATCATAGGATACAATCGTTTTACCATGGTCATGCTCATGGATCTCTTCTGCCAGAACGGATGCAGCTTCATTACAAGCATATTCCATCCACATCAGAGAAACAAAAATCTCACCATGTGCATCATACAGCGGCTTACCATGTTCTCTAGACAGCAATTGCACAATGTCATTCTCTGCTACTCTAATTTTCTCTATTGCCTTGCGCATCCGAGTAATGCGTTCGTCAATGGAGGTCTGCTTCCATGTTTTAAAAGCGCCTGCCGCCGCTTCAATGGCAGTGACCGCTTGTTCTTTGGTCGTGACAGGGAAATAACCTACGATTTCAGCTGGATTAGCCGGATTCTCTTTTGCTAACTGTGAAAGGGATCTTACATGTTGACCGTTAATGAAGGCTTCAACTATAACTGTCTCTTGATCTGCTTGAATTGTCATATGAAATCCCCTCCGTTTAATTCCATACTTCCTCTGCAATTTCCTTAACATAACGAAGTTTACGCCATTGTTGTTCTTCAGTTAGAATGTTGCCTTCCTCGGTGGAAGAAAAGCCGCATTGTGGGCTCAAACAAAGCTGATCCAGAGGAACGTAGGTTGCCGCTTCTGCAATCCGGGCTTTGATCTGCTCTTTATTTTCTAACTCGCCGGTTTTCGATGTGATTACACCAAGCACGATTTTCAAATCTGTTCGATTCACATATTTTAATGGCTCGAAACTACCTGAGCGCTCATCGTCAAATTCTAAAAATAACCCATCTACATTTAAGCCTCCAAAAATAACTTCAGAAGCATAATCGTAACCACCGGTTGAGAAAAAGTTGGATTTATAGTTACCCCGACAAATATGCATCGTCACAACTAAATCTGCCGGTTTACGAGCCAAAGTTTCATTAATCATGCGTTGCATCGTTTTCAACTCTACTGCCGGTTCCAACCCTTTAGCGCGCAGTTTATCATGACCAGCCTCTGAGAATAGGTCTGCCCAAGCTGTATCATCTAATTGTAGATAACGACATCCTGCATCATAGAAGGCTTGAATGACCTTTTGATATGCTGCAATCGTATCCTGAAGGAATTGCTCCCGATCCGTATAGCTGTTGGCGCCGTTTTCCAATCGATAGAGAAGCATATTTGGACTTGGAATAGTTTGTTTTGCCACGGCGTCCCCTGCATGTTTTTTCAAAAACTTAAAATGATCCACAAAGGGATGCGTAGAGAAATCGACCTTACCTACAACTCGAATTCCGCCCTTGCGAGTCTGCATGTTATGGAATTGAGGTCCATCAATTTCCTCATACAGCTCTACACCGTCCAAACCACCCAGAAAATCAAAGTGCCACCAGCTTCTGCGAAACTCACCATCCGTAATAGCGAGTACGCCATTTTCTTTTTGTTTTTCAATCAATCGGATAATCTCTTGATCTTCCACATCTCTTAGTTCTTCATATGTAATCGTGCCAGCTTTATATTGTTCACGCGCCTGACTTAAGTTCGCAGGACGTAGGAAGCTTCCAACATGGTCGTTACGGAATGGTATCATAGAAAAATCTCCTTCTAACTTTTAGTTTCCTGAGTATAGCATGATCAAAATGATTACCTGTAATATGAAAAAAGCATGACTGGTCATAGCTTTTAGCAATACCAAAAAGCCCTCAACAAGCAAAAAATCCACAACCTCATCGGGTAGTGGATTTATAGAGTGGAGTGCCAGCATGGATGATTATAGCTGCTTAATGATGCCTTCCAGCTCATCGACCAAGCCTTTTGCACGTTCAAAATCGGTATCTTTCAAAGCCAATTCAATCTGCATTTCAACGGCCTTTTTATTTTGTTCATTTTGCAAATAATCTTTATTGAAATGGCTAGCGTATATCATCTGTCTAAACTTGCGCATGCTCATTTTTCTGATCGTCTTGTTCTCAATGATGAGTACATAATCCATACCGTTAACGACCGAATAGAAATCATGCGAAACCATGAGGATCGCGCCTTGATATTCTTCGATGGCTTTCTCCAGTGCGATCTGCGAATAGATATCCAGATGGCTTGTCGGTTCGTCAAGAAGCAACAGGTCAGCTTGCACCCCGGCAGCTTTAGCCAGTTGAAGCATGTTTTTTTCGCCGCCGGACAGTGATCCGATCTTTTGATCCAGGATTTCACCTTCAAAGCCATAGTTTACAAGATAGGTCCTGATCTCATCATACGTCTCAAACCCGGCATCAATAAATTCATGGAGGATCGTATTCGAATCTTTGAGCGTTTCGCCTTGAAGCTGTGATAAATACGCCAATTTGAGATCCTCATTGATTTCGATGGATGGCTGATTGTTTTTGAAAATATCCCGAAGCAACGTTGTTTTTCCGGTACCATTGGGCCCGATAATAGCCACTTTATCTGTCGATTTGATCTCAAAGCTCACATCTTGCAGAACTAGCTCATCAAAGGAAACGCTATAGTTATCGACCTTGATCGCGATGCTGTCTTCGACTTGATGATCCAGGCCAAACTGAATATTCGGCTGCTTGATGTCGACAAACGGTGCTTTGATTCTACGCGCTTCCAACCGTTCTTGAAATTTCACTCTCGCCTTTAACGCTCTTCCTCTGGAAGCTTCCGAATTAATCGTTGCGATGGCCCTGAGATTTTCGATGACACCATCGTATCTTTCGATCTCTTCCGCTTCAGCAACTGCGATTTCCTGCAGTTCAATCTTCGTCTGAAGCAGGGAGAAATTGTACTCGATATATCGTCCGTCGAACTCCTGAAGCTCCATGTTCTCAAGGTGGATGATTTTGTTGAAACAATGATTCAACAGATAGCGGTTATGCGTAACGACCAGTAACATGCCTTTATGGGAATTAATCAATTTTTTAAGCGCATTGAGGTTTTCGAAGTCTAGAAATACATCCGGCTCATCCATAATCATCAGATCCGGACTGCCGAGCATTTCCTTCATGACTTGAATGAGCTTGAACTCCCCACCGCTTAAGGACGATAGGCTTGCATCCCTTAGCTTCATAAGGTTAGCCAGATTCAACTGTTTATCAATGGTGTTTTCGTAGTCATCTCCGCCCATGGCCTCCAGTGCGTCCAAAGCCGATTGCACTTTTTCCATCAGTGAATCCATATCCGATGTGTTGGCCATTTCCGCATAAATCGCTGTGATCTCATCCTGAAGCTTGATAAATTCTTCTGCGATATATTCAAAAACCGTCATTTCTGTCATTGGGTCTACCTGCGAGAACTGACTCATATACCCGATGGTGCAATCCGGATCGATCTCCAGCTTCCCCTCGAACAAATGTCTTTCCGGGTCCATCAAGATTTCAATCAACGTACTTTTGCCACTACCGCTTGTGCCGATAAAAGCGCAGTGTTGGCCCTCTTCGAGGGTAAATGAAATGTCTTTATAAAGTTCTTTCTGTGGAAAAGAAAAAGATAAGTTTTGGGCTTTGATCATGGTGTTACCTTTCTTGGTATCTAAAATAGTGTAATTATTGTGTGGGGTTGTTGCAAAACGTAAGAATAAGCCTGCAGTTGTCGATTCTCAGCGTAACACCGATTGAGGGCAAGTACAATTGATTTGTATTTATAGGCTCGAACCAAAGTTTGGCTGTGTCGATTAGGTATTTGATCAAAGAAACAATATCTTAAAGAAAATGGTCCTTCCGATTGCTTTATTTCAAAAAAATGTTACTTTTACAGGGACCCAAAGCTCTAACATCGGGCCCCTCAGAGTAATTCATAAAGAACCTTACTAACTTTTTTTAAGTAATTTCGCATAACTTAATTGATTGTATCCAGGTTTCCGATCTTAGCTATGCATTCATCATGTATTTTTAGACTTTTAATTATCTCAAAAATAAAGTGAACTCTAGTTATGCATTCTTTCATTGAATGCGAATTTTTACGTTCTGTGCATCCCTTATGGACTGGTAAATGGCTCTTTTAAACTTGTTCATTGGATTGAACTGATCCTCTTCTGAAGGTAGTACTCCAAAAATCCGTTCCATTAGTTCCTCTCTTTCGAACCCTACATTCCTCATCACTGAAGGATTCGCTTCATCCGCAGAAAAGAGATTTTCTACACTATCGATAAATGTTTGATTATATTTTTGTGCCTTTTCTATCATATCTTCAATGATAGGATAATGCTCTCTATATATATCTTGGAGCCGGAAGACTTCAATAGACTCCTTTGTGTACTTACAACCATTTTCGTCCAATTCAACATCCCATTCGTCCCGTTCATTAAACACATTGTTAACTTCAACATATTTAATTCCATTTAGACGGAAATCCAGTTTTGTTTCATCGAAATAGGGGTGATGATGCATTTGTATATGGTTTGTCCCACTCCCCTTTAGTTTATTACAAATACTGCAACTAGGAATTAGATTGTTGAAAGAGAGTCCGAATAAGGGATATTTGGACTTTGGAAAATAATGATCCAGTTCAGGTCTAGTCACATAGTTAATAAAATTTTTATTTTTCACAGCTTGGCAGATCACAGTTAGCGTATACATTCTGTTACAATATGGGCATGAAGTGATTCTTAGATTTTGATTCAGTGTATATGCGCTGTAC
This sequence comes from Paenibacillus sp. RRE4, assembly GCF_031844205.1. Taxonomy (NCBI): domain Bacteria; kingdom Bacillati; phylum Bacillota; class Bacilli; order Caryophanales; family Paenibacillaceae; genus Paenibacillus; species Paenibacillus sp. RRE4. Next base: position 234,096 of record NZ_JAUZUT010000003.1, read on the forward strand.
TTAGACTCGGCTTTTTTCGAGAATTTATTGTAATTGAATATTTTTTCAAATATTCTTTCGAGGTCCTGTTTAGTAATGTTTTGAATCTGATATTTATGTTTGTTGATAAGTGTAATTAATGTTTCCCGATCAGCTCCCAATATTTGATCTACATCTGCCTCAATTTCATTCAGCATATCCAATAATTCTCTAGCCCTGCGCCGATAACAGAGCTTAATACATTTGAGTGCAGGGTCAATACCTTGTCTATTCTTTACATTTGAGATGCTTAGGATCACTCTTATTTCGTTACTCTTGTTCACATCATACAATTGTGTGTTACCCGCTTGATTTTTTAGCAAAAATTTAAAAATTTTTTGGTATTTTCGAAGTTGCTGTAATACTTCTTTTTTAATCTCTCTAACATGGTGCGCCTTGGCAGTCATAATATGGTGGCTTTTTATTCCTATCATCTTTGGATGTCCTCTTTTTTCTTTAGTCTCTCCAACTCCTCCTCCAACTGTTTGATTCTTTCTTCAGTTTGAATCAAATTGGAAAATTTCTTTTTGTACATTGACTCTAGCTTAAATCGAATCATCGGCTCACCTATCATGTTAATTGATTTTCTAATATAATGCCTTTCTTCTTCTGAAGCATCTTCCTTCTGTAAACGCACTATCAATTCCTTAATATGATTTTGGGCTATTTCTCCTAACGTTCCATTATGCATAAAGAAAGATGATTTCAGGATATCGTGTATATTTTGAGCGTATGTCTGCTCGATTCTATATTCGTTACCTAGTACGATTGTGTGCTCTATTGGAATATCTGACATAATGAATGGTGAATTGGATGTAATCAGCAATTGGATGGTCTTGACGATTTCGTGACCAGCAAATGCGTAATTCATTAGACTCTTTACATTACTGATGAAACTCTTCTGCCATTCTGGATGGAAATACATATCTCCCTCATCTAATAAGATCATAAGGTTTTCATTCTGATTGGGATTCACATATAAAGACGATATTTCTTGGTGTTTATAGTTTTTTACATATGAACGAGCACGTGCTACAACTGCTCGTATATCTCTTACCTTTTTATGATCGCTTTCAAAAAACAATCTGGAAAACAAAGTTAACTTCGCAGATTGACCTGAAGAAAGCCCTAAAAAGTCTAACATGCAGATCATTTTATAGCTATCTGACTCTATCTTTACAAAGTCATACAAAAAAGAAAAATCTTCAGTTTCTTTAATTGTAATTTTATATATTAGATCACATCGAGTCTCTTCATTTCCTTTTTTAACCATTTGTTCAAAATATCTGCCATTAAACTTACTCCTTATACGTTCTTGAATTTCAGCAACATGATGCATTTCTCCAGAATCCTCTACATTGTAAAACTCAATATGCAACAATACTTCATGAGGTAGAGGAATCTCTCCTGTGATTATAGTATTTAATACTTCACCTTCACTAAGAAAAGTCAACTTTTTGTAATTATCCTCAGCAACCAGTTGTCGTTTGACCCCTTCTCTTTCTAACACATCCTTAATTCTCTCGAGAATCCTAAAATCGTTATGTGTAGACAAATCTTCATGATTACCTTGCACTTCTCTGTCATGTTCATTCCCAACGAAGGATGATAATTCTAAAAAACTTGTATAGCTTAGTATTCTTGTATTAGACAAAATACCTGCATTCTTCTCACTCAACGGCATTATTCTAAGTGGCTCACCATTTGCTCTTATAAAAGAAACCTCATTTGGATCAAAATTATGTGTAAGAGTGAGATGATCACCATCTTCATAAAGAATAAAAAATTCACCAAATATGTTCTCATCGCTCTGATTATTAAAATAATATTTAAGTGAATCTAACAACGTTGTTTTTCCTGCGCCATTCTTCCCCACTATTGCATTGATCATCTTGACCTTATCTTGCTTCTCTACATAGAGCACAGAGTCCAGTTCGTTAGGATTTTGCTCGATTCTCCATTGCTTATTTTGATATACCACATGATATTTATCACTGAATCTAAGAGCCATATTCTCTAACATTTTATGTTTCCCAAACCAGAAATAGATAAGCTTTAACCCACTTTCTCCCCCTATCCAAAGATCTTCAAACTCTCTTTTGAGGTTTTCTTGGAAAAACTCCCCTAGATTATTTAAGTTATTGTAACTAAATGTCTTAACATCATGCTCCCATCGAATTTGGAATTGTCGTTCATTAATCTCCCTGATTGAAAACAATTTTTTTTTATGATCTGGTTTGTTCTTTTGAATAAAGTTTACATCTTTCTCATCAAGCCCTTCTTCATAACCACTTACTTCAAATGAATATTCATCGTTATTAAGAGAAAGTAACTTTGGAAGATTTACAATGCTCATGAATTCAATATCATCGTCGTTGTCAATCTCGAAATTTTTGGGTAGCAGTTTATAAACTGCTCTTTTGAAAAAACCATCTATTATTTGAGCGGTAATATAGATAAATTCATATTTCTTCTTTAACCCTTTATCGATATTTGCAGTGCTAATTATAGCATTTATTTGTTCTACTGTTATTTCTCTGCGATATGTAAGCTTGCTTGCTATACGAGTCAAAATCTCCTCTATAAATTCCACATTTTGTACCAATCCAAAGACATTCTTAATCGTTCTAATTCCCATATAGTCATATCCTATATTTCCATATGTTCCTGCATATCCAATAGACATCACTAGATTCTCAATTCTAGCCTCTGTAAAATTTATATCACACAGGTATCCTATTATTAGGGTGTCTTTTATACAATCAGAGTAGTCACTAAAATTTTTAAATTCATGATTTTCATAGTATTGCTGAAACATCAAATATAATCTTTTCTTTGATTGTTCAGACAGGCATGATTTCAACGTGTCTAACTGTTTTTTTAGCTCTGAATTCCCTTCGTACTTATTTTCATCAATCTTCCAATAAATAGGCATCATTTGCGAATTTTTAAACCTGAGAAAATAATTTATATTTTCATTATCTCTGGCAATTCTATCGATAAGCTCATTAATATTTTTACTATAGGCTAATAAAAGACCTTGTTTTTCTTCCAACACATCTAAAAATGTATCTATTAATTTAAAATAGGAATCTTTAATTAATCCTATATTGGGCATATCCAATTGATCCATTATATAATTGTATTTCTCCATAATTTTTTTATTTGAAAATTTCTCATTATGCTCGGAGATCATAATGAGAAATTTATCAATTACTATTCTGAGTTTTCCAAGATCAACAAACTCTTCATTACTCATTGACTTCCCTTCCCTTCACTTCACTAAAATTTTGTACTAACTAATTTTACAACAAACTGTATCCAATTCAACGCCTTAAATACGGACACTGGTTATATCATTGAATAGCTATTGTTGTAATATGCACTCAAAACTATATTTTTTACAGTCAACGGTTTTCGTATTCACCTGTACGAATCCCTTATATATTCAGCTATCATTTTAGAGCATAGTTTTAGGAATGTTTTTAGTTAGTTTCCTAAGTATCATATAAGTTATTGTATCGTGCTGAACCCTTGTTAAACAAAAACCAAAACTCTCCACCGTGTGAGATTACTGTTTGTTTGGAAAGATTCCTTAGAGCACACTTCTCACTCTACGTTAAAGTCCTGACAATTATTATAGGTCTGGGTTTCATTTCTACCTGCAACGTTTCATTCACTAGGCCATATTTTGAAAATGAAATGTGTTAAACTTAAATGAGCATTGCCCATCTATTCTAATGAATGCTACATACCCGAATGTAGGCCGTTTATCCAACAAATATAGTTAGAAAGGAACTGCCATGAAGCGTGCTCTGAAGCAACCAATGAAGTCATTATTATTGCCTGTGATTCCCGGTGGAATCATGACGATTCTTATATTTTATTTGAATTACTTCCAATTCCAGCTTGTTGAGAAATTCATACTGTTTGCGGCTTTCGTCATTGTTCCTCTTGTCATTTTACTTTTGAGATATGATGCACAGAATAAACAGCAACGAATGATGTATGTCCTTATGCAATGGCTTCAATATCCGGCCGCGCTTCTTACCCTATTTTCCGTCATGAGCAATAAGATGTGGGGTTTCGAAGGCACGGCAATACCAGGCATGCTCTCCCTGGGTTGGCTACTGTTCACACTACTGCTGGGCATCTATGGCTTGACCACGATTATGATGGCTAAAGGAAGAGCAGCGGAAATCGCGATTGGCGCGGGACTTGTTTACTTTTTTATTGGGGGAATATGGTTTACGTTATATCAATATCAAGTGGAGCTCTTCAATGCCAATGTTACTACGCATGCCTTAAGCTCGGTTCACTTTCATTTCTCATCTGCGATCGTTCCGATTTTCATTGGTGCACTGGGACGGATTATGACGAAAAAAAGCTGGTATCCCTGGGTGGTTGCCATCGATATCATCGGACCGCTATTGATTGCTTTTGGGATGATTTTCTCCAAGCCGATCGAATACATCGGTGTTGCTTTATTCGCCTGTAATATTGTCGTTTATACCGCTTATCTCCTGGCTTACTTGAGGAAAAACGCTTTGAATATGCAGGCATCCTTCTTCCTAGGCCTTTCTTGTCTAGCCTTTTACACAGTTGTTGTCATCTCCATCTTCTATCCGTTACTGAAAAATAGGTACTCCTTAACCATTCTCGACTTTATTCCTATTTACGGAGCTCTACACGCATTTGGTTTTGTCTTATGTGGACTGATTGGTTGGGTGTATATGGTAAACGCTACGACTAACCAATCGGCTTCATAGGAGTAGTTTAGTCAGGTTCGTGCTATAATAGGGATCACGTAAATAACATTCATCATTTGCCGAGACGGCGATGATTAAGGAGATTGAATTTTGACGAACAACCATGATATTGAAGCAGTTAACGGACTACCAGAGAACTTTGAAGAGCTCAAACGAGCGGCTAATCGGACTTCAAGCTGGAGAGACAGACTGAACGCGGTGAACGAATTGGGGAACTGGGACACAGAACCTACCATTAAGTTACTGCAGAATGTTTTGAAAAATGATCAAGTGTTTCAAGTGCGCGAAGCTGCATACCTCAAGCTCAAACAGTTGGGTGAAGATGTACAAATGCCTGCCAAAAACAAAGGCGAGCTGTTTAAAGGTACGAACAAAATTTTGCTACGGATCAAAAAAAGCCTTCCCGAAGGTCACACATTCGAGGAATTCAAGGAAAAACTGCAAAAGACACGTCTGGATCTCTATGATACTTACGAGGGGGACAAGGATGCTGAGTTCGACTCCTGGCTCCATGGTATTTGGGAGACACTAGGTAGAAGATAAGATGGCCGCCGTTCACCATATGAATCGCCAAGTGCAACATAACAGCCAAGTAAGAAGCCACTTCAAAAAATGGAGTGGCTTCTTTATTTCTTCTGGGTCATCTCCATGAGGTCAATGTCACCAGAGTACCTGTTCATAAAACATCCATCTTCCTGTATATCCCATTACATTTATTTACTAGTATAATAGTGGAAACCAACAAACATTTTGAAATAGAAGGAGAGCTGTTATGGAATATCATGTATCCATACATGGGAATGATCAAGGAAAAGGAACCGCAGATCAACCCCTTCGAACCATATCACGCGCTGCGGCTCATGCCATGGCTGGTGATACCGTTATTGTTCATGCGGGAGTATACAGGGAATGGGTTAACCCGGCGAATGGAGGAACAGCCGAGCATCGAATCGTGTATCGTTCCGCAGGAGACGGCGAAGTCGTGATTACAGGAGCTGAGCGGGTTACCGACTGGAAATCCGAAGGAGAGAACGTTTGGAGCACCGAAGTGCTGAATTCCATCTTTTCCGTTCGTAATCCCTTTGAAGTGGAGCTTAGTGGAGATTGGTTGTTCGACGGGCCCTTCCCGGTTCATCTTGGCGATGTATATTTGGATGGAAAATCATTGTATGAATGCCCAAGTGTTGAAAGCGTTCACAATCCAGAGGTTTGGCCCGAAGCGAAATATCCCGAGGATTCACTATTAAAATGGTATGCCGCAGTCGGTTCTACCACGACGAAGATCTGGGCTAATTTTGGCGGAAAAGATCCTCGTAATGAAAATGTAGAAATCAATGTGCGTCCTTATTGCTTCTGGCCTGAGAAGCCAGGATTGAACTATATCACCGTGAGTGGGTTCACATTGTGTCAAGCTTCGCCTCAATGGGCACCGCCTACGGACTACCAGGAAGGTTTGATCGGACCCCACTGGAGCAAGGGCTGGATTATTGAAAACAATATAATCAGTGAATCCAAATGTGTTGGTATTAGTCTGGGTACCGAAATGGGTACAGGTCACACCAACGCTTTGGAAAAGCGTAGTAAAGGCGGGACTCAACGGGAGCAGGAGGTTATTTTACGCGCATTACGTTCCGGCTGGCATAAGGATCGAGTCGGCAGTCACATCGTGCGAGGTAATGTAATTCATGATTGTGAGCAGGCAGGTGTTGTCGGTCATATGGGAGTAGCTTTCAGCCACATTTACCAGAACCGGATTTACAACATTCATCACAAACGGCTCAGACACGGTGCTGAAGTCGCGGGGATTAAACTGCATGCTGCACTAGATACTCAAATTAACGAAAATATCATCTATAGCTGTTACCGTGCGCTTTGGCTTGACTGGCAGGCACAGGGCACCCGGATTAGTCGTAATGTATTTTTTGACAACATTTCAGAAGACCTCTTCGTTGAGGTGTGCCACGGTCCATATATGGTCGATCACAATCTATTTCTCTCACCCATGAATTTCAGAAATATGGCCCAGGGCGGAGCGTTTGCCCATAATTTATTCGCAGGTCGATTTGTCGTTCGTTCCGAAATTACCCGGATTACGCCATATCACTTCCCTCACGAGACGGCCATGGCGGGATACTCCAATATCACGGGGGGCGACGACAGGTACTACAACAATATCTTTTTAGGTGATAACGACGCCGATGCCAATAAGGAACCTGTTCCCATCACCTTTTTTGAACATCTTCCCCTCAAACCAAGGGATGCAGTTGGAGAGAACGGAAAGACGGTCATGGACGGTGTGCCGGACGATTCCATCTGTTATCTGCATGCTGTCGGACTTGGTGGCTACGACAAACACCCGAATGTCAAAGATAAGAAATGGTGGGAATACACCAAAGAGGAGCTTATGGAGCTTGGAGATGCCGCGAAGGATTTCTTTATAGGCAACGCCGTTCTTCCGGTAGCTATGGGTGGCAATGTATATCTCAATCATGCGGTTCCAAGTACTCACGAATCCGATACGAAAATACATTCACAGAAGGGCATAAGTATTGAAATTGATCCTGCGCAAGGTAAGGTGCTGGTGCAGATCAATGAACCCGAATTGCTTCGGGGCACCTCTGCGATGGTGATTACCACCGACCTGCTCGGAAAAACGTATCACGCCGATATGAAGTACGAGGAACCCGACAGCACTCCCTATCGCTTGGACTCCGACTTTCTCGGCACAAAGAGACCCGATGCAGATGTCACGCCAGGTCCGTTTGAGTTAAGCGAGAAGGGTAATGTTGAGTTTGAGATTTAGTTTGTTATTGAAGGTCCAGTCACTTTAGGTGACTGGATCTTTTTTATGCGAAGAGCCTCTATTCCGCTGATTGGAATAGAGGCTTTGGTTCGTAGGCGATGTTCTGTTTTCTTTGGGTAGGCTTTTTCATCAAAAAACTTTCGATGTTACTTGTGGTACGGTTCACCGTATCCTCTGTAGAGCGAAACTTAAAGATTTTGATATAAACATAAAGTGTTTTTTTAAGAAGCTAATAACCATTCACGCTACAACCCACAAGGCGACAGCTATTAGGGGATCAATCTGACATCTGATATTCAATTCGCTACCTTGATCGAGACCAACGCCCTCCCTAAAGACTGAATTACATTCATTCAGAATTACAGCAACAGTTCGATAACGCTCACGAAGATAAGCCTTCTCCTCCTCCCGGCCAATGATTCTCCATCCTGGAAACCAATAATGATCTTACTACTATTAAACATAATGAAACTGCATCCTCATGCTAGATAACGAGTTCAGCATGAAAATGATGGAACACTAGTATATATTTTAAATTTAAATGTTTATATTTACATCAGCATCCTTTTAGTGTAATATGACACAAATATACAAAATGCAACAAGAGAGGGTGTTATTGTGTTGAAAAATGTAAAAAAAGTAACTGCCATTGCTACGGCAGTAGTTTTAGCCACAATAAGTATTAGTAGCATTGTGAGTGCTGACTATTGGCCTAAAGGTCGTTCATCAGCAAAATTTAATGCTTATTATGATTCATCCGTTTCTAGTTATGGGTATACCTCGGCTTTCGATGCTGGTCGGGAAGGATGGAATGGCATTTCTTCTAATGTTGCGATTGGAAAAACTAGTTCTACGAGCGGACTAAATGATAAGTATTATGTTGGAACAACTACCAATAGCAGATTAGTTGGTCAAGCCAGTTACTATAGTCCTTCAGGGACTCCAGTAGATAGAGAGGCTTTAAGAGCCTATTCTACTGTAGCGCTATACCATAATACTCTTGACGATAAATTTCCGGGAGTGGAATATAGAACAAGCGCAGCTACACACGAGATAGGCCACACCCTATCTTTAGGAGAAACTACTCCAAATGTGAATTCAGTTATGCAACCCCTATTACAAAAAATTGGGGTACAAACGTATGATAAAAATGAATTAAAAGCTAAATGGGGAAATTAATACTCTGCTAAGGAGGAAGATATAATGATTAATAGAAAATTTAAACTTTGGAGCATGATAGTTATAGGCGGGGCACTGATTACTTCTCTCAGTTGGTTGGCTTTGTCTGATTCTAATGTCGAAGCAGAGATTGTACACACCACTCAAAAGAATGGTTATGAAACTGCTCCAAAAGAGAAAATCATCCACACAGATGCCCTCTACCTGGGTTTCGATAATGTAGAAGAGTTGGATCGTAATGCAGACTTGATTATCATTGGTTCTACTGCAGAAGAATTTCAAGACAGAAAGCACATAACGACCACCTTTGATGACGGTGTTATTCAGGATTTTTATACTTTAACCAATCTAAATATAGACTCTGTTATTAAAAAACCAGATGATTCTGATATTTCCACAGGTCAAACGTTGGAAGCCATTGAACCAATAGGATATACAGACCCAGCAATTAAAGATACCAAAATCACACTTAACGATTATACTGAACTTGAAAAGGATATCACCTATATCATGTTCTTAGAAAAGAATGATCAGGGCAACTATGTGTTGATCAATTTAAATCTAGGGAAATTTAATCTTGAGGAACCTGAAATTACTACTAATGCTATGAGATCTCTGAATAATTCGTCAGAAAATACTGATCAAAAGTATAATGAGTTTTGGGAATCGGTAAAAGAAAAATATAACTTGAATATCGAAGATACTCAGTTGTAATTAAGGTTATATTCATCATAAATTTTTCGCATTAACGAGCATATTTGAAGAAAGACACTTATCGTTGTTCTTAACTTTACTAGAGCATTCTCCATTACAGAGAATGCTCTTTTTAATTGGTTAGGATATTTCTTCTTCTGTTTTCTCAATAATTTGTAATAGACCAAGTTTCATTTTTATATCATACCTTTGAATAATAATATGGAGGTAACTATAGATGAAAACATTACACAGAAAACTCTTATCAGTCTTGGATTCAACTCTCAACCCTAAAGTGCGATACTCTTAAATCAAATGGTATCTCAAGTAAATCGTGGAATTGCGTCCGTGTTGACATAAATAACCTGCATTTATTGCGAATAACTTACTAGTTATGGTGTTCTATCCTTGCATTCTTCTACTCTTTCGGAGCTCATACGTAATCGTTATTATTGGAGGACTTAGAAAAATTCCAGAAGAATATGTCCCAGACATTTTTGTAAAAAACAGGTATATAGTTATACTCCAAGCTAAATTGGTAATTAGTTGACCCCTGAATTTATTAGGGATCATTATTTTTAGTATCCACTGGCAACACTTCGCCCTACTTGTGATACGGTTCACCCCGATTTATCTTCACTGCACGATAAATCTGCTCCACCAGCACCAGCCGCATAAGCTGATGCGGCAAGGTCATGCGCCCGAAGCTTAAGCGCTGCTTCGCGCGGCGCAACACCTCATCGGAGAGCCCATGGCTTCCTCCGATGACAAACACGACATGGCTCGTCCCATACGTGCCGAGCTTGTCGATCTCTACAGCCAGCTCCTCTGAACTCCAGAGCTGGCCATCCAGTGCGAGCGCGACGACGTGCGCCTCGCTCTTCACATGCGCGAGGATGCGTTCGCCCTCGCGCTCTTTTACCGCCCGCACCTCGGCTTCGCTCAGGGTATCGGGCGCTTTCTCGTCTGCGACCTCGATCATCTGAAACTTGATGTACGGGGCGAGCCGCTTGGCATATTCCTGAATGCCCAGCGTTAAATATTTTTCCTTCAATTTGCCTACGCCAATAATTTGAATCAACATATGATCATTCCTCCTGAATCGTCGTCTTGCCATCCATCTATATGTTAGATGCTTCAATCGCATTGTTCATGCACACCAAGTTCATTCCAAAACTCTAACGATCACCACAAACCTTATTCAGCCCGAATCGCCCACTTTTGAAATCTCCCACGCCACAGCCGCTCTCTCCCACAAATGCAAAAAGAGCGCTCAACACGCTCCCTCTGCACCTTGCTGTGATGTTCATACCGGATCGAACCAAGTCTAACGCTAGAAGCACTACCGCTACGCTGCTACGCCATGCACAACGACATCTCATAGCAACATCCAATAGCACCCCTGGCGGCCTGCTCTACAGTACGCTAAACGACAAGAAATTCCGCGTGCTGATCGCACTCAGCGCATTTGGCAGGCGGGTCCCAGTCGGCAAATTCCGTCTCCTTCAGATCCACGATATCCGGAGCGTCCTCATATTCATCCACAAACATGTCGATGGCAATGTCCACGTGTTCTTTGCATACAACGTACATCCGTCAAGCATCCTTTCTGTCACCAGCTATGTTCCCGATTCACAACCGCTTATCCCATTACAGGATAGCCACTTCTCAGTTCTATCACACCTGCCGCGGAAAAGAAACCCCCACCTCGCTGATCCATGCAAAAACTTGCCACTCTTGCACCGAAAAAGCCTTCCGCTTTGCATGAGCAGGTATATCTTTCCCTTTCCTGTCTTATCAAACACAAAAACCTGGAGTTTAACCTACTAGCACCCAATATACCAAAGCACATGAACACACTTAAGAATGTTACTCCGGGGGCTTCTCCGATCCTTGCTATTCTTGCTCTACTTCACTCACGTTCTCCCGTTGCCTTCAGCCTAGCCTTTAATCAAATCCTGCTCGCCCACTTTACCAAGGCAAACCATCGCATATCAAAAAGCACTCCCTCAACGATCCCCCACCTCAGTCAGGTATCCTTGCTGGAATGCTTCAAATATAATTTTAAAATTAAGCTATTTTTTACACTTTTACTCTATCCTAGCCTTGTCCCTGATCCTTACACTAAGTGTTTTACCCACCACTCTTCGTACGTGTCCATCCTTATCTGCTTTGCCTAGCGCGCGGTGTAATGAGTGTGATGCATCAAGATGCTCAGCCCGCCATGTGACCATGCCTATCCTTAACTTGCTTCTTACCCTCAGCTCACAACCTACTCCAATCCCGACTGCGCCTTCGTGAGCAATTTCCCGCCTTGAAAAGCAATTACCGCGTTGCCGCCGTTGCCAGCTGTGCCTTTATAGTTGTACACGACCATGTTCTCGGCTTCACTTAGTGCTTCACCTTCACCGCCTAGAATGCTGATGACCTCTTCCACGGTCATGCCAACCTCCAGCTTCTCATACTGGGCAAACGTAATCAGTACCCCGTCTCCTTTTCCAGCAGACCCGTTGTTTCCTCCAGCCGTCGGTGTTTTGCCACCCGTCCCTTGTCCAGCAACGCCAGCTGTACCAAATTCATTCAGCTTTTTCTCAAGTGCCGCAATTTTCTGCGCCTGCTCATCGCTTTTGATTCCCTGCTCGGTCAGCTTTTTCTCCAGGCCAGCGATCTTCTCCTGCAACGCGCTCGTATCTACTGATGCAGCTGGTGTGCTCTCCGATCCACATGCAGATAACAACAGCATCGATAGTACCAATCCTGTTCCGCCAAGTACCTTTTTCTTCAATAGATTCATCTCCGAATCCCTCCATTTTCAGATTAGCTAGCCAGATCACACGTTATCCAGCTGTTATTTGCAACAACGATCTATGTAAACACATTAAGAACAGTTTACCATACAGGCGAACAAATGTATCTGCGCCTTTCGCTCCAAGTCTTTCTGTCTATATAAATTGAACTAAAGATTTTACACAGTCCACTCCGATGACAGAATAACCTGGAGAGTAGTGGTTATCCCCAGATTTTTTTTAATTCCCTTTTTCAAAGGGAAAAACCGGTGATAAGCGTATGCTTCCGATGTAGCTTTCTTGCAGAAAGCTTTCAGGCGAGCGCTTCGCTTTTCCAGGTTTTTTCTGTCCTCTTCGTTAACGTGTAAAGAATAGTTCAACTTACTATAGTTGTGTCCTGCCCTACCCTTAGGTTCTACCTCATACCTCACACCCCATGAACATAAAAAGAGTGGTCAGATATTCTGATCACTCTCTCTACTCTCATCTTGACCCATGATCACCTTATCAGTATGACCATGTTCCATGACATATGATCATTTCAGTGAAACAACCTGCACATCATGCTCCACTGTCACAGCCCCACAAACTTCATAAACTCCACAAGCCTTACTCCGGCTTATCCGTCAGCTTCACGGACACTTTCTCCGCTTTGCCGTCCCGATAGAACGAAACCTCTAGCGTATCGCCGATCTTTTTCTTATCGTACAGAAATTTGCGCAGATCCAGCGTGGAGGTAATTTTTTGCCCATCGAATTCCGTAATCACATCGTTCAGCTTCATGCCTGCCTCCGATGCCGGGCCGGAAGCCTCAAGTACAACCACACCGCTATCCACATGCGATGGCAGCTTGAGGTCTTTGCGCTGATCATCATCCAGTGGAGCATACGGATTGCTCAGATCAACGGTGTACACGCCCAGATAAGGACGGGATACTTTGCCGTTCAGCAAAAGGGAATCCACTGTTTTCATCACTTCGTTCATCGGAATCGCAAAGCCAAGCCCCTCAACGCCGGTATCCGAGATTTTCATCGTATTAATGCCCACGACTTTGCCGTTCAGATCAACCAGTGCTCCGCCGCTGTTGCCTTCGTTAATGGCTGCATCCGTCTGAATGACGTTTTGCTCCCAGTCGTACACCCCGTCCTGATTAATCGATACAGGCAAAATCCGATCCGTGTAACTAACGATCCCCGATGTCAGCGTACCGCCAAGACCCAGAGGATTACCGATCGCCAGTACCGTCTGGCCGCGTTGCAACTTGCTGGAATCACCGATTTCTGCCGCTGCTCCGAGTCCTTTATCGTCCGTTGACAATACCGCGATGTCGCTCACCCGGTCCTTGCCCACCAGTTTAGCTTTATGTGTTTCCCCGTCCACGGTCACGATCTCCAGATCACTGGCACCTTCCACGACGTGGTGATTGGTCATAATGTAGGCTTTGCCATCTTCTTTTTTGAAAATAACCCCGGACCCCAGCGCGGAATCTTCCATCGACACGCTACTGCCTGTTTTATGATTCACGATGCTGACAACAGAAGGACGTACTTCTGCCGCTGCATTGATGATGCGGTCATACGGATCAGCGACCTGTGCGGTCTGTGCAGTTCCACCACCTTGACCAGCCGCATTCGCCAGAGGCAACTGCGTTGCAGGCTGGCTGATGAAGCTGAACAGCGTAACCGTCACGATGGAGCTGATCACCGAACTGATCACAGCTACCTTGACGGTAGAACTGAATTCCGAGCGTGATCTACGCGGATTGCTCCAGCGATCACGTGCGCGTTTTCCGCCTCCCGGGCGGATGATCTGAAGTTTGCCTTTCTGTTCAGGTTCGGCGCGTCTTGATACCTTGGTTGAATAAAAATCGTCTCCAAACAATCCCATCGTGATCCTCTCCCCTTCGTTGTCACGCATCAAGACCCTGACTGCCGCCCAAGTTATTACATGGTAAAACGAGAGTAGTCCACGTTTCCCCATGCCTTTTTTGCATTTTCACAAAATGGTCTTGCACATCGCCGCATCCCGGAACCAGACCGGGAACAACGTATATATACAACAGGATGGCACTGCATCCGTGTGCTCTATCAATTATGCTCTCGCCTATTGCGAGATTCGAGATTCCATTTCATACGCAAAAACAGCCAAAATCATAATACTCCTTATATACTAAACACTTTATATCCCAAAAAGTTGCATAATTACGTAAATAAACGTAAATTTTCGTGATAACTCCCTTAACAATAGAGGTTCATACTATCTATCACCACAAAATGGGATACGCTAAGCGCTATTCTTTCGAATTTATTAAACTTTTTCAATCACATTTCATTCCAAATTCAAAGCGGTACAGCTACAGTTTCAGCATACACATCCCGCCCGGAGAATGTTAGCGGCAAAAAGAGGAATGTTTTCCACCCAGCCTGACTACAATAATAGTAAAAGAACAATTCAAAGCTTCATAGAATGAAGGAGGATTCCACAATGGAACGCACGCGAACACTCACAGCTATGGACGAAGTTCATATGGCGGCCAAGCTGGCTGATCTCAAAGAAGAACATTATCGTAACACACTCGCGCTCAGCACCATCATTGAACTGCTTATTGATAAAGGCATCCTCACACGCGAGGAAGTGGAGCGCAAAGCCGCCGAACTGGACAGCTTTATGGCTCACCCACCCTATCCCATGGTGTAGGACGATCATAATACGTATCACAGAGCTTGAACTCATGGTCCCGATAAAAACAGCCACGGCTTTCCATCGCATCACGCACCGACATTTTAGCCAAATCCATCATATTATGATCCCGGCTGAGATGTGCCAGATACGTACGTTTGATGCGTCCGTTCATCAGTTCACTAAGCGCCGCACCTGCGGCTTCGTTCGACAAATGCCCGATGTCACTAAGAATCCGGCGCTTGGTGTTCCACGGATACCGCCCCATGCGCAGCAATTCGACATCATGATTCGCCTCCAGCACGAGCACATCCGAGTCCGAGATCGCATCGCGAACCTTGTCGCTCATATAGCCGAGGTCTGTCGCCACGGACAATTTCTCGCTGCCATCGTCGAATGTATAACCTACCGGTTCAGCCGCATCATGCGAAATGCCGAAAGATTCTACGCGCAGCGAGCCAAAATCATGCTTTTCACCCGTTTCAAAAATCCGCCGGTTCTCCTCCGGAATCGCTCCGACCGACTTCTCCAAAGCCGCCCACGTATTCGTATTTGCATAGATCGGTAAATTATATTTCCGAGACATCGCGCCTAGTCCTTTAATATGATCCGAATGTTCATGTGTCACCAGAATGCCATCCAGTTCCGTGCCTGAAATCTCCCGTTCCAGAAACAATGCCTCCAGCCGCTTCGCGCTAAGACCTGCATCAATCATGAGTGAAGTGCCCCCATGCTGAATGACTGTGGCATTACCTGTCGAACCACTGGATAACACCGTAAAATATATCCCCATAACGCATTACTCCCCTGGTTTATCTGACTTGGGACTGAATACATCCCCGCTGATGCCCTGCACGTACAACACTTCGCCACTTTCCAGCACGAACCGCCATGCCGGCATCGCTACCTGTATATCTGAATTGAACAACTGGCCGTAGTAGCCCAGCTGTATGTCTTTCACAATTGCATTGTTTGGCAAAAAGTTTTCGATCAGCGTTCCTAGCGCCTTAGGCGCCGGAAGTACCTGCTGATCGCTCTCCTCGGCGGTGGTAATCCGCACGGGAGTCTGATGATAACCCGTGATTTTCTGATCGCTGTAGAACAGCTCCAGACTCACGTTAAAGAGCGGCCATTTGCCGTCCACCAGCGGGTGGAGCACAAAAGCCCCATCTTCCGCCATCAGCTGATCCAGCCGGTACGTGCCGATTTGCGGAATCTCCGCCTGCAGCGCGTCCGCTAGCTCGCTTGGCGAGAAAATCAGTTTGCTGTCCACCGGCTCCTCCAGCTCCACTTCAATCCCCGACTTGTCCTCTTCGGTAAACTCATAGGACAACTTCGGCAGCTTCGGCGTCTCATTCGGAATCGGCGCCAGCACCTGAATGCCCTTCTCTTCCATCGCCTGCTGTGTATTATCTGCGAGCGAGGTGAAGTCCAGATTGGCTCCGGCCGTCTCGCGCGCATCCATCCAGATCTGATAACCCAATACCAGATTCAGCAGCAGAAATGCATAGATTAATACATTTTTCGCCCGTCCCCAATCCAGACCATTCACCTCCTTATTTACGTAATCATCTAATATAACCTTGCTTTCACAGTCCCAACACAGCCTCGTATCTTAATCTTAATAACCCGTGGACAGTCACAAGTTTTGCCTTCTTGTTCAGGTGCTTAGCGCATGTTTCCCACACCTAGTCTTGTTTCAGCTTGTTTAACTTGTGTTTGGCCTTGTTCACTGCTATGCCGCTCGTGGCCTCTTCAGGCTAACGATCACCACGGAGCTTATTCGCCCCATTTCAGGCTCATTTTAATTCTAACGATCATGAGAAACCTTATTTCGTGTAAATTCAGGCTTTTCAGCCAGGATTAGCCCAATTCCACTAAAATAGCGTCTGTGGTGATCGTTAGATTTTGAAAACGTCATAAATCTAGCATTTAACGTCTCTGGTGATCGTTAGAATTTTATCCGCACCACTAGCTCTGGTTATCCCAGTTAGCATTACACTGAACTTCGCAAATCCTGTTGAGAGAAGGTTACTCAAATTCGAGAAAGCTTGCGACACCAGATTGGACGCTCCCGACATTTCCAGCCGAGGATATCAATCCACCGTTAACCACAAGCTTTAATGATACCAATGCTGCTTTCAGATATTGCTATCACCTAGACATTGCTTCAGCATTTAACGTCAATGATAATCGTTAGAGTTTCACTCGCTCCTTTAGCGTCTCCACTACTACGTAAACGTCCCTACTATTAAGACACCGTCGTTTCCTCACCGTTGCCAAAGCGAATCACCCAAACCGGGATCAGCCGCAACCCATCCTCCATCGCAGACGGACGATATGCCGGGTATACATCCACGACTTTGCGGTTTTCACCCGCCACTTTGCGGATCAGATTTTTCAGTTTATCCCCGCCGGGCAGCTTGATGGGCTTCTTCGTCTCCGCACCTTCGTTCAGATATTCTAAAGATCGTTCATAACTAGATACCGTCTCCTGCTGCATTTCCATGTTGATCGTGCCGAAACGGAATTGCATCGAATCCAAGATTGGGTAACTGCCGTAATACTGCTGGAACTGCAACTTCGTTTTGTTGTCAGCTGATTTGAGCATCATGCGTGAGCGCCCTTTCCAGCCACCATGCTGATTGACAAAGTCAACCGCAAACAGTGCGTCCTTGGACGCATCACTCTGTCCAGCTGGCGGTGCCGCCGGGTCTGTATAGCTGATCCAGCGTTGCTCCTGCTTCACTTGCAGACTACGTTTGCTATCCGTATAAATCTCTGATCCATCTTTTTCCCGAATATTCCGGGTCATGCTTGGATCAGTGAACAGACTGCGCTGCATCTGCTCTACCGTGAACTGCCCTGTCGGCACATCTGCCTCAATCGTATCCAGTGCCTGCGTCGGAATATAATATCCGCCTTCCATTAGCGTGTACGGTGTCCAGCTCGTCCCAAAATCGACATGCTGCTGCACATCCTGCACCGTCAAGTCGGCCTGTGTGGCCTCATAGACCACATCCCCCTTGGCACTGAAAAAAAGCGCATGAGCCTTTGTCTCATCTGGAGTTGTATATATAGCAATACGGTTGATTGTCTCTCCTTGAAAAAGAGAATCTGTTCCTAAGCGCATCACTCGCTGTAACAAGGCCACTGGCATGCCTTCCTTAAACGACAACTCAAAGCCGGGACTCTGCTTACGAATCTGATCCCAATTCACCGACTGCACATTGCGACGCTGGAAATCCTCGAACGTCCGGCCTTTCAGCCTGGAATAGATCAATTGATAGAACGTGTTGCCAGGGTAAAACACCGTATGTTTATCCTGACCCAGATGAATAATCATCTGATTCGGGAAAATTAACTCCTCAATATTACGCTCTTGACCCATATTTTCGGTCTTCACGTAGTTTGTCTCCGAGGTCACCACAGAGTCACCGCCCCCAGGAAGACGATAGATCAGGAAATAACTCTGGATCAGACTGGCTGCAACCAGTGAAGCGAGCACCAGAGATTTAATCCGTTCCTTCAAGGTGCTCACCTCCCTTATCACGCATTGGCAATGTGAACGTTACCGTTGTGCCAACGTCTACCTCAGACTCAAGAGAGATGCTTCCATCGTGAGCTTTTACAATTTCCCGGGCAATGGACAATCCAAGCCCTGTGCCCCCCATACTGCGAGAGCGAGCTTTATCAACGCGGTAAAAACGCTCAAATATCCGATCCAGATCACGCTGCGGAATACCCATACCTGTGTCAGATACGGAGATAGCTAACGTATGCTCATCGCTGCGTCGGGCGGCGATCGTAATGGTGCCGCCCTCCAATGTATATTTCAATGCATTGGACACTACATTATCCAGAACCTGATCAATCTGATCCCGATCGAGTGGAACTGCTGGAATATCATTTTCCACAGACAGGACAGACTGAATGTCCTTCTGGTGCATCTGGAAGGAGAATCGATCCGTGACTTCCTCCAGCATCTCCAAAATATCGATAGGTTGCTTGCGTAGCAATGCTTCCTTGGAATCCAGTCTGGACAGGTGCAATAGGTCCGTCACCAAACGGATCATGCGCTCGGTCTCATTCTGAATTACACCGACAAAACGTCCCGCCAGCTGCGGGTCTTCCAATGCTCCATCATCCAGCGCTTCGGCGTAACTTTTAATCGTGGTGAGCGGTGTACGCAGCTCATGCGATACATTCGCTACAAACTCACGCCGGGAGTTTTCCAGTTCTTCCTGCTCCGTTACATCCTGAAGTACAGCAATTGTGCCGGTGATTCCCAGCTCACGCCGGTGTACAGGAGTGAACGTCATGCGAATCACGACCGGCTCTTCCTGACCTGCCGGAGCAATCTGAAGCAATGTTGAGCCGGTGAAACCACTTGCCAGTGCTTCCGCGTCCTCCGGATCAATACCCAGCAGGACAGCAAAGTGCCTGCCTTCAATATCCGATGGGCGCATGCCGAGAATGTTGCTGGCACGGCGGTTGACGAGAATGACTTTGCCATGCTCATCCGTCGCAACAACACCATCACTCATATTGGTCAGGATCGAGGTCAGTTTCTCTTTCTCCTCTTCGTTCTGGGAAAGAGCATCTCGCAGCCTGCTGGTCATATAGTTAAATGCCTGGCTAAGCTGACCAATCTCATCTGTGCCAAATACCGGTGTCTGCTGATCGAAGTTCCCTTCTGCAACCGCGGTTGCCCGCCTTGTCACTTCCTTAATCGGCTGGGTGATCGTATGTGACAGAATGACACCGAGTACCGCTGTTAATACCAAGGCGATCAGAATACCGGATATGAAAATCTTGTTAATGCCTTCCATCGTCGCGTACAGCTCGTTCATCGAAGCGGCGATGTAGACCGCACCAATAATTTTGCCGCCGGTTAAAACCGGCTTAGCCACGACTTTTTTGCGGACATTATCCTCGTCTACGATATATTCCTCATTATCCCGAATGCCTTGCAATGCACGGCTGACAACGGTCTGGGTATTTTTTCGCCCAATATAATCGGAATGTGAACTTAGCGAAGTCGTAAGCACCTTGCCGCTGGCATCCAGCACCTGAATCTCGGCACCGTTGATGTTGAACAGATTGTTTACCAGCACACGCAGGTTCTCCGTTTTGTCCTCTCCACCCTCCGCTTCTCCACCAGCCATCGTCTGACCGACTAACACCGACAGCATCTCTGCCCGTGCCTGCAAATCTTCTGTAAAGTTGCTAGTGAGCGAGTTCTTCATCGCACTTACAAAATAAACGCCGATCAACTGCATCGCAATTAGAATCAGCAGCACATATATAATAATTAATTTCGCCTGAATCGTTCGGAAGAACGAAAATTGCGAGAATCGGCCCATTATATCCCCACGCTTTTGGCACTACGCACGAGATAACCAAGCCCCCGGCGAGTCAGAATCGTTTCCGGCTTGCTCGGATTTTCTTCAATCTTCTCCCGTAACCTGCGAATCGTCACATCCACTGTACGCACATCCCCAAAATACTCGTATCCCCATACAGCTTGCAACAGATGCTCTCGTGTCATGACTTTGCCCGAATGCTTAGCCATATAATAGAGTAGCTCATATTCCCGATGCGTCAGATCAAGCGGTTCTCCGCCCTTGTACGCCGTATACATGTCCATATCAAAAGCCAGATCAAACAGCCGCAGGATCTGCTTCCCTTCTTCCTCTGGCGCTTCTACAATCGCTGTAGGTTTCTGTTGTCTGCGCATCTGAGCCTTGACCCGTGCGAGCAACTCCCGTGTGCTAAAAGGTTTGGTTACATAATCATCTGCGCCTAGTTCCAGACCGAGTACTTTGTCGATCTCTCCGTCTTTGGCTGTCAGCATAATAATCGGGACCTCCAGATGAGCACGCACCTCGCGGCACACATCCATCCCGTCCTTGCCCGGAAGCATCAGATCCAGAAGCATCAGATCCGGTTTCTCGGATAACGCCAGTTCGACCGCACGAATACCATCAAACGCACAGATGACCTCGTATCCCTCTTTTTCCAAATTAAACTTCAGAATATCTGCGATGGGCTGCTCGTCGTCCACCACCAAAATCTTTCCCTGCATCGGCTGAATTCACCCCTATATCCTGCTTAATCCGCCACTGGCGCTGTCTCTCTAATCTATTGTATTGCTTATAGTCCATATCATGTTGTGTGTTGAATATAGTCAACGACTTATACTCTCTAGTTTAACATACCTGAGGCACCGTCACATCCCGAACCCCCTCTTGGAAGCCGTTTCCTGTGAAAATATTTCACAACAAAAAAACAAGGCCAGCTATAGAGCGGGCCTTGTCCTCATCTCAGCATCGTGAAGCGATGCCTTGTGTACTATACTCAATATCGTGATATATCCTTAATTCAGATAAGTCATCGGATTTTCTGCTGTACCATTTTTCAAAATCTCAAAATGCAGATGTGTTCCTGTGGAACGTCCGGTATTTCCCATCACGCCGATACTGTCGCCCTTTTCTACCACTTGGCCAACATCAACATTGATGCTATTCAAGTGACCGTAAAGTGTTTCATATCCGTTGCGATGGTTAATAATGATAACATTCCCATAACCGCTTTTTTGTCCTGCAAAAGTAACTACACCTTCATCTGCAGATTTCACATCACGATTACCGACCAGATCGACACCTTTGTGCTGACGTCCCCAACGTTGACCGAAGCTGCTGCTCATCGTCGCATTGGATACAGGCCATGCAAACTGTCCTGTGCCTTCGCCAACCACTTTGGTTCCGCTCAGTACTACCTCAGTCACCGCAGTTTTGAGAACTTCCTGACCCAGCCATTCTTCACGAACGACTTCGCCGTTTTCTTTGGTGATACGATACTGCATATTTTTCAGCCCGCTTTGGCCTGGACGAACCACTTTCGTCGTACCTGCCTTCAGCTCAGCACTTTTGCGCACCTCAACCTGTGGTTTCACTTCAATCTGTTCTACCACTTGCTCCACCGATTTAACCGTGATTGCCGGCTTTGGTACGGTCAGAGTCAACTCCTGTCCAATCTGGAGGGATGTCTCCTTGATGCCCGGGTTATGTTTGCGAATCTCGCTTTGTGTAATCTCATATTTAGCTGCGATCGAAGAGATCGTATCCCCTTCTCGCACTACATAGGTTACAGGCGCGTCTTTACCAACGGTTAAAGCTTTAACCGCCTCGGACTCATCCCATATTTTATTCGGGTCCGCCTTCACCGTATCCGTTGTCACTTCTTCTTTGATGTCTACGGATTTTAACGTTGTACTTGGCCCGTTATCTTTTTTAGAAGAATTCGCCGATACCGACTTGGTTTTCAGTGAGCTTCGCACAGCCGATGCCGGTATGTATTTGCTCTGTACTTGTTGCAGGATCTTGTCTGCCGTTTCCTGATCCTTCACAATGCCGACGACTTCACCGTTCACTTTAAGCTCTACGCCTTTGGCATATGCCGTCAACATATTCCCCAGCTTGTCCAGCGTTTGCTCGCTGTTCACTTCCGGTTTATATGCCCTTACCGTTTCCGTTGTAATTCCGTCTGTGTTCAGCACCATCTCTGCATCCGGATACTTCTCTCGGTATTCTTCGGTTTTTTTCGCAAACAATTGCTGCAGTTGTGCCTCGTTGGCAATGGTTCCAACTTCAGTGCCTTTGACTATAACCTTATAATAAGGAACCGTATTGGAAGCCACATATTGCTTAACTCCGAATCCAACCGATGCTGCAATCAGAATGCCACAAGTTGCGGTAATGATCCATTTGCGCGATGACAAAATTCTTTTCTTATTTGAACTGAAGTTGGACATGCTCATGCTGTTTTTGTCTTCGGCCGTCCGGTGTTCTCCGGATTGTTCGTGTACCCGGTGTTGATCCGGTTGGCGTTTGCCTCTGAAACCTTTCATGATTCTCTCCTTTTCAGTACTTCTTAATCCGCATTTGAATCGGACTTCACCTCATGGTGAGTCTTATGCAAGTAAGTTCATTGTTATGATTATTTAAAAAAGCAGGACTTTAGCTGTGCTCTTAAAAGTGTCAAAATTTTAACCTTTTATCACACCCGTATACTTTAACACAGGTTTTACAGTCATTTCAACTCTTATCCTCACAAGAAAAATCCGCGTCCTATCTGGTTTCCCTGATATATCCATTGGTTAGAGCGTCTGTTCCATCACCCATTATGCCTCAACTCCAGTTATACTATGTACTTTTTATCTCAATCTAGGACTAGGTTCTAAGACCTACTAAATTGCATTCAATTTTTCATGTAAATACAAAAAAATCCCCCATCAGAGTAACTCTGATGAAGGATTATGATTATTGCTTATACTGTTTATATACTCTGGCAGGCTCATCACGCCCAACTCGAGATTCATTGTCACTTATTCTTGGTTGCACCTATAATAAACCGCTTTTGTTGCACTTCCCAGAATCCATGCCGCTCCATCTCCAGATGAATCTCCCATAATGGTTCACGGAATCGTTCTACTGTAAAATCTGGTACTTGCCACGGGATGGTGTTTAGATAATAAACCAGAGCCCCGATATCATAGAAACGCTGTACAGGCGTAGCTTCACGCTGATCCCAGATGTGAAAACCGTTTCTCACCAACTGATCTACGGCGAAATCGAGCTCCCATCCAGCATAATCAGATGGCATTGGGATGCCTAATCGATCATTGATCTCACGGCAATCCGACCAACCTACCTGCTGAGTCAGAAACACTCCACCTTCTGAAAGCACGCGCCAGACTTCCCGTGGATTATACGATTCATGCCGATTGAGAATTAGATCAAATTCCCCATCTGCAAAAGGAAGCTGAGAATCATCCGTTACAGGATACACATTTACGCCTAACGGGCTAAGACGATCCTTCGCAATCGCTATATTTGGGGCGTATCCTTCCGTTGCACAAGTGTATGGCGGTAACGGATGCAGACTCGACAGCAGCTCACCACCGCCTGTGCCCATATCCAGCATTCGCTTCGCATCCTTCATACAACTCCGTGCCATCTCGTCGTAAGACCAGCACAACACACCACTCTGCATCCGCCCACTATCCGTAATATATCCAAAATCCCAACCATGGAAGGGCTGTTCTGCTTCCTTTAATCCTTGCTCAAATCGTTCCTTCATTGCAGCAAGTTGTTCAGCCGGCATCATTGATGATGTATTTATCGTATTTTTAACACCTGTATTATTCGATGTATTCATAGTTATTAGGCCTCCAATAGTCCATTTTCATGCTTTTCTCCGGTATCGGTACAACGTACCTCTGGTACAAAGGCATGAACGGAGGGCCACGACTCCTCGGCCTGAGAGCAGGTGTTAAGGAGAAGTCCTGTTGTTATATATCGTGTTCTTTACGGTTCATTCTCATATACTCTTCCTCCTGGGTAGGTACGTTTCTCTACTAATTCATTCAATTATATGGGAAAAGCGTCGTGAATTTCAATATGGATGTAACATTTATCCAGTTTAACTGGTCGTTCTAGTTGGAGGATGCGGGGCTAAGAAGTTGCAGCATGCCTACTTATTCCGCTTGCAATACTTGCATCAAATCATCGTATTCTTCACTCGTGAGATACTTCGAGATCACCTGTTCAATCTCTCGCAGCTCCTGCTCGGTCAGTCCACCCTCCATCGCTCCTGAGATCTGTTGCATTTCCTTCTGGGGTAGCTTGTTCATCAGCAACGTGAAAATGCGTTCTTTTTCCTCCGTCGGCAGTTTGTTTTTGGCGCCTGTAATGTCATCTGGTGTAATAACGATTTCATCATTGCCCGTTGCCTGGTTACTGTTCGCTCCTTGACCACTTGATGTGTCACTTCCAGCCGCTGTTCCGTTGCCGTCTACTGTTCCATTTCCAGAATTCCCGCTTGCCCCTGCTCCGCCCGTTTCATCGTTGCCCGGGGTTCCGAGGTTCGTCGTTCCGTTGCCCATCACCGAAATTGAATTCTCCGGAGCTTTTTCCTCTTTCGTTCCCGCTCGCTGATCCGTAGACGTATCCTCTGACTTTTCCCCCTCACTGGACTGCTTGCCGCCCAAGGCCCCTTGGAACATGCCCATCAGACCCATAGGCTGACCTTCCCACTGTATATTAAAACTGGCTAGCAATGACTTGGCATACGATTGCACGATTAAACCTGTCGTAAGCAACGTCAGTGAACTGACCAGCAGCACGATAAGTACCATTTTGACAAACCACATCAGCAACTTCATCTCTGTTTCTCTCCCTCCATATACATATCATTCGTTCAACGTATCCTGTTAGCCAGTATTGACGGAAATCTCGGGATTATATCCGAAACAGACACAAAAAACCTCCAGTCGCCGCTAAGTAGCAACAACTGGAGGTTTATCTATCATTCAAATATCATGTTATACGTAGATTGGCAGAACTTGATTTGTTTGCTCACGGTTACGACCTACAGAGAAGATCGCGATCGGAATGCCTGTCAGTTCAGATACACGCTTCACGTAGTTCTGTGTGTTTACAGGCAGATCTTCCAGCTTCTTCGCTCCTGTGATATCCTCGCTCCAACCTGGCATTTCTTCGTATACGGCTTCACATTCAGCCAGCATTTTGAGGCTTGCCGGATAGTGAGTGATTACTTCACCACGGAATTTGTAACCTGTGCAGATTTTTACGGTATCCAGACCTGTCATAACGTCCAATGAGTTCAAGGACAGCCCTGTAATGCCGCTTACACGACGGGCGTGACGAACAACCACACTGTCAAACCAGCCCACACGGCGCGGACGCCCGGTTACTGTTCCGTACTCATGACCTGTCTCACGGATCTGGTCGCCAATCGCATCATGCAATTCGGTCGGGAATGGGCCATCGCCTACACGAGTTGTGTATGCTTTCGCTACACCAATAACTTGCTGAATGCGTGCTGGACCAACACCGGAACCGATACACACACCGCCTGCAGACGGATTGGAAGAAGTCACATATGGATACGTACCTTGATCCAGATCCAGCATCACACCTTGCGCGCCTTCAAACAGTACTTTTTTATTCTCATCAATGAAATCATTCAGCACAACCGATGTATCCTTCACATAAGGACGGAGAATTTCCGCATAACCGAGGTAATCCCTCAGAATCTCTTCCACATCAACCGGCGTACCGTTGTATACTTGCTCGATAACACGATTTTTCTCTTTAACCAGATGACGCAGCTTCAATTCAAAATCTTCTGCATCCAGCAGATCCACCATGCGGATACCGATCCGGGCAGATTTGTCCATGTAACAAGGGCCGATCCCTTTACCTGTTGTACCGATTTTGTTCGGGCCTTTGCTCTCTTCCTCCAGTGCATCCAGAACCATATGATAAGGCAGGATGATATGTGCACGCTCACTGATGGACAGGTTTTTCGTTGTAAATCCGTTATCATGAATATAATTAATTTCTTCGATAAGTGCCTTCGGGTTGATAACCATACCGTTACCAATCACACAAGCTTTGTCTGTGTAAAAGATACCCGATGGAATCATCGTCAATTTATATTTTTTGTTGTCGATCAGGATCGTATGGCCAGCATTGTTACCTCCTTGGTAACGAGCCACCACATCAGCGCTCTCCGCCAAATAATCCGTGATTTTACCTTTTCCTTCGTCTCCCCATTGCGTTCCCACTACAACTACCGTTGACATAGTTAACATACCTCCGTGGGTGCCTTGCGCACCTTTGTATTGGTCTGTCCGTCCTCTATCCCGGCAGGCATGTTACGCAATAAACCGACTGAGAAGCGTGCTAACGGACAGTAAAAATGTCCTCCCGTTACATTCAAGGGAAGGTTTTCGCCGCTTTAACGCAGCAATATTAGTGTACCAGTCCCCTTTTTCAAAGTCAAATGAAATGGCGAACAATTATATATGGCACTTGGTTAATGTTCGGAATTATGACCGAATTTCACCGTAAAAAACCGGTGATCTCAGTCTTGTTTACCTTGACTGCATTCTCACCGGTACTTTTACATTTGCGATGGATCGACGCTATATATGGTATATACTGATATTCAACCAGACATTCTCCTGTTACTGGTTGTACGGATAGCCTGTGCACCCCTGTTCAGAGTAGTCGCAGTCTATCCGCTACATCGCGAAGGCATCACTATGTGCCCTCTCGTAATTGACGAATTTATTAAAGTTTTTCAAGAAGACTAATTCTACGGTTCCTACCGGACCGTTACGCTGTTTAGCAATAATGATCTCGATAATATTTTTCTTCTCGGTTTCCTGGTTGTAGTAGTCATCCCGGTACAGGAAGGCTACGATATCAGCATCTTGCTCGATCGAACCCGATTCCCGCAAGTCACTCATCATCGGACGTTTATCCTGACGTTGCTCTACACCCCGGCTAAGCTGAGACAAGGCAATAACCGGAACTTCCAGTTCCCGGCCAATCTGTTTCAGCGTACGTGAAATCTCGGATACCTCTTGTTGACGGTTCTCCCCGGCTTTACCACGTCCACTAATCAATTGAAGGTAGTCGATCAGAATCATACCGAGACCCTTCTCTTTTTTCAGACGACGGCATTTCGCACGAATATCAGCTACCGTGATCCCTGGCGTATCGTCGATATAGATGTTGGCTTCGTTGAGAGCGGCAATCCCCATGGTTAGCTTCTGCCAGTCTTCATCGCCTTTGAACTCCCCTGTACGAAGAACTCCCGCGTCCAGATTGGCCTCGGCGCAGATCATCCGTTGTACAAGCTGTGCCGCGGACATCTCCAGACTGAAGATGGCTACCGTTTCTTGTGCCCTGATGCCTACATTCTGAGCGATGTTCAAGGCAAAGGCGGTCTTACCTACGGATGGACGCGCCGCTACAATGATCAAGTCACTACGCTGGAATCCAGCGGTCATCTTGTCCAAATCGATGAAGCCGGAAGGGATCCCTGTTGTCGTTCCCCGGTTCTGATGCAACGTTTCGACCTTGTCGAACACTTCCATGAGTACATCCTGGATGGCGATAAAACCACTGCTGGAGCGTCTGTTGGAAATCTCCAAGATGCGTCGCTCTGCTTCCCCGAGCATACCTGCAACATCTTCTCCGCCTGTGTAGCCTTCGCTTACGATCTGCGTAGCTGTACGAATCAGACGACGAAGCATCGATTTCTCTTCGATAATCTGCGCATAATAATCCACGTTGGCCGCTGTCGGCACACCGTGAGCAAGCTTGGCAAGGTAGCTAACGCCACCGATGTCCTCCAGCTCACCTTTATCCTTCAGGCGCGAAGTCAGCGTAACAAGGTCAATCGGTTGATTTTCCTCACCCAGCTGAATCATCGCTTCATAGATCAATTGATGGGGCTTATCGTAGAAATCCTCGGTTTGCACCCGTTCCATCGCTGTAATCAGTGCTTCGCCCTGCAACAGGATCGCACCCAGCACAGCCTGTTCGGCCTCCAGGTTCTGCGGGGGGACCCGGTCGAATAACATTTCGCCGCCCATCTTACTCCTCCGTTACCTGTACCTTCAAGGTTGCTTTCACTTCAGGGTGAACCTTAACGATCACTTGCGTTACACCGAGCGTACGGATCGGATCATCCAGCTCGATTTTGCGCTTATCTATTTTCAGGCCCTTTTTGGACAAGGCTTCCGCGATCTGTTTGCTCGTAATGGCACCGAACAGACGGCCACCCTCACCCGCTTTTGCCTTGAGTTCCGTAACTTCTGCCTCCAGCTTCTTCGCAAGTGCTTCTGCTTCAGCTTTCTCTTCCTGTTTAAGTCTTTCTTCTGCCGCCTTCTGATTGTCCAGTGTCTTCATGTTACCCTCCGTTGCCGGACGCACAATTCCACGCGGCAACAGGAAATTCTGTGCATAACCCTCAGATACTTCCTTCACTTGTCCCTTCTTGCCTTGACCCTTCATATCTTTTATAAAAATGACTTTCATTCGAATACCCCCTCTTCCTTTTCGATTTCAGCCAGGACGTTCATCAGCCGTTTCTCCGCTTCTCCCAGCGTTCCTTCAAGCTGCACCGCAGCGTTAGTTAAGTGACCGCCGCCACCTAATCGTTCCATAACGACCTGAACATTCATACGACCCAGTGATCTTGCACTGATGCCAATTAATCCATCCGTACGCTCACTGATGACAAATGAAGCGACCACGTCGGTCATGTTCAGCAATGTGTCCGCCACCTGGGCGATCATCATCTGTGAGATCTTGTTGCCAGGGCCAGTGACCGCCAGCGCAATGTTCCCATATACCATTTTAGCATGCTTTATGATTTCTGCCTTAGCAATATATTCTGACAGATCCTCTTTCATCAGCTTCTGGACCATAATGGTATCCGCACCACTGCGACGAAGGAAGCCCGCAGCTTCAAATGTCCTCGAACCCGTATGCAATGCAAAATGTTTCGTATCCAGCGTGATGCCGGCGAGAAGTGACGTTGCTTCAAGTGGGGTAAACTGCACCTTTTCATGAATATATTGCAGAAGCTCCGTGACAAGCTCAGCGGCAGATGAAGCGTACGGTTCCAGATAGATCAGTACTGCATCATTAATAAATTCCTCACCGCGGCGATGATGATCCACTACCACTACACGCGTTGCAGATTGCACCAGTTTAGGTTCCATCGTCATCGAAGCCTTATGGGTATCCACAACAACCAGCAGCGTATGCTCTGTCATCATCTGTGTAGCTTGCTCCGGCGATACCAGAGCTTTGGACAACTTCTCGTCCTTGTTTACCTGTTCCATCAGCCGTTCAATCGAAGGATTTACCCCGTCCAGCACAATCCGAGCCTCAACATTGTACAGACTCGCTGCCTTCCATACCCCAATCGAAGCACCGATGGCATCCATATCCGGCATTTTATGCCCCATAACGATTACCCGGTCACTTTCTTGCATCAAGTCCCGCAGGGCATGAGCAATAACCCGCGCTCTGACGCGTGTGCGTTTCTCCACTGCATTGGACTTACCACCGTAAAACGATAAACGCTGACCCGACTTCACAGCCGCTTGATCCCCGCCTCGTCCAAGTGCCATATCCAGACTGGACTGTGCCAATTCTCCCATCTCGCTGATGCTGTCTGAACCCGATGCAAGGCCAACGCTTAGCGTCATCGGTACTTTCAGATCGGCTGTCATCTCCCGGACTTCATCGAGAATAACAAACCGGCTCTGTTCAAGCTCCTGCAGAGACTTATGATTCAGCATCATCAAGTAACGATCCGATGAAAGACGACGGAGATAGACGCCATATTGCTTCGCCCAGGCTGTAATCTCACTGGCTACTCGTGCGATCAGCGCTGTACGTTGTTGGTCATCCATGCCTTGAGCAGCCTCGTCCAGATTGTCCAGAACGAGAATGCCCAGTGCAATACGTTCATTCTCATATTTATCCCGCAGTATAGCTAACTCGGTGATCTCGTACACATATACGTACCGCTCCTGCGGGTTGTGAATTACACCGTAATACCGGTCATCCAGTTGGAACTCATCATGGAATTCCTTGGGGGAAGATTCTTTCGATCCATCCTTATCCTTCTTCTCCTTCGGTTGGGGAAGATGTGGGAACAAGTTAAGCAGTGAACTGCCGACGACCGTCTTCTCATGGAACATCTCTGCAACGAAGCGGTTATGCCATTCTATTGTACGATCCTCGCTATACAGCACAATTCCGAAGGGAAGCATGCTAACCGCCTCACCCTCCATACGTTTAATACGAATGGTAAGGCCATTAATATAGTCATTAAGCTCCCGACGGAATGCAAGTTCAGCCTTGATCATGACGATTCCCAGCGCCGAAGCCAGTATCAGACTAATCAAACCAAGCGTCCAGTTATAGATAGTAACTAACATCACTAGTAGCAACAGCAGTATGAACGCCCATACGGTATAATAGCCGTGCCAGCGTTTCTTTAGAAATTTAGGCATGACTCATCACCCTATCGTTTTGATTTCGATATTGCCTCACGGATCGGGAACGCCAAGTCGATAATTCCGACAATGCGGAGCGGACCAATAAAGAACACTGCCGCACCCAATAAAAATGGAATAACCGGATTCCATCTTCTAGTATGTGAGAGGAAGAAGAAGAAACCGATGGCCTGAATCATGAAACCAAGGTTAATTAATGGCGACAAGTTCATTGCAATCATCTTCCAATACGATCCGTCATTTTGTCTGGATACGACCTCAATAATCAATGCGAGGAAATAATACCAGATCAATGCACGTGGCATACGCCATTCTCTTGCAGGTGGTAGTTTGGATACGTTCAAGCCCATAACACTCAGAATCGGACGAGCAATGATATGTGTAATGAATGCCATGACCATGGATGTAACGACCAGTGCAAAAGGAATCATTAACTGCGTTTGTTTAGCAACATCTTCGGTCATTTCCGGCGTCCAAACGAAGCCATTGATCATCTGACTCGAAGAATTCGTGAGTGGTTCAATCGTCAGTTGCACCACATCCCTGATATAACTGGACAGATCGAATTGGAAAATGAGACTGCCCACTAAAAGTAACAAAAGGTATTCCGCAAGCATGGTTCCGGCACCTGTCATTAGAGCAAATAACGCCGATTTTTGATTTTTATAGGCGTGACCCATAGCGATGGCCGGCAAAATTAAGATCACCATGAACAACAGATATATCGGATGGACCATGACCAAAATAATAGCAACCGGAACAAGATGCAAAATAAAGGATTTTATAGATAGCGAGGCATACAAAATAACTCCCGGAATCATCATAAAAAATATAGAGAGCACCGATAAAGGAGTTAATAGCGAAAGCAGCAAAAGTAAAAGCACTGCACTCCAGACAGCTGATTTAAAGCTAAATTTCAACAAATTCACCTCTTACGCATATGATCTTCTAGCGCGGAAATATCCTGGTACCAGTCTTCCAGCTGGTGACCTTCCTGTTTATGCTTTTTTAATTTCTCCACAAGCAGAGCATCGAGATCCTTAAACGGAATACCGAGCCGACGGCCCAATATGTAACTGCTCATCATTAAACTGGCAAGACTATCTCCGATTCGAATCGTGCTGCCTTCCCACAATGCTTTGAATAATCGGGATACTTGATCAAGTACTTCGGTTTTCAGCCATTCAATCACTTTAGCCCGCTTGGCTACATCCAGTTCTTTAGGCATTTGGCGAAAGTCACTCTCCCCCGAAAAAGCTTTATTCTCGATTATAGCATAAAACAGGGGCCTGCAAAATTACCCCAAAAAACGAAGAAAGTCTTCGAAACTCCATGTCAGGTGCGATGCCAGGCCCCGTATGTCTTATTCATATATATATATTCGTAATAATCACTGTGATTATCCCTGCAAGTGCCATCATCTTAAAAAGAATTCATTTCTTTAGCCTTCATGGACTCCTTGGCAACAATTCCTTCGCAGTATTCGATGATCTGACTGCGTCTCACAATGCCGATAAAACGTTCCATATCATCCACGACCGGGACAAAGTTCTGCACCTTGGCTAGATTAATTAAATCCTCCATATTGGCATCGATGGATACCGGCTTGATATCAAGCCTTAATGGAACGTCCTTGAGAAGGAATTTTGAAGCGTTTTCAAATGATATCTTCCCCTCTGCATTTTTCATATACCACAACAGATCGCCTTCCGTAACCGTACCAATATATTTGCCTTCCTTATTCAAAATAGGCACTGCTGTAAACCGATGATATTCCATCCGTTCCAGCGTTTGCCGCAGTGTAGAGTCCGACGTCACACATGTAACCTCTTGTTTGGGTAGCAAAAAAAACGCGATGTTCATACCCTCATATATCCTCCTTGTCTATTTCTCGTTCAACTAGATCGCTCAACTTATATTATACGTTATAGAACGAAGGATGTTCCAAAAGGATGAAGTTCTTACACGATGAAAAGCCTCACACAAAGAAAAAAAACAGCAGCCCGCTTAAACGTACTGCTGATTGTTGTGTAAGACAAACCATCTGTATGGAGTTAACTATTCAATCTTCTGCCGGTCAGGAATCATGACTTCACCGGCTGGGGTCGATTGATCCATCCAGTTTTTAATCAGCTCTTTAGCATATTGAACATCTTTCTCATCGGCACGCCCATAATAAATGCCGTTTTTACGCATACCTTCGCTCAAAATCGTAAAGCTGGAAACCTGTGGTTTTTCCTGTGTCAGCACTTGTTTCGCCAGATCAATGATAAAGTTAGGCTGCATGTCGGTCTGAAAATTATCACCCATGATCTGAAATAACTCAGGGATCTTCGCGATCTGATTCAGATTCAACATCTTGTTTGCAAAAGCATTCAGGAAAATTTGTTGCCGATTCGTGCGGTTAAAGTCACTATCTTCCCGATATCTCACGTAATAGAGTGCTTCCTGCCCGTCATAAATCGGTTTACCGCCCTTAATCGTGAACTGCTCATGATTTGGATCTTTGTTCACGATATCCTTATCAATCGGTAGCGATATGCCCCCGAGGGCGTCAACTACCTTTTTGATCCCCTGAAAGTTAATCGTTGCGTAATAACCTACGTCCGCATTAAGGAACTTTTCCACCGTATTGATGGACATATTCTCCCCGCCGAAGGCGTAAGCATGCGCGATTTTGTCATAATCATCCGTCCCGTCCTTGTCCGCGTCTCTTCCTACGATCTGCACATACGTGTCACGCGGAATAGATACCAGAAGCACCCGAGATTCCTTTGGACGTACCACAGCATAGATGACTGCATCCGAACGTCCGCGGGACTTCTCGTAATCTCGTTTATCGGAGCCCAGGAGCAACACAGAAAATGGTTCCTTGCGGTATACCGTTGGATCAGGCGTTTTATTGCCTTCCTGCGGCACGTAAGAATGTGTTAGCTGTGCTTCTACCGTATCCGCCAGAAACAGGTCAAAAGCGGCCACAGCCAATTGCTGACGGAAAATATAACCGCCAATGAGCAAAACGACGAGGGATATAAGTGTTATATAGAGGCCTTTGCGACTTTTTTTCTTCTTTTCTTTAGTTCTGCTTTTCATCCGTCGATTCCTTCTTCACTCTCAAAATTGAAATTCATTACTACCCATTAAACGTGAGCAACGTCTGATGACACGCCGTTCTCCAAACTTTTATTTCTCTTTGAGCCGGAATACCGCTAATGCTCGTTCTATTGTAATCATTCCTGCATCATGAAAAGTTACAATCGGGTTAAATTGAAAAGAACAGCGACCCCTTTTCGGTTACAAAAGGTTCACTGTTCCTCCGTATCTTCTCATTTTACTTCTACATATTATGTGGAACCCAGCGATCTATCTGGTTGCTGCCCCTGTTTCTCTCTTTGACGAAGACGCCCCGTTATTAGAGCCACAATCAAGGTTAACACGCTAAAAATAACTGCTGACCAGAAAAGTCCATTGTACCCCTGGCCTGTCGTTTGATGTACAGCCTGAAGCAACGTCTCCCGTATATTGGCATCCGGAATCTTGGACAACCCCGCCATGAGACTGGAGACGTCATTGCCGGATGCTCCACCAGAAGCATATTGCTCCAGTGTAGCTGGTGGTATTTCGATTCCACGACTCGCTAAACCTGACTGGATGTTCGAACCCAGGTTAGAAAAGGAACGTGCCAGGAATCCGGCGAAGATCGTCGGTGCAATAGCCATCGCCATTTGACGGAACAAAGAGCTGGTTGCTACCGCAATACCTTTATTGTTCTCGCCTGCCTGTTCCGTCACCAGAACGTTGACTGGCGCACCCAGCATCATGCCAAAACCAATGCCGACAAGGGTACTCGCAATAACAAACTGCCAGATATGCTCTACCCACAGCGGAAATAATAGGAAACCAATGGCGGAGAGCAAGCCAGCTACCGATAATGTCCAGATTGGTCCTTTGCGGTCAACGAGGTATCCTCCTCCTCCTGCTCCAATCCCTGAGGCCAGAGCGAGCGGTGTAAACCAGTAACCCGAAGCTGTGCTCGATACGCCTAGATATTGCTCTACAAAGCCCGGAATGAAGATAACAGAGGCCAGAATGGCTCCTGAGAAAAAGGCAATGAGCAACGTCCAGCGGAAGGACGCGATGCCAAGCAGTTTTATGGAAACGACCGGTTCACGGTCGGACCCTTCCAACCTTTTTTCCATAAAATAAAAGATCACCAGCACAGCTACACCCACTAGAAAGAAGCTATAAAACATGGGAGAGGCCAGGCTTTGAAGCATGTTCACACCGTCGAGATTACTGAAGCTGTACATCAGACTCAGTACGCCTAATGTTAGGACCGCTATGCCGCTCCAATCGACAGCTGCTCGGCTTAACTCCTGTTCTTCCTGGATATAACGAATTCCGGCAATGAACAGCAGGATTGCAATCGGTACGTTGATGAGAAACAACCAGTGCCAGTTGCCTGTAATATCAAGGATGAAAGCGCCGATGTTAGGGCCAAGAATAGCTGCGATGCCGTTCATGCCTCCCAGAAGTCCCAGAGCTGTACCCTGCCGCTGAGCAGGAAACTTGCTAAGCACATAAGAGCTTGCAATGATAAATATCCCGCCTCCACCAAGCGCCTGAATGACCCGGGCGATCAGGAAAAATGTAAACGAAGTACTTAAGGCAACAAGGAGCGATCCGATTCCGAATAAAGCAACCTCAATGAGGAACAGTTTTTTGCGTCCAAATCGATCTGACAGCTTACCCGCAATGGGTACACTGATTGCAAGCCCAAGCGTATATAGCGTAATCGTCCAAGCACCCCATGTTGGCGAAACACCAAACGAGGCATTTAATGTGGTCAGCGACGATGTAATTATTCCGTTATCGAGTGCGGCCATAAATACACCCACGGCAAAGAGAATCAATGGCCATTTCATTTCTTTTTGCATCCCCGGATTCCTCCTTCATCTGAACTTGTACGTTCTTGTAACAACTCTTAATACGATCTATATAAACCTGAATGAATAATAATGACTCACTGGTCATTTTAAAATAAAGCGAGGATATATGTCAATTTATGAATATGGATTAGCTAAATTATGTAATACCTCCATTCTACTTCAATGATGTGTTTCTCTATCCCACGATTCAAAAAAAGAGGCTGTTCCCTAATCCCTTATCGGATCAGAGAACAACCTTAGCTCTTGTTTTTGTTACTGCATCAGATGACGGTTCAGGAATTTCTCTATAGCGCGGTAGAGATCCAGTTGATTCTCTACATTGGCGAAGCCATGCCCTTCATTCATTTTCAACATATAAGGCACATCAACTCCACGTTTACGCAGTGCTTCGACAATCTGATCAGACTCTGCCTGTTTGACACGCGGATCATTGGCACCCTGAACAACAAATAACGGTGCTTTCATCTGATCGACATGGAAGAGCGGTGAGATTGCGGTAAGAAGCTCTTTATCCTTCACAGGATCACCTACACGCTCATAAAACAGATTGCGCCCTGATTCCCAATATGGCGGTAGCGAGTTAAGCAACGTAAAGATATTGGATGGACCGACATAGCTAACACCAGCAGCATATACATCCGGCGTGAAGGCCAGGCCAGCGAGAGCTGCATAACCCCCGTATGATCCACCATAAATTGCGACTCGCTTCGGATCAACTGTACCTTCTTTTACCAGCCAGTTCACACCGTCGGTGAGATCATCCTGCATGGCTTTACCCCACTGTTTATTGCCTGCCTCTAGAAACTTCTTACCATAACCTGTTGATCCACGGAAGTTCACTTGCAGCACTGCATATCCGCGGCTCGCCAAGAACTGAACATCCGGACTATATCCCCATGAATCCCGGGCCCAAGGTCCACCATGGGGAAGAACAACCAACGGAAGATTCGATGTCGTCGCACCCTGTGGCAGTGTCAGGTATCCATGAAGATCCAGGCCATCCCGGGACTTGAACGTGATTGGTTCCATATCTGCCATTTTGGTCTCATCAATCCATGGAGCCGTATCCGCCAGCTTGTCTAACTTTCCTGTTTTGGAATTATAGAAATAATACGTGCCCATCGATTTGTCGCTGTAAGATATAAAGAGTACCTGCCCATCATCACTTGTGCTTATAATACCAACCTCTTTGCCAGGCACCTTGGCTTTGATGTCCTGCATGAGTGTCTTGAACTCATTGTCAAAATACTCATAGTTGACCTTATCTGTCTCATAGACTGCTGCAAGGATCTTTCCTTTTTCTTTGGAAGGAATAACATTGCTGACATCCACATCTTTGTTTTCAAAGAGAGTTCTGGTTACCTTCTTTGTTGCCAGGCTGTACTCCACCACAGCCATCTTGTCCTGCTCCAGATTGGATACTGCGTACAGGTTTTTGTTGTCGCTTGTGAACATGACAGGAACAAACGTATCTCCCAGATCTGTTGTGAGCAGTGGCTGGAACGGTTGATTTTCCGCATCACGATACAATAAGGAAGATACATTACCATCACTGGATATGGCCACACGAATTTTTCCTTCATGGTCTGTCATCCAGCCTGTAATGTTACCCGGATTCTCCGCAGCAATAACTGCCTCTCCTGTCTTGATATTAATACGGTATACGTCAAAAACTCTAGCGTCACGCTTGTTCATACTTACCAAAATTTCATCTGGAATATTCTCCAAAGGATCGACAAGCATAGCTCTTGTATTTGGATAAGGCGTCAGATCTTTGCTATTTTTGCCATCGATATCTGTAATATACAGGTGGTAGTTCTCATCTCCAGCCGCATCCTTTGCATATAACAGCTTGTCATTCGTTGCCCATGCAAAACTAGCAATACTGCGATCTGTTTCACTTGTAACACGTACAGGCTTATCTTGACCATTTGCCGTAACTACGATGTTCATTCGATTGTTCCACGGCTCCATGTATGCCAGATGTTTGCCGTCCGGGGACATTTGGAAACCTGCCTGAGCAGGCTGTTTGAAGAAGTCCTCGAGTGGTGTGACCCCTGCTTTCTTCACATCAAGCCCTAGGGCAAGGTACAGTGCACTCGCAAATTCCCCATGCGTTACTGCTTGTTTTGCATGAAATGCATTACCTTCGATAATGAAATGTTGTTTAACTCGGACAGCATCATTCGCATGTACGGCCGGGATTTGGTCAGCATCACTGTAGATCACCTGTATCCCGTTATCCTTCAATTCGAAAGCTCGTGTGAACAAAGAGGCCATCTGAGCACGTGTGAGCGGAGCATCCGGTGCATACCCTTTGGTATTACCTTGAATGAGATCACCTTGTTTCAGCGCATAAATGGCTGGTGCTGCTGCATGATCGGACAAAACGTCTGCAAAGCCTGTAAGGGTTGCCGGAGCATCCAGTTCAAGCACACGCTGCAGAATAATCGCAGCTTCTGCACGTGTAATAGGTGTTGCCGTTTCTTTCATTCCATCTGTGGTGCCATCTATGTATCCCAGTTGTTGCAGTGTCTGTGTTGCCTTGGAAACGATAGATTCCGAGACTGCCGCCGTAGGTTTGACTGCTTCGGCCGCCTGTACGGCAGGCTGAATCAAGGCAATCGACATGGCCATGGACAGCGTGAGTGCATACACTTTTTTGCTAATCGAGTTCAAATGTTTTCCCCCTTATAAGTGAATTACAGGATAATATGGAACTATACGTATCCTATTTTACTATGATTATCCATTTTGGAACAGCGGCAACTCTCCTTGACACGGGTGGTATGTTTAGTTTATTTTTGTGTTCGAAAAACCGTAATTCAACAGCTTGCGCGTCTCAACGAACCGCCCTTCCCTCGTATCTGATCCAAATACAACCGAAATTAGCCGTTTGCCATCTCGCTCAGCCGTTCCAACGAAATGATACCCCGTATCCTCATCATATCCAGTCTTTAATCCATCATTACCTTCATAAGCGTATGGGCCTCCGATTGAAGATAACATCCAGTTTGTATTACTCATATAGATCCCCTTTTGGTGCAAGGAGACTTGCATTTGATTGGAAACTTTAAGGATCTCGGGGTGATGGTTAAGCAAGTAACGGGCAAGCTTGCAGGCATCCATCGCAGTCATTAACGTTTGACCCTGGATATCCTTAGGACGATAAGGGCCAAGCAAGGTCTCACCTAGACCTGTAGAGTTGGTAAAGTGAGTATCCCCTGACAGACCAATCTCAGCAGCCTTTTGATTCATCCTTTGTACAAATTGATGTTCTGAACCACTGATATGTTCCGCCAAAGCAACAGCAGCATCATTGGCAGAATATACTGCCACCACTTGGAACAGCTCCTGAACAGTGAATCGATCCCCCTGTTTGAGTGCAAGCTGATTCCCGCCAACAGAACTGGCATAACGGCTTACATTAACAGGATCATCCCAACGAATATCTCCTCTCATGGCAGCTTCCATTACAAGTAGCTCGGTCATTAGCTTGCTGATACCTGCAGGAGCAATCTCTTCGGAGCCATTGTAATCCATCAGCACCTGTTCCGAATTCATATCCATCAAAACAGCCGACTCTGCCTTGATGCCTGGTTTACCAACCAGCATGTCCGGTTTTACGCCCAAATATATAATAACTAGTAAAGTGAACAGCATCCCTGCGCGTTTCCACCATATTTTCATCGATTCATCACCTCTTACCTATATAGACGTAGCAAAGAGGCATTTTGTCTGCATTTTTTTGAGAAAAAATTAATTTTTTTTTATTTTTTGGTTACAAAAAAAACATGGATTCCTTCCACCCCATGCCAGAGTGTTGGAATCCATGTTTATTAATAATTACTGAGCAACAACCGGTTTATCTGCATTTACAGCCAAATCGCTCAAGTATATGCCAGTTCCATCACCAATCGCATAGTTCATTACACGTTTGTTAACAGGAGCTACCACAGCACGGTACAATGTTGGGAATACTGGAACTTCATCTACCATGTATTGTTGCCATTCATTGTAGATCTCTTTACGTTTCTCTACGTCAAATGCTTCAGCAGAGATACCACGTGCCAGCAATTTGTCGTTCTCTTCACTGGAGAAACGAGGGAAGTTATAGAGTGCATCGCGTCCATACAGACCTGATGGGTCAACGTCAATACCAACGCCCCATGCCGCTTGGTACACATCGACATTAGGATCATCTTTACCTGTGTTACCTACACGGTCGTAGAAGTTGTTAAACTCGATCATTTCCAAGTTTACTTTCAGACCGATCGCTGCCCAAGATTGAACATAGTAACGTGCGAGTGGCTCAGCAGTGTCGCCACCAGTCATGGAGATAAAATTGATCTCAAGTGGTGAACCATCTGGCTTCGTACGGAATTCTCCATCCAGTTTGTAGCCAGCCTCGTCAAGCAATTTCTTTGCAGCTTCCGGATCATATTTCACACCCGGATTGTTGGAATCATGGAATTCAGGGTGAGAAGGTGGAATCAGTGTTGTTGCATTCCAGCGAAGACCGTTGTAGAAACGTTTACCTACTTGGTCATTATCTACAGCCATCCACATCGCTTTACGCAGGTTTTTATCTGCCATTTTTGCGTCAGGATTCGATTTAACTTTATTGTTCTCAGCATCCCACGTTCCCAGTTTGAAACCGATGTACGTATACGCACGGTCGATTGCACCCAGGAATTCAACGTTGGATAGATTAGCATTATCTTTATACTGATCTGTCGGGAAAGCATCTACCAAATCTACACCGCCAGATTTCAGCTCTTGAACAACCGTTGTCGGGTTGATTACTTTCAATGTTACTTTGTCCAGTTTTGGAGCTCCACGCCAGTAGTCATCGTTTTTAACAAACGTTACAGACTCACCTGGTGTGATCGTTTCTACTTTAAACGGACCAAAACCGATTGGCTTCTCACGTACTTCTTTGGAAGAAGACATTTTCGCTATGTCCATACCACCAAAAATATGTTTCGCCAATGGATATGTCCACACGCCACCTGTCAGCAGGGATGGTGTTGCTTCTTTATACGTAATGCTGATTTGTTTGTCGCTCAGCACTTTAATACCAGAAATTGTTTTTGCTTTTCCGGCATGGTATTCTTCCATACCTACAACACTCGTGAAGTTGGAATCATAACGAGGGCCATCATAACCTTTGCCACCGATAACTTCATAAGCGAATTGCAAATCTTCTGCCGTTACCGGCTTGCCATCATGCCAGTTTACATTGTCACGAATCGTGAGCGTAAACGTTTTGCCGTCTTCGGAAGTTTCATATGTCGCAGCACCATCGTTGGTGTACACATAGTCTTTATCCCAAGTCAGCAAACCTTCGTCAAACCACTGCAACACTTGCGAATCCGGGTTACCGGAGTAGAAGTTATAGTTCAATGTGCCTTCAAAAGCAGTATCGGATACGAGACCAAAAGTAAGTGATCCACCCTCGATGGCTGTACCTTCATTCTTTTTAACATTACTGAAATCTTCAATGGAGTAAACACCCTCTTCTTTCGCAGGCTTCTCCTCCGTCTTTCCTTCTTCTGTTTTGGCTCCCGGTGCAGGAGTTGCTGCTTCTTTCTCGGAGCACGCCGCAAGCGCCAATACAAAGACCAGCATCATCGTGAAAAATAGTCCTCGTGAAAATAATCCCTTTTTCATGAACCTTTCCTCCCTTTTTTTAACCTCTTCTTTGTCTTGCATCCGTCGCACGTTTCAAGGCCTGTCCGACATTATTTATACTCAACATCAATACCAGGATCAGCAGTGATGCAGGTAGCCAAATCCACCATCTGTATTCCAAGGTTTGCGGATTACGTGCATAACTTACGAGTGTTCCAAGACTTGGTGTGCTTTCCGGGAATCCAAATCCTAGGAAAGACAACCCGGATTCAAGACCAATATTAGCTGCCAGGTTCAATGTCATCGTTACAATGATAATTGAACTTAGGTTAGGAAGAAGCTGCGATACAATAATTTTAAAGTGAGAAGATCCAAGTGTTTTGGATGCTTTAATATACTCAAGTTCACCCTCCTGAAGAGCCTTGGATCGAATCAATCTGGCGATTCCCATCCATAGGAAGGCGGTCATAATGAGTGAGAATGAAACAATATTATATTTCGGTACAGCCGTTACAAAGGCGATAACCATCATCAGGAATGGCAAGATCATGAAAAAGTCCACCACACGCATGAACATATTATCAATCATTCCGCCAAAGTATCCCGAGAGCACACCAACCAGAATGCCAATAAATCCAGTCATTAAGGTTACCAGAATACCGATAGTTAGAGAGTTTCTTGTCCCAATAACAAGCTGACCGAATACATCTCGTCCACCATAGTCTGTTCCCAGCCAGTATTGTGCGGAAGGCGGCTCATACAGTGCAAACAAATCAACTTTAACAATATCGTCCTGATTCAGAATCATAGAGGTTCCATATACAAGAAGGATGACAAGCCCCAGGA
This sequence comes from Paenibacillus sp. RRE4, assembly GCF_031844205.1. Taxonomy (NCBI): domain Bacteria; kingdom Bacillati; phylum Bacillota; class Bacilli; order Caryophanales; family Paenibacillaceae; genus Paenibacillus; species Paenibacillus sp. RRE4. The sequence continues at coordinate 276,371 of NZ_JAUZUT010000003.1, forward strand.
ATATGAGCGAAACGAGAGCCACTTTGTCCCTGACCAACTCTCGCCACACAATGCTTAAGCCGGAAGGGCTTTTATCAACCTTCTGTGAAGTTACAACAACATCATTGGTCTTGCTCATCTGTTTTCACCCCGAAATCTTCAAGTTCTTACTTAATGCGAATACGCGGATCGACCAATCCCAAAATAATATCAGACAGCAGTGAGCCTAGAATCGTAGCAATCCCATATAATAATACGAGTGCTGTGACTACACTGAAATCCCGTAATGAGATGGAATTCAGGAACAACTGTCCCATACCCGGGTAGCTGAATATACTTTCAATAAAGATGGTTCCGCCGATCAGCCCCGTAATCTCATACCCGAAGAATGCAGCAATCGGCAACAGGGAGTTTCGCAAAATATGTCTGTTGTAGATTCGGGATTCCGAAGCACCTTTGGCTCGCGCCGTGAGTACGAATTCTTTGTGTTTGATATCAATAATCTCACTGCGTAAATACTGTACCGTGGATACAGTGGAGATTAGTGCCATTGATAACGCTGGTAAAAGCAAATGCTGAATCTTGCTTATAATGTATTCGAATGTTCCTGGTGTAAGCCCTGGTGCTACACTTCCCCCGGTCGGGAACCAGCCAAAACGGAAACCAAAAATCCAGACCATGACCAGAGCGAATATAAAGAGCGGTGCTGCAAAACCCAGGTACGTATATCCTGTAATCAAACGGTCAGACCAGGTGTCATTATAACGACCACTGATGATACCGAGTGGGATAGCGATAAGATATGTGAGAATCAGTGTTGCCAAAGCAAGCCAGAATGTGTTGGCAATCCGTTGACCAATAAGATCTGTTACTGGCATTTTAAAACGGAAGGATTGTCCAAAATCACCCATAGCCGCATGTCTGATCCAGTCCCAATACTGTATATACCATGGATTGTTCAATCCTAGCCGTTCACGCTGTTCTTCTAGCGCTTTGGGATCGATACTCGGATCAAGCAGTCCCGTCAACGCGTCACCTGGCATGGCTTTGGCCATCAGGAAGACCAGAATACTGAGCAAAATTATTTGAGGAATCATAATAAATATTCGGCGTACAATAGTTTTCCACATATGGCTTTCAACCTTTCTGAGGTAAAGCTACCCGGTGAGTATCGGAAATGGATTGGAGCGAATAAGCAAGCCCTTCCTCATCGAAGAAATTGCGGTATGAATTTTCATACTCGGATTTGATCTGCTGTCGGAAAGCTATCATTTCCTCACGTTTGGTTGGGTCCATATCCGGAATCGCTGCAATAAGACGTTTGGTATAGATATGTTGGGGATTTTCAAAAATATCATCTGTTGTCCCTTGTTCCACATATCGACCTTTATACATAATTCCAATCTGGTCGCACATATGACGAATAATGCCCAGATCGTGGCTGATAAACAAATAGGTCAGATTCAGTTCCTTCTGGATCTCCTGCATGAAGTTAAGCACCTGGGCTTGTACGGATACATCCAGTGCAGATACGGGTTCATCAGCGATAATCAGTTTGGGCTTGAGTGCAATCGCACGAGCAATCCCGATCCGTTGACGTTGTCCCCCTGAGAATTCATGCGGATACTTGTAGATAGACTCCGGACTTAACCCTACCTTCTCTAACAAGCTACCGACCTGCCTCTTCTCTTCCGTTGCCGTCAATCGTTCATAGTTTCTTAGAGGCTCAGCAATGATGTCCATAACGCGCTTCTTCGGGTTAAGAGACGAGTAAGGATCTTGAAAAATCATCTGTACGTCCCGCTGAAGCTGGCGATCTTTGCGTCGTTCTTTGGTCAAGTCCCTGCCATTAAATAAAATTTTGCCTCCAGTTACATGGTTCAGACCAATTACAGCTCTGCCTGTTGTTGTCTTGCCTGAACCGGATTCACCAACAAGGCCGTAAGTCTGACCTTCTTCAATGGAAAAGCTTACATCGTCAACCGCTTTGACACTGCCAATCTCCCGTTTCAGTAATCCTCCGCGAATCGGAAAGTGTATTTTGAGTCCTTCTACTTCAAGTAGTGCCATTATGTTATGCCTCCTCCGCTTGATCAGGGAAATGAAAGTGCTGATAGCAGGTACACCTTACGAAGTGTCCTGGCGCAATTTCATGCATCTGCGGGTTATCTTCATGAGCAGAGTCGCTAATCCATGGAATTCGGGCCTTGAATCTGCACCCCTGCCTTGGAAGATTTTTGAGAGAAGGTACGATGCCTTGAATGACATGTAATTTGGATTTTTCTTCAGTAATCGTAGGGATCGAGTTTAATAATGAACGTGTATAGGGATGTTTTGCATTGGTCATCAATGTAACAATATCCGCTATTTCAACAATTTCTCCTGCATACATGACGGCTACACGATCAGCCATCTCGGCCACTACACCAAGGTCATGCGTAATAAGGATAATGCCTGCGTTAATCTCATTCTTCAGATCTCGGATCAACTCGAGAATTTGCAACTGAATGGTAACGTCAAGTGCTGTTGTTGGTTCATCGGCAATGAGCAGTTCTGGCTTATTGGCAATTGCGATCGCGATAACGATACGTTGCCTCATGCCGCCAGATAATTCGTGGGGATATTGCTTATATATTTGTTCGGGACGTGGAATCCCTACCTGGTTCAATAAGTGAATAACCTTATCCCGCTTCTCTCTGGAAGACAGCTTCGGTTGATGAAGCGTGAGAATCTCTTCAATCTGTTCACCTATGATCATTAGAGGATTGAGTGCGGATAATGGATCCTGAAAGATCATGGCCATTTCTCTTCCGCGCAGTTTGTTTAATTGATTAGGGGATATGTTGGCGATATCTTTCCCTTTATAGAGAATCTGACCTTCGATTTTGGCTTTGTTATGCAATCCCATCAGAGAAAATGCAAATGCACTCTTACCTGAACCTGATTCTCCTACAATAGCCAACACTTCATTCTTCTTAACCTTAAGATTAACGTGATCGACTGCGGCATAATAGTTATCTTCAATTCTGAATGATGTCGTTAAGTCTCTGACTTCCAATAGCTCTTTATTCAAATCAATCACCCTAACCCTGTAATTTCATCAGACTGTATTCATAAGTAGAAGAGTGCATCCACTGTATATTTCCATGTTGTTCCTTAAATTGAACAAAAGTGTATACAAAATACCTTATCGCTAACAGAATCAAGATTATAGTCTTCAATTTAAACCATTGGTCAATTAATGTTGATAAATCCTAGCGGAATTATAAATACAAATAATTACTGTAATCATACGTGTAATTTAAGTTAACGTCAATCATTATTTTGGGATTTATGGAATAAATGTTTTGTATGCTACAGTTTTGGGTAATAGTTTTGGCTAAAAGGTATCTATAGCAGGATTTTAGTGTGAGAGTTAAGTGTGCTCGGGTGGAATTACAACAATATGAGGCGTGTGAACAAAGTTTTTTTGTGTTTATATATAACATGTCTATGACACAATGTGTAGAGTTAATAGCAAATGATTTGGTAGTAACTTAGTTAGTGTAAATTACATGTCACATTTAGGGGGATTTTGTCGTTTCATAGAATTTCTGCTTAGAAGTCATATGAAGCTTATATATATACATTTATTTAAGGTTTGTAAGATAAACGTAAAAATCTAGTTATTATAGTATAGTTTTAATTAATTGTTGCTGTAAAGAGTTAATTGTTACTTTTGAACATTTATTTTACAAAAGAAAGAAAAAAGTCCTGCAAAAAGCAGGACTTTACTAATAAATATTCATAATTACGCATATATACTATTATCTTTTTGGTGCTAATGGTGGCCTTTTACCACGTTTTAAATCACGAATACTCAAATCAAAGTCCATCTGTAGATGAGGATAGTCCGGAAAGTTAGTCCAGTCTCCACCCCAGGTGAAACCTAGCTCTTTAGCTAAATCAACAACCTCCATCCAATCTGCCTTGCCATTGCCATTATCATCTCGTTCCATATCCCAGACAATATCTCCATCAGGGGTTCTTAAGGCAAAATCAATGGCAAGTCCATAGTTATGATAAGATTCCCCGCCTTTTGCATTGGTGACAATATTCCCAGAAGATGAGCGTCCCTGTGCAAATAGAGCATCTTGTTCCTCCACACTCCGATATCCATGCGTAATCACAACTTCTATACCTCGTCTGGCAGCCATACGGACTAATACACCTTCGCTTTCGGCAACAGCTGGATGCAAACCGGTAATTGGTAAAGGCTCAGGGATTATTTCTTCTTGCCATATCTCTCCCAAGTCTCCTTTTTGTTGCAACCATACAAATATAATAGATAGAACAATCGTTGCGATGATCCAATTTCTCAGGCTTTTTTTCCTTCGCTGTCTTTGCTTACGTAGTGATGAATTCATATACTCTCCTACACTTTTTCTACTCATCAAGCTTCAATTCTTTTCAAAGGCTTCATTTCAGGTAAACTAACTTCTATTATAATTCATCTCAGCTTTGAAAGCTTCTTCTGCAAAAATTACATGATTATACGTTTTCATTTTCTTAAATTTTCATATGCGTATCCTAGGGATACGTAGATTATGAGAATACAAAAAAGCAGCCGACTATAAGCCGACTGCTCTTGTATGCATACTGAGTAAAGACTACTCAGTTGTGTATGGCAGCAATGCGATTTGACGGGAGCGTTTGATTGCAATCGTCAGCATGCGTTGATATTTAGCGCTAGTACCTGTTACACGGCGTGGCAAAATTTTTCCACGTTCGCTGATAAATTTACGAAGCAAGTCCGTATCTTTATAATCGATGTGAGTAATTTTGTTCGCTGTGAAGAAGCACACTTTACGACGTTTGTTGCGACCACCACGACGTGCCGGTCTTTTATCGTCTCCGCCTTCTCTTTGCTTGAAGCCCATGCTTTTCAGTCCTTTCCTATCATGTAACCGATATCTCGTAAGAGTAACGGCTCACGTTAAAATGGCAAATCATCATCCGATATATCAATCGGTTTTCCGTCATCGGAAAAAGGATCCTGATTGTTGCTACGCGCAGCATTATTATTGCTTGCACGTCCGCCGCCGCCTCCATAAGAAGGCTCTTCACGCATAGGTTGTCCCCCGCCGCCACCGCCTTCGCGGTTAGCTGACTCCAAGAAACGAACATTATCGGCAATGACTTCGGTCACGTATACACGCTTTCCTTCGTTATTCTCGTAGTTCCGTACTTGAATGCGTCCTTCGACTGCAGCCAGACGACCTTTACGCAAATAGTTTGCACAAGTCTCGGCAAGCTGTCTCCAGGTTACGACCGGAATAAAATCTGCTTCCCGCTCTCCTCCTTGGCTTGTAAACGGTCTGTCTACGGCCAAAGTAAATTGTGTCACGGCTACTCCTGCTGGAGTGTAACGCAACTCAGGATCCCGGGTTAACCGGCCGATCAGAATGACACGGTTCAACAATGTAATCCCCTCCTTCTGAGCGTATTGGTGCGATAATCACGAGTTAATGTCTTAGGCAGACTTAACGTCGTTGGTAATGAGATAACGAATTACTTCGTCAGAAATCTTCATGAGACGCTCAAGCTCAGTAACTACTGCTGGTTCAGCAGTGAAGTGTACCAAAACATAAACACCATCACGGAATTTCTTGATCTCATACGCAAGACGGCGTTTACCCATAACGTCGTGAGCTGTAACCTCACCACCGCCGTTGGAGATGATGCCTTGGAATTTATCGACTGTAGCTTGAACAACTTCTTGCTCAACGTCAGGACGAATAATGTACATCACTTCATATTTGCGCATAATTTTCACCTCCTTATGGACTCTGGCCCTCAATCCAGGTTGAGAGCAAGGAACGAGCACAAACTCGAACTATATTAATATAACAAATACGCAAACGAAATGCAAGCAAACGTTCCCTGTTCATATTGGTACATAATCCCCATCATGTTTAGACTTCAGATGGAACACACTACAGAAGTAACACTGATCTCATTCTGTGGAGGAGGCTACTTATTATGGGTGAAAGAACCGAGTTCGAACCTGGGGACAAAGCGCCGAATGATGGAGAGTACACTGAAGTCGGAGAGAAGAGCTTTCACACGGAGATTAATGATCCCAAGCGAATCACGCTAAAAAAAGGCGAAGCCTTTCCGGAAACGAGCAATCACAATCGCAAGTGGAAAAAGCTGACTAAAGCACGCGTCCACTAATTATTTTTTCAGTACCGCGTATATAAAACGTCAGTTAGCACATAATACAATCAGGCGGTACACGAGAGAGGTGTGGTTCCGTTGGACAACGAAGCCTATTTTTCGATGTTGGAGATGCATCACGTAATATAAGAAGCTTGTGGGTGTGTAAGACCTTAGTCCGAAGCACAAGTATTGCTACAAGCAGTACAGCCAGCGTTTCTGTCGTTACGACCGATTGTGATCTAACTAAACATGTACCGCCGGATAAAGAGCCCGTCAGGGCTCTTTATTTTTTATAGGTAACCATTATAAAATCAGCATTAAAAATAATTATAAGAAACAAAATAAAAAGACTATCCATAGGATAGTCCCTTCCAGTACTTTATGATGACTCCAGTCCATGGAGTTATGTAAGCATTATATCTTCACCAAATCTAAATAAGTTAAGTGGCGGAAAGGGTGGGATTCGAACCCACGCACGCTGTGACACGCCTAGCTGATTTCGAGTCAGCCCCCTTGGGCCTCTTGGGTACCTTTCCGCAGCAAAATTGATTATATCACGCCTGTGGGAGGAAAGCAATACCTATACCCTGTGTGCATGTAAACGCTATTTCACCATTACGTTTCATCACCGCGCGATATAGCTAAATCATGCAACTAAAACACCGGGTATATGTTTTCCTCTTCCAGCCTACCCTCAGAATTACGCATCCTCTTCTACCGAGCGTAACACTTTTTTCATATTCTTTTCAAACTTGGCCCGAGGAATCAGTACGCTATGTTTGCAACCAACACACTTGATCCGAATATCCATCCCCATCCGAATGATCTCCATCTCATTGCTTCCACAGGGATGCTGCTTTTTCATCTGTACGATATCTCCAAGCTGGAAACTTTTACGCTCCACCTGCACCATCTCCCTCATCATTATCCATCGCAGCTGCCTGCTCTAATGCAGCCAACTTGCTTCTCTCATGGTACTCGAGTATTTTCTTCACATCTCCCTGAATTTGGCGTTCGACCGAAGACCGGGAGTTCGGCATACATTCTGCTACCACACGAATGACATAATCAGAAGTGGACATCGACTGAATCCCTAGCACATCCGGTACCTTCACAATATTCAGATCTCGTTCTTCAATACCTGCGAGCGATTGCTTCACCAAATGTACGGACTCATCCAGTGTCAGATCAGCCTTCATCGGGATATCCACTACAGCCAGCGAATTAGACATCGAATAGTTAGTCACACTTGCAATTGTACCATTCGGAATGATGTGTACTTCTCCCTGCCAGCTTACCAGTTTGGTTGTTCTTAAGCCAATGACTTCAACAGTTCCTTTGAACGTTCCTGTCTGAATCACATCTCCTACAGCAAACTGATCCTCTAAAATAATAAAGAATCCGGTTATGACATCCTTCACCAAGCCCTGAGCACCAAAACCAATGGCAAGCCCCAGAACACCGGCGCTAGCTAGCAATGGTCCAACTTGTACATTGATTTCCGATAACAGTAACAAAATCATAATGAAATTACATGTTATCGAGGTCGCATTTTTCAATAACTCACCAATTGTTACGAATCTGCGCGGGTTGACACGAATTTTGCCTTCCTGCTTCCGTGCCATCGATCGATCAATAACCCTGGACACCACTTTAATGACAATACGGGTGATAATAAAAATAATAAGGATGCGAATCGAACTGAACATGATGTTAAGCCACATATCCGTATCGGAAATTTTAGCCCATACCTGATCCGTCCAACGAATGGCATTGGTCACTACCTGTTCAGCAGTTTTATTATCAGGATCATTTCCCTGTGCAAAATAAAATGACATCAAAGTCTGATTCCTCCTCTACATCGGTATGTTATCATAGCTGTCTTCGGTTTTGAAATAGAGGCCGCGAATCTCTACAAACTCATCACGAATAATTTTCTGTACTCGCATCAGATCCTCTTTCGGAAACTGAATACACAGTGCACAGCCCGCTGTAATCTCCTTAGGTGTCGGAAACAAGTCAATCTCGATCTCAGCAAACTCTAGGAGCATCTCTGCTCGCAGTGCCTGCTGCGTTGAATCAAACGCAATCAGCATCCAATCGTCCAGCCATTCGTCCATGTCCTGCTCCTTTCAAGCTACAACCACTCTCAGGTAAAAAGCCTGTCCTTCCGAAGTATAAAACACTCTACCTTTCCATATACTGATACTACTATTCCAAGGGAAAGGATAGATCCTATGAATCCTACTTCGCGTTCCTTTTCATCACAAGATCTGACCAGCCTGAAAGTTCCTCATACTGATCCAGGTGTGCATTCTGCCATTGTACATCGTTTAATGTTCCATCTCTACAAAGCTCATTCTTTGCAAAATGTAGTGATTGTCTGCATCGGTACAGACCGTTCCACAGGTGACTGTCTCGGACCGCTGGTTGGTACGTCACTGGCAAAATGGGACAGCCCTCTGTTCCATCTATATGGCACATTGGATGAGCCGGTTCATGCTGTAAATCTGCAAGACACACTACACAAAATCTACAGCACCCATCACAATCCGTATGTGATTGGCATTGACGCCTGTCTTGGCCAATCCTCTAGTGTCGGTTGTATCCAGGTCGTAAACGGCCCGCTCAAGCCTGGCGCAGGCGTAAATAAAGAATTACCGCCGGTCGGCGATATCCATCTGACAGGTATCGTTAACGTCGGCGGTTTTATGGAATACTTTGTGCTTCAGAACACTCGGCTTAGTCTCGTTATGCGAATGTCTGAAATTATAGCGAGTAGTCTGTATTCGGCCATTCGGGAATGGCATACTCGCTCTACTCTGCTTGCTGTGCCAGAGTAATAGCTTCCTTCTCCTCTGGGGAAAGTGTATACGTCGACTCTCCCCCTTTTAGAGGTTTTGCATATACATATGAACCGTCACGATTAAATAATCCCGTAAGGATCATACCGTCCTGACTTTCATTAATCATGGCTATCGAAAAGCTCAGGTCGCTACCACGCTCTCCATAAGCGTTGTATCTTTTCACACCGACCTTGCCCTGAATACGAGCCAGCTTCTGCAATGCTGTTTGCAACTGATTCGTTTGCAGTTTGTGTTCGTCCTCAATACTGTCCATCTGAATTTTCAGATTAATCAGTAGGGACTCCAAATCCTCCACACCACTGCCAGCCATCATGGCTTCGTATTTACGTTTAAACTTCCGTAACTTTGCCCCTTGAGCAATACTCACGATCAGCAAAATCACCGTAAGCAATGTCAATCCGCCAATAATCCACAACAGCTGTTCCAGAATCAGCTCATTTAATTCAGCCATGTAAGTGCAACTACCCCTCTATGTTTTTGATCAGATTCACGTCTGTCCGTAGTTCTTAGCTTTTATTATAAATCAACCCGTTATTCAAGGAATTAATCATATATTTCCATTTCGAATAACAAAACGTTGAACACTTTTGTTACTCCTTTATCTCCCTGTTGTCAGCTCAGTAATGGCCCGAATAAGTTCATCGACCTCTTCATGGGAAGAACTGTATCCAACGCTTGCTCTAACAGCCCCGGTAGCTGTTGTACCTGCTGACTCATGCGCAAGTGGAGTACAGTGAAATCCTGAACGAACCGCAATCCCATAATTCCGATCCAGCCGGAATGCAAGCTGAGCTGAATCATATCCCTCAATTATAAAGGATACTAATCCTGAACGAGGTTGTCCAATGTCCGGGCCCAACAGTTGAATACCTTTAATCGAAGAAAGTCCTTCCATTATAAGTTGTGTCAGCTCCCACTCATGCTGATAGATTGAAGCAGGTGTCATGGCAAGTACATGCTTCACCCCCGCTCCTAACCCAGCAATCCCAACTGTATTAGGGGTTCCAGCTTCATAACGATCTGGGCGAACTTTAGGTTGTTCTACCGCCTCGGATTGACTACCCGTACCACCATGAAGCAAAGGTTGCACATCAAGCTCAGGAGCGATGTACAAGCCACCTGTACCTTGGGGTCCCAGCAACCCCTTATGTCCTGGAAAAGCCAGCATATCAATACCTAGTTTTCCTACATCCACCGGCATTACCCCAACGCTCTGAGCTGCATCCACCAGTAAAAGAGCCTGATGTTGACGGCATAGTTCTGAGATTTCTCCAATTGGCAAAATACTGCCTAGCAGATTAGAACTATGTGTGCATACGACCAAACGGGTGTTTTTCCGAAACATCCGCTCCATCTGTTTTAAGTCTATGGCTCCAGAGGCTGTGACGGGTACATAATTAACCTCAATCTTACCTTGTCTGCGAAGGAACTCCAGGGGGCGCCGGACTGAATTATGTTCCGCCATGGTGGCTATTACATGATCCCCCTCTTGAAGTACACCCTGAATTGCAAGATTAAGAGCTTCTGTTGTGTTTGAACCAAATGCAATATCATTAGGGTTTTTGATACCCAACAGAGTCGCCAAGCCTTTTCTCGTTTCAAACAAAACCCTGCTCGCCTGCACAGCCATCCGATGACTCCCCCTGCCCGGGTTAGCCCCTGCAAATTCGAGGGCACTCATCATTGCCTTACCGACAGCAGGTGGTTTAGGCCAAGATGTTGCTGCATGATCCAGATAGATTGTGTTCTCCATCCTCCTACCACCTCAGCTCATAAGAAATAATTACAGGATTTGTTACAAACAAAGAATGACATATCGTTTCTCCAGAACACAGAGTCGATATGTCATGACATGAGTAGCTCTGCATGTTGTTAATGATGCATCCGAGTTGTTATTGCAACAGTTCTAATAACCGTTCGAGATCTTGTTTGCTATAGTAGTTGAGCTCTATTTTACCTTTATCTTTCTGACCATGTTTAATTTTCACTGTCGTTTTGAATCGTTCCCGCAGTGACTCTTCCAAGGTATCGATAAAAGGATCTTTCTTCTTTAGCTTGGCCTTAGCCTTCAATTCACCTGTTTTGGAACGATCAAGTTGTTGCACTGCTTCTTCCAGCTCACGTACACTCCATTGCTGATCAATGGATTGCTTAGCTAGCTGTTTGACCAGATTCTCGTCCTTCACACCAACAATGGCACGTGCATGTCCCATTGACAATGTTCCACGTGAAACATGATCCTTTACTTCCTCTGGCAAAGCCAGCAATCGCAAAAAGTTAGCGATGTGAGAGCGTGATTTACCGACCTTCACGGACAACTCTTCTTGAGTCAAAGAGAACTGATCCATTAATCCCTGATAGGCTACTGCCAGTTCCATTGCATTCAGATTCTCCCGTTGCAGGTTCTCAATCAGGGCTATTTCCATCACCTGCTGATCATTAAACGTACGAACAACAGCTGGAATAGTCGCATTACCACAATACTGTGATGCCCTAAACCTGCGCTCGCCTGCAATAATCTCATATCCTCGAAGTACAGGACGAACGATAATGGGTTGGATTACGCCGTGTTGCCGGATCGATTCCGCAAGTTCATGTATTGCTTCCTCATCAAATGCTTTACGTGGCTGATAAGGGTTAGCCCGCAGTTGACTAATCGGGATTTCTACGACTTTATCATCGTCATTAATTGAAAGCGAAGGAATTAGGGCATCTAGTCCTTTTCCAAGCCGCTTACTCATAAGAAATCACTTCCTTTGCGAGCTCTAGATACACTTCCGCTCCTCGGGAACGGGGATCATACGTAATAATGGATTGCCCGTGAGATGGTGCCTCACTCAGCCGTACATTACGCGGAATAATCGTTTGATATACCTTTTGCTGAAAATACTTCTTCACTTCTTCTATAACTTGAATGCCAAGATTCGTCCGAGCATCAAACATCGTCAGTAATACGCCTTCAATCTGAAGAGAAGTGTTTAAATGTTTTTGCACCAGCCGAACCGTATTCAGTAATTGGCTTAACCCTTCCAATGCATAGTACTCACACTGAATCGGAATAATCACGGAATCGGAGGCAGTTAGTGAGTTAATTGTCAACATTCCGAGCGATGGCGGGCAGTCAATAAGAATATAATCATAATTATTTCTCACTTGTGCGAGCGCCTTTTTCAGACGAACTTCTCGCGATATGGTGGATACCAATTCGATCTCGGCTCCGGCAAGTTGAATCGTTGCAGGTATGATATGAAGTCCCTCAATTTGTGTCTCCGCGATTGCATCTTGGGGAGGCACATCATTAATCAGAACATCATATATACAATTTGCCACATCTGCTTTATTAATTCCGACTCCACTCGTTGTATTTCCTTGGGGGTCAATATCGACAAGCAGTACCTTTTTTCCAAGTGAAGCAAGTCCTGCTCCCAAGTTAACCGATGTCGTTGTTTTCCCCACACCGCCCTTTTGATTTGCTACGGCCATAATCTTAGACAATACCTTCACCTCAAATAAAATAGGAGTCTTTTCTTGTAGGTTGTGAGTTACAGTTAACAATAAGCAGGCGGCCACCGTCCACAAGAACAACAACTACCGTTTCCTTAACAGAACGATTTGTTCCCTTCATGTCGCATGAAAAACGGACTATATAGACAGAAAAAGCGGCCATTGCCGCCTTAAGCTTCAATTATTTGCGTTTTGGAATATGAATAACAATTTCGTAGTGATCCTCATGATCCGCTTCTTTTGTTTTGATATCCATGCCTGAGCCTGTTACCATATCGATAGATTGACGAATCGTGTTAAGTGCCAGTCTTACATCCTTAGTAAAGGATATCCGCTTGGACTTTTTAATCTTGGAAGCTTCCTTATAAAAAGCAACACGTACCTCTGTCTGCTTCACGTTCAATTCCTTGTCGATAATCTCGCCTAACAATTTCAATTGTAGTTCTTCCGTATCCAGCGACAACAAGGCTCTTGCATGACGTTCAGATATTTTGCGTTCCATCAAGGCTGTTTTCACACCTTCTGGAAGATTCAACAACCTAATCTTGTTAGCAATGGTAGATTGGCTTTTACCAAGTCGTTGAGCAAGGCTCTCCTGTGTCAACTGATGCAAATCAATCAACTTTTGGTAGGCAACCGCTTCCTCAATCGAGGTTAAACCTTCACGCTGCAAGTTCTCAATTAACGCAATGGATGCGGCTTGAGAATCGTTGAATTCACGCACAATAGCCGGTATGTGTTCAAGACCCAGTTTGCGAACGGCACGCCAGCGGCGTTCCCCAGCGATAATTTCATATGATCCATTACGAACCCGAACAACAATAGGTTGAATAACGCCATGTGTTCTGATCGTTTGCAGTAACTCATCAATTTTATCATCATCAAAAATAGTACGGGGTTGATATGGGCTACTCACAATTTCGTTAACCGGAACCTGTTTAATCTCATCTCCGTTATTGCGCTCCGCCAAACCAAACAACTTCGAAAATTGTTCTTTCATTCCGTAGATTACCACCTAGTTTCGTAATAGCTCCCACATTAGCAGGTGCTTCTTATTCCATAAGCGAGACTTCATACTCATCGTTCCTGAAATAAGTTATGCCATTCATATTGCCCTGCTGCGAAACAGCATCAAATGCTTAACCATCTATTGATATGAACTAATCTAAGATCACTGTTTACGCAGGAACTGATACTTCTATTCTATCATCTTTTTCACCATAATCCTATGTTTACCTATTCTTTAAAAGAATCAAATTTTCCTGCTTTTTTATTCGGTTTATTAGGAAAATAAATTGAATGACTCCCTATATAAGTTGAACTAAATATGTTTACACGGAGCACTCCGACGACAGAATAACCGTCCCATCGCTGTTATCCCCGGATTTTTTTGATTCCCTTTTCTAAGGGGAAAAATCCGATGATAAGCTTATGCTTCCGATGTAGCTTTCTTGCAGAAAGCTTTTAGCCGACCGCTTCGCTTTTTCAGTTTTTTTCTGTCCTCTCCGTTTCTGTGTAAATAAAAATAGTTCAACTTATATAGATCCTGATGAACTAAAATTATTTCTTGTCTTGATTATGTATATTAAAATCTCATCCCACGGTATAAATTTAATTTAACGCGGTTCTATTTTAGAAAACAAAAAAAAATAGAGAATGTTTCACGTGAAACATCCTCTATTTCCATCTGGTCATTCAACACGTTATTATGTTTTTATCCTTATGTCACAATACTACACGAGTGGAGTTTTAAGTGGTGTCCCCGGTTTACGAGGATACTTATGTGGTGTCTTATCGAACTTCTGAATCAAAATGATATGACGTTCTGATTCCTCCACCGGTAACTGGAATGGATGAACAGCCTTCACCCGTCCTTTTAGCTGATTAAAGCTGAACTCTGCTTCTTTCATTTCCTCCCGCGGGTCTCCACCCTTCATCGCAGCGAACATACCGCTTTTACGTACAAAAGGAAGACAGAATTCATTCAGCACTGCGAGCTTGGCTACCGCACGTGCAGTAACCAGATCATAGCTATCCCGGTATCCTTCTTTGCGGCCCAGCTCCTCAGCACGACCATGGATTAATTCGACCTGCTCCAGACCAAGTGTATCCACTACATGCTGTAAGAAACCAATGCGTTTATTCAATGAGTCAATAATTGTAAGCTGGATATGTGGAAAACAAATCTTAAGCGGGATTCCCGGGAAGCCTGCTCCTGATCCGATGTCAGCCAGCTTGTTTACCTTGGTCATATCCGTATAAAACGCTAACGATACCGAATCATAAAAATGTTTGGTATATACCTGCTCACGGTCTGTAATGCCGGTAAGATTCATTTTTTCATTCCAGGAGACAAGCTCTTTATAATACAATTCGAACTGCTCCAGCTGGAGTTCTCCCACTTCCAGGCCATGCTCCTTCAAGCGTTGTTGCAACTGCTGTTGAATATCGTCCATTATTGTCCCCTTGCTGCGGTAACGCGGTTATAATGCTCCAGGTAGACAAGCAAAATGGAAATATCCGCAGGTGTAACACCCGCAATACGAGATGCCTGACCAATAGAGATTGGACGGATCTTTGCAAGCTTCTGCTTGGCTTCCATTGCAAGACCATGAATCTCATCGTATACGATCGTATCTGGAATTTTCTTTTTCTCCATTTTCAGCAAACGTTCTACATGGATCAATTGTTTCTCTATATATCCTGCATATTTGATCTGAATTTCAACTTGTTCCTTCATATCAGCTGTCAGTTCCACTTCGGATGGAGAAATCTGTTCTATCCAGTCATAGCCAATCTCAGGACGGCGCATTAGATTCAGCAATGTACTTCCATCTTGGATCGGTGTAGAACCAATCTCTTCAAGTTTGGCATTAACCTCAACCGGACGCACTTTTGCCTCTTTCAGACGCGCAATCTCCTGCTCGACTTTTGCTTTTTTGTCCAAGAAAGCCTCATAACGTTCATTAGTGATCAGCCCAATGTCATGACCAATCTCGGTAAGGCGCATATCTGCATTGTCATGACGGAGCAGCAAACGATACTCGGCACGAGAGGTCAACAAACGGTAGGGCTCATTCGTGCCTTTGGTAACAAGATCATCAATGAGTACACCGATATAACCTTGGGAACGATCAAGCACAATAGCCTCTTTGCCCTGCACTTTACGTGCTGCATTGATACCAGCCATGACCCCTTGTCCTGCAGCTTCCTCATATCCGGATGTACCATTGATCTGACCCGCTGTGAACAGTCCAGGCAGACGTTTTGTTTCCAGAGATGGCCATAATTGCGTTGGCACCATCGCATCGTATTCTATGGCATAACCGTTACGCATCATTTCGACTTTTTCCATTCCCGGAATGGAACGAAGAACAGCCAGCTGTACATCCTCTGGCAAACTTGTAGATAAACCCTGTACGTAATACTCAGATGTATTTTTGCCCTCCGGCTCCAGGAAAATCTGATGCTTCGGCTTATCGCTGAAACGTACAATTTTATCCTCAATGGATGGGCAGTAACGCGGCCCTGTTCCTTCAATTACACCAGAGAACATCGGTGCACGATGCAGATTATCATTAATAATCTGATGTGTTTCCACAGATGTATACGTCAGCCAGCATGGTAGTTGCTCATTTGTAGAGGATTTTGTCTCATAGGAAAAGAACTTCGGCTCATCATCACCGGGCTGAATTTCAGTTTTGCTAAAATCAATCGTATCCTTATGCACACGTGGTGGTGTGCCCGTTTTGAAACGTACAAGCTCAAAGCCCAGCTCACGCAAATGCTCTGACAATTTAAGGGATGGCTGTTGATTGTTTGGTCCACTTTCATACATCAGCTCTCCCATAATGACTTTACCGCGCAGATATGTGCCTGTTGTCAGCACTACAGCTTTGGCACGATATTCTGTACCTGTTTGGGTGACAACTCCGACACACTGACCGTCCTCAACAATTAGACGATCCACCATCCCCTGACGCATGGTCAGGTTAGGTTCTTTCTCCATCGTTTCTTTCATTGTATGCTGATAAGAGAACTTATCCGCTTGTGCACGTAGCGCATGAACGGCAGGTCCTTTACCCGTATTTAACATCCGCATCTGGATAAAGGTTTTGTCAATATTCCGGCCCATTTCCCCGCCCAGTGCATCGATTTCCCGTACAACGTGTCCTTTTGCCGGCCCACCAATGGATGGGTTACAAGGCATGAACGCCACCATGTCGAGGTTAATCGTAATCATCAGCGTTTTTGAACCCATTCGGGCTGCTGCAAGAGCTGACTCTACCCCGGCATGTCCTGCTCCAACGACAATAACATCATAACTGCCGCCATCAAAAGCCATGTGTATTACCTCCTTATTTTGCTGTTATCTATATGAAACCAACACTTCCTGGCAACAACATCATTCCATCCTTTGACAACGGGCAGAAATTGTACCTTCCATCATACACAACCATTTCATTGAAAGAAACGGGTTAATGATTTACTTTCCTAGGCAGAACTGGGAGAAAATCTGATCTATTAATGCATCATGTGCTGTATCCCCCACGATCTCTCCAAGCTGCTCCCATGCCAAACGAACATCGATCTGGATCATATCGATCGGAACAAACTGATCCGCAGCCTCATACGCATCGATTAGAGATTGCTTCGCCTTTTTCAATAAGGCAATGTGACGGACGTTACTTACATACGTCAAGTCAGCAGACTCCAGCTTTCCACTGAAAAACAGCGTCGAGATGGCATCTTCCAATCGATCAACGCCCAGATCATCCTTCACCGACATCGGAACAAGCCGCTCCTCCGGAATGTAACGGAGCAGGACGTCACGGTCAATCTGTGGCGCTAAGTCCATTTTATTCATAATGATAATTGATTGTCTACCGCGGATTTGTTCCAGTAACTCAATCTCATCCTGATGAAGCGGCTCAGCCGCATTCACAACCATCAGAATCAGATCCGCATCATTGACAGCTGAACGTGAGCGCTCGACCCCAATCTTCTCAACGACGTCCATAGTCTCCCGAATCCCTGCTGTATCGAGCAATTTCAAAGGAATATTGTTTATTGTAATAAATTCCTCAATGACATCCCGGGTCGTGCCCGGAATATCAGTTACAATGGCCCGGTTATCTTGCGCAAGTGTATTCATTAAAGAGGATTTACCTACATTAGGTCTTCCAACGATTGCTGTCGTGATACCTTCTCGTAATATTTTTCCTTGTTCTGCTGTCGTGAGCAACTTATCGATCTCAGCCATAACCTCGCTGGATTTTTCTTTTATAAATTCGGACGTTAATGATTCCACATCATGCTCAGGATAATCGATATTTACTTCGATATGAGCCAGTGTCTCTACCAATGTATATCTCAAATCACGCAACTTGGAGGAGAGTTTACCTTCTACCTGCTTCAGTGCTACTGAGAAAGCACGATCCGACTTTGAACGAATCAGATCCATGACCCCTTCTGCTTGGGACAAGTCAATTCGTCCATTGAGGAAAGCGCGTTTCGTGAATTCACCCGGTTCAGCCAAACGGATGTTCAGCTGCAGTAGCAGATCCAACACCCGCTTAACAGATACGACACCACCATGTGCACTAATCTCAACAACATCCTCTGTGGTGAAGGAACGAGGCGCACGCATCACCGTGACCAGTACCTCTTCGACCTTTTCCCCATGGCCAGGATCTATAATGTGACCGTAATGAACCGTATGGGAAGGTGCCTGAGTCAAAGGTGTTTTGCTACGGAAAATCTTCTCTGTCTCGGTCACCGCATCCGGCCCGCTGACGCGAATAACGGCTATGCCGGCTTCACCAACCGCCGTAGATATGGCTGTAATCGTATCGCTAATCATTGTGATCTCTCCCTACTCTCTATAATGAAGTTGTCATCCATCCCATTCCGGAGAACGCCAACACATATTCAACTCTATGGGTACACTACCTATTGCATATGCTTCGGTACGAAAAAAGCAATGGCTTCTGCACCGGGCAGGCAGCCATTGCGTCATCAATTGCGTGTTATTTCAACGTAATAACCACACGCCGATTGGGCTCTTCGCCCTTACTTAAGGTCTTAATCTGCGGGTGATTTTGCAGTTTGGCATGAATCACTTTACGTTCAAGCGGAGGCATCGGCTCTAGCACAACTTCCTTACCTGTACGAATGGCTTGTCCAGCCAACCGTTCAGCCAGATCCTCAAGCGTTTTCCGCCGGCGCTGACGGAAGTTCTCCGCATCAAGTACGATGCGAACGAAGCTTTCCGAGTACCGATTAGCTACGATATTGGTCAAATACTGAAGAGCATCCAGCGTCTGTCCACGTCTGCCAATAATCATGCCGAGGTCTTCCCCGGAAATATTGAAGATATGACCATCCCGCTGTTTCTTGATATGCACTTCCACATCCAACCCCATACCTGCCGCAACCTCTTTCAAAAACGCAGCTGCTTCTTCATAGGGATTATGGACTGCTACACCCTCAAGTAATGCTTCAATCTCAGGTTCAGGTGTGGCTGGTTTGATCGGCTGAGGTGCAACTTCGGGTGCGGGCAACAAGCTCAATTCAACTTTAGCAGCCTTCACCCCGAACAAACCCAGGAATCCTTTTGACGGCTGCTCTAAAACTTGTATCTCGACCTTGTCCCGGCTCACGCCAAGCTCAGCCAATCCTTGGTTTACAGCATCTTCAACGGTTTTTCCTGACGTAATGACTGTGGTCATTTCGATTTTTTGGCCCCTTTCGACCCTTTCCCAGAGACGGTTGCCTTGCCACCGTTTTTGCGTTTAGCTCCATTTTTGGAAGAGCTGCTTTGCTTCACGTTGACCTCGGCCACAACTTTATCATTATTCCGGTAAAGGAAATAGTTTTGCACGATCGTGTAGATATTACTGTAGAACCAGTAAAGCGGCAACGCTGAAGGGAACTGATACGACATAACGAAAATCAAAATCGGATATACCCACAGCATGAACTGCATTGGGCCAATCTGCTGTGCAGGATTCATACGCATCATCATCCACGTTTGGATGAATGTCGTGATGGCAGCCAGCACTGGCAAAATAAACAGGTGATCCGGTGAACCCAGTTGGAGCCACAAGAAATCATGCGTTCTCAGACTGGAGTTTCCGTAAATGGAGTTATAAAGTGCGATGTAAATCGGCATCTGAATGATAAGAGGCAGACAGCCGGCCATCGGGTTAACCTTGTTCTCCTGAAACAATTTCATCGTTTCTTGCTGTACTTTCTCAGGTGTATCTTTATACTTGGCTTGAATCTCCTTCAGCTGCGGCTGAATAGCCTGCATCGCTTTGGAGCTGCGGACCTGTTTCATCGTCAATGGTAAAATCAATGTCCGTACAATAAGCACCATCACCAGGACAGCCAGTCCATATTCACCATTAAACCAATTGGCGAATGTATCGAGCGCCAGTGAGAACCAGTACACGACATTAGCTTGCCAGAATGATTCACTATTCTTCAGATCTTCCGTTGTAACCCCTGCACCTTGTGGAGTACATCCGGCGAGTACAGTGACCATTGCAATGACTGCAATGAGGAGAATCCACTTCCCCTTAGATGTCTTCAATCGCGACACTTCATAACCCCTCTCTTAACCATTCCATTCCACCGTAAATCATACCATAATTAGGAGGACAAATAAACCGAAGCTTACCGCTTACACGACTTCAATAGAGATGCCTTACGCATGACATGCAACAGACTTTTCTCCATTTCCTTATAGGGCATGCCTAATGCACCTTTGCGGACGATGAAAATCAAATCCATCTGCGTAACAATCTCTTGTTCATGATGACGTACAATTTCCTTGATCATGCGTCTCATCCGGTTACGCACGACAGCGTTTCCTATTTTTTTGCTGCAGGATACGCCCACCCGGAATTGTTCGGTATCTTTACGGCGGCAGCCATACACCACGAATTGATGATTGGCAAACGATTTCCCAAACCGATATACACGGCTAAAGTCCGCACGGTTTCGCAGACGCAGTCTTTTATACACGGCGCTTCTCCTTGCTGTCCTTCATCAACGTTATTGACGGAGGTATCATTACTAATTTAGTATAGGCTTTCTTGATCGACGGTAAACCGTCTTGGCGGCAACTTGTATATAAGGAAAGTTTCTGAAAAAGAGAAACTTATCCAACAATTATGATTAGCTAACTGGTAAGCTTCCTCACAGCCTGTAAAGCATGAATTACACTATATAACCAGCCTGAATAATCCCGTTTTAAGAAAAAAAAGACCACCTCGGTGGTCTTCAGATGCATTAAGCACTCAGGACTTTACGGCCTTTCAGGCGACGTGCAGCCAAAACTTTACGGCCGTTTTTTGTGCTCATTCTTTTACGGAAACCATGAACTTTTTTACGCTTGCTAACGTTCGGTTTGAATGTAGGTCTCAATGTATTGCACCTCCTTACAAGGAAATACTTATGTGATGAATCCTTTTCATCTTCACAGAAAACACCTTTATATATTTAACCACGTCCAATTGGAAAAGTCAACTGAAAAGCGACGCCTCTCTCCCTCTTTTTCATATGCTTTCCAGTGCTCAAAAAACATGCCACCGAATCATGGACTTTTCTCCCCCGGTATATAGCCACATAATCATCAAGAAAAAGTTATCCCCAATCTCCGAAAAAGTGCTGATTTTTCCTCATCTCCCGTTATCCACACCTCTGACAATCTGCCCATAAAAATCTACGTCCCTGTTTTAAGTTATTCACATGTGGATAAAGAATAATAGGTTAAAGTTTGAAAAACAACGCGTAATGTATCCGCTTCACTGTATAGGTTTACAACGTTTTGAGAAAGGTGTAGGATGGAAATCAGCATCTTGTATACAAGTATACCTTTTGTTTTTTACCGTTTTATTTCGCATGCAATCGACAACCTAAGAATGTGCTATTAGAACAGCGCACGTTACTTCTAACGTATACATTCCGTAATTTGGGCTTTACGACAATAGTTCGAGTTCTGAGGTGTAGCATACTGTGTTATGATTCTAACGTACGGATTACTTAATTTAGGAGCGTTAGCCATATGCAATTTCCATCTTCCTGGCTTCAAGGAGCATCTCGCGGTGAGGCCATAGCTTGCGAATTAAGGCTGAGAATCATCAACGGAACCCTTAGGCCTGGGGAAATTTTGTCGGAAAATCGAATTGCTGCTGATTTTGACAGTAGCCGATCGCCTGTTCGCGAAGCATTGAGAACGTTGTCAAACGAAGGACTAATTCGGCTTGAACGGATGGGCGTTGTCATCCTGGGCCTCAATATGAAGGATGTCGAAGAACTGTATGATGTACGTTTTCTCATTGAAAGCTTCGTACAGCAACGACTAGCGGCAGATGTGCCTCCAGCTCTAATCAAGCAGCTGAGCAATATCATCGACAAAATGCAGCTCGCTGGCAAACATCAAGATGCTGTCGAATTTGCTTATCAGGATCTTACGTTTCACGAAACCATTGTCGAAGCAGCTACCCATTCCCGTATCTCACACCTGTGGAAGAGCATCAGATATGTCGTGATGACGGTCATGCTGCTTACTACGCGTAGAGTGTTTGCCCAAGGTGAGTCTAAAGTAAGCGCTGTAATTGAAAAACACCGCTCCCTTGCAACTGCTCTGGAATCAGGGGACAAAGCTCTGATCCAGCACGGGGTACGCACATATTTTAAAGACTCTGGCCAAACGTTACACGAAAGCTTTGAATTTTGAACTTGAGTTCTTTACAGCATACCGATGTCAGAAATCTTGGTATTTGTTAGAACCGAAAGCGTCGTGTACAGATTTCTTATGAGTGACGGTAGAGTTGGCAATCAATCCAGCGTCAAGGACGTGAATGATTGCCACACAACTTGTCTACAAGTATACAAAATGCGGTTTTGTTCATTTTTAGGACATGATAAGGGTAGTTTGCTTCCTTACATTGTTATCAGATCATCAAGATGCTAATTTTTACTGATTATATTGTAAGCGTTTATCACCAAGAAAAAGGAGTAATCACATCATGAGCACGATTTTCGGATTATCCCATAATGCTACATTGCTGATCTGGACGTTGATCGCCATCATCTTCCTGATCCTCTTAATCTCCAAATATAAATGGAACCCCTTTATCACCCTTTTATTATCTGCGTTAATGCTGGGCTTGCTTGCAGGTATGAAGCCAGCTGATGTCATTTCCTCCATTACGGGCGGACTTGGCGGTACTTTAGGCACGATCGCTATCGTTATCGGACTTGGCACCATGCTTGGTAAAATGATGGCTGAATCTGGCGGTGCCGAGCAGATTGCGACGACCCTTGTTGACCGATTCGGTGTGAAACGTGTGCACTGGGCCATGATGATTGTTGGATTCATTGTAGGTATTCCTGTTTTCTTTGAAGTCGGCGTCATTCTAATGATTCCGATCATCTTCACGGTAGCCCGCAAAACCAATATGTCCCTGCTTCAGATCGGTATTCCTATTTTAGCCGGTCTCTCCACAGTTCATGGGCTTGTTCCGCCACACCCGGCACCAATGATTGCCATTGAAGCCTTTAATGCGGATCTGGGAAAAACGATTCTATACTCTTTGATTGTGGGCATCCCTACTGCGATTATTGCTGGACCGGTATTCGGTAAATTTATCGGCAAAAGAATTCACACCGAAGCACCAGCTGAACTCGCTGAACAGTTCTCGGCTAAGAAAACAAGCAATTTGCCCGGATTTGGCATTACATTGTTTACGATCCTGCTGCCCGTCATTCTGATGCTGATCGGCTCCATTGCGAACATCGTTGATCCTGATGCAACAAGTGCATTTACCGTTTTTAGCGAGTTTATCGGCAATGAGATTATTGCATTGTTGATCTCTGTGGTCTTTGCCCTCTTTTCACTCGGCTTTGCCCGCGGATTTACCAAACATGAACTTTCTCGCTTCACCAGTGAATGTCTGGCCCCTACAGCTACCATTATTCTCATTATTGGAGGCGGCGGTGCTTTCAAACAGGTGTTGATTAACAGCGGCGTGGGTAATGCCATAGCAGAATTCGCCACCAATGCACACATTAACGTGATCCTGTTTGCCTGGCTTGTAGCTGCACTGATTCGTGTCGCTACCGGTTCAGCTACGGTTGCGATGACCACAGCTGCTGGTATTGTTGCTCCAGTGCTCGCTCTTACGCCAGGAGCTAACATTGAGCTGGTTGTACTTGCTACGGGTGCAGGCTCCCTTGTACTTTCCCATGTTAATGATGCAGGCTTCTGGATGATCAAGGAGTTCTTCAATATGAGTGTTGCTCAGACACTCAAGACGTGGACTGTTATGGAAACACTACTTTCTGTGGTTGGACTGATCTTTATTTTGCTACTAAGTACAGTGGTGTGATTGGACGCTAACATCATTTTTCTCATATAAAAAATGAAAGAAGGACGAACGAATGACCAACTATATGATTGGAATCGATATTGGAACAACCAGCACTAAATCCGTGTTATTCACAGAGCAAGGCGAGGTGGTCACAACCTCTACTCAGGAATATCCGCTCTATACTCCCGCTCCGGATGTTGCAGAACAAGACCCGGATGAAATTGTGCAAGCAGCCATTAGCTCGGTACGCGGCGTGATGACCCAGAGCGGAGTTTCCGCTAACCAGGTTCTCTTCGTATCCTGCAGTTCAGCCATGCACAGTGTCATCGCCATGGATCAAAACGATCATCCGCTGACGCGCTGCATCACCTGGGCTGACAATCGAAGCGCAGCTTGGTCCGACAAGCTGCAAGAAAATGGTGTCGGTCATCAGATCTATCTACGTACAGGCACCCCCATTCATCCGATGTCGCCCCTGACCAAATTGATGTGGCTGCGTCATGAGGAGCCAGAACTGTTCGAACGTGCGGTAAAGTTTATTTCGATTAAAGAGTACCTTTTCTTACGTCTATTTGGGCAATATGTCGTCGATCATTCCATCGCTTCCTGTACGGGGCTGCTGAATCTCGAACAACTGGACTGGGATGAGGAAGCACTGGACATCGCAGGGATTACCCCGAATCATCTATCAAAGCTTGTACCAACGACTTATACAATAGAGGGATTGCATGTTGAATGGGCTGAAAAAATGTCTCTTTCCCCCTCCACGCCTTTTGTAATCGGCGCAAGTGACGGGGTACTATCCAACCTTGGCGTTAACGCCATCAAACCGGGCATCGTCGCCGCAACTATCGGCACGAGTGGAGCCATTCGTACTGTCGTTGATCGCCCTGTGACCGATCCGAAAGGCCGTACCTTCTGTTATGCCCTGACGGAAAAACTATGGGTTGTAGGTGGGCCCGTGAATAACGGTGGAATGCTTTTCCGCTGGGTAAGGGATGAGTTTGCCGCGTCGGAAGTTGAAACAGCGAAACGCCTCGGCATCAACTCTTATGATGTACTAACCAAAATTGCAGAACGTGTTCCGCCCGGCTCCGAAGGGCTGTTATTTCATCCGTACCTCTCAGGCGAACGTGCTCCACTCTGGAATCCAGATGCCCGTGGCTCCTTTTTTGGTCTGACCCTCCATCATAAGAAGGAGCACATGATTCGCGCAGTACTTGAGGGAGTTATTTTCAACCTCTATACCGTTCTGCTTGCCATGGAGGAACAGATCGGGCAACCTACCTCTATTCAGGCTACGGGTGGATTTGCACGTTCGCCGTTGTGGCGGCAGATGATGTCCGACATCTTTAATCAGGAAGTCGTTGTGCCTGAGAGCTTTGAAAGTTCATGTCTCGGTGCTGTTGTTCTCGGTCTATATGCTACAGGACGAACCAAGTCCCTTGATGCCGTTTCTTCTATGGTAGGCACAACTCATCGGCATACACCCATCAAAGAACATGCCTCCCTCTATAAAGAATTACTACCGATCTACATTCGAATTTCGCGCAAACTGGAAGATGAATACGCGGACATTGCTGCATTCCAACGCAAAATGTCTATGCTTCATATATAAGTAGAGGAAGACCCGTAGCCAATATGGTTGCGGGTCTTCCTCTTTTTGATATTATTTTGTCTCTATTAATGAGCATTCAGCAATCCAAAACCTCACCTTTCACGACATAACACCTCATGAGGTTGAAGCGTACTCACTACTTATCTTCTCATGTTTCCCCTTAATCAATCAATTCACTTTCACTTTATCCACAACCAAGTTATTCACATTGCAAGTCCACTTTTGCACATCATTTAGCATCTTTCGACGGATATCCTGTGTATAAAAGTTTTTTGTACTTTAGGTCATGCTGTCGAAAATTAAACAATTTATAAACAATATATTGTGTTGTGACTAAAAATTATACACAAGTTATTGAATTTGTGGATAAAATCTCGCCATACGTTGAAATGCGGGGCTTCTTTTGCTATGATTGTATTACTTTTGGATGTGAATATGTGATCTGACCTATAATATTATCAACAGCCTGTGGATAAAGTTGTGAACAATTTTCCGTTGTTCCTTCTTTTTTTGTTTTTGAACTGCGGGGGTTTGGGGATAAATTCGGCAATATATCTCGTATTTCGACACTGCATCATGGCTTAAGCCACACTTGGAACATGTAAAAGGAGTGACAGTCTGTGGACAGCCATACTTCTGATTTATGGCAGCAAATTTTATCAATCATACAAAATAAACTCAGCAAACCCAGCTTCGACACCTGGTTCAAAGCAACCAAGGCCACCAAGCTGAACGATCAGACCATCGTCATCTCCGCCCCAACTACGTTTGCCGTCGAATGGCTGGAGAGCCGTTACACCAAACTGGTTGGCTCGACGGTCTATGAACTGCTTGGCAAACAGGTCGATGTGAAATTTGTCATCGAGGAGAACAAACCTGTAGAGCCAGATCCGCAGTTGCCGGCACCGACGCCGACAGTCGTTCAAGAAGAAGCCGTGATCAGCATGCTGAATCCTAAATATACGTTCGATACCTTTGTCATCGGGCCGGGTAACCGTTTTGCCCATGCCGCATCGCTGGCGGTCGCCGAAGCGCCCGCCAAAGCCTACAATCCTCTTTTTCTATATGGAGGCGTAGGACTTGGTAAAACCCACTTGATGCATGCCATCGGACATTATATTTTGGAGCATAATCCGAGTAGCAAGGTGGTTTATTTGTCATCTGAGAAATTCACGAATGAGTTCATCAACTCCATCCGTGATAATCGCGGGGAAAGCTTCCGGAACAAATACCGGAGCGTAGATATTCTGCTTATTGATGATATTCAGTTCCTGGCCGGGAAAGAATCAACACAAGAGGAATTTTTCCATACGTTTAATGCACTGCATGAGGAACGGAAGCAGATCATCATCTCCAGTGACAGACCGCCAAAGGAAATTCCGACCCTGGAAGAGCGTCTGCGCTCCCGGTTTGAATGGGGATTAATAACGGATATTCAGCCTCCGGATCTGGAGACGCGGATTGCGATTTTGCGTAAAAAAGCGCGTGCGGAGAATCTGGATATTCCAAATGAAGCGATGATGTACATCGCAAACCAGATCGATACGAACATTCGGGAGCTTGAAGGAGCCCTGATTCGTGTCGTTGCTTACTCTTCACTGACCAATCAGGACGTCAGTTCTCATCTGGCCGCTGAAGCACTGAAGGATATTATTCCTTCCAGCCGTCCCAAAATGATCACAATTCAAGACATCCAACAAAAGGTCGGCGAATACTACAGCCTCAAGCTTGAAGACTTCAAAGCACGGAAACGGACAAAAGCTGTTGCTTTTCCACGGCAGATCGCTATGTATCTCTCTCGTGAACTGACAGACTTTTCTCTGCCCAAAATCGGGGAAGCTTTTGGAGGACGAGATCATACTACGGTCATTCATGCCCATGAAAAAATCTCTCAAGCGATCAAGAACGATCAAGATCTCTATAAAGTTATCAACAACTTAACCGAAAAAATTAAGAATCCAACCTGAACAAGTCCCAAGCCTATGCACAACGTGTACACATGTGGATAGGCTTAATTTTATGGGTTTAACCCTACTTATCCACATATTCAGTGCCCCTATTACTATTATTACTATAAAGATCTAAAGATATCTTCTCCAAAAAGCCGTTGCAAAGCATGGCCTTCGGCCTTTCAATAAACACCTTTTTAAGACCACAACAAAACCCAAAAAACATCTAACAAAATCCGCTAGGAGTGAAACCATGAAAATCAGCATAATGAAAAGTTATCTTAACGAATCCATTCAACAAGTGTCCAAAGCAATCTCAAGCCGTACGACGATCCCTATTCTGAGCGGTATCAAATTCGACGTGAATCACCAAGGTGTAACGTTGACAGCAAGTGACACGGATATCTCCATTCAGTCATTTATCCCGCTTGAAGAGGGAGACAAAAGTGTTGTTCAAGTAGATCAACCGGGCAGCGTCGTTCTGCCAGCCAAATTTTTCGTAGAGATCATCAAAAAGTTGCCTTCGCAGGAAGTGCATATGGAAGTCAAAGAAAACTTCAACACGTTTATTTCTGCAGGTGCAACGGAGATTCAGCTGGTAGGTCTGGACCCGGAAGAGTTCCCGGTACTGCCAAGCATTGAAGAGAACCAAACGGTCTCCATTCCTGGAGATTTGCTGAAAAATATGATTAAACAAACGGTGTTCTCCATTTCCACCCATGAAACGACACCTATTCTGACAGGTGTATTGTGGAGTCTTGGTGATAACGAGTTGAAATTTGTGGCAACGGACCGTCACCGTCTTGCTACACGTGCGGCAATGCTGGATAATGCAGAGGGTATCCGTTTCAACAACGTCGTCATTTCTGGTAAAACACTAAACGAGCTGAGTAAAATCGTTCCCGACCAGAACACGCTTGTGGATATCGTTGTCGCAGATAATCAGGTGTTATTTAAAATTGACCGTGTACTTTTCTACTCCCGCATTTTGGACGGAACATATCCGGATACTTCTAGAATTATTCCAACGTCATACAAAACAGAACTTGTTTTGGACACAAAAAAATTAAGTGAATCGATTGACCGGGCTTATTTGCTGTCGCGTGAGGAAAAAACAAACATTGTGCGCATGCAGACAATGGACTCCGGCACGATTGAAATATCCTCCAGCTCCTCCGAGCTTGGTAAAGTAAGAGAAGAGATTGAGCCGGCTGAATTTACGGGTGAACCGCTTAAAATCTCGTTTAACTCCAAATACATGCTGGATGTGCTGAAAGTGGTGGAGAGCGAGCAACTGATGATTGCCTTTACGGGTGTCATGAGTCCGATCATCTTGAAACCGCTCGACGACAGCCAGAGCCTATATGTCATCCTGCCTTACCGGACGACCAATTAACGAAGGGAAGATCACACGATGAAGCAAGTATCGATTCGTACGGAATATATTAAGCTTGACCAATTTTTGAAACTCGCAGACTGCATCCCTACTGGAGGTATGGCAAAAGCCCTCCTCCAAGAAGGGCTTGTTCGTGTGAATAAAGAGGCTGAGGAACGCCGTGGACGGAAGTTATACCCTGGGGATATCGTAGAGGTAGACGGAGAAGGCACGTTCGAAGTGGTTGCGGAGTAGAAGACCAAGGTGCAATCCTGCTGCCTCCTGACGGACGGGATAAAAGGGAGGTTAACGTGTGTTTGTAAACAGCATAGAATTGCAGCAATTCCGCAATTATGAGCATCTGAAGCTGGATTCGTTTGGACCCGTCAATCTGTTGATTGGACAAAACGCCCAGGGCAAGACCAATTTGGCCGAGGCTATTTTTGTGCTGGCACTCACCAAGAGCCACCGTACTTCCCGAGATAAGGAATTGATCCGATTTGGGGAAGAACGGTCAAGGCTCACTGCCGAGGTCGATAAAAAATACGGAGCAGTTAAGCTTGAGCTATCCTTATCACAGCAAGGGAAAAAGGCAAAGATTAACGGTCTGGAACAGCGTAAATTAAGCGATTTTGTCGGATCACTCAATGTGGTAATGTTTGCCCCTGAGGATCTGGAGATTGTCAAAGGCACACCGGGGGTACGCCGCCGGTTCCTTGACATGGAGATCGGGCAGGTGGCTCCAGGTTATCTCTATCATCTGCAGCAATATCAGAAGGTGCTGGTGCAGCGGAATAATCTACTCAAGCAACTGTGGGGAAAAGGGGATTCAGCTCAAGCGATGCTGGAGATCTGGAACGAACAGCTTGCAGAGCACGGTGTTAAAATCGTCAAAAAAAGGAAACAATTCATAAAGAAACTTCAAAAGTGGGCAGAAACGATCCATCAGGGGATTACTGGAGGTGGAGAAGTTCTGCGTCTGGCCTACCTTCCCTCCTTCAGCGAAGCCGCTGAGGAAGATGAAGCTGTCTTAATGGAGCAATTTATGATAAAATTATCACAAATGAAAGAGCAGGAGATTCGCCGGGGCACAACGCTGAGTGGGCCACATCGGGATGACCTGTCCTTTTTCATTAACGAACGGGAAGTACAAACGTACGGCTCTCAGGGGCAGCAGCGCACAACAGCGTTGTCTCTTAAGCTTGCGGAGATTGAACTGATTCATGAAGAGATCGGGGAATATCCGGTTCTGTTGCTGGATGACGTATTATCCGAACTTGATCCTTTTCGTCAGACCCAGCTGATCGAAACATTCCAAAGCAAGGTACAGACTTTTATTACCGCTACGGGAATTGAGAGCCTGAACGTTGACAAGCTTAAAGACGCTAGTATCTATCACGTTCATGCCGGACAGGTGGAACGCTAAGGAGTGAGGGCTTATGTACATTCATCTGGGCGGTGAAAAAATCATCCGTTCTTCTGAGTTGGTTGCTATTTTTGATATATCGATTGAGAAATCCTCAAAAATATCCAAGCAGTATGTTACACATGCCGAACAGGAAAAAACGGTCGAACATATCGGCGAAGAGGAAGCAAAGTCTATTGTGGTGACGAAAAACATTGTGTATTACTCACCGATTTCCTCCGCAACGCTCAAGAAGCGTGCGCACCATTTTCCTGATCTATAGCGGATATTCAAGAGAGAACTTCTGTGTCTGCTAATATTCTTAAGTTAACGCATATTCAAGATATTGAATCTATAGAAGTAGGTGAAAGGCATGTCTATGAATCAACCGTCATATGATGCGAATGAAATTCAGGTCCTTGAAGGACTGGAAGCCGTACGTAAACGTCCGGGGATGTACATCGGTTCCACCAGTGCCAAAGGTCTGCATCATCTGGTCTGGGAAGTAGTGGACAACAGTATCGATGAAGCGCTGGCGGGTTACTGTGATCATATCGAGATCAACATCCATGAAGACAACAGTGTAACCGTTGTGGATAATGGACGGGGTATTCCAGTTGGCGAACATGCCAAAATGAAACGTCCAGCCCTGGAAGTCGTTATGACTGTTCTCCATGCAGGTGGTAAATTCGGCGGAGGCGGATATAAGGTATCCGGTGGTTTGCACGGTGTAGGTGTATCCGTTGTTAACGCTCTTTCTGAAAAAGTAGTGGTCACTGTAAAACGGGATGGTCATATCCATCAGCAGGAATACCGCCGCGGTGCTCCGCAATATGACCTCAAAGTGATCGGCACAACAGACGAGACAGGAACTACGGTAACGTTCCATCCCGATCCTGAAATTTTTACAGAAACGACTGTATATGACTACGAAACATTGCTTACACGTGTCCGTGAGCTGGCCTTTTTGAACAAAGGCATTGGTCTGACGTTAACGGACGAGCGGACAGGTGCAACCAATTCCTTCATGTACGAAGGCGGGATCATTGAGTATGTATCCTTCTTGAATCAAAAGCGTGAAGTGTTGCACGAGAATCCGATCTATGTTGAAGGTGCTCGGGATAACATTCAGGTAGAGGTTGCTTTGCAATACAATGACAACTATACCGAAAATATTTATTCTTTTGCGAATAACATCAACACCCATGAGGGCGGAACGCACGAGTCAGGCTTTAAGAGTGCACTCACCCGGATTATTAATGACTACGCCCGTAAGGCTGGTGTAATCAAGGATAGTACCGGCAATCTGTCTGGTGACGATGTGCGTGAAGGTCTGACGGCCATTATTTCGGTCAAAATTCCGGAACCGCAATTCGAAGGACAAACGAAAACAAAGCTCGGAAACAGTGAAGTACGTGGTATTGTGGAGTCTTTGTTTGCAGAGAAGTTGCAGGAGTTCTTGGAAGAGAATCCTTCCGTATCCCGTCGTATTTTGGAGAAAGGATTGCAGGCTGCCCGTGCCCGTGAAGCGGCTCGTAAAGCTCGTGAACTGACACGCC
This sequence comes from Paenibacillus sp. RRE4, assembly GCF_031844205.1. Classification (NCBI taxonomy): domain Bacteria; kingdom Bacillati; phylum Bacillota; class Bacilli; order Caryophanales; family Paenibacillaceae; genus Paenibacillus; species Paenibacillus sp. RRE4. The sequence continues at coordinate 308,212 of NZ_JAUZUT010000003.1, forward strand.
GTAAAGGTGCGCTTGAAGTCAGCTCCCTGCCGGGTAAGCTAGCGGACTGTTCATCCAAAGATGCGTCCATCAGTGAACTGTACATCGTCGAAGGAGACTCCGCCGGTGGTTCGGCCAAACAGGGGCGTGACCGTCACTTCCAGGCTATTTTGCCGCTTCGTGGTAAGATTCTGAACGTGGAAAAGGCGCGCCTTGACCGCATCCTTGGTAATGCCGAGATCCGTGCAATTATCACAGCGATGGGAACAGGGATCGGCGACGATTTTGACATCTCCAAAGCACGTTATCACAAAATCATTCTGATGACCGATGCCGATGTCGATGGTGCCCATATCCGTACACTGTTGCTGACATTCTTGTATCGGTATATGCGCAAAATCATTGAGGCAGGTTATGTATACATTGCTCAGCCTCCGCTCTTCAAGATTGAGCGTAACAAAGTCATCCGTTATGCAGGCTCCGAGAAAGAGCGTGACGAGATTATTGCTTCTTTGGGTGAGAACGCCAAGTTCAACATTCAACGGTACAAAGGTCTTGGCGAGATGAATGCCGGGCAGCTGTGGGAAACCACGATGGACCCGGAAAGCCGTACGATGCTACAAGTATCGATCAGCGATGCGATGCTGGCGGATGCCATGTTTGATACACTGATGGGGGATAATGTTGAACCTCGTCGTGATTTCATCCAGGAAAATGCAAAATACGTGAAAAACCTCGATATTTAACGAGTTGCGAAGAGGCGCCTGTGAGGGCGCCTTTTTTATATTATGAGGATAGGCGCTTATTTATCTGGCACTTCGTCGTTTGATGGCGGAAGCCTGCGCTTTGGAAGCCTTTGGGGTTGTTTTTTTCGCTTTGCCTTTTTTGGAGGGTAAGCGTCCGTAAGCAATGGCATAACGTTTGATTTTGCGATAAGCCTCTTTATCGGGAAGCAGACCAAAGGCATAGATACCAGGCAGTGTGTTTACCTCCAGAATCCAGGGACGTCCATGATCATCCAAAGCAATATCAATCCCGATCTCTTTGAGTCTGGGAAACGAGCTTTGCAATTGGACAGCAGTATGGATACCCAGGCGGTGCAATTCATGCTCAAGCTTTTGATATCCTTCCCTTTTGAGTTGCGGGAGTACAAGTTCTTCAAAGGTGGCCAGACGTCCGCCTCCGTGGATATTGGTAATGATTTTGCCTGGTGCAGCAACACGTCCGAGAATACCTGTCGTTTCCCAGCTGTGCTGTGGGTTCTTCTGGGTTAATACACGCAGGTCAAAAGGCAATCCCTCATGTGTCATCAGCGGAATACCCTGTTGGATGATGTAGTCACGTTTCTGGATACGTTCGTTCAATGCGTTCTCAAGTTCTGTGAGCGAATGAAAGACTCGTTCTTCTGTTCCATGTTGCAGATGGTAGGTCGTTAGATCGGACAGGATAGGAGGAGTAGGCTCTAATTCTACCGAGTCGGGTGAGGCGGATTCGCCAGATGCTTCATCACTTGTGGATTCGTTTGTTGAATCTGTAGAACGAGGGACTGCGATTGAGGTGCGAACTGTCCTTACTCGCATCACCCCATTACCGTAAGTTCCCCGGTCGGGCTTAATAAAATTGGCTGGGAATAACTCGGTCATTCGTTCTAGCGTTTGCGAGCTATATTTTCGGGTCACCGGTAAATATTCGTTGACATGACGGCTGCGTTGCAAAATGGCTGTTTTGGTCCATTTGCTGGAGACACGCTGGATACTCATATGCATCAGTCCTTTCTTGTTTTGATCAGTTGCGCTGAGGGACATTATGCAGAAAATCAAAGGACAAGAGATGATTTCAGTGGTATAATAGAGGAATATGGCGATTTGTGCTGTCAGCCGATAAAATTGCAGTTTGATTGCCACGTGGGAACGGCTCTAGCCTTGATTGGACAGTACATATGCCGCTTTTCTAGCATTGTATGTGCAATTGCAGAGGAAGGCAGGGCGAACCCCCAGACACGCTCAAGTTCCCGGAAGAAAGGCTATTGCCTAGTGGACGTTTAATTGTGTAACTTTTGTGAAAGTAATATAATAAAGAGTAGCGTTCTTGCGCGGTTTTAGCCTTGTTAGGCTTTTCACATATATTAATTTTCTGGAAATGATTGATTTGGAACGTTTGTTGAAGGACAAGAAGGAGGTCCAGCATGGCGGAAGAAATGAACTCGCAGATTAAAGATCGGGATATTGGCGTCGAGATGCGTGAATCGTTTATGGATTATGCGATGAGCATCATTGTGAGCCGTGCCCTGCCAGATGTGCGTGATGGATTAAAGCCGGTTCACCGGCGCATCCTGTATGCAATGTCGGAGCTTGGCATGACACCTGATAAACCACATAAAAAATCAGCCAGAATCGTCGGCGAAGTTATCGGTAAGTATCACCCGCACGGTGACTCTGCCGTTTACGAGACGATGGTACGGATGGCACAGGACTTCTCCCTGCGTTACATGCATGTCGATGGACACGGTAACTTCGGATCAGTCGATGGTGATATGGCTGCAGCGATGCGTTATACCGAGGCACGTTTGTCCAAAATTGCGATGGAAATGCTCAGAGATATCAACAAGGATACCATTGACTTCCAACCGAACTATGATGGTGAGGAAAATGAACCCGTTGTTCTGCCGTCTCGTTTTCCTAACTTGCTCGTTAACGGGGTCGGCGGTATTGCCGTAGGTATGGCTACCAACATTCCTCCTCATAATCTCGGAGAGGTTATTGACGGCGTACAGGCAATGATCAAAAATCCGGATATTACATCCATGGAACTGATGGATTATATCCAAGGCCCAGACTTCCCTACATCGGGTTATATTCTGGGACGCTCCGGCATTCGTCAGGCTTACCAGACTGGGCGCGGATCCGTAACGATGCGTGCCAAAACGAATATCGAAGAGAACAACAACAAAGCACGGATCGTCGTTACAGAGCTCCCGTACCAAGTGAACAAAGCAAGGCTCGTAGAGAAGATTGCTGAGCTGGTACGCGACAAAAAGATCGATGGTATTACCGACCTGCGTGATGAATCTGACCGTAACGGTATGCGAATTGTCATTGAGCTTCGCCGTGATGTTAACCCAGGCGTTGTGCTGAACAATTTGTACAAGCACACATCGATGCAGTCCACGTTCGGCATTAACATGCTGGCAATTGTGAATAAAGAACCGAAAATTCTAAATCTGCGTGAAGTGCTGTATCACTATTTGCAGCATCAGATCGAGGTTATTCGCAGACGTACACAGTTCGAATTGAGAAAAGCGGAAGCGCGTGCTCATATTCTGGAAGGTTTGCGTATTGCACTCGATCACATCGACGAGATCATTACGTTGATTCGTTCATCCAGCAATACAGATGCCGCTAGAGAAGGTTTGATTGAGCGCTTCTCACTCAGCCATGACCAGGCACAGGCGATTCTGGATATGCGTCTGCAACGTCTGACAGGTTTGGAACGCGAACGGATCGAGAATGAGTACAACGAATTGATGGTCAAAATCCGCGAGTATCGCGAAATTTTGGCTAACGAGCATCTTGTACTTGAGATTATCAGCACAGAGCTTCAGGAAATTCGTGAGCGTTTTGGTGACGATCGCCGCACCGAGATCACGGTTGGAGAAGAAAGTATTCTGGATGAGGATCTGATTCCACGTGAAGAAGTAATCATCACGATTACCCACACAGGTTACGTTAAACGTCTGCCTGTATCTACCTACCGTAGCCAAAAACGCGGAGGACGCGGTGTTGTAGGGATGGATACAAAGGATACTGACTTTGTCGAGCATCTTTTTGTTACCAACTCTCACAATTACCTGATGTTCTTCACGGATAAAGGTAAAGTATATCGCTTGAAAGCTTACGAGATTCCAGAGCTTGGACGTACAGCGCGTGGGACACCAATTATCAACCTGATTCAGATTGAGCAAGGGGAGTCTGTCAATGCGGTTATTCCAGTACAGGAATTCGAGAGCGATAAGTATCTATTCTTTGCAACACGTCAGGGTGTAGTGAAGAAAACCCCGCTTGAAGATTACACGAACATCCGCAAAGGCGGACTTATCGGGATCTCCTTGCGTGATGATGACAGCCTGATTGATGTGAAGCTGACGGATGGGCAACAAGAGATCATTATGGGTACAGCTCATGGAATGTCTATTCGTTTCTCGGAGGGTAATGTACGTTCTATGGGACGTAGTGCTACCGGGGTTAAGGGTATCACGCTGGATGATCAGGATGCAGTTATCGGTATGGACGTCGTAGATGCTGATCTGGATGTTTTGATTGTTACAGCCAAAGGGTACGGTAAACGGACCCCAGTTAGTGATTACCGGATGCAAACTCGTGGTGGTAAAGGGATCAAGACGATCAATGTTACCGAGAAGAATGGTGCTGTTGTAAGCCTCAAAATGGTTAAAACGGAAGAGGATCTGATGATCATCACATCCAGTGGTACATTAATTCGAATGAGCATGGATGGCATCTCAACCATGGGTCGCTATACTCAGGGTGTGAAGCTAATCCATATTCGTGAGGAAGACGCTGTAGCTACCGTAAGCCGAATTGATAAAAATGAAGAAGAACCCGACGAAGATAACATTGAAGCAATGGAAGCTGGGGTGTCTTCTCTTACAGAGGAATCCAATCTGGAAGAGAACATGACATCTGAGTCAGAAGCTGATGTTCAAGATGATGATTCAGGTTCGGAAGAATAACATAGGTATCTTGTTTATTGAATCGTTGAAACAGGATACGTAAGGCTCCCTTATGGGAGCCTTTTTGATATGTACATAAAAAATGATGGAAGCTTCAAAATCTAGGATGTACAGCCTGTTTTCTGAGTAATATAATGGGAAATAACATGAGAAACCGGGACTATGGTCTTGTATTGTCATCATCTTAAGAAGAACGATGAGTGAGGGGAGTCAGTATGGGATTAATTACCCTGTCAGAAGTCAAACCAGGACTGAAATTGGGAAGTGATGTGAAGACGTCGCGTGGCAATGTTTTGCTTCAAAAGGGTAAAATCATTTTACCCAAAGATATGGAAGTCCTCAGGGCGTTTTTGATTCATCAGGTGGATATTGAACAAGAGAGAGCAGGAACCGGCAGTGGAGGTTCCAAAGGATTAACTGGACCCAGCGGAGCATTAGGAACAGCCGTCGCAGAGAAGAATGGGGATCGGATAAGTACAATAGTTTCAGCACCAGTTATTACGCTTCAGGACGAATACGAGAAAATGGTTACGTTGACCAAAAACGCGTTTCTCTCCTCATTAGCTGCCGAATTACCCGTTTATGAGTTACGGACACAGCTAGAGGCTTTGTTCATGCATCTCAAACAATATAATGTGCTCACCTTCAGTCCACGCAATATGAAAGAGCATGATTATGTATATCACCATGCTGTGCTAAGCGCGATCACATCCTATCAACTGGCTCAGTGGATTGATCTCCCCTCCAAGGACTGGATGCAGGTTGCTTTTGCGGGATTGTTCCATGATATCGGTAATAACAAGGTTGATCCGCAGATTCTCCATAAACCTTCTTCGCTGACAGCGGAGGAGCAGGAGGAGATCAGGCAACACACCAAGTATGGTTATCAGATTCTTAAACAAGCTAAGGCCATCAATGAGGGTGCAAGACTTGCAGCACTGCAGCATCACGAAAAAGTGGATGGCTCGGGTTATCCCTTGCAACTTACCGGTACACAGATTCATATCTATGCCAAAATCGTAGCTATTGCAGATATTTTCCATGCAATGACCCTGGAGAAGATTTATCGTAAGGCTCAATCTCCATATCTGGTTCTGGAACAAATTCAAAGTGAGGCGTTTGGTAAACTGGAACCTTCTATTGTGAATATGTTTGTGCAACGCTCCACTCAAATTCATAACGGAATAAGGGTGAAACTCAGTAATAATCAGATTGGGGAAATTATTTTCTCGGATCGAGATCATCCTACTCGGCCAATGGTATCTGTTGAAGGTTCGATTATCAATCTGATGCATCAAAGACAGTTATATATTCAAGAAGTATTAGGTTAAATCATATTTAGATTTGTAGTGTGAGGACCTTCTCCTAGAGAGTGGGTCTTTTTTAGTATGGTAGTTTAAAGAACATCGTTTATGAGTATATAAGTGATTACATGAGCCCAACTATAGTTTAGCGTTAAGTAATATAAAAAAAACACTTGCATTCAAATTCTATACATGGTATATTCTAATTCCGGCCAAGAAAACACAGTTTACACGGTGCGGCAAGCGAATAAAACAAGCTTCGAAAGAAACTTTTAAAAAAAGCTTGCAAAGTTGGTTCGGAAATGATATGATATAAAAGTTACTGAAGCGAATGAGTGACGGTGACTGAACAAGTTTGATCTTTGAAAACTGAACAACGAGTGAGTAAACATTCTGCT
>NZ_JAUZUT010000004.1:0-301656 GCF_031844205.1 Paenibacillus sp. RRE4
ATTTCCTTTATATCGGGATGTAGCTCAGCTTGGTAGAGCACCTGGTTTGGGACCAGGGGGTCGCATGTTCAAATCGTGTCATCCCGATTTTTCGTTTATGCGGGTGTAGTTCAATGGTAGAACTTTAGCCTTCCAAGCTAATAGCGTGGGTTCGATTCCCATCACCCGCTTACGATTCAAAGAGTTCTTGCATAATGCAAGAACTCTTTTTTTATTATTAGTGAGTATTAATTGGCTTATACAGATCAAGTGAACCATATGATGAGGTTTTGTGGTAATCTATTCTTAATTAAAAGTAGAAAAATACAGGAGGGTGTTAAATGGGTCCTATTGTAATCCTTGTCTTTATAATGATCGCTATAATTATTTTTGGCATTGCACAAACGAGAAAGTCGAACAGATTAAAGAAAGAATTTGGTGCAGCCTTACATTCGGTTGGAATTCACCAATCAGGTCTACCTCAGGTGCCGGAGGGTAAGAAAGTCGATATACTGTTAGGTAACGGAAACTTGTACATTAAAGCAGATCAACAAGTATTCGAGCTTTCACTAAGTAAAGTGAGTGGCGTACATCACCCTAACCAACGAGAAGTGATGAAATTCCAAAGTTTTCTGATTATTGGTTATCATATGAACGGCAGACATCGAAAGATAAAATTATCTTTTTTTAAGTCGGCAATAGCTAAAACATTTTTATGGGAGATCGAGAGGCAGCTGTTCACTAATAACTCAAGTAATGGGGTCATTCGATTGTAATTCGTGATTGTTTAGTTTTAGTGGTGTTGAATATACATAGTTTAACTATATCCCCTGGAAAAAACATTAGTCTTGTAAAAAATAGTTTTTAAATTATCGGATAAAGATGATGAAAATTGAAAGCTCCTCCTGCGTCTATCTAAAGAAGCAGGAGGAGCTTTCGTGTCTACTGCATATCCTTTTCCATTAATACCGTTCCAGGATGGTCTGTGTTTTCAACCCATCGGCAGGGATCAGCCAGTTTTTGTTTTCAAGCAATTGTAGCAATTGGTTACGTAGACCGGATACGGCTACTGCGTCATCTGTTTTGAATGAAACTTCGACGATGTTTTCAGTACCCGTGCCTGCCGCGTTGCGGATTGGCCATACTTCCAGGGTAAGCTCCTGACCGTTCCATGTGCCTTCATACCGTTGGAAGATGATCGGGCCATAGGCACGGGCCTGGGTAAGTTGTTGTTTGCCCCAGTTGGAGGCAGACCAGTTTTTTAATTTACCGGGAAGCTTGTCCAGTAGCAGGTTCAAGGCATCCTTTTCGGAAGGCAACTGTGTGCCAGTTGTTTTGGTGTCTACTTTTTTCGTGTTGGAGAAGCTCAGTGTTTGTTTACCATATCCCCAGTCAATTTCAGCCTCGTAGTTATCGTCTGATGAATCGAAGCCTTCCTGATTTGCAAGTGTTAGTGCTGCATTGATATCCCCGTTCATGACAGGATAACGCTTCTTGTAGGTTAACTCGTAGTTGTTTTTATCATCCTTTTTGCGAAAACGGACGTTCCAACCTTGGGCATCCAATCCGAGAGCATGGGTGTCAAAGTACTCCACATTGATATTTCGTGGTGTAGCGTTCAGCCCGAGGGTCTGGATGACCTCACTGCGCGGTGTTCCATTGGCGTTTAATACAAGCTCAGGCTTGGCGAGGAACTTCACTTCATAAGCGGGAACGGCGTTGGCAGCGGCTGAAGCCGGCGGCGTATCCAGAAATGTTAGTCCACTTCCCAGGGTGACGATGCTCAGCATCAACGAGGCGGTTACTTTTTTCCACTTTTTCAAAACCAATCACTCTCCTAATCTGGATTAACGTACAGACCCCACTTTACCGCGCAAGTTTCTGAATACGATTAACGGGAAGCGCACATTACGTTAACCCTGCATAGATTTCATGATTGGCCAGCGATAGTTTATATAGGTTCAACCGATAGGCTGGTGCAGCAAAGGCTGTGTGTTCATGACTTCGTGCAGGACTTCGATGAACCGATGGACCTGAACAGAAGGGTGGCGATCCTTGTTATGAACGGTATAAATATGGCGTGGTGCCTGCTCTCCCGGAATGGGAAGCACCTGAATAAGACCCTGCTGCTCCTCCCACTGAACGGCCATTCGCGACATGAAGGAGATGTGACCGCCAAGTAACACAAGCTGTTTGATCGCTTCCAGGGAATCCATCTCTACGGTACTCCGCAGCCGGATATCATGTTGTACAAGCCATTGGTTGGTCAGCCTTCGCGTACTGGACTCATCCCCGTGCAATGCAAAAGGCACCTGTGCAATATCCTCGGGCAGCAATGATTCTTTCTGAGTCAGCCCATGTTGCGGAGAACAGATGAGCACAAGATCGTCCTCACACAACGTTTCAGCGTGTAATACTGACCCAACAAACGGTTCGGATGAGATGATTCCCAGATCAAGCTGATGTCGGATGACCATCTCGCGGATGACGGGGGCCGGTTTGACAGACAACAACATCCGAATACCCGGAAACTCTTGAGAAAACGTATGAAGCATCGCGGGTAGCAGATAGGTAGCCGGAACATAACTTGCTCCAATATGGAGCGTACCCCGATACAGGCTGTCGTATTCCTTGACGACGCGGCGGGCCTCCTGGGTCAGGGCATTGATTTTGACACTATAATGAAGCAAGGCTTGTCCAGCCTCGGTCAGAAATGTTTTTCCACTGCGGGATTCGAATAAACGAACCCCCATCTCTTCCTCCAGTGACTTCATATGAAACGTAACCGTTGGTTGCTTGATACCGAGAATCTCGGCCACACTTGTCATATGGTGATACTTGTCGATCAGTTCAACAATTTGTAATTTGATCAGGTTCAACCCGCTCCACACTCCTCAGTTCTGAAAAATCCCGGTTATGATGATTCGATGCTTTAATGAAATCTCATACCGTGTCTATCTATAGATTTAATCTATGAACATCAACAGAATTCATCTAAAAAGTTAATTCCCATTTTACAAACATAACAAACAACTCTCGAAAGCGAACGTTAGACTGAAAACAGTGCAAGAGAGGCAACAAGCAAGTAACACTTAAGCAATACATGAAAGCAACACAAGCGCACTACAAGAGAGCAGTACATCAAGTGTAGTACTAGAGCAGTGCAAAGGGGATAAGCTCAAGCAGAGCAACATAAACGAGATAAGCTAAGCCAGAGCAACAGAAGAAATCGAAATAACAGAGAAACATAATAACAGAGAAACATAATAACAGAGAAACATAATAACAGAGTAAAACAAGAGATTAGTCCAAGAGATGTGTAAAAATGTTAATAAAGAGGACAGGCAGGGGTGCTTATGAAACTGGAGTTAACAGGAATTCAAAAATCATTTCATCAAACGCCTGCACTTTTGCCCACGGATCTGACGCTTGAACACGGAAAATTCACCACTTTGCTTGGCCCTTCGGGCTGCGGCAAAACGACGTTGCTCCGCATGATTGCCGGGCTGGAACAGCCGGATGCGGGGGAGATTCGTGCAGATGGGGAGTACTTCTACTCTACAGCAAAGCGGATTGATACACCGACACACAAGCGTAATCTGGGCATGGTGTTTCAGGATTTTGCATTATGGCCGCATATGACGGTATATGAAAATGTAGCTTTTGGCTTGAAAGCAGGCAAACAGAAGTCTGATTTGCGGCAAAAGGTGAATGAAGCACTTGGCATGGTTCGACTGCAAGGCATGGAAGATCGGTATCCTCATCAGCTGTCGGGTGGACAACAGCAGCGGGTTGCTTTTGCCAGAGCCGTGGCGGTGAAGCCGGGTGTTATCTTGTTTGATGAGCCGCTGAGTGCACTGGATGCGGTACTGCGGGAAGAGATGCGGATTGAGATGATGTCACTAGTACGGGATATGGGACTCACTGCCCTGTATGTGACGCATGATCAGATTGAGGCCATGTCAATGTCGGATGAGATCGTGGTGATGCAGAAGGGGCGGATTTTGCAAAAAGGTACCCCGGAGACGATCTACTCTGCGCCAAGTGACTCTTATGTCGCATCGTTTATCGGAAAGTCCAATTGGCTTACGCCAAACGAATCCATGGTTCGTCCGGAACATGTCACCTGGAACAAAACAAGCCACGATGATCTGGGCTACACCGGAATTATTCTCAGCGTCAGCTATGTGGGAGAACGCTACGAGGTGCGTGTGCAGATGGAAGGACTGGGCGTGTGGACGGCATATGCGAATCACAGATTAAGCGTTGGAGAGAAAGTGCATCTCTATGTATCGCCGGAACGAATCTGCCGAATGCATGGTGCGCAAAGCCAGAAGGACAGTCCAAAGCCGGATATGAAGCATGATATGAGGCAGAACGCGAGTGCTAAACAGCGAGAAGTGATCGCTGTAGCTCGGTAGATAGCGACTTACAGTGAACTAAAACGACAAGCTTTTCAAAACGTAAAGCATAATGCAAAAAGACAATAACAGAAAAAAATAAAGAAGATATGATCGATGAATAAATGGAAGCAAATTCTTGCGGTATTACTCTAATTCGAATCCAAGGGAGCTGGAATGGACATGTTCGGTATGAAATCAAGTAAAAAGAGTGCAACACTTTTATTAACAGCAGTGATGAGTCTGAGTCTATTCGGATGTAGCACGGGAAATACAACAACTGGAAACGCATCGCAACCTGCAGGGGCAGGAAATACAGCGGCGGCAGCGGAAACGGAAACGCCAACTAAAGCAGCAGGCGGCAAACTGGTATTGTACAGTGCAGGGCCACAGAAGCTGGCAGACAATATCGTGAATGGATTTACAACAAAGACAGGCATTGAGGTAGAGATGTTCCAGGGAACGACGGGTAAGATTTTAGCTCGTATGGAAGCGGAAAAAGCCAATCCGGTAGCAGACGTCGTTATTCTGGCATCCTTGCCTTCGGCACAAGCTTTGAAAGCAGACGGACTAACATTGCCATATCCGGGAGCCGCTAATGCGGACAAGCTGAATAAGGAATGGTCGGATGCAGACGGAAATTATTTTAGCAGTAGTGCATCTGCACTGGGTATCGTGTATAACAGCAAACTGGTGGCAACGCCGCCTACAAGCTGGGCTGAACTCGCAACATCAGCATGGAAAGATAAAGTGAATATTCCTGATCCGACCTTATCCGGCTCCGCACTTGATTTCATTACGGGTTACCTGAGCGCCAATGGTGAAAAAGGATGGGATCTGCTGAACGCCTACAAAGCGAACGGTGTAGCGATGGCGGGAGCAAACCAGGAAGCCCTTGACCCTGTGGTTACGGGTGCGAAAAGCATTGTGGCAGCAGGTGTAGACTACATGGCTTATTCCGCCAAAGCCAAAGGGGAACCGCTGGATATCGTATACCCTGAAGAGGGTACAGTGATTAGCCCAAGACCGGCGGCCATTCTGAAATCCAGCCCTAACGTAGAGAACGCCAAAGCATTTATCGACTATCTGTTGTCGGATGAAGCACAGAAGCTGGTTACAGATGCATACCTGATTCCAGGACGTGAAGATATCGAAGCAACCAACCGTGCCAATGTGAAGGATATTCCACAACTGAAAGTGGATTGGAACTGGATGAGCGAGCATGGTGATGCGACCGCAGCACGTTTCTCCGAAACTTTTAAATAAGTGAACACAAATACAGAAACGGTAGGCAACAGGTGATGCCGCTGTCTTGATGTGGAAAGTATGTGAGGTGAGCGTAGTGAAACCTGTTGTAACAGATAATAACCGTATTTTTCGGAGAGTGGGCGTGGTGTTGGCCCTCTTTCTGCTGACAATTAGCATTGGAATGCCGCTATTACTCATCTTCTGGCAAAGTGTGTACCCGAACGGGCAATGGGATTGGATGGCGCCTCTGCGCACGATTACGGGGCATCATCTATCCGGCGTGTTGCTGAATTCCGTGTGGCTGGGCATCTGCGTGGTGGCGATGACAACGCTGCTGGCGCTACCGCTTGCTTGGATGATGTCCAAAACCCGGATGGGAGAGCACCGCTGGGTGGATGTCATCCTGATGATTCCGTTCATGACCCCGCCGTATATCGGCTCGATGGGATGGATTCTGTTTATGCAAAAAGGGGGATACCTCCAGCAATGGATACCCTCCTCTGCGAACTGGACGGAGCTTTTCTTTAGCTTCTGGGGTATGGTGATGATCATGAGTCTGCACTTGTTTCCTTTCCTCTACTTGCTGCTACGGGATGCATTAATCCGCATCGGCGGTAATTTGGAAGAAGCGGGAGCCGTGCACGGCGGGCGTGCCGGATACCGCTTCAGACGTATTATTTTACCCTTGTTGCTGTCATCTTACGGGATGGGGATTATGCTTGTTTTTGTTAAAACGATTGCGGAGTTCGGTACCCCGGCTACTTTCGGGCGCAAAATAGGTTACTATGTGATGACTTCCGAGATTCACAAATACATCTCCAGTTGGCCGATTGACTTCGGTAAGGCGACTTCACTTGCATCGGTGTTGCTGTCCGTTTGTCTGGTGATGTGGTATATGCAGTCAGCAATAAGCCGGAAGTTCACATATCGGCTGGTGGGCGGTAAAGGGCAACGGTCGAAACGGTATTCCCTGCGAGGCTGGGCGGGATGGTTATGCGGTGCATATCTTGCCATCTTGCTGATTCTATCCATCGGCATCCCGTATTTCTCGATCATAGCGGCATCCACGATGAAGCTACGGGGAGTTGGGCTTGCTCTGGACAATCTGACATTGGAGCACTACCGGGAATTGTTATCCTGGGGTTCAGTGAGCATGAAAGCCATCGGCAATAGTCTTGGATTATCTCTGGCGGCTTCTACGGTGGCAGTGATCATTGGTACGGGGTTTGCGCTGGCGATTGGCAAGTCATCCACGTTTATGCAGCGGGTTATCGACTTGTTCAGTCTGCTACCAAATACGGTGCCGGGTATTGTTATGGTGGTTGGTCTGATTCTGTTCTGGAACTCGCCGTGGATGCCCGTGACGCTGTACAACACGTATGGGATGGTGGTGCTTACCTATGTTGTGCTGTTCCTGCCATATACCGTGCAATATGTAAAATCAAGCTTCACCCAGATCGATGGCACGTTATTTCAGGCGGGTCAGGTGTTTGGCGGTAAGCCGCTGTACATTCTGCGGCGCATCCTTGTTCCGCTGATCCTGCCCGGTATGCTGGCGGGCTGGATGATGACTTTTACGATTGCGACCCGAGAATTGGTCGGCTCGCTTCTGATTCTTCCGCCGTCGATGCAGACGTCGGCGACGTATATTTTTGCCCAGTTTGAACAGGGTCAGGTGTCACTCGGGATGGCTATGGCTGTGGTAACCGTAGGTATGACGGTGCTGATGTTACTGGGGATTGAAATGCTGAATTCAAAGAGAAAGTGGAATGCTTCATGATCAAACTGAATGTATGGGGCGGTGCGGGCGAGCACGGACGTTCCGCCTATCTGCTTAGCGGGAGCCGTTACCGGCTGTTGCTGGACTGTGGTGTGAAAAAAGAAGGAAACGGCGAATATCCGCTCATCGAACCGGAGGTTGTGCCACAACTGGATGCGGTGTTATTATCCCATGCCCATGAGGATCACTCCGTTGCCATCCCGCTACTCTATAAGCTAGGCTATACGGGGGAAGTATGGACAACACGCGAGACAAAAGAGCAGTTAACAACTTATTTTCGATCATGGAGAAACAATATGGAACGTGCGGGTCAATCCTTGCCCTACGATGAAACAGATGAAAAACGGATTCGCTATCGATTTTTGGAAGATGAGGTTGAGCGTGAGTACTGGTATGAATTGTTACCGGGTGTATCGGTCATGTGGGGGCGCAGTGGACATTTGGCTGGATCAGTCTGGTTCGGATTGGAGATGGAAGACAAGCGAATACTATACTCTGGCGATTACACCTCGGAATCTATGCTGCTACAGGCAGATGATGTAGCTGACGGACTCAGGCAGGCTGATCTGAAGAGGCAGCGGCAGAGGCAGAGACTGAAAGAGGTCATGCCCGTTGCTTCTGTAGTAGGTGGAGCGCAACGTTTGTCTTGGTCCAGCAACTCATCCGTTACGAGTAGCAGTCAAGCCGTGGAGTATGCTCGTTTGGAAGTGCAAATGGAATCTGTCATCAGACTGGATTTGGCTATTATCGATGCAGCCTATGGAACAGATCGTGATACACAGGCAGACAAGTTGCAGCAGCTGGAAAGTGCCATCCAGAACGCTCTTCATCAGGGTGGTAAGGTGCTCTTGCCCATGCCTGCGGTTGGCCGGGGACAGGAACTGATTCTGTGGGCACAACAACGTTTTGCAGATGTACCTTTGATTGTGGAGCAGAGGCTTGTAGAAGGTATGAAGCAATTGCATCGCGCATCTTTTTGGCTTAGAGAGCTGGAAGGTGAAGTCACCGAAAGTGTGCCTGCTCATAGGATTGCAACATTTCTGAGCGGAGAAGGCTGGGAAAGAGTGAGTTCAACCGAAGAACGGACAAAGTTGCTTGAAAAATATGAAGCTTCGCTCTGGTTCATTCCGGATGGCATGATGCAGTCTTCACTCGCACGCTGGTATTACGGGATGTGGGCACCTGAAGTGCAAAATCTGATTTTGCTCACGGGTCATTCCGCTGTAGGTACATTTGCACATCAATTGCTCGAAAATCCGGAGCAATACGGCGTATGCCGGGTGGAAAGGGTCCGATACAAGGTTCATCAAGGATGGCATGATGTCGAGCGGATGTTGAACCGGGTCGCTGCACGGCACAACGTGCTGGTTCATACCGATACTGCAGAGACAGAGCGGCTGAGACAGGGATTGCTCGCTGGACAATTTCGATCTGGTACAGAGATTGATCTGTTATCTCCTGGGGATGAGTTAATCTTCTGAAAAATGGCTTAACGATCACCTTAGTTTTGATTTCGAAAAGGATACGGACAAAGAATAGCTTAAACAGCCAAAAAGGCACCTTGTGTGCCTTTTTTGTGATATGGCTAATCCATTCATTTTTCAATTTCCTAGAGATGTATCTGTCCTAAGGGGTATAGCCTGCTCTATTTATTGAACCTGAATATTACCTGATCGAGTTATCACGTGTACTTGATGTGTTCCCTGACCTGTAACCCCTTGTGATATATGTTTATTTTCGTTCATCTGCTGCCATTCAAGAGCAAAAGTACGCTTTCCGCTAAGGGACTCGAGTGTCCATCTTACATCAGGTACAGGCTCCGCGATCCTTAGCGATATCTTACCACTGGTGGAGGCAAGGCGAATATCTGAAACAATACGGTCAGCGGTCAGTTCAATGGAGCCACTAGTTCCATCCACTATGAGACTATTCTGAGGCCGAATGATGTTTACGGTTCCGGACGAACTGTTGATCTGTACGCTCCCCTCATAATGTAGAGGGATTTTGACGACGATGACGGGCTTGTTGGCCAAGTTAAAGATGCGAAACAGATGATTATTGGCTGCGATTCGAATGTGTTGTTGGCTTCGTTCTATTGTGAAAGCAGGTTTACGATCGGGAGCAGTGCTTGACACTTCCAACGAATCAAGGCCGGATACGGTTTCTATGGTTACGGGAGTACTACCGTTATTAATGGAAATGACTTTAGCTGTACCAAGCGGCATGGTCTTATTGTCTGTAAAAGGGGCATGAGGCGGATTGCAGGATACCAGAATGAGAAGCATACAAAGCCATACAGGCCAAACTTTTTTCATTAAATCACCTCATAATAAGAAATGGATTAGGAACAGGGTGTGTTCATCCATCTTACGAGATGACGTTACGTAAGGATCAAGTTTTTTTGCATAATGATTAGGAGTTGAAGCTGACGCTACGTCATTTTATATAATAGTTTCAAGTCAAAAAGGTCTTGTTTTGCAAATAGAAGGAGGTGTGAACATGAAAACTGGGGATGTCCTCATATACAGTTGTGTTATCATCGGGGCAGGCATCGGACTAACCATGGATTATGTATTTCCAGGTGTATTAATCGGGTTAGGTGCTGGTTATCTTCTGAAATATGCGTGGTCTGGAGAACAGAAAAACAAGGATACCTGAGCGAATTGTACAGGATGCCTGAGAGGTGAATGAACGTTGTATATTCATATTAATGAACTTGCACGTAAGACGGATATTACTGTAAGAACACTGCGGTATTATGATTCAATCGGTCTTCTAAAGCCATCCTCTAAGACAGATGGTGGTCACCGTTTGTATATAGAGAACGATCTAAAGAAGCTTCAGCAGATTCAGTTTCTCAAAGATTTGGGTTATGCGCTCAAAGATATTCAGGAGATGTTATCGGATGCGTCTTGGAATTGGGAGCATTCTTTGCATAATCAGCTGGATTACATTGTAGAAGAGCAACAACGGCTGAAATCGATGGAGGTATCGATCAGGGAGATGTTGCACAGCTTAGTGCTGGAGCAGGGAGATCAGCATGAAGCGATCGAAAAGCTGATCCAACTCTCCAAACCCAATGTAGCCAAGCGGCCTTCTTTAAGAGAGGGATTATTTAGTCATGATGAAATGAAGATGTGGCGGAAGTTACCACGGATGCGTGCAAACGATCCCCATTCGCTGGAGTGGATTGCACTGCTTGGGCAGCTTAAGAGTTATATGCATGAACCGCCTACACATGAGAAAGTACAGAACATTATCAGGCGAATGATGGAGAAGCAACGAGAGGACTTTGCAGGGCAGGATGATTTTTTAAACAAACTATGGGAGGCGAGGAAATCGCCTGAAGTTTCCGAAGAGCTTGGCTTATACCCCTTGGAGCCTGGACTTTTAGATTATATGGAGGCGGCCTATGACATTTTTATAACCAACGAAGGTGGAACAGCTGAATGAATGCTGAAATGTTGCTCTATGTTGGAGGTCTTGCAATTCTGGATATGTTAAGCCCAACACTTCTGGGGGTAACCATCTATCTGATGGCGTTGGGGCAAAGACAATTCGGTTCGCGGTTGACGGTGTATTTGCTGACTGTTGCGGTATTGTACTTTTTCCTTGGCTGTATACTCATGCTGGGGATGGAGTTTGTACAAAATTATTTGAGTTCCTTTTTCAATAACAAGATTGCAAGCTGGTCGATATTTATCATTGGTGCGTCATTGTTTGTGGTAAGCTTCTGGATTAAACCCAATTCTCGAAAAAATAATCGAATCCATTCTTTACGCTCTGCTGGTACTGTGGGAGTAGTCTTAATGGGGGTTACAACGTTTTTTCTGGAAGCAGGCACAGCCTTACCATATTTCGGTGCAGTAGGCCTCATGACAAGTAAGGGGCTTTCATGGTTGGAATGGTTGCCGCTACTGATCAGTTACAATATTTTGATGATTATGCCGCCTGTGCTGATCTATCTGCTGTACACTTGGATCGGGTCATTCATTCAATACCACGTGGAGAAGTTGCATCGTAAGCTGGTTGAACATTCGGGCTCTATGCTTTCGTGGGTTATGTGCATAGCTGGACTTATTCTTATTTTCAACGTACTCGATTATTTGTAGCGTTTCGTCTATGTAGTAGAACGAGCAGATATAAGAAATATGGAGCGCGAGATAAAAGAAGTACATGAAAGTGTAATTAAATTTCACAATATAATTGACTTGTGAAATTTTGTATCATATACTGATTGAAATATGGACAGGACGGGGCAGGTGGAGCATCCAGAGCATCCGGTCTAGGGAGGTTGGCATACGTATGGACACACGAGGAGATATCAGCAGTTACCCGATGTGGGCAAAGTATCGTTCTAAACGGGAGCACCTGGTGATTGGGTTGATGTCTGGCACGTCGCTGGATGGAACGGATGCAGCGCTGGTACATATTCAGACCGATGAGAGCGGAGCAATGCAACGGCTTGATCTGATTGATTTTATCTGTACGCCATATACGAATGAGCTCAGAGAGAGGTTGATTCGCTTATGTTCTCCCGAAACAGCGCGTGTCGATGAGCTGACAACAGCCCATTTCGGTGTATCCGAATGGTACGCACAGAGTGTACAGGAGCTACTGCAATCAGCTGGTTTCTCCAGCGGACAAGTCGATGTAATCAGCATGCATGGGCAGACAATCTGGCATGCCCCGGTGCCTTCTGCGTTTCCAAGCCCATTGGGTACCGGCAATATGAAAGTAAGCTCTACACTGCAAATCGGGGAGTGTGCTGTTGTGCGAGAGCGCACGGGGCTACCCGTTATTGGTAATCTGCGTGCACGTGATATGGCCGCAGGCGGTGAAGGTGCTCCGCTCACGCCCTATGCGGATGCATTAATGTTCCGTAGCGATACGGAAGGACGTCTGGTGCAGAACATTGGCGGGATCGGCAATGTGACTGTGCTTCCGTCAGGATCATCCGGGACGGAGGTTTCAGCTTTTGACACAGGACCGGGGAATATGGTGATAGATGCACTGGTTCGTCATGCTACCGAAGGGAAACAGCATTACGATCCCAATGGAAGTATAGCAGCGAAGGGAACCGTGCACCCCGAGCTGGCGGACTACTGCATGAATGATGAGTACTTCCGTCGCCAACCGCCCAAGAGTACCGGACGTGAAGTTTATGGTGCAGATTATGCCAAGCGACTTATGGAATTTGCGGCATTGCATGATCTGTCACTGGAAGATCTGTTAGCTTCCGTAACTTGGCTTACAGCAGAAACAATTGTACGGGCCGTTGAGGATTTTGTGTTACCCAAGACGTCAATCTCGGCGATGCTTACCTGCGGAGGGGGGACGTCCAATGACACATTAATGAAGATGATTCGGTTAAGACTTCCAGAATCTATCCGTCTGGAGCGTACAGCAGATTACGGCGTTCCGGATGATGCCAGGGAAGCGATGGGGTTTGCGCTACTTGGACATGAGGCTTTGATGGGTAGAACAAATACACTTCCTAATGTAACAGGTGCGGCACATGCTGTTATTTCGGGACATCTGACTCTGTAGTGGCCATTGAATTGCCAAGGTAAGCGGTATCTCCAATTAGACGTGGCAATAAATATAAGATAAAATGCTTGTACAGATAACAGTACGGAGAGGAGGAGCGGATGGAAGGTATGAAAGGTGGACTTGTACGTTTACGCGCGTTACTGGATGATCTGACTCCGTCAGAACGAAAGATCGGAGCTTACATTCTGGAACACCCCCAAGAGACAGTGCAGTCGTCCGTTGCGCAACTGTCTGAACGAAGCGGAGGCAGTCCGGCCGCCATTATCCGGTTGTGCAAATCCCTGGGTGTAACCGGTTTTCAGGAGCTGAAGCTCAAGATAGCGGGCGATTTACAGACCAATGAGCAATATCAATATACGGAGATTCGTCCTAAAGACTCAGTGGAGAGTATTATTCAGCATGTGTCTACAAACAACATTCAATCGATCAAGGACACGGTTCATATTTTGGAACCAAGGCTTGTAGATCAGGCGGTTAACATGCTGAATGAAGCCAATCGCATTTTTTTCTACGGCGTGGGGGCGTCTAATTTGATCGCACTGGATGCACATTACAAGTTCATGCGGATTAACCGAACCAGCTTTTCGTTCGCCGATCCACATATGCAGATTTCATCTGCAACGACGTTGCGTGAGGACGATGTTGTGGTCTGTATCTCTTATTCAGGCGAGACCTCCAATGTGATTTCCTGTCTGAAGCATGCCCGTGAAGGTGGTGCAGGAACGATCAGTATTACCAAGTGGGGCAGTAACACGCTGAGCAGTCTTGCGGATGTTCCTCTTATGATTACGTCGATGGAGAGCGATATTCGCAGTGGAGCTACCTCTTCACGCATTGCACAGCTTAACGTTATTGATATTCTTTATTTGGCTATTGCCAGCCGGGATTATAATCAATCGGTGCAGTATCTGGAGAAGAGCAGACAAGCGATTCAGGAGCATAAATGAGCAACGATATTATGATGTGTTTAAAAAATAAAAACGTGGAGAATCCCGTACAGTCATATGTACCAGGGATTTTTTTGATGAGGGAATACAATTGTACGTCAGGAAAAATAGAAAAAGAGAAGCCAACCGGGCAGGCAAGGCTTCTCTCATATAAATAACCATCTCTCAGCACCGGGAAAGCTCGCCTATACGTACCAAATGACTTGCTGGCTTTGCTTATTTATCCCAACTTTTTTAATACAAACAAGCTGCCGCATACTCTCCAATGATCCTTAAACAGGTAGGTGATAGATGTTACAGCAGCTAACCAGGTAGCGTCCCGATCAGCCTGATCCGGAAATAGCATGACGTACAAAACCATCTGCATTCTCTAGCCGACGCCCGGCTTCGGCTGCATCTACATCAGCCATCAGCATCACGATCGCTGTTTTGACATGCCCATTCGCTGAGGTAAAGGCTTGCTCAATTTCGTTTTCCTGCGCTCCAGTCGCAAGCTGTATCATGCGTTTTGCTCGATGTACAAGCTTTTCATTGGACGGATTCAGATCCACCATGAAATTACGATACACCTTACCTAAACGGATCATCGCCGTTGTCGTCAGCATGTTCAGAATCATTTTCTGGGCGGTGCCGGCTTTCATGCGAGTCGAACCCATCACGACCTCCGGCCCCATAACTGCTTCAATGCTCACATCCGATAGTGCGCTCATGGGTGTATCTGCATTATTGCTCAAACCGATGACTACAGCACCGAGCTGTCTGGCATAATTCATGGCTCCAAGCACATAAGGGGTGCGTCCACTTGCTGCAATCCCAACGACAACATCGTTAGCGCGTAGTCCGTGCTGCTTCAAATCCGTTCCCCCGGCTTCCTCGCTATCTTCTGCGCCTTCTACCGGGTCTTTGACTGCCCGAAACCCACCTGCAATAATACCCTGCACCATGGAAGGGGGAGTACCGTACGTAGGGGGGCATTCCGATGCATCTAGAATACCCAGCCTGCCGCTTGTACCTGCACCTACATAAAACAGTCTTCCTCCCGATTGAAAGCTGGTTACGATGTGTTCTGCGGCTTGAGCAATGACTGGAATTAGTGGCTGAATAAGCTCAGCTATGCGGCGATCTTCCCGATTGATGAGTTCCATAATTTCGGCTGAAGGCAGTTGATCCATATCATCTGTCAGTGGGTTAGGCTGTTCCGTTACTAATGAGTTAAGGGTATGATTCATCCGTAAGCCCTCCTTTTTGTTTAGAATGATTTATTCGAGTGGCATTGTAGTCTTGCTAACTGTGCCGCACCCACGGCCGGTGCAGGAGTATTTTCCAAGCAGACAACCTGCTGTTGATCGTACACTCCGGTAAGGTAGTGAAGGAATGTATTTCGAAACAGGGAAGAGTAGCGAAATATGGAACCGGAAAGCGCCATAGGAGCCGTGGCAAAAGAAACATGTTGGCGTATGAGCGCTTTAGCGGTATCGGCCAGTTGCTTGGCCTCATCCATGAGAAGCAAACGTGCTACCTCATCCCCTCCAGCGGCGGCTTCTATTGTCAGGCGAGCCATGGAAGCCATACTTGATTTGTTCCAGTCAGCTTGGTATACCACGTATTTTAATTCCGATGGATGCTTGACTTGCAACTCCTGCAATACGAGTGATGTCAAAGTAGTCGTAGGTAAAACGCCATCATGGCTCTTCATCACGCTTTGCAGTGTACGCTGTCCAATTCGATAACCGCTCCCCTCATCTCCAAGTAAATGTCCCCACCCGCCTGCCCGGTTCACTTCACCTTCCGGCGTGATTCCATAGATGATTGAGCCGGTTCCTGAAATGGCAAGCAAACCGTGCGGTTGCCCAAGCGAGGCCATTAGCGCGATTTCTCCCTCCGTGACAACATGGATCATACAGTTCACATGGATGGAATCAGCCGTGTTTTTCTTGCTTTTCATATAGTCATCAACGTGAGCAATGATCCATTGTCGCTCCTGATCTTCAGCTATACCTGACATACCGAGACATATACCCTCACAATTAGACAAAAAATCTACATTGGATGAAAATAGAATATCTAAGAGATGTAATAACTCCTTTACAGCTTCGTGAGGAGGCACACTATGTGGATTCGTTGCACCGCCGCGAGCTGTTGCCAGAATGTCACCAGATTCAGAAATGATTGCTGCATCAGTTTTGGTACCGCCTCCATCAATTCCTACGTATACTCGCAAGCGTGCTCACCTCGTTAGGGCTTATTTTCTTTTTTTCATAGTATAGAGGCTTGAAACGAAAAAGTAAAATTAAATTTTATAAATAAATTTATTGTTGAATTTTTATTTTACACCTCATATAATGAATTCAATCCACAATTTTGGAAGGAATCGATACGATTGATGTTACATTACTTAACGTTGAAGTTTCATTAGTAAAACTAGACCTTGCCGAATAGGTCGAGCTTCAAGGAGGTGTAGATCTCGGCTCTGTGCCAAGCTGTGAGCAGAGGGTAACGAAGGGAAAAGTAGCATAAGGGACCAGCAAGAGACTTTCATAATGGGCTTAGGACAAGAAGACGACATGCAAAAGGAGATGAAGGGTATGAAAAGGAAGGGTCTTGTTTTGGCAATGGTGTTATTGATGGTCTGGATCACAGCCTGTGGCAACAGTGGTGGAGCAAATTCGAATGATCCGGGTGCGAATGATACGGTGACAGTATGGACATACCCGGTTCATGGCACATACGAGGATGAATTGAAGGACTTAATTGCTGATTTTAATAAGGAACACCCGAATATTACGGTGAAAACGGAAATGCTCTCCTGGGCCGAGGGCCCCAAAAAGTTCGATGTTGCTTTGAACGCAGGTAATCCACCGGATCTGTACTTCCATAGTGTGGACGGTACTTATGTGAATACCGGACTGGCACTGGAACTGGACAGTTATCTGACCCCTGAGATCAAAGATGATTATCTGCCGGGTACTTTGGAACTGGGGCAGATTCAAGGGAAACAATACGGTCTGCCTCTCTATCAGTTCCAGTGGGCCTGGGGCGGTAACAAACGTATTCTCGATGAAGCGGGCATTGATTGGAAGACCATCCAGAAGAATGGCTGGACCTGGTCCGAGTTTAACGAAGCCGCTGCCAAGTTGACGAAAACGCTGGATGACGGAAGTAAACAATATGCCTTGGTGACAGATGGTACTTCGCTTGATTTTATCGAAATGCTGTCCCGTAACAACGGCATGATTGATGTGCTGGACGAAACCGGAAAGTTCCAGTGGAACGATGGACGCATTCTGGACACGCTCTCTTTTATCAAAAATTTGATGGATCAGGGATATATGCCGAAGGAAACGGCAGCACTTGCTCCGGCGAAGCGGACAGACATGTTCTATGCCGGTGAAACGGCAATCATCTCGAAGGCGATTCCTTATTACGATGTCATGATTCAGAACCGCAACAAAGATATTGACGACGGCAAGGTGCAGGGGGAAAAGATTGATTTTGTATTGCTGCCCGTACCGCACAATGATAATCAGCCTGCAGCAACAACGATGGGCGGCGAGGGTTATGTAGCCTTCAAACAGAAGAAAGACAAGGGCGAGCAGCATGCCAAAAATACCTTCCTCGTGATGGAGGCGTTGAGCGGTGCCAAAGCGGGGAACTCGGCCAATGAGCTGGCTCTTCCTTTTGTCAGACAATCGCAAGCTGACTTATTCAAAGGCAAGGAGCTGGGACAGCAGGTGAATCTGGATGCAGCCAAAGAAATGGCCAAACATATCGCGATGCCGGTCGTGCTCAAGCTGGACATTGACAAAGCCTCACAGCAGAAGCAGTTCAAGGAACAGGTTGTGAAACCAAACATTCAGGCGCTGTTCTCGGGTGAGAAAACCCCGGAGCAGATTGCGGAAGATTTCAAAGGCAAAGGCCAGCAGATGTTCGGGCAATAAATAACTTCGCAGTGATACTTTGATTCGGAGAGGAGGATTCGCCATGCAGACCGCCCTTGCGCCGGAGCCTGCACCCCGGCATTCCCGGGTTGTCCGGTTCTGGCGAGATTACGGGTGGGCGTATTTGTTTATTTTGGCGCCTGTCCTGCTGTTTCTCGTTTTTACACTGTACCCCGTATTAACAGCTCTTGTTATGAGCTTTCAGAAATACAACATCATGAACTCCACGTGGGTGGGACTGGACAATTACGAACGTCTGGTGAAGGACGAAACCTTCTGGAAGTCGATTAAAAATACCGTCATTTTTACACTTGGAACAGTACCGGTCAACATCCTGATTACATTTGTGCTCTCGTATTTTATCTTCCAGATGAAAAGCAAATGGCAGACATTCTTTAAGGCCACGCTTTATCTGCCTGCTGTAGCATCGGGAGTGACGATCTCGATCGTGTGGCTCGCCATTTTTGACCCGACGGATTCGGGACTACTCAATCGCTTCCTGGGCTTTTTCGGCCTTGACCCGGTCATCTGGCTTGGTCAGTCAGGGACAGCCCTCTTTTCTCTAATCTTGATGAATTGGCTTGGTTCCCACGGTGCAGGCATCATTCTGTATCTTGCAGCTATGGGAGGCATTCCGAAATCGCTGTATGAGGCTGCCGATATCGATCATGCGAGCGGATGGACACAATTCAGCAAGATTACATGGCCCCTTTTGAAGCCAACGACGCTCTACTTGCTTGTAACTGGCGTCATTACGTCCTTTCAAGTGTTTATTTCTGTATACCTGATGACCCAAGGCGGGCCAAACTTTGCGACGACTACGATTGCTTATTTAATTTATGAGACTGCCTTTAAGTTCTACGAGTTTGGATTAGCCTCGGCACAATCCTTTGTACTGGCAGTCATCATTATTGTCATATCCGTGATTCAATTCAAATATTTCTCCAGTGATATCGAGTATTAATTAGGGTTTTCATTAGGCATCCGGGGGGTGAATACACGTATGAATTCAACACGAAAAAAGATGTTGCTTGTTATAGCGTCTGTTTTGCTCGCTGGCTGGGCACTAATTACGATTATTCCGATGTACTGGATGCTCGTCGGATCGGTGCAGGACACAACAATGTCAGCTTCGTTTAAGCCACAGATGATACCCGAGCAGCTGTCCATGTCGCCGTATGAACGTTTTTTTGCCAAAACGGATGCATGGCGCTGGCTCTATAATTCGTTACTGATCTCCGTTATATTGACAGTCACCAATGTGTTTTTTGCTTCGCTGGCAGGATATGCGTTTGCTAAATTAAAATTCCCGGGCAGTCAGGCCGTGTTCTGGGTGTTGCTTGGAACGATGATGATTCCCGCACAGGTGACGCTGATTCCGCTTTACATTTTGATGGTCAACGTGTTTGATCTGGGGGATACGTACACAGCGATCATCCTTCCCGCAGCAGTCAGTGTGGGCAATATCTTTCTTATGAAACAATTTATGTCCACCCTGCCGACCTCACTCATTCACGCCGCTCGAATTGATGCGTGCAGTGAGTTCGGTATCTTCTGGAAGGTCATTCTACCTATGGCAAAGCCAGGCATAGCAGTGCTGGCGATTTTTACTTTTGTTGCCTCGTGGAATGAATTTTTCTGGCCTTTCCTGATCACCAATTCGAATGAGATGCGCACGGTGCAGGTCGGACTCGCATCCTTTGTTTTTGCTGAATCCACCGACTTCGGTGCCATGATGGCTGGAGCCACGATTGGTGCATTGCCGATGATCATTCTGTTCTTCTCATTGCAACGTTACTTCTTGCAGGGCATCACGATTGGAGCCGTGAAGGGATAATCATTGCAACATTTGCAAGTACATCAGGTGACAATGTAAAAGGGGGATTAACCTATGGCACGCGTGGAGTTTCGCCAAGTGCGCAAAGAGTTCAAAGACGACCATAAAGGAACGTTCACGGCAGTCGCCGGTTCGGACTTTGTAATAGAAGATAAGGAATTTGTTGTGTTTGTTGGACCTTCAGGATGCGGTAAAACAACCTCACTGCGAATGATCGCAGGGCTTGAGAAACAGACCAGTGGGGACATCGTGATCGGGAATCGGATTGTGAATGATTTGCACCCCAAGGATCGGGATATCGCCATGGTCTTTCAGGATTATGCCTTGTATCCACATATGACCATTCGGGAGAATCTGTCCTTTGGTCTGAAAAATCTGAAGAAACCCAAAGCCTATATCGATGAGCAAGTACAGAATGCTGCTTCGATCCTAGGCCTGGAGGCTATGCTGGAGCGCAAGCCGCGCGAATTGTCAGGAGGACAGCGCCAGCGTGTCGCTGTGGGACGGGCGATTGTGCGTGATCCGCAGGTCTTTCTATTCGATGAGCCGCTCTCCAATCTGGATGCCAAGCTACGTGTTCAGATGCGTGTAGAGCTTGGTGAATTGCATAAAAGATTGGGCGCGACGATTGTTTATGTTACACATGACCAGGTCGAGGCTATGACGCTTGGGGAGCGCATTGTAGTGATGAATCATGGGGACATTCAACAGGTTGCATCACCGAAGGATCTTTATGCCAGCCCGCGCAATATGTTTGTGGCAGGTTTCATCGGCTCGCCAGCCATGAACTTCATCGATGCCCATATCGAAGGTACGCAAGTGAAGGTGGAGGGCACATCCTTCACGTTATCAGCTGATGTGCTAGAGCGATTAAGCAACTATCAGGGAAAACGAGTCATCCTTGGACTGCGTCCAGAGCATATTTTTGGTGACGACGTGGCACCCAATATTCCGCAAGATCACATGCTTCAAGCACGTGTTCAGGTGGTGGAGCATCTGGGGTCGGAAAATTTGATCTATTTCCGTCTCGGAAGCCGGACGGTGACAGCCAAGGTTCATCCTGAGACCCATGCATATGTAGGTATGGATAAGACCTTTGTGCTGGATATGCGCAAAGCGCATTTTTTTGACCCGGAGACGGAGATGGCGATTGGACGGGAATAGAAGCTCCGGCATGATGGAGCGCATCCAAGCTTTTAACGAATAACGGCTTTCACAAAATACAGGGAGGGGAGCTTTTATGCGTAAACTGAGTGAAGTGGTGGTCAAGTCAGGGGTAGAGATCTACCGGGATATTATTCCGGTGGCGCTGTTCAGTGCGGGCAGCTCCGTGCTGCTCATTCCGATTCTCATGTTTGCGCCGATACCTGTGGCCGTGCTGCTACTTGCCATCATCTATATGCCGCTCTTGTTCGGTGTCTGTTACGCAGTGCATCATCGGCTGGAGCGGAAAGAGCGCCGAAACGGGCTACGTGATATATGGGAAGGTACAGTGAGGGGGTTGCTTCCAGGCGGTGTGACGGGGCTACTGTTTGCACTGCTCGGTTTCATCCTCTGGTCAACCTGGTGGTATTACGGTGGGAAAGGCAACATGACGGGCATGGCAGTAGGCATGTTTCAGACGTTTTTTGTTATCTTGGCATTCATTTCACAGTTCTACACCTGGCAGCTTATGTTGCAAAAAGGAATGGGTATCCTTCAGGCGATGGGAGAGAGTGTGAAGTTGTTCTTCCGTTATCCGGGGTATACGATTGCGGCCTGCTTCCAAGTGGTGTGCCTTAGCGCGTTGCTTATGCTGACGGTTGTGGGATTCGGAGCGTTGTTTGCAGGTATGTTTGCCATCTATCAGCATAAGGCCACAAGTAATCTGATAGAACCTGAAGAAGAGCCTGCATTGTCTCGTGGTAATGATCATCAGCAAGCCGGTTGGGTAAGTGAAGGTCATGTCTCATGAGGGTGAAAACAGGAGCGGATGTGCTGGCTGAGGGAGCTGCACATCCCTGGCTAACTGGTGGTGCACGAATCGGTTTGGTGACGAATCCGACGGGCATCACAGCAGATTTTGTCTCCACGGTGGATGTATGTGCAGGCTTGGTGGATGCCAAGTTGACGGCTTTGTTTGCATGTGAGCACGGGCTAGCTGGAGAGCTACAGGCGGGAATTCCTTTTCCAGACTCGGAACACCCCCGTTATGGCATCCCGGTATACAGCCTGTATGGTGTACATAAAAAGCCGCAGCTTTACATGCTGGCCGATGTGGATACGGTTCTTTTGGATATTCAGGATGTGGGTGTGAGGTATTATACGTATGCTTCGACGTTAATTCAGATGATGGAGGCGTGTGGCGAAGCGGGAAAACGTCTACTGGTGCTTGATCGCCCCAATCCGCTTGGCGGTGTGGAGGTGGAGGGCGGTTTACTCAAGGCCGGGTTTGAATCTTTTGTAGGAGCCTGGGCTACATCCATTCGTACCGGGATGACGATGGGGGAACTGGCTTTGCTCGTCAACGCCGAGCATCATGTGCCCTGTGAGTTAGAAGTTATGGCGATGGAGGGCTGGCGACGAAGCATGACCTTTACTGAGACGGGGCTGCCTTGGATGATGCCTTCGCCTAATATGCCAACGGTAGATACCGTGCGTTCTTATGCGGGAACGTGTCTATTGGAAGGTACGAATGTATCGGAAGGTCGAGGCACGACGAGGCCATTTGAATGGCTGGGTGCCCCGTGGATTGATGGCCAACAGCTAGCGGATGCGATGCGGTCTCATGGATTGGGCGGGGTGCATTTCCACCCGGTGTATATGACACCGGCCTTTTCCAAACATGCAGGAGAACAATGTGGGGGTGTAAGACTTTTTGTCACAGAAGAAAAGGAATTCCGTTCCGTTGAAACAGGTTTGTGGCTTTTGCATGAGATAGCCGTTCGATACCCTGAACAGTTTGAGTGGCTTGAACCTCCACGTAAGGGCTCCCGATATTTTATCGATTTACTTACTGGAGGGAGAGAGGTTCGCGAGATCATTGGAGACGATAGTGGTTTATTTCGTTTAATGGATGCTTGGCGTGAGCAGGAGAAGATGTGGCGGGAACGCCGCAGACCCTATTTGCTATACGATGAATGACGGGCTTGATGAGCAGGCAGGGATGGATGAAAAGTAGCATGGCAGACAGGGATGTTGCTCTTTGGCACGAGGGGTTGAGGTTCATGGGAGGAGGATACGTAATGCTAATGCGTAGCTTGAAGGACAGGGTGAAGCAAAGAATCGGACAGATGACCTTAAGAGATAAGATCGGGCAGATGCTGTTATGCGGATTTCATGGAACGGAGCCGGAAGGCGAGATAGAGAAGCTGCTTGGAGATTACCCGATTGGCGGCATCGTTTATTTTGCAAGGAATGTGGTTTCGCCTGAACAGGTAGAGCGGCTATCCGGCGGTTTGCAGAATATTGCGCAAGCAAGTGGCAATGTACCTCTCTGGATTGCTATTGACCAGGAAGGCGGCATGGTGGCTCGAATTACAGAGGGGATTGCACTTATACCTGGACAGATGGCCATTGCTGCGGCCGGATCGGTGCAAGATGCTTATGCAGCGGCACGGATCAGTGGAGCGGAGCTACAATCGATGGGCATCAACATGAATTTTGCACCCGTACTCGACGTGAACAACAATGCGAGCAACCCGGTCATTGGCGTGCGCTCCTTCGGGGAATCCGCGGAAAAGGTAGCTGACTTCGGTGCGGCATCCATTGCTGGATTTCAGCAAGCGGGTATAGCTGCAACCGCCAAACATTTTCCCGGACATGGAGACTCGGATACGGATTCCCATCTGGATCTTCCTGTGATTACACATGACAGAACGCGGGTGGATCAGGTGGAGCTTGTGCCATTTCGTGTAGCCATCGCAGAGGGTGTGGACGCGATGATGTCTGCTCACATTTATTTTCCGGCACTGGAGCCAGAGCGTCTGCCAGTGACATTATCTCATTCTGTTTTGACTGGACTGTTACGTAAGGAGCTCGGATATGAGGGTATGATCTTGACGGACTGTATGGAGATGAAGGCGATCGCTACTCACTACGGCACGGTCGATGCGGCAGTGATGGCGGTTGAAGCTGGAGCGGATATGGTACTGATCAGTCATACGGCACAGCTACAGGTGGGAGCTTTTGAAGCATTGATGAATGCGGTGAAAAGTGGGCGTATCAGTGAGCGGCGGATTGATGAGTCCGTTAAACGTTTGCTGACATATAAAATGAAGCGTGGGCTGATGAATGTGGAGATGGGACTGGAGAGCGGCACGGCCGTAGAGATATCTGCCGGTATGAGCAGGAAATCTGGTGTGGATGATATCCATATGCCCCCGGCGGTTGTTCGCGATTCCATGAATGCAAATCAGCCATTTGCCGATCCGTTTCAACGTAATAGTCCACAGCATCAGGAGGTAGCCCGGCGAATCAGTGAGAAGAGCATTACATTAATTCGGGATGCACAACATATGTTGCCGCTCAAACAAGAGCGAACACTTGTCATTACGGTTGCCGCAGAAGTGACAAGTATTGCTGATGAACAGTTGGATGGAGGGGCAACACTCGGAGCGGCTTTGTCTGCTCAAGGTCTGGATGTGGTGGATATGAGGGTAGCGGCGGATGAAATTGCGCTTTCCTCGGCTCGTCTGCTTCAAGCCGCAGAAGCGGTGGATGTTAGGCAGATTGTGATCGGCACTTATAATGCAGGTAGCCCTTCTGGTGACCCGCAATGTCGGTTGATCGGCTGGCTTCAGCAACTTGGCAAACCGCTGGCTGTAACCGCACTTCGCAGTCCGTACGACCTACAGAAGTTGCCGGATGTGCAGACTTATATCGCGGCATATGAGAGCCGGCCTCTAGCGATGAGTAGTGCAGCGAAAGCGATGATGGGACAGATTCCGTTCAAGGGTGATCTTCCTGTCACGATTGAATAAATAGATGCAGGTTCAGTAGATTTACAGGTAGAGAATGAAAATATATGAGGCTACTATGAAGCAATATAAAGAGATATGAAGATATATGAAGCGATATGAAGATATATGAAGCGATATGAAGATATATGAAGCGATATGACGATATATGAATAAAAATAAATATATATGAATATATATAAATATATATGACTCAATATTACGAAATATGAAGAAATATGACGTAATATGAGGGGAATCAACATAGCTGAAACTGAAACTTTTAAGGATATGAGGGATGAACTGGTGTCTCCTCACACAGCCGATATAACAACGAGATATAAGAATAACAAAAGGACCGAAGCTTTTTATGCTTCGGCCCTTTGCGTGGTTGCATAAGCCTATTATTGTACATGCAGTAAGCATTATGAATGATAACCAAACCGTAACCGATTCTAGTGACCACGAATGATGATATTGGGTTCATTTTGATGGTGGCTAAAATCTAACGATCCCCAGAAACGTTATTTGGGTGATATTAGCCGATTTTATTTTCTAACGATCTCAGTGGAGCTTATTTAGGGGAATTGATGCGAAAATGGGCTTTGATCATGTGTTTTTGGAGAAATAAGGTTACTGGTGATCGTTACAATTTCTGAAGGGTGATTATCGCTCAAATAAGCTCATCTGAGATCGTTAGAATAAACAGGGGGGGGGAAGACTGTGTAGCCAACCCAAACCTCACCCCAAACTTCACTCCAGACCTCACCCCAAACCGTAATCTTCGACTCTACCTAACTCTAACCCCAATCAACCCGCAACCCAATCTCAGCTACTCCTTGACCTCAACCTACTCTAGCCCCGAACCGCAACACCAATCAGAGCACCCACCACTAACCAAAACGCAACAGGCACGCACCACAAGGCACAAGGCACAAGGCACAAAACACACAACACAAAATGAACAACACAAACCACAAACTTCTAACCTCGCTGAATTGGTGGCTTCGTGCGGCTCCGTATGATGCTTCCAGCGACCGACTCTATTGCAAAGCTTTGGCCGTTCGTGTCTCTAGATCACTTAGCAGTGTGGTCATATCCATGCCTGCATGATTACCGAGCAGGATAATGGTAATATCATCGGATAAATTACGTGAAAATGCTGTGGAAAATCCGCCGCCGCTTCCATTATGGAAGACGGTGCGTTTTGTTCCATTTTCCTTGAGAATCCAGGCATAGCCGTAATTTTTATTGGAATAGGGCTTATACATCGTTTCAATCGTTTCCTGACTGAGAATCTGGTCAGTGTACAGTGCCCTATCCCATTTCAGCAGATCATCCACGGTAGAATAGATCGTACCTGACCCGGATTGTGAAACATAATAAGGCGCAGGTGTCCATCCTTTTCCTTGCTGGACAAATCCACTGTTCGTATGCACTTTGCGGGATGCTTCTCCTGAATCTTGCATGCCGAGCGGACCCAGAATGGTTTGTTGAACATAGTCTGCATAACTCATGCCAGATACCTGTTCCACAACGTACGCAAGCAGCACGTAACCGCTATTGCTATACAGGTAGGCACTGCCGGGTTCGAACTTCAACGTTTTGTGGCGAATCTCTTCTACCGTTTTTTCAAGTGTATCGCCTTCCCCGCGACCGAAGGCCGACGGCAGACCTGACGTTTGGGACAGTAACATATGCAGGGTAATCTGATCTCCCTTCGGGATGCCCGAAATATAGGCGGAGACTGGATTTTGAACATCCAACTTACCTGCTTCTGCGAGACTCAAAATGGAAGCCGCAGTGAATGACTTGCTTAAGGAGGCGATACGGGTCTTCTGGTCCGGACGATTCATTGTCTGTTCGTCAGCAAGACCATACCCCTGTTTGAGCAAGACTTCGCCGTTTCGTGCAATCAGAGCCATCCCCGGATAGTTGATCTCGCGCAGATATGTGTCTACGCTAGCCACTTCAGGATTTAACACGCTGACCTGGTCAGTCGTTATACCAACATTCATCTGGCCTGAAGGCGTTCGCTGGACTTGGATATCGGCCTTCAAAGCATTCGCCAGGGTCCGGACAGGAATCATTAATGTGCCGTTAATGGTGCGTGAATTCACTGGAGAGGCGAGAGAAACCTGGTTTACTTTAATAGATTTGCTTCCGGCTTGGTGCACCAGCTTGTCCCTGCCAACGGTTATTGTAGCTGTGTTGGTACGAGCATCCCACTTCAAATTCCCTTTAACAGATTGGACTACATCTCGTAAGGGGACGAATGTTGTGCCTTTTAGAATAAGCGGAGCGTTGTTCCAGAATTGCGGCTCTCCGTTGACTTCAATATGGACGGCCTGTGTAGTCTGCGATGCAGAAACAGTGGTGTTGTTAGATAGCCCGAATATCGGGCCTGCACATAGAATGAATGTGAGTAAAATACGTAGCGTGGATGAATAGCGACGACTAGATACAGATTGTTGCTTGTGAAACTTGCCTAAGATTTGAGCCCTCTCCTTCCAAAGTGTTTCTTATTAAACCATGATATAAATATTGTAAACGATCCCAACAAGGGGGTCAAAAAGAGAGAATATGCAAGTAATAGGATCAGATCATTAAAAATGCGATTATTTAATATGGATACATAATGTTTCGCGGCGAACTTTCCGATAAAAAGAGTTGAACTTAATGATGGGAGATAGATAGATAATGAGAAAAGGGCTTCAAAAAAGGCTTCAAAAAAAGTCTCAAGCAGGGAAAAAAATGAAGGGACGGTTTCAATCCTGGTATACGTTGACGGTAAAAAAACGGCTGATTGCCGCATTCCTTTTATTCCTGATCGTTCCCAGTCTTAGTGTAGGGTGGCTTGCTTATCTTAAGGCAGCAGATCAGGTTAAAATGGAGATTACTCGTTCTGCACAGGCCAAAACGGAAATGCTTAGTCTGCAGATTGATCAGATGCTCAATATGGAGAAGGACAATGCTGCACAGATGGCATCGGGTATTACATCCGAAGACATTATTAACAAGTCCCCTGCGCTTCAAGCTCAGATGGATCGAATGTCCAAAAACCATAAAGAACTAGGTGTACTTACAGCTGGAGCGGAGGATGGAAGCTGGATGAAATCCCCTGATGCCGGAAACCAGATCTATGATCCTCGTGAACGTCCATGGTACAAAATGGCGATGTCGCAATCGGAGCCAGTCATCTCAGATACCTATCAGTCTTCAACGACAGGGGAATGGGTGGTGACAGCAGCAGCCAAGCTTGCGGACGGACAAGGTGTTTTTGGCGCCAATGTAAGCTTGAATCATCTGAAGGAGACGGTGGACCAGATCCATATCGGCAAAGCAGGGAAACTGTATATGCTGGATAATGGCGGAAAGTTTCTATTCCATTACAAGATTGAATCCGGTACTCAGTCTGATCAAAGTTACATCAACGAGATGTATACGAAAGATCGGGGAACGGTGAAGTATACATATGATGGTCAACCGATGGAAGCTGTATTTTACACAAATACGGCCACGGGCTGGAAAATTGTCGGCGAGATGATTCCCTCCGAAGCGGCAGAGTCCGTGCAACCGATTATGATTCGTGCGATTACACTTGTAGGCGTAGCAATTATTGTAGGTATTGTGCTGTTGATCTTTATTATCCGTAGCATTCATCGTCCGTTGCAGCAGCTAACGCAAGCGGCATCTCAAGTAAGTGCGGGGGACCTGACGGTTCGCGTAGGCCTGCGGCGCAAGGATGAGTTCGGTCAGCTTGGAGAAAGCTTTGATACCATGACGAATTCACTGCGTAACGTACTTGGCGAGGTACATGATACATCGAGTCAGCTGGCGGCATCATCGGAAGAGTTGATGGCAAGCTCTGAGCAGACCTCGAAAGCAACGGAGCAAGTAGCGGAGTTGATGCAAGATGCAGCTGCAGGAACAACGATGCAAAATGAAAGTCTTGCAGCGACAGAGCAGCTTGTCGGTGAGATGTCACTTGGCGTGAAGGAGATCTCTGCAAGAGCGGGAGATGCGGAGCGTATCGCATTGGAAGCATCCTCCAAATCGGAAACGGGTATGGTCACGATGCAGGAGGCCGTATCCCATATTCAGCAGGTGAACGATGAGAGCAAGGATATGGAGGCTGTCATCGAAGATCTGCGAGCGAAGAACGAAGAAATTCTGGATATTGTAGCGGAGATTACAGCCATCGCCAAGCAGACGAACATTCTGGCACTGAATGCTTCCATTGAGGCTTCGAGAGCAGGCGAGCATGGCCGGGGATTTGCTGTGGTTGCTAACGAAGTGAAATTGCTTGCGAACAGCTCAGGCGCTTCGGCAGAGCGGATTAATGAGCTTATGCGCGAGATGAACGAGAAGACTCATGCTGTTCAGTCTACCTTCGCACGCACGGGTGAAGGTATG
Organism: Paenibacillus sp. RRE4; assembly: GCF_031844205.1. Taxonomy (NCBI): domain Bacteria; kingdom Bacillati; phylum Bacillota; class Bacilli; order Caryophanales; family Paenibacillaceae; genus Paenibacillus; species Paenibacillus sp. RRE4. The sequence goes on from NZ_JAUZUT010000004.1 coordinate 29,036, forward strand.
ATGAGAAGCTCGCAAATGATCACAGAGGCTGGAGAAGCCTTCCAGACGATTCGTGATGCGGTTCAAACTGTTGCAGCTCAGGCCGAAGAGGCGGCTGCAGCTTCCCGTCAGATCGATCAAGGAATGGGACATGTGAACAAAGCTGTAAACGAAACGATGGTTCTCTCTAACCGGATTGCTGCGGGCACCGAGGATGGCTCGGCGGCGGCTCAGGAGCAGCTTGCTACAATGGAGGAGGTTGCGGCATCTTCAGCGGCCTTGTCTCGCATGGCAGAGGATCTGCAGAGCATGATTGAACGATTCAAATTGTAACGGAATGAGTATGAACGTGGGTATGAAGGCTGTCGGGGTGATGAACCGGCAGTCTTTTTTTTCTTTTTTGCAGGAGATTGGACTTTGTTTGAGGCATCTGATACATCCTGTTGGTTTGACAATAAACAAACATAATAATATTATATTTATAAATAAACAAACAAAATAACGAATAAATGAGAAATAAGATTTATTTAATTAAATTTCCCGTATGAATCAATACAGATTAACCTGGAACTCCAAATAACTCACAAATCAAAGGTACATTAGATGAATTATAGAAGGGACGGCGAAGGATGAAAGCCTCGGATTCAAGATTGCAGACAGCCTCTCTCGAAGAGATCAAACGCGGATATGTGGAAGAAGGAATGGCCTATTCCTGTATTTGTTGCGGTTTTACAACAGAACCGGGAATTGTTTACCCCGACGAAGGCGTGCTCTATGATGCGGTTCGTTACATGCGTGTTCATATTGAGAAGGTCCATGGTTCGGTATTTGAATACTTGCTGGAGCTGGATAAAAGTGTGACCGGATTGTCGGATGTACAGCGAGGTCTGCTAGCCCAGTTCTATGAAGGGAAAAAGGATGCAGAAGTGCAGCAGGCTCTGGGCATCGGCAGTGCGTCTACCATTCGAAACCATCGATTCGTTTTGAAGGAAAAAGAGAGGCAGGCCAAAATATTTCTGGCGTTAATGGAACTGTTGAAAAATAAAGACCTACATGCTCCGGCAACATGGGTGTCGCCCATTATGAAACAAGGGCATACGATTCATCAGCATTCCTTCGATATATCCGAAGAAGAACGGGAACGAGTGCTACGCAACTACTTTCCCGAAGGCACAAGCGGCCCGATGACTACGTTCCATATGCAGCAAAAACATAAGTATATCGTGCTCACAGAGATTTCCAAACGTTTTGAACCCCGGCGTCAGTACACCGAAAAACAAGTGAACGCACTCTTGGAAAAGGTACATGCTGACTATGTTGAGATTCGTAGATATCTGGTGGACTATGGTCTGTTGGAGCGAAAGGAGGATGGCAGCCAGTACTGGCTGGGTCGTGTAGCAGAGGAACAAGGGAACGGTAGAGGGGATGGGAAGCAGACGAAAGGATCATCAGCCAAATTATCAGATAACTCATCTGAATCCCAAGTCATGGAACAGCAAGTTTCAGAAGAAAGAACAGGTAAAGGAGAGAAGAGCATGAATCGACGCAAAGAGTTACAGGAACAAGCCAAAGAAGTCAAAATAGAAGCAGGCGTATATCAAATTCGGAATGAACGAAACGGCAAAGTATACATCGACAGCACACCTAATCTGAAGACCATTAACGGACAGCAATTTATGCTGCAGATGGGAAGCCATCTGAATCGACGTTTACAGGCAGAGTGGAATGAATACGGTGAGAGTGCATTTACGATTGAAGTATTGGAAGTCATGAAAAAGGATGATAATCCCTATGCCGATCCGAAGGATGCGCTTGCCAAATGTTTGGAAAGCTGGTTCGAGAAGCTGGAGCCTTACGGAGATCGTGGATACCACGGGGAGCAAAAACCGTCGAATCCATAGACAGACAGGGTTCGTTGCCAGTATCGAACATGACCAATTTGACATTTCATTTTTGGACATTAGCTGGCTCATTCTCAGCTTGACGTATATTATAACGGAATCGCAATTCTAACGATCACAGATGAGCTTAGTTTGGAGATACCGGGGTTTCTGAAATTGTAACGATCACCAGGAACCTTATTCCACTAAAAACACACGCTATCCCAATAAAAAAGTCCCTCTGCTGTCTGGTCAAGACCAGTTCGGCAAAGGGACTTTTTATGTGTTGATGTGCTCTAATATGGCTCGCCAATGGCGAAAGATTTGCGTTGGTTGTCCATTATAGCTTAAATTGCTCTACCAGTTTCTGCAGCTTATTAGCCAGATGCGCAAGGGAATCGGCAGAGGAGGAGATTTCCTGCATGGAGGCCACTTGCTCTTCCGTTGCAGCGGAGATATTCTCCGTGCCATCGGCATTGGTTTCCGAGATGGTATGAATGTGGTCAATAGACTGCACCACTTCTGCTGTGCTGGCAGACATCTGCTCGGATGCTGCTGCAATATTTTCAAGTTGCTGATTGACCACCCCAACAGCCTCGCTAATCTGTACAAATGCATCATCGGCAAATTGTACAGCCCGAATGCCGCTGTCTACATCCTTTTGTCCCAGACGAACATTCTCATTGGCCTTGGAGATTTCTTGCTGAATGGATGCGACCATCTCCACGATCTTCTGGCCGGATTCGCTGGACTGCTCCGCCAGTTTACGGACTTCACTTGCTACAACGGAGAATCCGCGTCCATGCTCGCCTGCACGGGCTGCTTCAATGGAAGCATTCAGCGCAAGCAGGTTGGTTTGGGCTGCGATATCCGTAATGACAGAAACCATCTCACCGATGGAGCTGGAATGCTGATCCAGCCGTGTTGCGGTTTCTGCGATACCTTGCACAAAATGCTGAATGGAGCCCATCTCCGATACAGCCGTTTTGATCGTCGAGTTCCCTTGTTGCGCAAGTTCGCTTGCTTGCATAGCGGCTTCGGACACTTGCTGAGTACTGTTGGTTACTTGTCCTACCCCTCCGGCAAGTTCATTCATCTGCTGTGCGGTATGTTTCAGGCTGTTTGCCTGCTTTTCAATGCCAGCTGCAGACTGTTCTGTAATGAGGGCCACTTGCTCTGTAGCTTTGGTTGTCTCTGACGAATTGATAGCAAGCTGTGCAGAAGATGTTGTAAGCTCGTCAGCTGTATTACGCACATCCTGAATGACAGTTCGTAGAGATGCACTCATTTTATTAAAGCTGTTACTGAGTTTGCCGAACTCATCGTGACCTTTCACAGCAACCTCGATTGTCAGGTTACCGTCACTGATTTCGTTAGAAGCTTTGACAAGTCGATTGAGTGGTCTCGTAATGGCTTGTACAATCCAGAAAATAATGATGGAGCTGATAACTACAGCAATTGTAATAACAATCAGGGTAGTGTACAGGATTGGACGAACGGTTTCCGTAACTTCGTCGTTATCGATAACACCGACGACTGTCCAGCCTGTCGTTTCATTGGTTACGAAGAAGGCATGCTCGTTTTTTCCGTTCAACGTATACTGCAGATCACCATTCTTTTGATCAAAAATTTGTTTATAAGGTTCCATCGTACCTTCAGTACCTGGTTTTTCGGTTGGATGTACGATGATTTTATTCGCATTATCGATAATATAGATATATCCTCTTTGCCCGATTTTCGTGGAATTTACCGTCTCGGAAAGAGCTTGAAGGGACAGACTGACCGAAACAACACCATGACCGTCACCAGTCGTCTGAGCAATCGAAGCAACTACGTTACCTGTATTGCTTGAGATGTAAGGTGTGATTACAGTAGGTACGTCTTTGTTCTCCGAAGCAGCCTTAAACCAAGGACGTTCACGGGGATCGTATCCCGGTTTGTTCACGGCGGTGACTGGGGAGTTGATATAGACACCTTTATCCGTTCCGACGGAAGCAAGTTCCACGTCATCGTGGGTATCTTTGTAAGCATCAAGTAACGTACGAATCGTTTTCGTTTCGTCCCCTTGAACCGGACCCACATTACCAGCATCCAACTGACTTGCCAGGAAGTCTACATTTTTGCGTGTGGCCCCAATAATCTGGTCAATGGTCTGATTCAGTACACTCACGCTACTGTTGGCATTCTCAAACATTTTTTCTTCGACCTTGGTAGCCGCTGTCTGGAATGAAATGATGCCTAAACTGATCGTCGGGATCAGGAGCACGATAGCAAATGAAAGTATCAGTTTCTCTCTCATCTGTAACGTTCGTTTCTCCTTTGGCTGCTTCATTTTCTTCATAGTACATTCTCCCCCTGTCAACTCTCCCGAACTGACATAAAATATGGTATATTTCTAAGTTAATGCATACCAATTCTGCATTAATTACTTAAAGTCTGTGACCCAGAATGGTATGTATCGATATATATCGGCTGACAGTGTTTAAAATTAGAGAGGAGTTGTACGAGAGTTGAATGAAAGTGCACCGAGATTAGCTGCACATGAAAAAAGTGTGGAAATCCAGGATGAGGCAACATTTATGCAGGGGGTTCGGGATTGTGTTCCGACATTGCTCGGATATTTAAGTATTGGCTTTGCAGCGGGGGTCATCGAGATGACCGCAGGTCTCAGTTTCGCCGAAACCGCATTGTTGAGCCTGATTTTATATGCAGGTTCCGCCCAGTTCATTGCAGCAGGGATGCTGGCTTCCAATGGATCGGCGTTAGCCATCATTTTCACTATATTTTTTGTGAATCTGCGTCATCTGCTACTCAGCGCAGCGGTATCTCCGTATTTCAGACATTTGACACCACTTAAAAATATGTGGATCGGCTCACTGCTTACGGATGAGTCATTCGGTGTGGCGATGACCCGTGCGATCGGCAGAAAAACACTCAGTGAGCGCTGGATGCATGGTCTGAACATTACAGCGTATTTGAACTGGTTTGTCGCGAACATGGCGGGAGCGTACTTTGGGCGCTGGATTACGAACCCGGATCGCTTCGGACTGGACTATGCGTTGCCAGCGATGTTTATCGGTCTAATCGTGCTTCAGTTGGTACATCGCAAAAGCAAAAAAATACATATCAATGTAGCAATCATTGCGGTCGTGTGTGTTATCTTAGCAAGCATGGCTTCACTAGGTAGTCTGAGCATTATCATAGCAGCAGTGGTTGCAGCAACGATGGGAGTGTTTATGGAACGATGGAAGTAAGATGGGATGTATTCTGGATTATTATGGGCTCGGCACTACTCACGTTTATCCCCCGGGTACTGCCACTGATGCTCTTCAGTAAAATACAGATTCCGGTGTGGCTGATGCGCTGGCTCGAATATGTGCCTGTTGCTGTCATGGCCTCGCTCATTGGTCAGGAATTGTTTATGTCAGGCAATCGCCTTGTCCCCATTACAGAAAATGCCGCCTTATGGGCAGCGTTGCCTACAGTGGCTGTAGCCATCTGGACACGCAGTCTGCTCGGTACGGTGCTGGTTGGTATTGTATCGATGATGATATTACGTTACCTCATGGGATAGGAAGATGGAATCGGGATGAAAACGCTATTTTCTAATGAACCTAAAAGGGATAAGATGGAGAAAGCGGTACGTATAGTCTATTTTAGCCATAGTTCAAGCAACAGGATTTCATTATATATAGTACGAAAGGAACGATGTCTAAGATGAAACCAAGTCCATCGGCGATTTTGTTTCAAGGGGACTCCATTACCGACGGAGGAAGATCACGGAATGAGGATCTGAATCATGTTCTCGGTCACGGGTACGCGTATTTGATCTCAAGCAGACTGGGCATGGAACTGGCAGGCAAGCAAAAAACGTTCTACAACCGAGGCATTAGCGGAAATCGGGCATCCGATCTGTACGCACGTTGGAATGAAGACACGTATAGTCTGAAACCGGATCTGATCAGTATCCTGATTGGGGTGAACGATGCTTGGCGCTTTATGAATGAAGAGCCTAGAGGTTACACTGATCGTTTTGCCCGGGCGTATCGTCACTTGCTGGAGGAAACAAGGGAAGTTATACCGAATACCGGACTAGTACTGATGGAGCCTTTCATTCTGAAGACAGGGGCGACGTTGGACAAATGGGAGGGCTGGGAAACGCTTATGGCCGAATACCAGCAACAGGTTCGGGAAATGGCCGAGCACTTCGGGGCGGTGTGGGTTCCGCTACAGCAAACGTTCAATCAGGCATTGGAGCAAGCCGACGCTTCATACTGGTTGTGGGACGGCGTTCATCCTACTGCGGCAGGTCATGAGCTAATTGCCCGTCAGTGGTTGTCTGTGGTGCAGCAATCTCCACTTGCTATTGTGTAGCTTATCTTAAATTCCATTAGTGAAGCGTGGTGAATCCTTTGCAAGGCTCTAATCACGAAATCGGAAACGAACATCATGAAATGCGTGTAAGACACGCTGTAGATGAATCTGAGGTACCCGACTGGCCAGACGAAGAGCAGATCCAGCAGGTGTTTCTTAACATTAACAATCGGAATCATGTTCAAGAGGGTGCAGGATTCAAGGCTGATGAACTTCGGGAAAAATTGTTCCGGCCCGAGTTGGCTGAGATGCTCACCGATTTACGAAGGTATGGAGAGCAAGCATTAAGAGAACCGTTGCCTCTTCTGACATTCCAACTGTTTCGACAGTTCGGCAGGGAGGGAGACCGCAAAGCATACGAGCAGGTTTACTTCGAAAGGCGCGGTAGATTAGCAGCCGTTGCCATGCTTGCTCTCGATGCTGGCACCCCTCGTATGGTTCATGCTCTCGAAGAGATGTTGTGGGCGGTATGTGATGAATATACGTGGTGCCTTCCGGCACATCTGGGAACGGGAGAGGCGGAGCAGGTAGCAGGCAATATCGACCTCTTCGCCGCAGAGACGGTACATATGCTTGCGGAGATTGTGGCACTTCATCGTCATCATCTCGATGCTCTGGTTGTTGAACGGATACGTAAAGAGGCGGAGCGACGTATCTTTACGCCGTTATACAGGGAAAAGAGGGCATATCACTGGCAGATAGCCGATCACAACTGGTCTGCTGTCTGTGGGGGATGTTGCGGCATGGCTGCTCTGTTATTGCTGGAGGATCAGGCGATGCTGCTGGAAGCCAACAGACAGACGATCGACTGTATGAAGGCGTTCTTGAGCGGGTATGGCGAGGACGGCGGCTGTGCTGAAGGGATTGGGTACTGGGTGTATGGCTTCGGTTATTTCGTCTATTATGCCGAGATGTTACTGGACTACACAGAGGGAGCGTTGGACTTGTTACAAGGTTCCAAAATAGCGGCGATAGCGGCATTTCCGCTACGAATCCATCTGTCGGGCGGTACATTTATCAATTATTCGGATAGCTCGGAGCATGAAGAGATACCTTCGGGGCTCCTGTCTCTGTTAGCTGTACGTTTCGGAATGGAAGTGGATTTGCCCTTGCGTATTCCCCGGCTGACAGAAGATCCTTGTCGTCGCTGGGCTCATCTGTTACGGAACGTGATGTGGAGCGATCCGGTGGTATATGAACGTATACATGGAGAGACAGCTGAGCGGGCGAATGGAGGGTTTATTTTTCAACAGCTGGAATGGATGGTTGCTAAACATGCCCTTCTTACGTCGCCGAATGTACAGGGAGAGACGAGCAGACGGTGTTCAGACCGGGAGTGGGTTCAGGTGGCGTATTCGTGTAAAGGCGGTCATAATGATGAACCCCACAATCATAATGATCTGGGACAAGTGATTATCCATTGCGGTGGCGAAAATATACTGTGTGACCCTGGAGCAGGGTTATACACGCAGGCGTATTTTGCTCCAGGGCGCGAGCAGTTATTCCATATCTCATCTGCCGGGCATAACGTGCCCCTGATCGGAGGTTGCGAGCAACATTCGGGTAGAAAGGCTGGAGCCGAGTTGCTGGAATTCAGGCTTGAGCCGGATGGAAGTGAAATGCAAGTCTTGTTCGACCTGACGCGTGCATATCCCGAAGCAACAGCATTACACCGGTATACACGCCAACTGAGCTGGAAGGCCGGAGAAGATTGTGTTGGGATGAATGGGATTATGAGAAGTGCGGAAAGGGCAGGCAGTGGTTGTAGTATGGATAATCCTCCCGATCCGGTTGTGCATGTAGATATGGCAACCTTGCGGATTATAGACACATTTCGATGGAAGATGGACACAGAAGCTAGTGCTGCGATGTCTTCGTTGAACGAGTCATATGTTGAATCACAAATCGTTGAGCGCTGGATAAGCCGGGTACGCCCAGTGATGGAAAAGGAAGGCATGCTTCGGTGGCATGCTTCGCAGGCTATTCTGTATATGAACTATGATGCTGTCCATTGGCAGGTGCAGACTGAAGCCGTGCATACCGTGGATCATGATCAGGTCCCGGTTACATTTTATCGTACATCACTTATTTGGAAAGGGAACGAACTCACAGCGATAAAGGGCGAGGGTGAAAAACTCGAAGATGCCGAAACCGCCAATATTGCTCCGCTGGAGATTGTATGTCAGGTTGATTTTATGGTTGTACCCCATCAAGGAGAAGCCGAGGTGAGTCCACGTGAGTCGTTATACAGCCACAGCGACATATCCATGGAAAAATGAACTTGAAAGGTATCGCACATTAGCGGCTGAGGCTGGCTCTGCACCGGCAGATGGCTGGAGCAGGGAGCTTAAGCTGGCACTCGTGAAACAAATTGTGTGCGCTTACACGAAATATCAGGATAGTAATGGTGCAATTATCGATCCGTACTCAGGCGTGGAACGGTACTACTCCACTCCAGCCTACGCTATGGCCGCTGCAGTATTGGTGGGTGCAGGGCACATCGAGTTGCTGGATTCCGCATCGGCAGCTCTGTCACATAGCATTGATGCGGTGGTAAGCGGCAGCGCGCCGGACAATCATCCGGATTTTTTCCCTGTACTGATGATGCGGGCATACATGTTGCTAAGGTCTTATCGACCTGATCAGGGCTCCATCTGGGCCGAGGCACTTCGGACGATTGATCCTGAGAACGATTATGTATTTACGATGAGTAAGATGAATAATGCCAATCGCATGATTAACTGGAATGCGATTATGATCTCGGGTGAGTATCTGCGATGGAGCGAACATCTTGCGATTGAGGATACAACGTGGATGGATCGTTATCTGCAAGCATACCATCTGCCACGTTTTACTCCGCTCGGTCTGTATCAGGACGGCCCGTTGGATCGGCCAAATTGTCCGTTTTCCTATGATATCGCTACCCGCTATCATCTTGAAGTGATGCTTGATGCAGGTTACAAAGGGGCAGTCGCGGATGCATTACGGGAGAGACTGAACCATGGTGCGTTCAGCTCACTGCTGGTGTTGTCTCCGCTTGGAGAAATACCGCCGCGAGGTCGCAGCTCCCAGCACCAATGGAATGAAGCAGCGGCGGCATATGTTTGCTCGGTGCACGCCAAGCTGGCGATGCAAGCCGGGGATTCTGTGATGGCCGGGGCGTTCGCACGAGCGGCAAATCGTTGTTTTGAAGCCGTAGAGCGCTGGCTGATGCCGGATGGACGTTTGAAAATTGTACGTAACGAATATGCGCCTGAGAAACGTCACGGCTACGAAGTATACACCAATCATACCTGTTACAATCTGTGGACGGCAGCCGCGCTGGCATATGCCTGTCTTCGTGATTCAGATGAGGGTATGGTGCAATCCTATCTCCCCTCCGAGATTGGAAACAGGGTACTGCAGGCGGACGGCTGGTTTGAAACGGTGCTGGCCTCTGTGCCAGGCCAGCAATTGGTTCTGCACACTGCGCTGAATGACCCGTATACGATTCCGGGGCTGGTGCGGGTGCAACAGGCAGGTTTGCCGGGATTATTAGGCCCGTCCGCAGCCAGCCATGCACAGGCAGGATTTACGGAATTTGCTGAGGGTATGGTGCAGCCTTTGAGTTATTGCCCTGCCTGGAAGACAACGGATGGGGTGTGGCATAGTCTGGCTGAGGGCATACCATCAGGTAGTGAGTATGACCGTGATGCGGGAATTGATCCGGCGAACGGTGGCGGTTCAATCATATTTAAGATGGCGACCCGGATGGGTGAGAGTTCGGCGGATAATGAGCTACAAGAAACCGTGTCAGCAGTTGGTTCAAATGTTGTGAAGAGCACTGCTGAGAAAGCCATGTTGAATACAACGGAGAATGATTTTGAGATCATCTGGACGGGGCCTTTACCTGGGATGCGCTCTATAATTACCCGTTATGTGCAACGAGCGGATGAACTCATGGTGACGTATATATTCGAGGGTGAGGTTGAGGCGGTGGGAGCTGTGATTCCACTGATGTTCAGCGATGGTCAGGAACAGGCTGTGATTACCTGTACGGAGCAAAGTGTGCGTACAGCTTACCGGGGAGCGTACGTTGAATCGACAATTGAAGATGCAAAAGCGGTGATTCATCTAAGTCCACAGGAAGTGGCGTCACGCAACGGGCTACTCAAGCGAGCACGGATGGAAGTTTACGATGCACAGCAACTGACATTCACTATTCGATTGGGACGCGATCTCGTATAGAAACAGGAGGACATGATCATGAATACCTCAACATCGGCAACATGGCTGGAGGAAGCATGGCAGAAAGGGGTTCGCAAGACGGTTCGAAATGCGACACGAATCCAGGATACCTTTCCTCATATTTCACCGCAGGGTGTGTACGACCAAAATGATCCGGCATGGTGGACAGCCGGCTTCTGGCCCGGACTGTTATGGCTGGTGTACCGGGATGATCCGCAGCATGAAGCGGCCGCGGATCTGCGGCGGATCGCCGCTAGCTGTGAGCGACAGCTCGAAGATTGTCTGCGTGATCCAGACCTGGTGGATCACGATCTGGGCTTCATCTGGCTGCTTAGTGGCGTAGCCAGCTATCGCCAGATGGGCAGCGAGGATGGGCGCCGCCGCGGCATGCTTGCCGCGAATCTGCTCGCTGCCCGCTTTCACGTGCGCGGTGAGTTCATCCGCGCATGGAACTTCCGCTCGTCGATGATGGACACGCGCGGCGTTGCCATTATCGACAGCATGATGAACCTGCCGCTACTCTACTGGGCATCCGAGCAGAGCGGCGATCCTCGCTTCCGATGGCTGGCGGAAGCGCATGCGGACACCGTGGCGCGCGAATTCGTCCGCGCTGACGGGTCCATCTGCCACGTGGTGGAGTTTGATCCACGCACGGGGCAGAAGTTACGGGAGCATGGCGGCCAAGGCCATGCTCCCGGGTCCGCCTGGGCGCGGGGCACCGCCTGGGCGTTGCACGGGTTTGCGCTGTCTTTCCGGTATACGGGCGAAGCCCGATATCTGGAGACAGCGGAGCGGGCGGCCGATGTCTTCCTCGCCATGCTTGGCGAAGACATCGTGCCGGTGTGGGATTTCCGCGCGCCTGCGGAGCATCAGGCGGCGTGGGACTCGTCCGCCGCGGCGATTGCCGCAAGCGGCTTGTTGGAGCTCGCGAAGCTGTCGCCACGCGGGCAAATCTACGCCGCCGCGGGAGAACACATCGTCCGCGGCTTGCATGAGCGCTACAGCCCTGCTGAATCTGTAGCGGAAGAAGGGTTGATTATGCAGGGAACGGTGCATTACCCGGAAGGTAGGGGAATTAATGTGCCGATTATTTACGGCGATTACTTCTATATGGAGGCGCTGGCGAAGTTGCGTGGAAACGAGGGGTTATTTTAACTAAAAGTAGGAGGTTCCTAAATGTCATTTCCGACACATATCGTATCTGCAGGCGGAATTGTAGAAGATGGACAGGGGAATATCCTGTTGGTCAAAACTCATGATGATGGCTGGGTATATCCTGGTGGGATAACTGAAATCGGAGAGAACCTGATAGATGGCGTCATTCGTGAAGTCCAAGAGGAAAGTGGAATCATCGCAACGGTTAGCCATTTAATAAGCGTTGTTTCTAATACAGCTATTCATAAGTGGTATGACGGTGTAACGGATGTTCCTACAAAAGTCATGTTTGATTTCGTGTGCAGAGCAGAGGGTGGAGAGTTAACGACTTCTGAGGAAACGAGTGAGTGCAGGTGGGTTCCAAAGGAAAATGTTCTGGACATGATCGCTTTACCCGCCATTCGTATGCGTTATGAGGCTTATTTAAACTTCAACGGTTCTGTAAACTATCTGGAGTATGGTACTGCGGCATCGACAGAACTACATGTCAAACTTCAAAGGCATATTTAAATACATGTAAAATAGTATCGTTAAACGTCTGCCTAGTTGAACAGAAGCAAGAAATAGAACCGCACACAGGCTGGTTCTATTTTTGTTTTTTTTCAGAATATAGATTTTACTTCGCTGGCGAACGTCTCAGAATGACAAAGTCGGCAGAGGACTGCTCGGGATATCGCTGGCGTATGATCTCATGCACTTTGAATTCGGGATAATCGAATAGATAGTGGAACAGATTCCGATCCTGGATGGTTTTCACGCCGGATTCCCCTTGCTCCTTCAGCCTTGTATAGAGCACCACCCATTGAGATGAAGTGTGGAGAACATCGCGTAAGGTCGCCCGAAAATCCGTTTCATCTGTAATATGATACAGCACATCCAGACACACGGTCAGATCAGCTTGGAGAAAACCGCGATTGACCCACAGGCCCGGCGTATACACCATGAAGCTTTTGGAGGGATCGCTGGCATATAGCGAAGCACATTGTTTTATCGACGAGGATGACACGTCCATGCCCAGATATTCACCATAGTTCATATATTTTAACTGGTTTCCATCTCCGCAGCCGAATTCGATGACCCGATGAATACCTTCCCGCTGGATTAACGCATTGACTACCTCGGCCTTGAATTCCGCCAGCACGCCATATGAACCCCTGCCCGACGTTTTACCTGAAGAATAAGTCTGCTCCCAATAGTGGATGTAATCAAATGACTGATTCACACCGATTTCCCCCCGATACTGAAAAATGATGTTACTTATGCTGATAAGCCTTATATTCAGGTTATGCGCCACGGGAGTAGATGAGACTATAGTATGAATTTCCATATAATTACCTGAAAATTTCCTGAAAGTCTAAACATCTGGAAAGTTCTTGCCGACATTAATTAGAGTAGGAAAAAATTGACGAATAATCGGAGGGAAATGATGTTAAAGCCAAGATTGACCAAGTACATGGTGATGATGCTGGTGTTGATACTGAGTATATCCAACGTAGGCTTGGCCGCTGCGGCAGAGAAAGAACTGTCCAAAATTGTGGTTTCCAAAAATGAAATGTCGCTCGAAGTCGGCGATTCCGGGTCGGTCACCGTAACGGGGGTATATTCGGATAATACCTCGGCAAACGTGACCATCAGTTCATCCTGGACGAGCAGTGATGCTTCGGTAGCATCTGCATATAATGGTTCGATAACTGCCAAAAAAGAAGGTACAGCCACGATTACAGTGGCCTATCAGGGGCAAAGTCAACCTATTCAAATCAAAGTGACCAAGAAAGTCAAAGCCCTTTCCAAAAATGTGCAAGATCTTGATCTCCGTACAGGGGTTACCAAGGATATTTTGCTGACGGCAACGTATAGTGATAATTCAACGAATGAGCAGGCGGCCAGCAGTGCTGAATGGTCGACAAGTAATGAGAAAGTGGCAACAGTGGTTAACGGTAAAGTGACGGGTCAGAGTGCAGGCACAGCGTTGATTACGGCGAAGCTGGGCAGTCAGAGCGTAACTGTAGATGTTAATGTGGAAGTGGTTAAACGTGTGGATGTAGACAAAAGCCAGATCAGTCTGCTTCTTCAACAGAAGGAAAGTGTCAAATTAACAGCAACCTATCCAGATGGATCTACCAAAGATGTAACCGATCTGGCAGAATGGACGTCAAGCAACGAAAAGGTTGCAGATGTACTGAAAGGCAACATTACAGGTTATTCGGCAGGTTCTGCCACAATTACAGGTAAATATGGTACCAAGTCGGTATCCGTAGATGTGGATGTAGATCTGACGAGCAAGCTGAGCGTAGCGAAACAGAGCATCTTCTTCCGCTTGAGTGATACGAATAAAACGGCCAATGTCGAAGTTACAGCTTCATATCCAAACAGTAGTGATGTGAATGTGACCGATCAGGCAACGTGGACATCCAGCAATGAGAAGGTGGCTACGGTATTCAAAGGCCAGATTACAGCAATAAGTGCGGGATCAACAACGATTAAGGCTGCATACAGTGGCAAAACGGTAGAGATTGCTGTCGACGTAGATACGGCGAGATATCTGGATATCAAAGATGTGACAGACAAACTTGCCATGAGCGTTACCGGTGACAATAGAACGAAACAGCTTACAGCAAACGCTGAATACATCGATGCAAGCAAGGAAGATGTAACGTCCAAAGCGACGTGGACGTCCAGCAATGCAGATATTGTATATGTATCGGGCGGTGAACTGATTGCCTATAAATCCGGTACAGCTACCATTACCGCAGCTTATGGCGGCAAAACGGTGAAATTCACAGTAAACGTAGACGTGCCTGACAAGTATGAGATGGATAAAAAGAAAGCAACCGTTGCTGTTGGCGGAACCACTGCTGCCAAAGTGCTTGCCGTATACGGTGAAGCTTCCAAGGATGTATCTGACGATGCAACGTGGAGCAGCAGCAGCGAGAAAATCGCTGAGGTCGACAGCAAAGGGGTTATTACGGGTGTAGCGATAGGCAAAGCGACGATTACGGCTAAAATCGAAGGAAAAACGTTGACACTGCCTGTAGAAGTAGGAATGGCGAGCGGACTGGAAGCGGATGTGAACTTTGTCGTGTTGTCGGCAAAAGAAACTCAAGCCATTGTCCTTACAGGCACGGATGGGGACGGTAATACGAAAGACGTCACAGCCGATGCGACCTGGAAATCGAGCAATGCCCGTGTAGCTGATGTGAAAAAAGGTGTAATCACAGGCAATAGCAGTGGTAAAGCTAACATCACGGCTGAATATGGCTCACAGAAAATCACAATTCAGGTTGAAGTCGATGTTATTTCTCGGATTGAAGCTTCTGAGCCTGCTCTTTCCCTGAAATCCGGTGAAACCGTGGATTTGAAGTTGACTGCTACCTTGAGTGATGGCAGTGAGCGGGATGTTACAGACAAAGCAGAGTGGAAATCAAACAGTTACAAAGTGGCTCAAGTGACCAAAGGCAAAGTGAAGGCACTGAACTCAGGTAAAGCAAGAATAACTGCGAAGTACGGTAACAAAACGGTTACGATTGCGCTGGATGTAGATACATTGAAATATTTACAGACGGATAAAGTTACGTTGACGATGAAAGTTGGCGATAAGGCAACCGTAGTCGCAACCGCAACATATTTGGACGGAAGTGAAGCCAATGTGTCCAAACCAGCACTGTGGACTTCTTCCCGCATTGCGACGGCTTCCGTGAAAGACGGGATCATTCAAGCGAATGGTAAAGGTAAAGCGACCATTACCATCTCCTATGCAGGTGTAAAAACCAAGGTCAACGTTGTGGTTGAGGAGAAGTAAGGTCGGAATACGGATTAGAAATAGTAAATGTCAAAAAGGTGATATCAGCTTAAATGCTGATATCACCTTTTTGAGTACCATATAGAGTTAAAAACATACATTTTCTCAAATTCATAATTCACATTAGCGGTCTAATCTGGTCACATCGTATGTGACAGTACCAAAGCACCGTAGGCAAAAGCAATAAGGATAAGAATTGCCGGGTGTAGCTTGGTTTTGGTCATAACCCATAGGGAGATGCCTGCAATAATGAGCGTCTGCCAAATGCCGATCGAACCGGTGGATACTTGGCCGAATTCCCAAGTGAGTAGAATCATGAGCACAGCAATCACCGGTTGCACAAGTAGAGTCATACCTTTGACCTTAGGTGAGGTCCGGTGTTTGTTCAACAAACGAAGTAATAGAATAAGTGCAGCCGATGACGGTACAATGGTAGCGAAACTGGCGATGAACGCACCAAACCAGCCTGCGACGTGATATCCGACAAAAGCAGCGATTTTGGTGGCAATCGGGCCTGGGAGCGCATTGCCGATCGCCAGTACATCTCCGAACTGCTCGGTTGTCATCCAGCGGTAATGATTCACAATCTCTTCCTGCATCAATGGAATGGAAGCGGGGCCGCCTCCATATCCGAGGATGTTCGCTACGAAAAATCCCCAAAATAATTCCCACCATGTCTGAAGCATCCTACGATACCTCCTTGTCGGAGTTACCTTTGGATTTTACACGCTGCACCAGCCCGAAATGGAAGAAACCATAGGCCAGGAACACCGTAATTACCAGTCCCGGATGAATATTAAGTAACTGTAATGCTGCAAAGGCAATCACACCGAATAAAATCGCAAACCACTTACCCAAGCCTTTCCAGGCTTTCATCGCGAATTCATAGGCCATCATGCCAAGCATCACAAAAATGACAGGCCGCACAGCTGCGACCATACCCGCTACAATCTTGGATTCGCGCAGGGCGTACATTGAACCGAGTAGAGCAATTATTGCGATGCTTGTCGGCAAAATATGAGCGAGTACGGACACAATAGCACCTAGAACACCCTTTGTTTTATAGCCAAGATAAGCCGCCATTTTGGTTGCAATGGGTCCGGGCAGGGCGTTGGCAATCGCCAGAATCTCGCCGAACTCATCGTCGCTGACCCACTTGTACCGGGTGACGGCTTCATAACGGATTAGCGGAATAACTGAGGGGCCACCGCCGTATCCTATAATTCCGGTTCGTACCATACCGATTACGAGACCGTTGTAATCTTTCCAACTCATGTGGTTATCCTCCTAGAGTCTCATGCCCATACGGCTTTTATATCGTTTTAAGAGCAGCTGGGATTCCACTTTGACGATGCCAGGCATCTTGTAGAGTTTCTCCAGTATAAACTGCTCCATCTCTTCCATATCTGCAAAAATACCATGCATATGCAGGGTACTTGGGCCTGTCATATGATAGAGACTGGTCACGGATGGTTCATCATCCAGCATCTCTGCAACTTCATCCAGAAAGCGCGGTTCCACATCGACATTGAAAAAGGCAGAGACCTGTAGCCCCACCTTGCCTGGGTTAATGACAACGGTGAAACGTTCGATGATTCCTTTTTCAGATAATGCATTGATGCGAGCTTGAACGGCTACGCGGGATAAACCGATCTGTGTACCCAGGTCTGTATAGGAAATCCGGCTGTTCTCATGGAGCGCGGCGATGATTTTTCGATCCATCTCGTCCAGATTGTACATTTGCGGAATTTCTCCGCCTTTGAAGGAACGTTTAAGAGACATGTTTGAACCATCCTTTACGTTTTCATATGTTGCATGATGTGTATTCGAATCTAAAGAGTAATTGAATATACGCTTAATACATGCAGCATTCATAGTTTAATGACGAAACGTAACTAACGTCAACTGATTTTAGGGGGATTGTTAAAAATATATGAGGGAGCACCTTCATTTTGTCGCATCTGTGAAAGAAAAAAGACTGCTCGCTTGATGCGGGCAGTCAGCACATCCTTGTTAGGGCAAGTTACTTCATGAATTTGTATCAGCAAGGATGCTTCTCTCATAAGATTAGAAGTTGTTGCTATAGTGAAGATGTTTGTTTGGATGGTGATGCATCACTCATTACGAGTTCACTCTCTTAGGTAGCAGTAGCGTAACCGTAGTCCCTTCGCCGGGTTCTGATGATACGCGTAACGTACCACCTGCTCCACGTGCACGTTCCTCCATGCTGAACAACCCAACACCATTCCCCGCAGTAGCGTCGTTAAATCCCGCACCTTGGTCTTCAATAACGACAAGCGTGAGCTCTTCCGTATCTTCTACAGTCACTTGTGCCTCGGCAACGTCGGCATATTTGGCTACATTGGTTAAGGCTTCCTGGATGATGCGATAGATGGCGATCTCCCGGTTCATCTCGAGCCGTTTGCGCAAATTGCATTCGAGAGTAACCTCGATGCCGTAATGGCGATTATAGTTCTCGATATAGGTTCGAATGGCAGGAACGACACCCAGATCATCCAGCACAGACGGCCGCAGTTCCCAAGCCATACCGCGAACATCTTCCATAATGCCCGTAACCTGTTTCCGTAGTGCTTCTAAACCCGGGTTTGCTTGATCTGCCAGCAGACGATCCATCTGAATCACGAGAGAGAACAGGCTTTGTCCAATCCCGTCATGGAGGTCACGGGAGATGCGCCGCCGCTCTTCTTCCTGAATGTTCATGACTTGTGACATCATCTGTTGCAGCTCGGCCTCGACTTGTTTCAGCTTGGTTACCTCACTGCGTACAGCTAAATACTGATATGGCTCCCCGTCATTATCGAGGAAAGGCACAATCGTGGTATTTACCCAGTAATAACTGCCGTCTTTCGCACGATTCCGAATCTCGCCATTCCACACCTTGCCGGCAGAAATTGTGTCCCACAACGTCTTCATAAAGGTTTTACCGTGATACCCCGAGTTAATAATCCGGTGATCCTGACCAATGAGCTCCTCGCGGCTATATTGGGAAATTTCACAGAATTTATCGTTCACGTACTGGATTTTACCTAAACGATTCGTCAGTGCTACGATCGAGGATTCGTCGAGTGCAAACTTCAAATCACCAAGTTGATGCAGCGAACCCTTCAGTTTGCTTCGGAATTCGTTATCCGAGATGTGCTTGTCAATTTCGCTGAGTAGGAGCTGAACAGGCTGGTCAGCTAATCCGCTGAGTCTGTTTTTGCGTGGCTTACTCAAAATTCAACAACCCCTTTTTCATCGCAAACTTCACCAGCTCCGGTCTGGTGCGCAGGCCAAGCTTTTCCATCAGATTGCTTTTGTGGGATTCCACCGTTTTGACACTGATGACCAGATGCTCGGCAATTTCCTTGTTGGCGTATCCTTTGGCAATCCAGGACAAAATCTCTTTTTCCCGATCCGAGAGCGTATCGTATGGCCCGGCATTCTCCTGTTTGGCTTTGTCCAGATACTCACTCATTAATCGTTTGGTTGCACTTGGATAGAGGTAGGCGCTCCCATCGGCTACAGAACGAATGGCAGCGAGCAATTCCTCGTGGGGCGCGCTTTTGAGGATATACCCGGAAGCTCCCGCGTGGATGGCGCGGAACAGGTATTCCTCATCATCATGCATCGTTAGAATTAAAATCGATACATCCGGCATAAGTTTTTTTAACTCCGCCGTAGCGGTCAATCCATCCTTGCCCGGAGGCATACTGAAATCCATCAGAACCACATCGGGTTGCAGTTCCTGTGCTTTGGCAATGGCTTCGTCACCATCCGCTGCATCGCCAACAATATGTATATCGTTCTTTCCTTCCAGCAGGGCAATTAGCCCCGAGCGTACAACCACATGGTCGTCCACAACTAACAGTCGAATCACATTCATTTCCCCCTGTCCGCTTCCATCATCTGTATCCATCATACCAAAAAAAAGAGGCTTTTCAGAGGTTAATCTCCGAAAAGTCTCCTATTCAGTGTACTTATTACATGGAATGCATAGATGATAAGGAGAGAATGATGCAACGCTCCCCATACGGTGTAGTCAGATTCTGTGCTCTTATCCTACTCACGCATGCAGCTCTAATTGTCTGGCGGCTTGCTCGGTTTGCATCACCATCTCGGGAGAAAACGTGCGAGGGGTTCGGCTTCCCACAAGTAATACACCGCTGGGCAGGCTACCTTCGCTGAACAGGGGGACGGCTACAGCACATACGAGTCGTTCAGCAAGCATAAGCGGGCAACGATCCGGGGTATACTCCCCACGGGACTGCTCATCCAGCATAACCGTGCGTCCGGTTCGTAGCGCCGTGCCTACCAGATCTTGTCCAGGGCGCATAGCCATGCGTTTGACACGTTCATTGGTTGCCCCGAAGGTATATTTCCAGCGCAACATGGATCCAGACACACAAGCCATTCCGCAAAAATCTCCGGCGGTGTTCTGACACAAGCCGCTCATCATCTCCTGAACGGCAGATGAGACTTCATCATGCATGAGGGACACTTCCTTTTTTCGAATCATATGACGATCTGTTCTTCACTCGTTACGTTCCTTCATTATCGTGGTCGTTCATCGTTGTCACATCATATGGGTAACCTTGAACTCAAGGCTCGTTGGATGGGAGAATCAGTTTACAATCAGGTTATTCCGATGTTAGTTCTATTGTAGACTGTTTCGTCAGCCTTGTAATTCAGGGAAAACCCCTATTTCACTTCTGGAAACTGCTGAACGTGGGCAGTGGATCACTCCGAGGAGTATGAGAATGAAAAAAACAGCTGGCCGATTAGCCAACTGTCTCGTTTGAATGTGTATTCTGGAATGAGTATATATCTAGGAAGACTCTTCTGGAGATCAGAACATGTACACGTATCTTTCTTCTACATTGTAAATGTGCTCAGTAAGGCTGGCCATACTGCGATCTTCTCACGGCAAGAGGGGCATGTTGTGTTGCCTGCCAGATATGGCAGATGCGCGGACAGTGTCTGTTCTCCGATCCTTGCCGTCCGTTCTGCTAAAATCCGTGTCTCCTCATCTGTCCATTCAGAAGTGGGAATGATGGCGTGAGCCTCCTGATCAGGCTGAAAAACAGGATCTTCTGCATAAGCTTTCAGAGGCACAGCATGATTTTCATCGGGCCATATGTACAGTTCATTTTCGCAAGCGGGGCACCCAGCTACATACTCATCCCCTTCCGAAAATGTCATCAGCATATTCGCAACGATATAGGATTTGCGGAATGCGGCATCTGCAATGAGGATGTAACGTTTATCCGTATCATCTGTGGATGGTTCGGCAGCATCGGCCAGCACTTGTTCTGTCAGTGATCTGAGCTGGTCGATCGCTTCTACATAATCAGTGTACATCTGCGTGCAGACCGTACTTCCCACCACATCAGCCAGCTCAGTCCAGGATGGCGGATATGGCATTTGATGCTGCTCATCGCGGCTTGCTTCCATAATACCGCAGTTGATAAACAGTTCCTTGCGCACCGCTGTATCGGATGTCGTACAAGCGAGATGTGCCAGAAACGGCATGGCTGCGTAGGTAGCCGTATAGATTGTATTTTGATGAAACAGATATTCCTGAAACAGTTCGTCAAAAACCTCTTGGCTGAATTGCTGCTGCAATTGTTGCAATAGGCGGGGTACATTTTCTGCTGACCCGTAGGGGCCGGTAAGCTTTTCCCAAAGATCACGATCTAACGATAACATATGTATTCCTCCTGTTCCGGAAATGAATAAGATGAAAGACTTATAAATTTGAAGATTCACAAGACGGATTACTTATAGGGTATAAATGTATGCTAGCATGATCGCAACAAATGGACAATTTAAGATTGGCTACTCGCAAGCGAGGCCTTTATTGGGTATATGTGACTTTTCTCACAGCGAATTGGGGGAGTTTCCCGCCAAAGATCAGGTAATCCCCCGATAACCTTTCGAACTGATTCACGATATGATGTAAACATAAGGAATCACCGAGGGGGACGAAAGTTATGGGTACAGTATTTGTGGAAAGAATCACCCAAAAAGCAGAGCGTGCACAGACGGAGGCGGGCAAGATGACTCAGAGAACAGGTGGAATTCTGTCTTTTGTTACACCGGAACAGTGGGATCTGATCGAAGACAAAATGCAGCCTAAAAAAGTAAAGTCGGGATACAGCCTCTTTTTGGAAGGTGATGAAGCTGGATATCTGTACTACATTCGTTCGGGACGTGTGAAGTTGACCAAATCGACGGAGGATGGCAAAGAGATTATTCTGTCGATCCAGCAAAGTGGCGATCTGATCGGTGAATTTGGCGGTATTGGCGGATTGAACCACAGTTATAGTGCAGAGATGGCGGAAAAAGGGGAACTGGCCATCATCTCGCTGACGGATCTCGAAAGTGTAATTAGCAAAAATGGGGATCTTGCGCTGAAATTCTTGCAATGGATGGCACTTGCACAGCGGATTACACAGTCGAGATTCCGTGATCTGTTGCTCTACGGCAAAGCAGGTGCACTGGCTTCGACACTGATCCGTGCCAGCAATACGTATGGCAAGATTGTTCCAGATGGCATCGTGCTGGAGATGAAGCTGAACCACACTGAACTCGCTGAGATGATCGGGGCAACTCGGGAGAGTGTTACACGTATGCTCGGAGCGTGGAAGGAGCAGGGCACCCTCGATATGCTGGACGGCAAATTAATGATTCGGGACATGGCTGCATTACGTTGCATGTGTGGATGCCCTTCGTTCCCAAGCTGCCCGAAAGAACTGTGCCGTCTGTAGGCCATATTCAGTAGATTCAGACAGTAGAACAGGTAAATTAGAGAGAGCGCACGGGTGGGGAGAAACGAGATCGGAACGGATAGAACAAAACAAAAACGGAACGGATACGGAACTGAAAAGCACTGAACTGAAAGGCACTGAATGGAATGGACCAAACGGGTTCTGACGAAACAAAAATGGAACAAAACAGAACAAAACAAAACAGAACGGATACAGAACTGAACGAGTTGGACTAAACAGAACTACCGGAACAAAACTAACGGAACAAAATAGAGTAATACGGAACTAAAGTAACGAACTGGAACGAAAGAATAGGATAAAACGGAAAAAGGATGGAGCGGCGTAGGCTGTGTCATCCTTTTTCCGTACTTCTTGGTATGTAGCTTTTCAAACTATCGGGTCTCGCTCTCCCATGGCTAACGATCTCAGATGAGCTTATTTTATGTATTTTAGCCCATTTGAAAATCTAACGATCAGGAGAGACGTTATTTCTCAGAAATTGCTGGAAAATGGAGTTTTTTTGCGGTTATTCAGTGAAATAGCGTCACTGGTGATCGTTAGAATCCCCAACAGCTGAAAAACACCCAAATAAGCTTCGTGGTGATCGTTAGAATTTTGGTGGCTACTTCCGTAACTCGTTGGATCTTGCTGGCTCACCGATATTGGCAACACCAACATACCAAAACTGGCACATCGTACTATACACTCGCACATCGTACTATACACCCGCACATCATCCTCATGCATCCACACAGCACCCTCATGCACCCGCCGCCCTCTGTGAATTAAAGCACACCATTTCGTACACCCAACCACATCGTGGCAGAATACAGCGCATCATCCCCATACATCCCAACGCATCGCACTACTTCACAGTGTATCATCGCGAAACCGGGGGCACCGCATTACATCACACCGCACGTCATAGCATCGCAGGGGATTTTGCAAGGCATGCACTCTCACTGGCTGCTGCCTCACGATACCATGCTTTACAGGCAGGTAAGCACAGCTGAGATTTTATTCTAATGAGATTTTATTCTAACTCCCGATCCAGCATGGAGTAGAGTGCCGAGTCATGATATGCCCCTTTATAGAACCAGTGCTCCCGGAGAAGGCCCTCACGTTGCATGCCGATCCGTTGCATGACACGCTCAGACGCCGGGTTTTCTGGACGGCATTTGGCATAAATCCGGTGAACCCCAAGTTCCTTGAAGCCAAAATGAAGTAATGCGCGGCAGGCTTCGGTCACATATCCATTCCCCTGATAGGCAGGGTGAAGGACATAGCCGATCTCAGCATTGGTCTGATCGACAAGGTGGAGCCCTGCGCCGCCGATGAGAAGCCCTTCCTTTTTCAAAACAATCGCAAGTTCATATCCTTCTCTCGGCTCGGCCAGTTGCATACGAATGACATCTTGTACATAAGCCCGGGTATCCTCCTCCGTGTTCGGGCCCCATGCGGTGTGTTCCGTAACTTCGGGCATTGAAGTATACGTATGGATGTCGGACCAGTCATTTTCTACAATTTCACGAAGAATTAATCTTTCTGTTTCAAGCTTCATAATGTACACTCCTTTGCTCCAACTCAGGTTTCTTCTTTCTACTTTCCATTCGGAGTGGGTCACACGACCCTGCCTGAATGGATTCCGCATCGTATTGTATCGTATTGCATCCTATTGTAACGCACCATATGCACGCAAAAAAGCCCACGATCGAATTCATACAACTGAATTCCTCGCAGGCTATTAGAAGATTACCAAAATCGTTTATGTTACGGTATGTTTTTTTATGGTTGGTTGCAAGTCGTTGCAGGATATGTGTAGGCCAGCTTGCGGATGATCTCCTTTTGCCATCTTGTGTCACCCAGGTTAATAGCCAGGTTCAGAAGATCCAAATAATCGTCAAGCTGCAGGACAGCCTTTTGCAGAGTTGTGTTCATTCGATGTTCGTTCCCCTTTATCTATAAAGTCGTAAGTATGGTTGGCATCATCATCAGAATTGAAAATAAACAAGTTCAAGAATGATAATCATTATCACATATAATCACATTATGCATCGAACGTAGGTAAATTGCAATGCCTAACGGCTCTATAACTCAACTTTTTTCGAAAATAGGCTTTTCCACAGCACATATGGGATATAAACGCCCAAGTAGGAAGCAGGGATCAGAAACCAGCGGTTAAGCAAAAAGTGATGAATTTCCGTAGTGAACGTCGTCATATGAGTATTAGTGGCATAGACATCACTGGCAATAACCGTTGCTACACTGTAGAAGCATAGAATAGCAAGGAGATGGAACAGCCGTATGGCCCATTTGGTTTGAAGCGCTATGAACGTCATGGCAAGTGGCACGATGATGATGAGTAACAAAAAGACTATTTTCAATTGGAACATCTCCTTCTGGATCAGAGGTCATTCTAGACTTAACAAACCGTATTCATTATCGAGTCATATAGGAGTCAGTATAGACAAAAGGGAGCTTTCTTAAAATTTTTCAAAAATTTTACATAAATCGAGAGGAATTCATCATATGAAGCTTTAAATTAGATAGGGACAAGCATCATACGTTATGGAGGAGGAGAAAGAGTATATGAAAAAGGCGTTAAAACAGCACTGGATCGGGGCATTCCTGGTCTTTGTTATGATGGCAACAACGTTATTCGCTCCGGGGGTTCAGGCTCCGGTTCAAGCCGCAGCACCACTTACCGTATCACAAGCCATTGCTGCCCAGAGCAGCGGAGGCACAGCAACCGTCGAAGGTTATGTTGTGGGACATGCAACCGGGTCACTGACGGCCAAGTTTACCTCACCGTATGCCAATGATTTCAATGTGCTGATTGCGGATTCTGCATCCGAGCGCTCGAACGCCAAACTGCTGGATGTGCAAGTTTCTTCTTCTTTCCGAGCTCAATACGGACTGGCTTCAAACCCTGGTCTAGTAGGCAAAAAAATTATCGTAACGGGAACGCTTGGCGCATATAACAGCTATGCCGGTGTCAAAAATCCTACGTCAATCACCCTCTCTTCAGGTACCACAAATCCTGACCCCGAGCCAAATCCGAATCCGGGCACACCTCTTCCGGGCGGCAACGGCAAAAAAGTGCTGTTTGATAACACGCATGCTCAGACCGCAGGTGCGGCGGACTGGATTATCGATGGAGCTTTTTCAGACTTTGCGAATGGTTTGCGAAACGCAGGCTTTACCGTGGATCAGCTGGAACGCAGCATCCCGTATACATTTGGTGAGCAAGCGTACACCTATAATAAATTGAAAGACTATGACGTGTTTGTCATTGGCGAAGCCAACGTGCCATTCAAGGCCACGGAGCAGGCTGCGCTCCTGCAATACGTACAGAATGGCGGTAGTGTGTTCTTCATCTCCGATCACTACAATGCAGACCGGAACAAAAACCGCTGGGATTCTTCCGAAGTGTTCAACGGCTACCGCCGCGGTGCTTTCCTGAATCCAGCCAAAGGCATGTCCTCTGCCGAAGCGGAATCCCCGGCGATGCAAGGCGTGACCAGTTCCGACTGGCTCGGTACGAACTTCGGTGTTCGTTTCCGCTATAACGCGCTGGGTGATGTGAACGCCACAGATATCGTTGCACCATCACAAGCTTTTGGCATCACGACAGGTGTACAAGCTGTAGCGATGCATGCCGGATCAACGATTGCCATTATGGACCCGAACAAAGCTAAAGGTTTGGTGTATGTTCCGGCGGGCGTGTCCAAATGGAATAACGCCGTCGATCAGGGCGTATATAACGGCGGCGGAAGAGCAGAGGGGGCGTATGCCGCGGTTGCCAAAGTAGGCGCAGGAAAAGCGGCGTTCATCGGTGATTCCTCTCCGGTTGAGGATGCGTCGCCAAAGTATTTGCGTGAAGAAAACGGAGCCACCAAGAAGACGTATGATGGTTTCAAGGAAGTGGACGACGCCACATTACTCGTGAATACGGTGAAATGGCTCGCGGTCAAAGAAAGTTACACTAGCCTGTCCCAAGTGCCAGGTCTGACCCTTGATACAGCAACAAGCTTGTTGCCAATGGAGACACCAGCAAGTTCCACCGAGCCACAGCTTGAGCCGTGGGCTGCGCCGGCTGCAGGGTATAAATGGTATGATCCAACGACATTTAAAGCTGGTTCTTATGGCAAGGCTCAATGATAGGTCGGTCAGGGCTAAATAAGAATTAGATAAGGATTTAGCTGGACGATCATTCAAAATACGGAGCAACGTGAACAAACGCAAAGAAGCTGGTGATGTCACTCAGCCTCTTTGCTGTTTTTTATTTTAAATAATCATGAATGATCTTCTCATCAAAGCTATTTGAGATTTTATACTTCATGGATGAGTTCTTCTTAGGAGAAGCCTCGTAATCATAAACATCGATATATTTGTTATCATATAGAAACATCCCGATTCTTGCGCCTCCATTTACATCAACCAGCAACCTGTAAACCGCTTTAAAATCCTTGGAAATGCTCGAATCTTTCTTCACTTCAAGAGCTGACAGAGTAAACATTATTTTATGAATATCATCTTTGCCTGTAAGCGTGACCTTGTGGTCATGCCCCTTTTCGATTTCAATGGAGGTTATCGTGTTGAAGTCAACTTCGTTGCACGCAGCTTCCTGTAGAGACTTTGTTGAATTCAATGCAAAGAACCATAGTCCAGCAGCTAAAAGGATGATTATACATGCGAGGATGTGGTATTTACGTTTCTGCATCACAAAACTCCTTGTTTTGTCGTAATACACTCATTGTAATATTTATCCAATTGGTAATGCATAATGCTTCTTTTCTCGGGGCAAGGTATGGATACTTATCATGGAATAGGAGTCCAAACGCGGTCAAATCAGAACGTAATTGGGTCGGAAACAGTAGCGAATCTCAATAGAGAACGATTAAATCCAAAGAGGGGGCGGCACAAGATGAATCAGCATACAGGACAAGCAGACTGTGACAGTTCTCTGATGCGGCAAAAGTTAAAGGCTGACCTGCACCGCGTAGCAGAACGGATGAATCAGACGTTATCGCGTTTTGATCATGATAGTGTCTGTTTGCTGGGGCAGTTTGCGGAGATTCGTGCCGAGATCAAACACATTGAAGTGCTTGCTTCTTCTTTTTATCTCGACTGTTATTTGTCCCCGTTTACCGAGAAGTTTGCAGAACTGACGTCTAGTGTGCAGCATCTATCCGACCGTAGATACGGCGCACTGATTGTGATTGAACGGGAGGTTCCGCTGGAAACGATGATTCATTCCGGTGTAGCGGTGGACGCCAAAGTAACTCACGCGTTGCTCGAATCGCTCTTCATTCCCGGTGCGCCACTACATGATGGAGCCGTGCTGATTCGTGGCAACCAGATTGTGTCTGCCGGCAATGTGCTGCCGTTATCCCAAGCCGAAGCCCACGAACGAAAGCTGGGCACACGCCACCGGGCGGCACTCGGATTAAGCGAGCTGACCGATGCGGTGGTGTTGGTAGTCTCGGAAGAAACGGGACAGGCTTCTTTTGCGGTGGACGGGGCGTTGCATCCGATCAATGTGGTTGAAACGCTGACCTAGAGCGTAGAGCGAGATAGCGATATGGTGAGATGACGAGGGTACATAGGTATACAATTGTGAGCATATGAGTACATGAGCGTATCGACCTACCTATGCATCCAGAGCGAGTTATTGGAGAGGCTGACCAGTCACAGGGTGACAGGCGGAGCCTCTTTTTGCTATGGTGGATTCCGTTCCTCGAGGTATTCGTCTGGTTTGCTTGGCTTCGATACGAATGCAGTGGAGTCCAAAAGTGAACATCGTGATGTGATTTTGCACAAACTGGGTGGATATGGGTACAATAGAGGGTGGAGCGTTAATAGGAACGCTAGAATTCGACGCTGCGATGTATCGCAAAAATGGTTAGAGGAGACGGTTAGCACATGAGTTGGTTTGAAGCAATGGAGCGACATGATTATGAGGAACTGGTTCTGTGCCAGGATCGAAATTCGGGCTTGAAAGCCATCATCGCCATACACGATACAACACTTGGGCCTGCGCTAGGCGGTACACGGATGTGGACATACGCTTCTGAGGAAGCTGCCATTGAAGATGCACTGCGTCTTGCTCGGGGCATGACATATAAAAATGCAGTATCCGGCCTCAATCTGGGCGGGGGCAAAACCGTAATTATCGGAGATCCGCGTCGTGATAAAAATGAAGCCATGTTCCGCGCCTTCGGCCGCTACATTCAAGGGTTAAATGGCCGTTACATCACTGCCGAGGATGTGGGAACGACGGAAGAGGACATGAATCTGATCTATCAGGAGACCGATTATGTGACAGGGATCTCAACTAGCTATGGCTCATCCGGCAACCCTTCCCCTGCAACCGCTTGGGGGGTATACCGCGGCATCAAGGCTGCTGCGAAGGAAGCATTCGGAACCGATCTGCTAGAAGGCAAAACCATTGCTGTCCAAGGCGTGGGCAACGTAGCGATGCATCTGTGCAAGTATTTGTACGAGGAAGGTGCACATCTTATCGTAACCGATATCCATAAGGATTCCGTGAAGCTGGCGGTGGAACGTTTTGGCGCCAAGGCGGTTGACCCGGCAGATATTACAAGCGTCAAATGTGATATCTATGCGCCATGTGCGCTCGGCGGCACAATTAATGATGATACACTTAAGACGCTGAAAGCCAAAGTGATCGCAGGTTGTGCGAACAATCAGCTGATGGAGCCACGCCATGGGGATGAGCTGTATCAGCGCGGAATCGTGTACGCACCGGATTATGTCATTAATGCAGGCGGTGTGATCAACATTGCGGATGAGCTGAACGGATATCATGAAGATCGAGCTTGGGCGAAGATCGGAGAGATTTACACGACGCTGGAGAAAATATTCGAAAGCTCCCGTACCGAAGGCATCGCCACTTATGTGGCGGCAGACCGTCTTGCTGAGCAACGAATCGAGATGATGAAGAACACGCGTAGCACCTTCTTGCAAAATAGTCATCACGCATTAAGTGCACGCAGGCTACGTAAATAAACGCTACCAGCCGAGCAACCGAGAGCTAGACTCATGTAAGACAACGTGTAAGACGACAGGTAAGACGAGCAAATGAACTAAAGGGACAATCCTGAAGGTTTGGTCAAACGAACGTAGTAACCTCCGAAAAACGCATTTTTGGAGGTTATTCGTGCAGACCCCATTCAGTATTGTCCCTTTTTGGTGTGATTGCTCGTTTTTCGTTTTAGCTTAAAACTTAAGTAGAGGTTCTTATAAACCGAGCTTGGACTTAGACGCTTTTCGTGAATTCAGGCGATTCAATTCCCTGTTTATTCATGGCGTTTTTTTCAATATACCAGAGCAGCACCATACACACGGCATAGAACAGGCTGATCCCCAGAATAATGATCCATACACTCTTCATATCCACACTTCGAATGAACAGACCCGTCAGATAAGGGCTAAGGGTATATCCCAGACAGCCGACAAACAACAGCAAGCCGTTAAATCTCCCCTGATGGCTGTCAGGCACGCGGGATGCTATATATAGATTGATATTGGTCTGCACCAGAATCTCTCCAATCGTCCAGAGCACCGTAGATACCACAACGATAGCAAATTGAGGCCAATCCCCGAGCAGATATAGCGCACCAAATCCGATGCCATAAAAGAGAGCGCCTGCCGCGATGGAGTTTAGAGCCGTGAAGTTACGGGTCGCCGATAGCACCAGCGTGGTCAGAAGAATGACACTGATCGCATTAATGGTCATGACAGAGCCGTAGTAAGCCGCTCCATGTTCACCGAACGTCTGATTCATCTGCAAGGGCAGGCTGAACGAGTATTGCATGTAAATAAAATAGTTAAGAAAAGATACCACGATAAAAAAAACAACGAGTGGATTCTTCAGCAGCATAGGGAACAATGGCGAAGGCAAAGACTCTGATCCTTGTTGCTTCCTGGATGGAGAGCGACCTTGTTTATGTTGTTGTTGTTGTTGTTGTTGTCCCGGCTGCTGATCTTCTTGGTGTTGCTGCTTCCCATATGGTTGTTGTTCCCCCTGTGGTTGCTGTGTGTGATGTCCCCGTTCCCCGGTCGTAGTCTGCGTTACTTGGCCGCTCGCACCCACATGAACTTTTTTCCAAATGATAAAGGTAGAGATCAGAAATACGGTGCCGATACTCAGAAAGACGATATGCACGTAATCTTTAATAAAAAAGCCGGCAATCAGTGGCCCGAGCGCGATACCGAGGTTGGCTCCGAGATACATCAGGGAAAAGGCCGATTTGCGCTCCTTCTCCTCCGGGCATAATTGAATAATTAAGGCGTTATACGCCGGGCGTGTAATACTGATGAAGAACATAACCGCAATCAGAAGATAACCGATGGTCATCGTGCCTGACCAGAAGGAGCAGCTCATGATCATAAGGGCAGACAAAATCTGCCCGGAGACAATGATCGTTTTTTTGCCAATCAGATCACTTAAATAACCGCCAAGCAGTACACCGGGGCCGCTAATCAGAGCCGCCATGGATACAAAAATTCCCGCACTGACCACACTCATGCCCATCTGCAGCGTAAGCACCAAGGTGATCAGAGAGAAAATAAAATCCCCCGTGCTGTTAATGGTTCTGGCTAAGCAGAGATAATAGATGTCGCGGCTGAGTCCCGCGTATGTTTTGAATAAAGACAATCGTTTCAAACCTCCCCAAGAAAAACACAATCCCAGTAAAAAAACCACTACGTTAAGCTCAATCTCTATTGCGTATTGATGATCTTATACGTTTTCGGGAACCGCCACCTCAATGACAAATCGATCATACATCTCCAGTAACGTCTGACGTAATTCCTCGAACGAATCACCTTCTACAATGGCGAACCCTGAGCGGGTCATCGTGTCGTTTACAGCCCCGGCGTGCTGCCCCACTTCATAGGAGACGTTAAATTCAATAATGCCTGGAACATCCTTATAATCGTCTCTGCCGGAGATATGCTGGATCACTCCTGCGCGGGAGGGGAAGCAGATCATACCCGTGAATTTGTTGCTGGTTTCCTGCTGCATGAAGGTATATGTACCGAGTTCCAGATCCGTCACTGCTTCGAAAAAGTCCACACCATGCGTGTTCTTGATGCAAGGCGGCATCACGTGTGAACCCCCGATTCTGGCTCCAATCTCTCCGAAAACCACTTCGCCTTCCGGCGTGAGAAACAGCTCCGCATGGGTCACCGATTGATTGATGCCAAGCGCGGCAATAACTTGTCTGTTGATGTCCTGGATATGCTGGATAAAATCCGCTTCTGTGCCTTTGGGGAAGGTAATGCTAGCCGGAGGTTTCTGCTGCGTTGCGATATCCAGACAGTTGTAGAGATATTGGGAAACGGAAGCAAAGACCACCTCTCCTTTGCACACAATAGAGTCACAGTGGAACTCTGTCCCGTAAATGAACTCCTCAAGCAGATCTCGTTGCTGTTCTTGTCTTGTATGCTGAAGATAATGTAATAGTTCTTCCATGCTGGATAGTTTGAACGTGTTGATACTGCCGTAACCGCTGAGCGGCTTCACGATGATAGGGAACCCATACGTAGCGGAGAAACGAAGATAGTCCTGTTGCTGGAGTGCGATGGCCGTTCTGGAGGTACGGATTCCGCGCTGATGTAACATTTGTTTCATAATCCACTTGTTCCGAACCGCCTCGGCCTGATTGCGTTGCATGCCGGGTATACCGAACTCGGAACGGAGTTGTCCCCCGATCTCAATGGCATTCTCACCCGGAGTTAACAACGCAACAATGAAGTGAGATTGCAGAATATGCTGCATATGTGCCCGGATAGCGTCCACAGATTCGAGATGATCAACGTATCTAATTTCATCAAAATAAGCTTCAAGCCGTTCAGGGTGATGTAATTGATGGCGTTCAATAATCAGAATCTTTCGGCAGTCTGTATATTTGGTCAAGGGTTTCACGAAGTTTAAACCAAAGGGAAGCCTGAAATCAGATATGTATACGATCGTTTTCATATGTCCTCCTGGATAAAATTTGAAATAATGAATGGTTTTCACAACATTATAGCTCATTATTTTCCGTTTTCAATACATTATTTGTAAAATTTTATGCACAATTGTACATATTTTTGTTGCGTTGAAGTGTTAATTGACAGCAGGATTTTTTTGGTATAGTATCGTACCGAATTGGAAAATAAATGGGAGGTAATGGAGATAAATGGATATAAATAAAGAGAAATATGCCATACTGGGCACATTGGGTGACGATGAAGGATTCCTGACTTGCAGCATGCATATTGCGAAAAAAATGGATAATTCTGATATGATTAAGCCATACCCCGAATTCGAAGCGGCTGCAGAAGACCTGAAATCCGGTGCGATTTCCTGCCTGCTGGTGCCTGGAGCGTATCCCAAGCTGAACAGTTTCATTATGGATTCAGATCTGGTTGTGTCCGAAAGTTTTGTAGAGAAGATCCCTGCACTGGTGCTGTCCGGCTTCCACGCCGCTTGTCCAGAGCAGATTGATACGATTTTTCATCATCCGGCAACTACATACTTGTTATCTGAACTGAATATTGCCTATAGAGAGAACAGCACAGTATCATCCAACCCGGAAGCTTGCAGGCAGGTTATGCTGAATACAGAGACCTCCATTGCGCTCACGAACCAGCTCTGTGCGGATCATTACGGACTGGTAACGTATAAAGTGTTGCGTGAAGGCATTCAAATGCCATGGGTATGTTTTACGAAAAAACCACAGAGGGTGAATGCACTCGTATGAAGAGAATTGCAATTATACTGGATAAAAATCTGGAGCAAGGAGCCGCAGCCAATGTGGCCGCGCTGCTTATGGGACAAGCTGCCCTGAACGAACCGGAGTTATATGCCGATCAGCCTGTACGGGACCAGAGCGGCATTCAGCATGCTGGCATCCGCTATAGCACCGTTATTCTGAAGGCGGGGGAGAATCAACTGATCAATCTGGCCAAATCCTGTGCTGAGAATCAGGACGGATTGAAACATCTTGTTTTTACACAGACAGGGCAGTCCCTGAATAACGCTTTTGAACAATATGCAAGTGAAATTGCATCGATGACATTGGAGGCGACCAAAGTCGTTGGTGTCATTGTATGGGGAGAAGACGAGTCCGTTCGCGCGACGACCAAGAAGTTCAGTGTGATGAAATAGTGTGATGAAATAATGTAATGAAATAAGGCAGGTTTGGGGATACGCTTTAAATGGAGTACAGCAGGGGTACATTTGCAACAAGCAGGCTGTCGCGCCTGGCTGGGACGGAACAGAACGGAGCAGAGTACCGGAGACCAGCGGAGGACAGAACAGCTTGTCGATGCGGGGTATGAAACATAAGGGCTACGAAAATAACAAGAAGGGCAGAAGCGATCCTATGGATGGCCTCTGCCCTTGCTTTGTATAGGAAGCATTTTTTAGATGAATGCTCTGTATATGGTGATGAAGATGCAGGTGCAAGTACAGATCAGATACAGGTTATGTGCTGCTTACAGCCGTGATCTTTTTCTCCGTGAAATAGTATAGCAGCGCGAGCAGTGGCATGATCAGACCAATCAGCGTCGTGAGGCTCCAGCCGCCATGGGCATATGACCAGCTACCAAGCGAAGAACCGATGGCACCACCGATGAAAAAGATCGACATAAACAGGCCATTCACACGTCCTCTCGCCTCGTTTCCAAGGGAGTAGATGATACGCTGACCCAGCACCAGATTACCGGAAACAGCCATATCCAGCGTAATGGCGACCACGACCAAAAGGATCAAGGCCGCTGTGGAATGACTCTGGAACAGATACGCCAGACCAAAGGAGACTGCGGCAATGATCATAGCGGCTCCGGTGAGCACTCGGGTATAACCGCGGTCTGCCCATCTTCCGGCGATCGGAGCCGCAATAGCGCCGCCTACCCCGGCGAGAGCAAACCAGGCGATCCCTTGCTGCGACAGGCCAAAGTCGTTTGCGAGCCGCAGAGGCACCGTCGTCCAGAACAGGCTGAATGCACCGAACAAGCTGGCCTGATAGAACGCGCGACGCCGTAACATCGGCAGGGTACGAAACAGTGTACCGAGGGAGATAATCAATTGTCCATAAGTCAGGTTCGGATCAGGCTGACGGGCTGGAAGTGCCCGCGACAGTAGCAACATGAGCAATGCGATCACCACGGCCGAGAATGCAAAGACCGCTTGCCAGCCGAACACGCTGGTAATAAAGCTGGCGACAGGGCGTGCGAGCATAATGCCAAGCAGCAGACCGCTCATCACATTTCCAACCACCTGCCCGCGTTGCTCTTCGGAAGTCAGGTAGGTAGCATATGGCACCAGAATTTGAGCAACGACAGAACCGATGCCGATGAGCAGTGAAGCCGTCAGAAAGAGGAAAGCACTGGTGGAGAAGGTGGCGGTGATCAGCGCTATTACAAGTACAATGAGAAACAGAACCATTAAACGGCGATTTTCAATGATGTCGCTGAGCGGCACGATGAACAGCAGACCAATGACATATCCAATCTGTGTCAGTGTTACGATTAATCCGGCTGCGGCAGACGAGAGACCTGTAGTGCTGCTGATTGGCCCAAGAACAGTCTGAGCATAATACAGGTTGGCTACGATCAGACCGCAGGATGCAGCGAGCAGAAAAATAATCCAGGCAGGCACGGTCGTCTGAGTCTGGTTAGTACTTTGTTTTTGTTTGGAATGAGGATATTTGGTATCCATAAGATCAACCTCCAATAAAAGTGTATGATTATGATTCAATTACAATTTTCACTGAGAATTATATGTGTAGGCTTAATTAATGAACGTTTCGTTTACTAATTATACCTAAATAATATACGATACGTTTAGTATTGTAAATAGATAGTTACAGAACAAAGTGATTTTACATAAAGATGACGGAAATATAATGACATTGCCGGGAGCTTAAAATGTATATTGACGCTGCATTTTAGTATAATGAACGTATCGTATTTCTTATTTGGGATAACAGCGAATGGAAGGTTATTTTGTCCTTGAAGTGGTTGTGAAAATGCTTTAGTTGAGCTTATATAGATGATGACAATGGAGGGTCAGCAATGACTGCAAAAAGAGGACGTCCGCGCAACATGGAAACCCAGAATGCCATTCTTGCCGCGGCTTATGAACTGCTGCTGGAGGATGGGTTCGCCGCGGTGACGATTGAGAAAATTGCCGAACGTGCACAGGTAAGCAAAGCAACCATCTACAAATGGTGGCCAAGCAAAGGCGCTGTTATGCTGGACGGATATATGTCCATATTAACAGCGAGATTGCCTGTGCCGGATACCGGGTCTGTATTTAAGGATGTACGTATACATGTAGGGAACCTGGTTCAATTTTTGACAAGTGATGAAGGGAAGGTCATTACACAGATTATTGGAGAGGGTCAGTCTGATCCGATTCTTGCAGAGGAAACCCGAAGCAGATATATCCGGCCACGCCGTCGCGAAGCATGGGAGATTCTGGAGAAAGGTGTGAAACGTGGCGAGTTGAAGGAGGTCCAGAACATTGGGCTGTATATCGACATGATTTACGGACCTATGTGGTATCGAATGCTGGTTACAGGGGAGCCGATCGATGAGACATTTGTGGAGTTGTTGCTAAGTACCGTATTTAAAGGCATCGGGTCTGAGGCATAGCAAGAAGTGATAGCTAACATGGGATCAATGAAGGTAGAGAAGAAGAGGAAAAGGAAGAGGGCAAAGCGGAGAAAGACCGAATTACCCGGGGATACGGTTACTGCGTGGCCAAACGAAGTCTTACACCTGGAAGATCGGGGAGATGGCAGTGGGCCATGTGTCCGTCGCTTTGGGGATGAAGGAATTTTCGTGCTCGTTTAAAACGGGGGGATCATTCCACACTGAACTTGGCAGTTCACGTCGTAATACAGGAGCCACTTCTGTAGCAAAACGTTCCACTTGCTCCAGCTGCTCGCTATGCGTGAGTCCGTCAACGCTTATACTGAGCACCTGGTGCCCGTAAGCGGCATGATAATCCAGAATCTTGGCGATCACCTGCTCCGGGCTGCCGATCAGAACCGGGCCGCGGGCGATGTTATCCTCCAGATCCGTAAAAGGAGACTGATTATGCTGTGCCGCCGCGGTAGCATGAAATGCTTCATAGTACGGCTTGTAGCGGCGAATGGCTTCTTCGCCCGTGCTCGCAAGATAGAGGCTGCCAGCACCAGAACCAATTACAGCTTGTTGTGCATCATGACCATAATAAGTGAGGCGCTCGCGGTAGTGGTCGATCAAAGCTTTGTATTTGGCCTGAGGGTGAAAAGAATTCGAGGTAAACAGCGGCTCACCGTATTTGGCAGCCAGTTCTGTAGATAACGTGCTGGACGCACTGCCATGCCAGATCGGAATGGACTTTTGAAGGGGTCTCGGCCACGTTGTCACTCCATCAAGTGGAGGGCGGTATATGCCTTCCCAGGTGACATTTTCTTCCGACCATAGCCGCTTTAGCAGATGGTAGCGTTCATCCAGAGAGTCCCACTGCTGCTCTTCACGAATGCCAAACAGCGGATAATGACGCGGGTCATTGCCTTTGCCGATAATCAGCTCCAGTCGTCCACCCGATAACTGATCCAGCGTAGCGTAATCCTCGGCAACCCGAACCGGATCAAGAATGCTGAGAACCGTAACCGTGGTCAGCAGACGAATCCGTGAGGTAGCCGCAGCAATCGCTGTTAACACAACGGGCGGCGATGAAGACAGAAAAGGTGCGCCGTGTCGCTCACCAATGCCATAGGCGTCGAACCCCAGTCGCTCAGCGAGCTGAGCCTGCTGCAGGATGTTATGGAATTTCTGCTGAGTCGTCAAAACTTCCCCTGTGACGGCATTAGGTAGATTCATCATGAGGCTAAACAAGGCAAATTTCATTGAATGTACTCCCTTGCTTGTATAAAAGTGTCTGTCCGTGTTGTATAATCCTATGGAAATAGTAGGATATCGAAGTTGGAATAACTGTATCACGTTCCTGTCCATTCTTCTAATGGATTTTTTCTATAAGCAATTCGGGGCGAAGGCAAGCTGGAGACATAGAAGTTTTGGAGTTTGCATAAAAATGTAAATTTATTGCCACGATTGTTATTGACCACTGTAAAATTTAGGATTAAAATTGGTCTAATCATATAAATTCAAATTTTTGGATTTTAATTGTGGAGGTGGGATACATGGAACCTGCAACTACGATACGCTCAACGATTGAAGATTACATCAGGAAACAGGGATATACCCTTCAATATTTTGCAGATATATCGGGAGTGAACGCTGGAACGCTTAGCGCCATTATTAAGGGAACACGCCCCATCGCCATGGCGCAGCTTGATCTGATTACCCAGGGCATGAATCTGGAGGAAGGCTACTTCTACGAGACGTACGGTGCGGAGTGCTTCGTAGAGTCGGCTCCACACTGGCGAAGGCTTGAGCCTTTCCTGCAACGCTGTGCAGAATTGGACAAGCTGGACTGCATCCAGCGGGTCATTCAGCAGGTAACGGACGATCGCTCCTATATCTCTGAACTATTCGAGATGGCCGAAGGTATGCTGGAGCGCGGTCAGCAGCAAGCTGCCCGGATGTTATATGAGTGCGTAGCCGAATGCGAGAAATACCAGCATTCCGAGCGCCTGGCCCTCTGCCAGTATCGCATTTTTACCCTCTCGCTAGGCCAGAATCAACATGATAACCTCCGTGCCGCCGTGCACTTCGAGCCGTATATTAATCGGTTGGATGAGGAGAGGCAGCTGGATGCGATTAAGGATTTGGCGAATACGTATCTGGCTTTAAGGTATTGGGACAAGGTATTTGATCTGGCAGAAGAGTTAGATCAAAAAACGAAAATTTTGCAGTCATATACAAAGAAAAAAATAGAAAAAAGCGATAGACTCACCTCCTATCCTTTGTTCGTATATAGAGCTTATTCCAATTTGCTTAAATCATCTGCATGTGAGAGACAGGGACGTTATGAGGAGGCATTAATCTATACAGAGATATATGCCAAACTTGCTAACATTTCGGAACCGGATGAAGAAGATCAGATTTACATTGATAAATTTGCGGGCTGGACGGAAGCTAATACTTATTTATATAAATTGATGATGGGTGACCACAGCATTTTACCTGCTTACGTGGAATTTATCGAGAGAAATGAAAAAGAAATCCTACCTGCAATGATTAATATTTTAGAAACAGCTAACAAGTTTGATAAGAATATTGATGAGATTTTGTGTAAATTCAGCGATCGAATTAGTTTAGAAATAACGCATTTAAGTGGATATACTGAGCAGGTTAAACTCGACATGTATACTACTTTCTTGTTAGAGCGTTCAATTTATCACTTGAATCGATGCGAATATCCTGAGGGACTAAAGCAACTTATGCATTGCCTAGAAGAGTCAGTTAAATTAAAGAACCAAACTGATATTATTCATTGCATTTCATTATATGAAAAGTATAGAACGATGAGTACCAATGAAATAGAACATCAATACAAACTTATAATGATGGGAGTTCAGAAATCTTATGAAAAAAAAGAGAATCCTGTATTTAATCTTGCTTAGCTTCATTTTTATTAATATAACTAGTCTGGGTTATTTTGATAGTGAATCAACCTTGTATTCATTGCTTTCTGTTCATGGTGGGGGTAGTTTATAACTACTAGAGAAATTTTTAAAATGTTCAAAGAGGTTTACTTTCAAGTAATGAGAGTAAGCTTTTTTGTCTTTTCATAGATTGACCAATGTAAAATACAGGATTAAAATAACATTTATTATATGTTATTGAATTTTAAGTGATTTAGGTAATGGAGGTGAGATCGTGGAATCGGTACCTACGATAAAAATACATATTGAGAAATACATGAGAGAGAACGATCTCAAGTTGCAGCATTTTTCTGATATTACTGGAATTAATGTTGGGACATTAAGTGCAATTCTTAAAGGTAGCAGACCGATGTCTATGAACCAACTAAATCAGATTACTTTAGCAATGGGATTAGAAAAAGGTTATTTTTATGAAAGTTATGGGGTAGAGTCCTTTATTGAATCTACACCTCACTGGAGACGTTTGGAACCATACCTATACGAGTGTGCTGAACTTGGTAAGCTAGATAGTATACAGCAAGTTATTATTCATGTGACGGATGATCGATCTTATATAGAAGAGTTATTCGGGGTTGCAGAGAGTCTCTATGGTAAAGGAATGAATGAGGCTGCTCTTATCTTATACAGATGTGTTGCAGACTGTGAGAAATATCAACACTCAGAGCGGTTGGCCCTATGCCAGTACCGTATTTTCCTGCTTCAGAAAACATTGAGCAAATTTGATAATCTTAAAGCGGCAATAAAGTTTGAACCATATATTGATAAATTGAATGAGGAATTACAATTAGATGCTATCAAGGATGTAGCAAATCTTTATGCAACTATACATGTGTGGGATAGAGTATTAGATTTGGCTGAAAAGTTGGAACAAAGAGTTGAGTTTCAACTAAACTTCCGCTCCGGCAAGAGGAAAACCAAACCAAGAGTCTCATTTTACCCAATATTTAGTTATAGAGCTTATGCAAATTTGTTAAAGGCAACTGTAGCCGAAAGACGTAAACAATACAAGAAGGCTTTGAAGTATACAGATGTTTATGAGGATATTATGAATGGAATTGAAAACCCGACAGAGGAAGAACGAGAATTGATAGAGCGATTCAAGGGCTGGGCTGAGGGCAATCGATATTTATATACATTATTGTTGGGCGATTTCAATATTTTAGATGACTATTTAAGCTACCTAAATGCCAATCCAAAAGAAATCTTAACAGCATTCGTATATATTGTGAAGGCTGCTAACCAGTGCTCATACGATATTGACAGGGCATTAGATAAATTTAAAACTCATATAAATAACATAAAAAGTAGAAAATTATGTAAAGGGAACATACAACGAGGAGACATTGAATCTTAGATATATACGCTTATTTTACGAACTAGCAAAATACAGATTAAGTCAAAACCAAATCCAGCAGGGGATCGAACATTTAATTACTAGTTTCGAACGATCTGTCTCAAGTAATGACGACATGATGTGTATCAAATGCATTGATTTGTACGGAAAATACAGACATTTCGCTAGTAAGACCCAGGAAGAGCAGTATACAAAACTAATAGATAAGTTAAGTGTACCAACTTTTCAATAGTAAAACATCTGGGGAGGACGATGAAGACATGTCCAATATACGTACCTATATTGAAGATTACTTGAAAAATGAGGGATATAAGCTACAGCAATTTTCAGAAATGGCTGATATTAATGTTGGTACATTAAGTGCGATTATCAAAGGAAGCAGACTTATGTCAATGAATCAACTAGACCAAATCACATCTGCAATGGGTTTGGAACAGGGGTACTTTTATGAAATGTATGGTGTGGAATGTTTTATTGAATCTGCGCCCCATTGGAGGCGATTAGAACCGTTTTTATATCGTTGTGCTGAACTAGGTAAGCTAGATATTATACAACAAGTCATTACTCATGTGACAGATGATCAATCCTATATTGATGAGTTATTTATTGTGGCAGAGAGTCTCTATAATAAAAGTATGAATGAATCTGCGCTCATTTTATTTGAATGTGTGGCAGACTGTGAGAAATATCAACACTCGGAGCGGTTGGCCCTTTGCCAGTACCGTATCTTCCTGCTTCATAAAACACTGAGTAAATATGATAATCTCAAAGCAGCGGTTAAGCTTGAACAATATATTGATAAATTAAATGAAGAAGTGCAATTGGATGCAATTAAAGACTTGGTAAACTTGTATAATGCGATACATTTGTGGGACAAGGTCGATACATGGTCACGGGAACTGGAACGGAAAGCAGAGTTTCAATTAAAAATTCAATATCGTAGGCGAAAAAATAATAGAAGGCTAACAGTCTATCCTCTTTTTACATATGCAGCCTATGCAAACTTAATGATATCAACTGTATATAGTGCTGGCAGGGAATATCATAAAGCCATAAAGTATATGCACAAGTATATGAGGATAATTGAAATCGAGAATCCTACAGAAGAGGATCAAGAAATAATAAATTTATTCAAAAAATGGGGCGAGGGTAATCGACAGTTGTACCAATTAATGCTTGGTCAAGAAAATGTAATCGATTCGTATATGAATTATATTGAGAGCAATCCAGAAGAGATACTAGCGGGACTGATTAATATTTTACAAGCAGCTGATGAATATTCTTTTAACGTTGATTATGCCTTAAAAAGATTTAAAGAACAGATCTTATTGTTTAATACGGATATGCACATTAAAGGTAGCTACAACGATCAAAGGTTAAACCAAGGTTATAAGGTTTTTTATTATGAGTTGGCAAAATATCAAATAAATCAATGTAACTATTCAATTGGAATTGATGCCTTACTTATGTGTTTAGAACTCTCTTCTTCAAGTGAAGATGATCTGATGTGTATTAAATGTTTAGATTTGTACGGGGAGTATCGGAGCGAAGCCAATGAAACACAGATCAGAAGGTACAAAAATGTAGTAGAAAAGTTAAGTGCACCAACTTTTGGATAATGAAATATCTAAGAAGGGACGGTGAAGAAAATGTCCAATATACGTTCCTATATTGAAAATCACTTGAGGAATAAGGGATATAAACTACAGCAATTTTCAGAAATCGCTGACATTAATGTGGGCACATTAAGTGCGATCATCAAAGGAACTAGGCTTATATCAATGAACCAACTAGACCAGATTTCCTCTGCAATGGGTTTGGAACAGGGGTACTTTTATGATATGTATGGTGTGGAATGTTTTATTGATTCTGCACCCCATTGGAGACGATTAGAACCGTTTATATACCGTTGTGCTGAGCTTGATAAGCTGGATATTATTCAACAAGTCATTACCCATGTGACAGATGATCATTCGTATATAGATGAGTTGTTTGAAGTAGCTGAGGATTTATATAAAAGAGGATTGAAGCAGGTTTCACTTATCTTGTATGAATGTGTGTCTGAATGCGAAAAATATCAACACTCTGAACGCTTGGCTATGTGCCAGTATCGTATATTTCTGATTAGTATGGGTTCTGACCAAAAAGAAAACAGAGTAATTATTTCAAAGTTTGAACCTTTCATAGAACGATTAGATCAGGACTATCAATTGGATGCAATAAAGGATTTGGCGAATGCTTACTGGGGGTTGCATGAGTGGAATAAAATGAAGGATTTATCGCAAGAACTTGAGAGACGAGCTAACCTGGCTATGAAACAAACTAAAAAGCGTGTTTCTAAATCTCAATATCCTTTCTTTGTATACAAAGCCTACGCCAACTTACTTTTTTCTAACTATTGTGATTATGCTAAAAATTACAAAGAAGCCTTAAAATACACTGATATATATGAGGAAATCATTGAGAATGAAGCGAAAGTTTATGCAGATTATGAAGTTCTTCATAAATTCAGAGAGTGGGCGAAATTCAACAAATGTTTGTATAAAGTCATGATGGGAAGAAAAGAGGTCATCCCTGAATACATCACTTACATTGAACATAGTGAAGAGGAAATTCTCCCTGCAATGGTCAAAATTCTTCAATCAGCAAATAGATATCAATATGATATAGATGAGGTGTTGATTAGATTTAAAGCTCAAATCGATATTAAATTCAGTGACGTACGTTCACAAGGAAGATACACTGTACAGAGTTGGTATTATCGAAGAGTGGTGCTATTCTACGAATTGGCCTTTTACTACTTTAACAAGAAGAGGTTTGAAATCGGAGCTGTTTCTCTGTTAACAAGTTTAGAGTTAAGTATTTTTGTCAAAG
Organism: Paenibacillus sp. RRE4; assembly: GCF_031844205.1. Classification (NCBI taxonomy): domain Bacteria; kingdom Bacillati; phylum Bacillota; class Bacilli; order Caryophanales; family Paenibacillaceae; genus Paenibacillus; species Paenibacillus sp. RRE4. The sequence goes on from NZ_JAUZUT010000004.1 coordinate 72,088, forward strand.
ACGACGTTCTGATCTCAAAATGTGTAAATCTCTATGGGCAGTTTAAGGAGCATTTAACTAATCAAGTTCATGATAAATATAAAATACTAGTAGATAATATTTATATAGAAGCGAGTTTATAGTTTAGCCTACTGTAATCAGTAGGCTATTTTTTATGTTTACTTCCTTGAAAAGATAGAGCGCAATGCCTTTTCTAAAGAATTATTTTTACAATATTATGCAAAACATATTATGTTCTAAAAAGCACTTGCAGTCATGAGATGAACTAATAGCTTACTCATATTAAATGTTTTTCTAGAATGTCCTAGAGGGGTACATGCCATGAGAGAACTAAGTATCTTGAAAGACCAAATCGAGCAAGGTCGGCAAGAGTTGAGTCGCTTGGTAGATCAGTATGGAATCCCGAACGTGAAAGTGCTTGAGCAGTCTATGGTATTGGATGAGCTAATTAATGAATATAATCGATTTACTTTAGGAATGAACATGAATATTAAAAAAGTAAACTAAGCATACCTGATTTTAAGACGATTCCGAAAAATATTAAATCATGGGTAAAAGAAGAAATAAAGTTTCCTGCAGAGAACATATAATAAGAAACCGGAACTGAACATGTGAGATATTGTTTGAAGTCATTGGATGGTAAGTATTAATTTCCAATAAGTGTCGATTGCTCTATTTATTATTTATGGCTATTTATTCATAAGAAGATTTTTCTAGTATTTTTTGCAAAATATTTTAAGGTTTTTATGGGGGTCATTTATATTGTACTTCAGTTTTATAAAAAGATTGACGTTCTTTATTCTTTTTCTGGAAACGGAGGTGAACGATATATAGATATTTCTGAAGTGTTGCTGGTTGATCTTTAACGTTTTTCAGTCCAAAAAAAAGGAGAATTCCAAGATGAAAAAAAATTCATTCTTAAAAATGTTGTCTGTCGCTGTTATGAGTACAGGATTAGCATTTGGTAGTGTTGCTCCAACATTCGCAGCGGAGAACGTGGAAATTCCGGATACTTCAATTATTGGTTCTGAATCGTATGTAGCCCCAGTGCCGGGGGCAAATAACGATGGATTCTCAACATTTGCAACAGTTTCAACTCATTCTTGGCTGAAAAGCTATAAAAATTTGTATGGAATTACAGTTGCAACGCAAGAAGCGTTTGCTCAATGGACTTGGGATGACGGTAAAATAACAAACTTCGGTAATTTGTGGCAAAATAATTCTACTGCTCCGCTGTACGGTTTCAAAGACGAAGAGAACAAATGGAATTATAAATATACTTCATCGGGTCAAACGAACCAAGGCGTATTGTTTGAGAGCGGAATTCCTACACCATGGGGTCACGCAGGAGGATCAGAATTTACAAGTCGTATTCTAATTAATGTTTCTTCGTCTGGTAGCTCAACTGCTCAATAAGTTAGAAAACATATGAAAAACACAAATACTTGGATGGGTATATAATGACCTTATCCAAGTATTTGTTGGTATAAAGGATGAGAGTCGGAAGGAGCTAAATATGAACAGAATTCTGAAAGTAGATAACTTGAAGATCAAATTTAAAAATGATTTGATACTAAATAATATTTCACTTTCACTCAATGCTGGTGATGTTTATGCATTAGTAGGAATCAATGGTTCTGGAAAAACTACATTGTTATCTAGTTTAGCTGGACTGCTCTCACCAACCTCAGGAAATATCTTTATTGAAGAGAAATTAAGTCAATTTAATCAAACGAGTATGTCATTCCAACCTACGTCTTTCTACTCCCATTTAACTGGTAACGATAATGTACAATTATTATCCCCTGATCCCCAAAGAGCGTTGAAAATATTGAAAAAACTAGATCTGACTACACCACAAATAATGAAAAAGAAAGTGAAGACGCTGTCTTTCGGTCAGAAACAACGACTAGGAATAGCTATTGCACTTTCGAAGAATGCGAAAGTTTATCTTTTGGATGAACCAACAAATGGACTCGATCATTACTCCTATAAAAGGTTGGTTGAAGTAATTCAAGATATGTCCAACCAAGGATGTTGTTTTGTTATAGCGAGTCATGAGTGGGATGTAATAGAACATTGCTGTAATAGACTTGGTATGATGATTAATGGACGAATTGAAAAAGAATTGGATATATCTGATTATAATAATGGTTTGCAACCAAAATTAATTCAAATAAAAGTAAATGCAGAGTTTACCACGAATCAGCTTTTGGAACTAGATGGAGTACTGAATGCAAACAGGTTAGATCGTTTTTCTTGGAAAATTACGCTTGATAAAAATTGTGAATTTGAGTCTTTTCAAGATGCACTACGCCAAAAAAATGTTTCGATTAACGAATGGATCTCTTTGAATCATGTACAAGAATGGGAATCTATTTACAATCAGCTTGTAGAGGGGGGAAATCATGATTAAATCCTATACGAATGAATGCATTAAGCTTATTAAACACCCGTTCAGTATATGGTCAACTGTGATCTTCCTGGTGTTTGTTATATACACATATATAAGTGTCGGATCAAATTTTCAAAACTCATTCCAAGCATTTATGGATAATAGCGGATATTCTCTAGAACAAACATATCAATTTATCAGTGGTTCAGATCCTTCTAGCAGTTCTTTATCCGCGATGTTATTTATCTTAAGTCCCAAAATGGCAATTTCCTATTCACTGGCTTCTGTAAATGCCCTAGGACCGATCGTAATCTCTATCATTGGTGCGCTGATATTTGGAATAGAATACCGTAGCTTTACGCTCAGACAATTATGGGTTCAAGGCTTGACACGTCTAGAAGTGCTGCTTACAAAAGTTATGGCTATATTTACATTTATACTTTTGTTTATGTTGCTGACAATGCTTGTAGGAATTATATTTAGCTATGTCACTCCTGCTGTTTTTAATCTTCCGATGGATTTGGTAAACACGAAAATAATAACGATTAAAGATTATTCTCTACAAATTTTAGGTTCTATTATAAGTCTATTATTGTGGGGGATGTTTGCAGGGTGCATCACTGTTTTGAGCAAAAGTTTAATGGCGGGGATCATAGTTGGTTTTATCTACCCAACCATTGAATCATCAGTGTTCCATAGCTGGTCTATAGGACAGTATTTACCTTTATTCATTCAAAAATCAATGCTCCCTATTTTATTTAGAGATACTGCTTATGGAGGAATTGTATCATTCTACGATATGCCTAACATTTATTCTGTAACTAAAAGCATGCTGTTTACCTTAGCGTATACAATGTTATTCCTGTTAGTAACATGGATTGCTTTAAAGAAACAAAGGACTCTCATGCCATAAAGGTCTTTTAGACAGCTATACTACAAATTAACATTAATTGGTCATTTTTTAAAGTGGTGAACAGTTGGATTGTCACAGCATACAATTGGGCTGGAAGTTTAAAAATAAAAATAAGCCAGCTCTTATAATTACAAGCGGCTTATTTTTTTATTCAATCTTATATGTCATTCCAACTCATCCAGCCTGAAGCTTAGATTTAAAGATCAGCTTCTTCAATGAAATTAAAGTGAGAAACAATACAAGACACATTCCTAATTTCACACCAATATCTGAGAGGCGTTGAATGTTATCGGCGGCAAAAACATTGTATCCATTGGTGACAGATGAACTAAAATGATCCCCAAAGAACAGATAATATGATCCGAAAATGATCATATGAGAAACTGTATACAAGATAGAGAAGGCGAAGGGCATCAAAGAGATGTAGATATTCTTGCTGATAACAAACAAAATGAGTGTTTGAACAGCTAGGATCAGACCACCAATAAGCATGAAGCTACTACGCCCTGAAAAGTCATAAGCGCCGCTAAAAAATAAATTCTCAAAAAGCGTAAATGAATCGAGGCCACCAAACATATTTTTGAAAAGACCTAGATATGCCTGCAAATATCCTAATCCAAATAAAATGGGCACGGACAATAGACACCAACGATCAATGTTTTTGCGAGTTAGCAGCAAAGCACTGCTCAAGGCACATAGTGTAATGAAGGCTATAGGGAAAAGTTCGATCACTCTGTTATGAACATCATAATAATGAAGAGCCACTCCTGCGAACAGGGAGCTTAAATACAGAATTAAGCTTATGGTTATAAACTGTAGGATCAGTTTACTTGATAGACCGTAAGTCTCTTGTGTCAATTTAGTTCTTATGCTGATCGGATCACCAAAGGACGCTATAGCTTTTGTGGTAGCTTGTTCTTCAGTGCATCCCTCATTCATATGATGCTCTTTGGACGAGTGTAAATGAGTGGCCATTTCTTCGGCTAAATCGCTACGCTCTCGTCTAGATAAGAATGATTTCTTAAAAACTTGGTCTAAATAGGATTGAATGTCCATTCGCCGTTCCTCCTAAGAAAATATTAATGATATGTGTATTTTGTTCCCATGAGGTTTTGATTGCTTTAAGTCGAAGTTGGCCTTCATCTGTTATCCTGTAATATTTTCGTCTGGGCCCGCCTTCCTGTTCACCCCAGTAGCCTTCAATGTAAGAATTGGCCTCCAACCTCTTTAATGCAGGATACAGCGTACCTTCCTTGAGCAGAAATGCCCCATCGGTTACTTGATTAATGTGTTGAGATATTTCGTAACCATAAGCATCTCTTTGACTCAAAATAGACAGCACAATACCGTCGATATATCCCTTAATCATTTCATTTTTCAACTGATACACCACCTACTATGTAATTCTATGTAGTTAAATTAACATAAATTTGAAAATGGTTCAAGGAGATATAGCAATCTTTGGGCTCTATATTGTATGAATCCATCTTTTTGATAGAAGTTGACTAAATCTAATAACATTTCTGATAGAAATACTATAAAATATTTAGAAAAATATTATATAATTGGAATATATTTATCTGCATTAACTTTCAATACAACATGTAACAATGGATAAATTGGAGGTTGTTTTTTGAAAATAACTCGTGAATACTTCCGTCTGTTTACTAAAATGATGTTAAGCAACAAAGTGGCATTCGTATGGTATTTGTTATTTCCCCTCATTGCTTTTTTTATCTTTAACTATCAATGGTTTACCCAGGGGCCTGAGATCAATGAATTTTACATCCAAACCAGTGTATTTGTTTCATATATTATTTTTGTGATGTCCATTGATGTGACGACCAATCTGATCTCTTTAAGGGAGAGCGGTTTTTTCAAAATGTTCAAATTTATCTCGGGTAGTAAATATCCTATTATCTGGGGAAAAGCTCTGAACCAAATTGGTTTTCTGTTCTTAACCATTCTTCTGTTCTCGCTAGTATCGGGAGTGATATTCCTGGATAGCTTTGGACAGGTTGCTTTGTTTCTCGCCGTGTCTTTAACAAGCTGTATATTGGGGTCTGTCATGGTCATTTTATTAACGCTTATCCTCATGCTTCTTCCAGTAAGGCAGGAGTCGCTGAATGCGGTGGTCAGTATGAGCTTACTGGTCATGTTTTTTCTATCAGCGAAGGGACTGGCGTATTCAACAGAGTATGGTCTACTTCTGGTGTTCATCAACCCTATGGAATACGTAAGGAATCTAACTTTTTTACTAGCAGAATGGTTTATGGATAGCCCGTTCCCACATTTGAGTCTGATCAACATGAGCTTCATCACACTTTGTTATGTTACCTGCGGACTTATCGCACTCAAGTTTGTGAAAGTCATATCCAGAACTCATCGGACATAGCAGGAGGATCTATGATTAAAATTGAAGATTTGAGCTTTTCTTATCCCAAAGCCTCTCGCAAAAATCTGGATCATTTACATGTGGAGTTTCCCGAACAAACCGTGAATATGATCATTGGTAAAAATGGTTCTGGCAAAACGACTTTATTTGACCTGATCGCGAATGTGATTAAACGTCCGCCAGAAATACAAGGTATCCCTGATGAGAAGGAGATCATCTACCAGCTGCAGGGTTTGTTATTTCCTCTAACCTTAAAGGCTAAGGATCTTTTTCGTTTTTTTCTGTATTCCGACCACTCCAACCGTATTGAAGTGAATAATGAACCTTATGTAGATGAAGCTATGAGTCCAGCTGAGGTTGATTTGGTACAGCGGGTATGGAATATGCAGTTTGGGCAACTATCTGTTGGGGAGAGACGTTATCTGTGTATTCTGGCAATCACATTAATGAAGAGGAAACTGTACATCTTCGACGAGCCACTAGCGGGAATCGATCCTGAGATGCGCTATCATATTTTAAAAAGGATCGAAAAGCTTGCACTCCATAATGAGTGCACTGTACTAGTCTCGAACCATCACTTGCAGGATATAGCAAATATCCAGTGTGTTCTGCATTTTATTCATCAAGGTAAAATCACCTTTAGCGGATCATATGAGACATTTATTAAAATGGGTGATGGGGTAAATCCGGACTCAGCGTTTCTGAATCAAGTAGGAACAAAAACATAAGGATCATCCAAATCATAGTTTGTGATTTCTAGTGAAGATGGATGGATCACGATATGTGGATAAAACATAAGATCGCGTATCCATATGTTGTAGGTAGTTTTGATTAATGGGCACTTAAAAAAATACTAAACTTATGAAACTAAACCTTTGTAAACAATCATTTGATTTTGCAAAGGAAAAAAATATGAATTTTTTGGCAATGTATCCTAAAATGATATAAAACGAGGGGGTGCATGCTATGGGTGAACCGATGCAGATTAAAGATCGAATTGAACGGGATAGGCAAAAGTTACGTCGGTTGGCGGAGAATCATGGCATGCAGGATAACAAAGTCCTCGAGCAGTCCATGGTGTTGGATGAGCTAATCAATGAATACTATCGTTTCCAATATAAACATATGATGAAGAGACAACCGATTGCTTAATGCAGTCGGTTTTTTGATGTGACCCAAAAGAAGCCGACTGCAAAATTGCATTCGGTTTGTTAATGTTTTCCGAAAGAAAATCACGCCCTCCAAACTACTCCCCTTAATAGTCCTCCATCCACTTTCTCTTCAAATTTCGTACTAAATCTATAGCTTACAGGATCGTCGCGACATCTCTAAACGGGATATGATGACCTCAATTCACCCGGAATGGATGCATCTGTTGGTTCCAACGGATTGAACCATTTCATCGAACAACAGCGATGTCTCATACAATGAAACGAAGGAGGGGGTAGAAAGGGTGTGGAACTTCATCCGTGCAATTTGTTCGATCTGTTCTAGTTGTTTTCGGCGTGTTCAAAGCATGCGTGGTTTTCGTTCTATTCGGGATTTCATAGGTCTCAGCTCGATTCAAAAAAGCATAAACCTGCGCACCAAGCTGCTAGTGCTTTTTCTGACATTGACGCTCTTGCCGCTTAGCGTGCAGGGGGTGATGAGCTACGCCCATTTTTCGCAGACGCTGGATCGCAAGACGGAGCAATTCACCATTGATATGGTGCGGCAGATCAACACAAATCTGAACCGGCTGCTCAAGGATATGGAGCGGTTGTCGCTCTTGCCGCTCTATGACGAGACCGTTCTAGGTATCCTGCGGAAGTACGATGGGGCGATGGGTTCAGGGACGTGGGCGAGGTCGGATGATTATCAGAAAATGAAGCTGTATACGTCCGCTCAAGCCTATGATCGGCCAGAGATTCGAGGCGTTCATCTGCTCAGCAATAGCGGCATTCTGTTCTCCAATCTGGACTCCCTTGGGGTCAAACCCGTCTGGGACGGCAGCCAAGAGAAATGGTTTGCCGAATTGAGGGGCACCGAAGGCATATGGCACTTGCTTCCTCCGCATATTCCCGGCTACTACGTAAGTGGTCAGGAAGCGGAATACATCACCGTGGGCAGAGAGTTGCGTGATCCGGGAACGCTACAGCGGCTGGGGTACATTTTGATTGATATCCGGCTGGAGGCTTTTGGACAGCTATTATCCAACCTGAATTTTGAGCAAAAGGCAAGCTTGATGATCGTGGATAGCCAGCAACGTCTTATTTTTGAAAAAACGTCTACAGACGGGTTATCCGCTTATGCTCCTTTGTTATCCCATGGAAAGCTTCAGGATTATGCAGACCATCAGAAGATAGCACTGGATGGACGTTCCTACCTCCATGTAAGGCATCATTCAGGATATTCGGAGTTGTCCGTGATCAGCCTGACGCCAATTACGGTCATTCAAAAGGAGTCGGGGGAGATGCTGACCTTTACGATGGGACTTGCCCTTCTCTGTATGGCGGCTGTAGCGATCCTCGCCGTACTGGTATCGTATAGGGTCACCCGTCCGCTTATTCGTTTGAAACATCATATGAATCGGGTGGAGCAGGGTGATTTCAGCCAGCGGGTTACCCAATACAGCAGTGATGAACTGGGGCAGATCAGCAGGGGATTTAACCGCATGATGGAGGAGATCCATCGTCTGTTCCATGAGGTGTATATGCTCGAAATTCAGGAACGGGAAGCAGAACTGTCGGCGCTACAGAGCCAGATGAACCCTCATTTTATATACAACACACTGGAGTCGATCAACATGATGGCTGTCCGTGAGAGACATACCGAGGTATCTGCAATGGTAACAGCGCTTGGTAGGCTGCTGCGATATACCATTGATAAGGCAGATCGCATGGTGACGCTGCGGGAAGAGCTGGCGTTTGTCGATTCTTATGTACGAATTCAGCAAGTGCGTTACAACGGTGAACTGGAGATTATTTATGACATGGAGGAAGAGGTTAACGACTGTCTTGTTCCCAAGCTGATCCTGCAACCGCTGGTGGAAAATGCAATCTGCCATGGGATCGAAGGACGGCTAGCAGGCGGCAGCACGGGTGGTAATAATGGCGGCATGATCTGGGTATCTGCCGTTTTATTCGATCAGGAACTGCTCATCAGTGTCCGGGACAACGGCAAAGGAATGGAACAGGAGGAGTTGGATCGGTTAAATGCTTCTATCTCTGGACAGACCGTTTCTGGAAAAAACGTGCATCCACCCGCTAATCCCATTCTGCATGGTCATGCCGGGGAGAGTCTGGGGCTTCAAAATATCGCTCAAAGGTTGCACCTGGTGTATGGAAAAGACAGCGGACTAAGTGTGGATGGCAGTCCTGGGCAAGGGCTGGTTGTGACCTTATCCATTCACCTTCAACGGAAAGGGGATTGATACGCATGTATAAAGTACTGCTTGTCGAGGATGAAACGGTGATTCGCCAGGGATTACGAGAGTTGATTGTACAGGCATCCCCTCAGTTTCAGGTGGTGGGGGAAGCGGCAAGCGGAGCCGAGGCACTGGAGGTACTGCGCTGTGAAGTGCCGGATGTATTAATCACGGATATCCGTATGCGCGAGATGGATGGATTGACGCTGGTTTCATTAGCGAGAGAGATGTACCCTGAGCTGCTGATGCTTATCATCAGCGGGTACGGAGAGTTCGAATATGCACGCAGGGCAATGGAACACGGGGTATTAAGTTATCTTTTGAAGCCAATCGAACGTCATGAACTGGTGAAATGTCTGGAAAAAATACAATCGCTGCTGGACCGTAGGTATGGTCTCTCCACACTTCCCATCCCCGAAACCTCTGGCACAGCCAACCCGGAACACGGGGAACCTCGCAAAATTATTCGTAGCGTGAAAGAGCACATCCACCAGCATCCCGATGGTGATCTGCGGCTCCAGACGGTTGCTTCACTGGTCAATCTGAACCCGACGTATCTGAGCCAGTTATTCAAAACCGAGACGGGCATCAACTATTCCGAATATATCGCGGAGGCACGAATGGAGCGGGCGAAATGGCTGCTGGCCAACACCGGACTCAAAATCTATGACGTTGCCCGGTTATCCGGGTATCAGAGTCCGAAACATTTTATGTTGGTTTTTAAACAGCAGATGGGATGTACCGCAGGGGAGTATCGTGACGGATATGATGTGTAGCGTGGGGAGTAGTGAGAAACAGAGAGTAAAGATAAGAGATTAGGACTAGCATACTGCCTCTTGGTTTGAAGAGTTTGGAAGAGCAAAGAGCAAGGTATCGAAAGCATTTAGACAGATGCTGTATGAGGGCAGGGTTAGGAGCCACGAAAAAACCTCTTAAAATTCCGTACCATTTCTGCAACTGACGTGATTTAGGAGCAAGCAGCGCTTTCGATATACTGGGGTGGCACAGGAATACCATAACGTCCATAAGGGGGATTTCGATGAAAAAGGCAGGACTGATGCTGATTCTCGCGCTTATGATCACAGCTCTAATCGGGTGCACAAGTACCAATACGGGCGGGGGTTCGAACGCCTCTGGCGGAGAGAAAGACAAGGTAGAGCTGAAATTCATGATGTGGGGCAACCAGGCACACATTGATGTGTACAACAAGCTCATTGATGGCTTTACCAAAGAGAACCCGGGCATCAAGGTAACGATGGAATCGGTACCCTTTGCCGATTATCAGCAGAAAATATCGGTGCTTGCCGCTGGCGGCTCGCTTCCTGATCTGGCCTGGGTATCGGAACGCATGATACCGCAGTTCAAGTCCAATCACATCCTGGCCGACGTGTCGGCGTTCAAGGATGACGCACAATTCAAGCTGGACGATTACATTCCCAGCACGCTGGATCTCTTCCGTGAGGGAGATCAACTGTTAGGCTTGCCGTTTTCCACACCGCCAGTAGTGATGTTTTATAATCAAACGCTCTTCGACAAGGCTGGGCTGACCGATCCGAATACGCTGGCTGCCAAAGGCGAGTGGACGTGGGAGCAGTTCGAGGCATCGGCCAAAGCGATAACCAGCAAGGATGCGGCGAATCGCATCTATGGGGCTAACTTTTTTCGGGACTGGAAGACCTGGGCCGTGCTTTCTTCCTACTCCTGGTCTAACGGAAGCGGGCCGTTCAACGGACATATGACAGCGTTTACCTGGAATGACGATTACGGAGTACAGACCTTTGCCATGCTGGAGCGCATGATGTTTACCGACGAATCCCATCCGAAAGCGGGCGAGCAGGTAAGCTTTGATGCAGGTAATGTGGGCATGTTCTTCGATAACTACAGCTATGTGTCCAAAGCAAGGGAGATCAAGGATTTTAAGTGGAGTATTGCACCTATGCCGTCCGGCTCACAGGGCAGCGTACCGATGCTGGGGCAAGCGGGCTATGCCATGTTCAACGATAGCAAGCACCCGGAGGAGACGAAGAAATTGCTGAAGTATTTTGCCAGTGAACAGGGAACTCAGGCGACTGCGACGTACTTTGTGCCTGCGCGTACTTCGGTGCTGAACTCCGACGCTTTCATCCAGCAGCCGAACAACCCAAGCAAAGAGCATATCGTGCAGGCGGTCATTAATGAGATGCCGAAAGCCCGTCTGATTCCGGGACATATCCGCTGGCAGGATATTGATAATGCGGTACTGCAAGGTTTTGACCGATTATTCGCCCGTACAGCCTCACCAGAGGATAATTTGAAACAGATGCAGACCGAAGTACAGCGCATATTGCAACCCTGAAGAGAGGCAGAGAGTGAAGAGTGAGGGAGATGAAGCGTAAATGAGAATAGAGCATAGGAAATACAGGAAAATGATGGAAATAAAAATGGCGAAAAAAAAGTGAATGAGGCGTATGAAGAGTGAGAGAAGTGAGGGGATGAACCAGGTGGAGGACATGAAGAAGGGTCAGCAGACGGAGCAGATGCAGCAGCGGTCGCAAAGGACGGAACAGACACAGGAAGCACAACAGATGCAGCTTTCTCAGAGTTGGCAGAACCCGCAGCACTCCCAGAACCCGCAACATTCACATCAAGTCGGTCAACTTTGGGCTAAGCAACATATGCAAAAGATAGGTCAACTGCAAGCTATGCTGGAGCAAAAACCGCTGTCGCTCATCGTCAGTCTGCCCGGGAACGAGCTCGCACTGGCTCGGGCGGCATGGGAGGAAGGGGCGGATGCCCTGAAGGTGCATTTTAATGTGGGCCATCGCGCAAGCGGCAACCATTTTGGTTCGCTTGGTGAGTACACGGAGGTATTTCGTGCAATCCGCTCGGAGTTCGCTGGTCCGTTCGGCGTTGTGCCGTCCGGCAGTATTGAAGGGACACGGAGAGAAGATGTGGAGCGACTGGAGGGTATGGGCTTTGACTTCTACTCGATCTATGCGCATCATCTGCCTTCTTTTATGCTGCAAGACCACGGGCTGGAATCTACGTTTGCGATTAACAACGAGTATGATGTCTCTCTGGTGGCGTCTGCTGCACATTTCGGTTTTACTGCACTGGAGGCTTCGATTGTACCCGGCAATGAATACGGCACCTCGCTCAGCTTCGCGGACGTGCTTCATTATCGGCAGCTGGTCTTGCAGGCCAGAGTACCGGTACTTGTTCCTTCCCAGCGCAAGCTGGTGCCGGAGGATGTTCCCGTGCTTCACCATAGCGGCATCAAGGCCATTATGCTTGGGGCGATTGTTACAGGCAAAACGGAGGATGAGCTACGTAGAGCGGTGAGTAGCTTCCGCAATGCAATAGATCGTCTGGGACAAAAACAGCCTTCGGGCTCGGAACAATTTGCATCAGAATCGTGTGTTGATGGACATTCTGACCCTGCCACTCCTTCCGTTCTCACGAAACTTTCGGATGGTTCGGATTCAGGGGGGGATGGCTCGTGAGCCGATCCAACAAGCGGAGACGCGGAGGGCCGCTCGCCAGAGAGGCACAGATTGCTGGCTGGTTGTTTATTTCACCGATGGTGCTGGGCTTTACCCTGTTGCTTCTGTTCCCGATGGGGCTTGCATTGTATATGAGCCTGACGGATTGGCCGCTGCTTGGGGATCACCATTTTATCGGGCTGGACAATTACCGGAATATTATGACGGACGCCATGTTCTGGGAAGTGCTTGGCAATACGGTTTACTTTACGGCAGGTCTGGTGCCGCTGAATATCGTACTTGCTTTGCTGCTCGCCCTGCTCTTATCCAAAAGCATTCGAGGGATCGGCCTGTTCAGAACGGCCATTTTCGTCCCGGTGATGACGTCATTAATTGTCTGGGCCATCGTGTGGAAGCTGATGTATGCAACAGAGTCGGGGCTGATCAATCAGCTATTGCTGATGATGGGCATTAAAGGCCCTGCTTGGCTGTACGATCCGAACCTGGCCATGCCTGCGGTTATTGTGACGAGTGTGCTGAAAAATGTCGGTCTGAACATGGTGCTGTTCATTGCAGCACTTCAGCAGGTCCCGCGTTCCCTGTACGAAGCGGCGACACTGGATGGCGCGGGCAGAAGGGCTTCTTTTTTCAACGTCACCCTGCCTATGATCACGCCGACCGTATTTCTGACCGTCGTGATGACCGTCATTGGGTCGCTCAAAGTATTTGGACAGATCTATGTCATGACCCAAGGCGGGCCGAGCAACAGCACGAAAGTTCTGGTCTATTACATCTGGGAAAAAGCGTTCAAGCTGTTTCAGTTCGGCTATGCTTCGTCCCTTGCGTATGTGCTGTTCCTGATTGTGCTGATTCTGACGCTGCTGCAATGGCAGCTCCGAAAGAGGTGGGTGTTTGGTGAAGGCGATGCCTAGGTTGACAGGCCGGAGGTTCGGGACTGCTGTTGGCACCTATTTGATCCTGACGGCAGTTTCGCTGATCATGATTGTTCCGTTGATCTGGATGGTCTCGACATCCCTCAAGGAACCGCAGAGCATATTTACCTATCCGCCGCAGTGGATACCGGACAGCTTGCAATTTCAGAATTACATCGATGTGTTTCGATTGATTCCGTTTCACCGTTTTTACGGGAATAGTGTGTATATCTCTGCGTTGGTGGTGCTTGGCACGGTGTTTTTTGCTTCCCTTGCGGGGTATGCCTTTGCCAAGATTCCGTTCAAGGGGCGGAATATGATCTTTCTCATCCTGCTGAGCGCGATGATGATTCCGCATGAGGTAACGGCGATTCCGATGTTCTTGTTTATGCGGCAGCTGGGCTGGATTGATACGCATCTTCCGCTAATTTTACTGCCGATCTTTGGCGCGGGCGGTGTGTTTGGCATCTTTGTGATGCGGCAGTTCTTTATTACGGTGCCCACCGAGCTGGAGGAAGCAGCCATGATGGATGGCTGTAGCCGATTTCGGATTTATTGGCAGATTATGCTTCCCCTTGCGAAGCCGGGCATGGCGACGCTGACTATTTTTACATTTGTGACGATTTGGAATGAGTTCTTTGATCCGTTGATTTTTATCAATTCGAGAGAACTGATGACGCTGCCGCTGGGGTTGTCCCTGTTCACGGATGAGGTGGGCACAGCCTGGCAGTATTTAATGAGTGCGACCGTGATGGCGACGGTACCGCTATTGATCGTTTTTTTCCTGGCGCAGCGGCGTTTCATTGAAGGTGTGGCGATGACGGGATTGAAGGAGTAATGGGATTGGAAGAGCAGCTTATCATACGGGAGGGAGAGGACGCGTTTGAAAGAAGTGACGCATTTGAAAAGGGAATCGGCGGAAGTAGTCATTGTCGGAGGCGGTCCCGCTGGAATAGCGGCGGCGATTGTAGCAGGTAGGCAGGGAGTTCGCGTGGTGCTGGTGGAACGCTATGGATTCGTTGGCGGGATGTCAACGGCTGCTATGGTCTACCCGTGGATGACGTTTCATACGGAGCAGGGTGAGCAGGTTATTCAGGGGATTGCACAGGAGATTGTGGATCGTTTACAGGCACGGGGCGGTTCCCCCGGACATCTGCGTGATACGGTTGGTTTTGTGCATAGCGTGACACCGTATGATCCGGCCGTCTATCAGGTGGTTGCGGCAGAAATGCTGAAGGAGGCAGGTGTTCGGCTGTTGCTGCACAGCTTCGTAGATAGTGTCGCGACGGTGGATGACCGGGTAGAGGCAGTGCGAGTCACGAACAAATCCGGTCAGCTGGAGATTCAGGCGAACGTATTTGTTGATGCGAGTGGTGATGCGGATGTGGCTTATCTGGCTGGTGCCGCTATAGCGAAGGGACGGGAGAAAGACAGCCAGTCTCAGCCGATGACGATGAAATTCCGTATGCGCGGCGTGGATCTCGGGCGTGTGAAGCAGTACATGCAGGAGCACCCCGAGGATTTTTATGAGAAAACACCCTTTGGCGAATTAGACACGATTCCGTTGACGGGCGTGAGCGGCTTCTATTCACACTGGAAGAAAGCGGCGGTGCCGATTCAACGCGATCAGGTGTTATTTTTTACCGGGCCGGCAGAAGATGAGGTGTTGATTAACTGTACTCGGGTGCAGGGGCTCGATGCCACCAATGCTGTGGATTTAACCGAAGCTGAACAGGAAGGACGGAAGCAGGTGCTGATGATTGCCGAGTTTCTGCGGAATGATGTGCCTGGTTTCGAACGAGCTTCGATCTCGGCTGTAGCGCCACAGATCGGCATTCGTGAATCCAGACGTATTGTTGGGCGCTATGCGCTGACTCGGGAAGATGTCGTTGCAGGGCGGAAGTTCGAAGATGTAGTCGCTAGAAGCGGTTATCCTATCGATATTCATGATCCCTCCGGGCAGGGCGTGACTGCAGCCTTTATTGAAGGAGATGGTGCGTATGATATTCCCTATCGTTCGCTGCTCTCGCAAAATATCAGCAACTTGCTGGCTGCCGGACGCTGTATCTCCACGACACATGAGGCTCACGCTACAACCAGACTGACCCCAAGCTGTATGGCAACGGGAGAGGCTGCGGGAACAGCTGCGGCTATGGCGGTAAAGCTGAAACTTTCGCCTGCGAATCTTCCTGTATCACTGTTGCAAGCAGAGTTGCGCCAGAATGGTGTGGCAATTTGAGTGGAACAGGGCCGAAGTTAGCGTAACGGCACAGCGGTGAAATTCTAACGATCACCAGAAGCCTTATTTGGGCAAAAAAGGTGACAAAAAAATTCTAACGATCCCCAGTGACGCTATTTTGCCAAGATTGCTCGGAATGGGGCGGAAAATGGCCTGAATCAGCAAAATAAGCTTCCTACGGATCGTTAGAATTGAAAATGCCCCCAAAATGGCTAAATAAGCTCATCTGAGATCGTTAGAATTCAAAAGCTCCAATTCCACGAAAAATGTGGAACGGAAGCTTTTGAACTTCGAATGGTTACTTCGAACCGTTGCTCTGTTTAGCTCATATTTTGGGTGGTTCCACTTCGAGTACTGAAGCTAGAGAAGTTGAATCCGATTTAGAGGAGTGAAGCGCAAGTAATCGTAGCGGTTGCCTCAAACCATTCAGCATGGAGCAAGGAGTAGCTTCGCTTCGAGCCACCGCCTCATGCAACTGAAACAAAACAACGGTTCACCTCCCTAGTTCATTCGTGCTTCAAGTCTTCTGGCAACGATGGAGAGGGAGTAGTTGATGATGAAATACAGTACAGCAGCGAGTAACAACGCCGGGATGATGTAATCGAAGCTTTGACCGCCGAGGATCTGCACATTGCGCATCAGCTCCGGCAGGGAGATAATGATCGCCAGCGACGTATCCTTCAATAGTGAGATGAACTGGCTGACCATGGGCGGAGACATGCGGCGCAGTGCCTGTGGCATGATGATGCCAGTGAGCGTCTGCATGTAACTTAGGCCGGAGGAGCGGGCAGCTTCCACCTGACCACGTTCTACGGATTTAAGGCCGCTTCGCACGATTTCAGCGATCATGGCGCCTTCGAACAGACTTAGTCCCACGACCGTGGACCAGAAGGGTGGCATTTTAATGCCAAGCTGTGGTAGCACGATATGGATAAAAAAGATGATGAGCAGCAACGGCAAGTTACGAATGGTATCTACGATGACCGCCACAATCTGGGAGAGGACGGGAATTCGTGTGAATCGTATGGTACCGAGCAGTGTGCCCAGCACAAAGCTGAACACAATGGATAAGCCTGCAACTTGAAGGGTCACCCAAAACCCTTGCAACAGGAAACGAAGGTTAGGCCATTCATAGGCCCCGCTAAAGTCCATACGTTCGATGCCTCCTTCGGTGAACGTTATATGTTCAATGCGTGATAAAATCCTCTACATCGTAACCTGCCCGGCAGGTTTGTTTTTCTTCGGTTTGCCTTTGGGCTTGCGTGCTTCTGCGTCACTCTGTCCGAATCTGCGTTCCATATAGTGCACCAGAAAGCTGAGCGGTAAGGTTAGCGTCAGATAGAAGAGGGCAACGATGGTGTAGACGCTTAGTGGCTGGAACGTATCCGAGTTTACAATGTCGGCAAAATACATCAAGTCCATGCCGGCGACGACCGCCAGAATGGAAGAGTTTTTAACCAGATTAATAAATTGATTGCCAATGGAGGGCAGTACAATTTTGATGGCCTGCGGCAGGATGATCAGGTTCATGGCCTGTACATAAGACAGTCCCGATGAACGTGCCGCCTCCAGTTGACCACGAGGTACAGTTTGAATGCCTGCCCGAATCGCTTCTGCGATGAAAACAGCCGTGTATATGGTTAGTCCCAGTGTGCCTGCGACGAATCCATCCAGAGAAATACCCAGCGAAGGCAGACCAAGATAGAAAAAAAACACAACGATCAGCAACGGAATGTTGCGGATAAACTCAACAAACGCCGTACCAAACCAGTTCAACGGTTTGACCGGTGAGATTCGAAAGATCGCCAGAATGGCCCCCAGCACAAAGCTGCCAATCAGGGCCATCACGCTCACTTGAATCGTATTCAGAAATCCTTCAAAAAATCGGTCGGAGTGTCTGAACAGTACGCTGAAATCCAATGTACCCATAACAAGAGCCCCCGTTCTCCAGGTGTGAAAATAAAACAACAGCGCATCTGCTGCATACGTATTTCTCGTATACGGCAGATGCTTGCAGTGTATATTGAATGTTTGGCTGATGGTAGATTTGCTCATCATCAGGTACTTGGACTACTCAGGCTTACTGCCCAGCCACTTCTCATGCAACGTGTCATACTCACCGCTATCCTTCAGATCTTTAATCAGCTTGTTCACTTCTTCTACAAAAGCCGTATCGCCCTTGCGAATCGCCATGCCATAAGGCTCGCTTGTGAAGTTGCCGCCGACCAGCTTGTAGTTGTTGTCCGTCTGTTGCATGCCGATGAGGATGATGTTATCGGTTGTCAGCGCTTCGCCTTTGCCTGCTTTCAGCGCTGTAAAAGCATCCTGATAATTATCGAACTCCAGCACGTCGGCCTTCGGTGCCTTCTCGCGGATATTCTGTGCGGACGTGGAGCCTTTTACGGCAAGCACCTTCACACCATCCAGGCTCTCCAGACCGGTGATGGCACTGTCGTTTTTCACCAGAAGGGATTGGCCTGCCTCGAAGTACACATCACTGAAATCCACTTGCTCTTTCCGCTCGTCCGTAATGGTCATCGTGGCAATGATAATGTCGATATCTCCGTTTTGCAGCATTGGAATCCGTGTTTTGGACGTCACTTCTTTCAGTTCAACCTTCGTTTCGTCTCCCAGAATCTGCTTGGCGAGTGCCTTGGCAATATCGATATCAAAGCCTTCTACATCTCCGCTTGCCGGGTCTTTGAGTCCAAATAACTTTGTATCATATTTGACACCGGCAATCAGCTTGCCGCGCTCCTTAATCCGTTCAATCGTGCCTTGTGCTTCTGCGTCGCCCCCACCGCTCGCGGAAGGTGTGTCTGTACCCGTGGAGTTACAGCCGGATAATACAAGTGATAACATAAGCACCAACATTAACGTTAAAGACGGGAGTTTCTTCCTATTTTTCATCAATTTAAGACCCCTTTCAAAATGTGGAGTGAGCAATGGCTTTTATTTGTAGAGTGAAGTTTTCTTTTTGCTCTTGTTTAAGGCTTACCTGTTGTTTACTTCGTAGTGGTAGTTCTGATGTGAGTTTAGGGAGTGTTGAGTAGATTTAAGCCTGACAAATGGCCTATTTTCCATCTAGCTATGCATTTCGGTGATAGAACGATGAAGTGTTAATGATGGATCAGGCGGCTAAGGAATTGTTGTGCTCTTTCTTCTCGGGGGTTGTCAAAAAATGCTGCTGCGGGTGCCTCTTCTACGATGCGGCCCTCGTCCATGAAAATGACCCGGTCTGCCACCTCGCGGGCAAAGCCCATCTCGTGGGTAACGACCACCATTGTCATGCCGTTGTGGGCAAGGGAGCGCATGACATCCAGAACCTCTCCGATCATCTCGGGATCAAGGGCGGACGTGGGTTCGTCAAAAAGCATAATCTTCGGCTCCATGGCGAGTCCTCTCGCAATGGCTACACGCTGCTGTTGTCCACCGGACAACTGGGAAGGGTAACTGTCTGCTTTATCGGCAATGCCGACCCGCTCCAGGTATTTCATAGCGGTTGCTACGGCTTGGGCTTTGGGTTGTTTGCGTACCTTGACGGGTGCAAGAGTGATGTTGTCGATGACTTTTTTGTGGGGATACAGATTGAAATGTTGAAAGACCATGCCGATGTCGCGGCGGAAGAGGTTGATGTCCACCTTTTTCTGATGCAGAGGAATGCCGCTGACAACGAGCTCACCTTCGCTGATGGTCTCCAGGCGGTTAATGCAACGGAGCAGCGTACTTTTGCCAGAGCCTGAAGGTCCGACAATAACAACGACTTCTCCTTCTTCGATACGAAGATGAATATCCTTGAGGACATGGAAATGACCGAAATGTTTTTGCACACGTTTGAATTCAATCAAGAACACACACCCTTTCTGCAACGAAGAGTTAAAATGGTATAAAAAGGTATTATTGCAAAGTGGTTATTTAATCATACATAGACATCCTTCTAATAGCAATTGGTCTGTAATAAAACGTGACATAAGTAATGGGTTTTATAGGGCTATAGCCCAAATTTACGTTATATATATGTTATATAGTTGATCTTCTTGTGACGAATGCTGACAGAAAAATGAATCAATACTCCTAGTTTATTTACAATGACTGGAATTGATGTATATTGTAAACTGAAATTGATGTTCTGTTTTTGTGAACCGGATAACGAATATAAATAACAAATAACATCAAGTTCACCCTGTACATGGCAAAAAAGCTCAACCCGTCCCTACAGTGCCGTTGTTATGATGAAACGAAAGAATCATAGTAGAGAGGATGATTTCGTACCATGAATATATATCGCTCCCCGTTGTCTGCAGGGTCAGGCAGTGCAGCTGATCTTCAAGCTTACGAAGTGAATCTGCCCGTGATTCCTGAACATGATTTTCATATTACCGAGTATGGTGCCGTTGGAGACGGTATCACGGATAATACAGAGGCCTTCCGGCTGGTTATTGCCGCATGTGCAGACGCAGGTGGAGGCAGGATCATCATTCCTGCCGGCGTGTGGCTCACTGGACCGATCATGCTTCGTAGCCGGATTGAACTGCATGTGCAAGCCGGCGCACTGGTAACCTTCAGTCAGGATTTCAACAGGTATCCTCTTATTGCATCAAGCTTCGAGGGTTGGCAGGTTGTACGCTGTCAATCTCCGATTGATGCAGACGGGCTCGAAGATATTGCGATTACGGGGGAAGGCATCTGGGATGGCGGCGGTGAAGCCTGGCGTCCGGTGAAACGTTCCAAAATGACTGCTGGCCAGTGGAAGCGATTGCTTGCCTCTGGTGGTGTTGTAGAAGAGTCGAGTACGACGGATGAACAGATCTGGTGGCCTTCCCAATCTGCGATGGACGGCGGTGCCATTGCCGAGAAGCTCTACAGGGAAAAAGTACGTGATCTCGCCGCGCATGAAGAGATCCGGGATTTCCTGCGGCCGAACATGGTCAGCTTGCGCCGATGCAAACGGGTTCTGCTGGAAGGGCCTACATTCCAGAACTCGCCGGCTTGGAACCTGCATCCCTGGGCATGTGAACATGTAACGATTCGTAAAGTGAATGTGCGAAATCCTTGGTTCTCCCAGAATGGAGACGGGCTGGATATTGAATCATGTCGTCATGTTCTGGTAGAGCAGAGTATATTTGATGTCGGTGATGATGCGATCTGTATGAAGTCAGGAAAAGATGCCGAGGGACGGGAACTCGGACTGCCATCGGAGTACGTTACGATTCGGGATTGCACGGTGTATCACGGTCATGGCGGCTTTGTGATCGGAAGCGAGATGTCCGGCGGAGTGCGGCATGTGCGGGTAACGGATTGTACGTTTATCGGCACGGATATTGGTCTGCGTTTCAAGAGCGCACGAGGGCGTGGCGGTGTTGTAGAAGATATTCAGATCGAGCGCATATATATGAAGGATATCATTATGGAAGCTATTTCGTTTTCCTTTTTCTATGCCAATATGGAGGGGTCTGCCCGCGGCGGGGACCTTGCAAAAGAGGTCAGCGAAGAAACGCCGGTGTTCCGCGATATTCGCATCTCGGATGTGGTCTGCGCGGGAGCCGATACGGCATTATTTGTTAGCGGTCTACCGGAGATGCCTCTGGACAGCGTAAGTATCGAACGTTACAGCGTGGAAGCTCGTACTGGCATTCAGTGTGCTCAGGCAAAACATTTACGGATTACAGGGCTTCAGGCACAGATCACCGAAGGTCCGCTCATTCATCTTCACAACTGCAAAGGCGCTACACTGGAGGACATTAAAGGTGTGGGTGCGGATGGGAAGCTGCTGAAAGTCACTGGACTTGAATCTGCGGGAATCGTATGCAGGGAAACGGATGCAGACACAGAAGGACGACAGATATCGGTGAGTCCGGAAGTTCGAAGTGGGGTTATCATTCGTAGATAAACGGTGTGATATTTCTGCGGTGCAGTATCTTGCCAGCCGTTTAACATAGCACAAGAAGTAGGTATCAAGAAGTTAGTATTGCAGTAGGGTAGCCATGTATGCAGTCCAGTCATCGCCTGAACTTCTCCTGAGAAGGGGAAGGGCGCATACTGGAGCTGGAGCACGGCTACCCGATTGGTTTTGTATAGGAAGAACAGGTCAGGACGACGTGTGACATTCATCGATGCTCTTTGCGATAACGCAGCGGCGTTGTGCCTGTGATCTGTTTAAAGGTTTTGTTAAAATGAGCGGTATGCTCGAATCCGACCTTTTCCGCGATAAATTGAACCCGCTCTTGTGTTGAAAGTAATCTTCGCTGTGCCTCTCGAACTCGAACGATACGCAAATATTCGCTGAAGCGAAATCCGGTAAGCCGGCTGAACATTCGGCTGAGATAAGAAGGGCTGATATAAAAACGGGCTGCAGCATCTTCCAAAGTGAGCGGTTCGGTGTAGTGTTTATTGACATAGGTTACAATCTCGCTGATCTTGTCCTGCATCGGATGTAGCGAGCCTGGATTGGATTCACGGATAACCTCCTGTGCCCGATGGACAAGAATCAGAAGTTGAGCCAGCAGACTACGTACGGCAATCTCATAGTGAGGTCGTCGTTCTTTGCATTCCTGAAGCATCTTCCATAAGATACGCTCAATCTCAGGCTGATCTGACTCGGGAAGACGGAGGAGGCTGGAACATTTGAATGGCAACAGGCCACAGATGCCTAGCTCCATTCCGGTGGCAAAAGCAGGCGAAAAACCAATGAGAATCCGTTCGAAGCCAGGTTTGTTGCCTTTGGATGTAGTGTGTACGTCATGTGGGTTGATGAGAACCAGGTCACCTTTTCTCGCAGGCAAAATCTGTCCATTCATGGAGTATACCCGTTCACCTTCGAGCAGGTAATATAATTCGTAAAAGGGGTGAGCATGAGGTTGCGGCATCGCACTCCCGTCATGTCTTCGCATATATTCTATGGTAAAGGCATAATCACCAATCCGATACTTGGGTCCGATTCGATCCTCAATGAGACTCATTAGGCAACTCCTCTCAACTTCAGCTTGGCGTTGATACTCATATCATAACGGAAAGTAGATAATTTTGTAAACGCTATCATATAGAGTGGGATTGCTTTTTGTGTAGATAGATATCTTTCGCTAGGGATAGGGGTATAGTGTGGAGAAGGTGGACGAATGGAGGAACGCCCGTTATAAAGGTGACAAAACGTTCATGTTGTTTTAGAGTAGGGAGAGCGAGGTCATGCTCCAGTTTGGGAGTATCCCCGAAAATGAATTGGAAGGAAGGAAACAAGTTATGGCAGCACATGAATTATCACCGCTCGTAGCTGCGCTGGATATGCAGCCTCACGTTGAAGGTGGTTGGTATAAGGAAGTTTGGAAAGCATCTTATCAAATCCCGCAATCCGTCTTGCCGGACGCCTACTCTGGTCCGCGCTTCTCGGCAAGTTCAACGTACTTCTTGCTTCATGCTCATGAGATCTCCGAGTGGCACACGGTGCTTTCGGATGAGCTGTGGTTATGGCACAGCGGCAGTCCAATTGAATTGAAATTGGGTGGCAATGGCGAAAACCCGGAGAATGAGGAAGTGCTGATTCTCGGCATGGATATCGAGGCAGGGCAATCTCCGCAGGTGCTTGTGCCTGCAGGTGTATGGCAGACGGCGCGGCCACTGGGCGATGAGCCGGTTCTGGTCACTTGCGTCGTAGCGCCAGGTTTTCACTTTGATGACTTCAAGCTGGTATCCAAAGGATAAGCATGTTAATCAGGATTGCATAACAAAAGGGACGAGGCGGGGGATTAACTCTGCTTCGTCCCTTTTGTTAACTATGCTGTTAGAATGACGCAAATCTTGTTCGAGGTTGCCGGATCTGATCTGGACGGGAAAACGCTCTTCTTAAAAGTTAAAATTGTCAGGATCCGAACCGAAACGCTTATGCTCATTCAGACCGTTAATCTGTTCAATCTCCTCGGCTGTTAACTCGAAATCATATAGCTCGGTATTGGCGTGAATGCGCTCAGGTGTTACCGATTTCGGGATGGTCACGATGCCGTTTTGCAGATCCCAGCGCAAGATGACTTGTGCCGGAGACTTGCCGTATTTGGTAGCGATATCCTGGAGCAAAGGATGCTCCATCAGGTTGCCTTGTCCAAGTGGAGACCAGGCTTCAATCTGAATCTCATGTGTACTGCAGTAGTCACGCAGTTCCTTTTGAGTCAGGAGCGGGTGAAGCTCAACCTGATTGACCGCAGGTTTGACGTTGGCATCCATCAAGAGGTCTTCCAAGTGATGAATCTGGAAGTTACTCACGCCGATGGCGCGAACACGGCCTTCTTTATAGAGCTTTTCCAGCGCTCTCCACGTATCTTTATATTTGCCTTTGACAGGCCAGTGGATCAGATAGAGATCGAGATATTCAAGCTCCAGACGTTGCATGCTTTCTTCGAAAGCGGCAAGTGTGCTCTCGTAGCCTTGGTCACTGTTCCATACTTTGGTTGTGATAAACAAATCTTCACGAGCAATGCCAGATTCACGAATGCCTTGAGCGACACCGGATTCGTTATTATATACTTTGGCGGTATCGATGCTGCGGTACCCGGCTTCTATCGCTGTTTTGACGGCATTTACAACCTCATCTCCGTCTTTCACTTTGAATACGCCAAAGCCAAGCCAAGGCATCTTGACTCCATTATTGAGTGTGGCTGTGTCCTGAACGTGTTTCATGATCTGTCATTCCTCCTCTGATTCTTAGGTCAACATGAAGTTATTACCCTGCAATTGGGAAGTTATTACCCTGGGGCCTGGCAGCCAGTCGATTCTAACAGTCTACCACTACTTATTATACTAAAGTTTTCCTCTCTTTAAATACGGGTGGGCAAGCTTCACGCGAAAAGCCCCTGTTTTATCCTTTTTCGCCAGGCAGAGGTTTGGTTTTGACGCTTGTGGGTGATAAGATGAAGTATACGAAAAAAGAACGAATTGTATTTTGTAGACCCATCATTATAATTTCCGAGAGGATAGCGGTTAGAGGAATGGATTCAAACGTAGAGTCCGTATGCTTTTACATAATCAAAATCGATCAAGCGTAGTGATCTCGTATGACAAGTCGAGCCCGCGCGATCAACGATAAAGGAGCAAATTAATCATGGCTAAACCTAAAAAAACCAAAACGGCAGCAGCCTGGTCTCTCGTCATTATGGGAGCGGGTTTCGCAGCATCATTGCCATTTCAGGGGGTGCCGGTAGGTAAACTGCTGGTAGGTTCGTTTGAAGCAGGACTCGTGGGTGGACTTGCGGACTGGTTCGCGGTAACTGCGCTGTTCCGCCATCCGCTAGGTATTCCGATTCCCCATACGGCACTGCTGCCGAAGAACCGGGATAAGATGACGGAAGGTCTGGTCTCCGCTGTGGAGAATAATCTGCTGAACAAGGACAGCATTACGGAGAAAATTGCTGGCTTCAAAGCAGCTGAGATTGTGCTGGATACATTGGGGCGGGAGCTGCATAGTGACGGCATCAAAACCATGATTGATACGCTGTGCAAACGTATTTTGGCCGGGCTTCCGCTGGAGCAGATCGCTCCGATTGTTGCCAAAGAGATCAAGTCACAGGCCGGAGCGTTTGACTTGGGGCCGATTCTTGAGCGGGCCGCTGTACAGGTAACGGAACGAGGGTATGATGCCCAGGCCTTGGATTATGCGTTGAAGCAGGCGGAAGAGTGGCTGGTCAAACCGGAAACGATTCTGTTCCTGGGTGAAAGTGGCATGAAGGCGATTAGTGGTATCCAGATGAATGGACTTATGCAGTTTGCGATGAATGCATTCATGGGTTATTTGAATGAAGACCGTCTGGGTGGCATTATTCAAGGATATCTTTTTGACCGGGTAGAGGATATGAAGCGGGAAGGCAGTGCGCTGCGTTACAAAGTGCTGGATATGCTTCGTACACAGGCCATGCGTCTTGCGGTGAGTGAGGCTGTGCAGGATGGCCTTAACGGGTGGAAGAATAATCTGCTGGATGGCTGGAATGCGGAGGAAACCGTGCTGAACAAGCTCACCGAGATGCGGGATAAAGCACTGGTGGCGATGGAGGATGGACGTTATGTGGACACCTATGCGCTGCCTGCGATAGAGAAGGTGTTGGCTGATCTGCGTGCAGATGATGCGTTAATGACAAGCATGAATGGCAAGATTGTAGAAGGTGTCACCACACTGCTGGAGAAAAATCACTCTAAAATCGGGAATCTCGTGCGCGAAAATGTAGATAAAATGGATAACGCTTCACTCATCTCGCTGATTGAAGATAAAGTAGGTCAGGATCTGCAATGGATTCGGATCAACGGTGCGGTGACCGGATTTATTATCGGGGTCTTACTGACCGCCCTACGGATGGTACTTGAATAAAAGGGAAGGCCGGGCCGATCCGGCTAGCCAGCAAGAAGAGCCGCTCGTGTGCAGAGCAGGCTCTTTTTTAGAAAAATTCGAGCTTTAGGGAAATATCGTAAACAAAGCAGGCTTTCTTTTTGACACCAGCCGGTGTTCGGAAGAAAGTTTTTTGTTTTTCATATGGAAAAAGTTAGGTTCTAATTGGTACAACAGTCTTAGAAGCGGGTAATATACACCCAAATATAGGTATGAATCAACTAGGAGAAAAGTTTCAGGAAAACGCTCCTGTGAGCCGATGTGTCTTATGTTGATTTTGTACTATGATGCATGTAACAGGTGAAGGGGGCGCTCTTTACTTACACAGGTTTGAGCCAAAAGGGGGAATTGCTATTCCGCGCACGAAATGGATGAGAAGTTTATTCGCACTGATGATGGTGTTCACTATATTGCTGGGAGGGTGTCAGAAGATGACAGAAAGTGAGAAACAGGCGTTGTACCAGGAGGCTGAGAAGGTTGTGGTGCAGCACTTCAACGAAAAGTTTGAACTGGATGTGGTCGTTACAAGCAAGGAACTGCTGCCAGAGATGGCGATGTCGCAGATCGGACTGAAAGGGCATGTGAAGGATCATGAGGATCAGAGTTTTGGCATATCGTACGACTACAAGAAAAAAATCACCAAAAATCTCGTGATTAGTCCCGAGCTCGAGGAAGTCATTAAAGCTAAAGGACATGATCCATACGCCAAATAAAAAGGGAGGTGCAGTGATTGAGTAACGGCAGGAACATCGATGATGAAACGTACAAAACCTTATCGGAGTTAGCCTATCAGGATCAAAAGGCAGGTGACCGTCTAACGGAGCTTCCTGGCTGGGAAGTGCTGGAGGGTACAGAGAGCAATAAATTTTCCGGTTTTGACGCCGTGACGTTCTATAATCCGGAGACCAAGGAGGCGGTCATTGCCTATCGGGGAACCGAGGGAAGTGCGTCTTTGGACCGTTCGGTGCCTGACTTGGTGATGGATGGACGCATCGGGGGTGGAGAATTGATCCGCAAAGGGCAACAGAACGCGGCACAATTTGTAGACAACCTGACACCCGATTGGCTCGATAGAGGCGTTCAGAATATCAAAGATTCCACAGGTATCTCCAAAGTGGAAAACTGGGCTGGCGACCGGGTAAGAGATGTAGAAAACTGGACGGGCGATCGCGTAAAGGATATTGAAAAGACCTATTCGCCCACCGGCTGGGCGAACCAGATGTATCAGTCCGAAGATTACGCGAACCGTATGAAAGAAAAGTACGGCGATCTGAATTTCTCTCTGACAGGACACTCTCTTGGCGGTGGGGATGCACAGTATGCTTCCGCTTATACCGGTCTTCCCGCGGTTACATTCAGTGCACCTTCAGTGATGGGCAACTTGACTCCTGAAATGCGTCGACGGGTTGAGGCGGGTGAGTTGGATGGCCAAGTCACGAACTATGCGAGTCCGGGCGATCTGGTCGCGAGCGGAACGTTAGGCGGATATGATCGTCATGTAGGTTCTACGTATTATATTGATTCGAATTACGCAGATGCCAATAACGGTGTAAGTCTGATTGATAAAATCAAGAATACATTTGGCGGAGAAAACTACCACAGCCTGGATCAGTATGACTTCAAGAACGGTTATATTTCCAACGATTTGTATGATCCGATCACGGGTGAGCGGGTTCGTTATTCGCCAAGACTCATGGAGAATCTGGGACCACTAAGCAAAGCGGTAGGTCCAATGGGGCTGAGAGGCGGTGCAGGCAGAGGTGCGGCCGCCGCACTGGGATCAGGTCTAATCCAGGTTACCCCGGAAGAACTGAAAAGTGTAGCTTCGCGCTGGAAACAGAATGCCCAGCAGTGCAATGCCGAGCTGAATCAGGTGCGGACACGTATGGCTCAGTATTTGCATACAAGCCGTAGCCGCAGACTGGAGCCTATTGTGACCCACTTGGATGCATCCATCCAGGAGCTGAGCACGTGGCATATGAAGCATACGAGTCAGTTCCTGAACTTTATTGAGGAAAAGGCGGAGGCTTTCCGGCAGGCGGATGAGAGTCCGGTGCATTTTAACTAACGTGAAATGGCAGGCTGGAGAGTTTGAGTTGAGTTCAAGGTGAGAACGTGCACTGAGGGGGAGGGATACACCAATGAGCGGACAATTGCTGGTGGAACTGAACGACCTGCGAATTGCGGAGAAGGAGCTGTCACAGCTACTGGTTCGCATGCAAGCAGATGAGCAGGAGGCTAGAGTGCTGTACAGCCGTCTGAACGACTGGAAAGGACAATCTGCGGATCATACGAGGCAACAGATTGAAGAGTTTTTCGCAGGCCTTGCGAAGCGTATCCAATCCATCGAGATGCAGAAAAAAAGTCTAATCCAGTACATTGAATTTATGATTCAAACGGATCAGCAACGTTAATATGCAACGGTGTGCCATATTGCGGATGGCACATGTAGTGTACACGGCAAGTCATCTGGATTCTAGATATGAGTTGATCAAAAAAAGGAGTTTGTAGCATGAACGGGGGTATCCCGTTTGCTGCAAACTCCTTTTTGTATCTTATTACGATTTTACCTTCGATTACCTCGGAGAAAGAGAACCGCAGATTAACGTTTTTTGCGGCGAGTGGCCAGTGCAATGCCCAGGAAGGACATGATCAGAGCCAGGATCGATACGATTAACGTTGCTTGTTGTAGCTTCAACGTACCTGCATCGGAATCCGTGTTATTCGGTTGACCTGTTACCGTATCGGAGAGAGCATCGCCGAGAGTGGTGTCATCATTTCCTTTTTTGCCATCAGTCGCAGTGTCAGACGCTTTGTCACCTGTCGCGGTGCCAGCAGTACCTGCACTGTCATGCCCATTACTTGCTCCACCTGCACTATGGTGGTCACCGCCTGTTGCGGCATTACCGGCAGCCGCCGGATCTTCGCTGATGGTTGTGATGCTGTGAGGAGAGTTTGCCCCCGGCTGGCCTGTCCACTCTACAATGCTGCCATCACTGTAATATTGGAAGGCATCCCATGCGACTTCTGTTTCTGTCTTTGGGTTCTGTGCAACAAAGTTAAACTGTTGGAACTGTCCAGCCAGAATCCCTTGGTTATCTCCATCAATCTCCCAAGTGATTGAGGTTACTTCGTTAGAATCGTTTTTCTCGGTTGTGATCTTCCATCCAGCCAGCGGCTGATACTGCTTAAATGCAACACCCTCTGGAATTTTGAGTGTAATTTTAGTTGTTGGCAGCTCTTTCTCGGACGGTATTTTAATCGTATACGTCTGCCATGCACTCGTTTGTGCGACGGACGGATTTACCGTGACGTGAGCGCTGGCTAATCCAGAGAACAGCAGGAATGCTGCTGCACCTGTTGCCATAGCAGATGTTAATTTGGATACCCATGATGTCTTTTTCAAAATCAGAACCCCTCTCATTCTTATGCAAATGTTTTAGATATACTTCACTCTTTTAAAAATGGTTTCGTTGTTTACTAAGGCTTTGCTGCCTCAATCTTGAACTCGGCATCGAGGGCATCAAGTGACCGAGTTAACGCGTGGACTTGGATACTCCACTTGCCCGGCATAGAGATGTAGTCCCCTGCCTTGTATACGCCTGTATCGTTCTTCGGAATGGTGATCTCATAGATGCCCATATCCATATCCAGATGGATCAGAGACAACGTCACCTGTTCGAGATCTTTGACGGTACTGCCATCCGCTCGCTTAATGCTAACCTCGAACTGATTTTCTCCCACTACGCTTGGACTTACCTGAAGTGTTATCACGGAGCCATCATCTGTCGTCTGTGTGCCCTTATAAGGACCAGCGGGTGCTGGCTGACCCGGAGACAGATGTGTCAGTACAGCCGCGAGCGCAAGAATGATGGCACCTGTAGCCAGTTCAGCCTTTAAACTGCCAGACAACTGCTTACCTGTAGCAGCTCTTGCTCGTTTGGCATGAATCAGCGCGAAACCGATCATTACAATAAGCAACAGGATTTTACCGATCAGAACCAGGCCATATGCTGTTGTGAATAAGGAGTTCAGTAGCGGTGCAGGCAGGATGACCAGACTGCCATAGATACCCGTAGCGACCAGAACGGCTACAGCACCGATACCCCAAACGGTAAATCTCCTTATCGCTGCCCAGTAGACTTCGCCTCGCAGTTTTGCAGGCAATCGATTGGTGAGTGGTGGCAGACACACCGCCATAGCGGTGAGAGCCCCGATCCAGAATGCAGCAGCGGCAAGATGTACAAAGTCCATGGCTACAGCAAGCACACGTTGCTCTGCGGCAGCAGGATGCCCCGTCATAGCATGGGTAAGCAACCAGCCTAGAACTAGCACCAATGATCCGTATGAGGACCAGATGCGCACGCGCAGGGATCGATCCAGATCATAACCGGACAGTAGTGTGACTGCAAGCAACATGGCAATCAGCATCTGTAACATCCAGATCTGACCGAAGGAGGTCAGTTTGAGCGCACTGCCTAATAAGGCCCAACTGAATTCGCCGAGAGTGACACCTGACTCATAGAGGGTGTTCAGCGGAAGGCTTATTAGTGCGGCAAAGGAAGCAGCCGCATAGCTGATCCATAACAATTTGTAGCTACCCGGTGCCTCCATCGGTTCCCGTAGAAGGGAAGCTGGGGCAATTCGCAGTAGCAGGAAGGCGAGCGTACCGAGTATGACGGACAGACCGAGATATTGAATCCAGTCCGTGAATGACACGATCCATTTCAACGGGCCACCGGTGGCACCCGAACCGGATGCCAGATCCTTCAATCCGGCAGGTGCTCCGGTAGGCTCGCCGATATGGAACACATACGCTCCGGAGATTGGATGTCCATCGGCAGATACAGCCTTCCAGTTGACGAGATATGTCCCGTCAGCAAGGCCAGGCTTCAGACCCGTTTCCAGAATGTGCGGGCGTTCCGAGTCAATCTGTACGTTACCATCGTCCGCTTGATTTCCGTCAGGTCCGGTAATTTTAATATCATAAAAGGCCGTCTGCAGTGATTCATTGAACTCCAACGTCAGCCGCTGCGGTGCTGTAACGAGCAGTTCATTCTCTTCAGGAGACGCCTTCACAATATAAGCATGGGCAGATGCCCATTGCGGCATCACAAGGCAGAACACCAGTAGCAGGCTGGTGAGCAGTGCCCAGTGACGTTTGCTCCAACGCAGGGTTAAGCTTCTTACTCTCAAAAAATCATCACCCTTGGGTTATAGATTTACAATTATCCATAATTCATCGTTCACACATAATCTATACCATTATAACTTTGTCCAAAATGAAGGCGTATGACTACATAGGGCTATAAAAAATCATGGATTACTGCATATTTGTGACAAATGCTTGAAATAATTCACGCTGATATGCGGTGCTATTACATTGCGCATATCAGAAGTAGATCGTGTTGTGATAGAATTCCCTATTCTAATGCCTCTGAACCCTATTTTATTTGCGAGGCTTGTGGCCGGCGAGCCCGCTCTCTAATGCATAGCGAGTCAGCTGCACCCTGTTCTCCAGCTGTAGCTTCTGCAGGATGTTCTTCAGATGGTTCTTAACGGTCTGATCTGAGATGCCTAGCTGCTCGGCAATTTCACGGTTGGTATACCCGGCAGATACCCATTGCAGAATCTCCAATTCGCGGGCGGTTAGCGGATTCTCTTGCACATCCTCACTGCGAGGAGCAGGGAACTCCTGCAATATTCGGTACGCTAGCTCCTTGCTCAGCGGTGCATCGTCGCTAACAATGGCGCGAAGGTATTCCAGCCAAGTGGAAGGAGATAAATTTTTGCGCAGAAAGCCTTGAGCCCCTTGTTTCAACGCTTCAAAGAGGTAAGTGACATCATCCGATACGGTGACCATTACGATCATGACGTATGGGAAACGCAGTTTAATCTGCCTTGTTGCTTCGAGTCCATCCATATCGGGCATCTGCACATCCATCAGAATCAGGTCAGGCATCCAGTGCTCGGTTAACTCAATCGCTTCCTGCCCATTTTTGGCTGTACCAATGACTTCAAACAGGCTATCTTCGGATAAAATGGTGCATATCGCCTCACGCGCATGTGCGTGATCGTCCACGACAAGTACACGTACCAGTTCCATTAATTCTGCCCCTTTCCAATGATTATTTGTGTATTACCTGATACCGAATCAAGCTGGAATGTCCATCCCATCTGCTCAGCCCGTTCCTTGGTGATTCGTAAACCGTACCGATCTTTGAGTAGCATAGGGTCTTCGTGAATTCCAATACCATTGTCACGGATATGAACAGACCAATTAGAGGCATTGCCTTTCGTGAAAACTTCCACTTGGGTAGCATGGGCATGTTTGCGCACGTTAAGCAGTGCTTCCCGAATGCAAGCAAGCAGTTCTACCTGCTCTTTGGCTGAGAAGGAAACTTCGGTCAGATTCCATTCTACATCTGCCTCCGGAACGGTATCACTCACGATGGATTCGACCTGAGCCTGCAAAGCAACGGCTTCGGGATCAGCAACAGGTGAAGGTACATAACGCAACTGGGCAATGGCTTGCCTCACATATGTATTGACTTCGTGCACGGTCTTTTGAATCTCGCGCAGATCCTGCTCATGGCTGGTGCCTGCAAGACTGCGTCCTGCTTTGTCAGTCTTTACCGAGAGCAGGAATAGCGATTGTGAAATGCCGTCATGCAGTTCCCGGGCAAGCTGGTCACGCGCTTCAAGCGCCGTTTTGGATGCTCGCTCTTGTTCGAGGGCAGCTCGGGCCCCTTCTAACATCAGGAACAAACGGCTTAGCAGTGTCACGCTGACAAGATAAACAATTACAGGTGTCAACCAGTTTCCGGCATCCATCGATAGATATGGCATCAGAAACTGATGGCGAATATATTCCCACAGTCCCACGGTGATGGTGGGAATCAGCAGGATCATCCATTTGATCTGTTTATAGGACATATATACATAACTCCTTTTAAGTAAAAATGGTCTTAATAAGTTAATCCATTTATTTACAGTTTAACGGAGAGGACAGAAAAAACCTGAAAAAACGAAGTGCTCGCCTGAAAGCTTTCTTACAGAAAGCTGCATCGGAAGCATATACTTATCACCGGATTTTCCCCTTTTAGAAAAGGGAATCAACAAAATCCGGGGATAACAGCGATTGGAAGGTTCTTCTGTCATCGAAGTGTGTCGTGTAAAATCCTTCCTTAAAATTATTAATGGAATGAGGGTAATGGGATCATTATAACGCAACCTTGTCCAAGACCCTAGTCCGGGCTGTTCACAGGAAATCGGGGAGCATCATGGAGTATTTAGAAGGATATCTAAGAACACGGAGGGCTGAAATGCTGTCATCCTAGGTGAGGGTTGATGTGCTCTGCTCAGGAGGGCTCTGCCCGTTTTCGCTATGAGGGAAGGTCCTCTATACTTATATAGAACGCAAAATCATTACAAAACATGTTAAGGAGTGACGCAGCAACATGAGTCAAGAAGTATTGGAACGTCGCAGTGAATTGCTCAAGAAGAACATTCACCAGATGCTTGTTCAAGACAATCAGCACGGGATCAGTCGCCAAGACAACATGTTTTTGCAACAGATGATCAAAGAGTTACATCAGACCTCGCATGAACTGAATACGATGAGTAACGAAGAGTCTTCACAAGACTGAACAGGCCCTGATGCATCCGATGGATCAAATCACACTTTACATCACGATGAAAAATGAAAATGGCGCTATCCCTCCCGGGGATAGCGCTTTGGCTTTTATTCACCATTTCAGACTACTGCAATAGTTGATGAGCCGCTCTTTTTTCGATATACCGAATGAACAACTCCGCCAGTTCCGGATCAAATTGCGTACCCGAACATGCCCGCAACTCCTCTATGGCCTCATCCACGTTTTTGGTTTTCTGATAGGGTCGCTCGGTGGTCATGGCATCAAAGGAATCGATCACGGTCAGCATCCGGCACAGCTTCGGAATTTCATGACCCTTCAGCCCGTAGGGATAGCCATTCCCGTCATAGCGCTCATGATGCAATTCAATATACGGAATCAGATCGGCGAAGCGATCGTTCGTCATCACCATTTTTTTGCCCCAAGTCACATGACCTTTGATGGTATCCCATTCCTCGCATGTCAGTTTTTCTCTTTTGTTCAATATAGACCAGGGGATCTCCAGCTTGCCAATATCGTGAATCAGCGCCCCAAGCACGAAACGCCGCTTTTCTACATTGTCCAGTTTGAGCACTTCGCTAATATCGAGCGCGTATTTATAGACCCGTTTGGAATGTTTGAACGTATCCATATCCTTGTATTGAAACAGATTCAGCTGCTGCTCAATGTCGCGGACGTCTTGAACCAGATCAATCTCGTGCTCCATACCGTCATTGCTACCATAGCGATGTACGTTGTTTTTGCCTTGCTTTTTGGCATAGTACAGCGCCTTGTCCGCCTGATCCACCAGTTGAGACTTGTTATACATATCCACTTGGTATGCAGCAATTCCGGCAGAGAATGAGAGACAGCCATGGGGTAATACCTCTACGCCTTCAAAAGGGGTATCATTCAGCTGTTTGCGTAACTTATTCATAAATCTGTAAGACTCATCGAGTTCCATGCCTGGCATGAGCAACGTGAATTCTTCTCCACCATATCGAAAAGCGGTAACGGATGTGCCTTCGGTCTTGCGAATGAGAAAATCCCCAAGCAACGCCAGCAGGCTATCGCCTTGAAGGTGACCAAACTGATCATTATATTTTTTGAAATCATCAATATCAAGCAACCCCAGACAGAGGGGCGTTCCTTGCGTACGAGCTTTATTAAGCTCCGTTTCCAGCATGTTCTCGAAATAGCTGTGGTTGAACAAGCCTGTACGCTGATCCGAGTTTGCCTTTTCTTCAATGGACTGGTACATAATGAACAGTTGCTTGAACGCATGAGATAACAAGATACTGAGACTGAGATATAAAAATAGACCAAGCACACCGTTATGTACAACCAGAATGGTGAGCACAAGCGCCAAAATAAGCGTGCAGAGGTAGACCAGGAGGGATTCGGTTACGAATGCCCGTTTCATCTGCTGTAATGCATCTTTGGTTGAGAAATGAAAGAACAATCCTAGCGTAATGGTATTAATAATAAAATAGGCAGCCAGAGCAGCAACATATGGAATCAGGTTGTAACTATCAATGGCTCCGACCTGACCACCTGTCCATTCGAATACAGTGGCGGCTCCGGTGATCATGAGACTATAAATACTGAAATTGACAACATGTTTCCACCAGGCAAGCTTGCGGTCTTTAATTAATAAAATGATAGAAATCGGCAATAACACCGAGAGGCTGAATGCCCCGCCAAACATAAATATGCATGCCAGATACACAGAGGAATCCATCGATTGCTGGTTACCCTTCGGGGGAATCTGGAATGTAAAATA
This sequence comes from Paenibacillus sp. RRE4, assembly GCF_031844205.1. Taxonomy (NCBI): domain Bacteria; kingdom Bacillati; phylum Bacillota; class Bacilli; order Caryophanales; family Paenibacillaceae; genus Paenibacillus; species Paenibacillus sp. RRE4. The sequence goes on from NZ_JAUZUT010000004.1 coordinate 107,606, forward strand.
GTCGAGGATGAGCGCGGCTCCCAGCATGGTATAAACCATGACCCAGTCGGTTGTCGTCAGATGTACATAAGACCACTGGTTCATATAGATAAAAACGCCAACCCCGGTGCAGCTAAGCAATAAAACATACATCATGCTTCGATCTGCTTTGCGGATAAGGTTACGAATAAAGTTCATAGAAAATCTCCTGCTTGGATTTAGTCAACTCGTGATGTTAGGTATAAACGAACGATGCAGTATCACGACCTTTTTTGGAGATAACAGGCTCCTGCTCGATGCATTTATATTGGTTATTCTTGTATAGGTATATACTATATATTTTTTTAACATAACAAGATCGCTTCCAAAAATCCAGCAAGAAAAAAACAGGCCGCTCGCAGCCTGTTTGTCTGGTGTGGCAGCAGAACCTAACCGCCAAGCTTGTATCCCGAAGTAAGTGCTACAACGACAGACGCTACGATGATGGCGTTGATGACAATGCGGGAATATTTGATACCTTCGAATTTCTTCATGGAAAAGACCTCCCTTCCTTGGAGTCTGGTCCGATGCTCACCAATTCTCATTGAGTCTGGTATGTTTCTGCGGACGATACGTCTTCTTTGCCCCGATTCACCATCATGTACTGGATAAACAGGAATATGCCAACATTCATCACGACATCACCAATGCTGATGACCTGTGTTCGCGGATAAGGACTCGATAGCGGGATGATGTCACCAAGAAAGGCAAGATGGGTTGATGCATCCATCATATAATGCTTGGATACGGTGCTACCTTCCCTTAGCAGATCGACATAATAAGGACCGAGCACAGCAGAAGCTTCCACGGAAACGGGCATGCGGCCACCGTTAAGAGCCATCACGATGAAGTTGAGAAACACCCCGATCCAGATCAGCGTGAACCCCCGATGATGTCTGTTGAGCCATAAGAAGATAAGGCCTGTGATATAGACAGCGGCAAACAGATAACCATTAATGGATGCTACCCAGCTCAACCGCTCCTGCATATAGAAAATGCCAAACTGGAAGATTAACAGTAGCGGAAAGATCCATCCGCCGCGTAGCTGGAGTCTTGCAAACTGATTGAGTCCATAGCGGACTCCACCCCTGAACAGACCAACAATCAAGCCGATCAGAATACCGTCGTATACCATGATTAACCCCTGTTCTTGCGAATATGCGAAACAATAATTGCGTGTTTGTGTACATAAGAAATTCGACCTGATATTGGCAATTCCTGCATGGTCAAAATGATTTTTAAGAAGAATTTTGTAAATGCATATAGAAAAGCCGTCTTCCCGAAAAATAGAGGTCGAAACCTGAATCCGAATCGGTGAAGACGGCTTTATATTTTGCTAAAAAATGATCATTTCAGTCAAGTGGTTATCTATACGATATTTACTCGGAACCGCCATTCAAGTAATTAAAGAAAGGTTGATCCACCCAGAAGTTGTATGAGGTGATATTTGCTTCAGGAGCCAGCTTGCGGAATCCTTCCTGAATCGCTTTGGCATTTTCTTTCAGTGAGAAAGATTGGGCATAATAATGACCAAGCGTAATTTTATTGTTCGTAATCACTGGGAAGTTAGCCAGTGCGGTTGGTGAATAATACAGCGGCTGCCACCAGGAGTTGATAATCAGTGGAGATTGGCTGGTGCTGTTCTTTTTGGCGAATTTCAGAACGATATCGTTGAAACGGGCTTTGTCCGCTGTGTTGTTAAATTCAAACTGAATGTCATATTCCTTCGCATAAGCGATATAATTGCCATTTTCAATTTGTGTAACTTTGTAGTCTGGTGTTTCCTTCGGCTCGCCCCACTCTTTCAAATAGATAAAAGCAGATGTCTTCGGCTGGAATTGTACATCGGCATCAATGCCTTCGCTGCGAAGCAGGCCAATCAGCTGTACTGCATGATTAATGCTGTCATGACCATAAGTTAACGTCAGTTCATCGATAAAATTGGAATCAAAACGGCTGTCTTTCAGGTTGTAACCTGTAACGAGATCTTCCCGCAATGCCTGATCTACAATCTTTCTCAGCTCAGGAGCTTCAATCAAGTCGGCTGTGCGGTATGCAGCATAAAGCTTGGAGTAGATATCTGCATCATTGGAACGTCCAATTTCATTTTTATATTTACCTTGGCTAATCAGCACACGTCCGAGCAGAATGTTCGCTGCATCCTTGCTCGCTACGCCGCCCTTAACAAGAGCAGGGTAGAGGCTCTCGGGAACCAGTCCTGTATCAATGGCCGCAGCCAGTTCTTGCCCTGCTTGTCCTTGCAAACGATCAGACTTGATGCCTGCTTTGGCAAGTGCTTTAGCTGTTTTGTCGGCAGGATAGGTGTAAGCGAGTTCTTTGAATCCAGCTGCCTTGACGGCGAGGAATACCGCTGTGTAAATGCTCAGTTGATCTTTCGCACGTACCTCCGTTGCTGTTAACACACCGTTGTTGAACAGCGCAACAGCTGCCTCGTAGGCGTCGTCACCCGATTTCAGATCGCTGAAGGCAGGTGCCTTTGTGGCATCCGTACTTGTAGTGGAGGCGGAACTTGCTTCCGTAATGGCTGCTATGGCTTTGATAAAATCACCCTTGGACGCTTGCTGCGGCAATTGGATACCGTACTTGGCTTGCAGGAATTGAGCGAAATCTGCTGCACTTTCTGTGTAGACAGCGGGTGCTTTTACTGCAGGGGTGTTCACATGTAGCGTTTTAGGTGCAACTGGCGTTGCGGATGCCGCAGAAGCAGAAGTGGGCAGACTGAGAGTGCCGAGGGTTACCGGAGCGGCGAGCAGGGCTGCCAGCGTAATCTGGGTGATCTTTTTCAAATGAAAAGCCTCCTTAAAATAGGTTGAAAATGATAGGTGAATGCAATATAATCCTGACAAATCCTATCAGAATAGAATAATTGGATTGACTTTAGCACGGAGTCGCGCCAAATGTCAACGAAAAAAAGTCAGTCATAATGGGGCTTCCAGAGTCTGGAAGCTACTGTTTTTGCGATGATCTTCCATATGAGTGTATACGCTGAAAGTTTTATTGACAAGGATCGACATTATCCGATAGGATAATAAAAAAGATTATTGAAAAGGGGAATTTTCAAAATGAAAAGAGGTTTATCGTTCGTCTTATCAATTGTTATGATCGCTATTTTGCTGGCTGCTTGTGGGAAATCAGCTACTAAAGACGAACAATCCGCTCAAGGCGGCGATTCTGGAAAATCCCTGCGGATGGCATTAGTACTTCCTGAAAAAATAGGGGTCAACCCTTTCTTTGTACAAATGGATGAAGGCTTCAAAAAAGCAGGTAAAGAGTTCAAGGTGGATACCAAAACGATTGAATCAACAGACCCTGCAGCATTCGAGCAAAACCTGCGTGCAGCTGTTGCCGAGAATTATGATCTGATTATTACAGCAACGTTCCAGGCAGAAGATGCACTCAAAAAGGTTGCTGCCGAGAATCCAAACAAGTCGTTTGCGATTGTAGACACAGCGATTGATCTGCCTAACGTTCGTAGCGTTGGTTTCCGTGAATATGAAGGAGCGTACCTTCTGGGTGCGGCTGCCGGACTTTCCACGAAAACGGATAAAGTGGGTATGGTCGCTGCAATGGACATTCCTTTGATTAAGAAATATACAGAAGGATTCAAAGCAGGTCTGGAGTCCGTTAATCCAAAAGCAGAATTCCTGGTGAACTATGTTGGTGGTTTCAATGACCCGGCTAAAGCGAAAGAATTGGCACTGGTGCAATTCGGCAAAGGTGCTGACTTCATCGCAGGTGCATCTGCTGTAGGTGACCTTGGTGTGTTCGAAGCGGCGAAAGAAAAAGGCTTCTACACTTCTGGACAAGATACAGACCGTACAGTAGAAGATCCGGAGCATATCGTACTTTCCCAGTTGAAATCTACGGATACCGTTGCTTATGAGACCGTGAAAGATTTTGCGGAAGGTACATTCAAAGCAGGCGCAGTCAACTACGGCTTGAAAGAAGACGGCGTGGGTCTGACATACGTTACGCGTGACAGTGAGTCTCCACTGAATGCATTTGTTGGTCAAGAAGTTATCGACAAAGTAAAAGCAATCAAAGATGACATCGTATCCGGTAAAATTGTAGTTAAAGATCCATTGCAACAATAGTAAGGATAGAAATCACTTCTTATATCTGATCTGAAATATTTCATATGAAGAATCAGCAATGAACTGATGGATGTGTAATCAATCTAGTTAGCCGGCTGCCCAACCAGGCAGCCGGTTTTGCTACTGTTTACAGTGACCTTATATGTTGAACGTAACGTTTACACGATAACGGAGAGGACAGAAGAAACCTGGAGAAGCGGAGCTAAAAGCTTTCTGCAGGAAAGCTGCATCGGAAGCATAGGCTTCGCCTTTATCCCCGGATTTTCTCCTTATAAAAGGGAGTTAAAAAATCCGGGGATAACAGCGATCGAAAGGTTGTTCTGTCATCGGAGTGGCAAGTGTAATCAATTATAGCTTGACTTACATCAATCGAGAGGAGCGAACGCAAGATATGCTGTTGGAGATGGAGCAAATTACGAAGAAATACGGTAGCTTCACGGCGAACAAGGATATCCATTTTAATCTGCGCGAGGGGGAGATTCATGCTCTTGTCGGGGAGAATGGAGCAGGGAAAACGACGCTAATGCGTATGCTGTACGGGATGGAGCAACCGACAACAGGCACGATTAAAGTCCGTGGGCGCGAGGTAAGCTTTGCAACACCATCTCAGGCTATGGCGAGCGGGATCGGCATGGTGCACCAGCATTTCATGCTGTTTCCATCCTTTACGGTAGCGGAGAATATTGTCATTGGACGTGAACCTGCGGCGGCAGGGGTATTTGATCGAAAAAAAGCGGCAGCTCAGGTCGATGAATTGGGCAGACAATACGGCATGCCGGTTGACCCGTGGAAAAGAGTTGGCGAATGTCCCCTGGGTATGCAACAACGTGTAGAAATTCTCAAAGTGTTACATCAGGGAGCAGACATCATTATATTGGATGAACCTTCGGCGGTGCTCACTCCGCTTGAAGTGAAAGAACTGCTGGCGAATATGAAATCACTCGCGAAGCTGGGCAAAACCTTCGTCATCATCACACACAAGCTGCAAGAGGTCATGGATGTTGCGGATCGAATCACCGTACTTCGAGATGGACAAGTCACAGGTACATTAGAAGCGAAGGATACTGATGTAGAGGAGTTGTCACGCCTGATGGTGGGGCGTGAACTGGTGCGAATGGACAAACCCGCATCTGTTCCGGGTGAAGACGTGCTTCAGGTGGAGGCTGTTCAACTCTCGGGAGCCAAAGACCGCTCTGCACTTAAAGATATTCATATGAAGGTTCGCAAAGGCGAAGTAGTGGGGATCGCGGGCATCTCCGGTAACGGTCAATCCGAATTGATTCAGGTGATTGCCGGGTTGCGAAAGCCGGAGGGAGGCCGAGTGCTTTTATCCGGGCAGGACACGACGAACTGGCCGGTACGCCGCATTCGGGAGCATGGACTGGCGCATATTCCGGAAGACCGCTACATGTGGGGAGCGGCGAAGGATGCCAGCGTGAAGGAGAACGGACTGATGGGGCACCATCACCGCCTGCAGAAACGTGGCATGATCAAAGCCAGAGCAGCCAAAGCGATGGTGGAGAGCTGGATCAAGCAGTTTAACATCAAGACAGGATCGGCGGAAACAAAAGCCCAATTTTTATCGGGCGGTAACTTGCAGAAGCTGATTGCTGCACGTGAGTTTGCACAGGATACACCGTTTCTAATTGCAGCAGAGCCTACACGCGGAGTCGATATCGGTGCAATGGAAACTATCCACGCAGAATTGCTGCGTAAACGCAATGAGGGAGCGGGTATCTTGCTGATCTCGTCCGAGTTGTCGGAAATTTTGCAATTATCCGATCGCATTATTGTCATGTACGAAGGAGAGATTGCCGGAGAACTTGCGGCAGCGGAAGCGACAGAAGAACAGATCAGTTTGTTGATGGCAGGAGGGAAAGAGCGGGTATGAATCGGGTAAAAGAAACACTTCGCGGACTTGTACAGCCGCTGCTTGCCGTATTGATCGGCTTGCTCGCCGGTGCGATTGCCATTCTGGTCGTTGGCGGCAATGTCGTAGATACGTATGCCGAGATGTGGAAGGGTGCCTTCGGTAACTTCTACTTCTTCACCAATACATTGGCGCGTGCAACGCCGATTATCTTGGCGGGGCTTGGCGTAGCACTGGCATTCCGTGCCGGATTTTTCAATATGGGTGCGGAAGGTCAGATGATTCTGGGCGGACTCAGTGCGGCGCTCACGGCGCTTTATCTGCCAGGGCCGGGCTGGTTCGTATGTATTGCAGCCATTCTGGCGGGAATTATTGCCGGCGGGGCGTGGTCCCTTTTTGCAGGCTGGCTGGATGCACGCTTTGGCATGAACCTTTTGATTACAACATTATTGCTTAACTATATTGCGACGTATTTTGGCGGATATATGGTTTCGTATCCATTTAAAGATAAGACAGGTTCTGCAGCGATGGCGCAGACACCAATGATTGATCAGAGCGTGTGGCTACCGAAGCTGTTTCAGGGCATGGGACTGCACGCAGGCTTCATTATAGCGATTGTAGCGGCGATGCTGATCTACTGGTTTACGCACAAAACGGTGACGGGTTATGAAATTCGTATGCTGGGCAGCAATCCGTCGTTTGCGGCATATGGCGGTGTACGTCGTATCCGTATGATGATGCTGTCCATGGTCATTAGTGGTGGACTTGCAGGTCTTGCGGGTGCTGGCGAAGTTCTAGGTACGCAGTATCGTTTCCTGGATGGCTCGTTATCCTCGGCAAGTTATGCGTGGAGCGGCATCATGGCTACATTGCTGGCGCGCTCGCATCCACTGGGTACAGCTGTAGCGGCTATTCTGCTCGCGGCATTACAGACGGGGGCGATGGGCATGGAGCGGAATACGGATGTGCCTCTGGAAGTTGGTAGCGTAATTCAGGCTGTCTTGACACTGTTTGTCTCGGCACAGATCGGTTATTCCTTCCTGAAGCGGAGAAAGGAGAAAAAGTCCAATGCAACAACTGTTTGATGCAGCCATGTTTGGCTCAACCTTGCGGATTATGACGCCGATTCTGCTCGCAGCACTTGGCGGGGCTTTATGTTCGCGCGTCGGTCTGTTTAACGTGGGCTTGGAAGGACTGGTGCTGATCGGGGCATTCTCCGCGATTGTGGGCAACTACCTGTTCGGCAACGTACTCTTGGCAGTACTGTTTTCGATTATTATCGTGATGCTGTTCTCGGCGCTCTTTGCGTTTATAAGTATTAATCTCAAGGCTAACGCCATCGTCGTCGGTATATCGTTGAACTTTCTGGCGGCGGGACTCACGACCTTTGCCCTGCGGGCGATCTTTGACGTAAAAGGTGCATACTACGATAAAAATATGGTGGGCCTCCCGAAATTGGACATTCCGCTGATTAAGGATATTCCTTGGGTGGGAACGGTGTTATCTGGTCATAGTCCACTCGTATATCTAGGCATTATTGTTGTTATTGCTTTACAGTTCTATCTATTTAAAAGTGTATCGGGCTTCCGTCTGCGTTCCGTGGGTGAGAATCCGATTGCTGCCCAGAGCATCGGCATCAAGGTACGCGGTATTCAGTATGGTGCTGTACTGATGTGCGGTGTATTGTGTGCTCTGGCTGGAGCGCAGCTGTCGCTTGGTCAGGTGACGATGTTCACCGAAGGCATGACCGCAGGTCGCGGCTTCATCGCTTTGGTTGCCACGATGCTGGGGCAAGCCAACCCGCTTGGGGTGATGGGGTCTAGCGTGCTCTTTGGATTCATGGAAGCACTCAGTATTCGTCTACAAGGCTTCTCTCTGCCCACCCATTTCACCATGATGTTGCCGTATATTGTAACACTGGTGGCAATGTTCTTTTTCAAAGACCGGACGTATGCGCAGGATGCATTGAAAGCGGGCGGAAGCTCGCGTTAATCGTAGCAAAGGAGGAATCAGGACGTGCATAACAAAGCTGAGCGTTTGAAAAAAACCAAAACACCACCACCGAAAGCTGGCGCTGATTACGGAGATCGGTTGCCGCCCGGTCAGGTGCTAACGGAAAAATTCCCGATTTTGCATGAAGGGGAAGTGCCGGAGTATGACCTTTCCGCTTGGGACTTGAAGGTTTTTGGTGAAGTCGAAGAAGAGAAGGTGTTCTCTCTGGCTGAGCTTCAGGCGATGCCGCAGGTGAACATGGTTAGTGACATTCACTGCGTTACCCGCTGGTCGAAGTTTGATACACCGTGGGAGGGTATCCGCTTCTCGGAATTCATGAAGCTACTCGGGGTTAAACCAGAAGCGAAGTACGTCATGATTCATGCGGACCACGATTACGAGACCAATGTGCCACTCGAAGAGCTGATGCATGATGATGTATTGCTTGCTTTCAAATATAACGGCGAGCCACTCACACCGAAGCATGGTTTCCCACTGCGACTGGTTGTGCCACAGCTGTATTTCTGGAAAAGTGCAAAGTGGGTGCGTGGGCTGGAGTTCATGAAAGAGGATCGTAACGGCTTCTGGGAAAGCAATGGCTTCCACCATTTTGCCGATCCGTTCAAGGAACAGCGTTTCTCGGGTGAGGATTTGCCGATTCCTGAGGATGAGTGGACGAAGAAGGAGTTTGATTAAACATGTTGATGCCAATATTGCAAATTCATTCGGAGGATATGCCAGCCTATGCCATCGTGTGCGGTGATCCGGCTCGTGCGGAGAAAATTTCCCGAAAGTTGGAGAATGTCAGAGAGCTGGCTTTCAGCCGTGAATATCGTACATTTGTGGGAGAGTATGAAGGGGTTCAGATGGCAGTGGTCAGTCATGGCGTAGGTTCACCGGGCGCAGCTGTTTGCTTCGAGGAACTGATTCGTGCAGGGGTGAAAACCCTGATTCGCGTAGGTACGGCAGGCTCATATACAGCCGATTATCCGGCAGGAAGCGTTATTGTCAGCACAGCGGCTGTACGTTCCGATGGACTTACACGTCAGCTCGTACCAGACGGTTTTCCGGCTGTGGCCGATATTGATGTGACCAGCGCATTGGTCGCAGCTGCACGTGAGACAGGCAGTGGTACAGACGAGGCGGTGAGTGCTGTGACTGGAGCAGACGAAGGATCAGCATCGTTCACAAGTGCAGGAGCTGCCAAAGTTGGCGTGGGGATCACGGTAACACTGGATGCATTCTTTACAGGGGTAGAGGAGATTCCTCATCGTAAATACAAACAGGCTGGAGCGCTTGCCGCCGAGATGGAGATTGCTGCACTCTACATCGTCAGCACGCTGCGCGGTGCGCGGGCTGGAGCCATCGTAGCGATTGACGGCTTCGCAGACAGTGATCTTGCGGCTGAGTATGATCCGCATACCGATGCGGTCGCTAAGGCTGTGGAGCACGAGATCAATGCGGCGCTACGGGCACTTGCTACACTTGCTCGCCAAGATCAGGTAACGAAACTAGCTTAGACATGGTGTAAATGTCCACCAAGAGTGGACATATTCGTAAGACGTCCTTCTACGGTCATGAATATGGCCGGGGGCGTCTTTTTTTACATAGAAGAATTATTCTATCACCGGAGTGTAGCTTATAAGAACTTTGGTGCAGCTGTCGTAGCTCAGAATGATTTTGAAATCATTGGGTAATTATATACAGGAACAGAATCCAACATGAGATTGCAAAAGGAGGACTTACACGATGACACAGAACAATCAACCTCAGGATGAAGCCAAACTCCGCAATAAACTGGACGAAGACGGCGACTCCTTGATGGAGAAAAAGAAGATCTTGAATGGCGTGGACATTGAGCCACAGGCGGATGATTGGGCAGCTAAACCGTCACCGGTTGCTTATAATGAAGAAATCAATACGTCCTCCAAAAAATAGTATTAATCGACAGAGCAGGTACCTTAGGGTATCTGCTTTTTCGTCCTTGTATAATATTATAAATACATAATAAGGAAAGGTGGAGGGAACCAATATGAAGAGCAACATCCGGATCCGAATTGCACAGCGTGATGATTATCCTGATATATCGGCGTTACTGGATCAATTACACGAGTTACACGTACAGGCAAGACCGGATATTTACAAATCTTTGCACCCAAGGCTTGGGGAAAAGGAATATGCCGATTGGCTTGCCATAGATGACCGTTACCTCTATGTAGCCGATCATATTGAGAACGGAAAGATTGTCGGCTTCAGCAGTGCACAACTGAGCATCATTCAGGATCATTCGCTTTTTGTGGATCGCAGGATGCTATACATCCACGAACTCGTGGTGGACGCAAGTCACCAAGGACACGGAACAGGCAAACGGCTAATGCAGGCCATGCTGGATCTGGGGAGAGAGCTTCAGGCAGACCACATGGAATTAACGGTTTCTACATTCAACTCGCATGCACAGGCTTTTTATGAACAGATGGGGCTAAGGGTGCGTAGCAGCAGAATGGAGTTTCCATTGTAAGTGTAAGTCGAGTAGTGGAGTAAGTCTGAGCATAAAACTACATACACAAAACGTTCAATATAAAAGGATATATAAGTCGAACTATTCTTTTACACAATAACGGAGAGGGCAGAAAAAACCTGGAAAAGCGGAGCTGGAAGCTTTCTGAAAGAAAGCTACATCGGAAGCATAGGCTTCGCCTTTATCACCGGATTTTTCCCTTTGGAAAAGGGAATCCCAAAAATCTGGGGATAACAGCGATTGGAAGGTTATTCTGTCATCGGAGTCGGCCGTGTAAAATCTTTAGTTCAACTTATATAGAAAACCCTTGAATACCCCATGGGGGTATGTTAATCTGGATGAAGAACGAAAGAAAAGGGGTGTTATGATGGAACATCAAAGCCATCCCGAAGAGTCTGTACACACTGCGGAACAGCAGTCCGAGCAACAAGCGGATTCATGCCATGCTGGGAATTTAGATAAGGACGGCAAACCTGTCCGCAAAAGCCACCATTCGCAGGAGATGAAGGGCAATCTCATCTCCAGGTTGAACCGGGTGGAGGGCCAGATTCGCGGCATCAAAGGGCTGATTGATAAGGACACATACTGTGATGATGTGTTAACCCAGATCGCTGCAGCGCAGTCAGCGCTCAATTCGGTAGGCAAGCTTTTGCTGGAAGGGCATATGAAGAGCTGTATTGTGGAACGTATTCAGGCGGGTGAACACGAAGTCGTGGATGAATTACTGGTTACCGTTAGAAAACTGATGAAGTAATGTGCAGATGATAAACTATATATTTTGAACTAATCATTTACACAGAAACGGAGGGGACAGAATTAACCTGAAAAAGCGGAGCTAAAAGCATTCTGAAAGAAAGCTAGCATCGGAAACATACGCTCCGCCATTATCACCGGATTTTCCCCCTAAAAAAGGGATCAGAAAGAATCTGGGGATAACAGCAACTCTCCAGGTTGCTCTGTCATCGGAGTGCCCATGTAAATAATCTTTAGTTCAATTTATATAGTCAATACGAACATACTCAATCAAGGAGGAATGGAACATGTCTAATGTTACGTTGAATGTCAAAGGAATGTCTTGCAATCACTGTGTAAAGTCCGTTGAAGAAGCGGTGAAAAGTGCGGGAGCAAGTGCTCAGGTGGATCTGGCAGCCGGAACGGTAGCTGTAGAATATAATGAGCAGGCTGTTACCGTAGATCAGATCAAAGCTGCAATTGAAGATCAAGGATACGACGTTGTTTAATTGATTCGAGAGAAGTTCATTAACGAAAGATGGCAGTAAGGGCTTAGACCTCTTGTTCTTCAGTTGGAATTGATTGCACAAGGGACGGTTTAAGCCTGGTTTTCTGCCTTAAATATACCCCTATAGGGTATGTAACTTGTTTGAAAGGAGCTGACATGATGACAACGAGCGCATCTGAAAATATAGAACCCGCACCAACGCCTGCACCAACGGAGAACCTTGGTCTGAAGACAACCCTGCATATTACGGGTATGACCTGTGCCGCATGTTCTACACGTGTGGAGAAGGGGTTATCCCGCATGGAAGGTGTACATCAGGCTAATGTGAACCTTGCCATTGAACAGGCAACCATCTCGTATGATCCCAAAACGACCAGTGTGGACGCATTACGGGACAAAGTTGCGGCACTTGGCTACGGTACGGTGACGGAATCCGTCGATCTGGATATTACGGGAATGACCTGCGCAGCCTGTTCTGCACGTATTGAGAAAGGGCTGTCGCGGTTGCCGGGTGTCACCCAAGCTAACGTTAACCTGGCGCTGGAGACAGGGCATATTGAATATGCAGCGGGTACTCTCAAACCGTCCGATATTACAGCCAAAATCAAACAGCTAGGCTATGGCGCCGCATTGCAATTAACGCAGGAGGAATCGACCTCTGTTCGGGAACGGGAGCTACAGCGTAAGAAATGGAAATGGATGATCTCCGCACTTTTGTCCATTCCGCTATTGTGGGCAATGGTTGCCCATTTCTCCTTTACGTCGGGCATTTATGTACCTGAGCTGTTTTTGAACCCATGGTTCCAGCTGTTACTGGCGACACCCGTCCAATTCGTGATTGGATGGCAGTTCTATGTAGGTGCATATAAGGCTCTTCGCAATGGTAGTGCTAACATGGACGTACTTGTGGCACTCGGAACAAGCGCCGCCTTTTTTTATAGCCTGTACCTGACGCTCACGAGCGGGTACTTACCTGATGCCAGTATGGGTCGGAGTATGGACCATGGAGCAATGGCAACGGATGTAGGAACTGCTGCAGGAGCTGCCGCGATGCCGATGGTGGAGCTGTACTATGAGACAAGTGCAATTCTGATTACGTTGATTTTACTTGGAAAATGGTTCGAGGCTGTGGCGAAAGGGCGCTCTTCACAGGCGATCAAAAGCTTGATCGAACTCGCTCCACGTGAAGCGCGTGTTATCCGTGACGGACAGGAAGTTCTGATTCCGGCTTCTTATGTCGCCGTCGGAGATCTGGTTCTGGTGAAGCCTGGGGACAGCATTCCGGTGGACGGTATCGTAGAAGAGGGTCAATCCTCTGTCGATGAGTCCATGCTGAGTGGAGAAAGTCTACCTGTAGATAAAAAGCCTGGCGACCCCGTCACGGGTGCAACGCTGAACAAAAACGGCGTTCTCCGCATTCAGGCGACCCGAGTTGGCTCAGATACGGCTCTATCGCAAATTATTAAAGTGGTCGAACAGGCACAGGGATCAAAAGCACCTATTCAGCGGATTGCCGATGTAATCTCGGGTATTTTTGTACCGATTGTAGTGGGGATTGCAATACTAACCTTTTTGATCTGGTATCTGTTTGCAAGTCCGGGAGACTTCGCCGGATCATTGGAAAAAGCGATAGCTGTGCTCGTTATCGCCTGTCCATGTGCGCTCGGGCTGGCGACACCGACCTCTGTTATGGCTGGTTCAGGTCGTGCGGCGGAATATGGCATTCTGTTTAAAGGCGGTGAACATCTGGAGTCTGCTCAGCAGATTCAGACGGTTGTGCTCGACAAAACAGGAACCGTCACCCAAGGCAAGCCTGTATTAACCGATGTTATTGCTGCACCCGGCTGGACAGAATCAGAGTTGCTTAAACGTGTTGGAGCGGCAGAGCAGAGCTCCGAGCATCCGTTAGCCGAGGCGATTGTGAAAGGCATTCGGGAGAAGGGTCTGCTTTTGGAATCAGCTGCATCGTTTGAGAACATCCCTGGTTATGGTGTCCGTGCAACGGTATCTGCTGAAGAGATTCTCGCGGGAACACGCCGCTTGCTGGCAGATGCGAACGTAGAGGTACCGGAGGAAGGCATACAGCAGATGAGCGCTTTGGAGGAACAGGGCCGTACGGCTATGCTGGTTGCTTCTCAAGGCCGGTGGGCGGGCATCATTGCGGTGGCGGATACGATCAAGGATACTTCTCGGGAGGCCATTGGACGGCTTAGATCTATGGGAATCGATGTCATTATGATTACGGGGGACAATGAACGAACAGCTCGTGCGGTAGCAGAGCAAGCGGGCATCCAGAATGTTTTGGCAGAAGTTCTCCCGGAAGGCAAGGCATCGGAAGTGAAAAAATTGCAAGAGAGTGGCCGAAAGGTAGCCATGGTTGGAGATGGCATCAACGATGCCCCGGCACTGGCTACAGCCGATATCGGCATGGCGATTGGAACCGGAACCGACGTAGCGATGGAAGCGGCGGATATTACATTGATGCGTGGTGACTTGAACAGCATTGCAGATGCAATCGAGATGAGCCGCCGCACGATGGGCAATATCAAGCAGAACCTGTTCTGGGCTCTTGGTTACAATGTGATTGGCATACCGATTGCGGCCGCGGGATTTCTGGCTCCGTGGCTGGCAGGGGCTGCAATGGCATTCAGCTCGGTGTCGGTTGTGCTGAACGCCCTGCGTTTGCAACGGATGAAGCTTGCTCGAACGAAGTCATAAGATAAGAGATTAACATACGGGTAAGAAGAGCTATGTAATAGATCAATGACTGATCCTTTAAATGCGCGGCTCGCTCCACGGCGAACCGCGTATTTTTTTACGCAAAAGCAGTCATAAGCCAACCAAGATTGACATTCATGAAAATAAACCCAGCTTCATTCATGAAAATACGGACAACTTTTCTGAATGTTACGAAAGTATATTGACAAGATAGACATATGCCTTTAAAATTTAAACGATTGTTTGATTCAAACGAATGTTTAAATCAAATTAGAACTATTTTAAAAATGGAGGAACATAATTATATGCTGCAAGCTCTACGTACCCTATTAAAAAAACCGCCAGTAATTATAGGCATTGTTACTGCACTGATGTTTCAGGTTATCTTTAGCGTGATCTGGATGACTGCATATTCCGGTGTGAACGATCGGACGAATGAATTAACGGTAGCCATTGTGAATGAAGATGGTGAACTATCCAACGCTGTTGCGGATCGGTTGGCAGAGACATTGCCTTTCCACACCGTGGCCAATCTGAGTGCTGCTGAAGCACTCGATCAATTGAACCATCATCAAGTGCACATGGTGCTGGACATTCCGGCAGGATTTAATGAATCCCTTCAAACGGCTGGCGCCACGGCCGAGATCAAATATACGATTAATGAAGCCAATCCGGTAACGATTAAAAGTATGATGCAAGGTGTGTCACAGAGCGTGACCAACACCATTAACAAACAAGCTTCCGCGCAAGGTGTGCAAACTGTACTTACCGCTTCGGGTGCTTCTGCCGATCAAGCTGCTCAGGCCGCTACGAACCTGACCAACCGGGTGGAAGGCAAGACGACATCGATTAACCCGGTGAACGGCATGAACAATCAGATGGTACCGATGATGATGGTGCTTGCCTCTTATGTAGGCGCCATGATTATGGGTATGAATCTTCAAGTAGCTATGGGCATGTTGTCTTCAATGTATTCTCGCGTGATATTGTTCGGTGCCCGGGTCGTCATTAATGTAGGTTCTGCACTGGTTGTTTCCTTGCTTGGATCTTCTCTGATCGTGGCATTGGGAGGACAGATTGCACAAGGATTTGTGGCCTTCTGGTTGTTCCAGGCACTCTTCCTGTGTACGTTCATGTTCTTCTCCCAGTTCTTCCTGATTTGCTTTGGACCAGCAGGAAGTGTGTTTAACATCATCTCGTTATCCCTGCAACTGGTGTCATCCGGTGCGATGGTGCCGCGTGAATTGTTGAACAGCTTCTACAGCGGAATCGGTCACTACTTGCCTGCAACCTATGCGGTTCAGGGGATTCTAAGCGTGCAACTGGGTGGCCCCGGCGTACAATCTGCCGCAGGTTCCATCGTTGTTGTGTTGCTGATTGCTGTTGCGCTGTCGCTTGTTGTGACGCTACTCAAAAAAGGACGCAAACCCGCCGGCATGCCAAGTCCGGCTCCAGCAAACAGCTAATATACGCAGGCGTTGTGAAGCTGTATCGTTTGCACCAAGCACCCCGGTGATTTTCATCGGGGTGCTTGGTGTAATATAATAGATGGATGAAGTGAGGGCTGCAGCCCGGTTAAATACTGTAGCGACTGACATGAACGGATAAGAGGAGAGAAACAAATGACGGAACCGGAATTGGATATCAAAACAAGGATATTGCTTGCAGCGAAGAAACTTTTTGCATTACAAGGGTATGACGGGACGAGTGTTCGTCAAATCTGTGATGAGGCGGGGGCGAATGTATCCCTGGTGTCTTATCATTTTGGCGGTAAAGAGAAGGTGTTCGATGCACTATTTGAGCACTTTTTCCCTGAACATATTCTGAGTAAGTTAGCTGCAGAATCGATGTCCCCTGTTGAAGGTATCCGCCGAATTGTTGGTGAAGTCGTGAGGTTTACGATGACGGATCGCGAGATGAGTGACATTGTACAGTTGGAGATTACCCTGCGTACGCATCGGACTGCAACGGTGTTTCAATATCTGGACCCGGTCTGGAATAAAGTGAGAGAGTATCTGCAGCAAGGTAAGGATGAGGGACTGTTCAAGATTGAATCTTCATCCTATGCCATGCTTCAGGTTATGGGCGTAGCACTTGCGCATAAGCGGGCCAAACACTCGCGTTTTGGTTTTGATTATCAGGATATGAATACAGAGGAACTTGCCGAAGAGACGGTAGAGTTCGTACTTCGAGGATTAGGAGTGAACAGCCATGAATGAAACGATTGAACTGATGATGAGACACCGCTCTGTACGTAAATTCAAGCCAGATCCCGTTAGCGAGGAGCAGCTCGCAGCTATTGTTGCGGCGGGACAGATGGCATCCTCTTCAAGCAATGTACAGGCTTACTCGGTGATCGCTGTGACAGATCAAGAGCAGAAAGCCAAACTGGCTGAGCTTGCCGGGGGTCAGGCTTATGTCATTGAATGTCCGGTCTTTCTCGTATGGTGTGCTGACCTATATCGATTGAAGGAGGCAGCAGCGCGTCATCTTCCGGAGAAGGAGTCTTATGCGGACTCCACCGAAAACTTTATGGTAGCTACGATTGATGCTGCCCTTGCTTCTCAGAATGCTGCTCTTGCAGCCGAATCGCTCGGTTTTGGCATTGTATATATCGGCGGAATCCGCACTCGTATTGAAGAAGTAGCTACATTGCTCCAATTACCGGATGGCGTTTATCCAGTATACGGGATGTGTGTCGGAGTTGCAGATCAGGAAACGGGCATCCGTCCACGCCTTCCGCTGAAGGCAGTATTACATCATAATCACTACCAGCCTGCTCAGACCCTGGAAGGTGTTCAAGAATATGATGTGACCACGACGGAATACTTGAAAGAACGTACCCATGGTGAGCGCGCAACCCCGTGGTCTGAACTCATGGCAAAACGTCTTACCGAGCCAGCACGTTTGCAGGTGAGAGCATTCCTTGAACGCAGAGGGTTCTTGAAGCGGTAATCATTCTGAGTATTTAGTGGAACCACAAAGAAGGGAAGGAGGAAGGCTGATTGAATTTTAAAAGGTCTTTTGTAATTTTCCTGTCTGCAGCTACGTTGATTGTTCTTCTATCGGTATCTGTTTTTGGAGAGAAGTCTGAGTCTAAAGATTCTAATGTTGCTCAAAAAAATCAGGGTGTATATCAAGTTAATCAGTCCGGACAAACCTACGGGAAATTTGTAGATCCATCAGTGGCACCTGATTTAATCTCCGCAATAGGTATTGACGGCAAAAACGGCTATGTACTCTCATCCGATCTCATTGGTTCTGATCCTGCAACACCTGAGGAGGCAGTGAAACATCAGATGGAAAAAGAAAAAAGTAATCAACGAATCCCCCTGTATGACAAAGATGGTAAAACAGTTATTGGTCAATTTGAGATGACACCAACTGAATAGTGTTTACATCCTAGAAATCTGCGTAATAGACATACTTCATACCATCTACCCTATACAAGTGCGAAGTCTGGCCAACTCAGACAAATGGAAAAAAATAAAAAAGCAGCGAACACCACGATTACCAGTGTTCACTGCTTTTTTATTTTCAATGGCAAGTACTTGAGAATCACCTTCCATATGTTAAACGGTGAGTTTCTGTTTACCATATGTTATAGATGAAAATTATTTAACACTAGTAGGCTGATTATTCTCCTCTGTTAAAAATTCAAACACTTGTTCTTTTAATGAAGAGTAATGGTCTATTTGTTCATCTTCAAAATGGACTGTTTCAATACTGTTTCTTGCAAGGTTTTGAATACTGGGGTTGGAATCGATCTGATACTGACCTTGATACATTCCTACGATCCGATAAGTTCCTGTATCAGTGGTAGCCAGGAAAAGAACATAGTTATCGAGATTGTTCATTAAGTTATACCCTTCAATCGTGTAAATTGCCTCTTCATCTTCATAAGCAGGCTCCACTACGGTGATGAAACTCTCTGGTTGCTTTCCCTTGTAAACATGCTCGATTTGAAACTCTGATTTGCTCGCCTTAACAACGACTTCACCTTGATCGTCAGTTTGGAAGTATTCGTTTCGGTTACCAGTGTACTTTCCAGAAACAATAAGATCTGCATGTTCTTCGAGCTCATTCACGTTATTGACAACGGGATAGTCAGCATGAGCTGAATAAACTTTTTTCTCATTTTGAACAGTTGTAGCTGCCTCACTATTCACTGAAGTATAAAGTGTATAAGCCCCAACTGTAAAAGCAATCAACGTGAAAAGAAATGTGATTTTTATATTTTTATTAATGTTCATATTTAATTCCTCCTTACCATCTGTATTGAATGTTGGCAATATCGATTGGAGTGAATGATGTATTATTTTTCTTCCCTTTTTGCATTATAGAGTTTACATCATAATTCTCTTGGTGTTTCAGAGAAACGAGGTGCCCTACTTCGTGTGTAACTGTGCCTTGTTTGTTATTTGTATTAAATCCCCAAGCTGTCATAACGCCATGATTAAGAACCATAGTTGCGTAACTCCAAGTATTTGAAGCCAATTCATTTATAGGCTTCCCGCTTGAATCGTATGGCTGGACTATTGCAAAGTAATCTATATCACGGCTATTGTTTGCAGAAATCCTGACTTGTGCTGCTGTAGATGATGAGTTAGTGAAACCAATGTTTGCATTTGATATATTTTTCAGCTGATTTAATGCTGTTGAGACATAGGTAGAATATCCATACGTAGAGACCGAAGGTGACTGGTAAACGGATATATTACTCACAGAAGTGAACGAGTTAGGGAAAAAAGCACTTGAATTAATGAGTGGTGATGATGACCCATTGAACTCAATTTTGTCAATCAGATAACCGGTGCTTGTTTGCCCATCATTGTTTACAATGAGGTTTACGTAAGCTGGTCCCGTTATCCAAGGTGTCCAAACATCAGAGGTGTATCCTCCCCCAGCAGAGTAGTAAATGGTACCAGCCTCTTGAGTTGTTTTACTGTAAGAAGAAGACACGGATACTCGATCTCCATTAGCTAAAGCAATTCTATTAAAATGGAGCCTATAACTTGTAACTGTTGGAGATAAAGTAACAAATTTATCACTACTTCTTGTGTTTTCTTTATAATTGCCTGGATACCCTTCTGATCTTAAATCAATCTCTTGAACAGTAGCGGCGCTTACTGGTGAGACAGAGATGATTGGAGATAGTATAAACAAAACCACTAAACAAGAGTAAAACAATTTACTGCGATAAAAAGCCATAGGTTCTTCCTCCTATTGAATCTATTGTATTTATTTGCAAAATAGAATATAGGATGAAATCCAGAATTAATCAATGAATAATGTAGAAAAAGAGAAGAAATACCTATATATTCAATTTTTTTGTAGATAATTTCACAATACTTGGCGAAAATTGTAGAAAATAAACGAAAAATATTTGAATATATTTTAAAAAATAGTATGAATTTCTCCTTTTTCTTGGTTTAACAGTGCGGATTAAAGCATATATGGTATAAAAAATGCTGATTTCTTGCACGATTTTGATCCTATTTTCAAACGAAGCTAATGTAAAAAATAAACCCACTATGGAAGGTGATGACCTACACAGTGGGTTATACTTGCAATGAGGTTTAATAATTGAATACGAAGATCTATAAAATATCATGTTTCCTCTTATCTTACTCTGGCAGGCGATAAAAACGCTTGGTGTTTCGGTAAAAAAGACGTGCCGCTCGCTCGATTCCCATACCTGTAATCTCACTCCAGGCCTGAATCACCTGACGTGTCATAGCCGGGTGTGTCATCTGGTGTTGAAACGGACCTTCAAAGGGCCAAGGCCCATCGGTCTCAGCCATCACTTGCTCTGCCGGATATTGCCTTGCAAGCTCACGGATCTCCGTCTCGTATAGAATATCGGGTGTGAAGGAGATGTAATACCCGTTGTTTGCCATACGCCGAATGGTCTGCTTGGATCCTTTGAACCAGTGGAAGTGGGCCCGTGTAAACTGATGTTTCTCCAGCAGTTCGCAGGCTATATCGGCATCCTCATACACGGCATGCAGGATGATGGGTTTATGGTATTTTTTGGCGAGTATAATGAACTGCTCCAGCAGATCAATATATCCGCTTTGGTCGAAGCTAAGGCCTGCACGTCCTGCCTCTTCACGGCTGTAATAAGGCAAACCTACCTCACCGATGGCAATAGCATGTCCAATGTGTTCTTCAATCCAGAGAAAAAACTTTTCCTGATCGTTGAGGGAGGGGAGTTGCTGTTCGGGATGATAGCCAAACGCCGGGTAGATGTAACGCGCATGCTGTTTAGCAAGTTCCAGATTGGCCTGGGCAGAAGCCAGATTCATGGAAACTGCAATGACCGCTTCGACTTGATGCGAGGGTAAGCTTAGCAACATCTTCTCCTGTTCCTCCGGTGTGTATTTATCAAAATGAATGTGGGCATCGATTAACGGTGCAAACGTTTGAGAATGCATGGGGGATTGCCTCCTTAAATCGTAGGTATTCATATATATAACGCCGAGTTCATCGTTTTGGATCACCCATATCAGGAAAAATTATAACTAAAAGCCCGCGCTATCAAGATAGGCGGGCTTTTTGCTGTTCTTCTTTCATCCACTGGGCAATCTGCCGTTTGCGTTCGAGAAAGGCAGGCTCTTCTGTTATTTCATCTCGTCTTGGACGATCAAAAGGAACATGAACCTCGTGTAGCACAGCAGCCGGTCGATTGGATAAGACATAGACCCGATCCGCCAGTAGCAGTGCTTCCTCGATATTATGGGTGATGAATAGCACCGAGCGACGATTCTGTTCCCAGATATCCAGCAACCAGCGTTGCATGTCGCTCCGCGTCAGAGCATCGAGCGCGCTAAATGGCTCATCAAGCAACATCAGTTCCTGCGGGCTGAGCAGTGCACGAAGGAAAGCAACACGCTGTTGCATTCCGCCTGACAGTTGATGAGGATATGCCCGCTCGAAGCCTGCAAGGCCAACGCTGCCCAGCCACTGTCTTGCCTCTGCGAGCGCTTCAGCACGCGGAGCAACGGGGGCAGTGAACGCTGTAGCAGAAGCGATCTCGCCTGCCAGCAACACATTGTCTTCAATGGTTCGCCACGGGAAAAGGGCGGGTTGCTGGGGCATGTAGCTGATATGTCCGCGTTGTCCCGTAACTTGCTTGCCATTCATGAGCACTTGGCCATCCTGCGGCTTGAGCAAGCCGCCGATGATGTGGAACAGGGTGCTTTTGCCGCAGCCGGAAGGGCCGACGATGGCAACAAACTCCCCTTTTTCCACCGTCAGGGACAAGCCATTCAACACAGACAGTTTCCGCCGCCGTTCCTTGAAGGACACATGCAAGTTAACAATGTCTAGCGCGGGAGGAACCGAAATGGAACCCGGACCATTCGTTTTATCCTTCGGGTATCTTTTCATAGGGAATCACTTCCTAAGTACATAATACGTTAACCTCTGATATGCAAAACTAGCGCTTCTGTGGGCGCCAGCGAACGAGCAGCTTCTCTAACAGCGCAATGAGCAGGAAAAGAAGCAGGCTGAGTGCCACGATAATCATGATGGCAACAAAAAGGCGATCCGTGCGGTAAGCCGATTTCTGCAACATCATATAATAGCCGATGCCTTTGTCGGCACCAATCCATTCCGCAATGATGGCACCCATCACGCTATAGGTAGCGGCGATTTTGACACCGGAAAATATCGATGGAAGGGCATGAGGAAGCTCCAGTTTCCAAAAAATATGACGGCGATTCGCACCTGCCATGCGCATATAGTTCATCATCGCCGCATCCGTGCGCGTGAGTCCATCCATGGCAGCGACTGCTACCGGGAAGAAGCAGACCAGAATGATGGTAATCAATTTGGGTAGCAAGCCAAAGCCGAACCAGATCAGCAGGAGCGGTGCAAGTGCGATGGTCGGGATATTTTGACTAAGAATAAGTAGTGGATACAAAGCTGACTTCAGAAAAGGGATCAGATGTAGCACCATGGCAATGAACAGACCGACTGCTGTCCCGGCGACAAATCCGATAAGGGTTAGCTGAATCGTTGCAGCGGCGTGCATACCCAAACGGTCAGCCTGAGAAGCTGCTTCGCGAGCGATATCGGACGGCGCAGGCAACATCCATTTCTCAATCTGGAATAGAGAGACGGCCCCTTGCCATACCGTGATAAAGAGAATAACCGCCACGAGGGGCGGCCATACACTTTTAAAATAGGTAGACATTAGCGATATTTCTCCGTCAGTGTATCCATGCTGAATCCGTCCGGGCTATGTGCGATTTTGATCTGGGAGATGATGCTTGGACTACCAGCTTCCACAAGCACTTCGTGCATTTTGCGCACAACCTCCAGTAGTTCATCCAGTTCGCCCTCCATGGTCGTATCGAGCGCGTTGACCTGATATTTCAGGCCGGATTGCTGAATCACTTCGATGGCACGGTCTACGTATGGATAGGAGTTCTCGCCGTTCGGTGTTTTGGGAATAACCTGAATACTGAGTAATGTACTTGCCATGAGAGATTAATGCTCCTTTCGGGTGTGGATGGATAAGTAGATATGGTCGTTGTACACTGTACCACTCCGAATGCAGTCCCCTCTTAGATCGCTGTTATCCCCAGATTTTTTTGATTCCCTTTTCCAAAGGGAAAATCCGGTGATAAACGCGACCGCTTTGCTTCTTTAGAGGGGTTCTGCCCTCTCCGTTTTTTGTGTACAAAAAAATTAACTTATCACTTGGATTGTGGGAAGAAAATTCAGCAGAAAGCGTGCTTATGAGGTGGCTTTCCTTAGAAAACCTTATAAGGGCTCGCTTCTTTAAGTTTTTTCTTCCTTTTCATTTAAATGTGAAAAAATCAAAATTCATTTTTACATGTTGAGTAATCACTTATTACTGCGGTAAAAATTCGTTGGTGTATGCTTTCGTTACATCAATCTCTTTATCCAGCAGTTTCTTGCTGAACATCCAGTCGGTGTAGTTCTTCCATACCTCTTCCTTTTGTTCACCCCAGCGAGGTGCGTCATCTTTGTATTTCGGGCTGAGCCACTTTTGGCTTGCAAGTACTAAATCTTTGTCCAGATCGGGAACAGCTTTGATCAAAATGTTCGCTGCTTCTTCAGGGTGATCAATGGCATACTGATAACCTTCAGAAGTGGCCTTTAGGAAAGCTTTCACCAGTTCAGGGTCTTTCTGAATCGTCTGTTCATTGGTCACGAGTACAGGGGTGTAGTAATCCAGCGCTTTGGCATAATCTTTTACATATAACATGTCAATCGGTTCTCCGCGTAATTCAGCCTCAATTCCCGTCCAGGCATAGAAAATCCACGCAAAGTCGATGTCGCGTTTCACAGCTGTGAAGAAGTCGGCATCGCCCATGTTAATGTTTTTGACTTTCGATACATCAGCACCTTCGCCCTCCATAATGGACTGCATTACCGCTTCTTCTACCGGGGAACCCCAGCCACCGTAGGTTTTACCTTCAAAATCTTTGGGTGATTTGATCTTACGATCCACTGGAGCGGCAAAACCAGATGTATTATGCTGAATAACTGCGGCAATCGACACAAGTGGAACGTCCTGCGTGCGCGCCTGAGTTACACTTTCCTGATAACTGACGCCAAACGGTACCTCACCCGAGGCAACCATCGTATCCGCACCACCGGCTCCTGGCTGTACAATCTCCACATTTAAACCTGCTGCTTTATAAAAACCTTGGTCCACCGCTGCATACAGACCGGTATGATTCGTATTTGGAGTCCAGTCGAGCACGACTTTTATATCTTTCAGTGCAGTACTGCTCCCCTCATTGGTTTGGTCCGAACCAGTCGCACTTTGCTGCTCTGCTGGAGCGGCTTCTTTGCCACCACATGCAGCTACGGTAACCAATAGCACACACATGAGTAACATTCCCATCGTTTTACGCCAATTCATTGTGATTCTCTCCTTCGTATGTCCGGCCGGATGGCACGGGGGTACTCCTTGGCTTCATATCCAATCCCTTTGCATAAATCGACGAATTTATACTCGCGGGTTATCCGAATAACGTCATTTTTCTGTTTCTGCATGTCAAAAGAAAACAAAAAAAGCGCCCCGTAATCCGGGACGCGTGCAGGCGTGAGAGAGTGGCGTTCAGCTTATAGCTGTGCCGTTGCAATATACTCCGATTCCTACGCTGGCATGATCCAGATCAGGTCTAAGGGTTAGTATCTTGATGGGATACACTCTCAGCCGGCCAATTCCGACTCCCCTGGGAAACTATGAAGTTACGGGCATTACTAGGTGTAATTATAGGCCAGTGACGGGAGTGTGTCTAGTCGGTAAATCGTTCACAAAATGTTCACTTATGTGAGGGTAGCCCGATTGTCTATAATGATCCAAGTTACAGAAAGGATGAGTATATTGCCAGTAAGCAAGAAAGAACAAGTTATTTTTGGACTTATGATGTGTACAGGAATGGTCGTAGTGATGATGACCTTCAATCTATGGCATACGGGGATGTTAGGTCGGATGTCCGAGATGCAGATGCTGCTTCAATTCGTGCTCTGTTTTGTCATTGCCTTTTTGGTGGAGTCGTTCATCGTGGGGCCAATAGCGAGAAAAATTGCATTTTCCTTCTCATTTGCGAGATCGAGTAAAATCAAAGGTGTAGTTACGATGTCCTTATTCATGGTGATCGGCATGGTTTTGCTCATGTCTTTATATGGCATCATTACAGCCGTTGCTGCCGGTCAGTTAGAGGGAGAATCCGTGATCAGCACGTATCTTCATACGATTGTACGTAACTTCGGTCTGGCATTGCCATATCAGTTGATTGTATTGGGGCCGCTAGTGCGTTATGTATTTGGCAAGTTGTTCAAGGGACCGGCGGCTGTTATGACGGTTTAATTCATCGTATCGTTATCCATCTAGAAAAAAAGTATTTCCTGGGCAATCCTATTTTTAAGAAGTTCTAATGTAAGCGATCCAAAATAAAATTCCAATGATCACAGCAGCGATAATGATTGTGGTGAAAATTCCACTCAACCAGGTACCGCGCTGAGCTTGGCGGGCAAGTTCATCTGCCCTTTGTTTGGCGGCTTCGCCCTCGGATGAATTCAGATGGTTCGGACCCATATTCATGCAATACCTTCTCCCTTCGACAGCTTGCTTTACCATAGTCTGAACTGTTATATAGGGCAACTCATATATATTGAAAAACGGTTACTCGACTAATTGTTTAATGGAAGCTAAAGCCATAACAATGCTGATTGCAAGAAGGAGAATACCTCTGAATTTAATACGGATGATGTCGGAAAGTGTTAGCTCGTCTTTATTCCGGTTGAATGGCCAAGAATTCGGTATGAGCAGGGCTCTGATTCCAAAGACGAGTCCGAATAAACTAAGCAACAGAAAGACGATGAAGAAAAACATAAATTCACCCCTTGGTGTTTTGGAAGTTAGTTCAATTGTACTTGATCCAGCTTTGGAAAGATACGTAAACGGGCATCTATGAGTTGCAATGTTATTATGTCTTCGTATATACTGAGTAACACAATTACAGATCGGATCATGCCATTGAAGAGAATCCAACTCGGAGGCGTTTTCGCCAGGGAGCGAAATGAAATTTTCCCAAGTTAACCGGAACCGCCCGTTATCGCGGACCAAGAGGCTGAATCAGGAGGTTTGAACCGATTCGGCAAGTTGGGTGGCACCGCGAGCAGAGCGCTCCTCGTCCCAAGGGATGAGGGCGCTCTTTGTATTTTTTTAGCCAAAGGAGACGGTGACCATGTTAGACATGAAGTGGGTTCGGGCACATGCAGAAGAGGTTCAGGTAGCTGCAGACGGGAAAAAGATCAAGATTGATATCGCTGCGTTAATACAACGGGATGATGAGCGCAAAGTGCTTTTGCAACAAACGGAAGAAGCACGTCGTCTGCGCAATACGTTGTCGGCTGAGATCGGGAAGTTAATGAAATCGGGTGAGCGTGAGCAAGCAGAGAAAATGCGGGCACAGGTCAAACAATTGAATGAACAGCTGGAGCAAGAGGAAGCAAAGCTGAGGGTAGTACAGGAGGAAGTAAACAGGTTGCAATGGCTGGTACCTAATATCGTGTCGCCAGATACACCTGTGGGCTTGTCGGATGAAGATAATGTAGAGCTACGGCGAGTGGGAGAGCTACCTGTGTTTGACTATCAGGCCAGAGATCATGTCGAGCTAGGAGAGATGCACGAACTGATCGACATTCCGCGCGGCGTCAAGATCGGTGGAACGCGAAGCTATGTATTGAAGGGGGCAGGTTTGTTGTTACACCGGGCGGTACAGCAGCTTGCACTGGATCTGTTGCTGAAGCAGGGATTCACCCCGCTGGAAGTTCCGCTCATGGTCAGGGAGGATACGTTGGTGAACACCGGATTTTTCCCGACAGGCCGGGATCAGGTATATGAGTTGCAAGGAGAGAACAAATGGCTGGTCGGCACATCGGAAGTACCGCTGGTTTCGTATTATGCGGATGAAGTGATTGATGTGAAAGAGCCCATGAAGCTGGCAGCAGTATCCACGTGTTTCCGTAGTGAAGTCGGCTCGGGAGGACGGGATGTGCGGGGCTTGTACCGTGTACATCAGTTTGCCAAAGTAGAGCAGGTCATCCTGTGTGCGCCGGATGCAGCGGAATCGGAACGGATGTTACAGGAAATTACGGGACATGCAGAGGAATTGCTGCAACAGCTTGAATTGCCCTATCGTGTAGTGGCAGTATGTACGGGTGATATGTCGCAGAAAACGTATAAACAGTATGACATCGAAACATGGATGCCAAGCCGCGAAGCATATGGGGAAACCCATTCGTCGTCGAACTTGCATGATTTTCAGGCTCGGCGTTCGAACATTCGTTGCCGTGATGAGGAGGGCAAGTTGGTCTACTGCCATACGCTCAACAATACAGCCGTAGCTTCGCCGCGCATTTTGATTCCGTTGCTGGAGAACCATCAGCAGGCAGATGGCAGCATTTATATTCCGGTGGCTTTGCGTCCATATATGGGCGGGGCCGAACGCTTGATTTTGCCAGAGCATGAGAAGGGTGAATAGAAGAAATACAGTGATTTTAATTGAATGTAATAGAGAATAAGCAAATAGAGAGGGGCCCTTATCGGGCTCCTCTTTATTCAAACATATGGTCAATAACCCATTGATATTCTTCTTCAAACCGGGATGCCAAATTGACATTTTCTATGTTTACCGTGTTCCTTATATATGTCAGGTCAATGTTATCGAATTGGCTATACATGAGGTAACGAGCCCATTCCAGGCTACGGGCATCGGACCAGAACTCGGATGCTCTTAATCGATCTAGAATCAGATCATCTATTCCAATCACATAACAATAACCTTCTGGTGTGTTTAATTTGATTATTTTTTCTTTCGAACCCTCAAGTGTATCCGAAGGGAGTTCAATTGGTATATCCATCTCAGATACATAGTAATGCCTTCCTTCTCGGACGAAACCTAGTTCATCAAATAGGGCTCGTGCTAAATCATCTCGGATCAAAGCTTTTCTTTAGCCCATTGAATTTTTTTCTGAATTTCTGGTGTTTTTATACGCTCCATGATTCACCTGTATTCTTAACGCAGCTTCCATTCAAGCTCGTTAATTTCAATTTTTCCGGATTGCAATGCCTTTTCAAAACGATTGCGGGCTGTTCTCATCAGTAAGACCATCTCATCTTCTGAGCGTACCTTCGTGGATGGTGAAGTGGAAATGGTTCTACTTATCCTAGCACTTGTCATTTAACTTTAACCTTCGAATCTCCGATATAGAGTATAGTGGAAAGTAAAATATTGGTTAGTGAAGGGTAGGAAAACATAGGATGATGGGAGAATGAGACTTGACATGGACAAAAGTAGAATGAAATGGTCGTTACGAGGTATGCTTGCTCTAATTATCGCACTCACACTTTTGGTACCTTCATCTGTTTGGGCGGCGTCAGGTGATGTAATTTCAATTGAGATTTCAGGTAGTAATTCGCAGAAGATGAATGTGGGAGAGACTGCATCCTATCAGGTGCTCGCGACGGTGGAAGGCGCGGATCATAAACAGGATGTTACCGGCGGAGTAACCTGGTCCACTAGCAATACTGCTGTGGTGACGATCACAAAAGGTAAAGTCAAAGCGATCGCTGCAGGCGAAGCCACGATTGTTGCACAAGTGAGCGGGGTTAAAGCACAGGTGGTTGTTCAGGTGCAGGACAAAATCAAAAGCATCAAGGCTTCACCTAATGCGTATACGTTTGTAAAAGGAAACGAAGGCACGCTCCCGAAAGTCAGCATTACGCGTGCGAATGGCAAGGAAGAGGAAGTCACATCCGACATTGTATGGACGGTGTCCAGTAACCTGGCTGTGATTGAGAACGGAAAGATCAAAGGCATTACTCCCGGTAAAGTGATACTGCAAGGGAAGTACGGGTCGACCCTCGTTAAAGTACCGATAACGGTGATAGACACCATTAGCAAGATCGAGGTTAAGCCTGCAACAATCCAGTTAACGATCAAAAAATCTAGCCCACTTAAAGTGATGGGGACGTACTCCAGTGGCAAAACAGTCAACCTATCCAAATCTGTTGTGTGGACGTCATCCAATCCCGGCGTGGCTACGGTGAAAAACGGTACGGTCAAAGGGATGAACGAAGGACAAGCTACCTTGACGGGTTCGTACCAGGGTCAGACCGTTACTGTAGCAGTCAACGTGGTACCTACGCTCCAGAAGCTGATCATGGGTCAGAAAAGTTTGGTTTTGTCTCCTCAGTCCAGCTCGGCTCTAGGGGTAATGGCTCAGTATGATACAGGGAAAACGTTGATGGTGACAGGAAGTGCGGTGTGGAGCAGCTCCAAGCCGAATGTCGCTACGGTATCGAATGGCAGAATTGTTGCGCTAGCTAAAGGTAAAACAA
Organism: Paenibacillus sp. RRE4; assembly: GCF_031844205.1. Classification (NCBI taxonomy): domain Bacteria; kingdom Bacillati; phylum Bacillota; class Bacilli; order Caryophanales; family Paenibacillaceae; genus Paenibacillus; species Paenibacillus sp. RRE4. The sequence goes on from NZ_JAUZUT010000004.1 coordinate 136,973, forward strand.
GCATCACCGCGAAGTGGGGCAATAAAAAAGTGACGATACCTGTGACGGTAAAATAATGTTCCTTTTTTCCACATAAGTGTTGATCAGATCGAATTGAATCCATGTATACTATGAGGGAGGCGTACTTGTGCGTCTCCTTTTTTGAACATAGAATCTAACTTCAAGGAGTGATTATGGTAATGGCCGATCAGATGAACCCGGAGAATTGGCCTGCATGGGCCACGGAACCTATAGAGGTTGTAGAAGCTAACTCCGCCTGGAGTACGCATGCGGAGGAAGAAATTGCGCAGTTGAGAGAATTTTTGAAGCATCTGGACATACATACATTTGAGCATATTGGGAGCACCTCCATACCTGGTTTATCTGCCAAGCCAATTATTGATCTGATGGGGGAGGTGCAGTCCTGGGATGTCATGGAGCGCATTGCCGCGCAGTTGAACCCTGTTGGCTGGAATTATGTTCCACCCGAACTGGATGGCCGGGAATATAGACGATTCTGGGTCAGAGTTAAAGATGGGAAACGAGCTGTGCATCTGCATCTCATGCGTCCAGGTGAGGAACGTTGGGAGCGGCAGATTCGTTTTCGTGATGTGCTGAGATCACGCCCGGATCTGGTGAAGGCGTATGCTGAACTGAAAATAAAGCTTGCAGATGAGAATAAAGACGACAGAGAATCGTATACTGCTGCCAAAACCGAATTTATCCTAAAGGTTCTGGATGGACGGCTGTGAAACATTGGAATGGGATGTCTATTCAAAACAGATGGGTCTACTTCATCGCCGCGATCATCATTATGACGGCAGGACTAGCTTCCAGAACATATGGAGCCGTATTGCCTGACTGGGTTCAAGAGCATTTTGGAGATGCACTATGGGCAGGCATGATCTATTTTGGCGTACGTATGGTATGCATCCACTCGAACCGTGCAAGAGCTTTATGGGGAAGTGTAACGTTCAGTTGGATGATTGAATTTTCACAGCTGATTCAAACACCTTGGCTGAACAATCTGCGTTCGACGTTGTTGGGAGCTCTGATATTGGGTCGTGGATTTCTTTTCATGGATTTGATCCGATACCTAATCGGCATTTTATGTGTTTATCTTATAGACCGTTTTATTCTGAGTAAGATGATGCGCCTATAGAGTCAATTCATAGACAGGAGGTACGCTGAATGAATATCGATAAACTTTTTGCAGAATCACCAGAATTTGAAACTGAACGGTTGTACCTCAGACGTCTTACGATGGACGACCTCGATGAATATTATGCATTTGCATCTGACCCGAAAGTTAGTGAGCAAAGCCTGTGGCAGTGCCACGAAAGCAAGGATGATTCCATCGGTTATCTGGAGCGCGTGCTACGAAACTATGAGCAACAAACGTATATATCTGGGCTTTTGTGCTGAAAGAAACGGGAAAGCTCATTGGGAGAGGCGAGATTTTCGATCTGGATGAATCCATGCAGAGTGGGGAGCTTGGGTATGCCATTAGCAGTGCCTATTGGGGCAAGGGACTTGCCGCGGAAGCCATGCAACCTATCGTTGATTACTGCTTCGAGCAACTGGAGAGTAACCGGCTGGAGGGAAGATGTAATGCCGGCAACATCGGCTCTGCGCGTGTAATGGAAAAGCTGGGTATGGTGCAAGAAGGGGTGCTACGCAAGCAGTTGAAAATTAAAGGTGTATTTACCGACCAGAAAATGTACGCCCGCATCCGGGATGATCTATAATAGTTGATTAATATGTGCTGTCTTTCAGCAACCAAGGAGGAAGATCTATGATTTACAGTATTATTTCCCGCTCCGTATGGGAGGAAGTATCCAAAGGAGATACGTATGCCCCAGAGAGTTTAGAAACCGACGGCTTTATTCATTGTTCCACCGCAGAGCAGATTCCATGGGTAGCTGGACAGTATTATGCGGGAAGTACCGACCTGTTGCTGCTCGGGATTGAAGAGAGAACGTTGAAGGCAGAGCTGGTCTATGAAGATTTGTATGAATTGAATGAGCTGTTTCCACACATCTATGGAGAGTTGAATCTGGATGCAGTCAGTAAGGTATTGAAATTTGAACCGAATGCAGACGGCACGTTTTCTTTCCCGGCATAACTTTTTGAAATGGGGGTAAGACGGATGGACATGAATCAGGCTTTTTTGGAAACAGCGGAGAAACAGTTCCTTTACTACAAGCAGCTTGGGGAACGCGCAATGGAGCAATTGGAGACGGAGCAGTTGTTTCAAACGTGGAACGAGGACACCAACAGCATTGCGGTCATTGTGAAACATCTATGGGGCAATATGCGATCCCGCTGGACGGATGTGCTGACAACGGATGGTGAGAAGCCATGGCGTGAGCGTGATGCCGAATTTGTGGGTGATTTCCATACTCGGGAAGAACTGCTTGTGAAATGGGAAGAGGGCTGGGACTGTCTGCTGGGAGCACTGCGTTCGTTTACTCCGGATCACATGTCTCAGATCATATATATTCGCAATGAGGGCCATACCATAATGGAGGCGATTATGCGGCAGTTGGCGCATTATCCGTATCATGTAGGGCAAATTGTTCACACGGCCAAAATGTTAAAAGAAACGTCGTGGGATAGTCTGTCTATCCCCAGAAACGGGTCAAATACCTATAACGAAGGCAAGTTTTTGAAACCGAAGGCCAGAAAGCATTTTACAGAGGACGAGCTCGAATGAGCTTTAGAGAAAAGAGGGACTACAAACGATGACACAGATTGCGTTGATACGTCATGGCAGTACGGCTTGGAATAAAGAAAAGCGTTCGCAGGGACAGACGGACAATCCGCTCGATCAGGAGGGGAGAGAACAGGCGACTTTGCTGGCGGCAAGGCTCGCTGAGGAATCCTGGGATGCCATCTATGCCAGTGACTTGGAGCGGGCAAGTGAAACGGCTCGTGTTATCGCAGATCGGCTTGATATTCAGGAGATTCATCTCGACCCGAGATTGCGCGAAATGGGCGGAGGTCAGGTGGAAGGTACAACAGAAGAGGAACGTATTGCGAAATGGGGAGCAGATTGGAGTTCACTCGATCTAGGAAAAGAGCACCCGAATGCAGGTGCTTCCCGAGGGAAAGCGGCGTTAGAAGATATCCTCCGGCAACATCCGAATGGACGAGTCATCGTAGTGAGTCACGGGGCTGTGCTTCGTAATACACTGCGGGCACTGGTACCGAAACTGGATATCAGCGTAAAGCTGGGGAATACCTCCATTACACGGGTGAACTATCAGGACCAGGCATGGCAGTGTGAATTGTACAATTGCAGCATGCATCTGGAGTGAGAGAAAGGAATATTGTACATGGACGCAATTACATTAAAGCAGCATCTACAGCAGCTTCGTTCAGTGGATTTTGCCGCAGATCAGGTAGAGCAACCCTATGAATTGTCAATGCATATGATGCAGCATATTGGTAATCCAGACCCAGTGCTGCGAGATGAGCTTATTTACGTTACGCTGGCGACATGGATTGGTCAGAACGTTTTTTCGGACGAACAGCTTAAGAATTTGCTAGATATAGCATTGGATGATAAGCATTTGTTCTACAGGATTGGTGAGCAGGGAACGGACAGTGTGTTTACTCGTACATTTTCGGTGTTACTCCTGCCGCCCATTTTGAGCGTCGACCGTCAGCGTTCTTTCTTGCAGCAGGAGGATATGGCAAGGGTTCTGGAGCGTTTGACCACGTATCTGAAAGGTGAAAAGGACGTTCGGGGCTACGTAGAGGATAAGGGATGGGCCCACGCACCGGCTCATGCCGCTGATGCAGTTGAAGATTTGGCCCAGTCACCGTATCTCGAAAGTGCGGATTTGCAGGAACTTTTGCATGCACTTTCTATAAAAGTGATGGAGCCCGGCGTAGCCTATATCTATGATGAAGATCAGCGTATGGCCCAAGCGGCTGTGACAATCCTGAGGCGCAATCTACTAAAGAAGGCAGAGCTTGCGGAATGGATTGAACAGCTTCAATCGAAGAGAAGTGGAACTACTAATGAAGGTGGAACCTTGCAAGAAGTAAGTCAAATGAGCTTGAATATCAGACTGTTTATGCAGTCGCTCTATTTTGTTATACAAGATGACAAGGCGGAGCCGTTTCCGGCGGTTCGCTTATTGTTGTTGAAGGCACTAGGCGTCAGAGGCTAAACATGGGCAAAAGGAGAGGGGAGGCCATGAACACGATCACTTATGACTGGACGGATGACATGTTATCTCCACTAGGAGAGTGTGGAATAGTGATTCGTTGCGGCGATACCTTGTCGGATGGGGTGCATCAGAGAGTGATGTCAGTATGTGCTCTTCTGGAAAAGGGATCTGTGCCAGCTACGGTGGAATGGGTACCTTCGTATTTGTCCGTCACATTATTTTACGATCCTTGGATATCGTCTTATCAGGAAACAAGCAGGCTTCTGCTACAACATCTGCGTCAACTCAATGAAAAGATACAGCCGAATGATCTGAGGAAATCCACCCGAATTGTGACGATTCCGGTATGTTACGGCAGAGAGTTTGGGCCGGATCTGGAATATGTGGCTAACGAACACGGCCTGACAATAGAGGAAGTCATTACGATCCATTCTTCTGTTGATTACCTTGTACATATGATTGGTTTTGCCCCTGGCTTCCCATACTTGGGTGGGTTACCCGAACAAATAGCCACACCAAGGAGGGCAACGCCGAGGCTTCAAGTAGAGGTGGGGACGGTGGGGATAGGTGGTTCTCAGACGGGGATTTATCCGATAACGACACCAGGTGGTTGGCAGTGTATTGGACGGACACCTATCCGTCTTTTCCGTCCGGAAACGAATCCTCCAAGTCTGCTTGAAGCAGGGGACTTTGTTCGTTTCAAGCCCATTACGATGCCAGAATACTTGGAACTGGAGCGGAGGGAGGGGAAGGGATGAGTATACAGATCATTCGTCCTGGCTTGTTAACAACCGTTCAGGATGAAGGTAGAATAGGGTATCGCCGTTATGGTGTGCCGGTGGGCGGTTCTATGGATATGTTCGCGGCCCGGGTAGCCAATATACTTCTCGGTAACTCTCGGCACGATGCAGTACTTGAAATTACGATGTCCGGGCCAGAACTGAAAATGCAAACCAATCAACTGATTTCGCTATGTGGTGCAGATCTCAGTGCCACAGTAGATCGACAGCCTGTGCCTTTGTGGCGACCCGTGCTGTTACGGGCTGGCAGTGTATTGAAATTTGGTGCATGCCGGCATGGCCTGCGTGCATATTTGGCGTTTGCTGGGGGGATCGATGTACCAGAAGTAATGGGTAGCCGCAGTACGGATGTTAAGACCGGGTTTGGTGGTTTTCATGGAAGGGCTCTGCGTGCGGCAGATGCGCTGGATGCGGGAGGCATCTCGCATGAAGTTCAACAGTGGATAAGTGTAATGGAGATGCAATTAGGTGACAACCAAACTATGGTGGCTCCCGCATGGTTTTTATCGGAGAAGGAGAGACCTGACTATTACGAAAAACCTGTCATACGAGTGATGCAAGGTCAAGACTATTCGTACTTCAGAGAAGAGAGTCTGAAAATCTTTTTTTCTGAAAACTATATGATCTCTCCCCATTCTGATCGTATGGGATATCGGATGCAGGGGTCACGGCTGGAGCTGGCTCGGCCATTGCATCGTTTATCCGAGGCGGTCACCTTTGGCACGGTGCAGGTACCTGCGGATGGGCAACCTATCGTATTGATGGCAGATCACCAGACTATTGGAGGTTATCCTGTGATTGCACAGGTAGCTACGGTTGATCTGCCTATTCTGGCCCAGGTCAGGCCCGGAAGCCGCATTTCTTTTGCAGAGATTACGCATGAAGAGGCCCGTGATCTCTACATATTACGAGAGCGGAACTTGCGATTGCTGGATCAGCTGATACGCAGGAAAATGGCAGAAATGGAGGTGATATCATGACTGCTTTATATACGCTGGATATTAATTGTGATCTCGGTGAAAGTTATGGAGCTTATCAGACGATGATGAGTTCTGATGAAGCCATGATGCCTCTAATCACATCGGCCAATATTGCCTGTGGATTCCATGCCGGAGATCCTTCCGTCATGCGGCTGACGGTAGAACGGGCAATTGCGCATCAGGTAGCCATCGGCGCACATCCCGGGTTACCTGATTTGCAGGGATTCGGCCGAAGAAATATGGAGATTACGCCTCGGGAAGCCTATGATATGGTGGTGTATCAGATGGGGTCTTTGCAGGCTTTTGTCCATGCCAGCGGAGGATGCCTTCATCATGTGAAACCACATGGAGCACTTTATAATATGGCGGCAACCAACTCGAAGCTCGCTGAGGCCATAGCCGAAGCGGTTTATCGGGTGCAGCCTGAGCTGTATTTATATGGTTTGGCAGGCAGTGAGCTGATCAGGGCAGCTCAGCGAATCGGTGTTCGCGGCGTGAATGAAGTATTTGCAGATCGCACGTATACTTCAGATGGAAAATTAACGCCTCGCAGTCACGAAGGTGCTCTCATAGAACGACCCGAAGTAGCGCTGGCTCAGGTGATTCGCATGGTTAAAGACGGAGTGGTCGTATCTACGGATGGAACCTTGGTTCCCATTACGGCAGATACAGTTTGCATCCACGGTGACGGAGCACACGCCCTTACGTTTGCGCAAGAGATTCGTCGCATGCTGGAAGCTGAGAGCGTTGCACTGACCGCTTATCAAGCGAGATAAGATGAAGAATGGAGGAGTTGTATACCATGAAACCCATACGGAATTCGGCCAAAGCGGTCATTGTTCAAGACGGCAGCTTGCTGCTGATTCGTCTGCAAGATCACTATGGTGATGCTTATGTTTTTCCTGGTGGTGGGCAGGAGAAGGGTGAGGAACTGAAGAATGCAGTAGCACGGGAGTGTCTGGAGGAGATTGGACAGGCGGTGCAGGTAGGTGAGCTATTACATATCCGGGAATACATCGGTGCCAATCATGAGTTTGCGGAGTGGGATGCAGATATTCATCAGGTGGAGTTTTATTTCGAATGCAGTCTTGTTGATGCAGAAGCTTCGGTCTTTGAAGGCTCTAACCCGGATGACCATCAGGTTGCTGTGGAATGGATTGCACTTGAGGAACTGCAAAACATCCGTCTGTATCCCAAAACCATCGGTGAATTGCTATTGAAAAAGGGAGAGCAACGCATTTACCTTGGAGACCTTAATTAAGATAATATTTTCAAAATTGTCATGTATATGTTCTGGTTCGGGGATTCATCATGGGTGAGGCGGGTACACTATAAGTACAGGCGTTTGCAAAGCCAAAAGGCATCTGTCCTTAACGATGTATCTGTACAACGTAACATTTAGAAGATCGTCGTCTAGATTAAAAGACAGAGATTTTTAAATTAACCCTAGAAGGTTTTTAAAGCTTTTGGGCTTTGAACTGCTTCTACCAATGAAAGAATTGCAGCGGTAGTGGAAGGGACGAAATCGATTCTGAAGAAGCGAGTTAACCGCACGTTGTTTTGAATTTTAATTCTAACTCTAACTCTAATTTTGAGGAATTGTGCGTAGTGGAGAGAACGGAATCGATTTGGAAGAAGCGAAGCGCTCGCCTTTATCACCGGATTATTACCATTAGAAAAATTCAATAATAAATCCGGGGATAACAGCGATCGGAAGAACGATCCGTACTCGTAACGCTTATACACAATTCATCAAACATCCCCCATCCCGAAAGGAGCAACTCCCATGAACCAGAACGAATTGGAACAAAACATTGTAAAGGCTTTGGAAAATAACCCGTATTGCAGTTTCTCCACCGTAGAGAATGGCAAGCCGAAATCCCGTTACATGGCTATTTTCAATGATGGGCTGAATATTCATCTGGCAACCAACCGTCAGACCCACAAAGTAGAGGAACTGGAGAATAATCCGAATGTTAGTCTTCTGCTTGGTTACGAGGCTGGAGGCACCAAGGAAGTGGTGGAGATCGAAGGCACATGTGAGGTCACGAAAAACGAATCCTTGCGTGAGCAAGTGTGGAATGATGAGTTGAAAGCATGGTTCGATGGACCTAATGATCCCAACTATGTGATCTTGGATATTACTCCTGCTCGTATAGAATATACAGGTAAAGACCATGAGCATCATGTGTGGGAGCAATAAATTCAGCATAGCTTCAAGGTAAGCCAATCACCACATCATCTTGACGAAACCTCGTTGTCAGACGACAAAAGTATAGAGATTGTTCGGCCGTGAAAGCCTTTTCTGAGGCTTCGCGGTTTTTTATTTTGTCCCAAAACAGTAAAATATGTACCTGATGTAACAGTGATGTAATATACGTGATTTTGAGTAAACATACCCTAATACCTTCCTTATCTACTGCAAAATATGTCGAAATCACGCATGAAAACGTAAATTTGACTAGTTATGTGCGGATAACGTAAAAATTAATGCTTTTCTTTGGTTTAACATTACGTTATGATTTGATATGTAAATACGCGCACAGATATGAATAGATGTTCATGTGAGATAAACTAACCTGAAGACACCGATGAATGTTCATTGGATCATCAGTACGCACAACCCATGAAATCTATTATTTTCTGTGCCTGTGTTTGCGGTATGGCATGATTTAATGTACATAAACCGGGAGGGGTTATTTTGAAGAAAAGCAAGAAGTTGTTATCAAGCCTGACTGCCGCTTTCGTTGCATTTAACGTGCTTGCGGTATTTCCAGTACCTGTATCGGCTGCCGATGCGGCCAAAGTTAAATTGCGGATCATGGAAACAACAGACATTCATGACAACCTGATCAACTACGACTATTATTCAGACAAAGCGACGGATCAATATGGACTGGCCAAGACGGCTACACTGATCAAAAAAGCCCGTGCGGAAGCGAAGAACAGCCTGTTGTTCGACAACGGTGACTTGATCCAGGGTAACCCGATGGGAGACTATGTTGCGAAGATTGATCCCTTGAAAAAGGGTGAAACTCACCCTGTATATAAAGCGATGAATCTGCTCGATTATGACGCAGGCAACATCGGTAACCATGAATTCAACTATGGTCTGGATTTCCTCGACATGACATTGGAGGGAGCGAACTTCCCTTACGTTAACGCGAATGTTTATGTAGACGACGGGGATCAAGATGAAACAAATGACAAAAACTATTTCACGCCTTATAAAATTTTGGACAAAAAAGTAACGGATGAAAATGGCAAGGAGCATACCATTAAAGTGGGTGTGATTGGCTTTGTGCCGCCGCAAATCATGCAATGGGACAGTGCCAACCTTCAAGGTAAGGTCATTGCCAAGGATATCATCGCTACTGCGAAAAAATTCATTCCAAAGATGAAGGCCGAAGGTGCGGACATTATCGTAGCAATCCCTCACTCGGGATTTGAAGATATTCCGCAAACCGACCTGATGGAGAACTCCGTGCTCTACCTGAGCCAGGTGGAAGGCATTAATGCCATTCTGTTTGGACATGCCCACAAAGTATTCCCTAGTGCAGATTTCCAAGGCAAAAAGGGAGTAGATCTGGAGAAAGGCACAATTAATGGAGTTCCTGCTGTAGAGCCAGGCTTCTGGGGTGACCACCTCGGAATCATTGATCTGGACCTGGAGCAAGTGGACGGCAAATGGAAAGTGGTTGATTCCAAAACAGAAGCACGTCCAATCTACGATACAGCAAACAAAAAACCGCTTGTAGATGCGGATCAGGCAATTGTTGATGCTGTCCATGACGAGCACGAGGGCACACTGGAATATGTACGTGGTCCGGTTGGCGAAACGACAGCACCGATCAACAGCTTCTTCGCTCTGGTGCAGGATGACCCATCCATTCAGATCGTAACGAATGCACAGAAATGGTACGTAGAAAAGAAACTGCAAGGCACTGACTATGAGAATGTCCCAGTCCTGTCTGCGGGTGCACCTTTCAAAGCAGGTGGACGTTCCGGTGCGTCTTACTACACCAACATTCCTAAAGGTACAATTGCGATCAAAAACGTGGCAGACCTTTATGTATATCCAAACACGGTTCACGCTGTCATGGTGAACGGTGCTGAGTTGAAAGAGTGGTTAGAATGGTCAGCAGGCCAATTTAACCAGATCGATCCGGCTAAAGGCGGTCAGCAACAATTAATTAATATGGATTTCCCAACGTATAACTTTGATGTTATCGATGGTGTAACCTACCAGATTGATGTCACACAACCGGCTAAGTACGATAGCAAAGCGACAGTGGTTAATGCATCGGCCAGCCGGATCAAAAACTTGAGCTTCGAAGGCAAGCCAGTAGATCCAGCACAAAAGTTCATCGTAGCAACGAATAACTATCGTGCATCTTCATCCAAATTGGCTAACCCGGATGGTAAACGTATCGTTCTGGCTGCACCGGATGAGAACCGTCAAGTGATTATCGACTATATCCGTGAGAACAAAACGATTAACCCGACAGCGGATGGCAACTGGTCACTGGCACCAATTAAACCTTCTGCTGGTGTAACAGCGGCAGCGCTGAATGACCTTGAGGTGGTATTTGCTTCTTCCCCGGATGCGAAAGATCTGGTGGAAGCGAATCCGGCCATGTCCTTTATTGGTACCAATAAAGACGGGTTCGCAGAGTACGGATTGAAACTGACAGGTGAGGCGGCAACAACTCCAAAACCTGAACCAAGTCCGGCTCCGACACCGAAACCTGAACCAACTCCAGCGCCGACACCAAAACCTACGCCAGCACCAAAACCACAGCCGGAGAAACCAGCGACGAACCACAAAGTCGTATATGTGGTGCAAAAAGGGGACAACCTGTATCGCATCGGTTTAAAATATGGTGTGGACTGGCGTGTACTTGCCAATACAAACAAAATCACAAATGTGTATAACCTGAAAGTTGGACAAAAAATTGTCATTCCTGCTTCATAGAGTCTAATAAAGGGTATAGACGAGAGACTGGCAGTCATCAGACTGCTGGTCTTTTTTGTGGCAAGAAAGAATATAAATGTTTCTATATGCGTCATATAGGAAGTCATTAAAACATTAGAGATTAATTGCTGGACCCATGATATACTATTTACAAACTTTGGGTATAAAACTTGGTAACATTAATGATGTAGCTTGATAAAATGGCAAGGGGGTTCTATATGAATTGCAGTGGCTGCAGTCCAATCTATCCGATAGAGGGCCAAGGTACAGTGTACCTGCGTCCCGTCTCCCCTGCTTTGCTGGAAGCGCTGCAAACCAAGGGAAGGCATGTTGATTATTCAGAAAAGATGCTTTGGTTCCATTTTTCAGATGTACAGGAGTTGCAAGATCGGATGGAAGAGATTATAGAGATGGAGAAGTTATTAGCGATTTCCTTGGCCGTTCAGTTAAAATTCGCTACCGATCCGCTCACGGATGATCTTGAGAATGAGTGGATTAGTCTATCCATGCAGCACGCCAGAATCAAATATGCTGATATCGTTTCTACTATTTTAGAGCGCCAGTTTACCAGTTATATGCAACCGATTGTAGATGCCTCAGAGTGCATTATCGGATATGAGTTTTTGCTTCGTCCGGCCGAGCATGGAAGAGCATTTAGTTCCTATGAATTGTTTGAAGTTGCTCGCGAAACGGGACTGCACTCGTTTCTGGATCGCACTGCCCGTATTAAGGCCATTGAGACAAGTGCCAAATATCTGCCTCGCGGTGTGAAACGTTTTGTTAATTTCCTGCCTTCCTCTATTTATAACCCTGAATATTGCCTGACACATACATTTGAGGCGATAGAACGTCTCTCGCTCGATCCGAAAGATTTCGTTTTTGAAGTCGTGGAAACGGAACAGATCCAGCAACTGTCTACGTTGCAGCATATTTTTGAGGTCTATCGCTCTCGCGGTATGTCCGTAGCATTGGATGATGTAGGTGCGGGATTTTCGACGATCGAACTAATGAACCGCTTGGAGCCTGATTTTGTGAAAATTGATCGCAGCCTGATCGACTATTGTGATCAGGATGAAGTGAAACAGCAGAAGATCAGGAACATTGTTCACTTATCCAATCGATTTGGAGGCAAAGTGCTTGCCGAGGGGGTCGAACGAATGGAGGAGTTTGAATTCTGCCGTTCGGTTGGGATTGAACTTGCACAAGGATATTATTTTGGTAAACCCGCAGCACAGCCTCCTGACGGTCCATACTCAGGTCCATCGTACAGAGCAGCGAGATAACTGCCATTCACCCGTATACTAAAAACGGATATTCAACATAACATTACAGCACAAGTCACTGTCCCCTTGAAGTGGCTTGTTTGTCGTGAACTCTATTTTCATTCAAAAAATCCTCTTCATTAGCCGATATATAGTATAGACCAATAGAAGTTCATACATATCTGGGAGCATGGTGACATAATACAAGGGGGAGAAACGATTGAAAGAGACTAAGAACAAAAAGAAAAGTAAAAAGAAAGCTTTTGTCTGGAATATCCGAAATAAAATGCTCGTTTCGTTTTTGGTTGTTCTCTTGGTGCCAAGTTTGGCAATTGGCTTAGTATCTTTGTATATCGCGGAAGATACGGTACAAGGGCAGCTGAATGAGAGTGCTCTGCAGAGTGTAAGTACAGCCAATAAGATGATAGAAAGTCAGGTCAACAGCAAAATTTTTGACATCAATTTCTTCTCGGATTCACTCGATTCGTCCTTGATCAAAGGAGAAAATGATAGCACAGAGCTCCAAGCCAAGCTTGCTCAGTATCTGGGACTACATCCAGATGCTTTGAATATTTTTGTAGGAACGACAGAAGGAGTCATGGTTCGCGGAAAACCAACAGCTAGCAGTCTTCGAGGGGAAGCTTTTGATCCAAGAGAGCGTGAGTGGTATAAGCTGGCGATGGCTAATCCGGGTGCAGTAGCCGTTTCACCTGTTACCAAAAACACAGATGGCGTAGCGGTTGTTTTTATTTCCAAAACGCTTAAGGATCAATCGGCTGTAATTGGCTTGTCACTTGATTTGACGGATCTAAGGGATCAGGCTTCGATTAAGGTGGGCAAAGAAGGATATGTTATTATCCTGGATAAAGATAAAAATGTTGTTGTTTCTCCTGTGCAAGAAGTAGGTACACAAGAAAAAAGCGGTGTGTTGGATCAGATGTATGATGGCAAGGAAGGTCAATTTGACTATGATTACGAAGGCCGCGCCAAAACAATGATCTTCTCTACCAATGAAGCAACCGGTTGGAAAATTGCAGGTACGATGTTCAAGAGTGAAGTCACCGACGCAAGTAAGGAAATTCGATTAGCTACGCTTATTGTTCTACTGGCTTCTGTGTTCCTGGCTGTTATCTTTATTATCTGGTTTACGCGTTCCATGATTCGTCCGATCAAACGTCTGCAAGAATCGGCCCGAGCAGTCAGCAAAGGTGATCTGACCGTGAAGATGGATAGCAAACGTAAAGATGAGGTGGGTGAACTAGCGAAGTACTTTGAACGTATGGTGGATAATTTACGGATGATGATTCTGGGTGTGCAGGAAACGGCAGAGCAAGTATCCGCTTCTTCACAAGAGTTGTCTGCGAGTGCAGACCAAACAACCAAAGCCATCGAACATTCAACGATGGCGATCCAAGAACTGGCCGAGGGTGCAGAGCAACAAGTGAATAGTGTGAAAGATGGTTCTGGACAGATGAGCCGTATGGCAGAAGATGTTCGTCAGATGTCAGAGCGTGTACAATCCATCACTACAGCGATGCGAAATACTTCCGGGGCAGCATCTTCAGGGAATGAAGCAGCGGGAGAGGCTGTTGAACAGATGAATATCATCCAAGAAACGGTAGAACAGTTAGGAGATGTTGTGCAGTCCCTTAACGCCCGTTCAGTTGAGATCGGTAGTATGGTTGATGTCATTGCGTCTATCTCGAAACAGACCAACCTCCTTGCACTGAATGCATCTATTGAAGCAGCTAGAGCAGGGGATGCAGGACGTGGGTTTGCAGTCGTAGCTGGAGAGGTACGTAAGCTGGCTGAAGAATCGGGTAGTTCCGCGGCTCAGATTGGTGAACTTGTGCATAATATTCGTCAGGACATGGACTCTGCCCTGACAGCGATGAATGCCGCCCAAAGCCGCGTCGGTGAGGGGATACAGGCTGTGAATACGTCCGGAAAATCCTTCGCCCAAATCCGTGAAGCGGTGGAGGATGCTGTTCATACGCTGGATGAACTAACCGAAACGACGAAACAATTGGAGAAGGGTGCCTCCCATGTGGCTCAAACGATGACGGACATTTCGAACGTCACTCAGGAATCTGCGGCGAGCACCGAATCTGTATCAGCTTCATCGCAAGAACAACTGGCTTCTGTTGAGGAAATCGCGTCGTCCTCTGCACATTTGAATAGTATGGCTGAACAGTTACAAGGTTTGCTGGGTATGTTCAAAATGATGGATGATCCCGCAAAAGATAACAGCAAATCCTGAGCGCAAAGGTTCAACCGACCATTATCAAAATAATAGAAAAAAATAAATATAGACATTCCTCTTGCAGCCCTGTATAAATATATCGTCTGGTTCTTACGGGCAATTGTGCGATGTATTTTAAATATGTAATGATCAATAAGCATATTGAGTCAGGACAGCAGGAGGAACTATGGTATATGTAGCAATATTAATATTTGTTTTGACCATTACGATGGTGATCTGGCAGCCTCGTGGCATCGGGATTGGCTGGAGCGCTTCAGGAGGAGCTATCCTTGCCCTGGCAGCAGGAGTAGTTAGTTTCAATGATGCTTCGGATGTGGCCTCAATTGTATGGAATGCTACGCTGGCCTTTGTTGGCATTATTATGATTTCATTGATTTTGGACGAGACCGGATTCTTCGAGTGGGCTGCCCTCCATATGGCCCGGCTGGCCGGAGGTAACGGACGAAAATTATTCCTCTATTCTATTTTTCTGGGGGCCGCAGTGTCTGCCTTGTTTGCCAATGATGGTGCAGCGCTGATTCTGACGCCGATTGTGCTGGCAATGGTTCGTGCTTTGAAGTTTGATGAGCGCATGGTGCTGGCATTTGTCATGGCAAGTGGTTTCATCGCGGATACGACCTCATTGCCACTCGTGGTCAGCAATTTGGTGAATATTGTTTCTGCCGATTTCTTTGGCATTACATTTGTAGAGTATGCGGTACGCATGTTGGTGCCTAATCTGTTCTCTATTGCTGCGAGTACGGCGATGCTGTTTTTGTTTTATCGTAAAAGCATCCCGCAGACGTATGATGTCACGGCCGCTCGTGACCCCAAGGAAGCCATCCGTGATCCACGGGTATTCAAGATTGCATGGTTTATGCTGGGGCTGTTGCTTGTAGCGTACGCTTCCAGTGAATTCCTCCCTATTCCCGTCTCGGTTATTGTAGGTGCGGTGGCTCTACTTTTCGGTATACTTGCACGCAAGAGTGACGCAGTGGATTTGAAAAGGGTGGTTAAGGAAGCCCCTTGGTCTATTGTTGTCTTCTCGGTAGGGATGTACATTGTTGTTTATGGTTTGCGTAATGCCGGTTTAACGGATCATCTGAGTAGCTGGCTTGATGCTATAGCTGATTATGGTCTGTTCGCAGCATCCCTAGGTATGGGCCTGATCGCTGCGGTATTATCATCCGTGATGAACAATTTACCGACGGTACTAATCAATTTGCTCGCCATTCAGGGTGCACACACGGAGGGTATCGTAAAGGAAGCCATGATCTATGCCAATGTCATTGGCTCTGATCTGGGTCCAAAGATGACGCCAATCGGGTCGCTCGCAACCTTGTTATGGCTACATGTATTGTCTCGCAAGGGCGTTAAGATTACATGGGGATATTATTTCAAGGCAGGCATTATCCTAACCATTCCAACATTGTTGATTACATTGGTTGGATTAGCTCTATGGTTGTGGATTCTGGGATAATTATGAATTTTAAAAAAGTTATGATTCAAAAAAGGCTGTTCTCATCAGATGTGTTAAACACATCCGTTGAGATGGTCTTTTTTGTTTTTTGTCTCTAGAATGCAGTTTCCGTGGTTCTCTTATATAGAAGAAACCAACGAAGTGATCAAGTGAAGGAGACGGAATTGCTTCTATAGAAGCGAAGCGCCCTCCTTTGTCAGAGACATC
The DNA here is from genome assembly GCF_031844205.1 of Paenibacillus sp. RRE4. Taxonomy (NCBI): domain Bacteria; kingdom Bacillati; phylum Bacillota; class Bacilli; order Caryophanales; family Paenibacillaceae; genus Paenibacillus; species Paenibacillus sp. RRE4. Next base: position 153,079 of record NZ_JAUZUT010000004.1, read on the forward strand.
AGCAATTGAAAGAACAATCCTTAACCTGAACGGCTTGCACGCAAGTGGTTCTTTCCTTGCCCCGACCCTTGGCTAGAGATATCAAATGTTTTAGAAACAGAAGAGCGCTGACTCAGCGGAGGGAACGGAACGATTGTGGAAAAGCGGAGCGTTCGCCTTTATCCCCGGATATATTCCTCTTAAATATACAATCAAATATATCCGGGGGTAACAGCGATTGAAACAACGTCCGTTCCCGAAGCGGCTCCCAGCGCACAAAAATATGTTTCGTATTTTATCCCTAGCCCACATTTTTAACATTGCGTTTACAAAACATTGATTTTCAGATGACATACCGAAACTACAATGATAAAAGAGTTGATGGTGATCACACAAATTCACAAAACGCCATCACTACATTGGGGGAGGAAAACAAAAAATGTTTAAAAAGTTGCCGTTTATTTTGATGACCTTAACGTTCGTACTGGTGCTTGCAGCATGCGGATCGAAAAACGACGCTGGTACTACAGATGGTGCCGCAAGTAATGGATCAGGAGAAAATACTGCTACTGAACTCAGCGGTAATATTCTAGCTGTTGGATCAACAGCACTGCAGCCTCTGGTAGAGCAAGCTGGACAAAAATTTATGGCAGTTGATCAATATAAGAACGTAATGGTACAAGTGCAAGGTGGCGGTAGTGGTACGGGCCTGACACAAGTTTCCGAAGGACAAGCAACTATCGGTAACTCTGACGTATTTGCTGAAGAGAAGTTGAAAGACGAAGCAAAAGCAAAAGAACTCGTTGACCACCAAGTAGCAGTTGTAGCGATTGCACCAGTGAGCAACAAAGATGCAGGTGTTACGGATTTGACGAAAGAACAACTGGTAGATATTTTCTCCGGTAAAATCACGAACTGGAAAGATGTTGGCGGTAAAGATCAAGCCATCGTTATCGTTAACCGTCCAGGTAGCTCCGGTACGCGCGCAACTTTCGAGAACTTTGCGCTGGGAACGAAAGTAGAAGATATCCAAGGTTCGATCCAGGAAGATTCCTCCGGTACAGTTAAGAAACTGGTATCCGAGACTCCAGGAGCAATTGGTTACCTGGCTCTTTCTTACCTGGATGATAGCTTGCAAGTTCTGAAATACGGCGGTGTTGAAGCTACAGTTGAGAACGTAGAAGCAGGAACGTATCCAGTGTGGGCTTACCAACACATGTATACAAAAGGTGAGCCGGATGCAGCAACTAAAGCATTCCTCGACTACATGCTGAGCGATGAAGTTCAACAAAATGACGTTAAGGAACTGGGCTACATTCCGGTATCCGGCATGAAAGTAAAACGCGATGCAGCAGGTAATGTGACTCAGTAACATTCTTTGAACTTGCGCATACAGCGAAAGAGGCGGACCCAGGTCCTGCCTCTTTGCGCGGTTTGCTCAGGAATTATCCCATATTTTGCACTAATTCTACTATAGAAGGATGGTTGTTATGGAACAGACCGAAGGGGGAACGGTAATGAACAATAAACTGAAACCACGCCGGCCCTTGAGAGAGAAACATTACTGGGAAGAGTGGACGGGACGGATCTACACGTCGATATGTGTCGTTTTCCTGATCGTTGTTATGTTTTCCATCGTATATTTTGTCGCATCCAAAGGATTATCTACCTTTTTCCAAGATGGCGTGAGCGTACGTGAGTTCATTTTCGGGAAAACGTGGAATCCAACAGGTGAGCCTGGCGTTTATGGTGCATTGCCGTTCATCACGGGTTCCTTTACAACCACCTTGCTTGCTGCATTGATTGCGAGTCCGCTGAGTCTGTGTGCGGCTCTCTTTATGACCGAGATTGTACCGGGTAAAGGTAAAAAGATTTTGCAACCCGCAATTGAATTGCTTTCCGGTATTCCATCTGTCGTGTATGGATTTATCGGTCTGAGCGTAATTGTTCCTATGTTGCGTAGTATTTTTGGAGGAGCAGGAATCGGGATTGCAGCCGGATGTCTTGTTTTGTCCGTCATGATATTGCCTACTGTAACGAGTATTATGGCAGATGCGTTGTCAGCTTTGCCTAAGGGGTTGCGTGAATCTTCTTACGCACTTGGCGCGACACGTTGGCAAACGATTTATCGTGTAATCATTCCAACGGTACTGCCTGCATTGCTGACAGGTATTGTCCTCGGTATGGCTCGTGCATTCGGTGAAGCACTCGCTGTGCAGATGGTTATCGGTAATGCGCCTCATGTACCGACATCCCTGCTCGAGTCCGCTTCAACATTAACGAGTGTAATCACCCTGAGTATGGGTAACACCACGATGGGTTCTGTTCATAACAATGCATTGTGGAGCATGGCGCTTGTCCTGCTGGTAATGACCTTTGTCTTTGTCATTCTGGTTCGTCTGCTTGAAAGGAGGAACCGGGTATGAGAATGAAGCCAAAAACAGCGGATAAAATTGCAACAGTAGTCATTGTGATTCTGGCTCTATTCATTGTTGTACTTTTGCTCGGTCTACTCGGATTTATTCTGTTCCGGGGTGTCGGTCAGATTAACTGGCACTTCCTGACGAGTGCGCCGCAATTGCTCAAAGGTGGCGGCGGCATTGGACCGCAGCTCTTTAACTCGATCTTCTTGCTTGTCTTAACGTTGATCATCACCATTCCGCTCGGCTGGGGCGGAGGCATTTATATGGCGGAATATGCCAAACCGGGGCGAGTTACAAGTTTCATTCGACTGGTTGTCGAAGTATTGTCATCTTTCCCATCGATCGTTATCGGTTTGTTCGGACTTTTGCTGATCGTAAATACGTTTGGACTGGGCTTCTCACTCTTATCGGGTGCGATGGCACTGGCGATTTTCAACTTGCCGCTTATGGTACGGACGACAGAACAGGCTTTCCGGGCCGTTCCCAAAGAGCAGAAGGAAGCGGGACTTGCTCTTGGTTTGTCCAAATGGAAGATCATTACGTCCATTCTGTTGCCTGTGGCACTGCCAAGCTTGATTACGGGCACCATTCTGGCATCCGGTCGGATCTTCGGTGAAGCCGCGGCCCTGATGTTCACTGCGGGTATGAGTAGTCCACCGCTGGACTTCACGGACTGGAATCCAACAAGTCCAAGATCACCGATCAATCCGCTTCGTCCTGCGGAAACACTGGCCGTGCACATCTGGAAAGTCAACAGTGAAGGCATCGGGCCAGATTCCAAAGAAATTGCAGCAGGAGCTTCTGCCGTGCTGGTCATTCTGGTACTGGCATTCAATCTGAGCGCGCGCTGGATCGGCCGGGTTGTGTACCGCCGTATGACAGCTTCGAAATAAGGAGGAAATCCACATGGCCATACCATTTGGTACGGAACAGTTAAGCATATATTATGGGCACTTTCAGGCCGTGAAGCAGATCAGCCTGACTTTCCCCGAAGCGAGTGTAACGGCCCTGATTGGGCCGTCCGGTTGCGGCAAATCCACATTCCTCCGTTCTCTGAACCGGATGAATGATGAGATTGCCGGGTCCCGTACGGAAGGACACATCTGGATGGACGGCAATGACCTTAATGAACCGGGGACGGATGTCATCAAGCTTCGTCAGAAAATCGGCATGGTGTGGCAGAAGCCAAACCCTTTTCACAAGTCTATTTATAACAATATCGCATTTGGCCCCCGCTACCGCGGTACGAAAAGTAAGAAGGCACTGGATGAAATTGTGGAAAAGAGCTTGCGCCGTGCTGCCCTCTGGGACGAAGTGAAAGACAGGCTACATGATTCAGCCTTGGCACTTTCAGGTGGACAGCAACAGCGTCTCTGTATTGCTCGCGCGTTGTCTGTAGACCCACAGATCCTATTACTTGACGAGCCTGCATCTGCGCTTGACCCTGTATCTACGGGTAAAGTGGAGGAGTTGATCTCCGAGCTGAAGCAGGAGCTACGCATCGTTATCGTTACCCATAACATGCAACAGGCTGCACGCATCTCGGATTATACAGCTTATTTTTATTTGGGCAGTCTGGTTGAGCACGGTGAGACGGAGCACATTTTTACTAACCCGGACAATCGCTTGACGCAGGAATATATTATGGGGCGTTTTGGTTAATGAAAACAGAAGACAAGACTCCTGGATTAGTATATCCGGGAGTCTTTTTTTGCTCTCAGAGTATCTGGGGCTATTTGCCAGATGGGAAGCCCCATGCTAGGATAAATAGAGATCGAGAAATCCAGATCGAGAAATCATTACATGAGTTAAGCGTAACTTTTTTGAAGTTTTATTATGAGACGGAGCGTCCTGAAGTTCAGGGGGCTCTTTTTGTTGTAAATCAGGTTTAGAGATTGGCATATATGCGATCTGTAAATCTAAAGAAACTATAAACTTTGAAGTATCACATGTATTTTTCGCTACACTTTAGTCCATGGGAGGATGAAAGCGCAATGGCAGACAAGGATAACATACTGTTAGTAGAGGACGATCCAGAAATTGCCCGGATCTTAATAGACCATCTACGTCGTGAAGGGTATGCAGTGACTTGGGCATCAAGTGGACTGGAGAGCTGGGAAGATTTCAAGAACGGATTATATCACCTTGTCCTGCTTGACCTAATGTTGCCGGAGATGGACGGATTTACAGTATGCAAACATGTCAGGCTGATCAGCGATGTTCCGGTATTGATCATGAGTGCCCGGACCCAGGAAGAAAGCAAACTAGAAGGACTCGGCTTGGGCGCAGATGATTATATCACCAAACCTTTTAGTTTGGCGGAGCTTACGGCTCGAATCAAAGCCCACCTGAACAGATATCGTAGATATCAAGGTGGTCAGTCCAATGCATCGGTTCAGCAATACAACGATGGGTTAACGATTCACCCATTGAATCAGCAGGTGAAACTGCATGGTACAGAGGTGCAGTGCACAGCTAAAGAAGGAGCATTGCTAATGCTGCTGACTTCGCACCCCCACCGAGCCTTTACGAAAACAGAGATTTACGAACATGTGTGGGGTCAATCGGCAGAAGGAAGCTCCGCCGCTACAGTTACTGTGCACGTGAAAAGTTTGCGGGCCAAGCTGGGAGATGCGCCGCACCAGCCGCGCTGGATTCAAACCGTATGGGGCAGTGGATACCGCTTTATTGGAGAACGGGTTGAATGAAGCTGAAATATTGGCTGATGATTGCGTTCCTGATCGTGATGTTTTTGCCTGTAGCGGTAGGGTGGGCTTTATTTTCCTTATATAACTATTATGAAAATCACCGTGCAGTAGCGGAGTATGTGGAATTGACAGGACGCCTTGCACCCATAGAGAAGGTCTTAAATGATCCAACGCTGTATCAGTTGAATTCTCTTAAGCGTGATCAAACCCTCCCTGCGCTTGCCAGCGAACAGCTAAGTTTCAATCTTTATCTACCTTCTGGGATTCGAGTCTACACTTCTGGCGGGGATACTTGGTCAACAGGTGGATATACGGTGAGAAGTTCTGAATTATATCGAAATCTGTATCATCTTCAGATTCGACACCGCACATTTTCATTGAAAAAACCAGTTTGGGATCAAGGGGAGCTGGTAGGGATTTATGAAATAACGATGTTGCGTGAGGATCGGCTTGAAGGAATATCGCTTCGAACGACATGGGTTATCGGTGGATCAGTGGCATTTTTTGTCCTCTTGTATGGAACGGTGTTGTGGTTGTTATTCCGCAAGCTTTTCTTCCCTATGAAAGTTTTGATAAACAGGATGCATGGATTTGCCCGCGGAGAAAAACCGGATGAGATACGGGTCAATGGTCGCAGTGATGAGATGGGTATGTTGTTACAGCAGTTTGATGCGATGCAACAAACCATTAGCCAGACCCAGGAGGAAGTGGAGAGGCAGCAAAAAGAAAAAGAGATGATTGTAGCTTCTCTTTCACACGACCTGAAGACACCTCTCATGGCCATCAGTGCTTATGCGGAAGCACTTAGTATGGAGGAACATTCTAGACAATTAGAGAGACAAGAGTATAGAGATGTTATCGCCAGAAATGTTGAACGTATGAAAAAGATGATTGGTGAGTTGGAGATGTACACAGCATTGGGTTCCAGAGATTCAGAGTTTGCTATGGTTGAGGTAGAAGGAGAAGAGTTTTTTGAGATGCTGCTTGGCAGTTACGGAGGTCTTTCGGAACGTGATGAGTATGACATGAAGATGTCTGTACGGACCAATCATTGCTATCGAATTCATCCTGAATCGCTGATGCGTCTGACTGATAATCTAGTGCATAACGCGCTTCGTTATACTCCTCCCCAAGGTAGAATCGGGCTTGCTGTAATTGACTCCGCAACAGAACTGCCGGGATGGATCGATCCATCACTGAGGGCAGAATTGGATACGTACAGAATCGGAGCAACACTGATTGTTGTACAAAATGAAGGTTCTCCTATTCCGCCAGAACAACTGGAGCGTATTTTTGAGCCGTACGTTCAATATCACCAAGAGCAGACAGGCGGTTATGCAGGAGGCTCTGGATTAGGATTGAGCATATCAAAGAGAATCGCATTAAAGCACGGAGGGGATATACGCATGTGGTCCTCTAAACAATATGGGACTGCAGCTGTTTGCTTATTGCCGGAACGAAGAAACCCGGATGAATCGCAGGATATAATCAAGAAAGGATGATGATTTATGATTAAAAATGGATGGAAATGGATAGGGTCGATCTTGATCGCAGGTTCACTATTGGCAGGCTGTGCAGAAAAGGAGCTACTCGGAATGTCAGGCGATGACATGATTGAAAAAATTATTACTGCCGAGTCTGAGCCGGGGTCATACTATGCCGAAGGTACGGTGAAGATGTGGACAGATAGTGAGGTTACGAACACCATACACGTGAAGGAATGGGTTGACGGAAAAACAGGGAAAAAGCGGATCGAGACAGATGAAAATGGAAACGTGAGTTATGCGGTTCATAACGGTTCAGAGATACTGATCTATGAAGAAGAGGCGAAGACCGCTTTTGCGATGGATTCATCAGCGCTCCAGCAGGAACCCAACCAGACCCAGAAGCAGATGCTGGTGGATCAACTGGAACGTATGCGTGACAACCATAATGTGAAGATGCTGGGTCAGGAAAAGCTTCAAGACCAGGAGGTCATTCATATTGAATTAACGCCGAAGGATGAGGATTCACTGTCCATGTCTTCGGAGTATTGGATAAACCCCAAAGAGTGGATGGTTGTTAAAGCCACCAGTACGCATGGGGATACCAAATCAGAGTTTCTATATGACCGGATCAATTACAATCCTGAGTTCACAGACCAGACGTTTACGCTGGATATTCCTGCAGATGTTGAAGTGAAAAAAATGAATGACGTGATGAATAACCAAGAAATCACACTGGAAGAGGCAGAGAAGTCCGTGGGCCAGCCCTTTCTACAATATGTAGGAAAAGATATGAACTTGTCGAGAATTGAGCTCATTTCGTCTATGGGTGAAAACGGCCGGGATGAAGTAACGTTGTATTATGTGAAGGATAACAAACCAGAAATCAGCATGACCGTATTCAAAGCACTAGAGGAAAACGGTGATGAAAAGCTGCTTCCAGAGGAAAAGAAAGTTAACATTCGTGATACAGAGGGTTCATACATGTCTATGATTCGGAACTTGTCGTGGAGTGAGGACGGTCTTCGTTATTCGGTCATGGGCGAAAATGATTTTTGGACAGAAGAGCAACTACAGATGTGGGTAAATGAGCTGCAAATACCGAAGCCAGCGAAATAATGTTGGCTGGTAGAAAAAGATTGAACAAGCTTTGAACCATATGAATGAAATGAGCATATCGTATATAGAAAATGATGTACCCTGAGATTACGTCACTTTTATTGACATATAGAGTATGGCATATTACGCTGTATATGATTGAATGCATGGCAGAATGGTGAACTTTCATTCATGAAAGAACAGAATATAGCGAATGATAACGAGCGGGAGAGACCTGAGCAGGATGATGATGCAATACAGTACAAGTAAGCATGATAGATGCCATTTTAGATGCGGAACTGTACTGTACAGATGGCTTAGGCACCGAAGGAGCAAGCAGTTATGCACCCGGCATAACCGTTAATCTCTCAGGTAAAAGTACCGTCGTTGGACGCAGCTCTGGAGAGTGCGCGGAAGAAGCGCCACCCAAGGGGTATATGATTGTCAGATTGCTGAACAGGTGAGTGCTTGCGTGTACTCGGCCTTGTTCTTCCCTGGCGCTAGAATCATGAAACTCTCAGGTATCAAGGACAGAGAGAGGGCTAACGGCCTTCTTCTGTCCTTTTTTAATGTCATCAATCAGTAAATCAGGAACATTATGGCGGTCTTGTCCGCATGGCGATGACAAAACCAATTGGAGGGTTACAAGGTGCGATTTAAAGATGTTTTTTCAATTATTGGTCCGTCGATGACGGGACCATCCAGTTCACATACAGCCGGTGCGGCAAGATTGGGGAGAATTGCGCGTCAGTGGCTGGGATGTACGCCGGAACGTGCGAGACTTACATTATATGGCTCATTTGCGGATACCTATCAGGGACATGGAACAGATCTGGCACTAATCGGCGGCTTGCTCGGTTACGTTACAGATGATCCGCGTATACCGGATGCAGAGCAGTATGCAGATGAAGCAGGCATGGAGGTTGAATTTTACACCAGCGGTCTGCCAGCTCCCCATCCGAACACGGTCAAGATTGAATTGTGGCACGGTGAACGGGCATGCTCTTTAATAGGTGCTTCCATCGGTGGCGGCAGTGTATCTGTGCATGCGTTAAACGATTTTCGCGTACAGATCAGTGGAGAGTTTCCGACACTTGTTTTGCGTCATGCCGATAAAGCGGGAGTGCTGGCATCCGTGACCTCAACCATTAGCTCATCCGGAGTGAATATCGGCTATATGCAAGTGGATCGAAAGGCTCGTGATGGTGAGGCACTAACAGCAATGGAGATGGATGCACCGCCGAGTGAAGACACGCTGAGCAAGCTGCGTTCATTGGACCATATGCTGGACATACGTGTGATTGATCTGAAGAGAGGGGTTGATCCGGATGCGGTTTAAACATCTACATGAATTGAACGCCATCTGCACTGCGGAGTCCAAAACCATTGCACAGTTGATGATTGAAGAGCAGGTGCAGGAGACAAATACACCGGAAACAGACGTGGTAAAGCAGATGTCGGATTACTACCAGGTGATGAAAGAAGCCGTTCGTAAAGGACTTACAGAAGATACCACCTCACGTAGCGGACTGACGGGTGGGGATGGGAAAAAGATGGCCGAATATATTCGCCAAGGCGAAACGTGCTCAGGTGATGCTTCTGCCCTTGCCATGGCCTATGCGCTATGTGTATCGGAAGTGAATGCTTCTATGGGACGTATCGTGGCTACCCCAACGGCGGGCTCTTGTGGCATCATTCCGGGCGTGTTTATCAGCTCGCAGGAACGATTTGGCTGGACGGATGAACATCTGGTGAATGGATTGTTCTGCGCTGGTGCTATTGGATACGTGATCGCCAACAATTCATTTATTTCAGGGGCCGAGGGCGGTTGTCAGGCGGAAGTAGGTTCAGCGATTGGCATGGCTGCCGGTGCGATGGTGGAGCTTCGCGGAGGGACGCCGGAGCAGGTGGTGCATGCTGTAGGATTGGCTTTGAAAAATACACTGGGCCTCATCTGCGATCCGGTTGCTGGCCTTGTAGAGATTCCATGCATCGTGCGCAACGGACTCGGTGCCGTTACTGCACTGGCTGCCGCAGATATGGCACTCGCTGGTGTACGCAGTGCCATTCCGTCTGACGAAGTCATCGACGTGATGTTGGAGGTAGGCAGCGCGATGCCAAGCCGTCACCGCGAGACAGCGCAAGGCGGGCTCGCCCAGACACCTACAGGCCGCAAGATGATGGAGAAGCTGGCGAAACCGAAGGCCAAGCGGTTGCCGGATGAGACATCCGAAACATCACAAACAGGCTCAGAGGCAGAGTAGCAATTGGATCATTTACAGGATGGGGCCAAATAGCTAAGGAGCACACAACCAGGTTCCGATTAGCAATTAGCAAGTAGTAATTAGAGCATGTTAGTCGTTATTACTTCATAACAAACAAGCGTCCGCGAACCTGGTTTGCTCAGGTTATGCGAGACGCTTGTTTGTTCATTGTGCCTAAACCAGCCAAGATAGCGATCAGCCAATCTGTATTGGAGAAGGCAGACATTTATTGTTGTTTCAAAAGGGCATCTATTTTACTTCTGTGCGCATCACGGCATATCCGTATGCAGGCAGTTCAATGGCAAGCACACCGTCTTCCAAAGCGGTGCGATGGTTGCCCTCAAACAGCTCCGTCCAAGGTTGCTCCCCTGCGTCCAGTTCAACGATGGCCGTTTCCTCAGAACGGTTGAACAGAATGAGGATGCGTTCCTCGTCACTTTGCCGCTCCATCACAAGCTGGCTGCCGCCTTCCTGGGCTTGCAGGAAACGAATGGTTCCTGCTGCACGCAGTGCAGGATGAGCATGGCGCAGCGCAATCAGCTTTTGATAAAAGTGAAGTAGCTCCCGGTCCTGCTTCGCTTCGTCCCACTCCATGCATTTGCGGCATCCCGGATCATGTTCACCGTCGAGCCCAATTTCGTCACCGTAATAGATACATGGCGCTCCCATGTAACTGAACTGGAACAAGGCAGCCAGCTTCATCTTGCGTTGATCGCCCTCACACAAGGTAAGCAGGCGCGGAGTATCATGACTGTCGAGTAAGTTGAATGCCACCTCGCTCGCTTGAAGTGGATAGCGGGATAACTGCCGGCCAAGGGCACTTGCGAATTGTGCAGCGTGCATCTTATCTTCCACGAAGAAATGATTTACGGCGGCGGTGAACGGATAGTTCATGGCGGCATCGAACTGGTCCCCTTGTAGCCAGGAAGAAGATTCGTTCCATATCTCACCCAAAATGTAGGCATCCGGGTTGGCTGCTTTAACAACCCGCCTGAAATCTCTCCAGAAAGCATTGTCCACTTCATCGGCTACATCAAGACGCCAGCCGTCCGTGCCAACTTCCTTGATCCAATATTCTGCTACTTCGAGCAAGTAGGCCTTCACATCGGGATTCTCTGTATTTAACTTGGGCATGTGAGGTTCAAAGCCAAATGTCTCATAGGTTGGAATACCATCCTTTACGTCCAGCGGGAATTCATGTACGTGAAACCAGTCCTTGTATTTGGATTTGGCGCCATGTTTTTGTACATCAACAAAAGGAGCAAATGTTTTGCCTGAATGATTAAACACGGCATCCAGCAGTACACGAATCCCCCGTTCATGACATAGCTTCACCAGATGCTTCACCGTGTCAGCATCACCGAAATGGCGGTCGACGCGCAGATAGTCCTCGGTATCGTATTTATGATTGGTTGTAGCTTCAAAAATCGGAGTGAAATAAATCGCGTTAATACCCAGTTCACTGAGATAATCGAGGTGATCGATTACCCCCTGCAGGTCACCGCCAAAGAAATTAAAGGGTGTAGGTTCCCCGCCCCAAGGTTCAACCTCTTTGGGATTGATATCCGGGTTTCCATTGGCAAAGCGCTCGGGGAAAATCTGATAAAACACAGCATCTTTCACCCATGCTGGGGGCGTAAACACGGATCCGGCATGAAGATAAGGGAACTGGAACATGCGGCCAGGATCATCCGGCTCCTCCTCTTGGAAATCCGTCTCGGTCATCCAGATCTGTTCATCTCCACTTTTGAGCAGAAAAGCATACTTCAATCGATGATACGGAGGTTTCACTTCCCCCTCGTAGTAGTCAAACATCGAGTCTGACGTCAATTTGGTCAGAGGAACCATATCTCTTGTTTCCTCCCACGCGTATTTATCTCCAGTCAGGGCATACACCTCGGTGAGATCATTTTTTTTGGCACGTAGACGTAGACGAATCGTATCCTGATCATAGGCATAGGCCCAGTTTCGTTTCGGCTGGTGAAAGATGGCTTCAAGCAACATATGTAATTCCTCCTGTCAGATAGAAATGAAGTAAGCAGAAACCAATTCATTTAGATTAGATAAAATATGCTAGTAGAACAGAAGTACAGTAATACATGTGGTATGTAGACATCATTGCTGAATGATATAGCTTCATATTACGTGACTGCAGATTGCGTTATAATGAGGGTATGAAAAGAGAGGGCCGGTTCTAAACGAGTGACATGGAATGTACTGAAGCCCAGTCAACGGACATTGTAGCTTGTGCAACCAGGCTTGTATTTAAACTCGCGGGGAGGCTTGCCCCATTCAAAATTTAAAGCCAAGATCATACAGATAAGCAATGCCGCCCAGATATATCATTAACCCAAAGGGAACGGAAAGGAAACGAGTACATAGATGAAAAACAAACTGTTATACATTGAGGACGATACGGAAATTGCAACATGGGTGAGAGAAGATCTGGAGGAACGCGGATATGAGGTCGTCTGGCTTGGGAGTGGTGAAGGAGCCACCGAGGCTGTGGCAGACTGCTCTCTAGTCATTCTGGATGTTATGTTGCCAGGGCTCGACGGATTCACGGTAGGCCAGCGATTAAAAAAAGAATATCCTGCTGTGCCTATCGTTATGCTCTCGGCCAGAACATCCATTGATGACAAGCTGCATGGGCTTGATTTTGCCGATGATTACGTGACCAAACCGTTTCATCCGGACGAGCTTGCAGCGCGAATCGAGGTTCAACTGCGGAAGGCAGGAGCGGTAGCTTCAAGTGAAGCGGTACTTAAGCTGGATCATCTGTCGATCTATGAGCAGGATAACCGGATCGTGAATGAGCAGACGGGGGAAGAGATTATTTTATCAGGCAAACAGTTTCATATCTTCGCTTATTTGCTTCGGCACATGGGCATGATACGCACCAAAGAACAGATCTATGAGGCGGTTTGGAATGAGTCTTATCTGGATGGGGACAAAACGTTGATGGTGCACATCCGGCATCTGCGCGAGAAGCTGGAGCTTGATCCGGCCAATCCTGTCATTATTCAGACAGTACGCGGTGTTGGCTACCGCGTGAAGAAGCCATGATCAAATGGATTAGAGAACGGAAGGCCGGAAAGTTTGAACAGAACAGAGGCAGAAGCACGGATCAGCCTATCCGCCCCAAAATAAAGTTTGGCCGATCACTGATGTCCAGATACATGCTACTGATCCTGGCAGCTTTTCTGTTTGTACCTGTTGTAGTACCGGTGGTAGCAACGGTATTTATTGTGGTCATCAATAACGTAAGCTCTAGTGAAGAAGCACCTTACGGTGATGCTGATCAAATCACCAAACTGTGGACGAGCGAATCCAAGAAGCTGGATGGGGCGTCTGATCAAATGGTGGATAAACGGATGAAAGAACTGCAGGAGAGATATCCTAAATCAGCTATGTATCGTGTAAATGCAACGGGCAGAACGATGTTAGTGCTTGGTGGTGAAGAGGCGAAGGTGCTGAAATCTAAGTCATTGAATCCTTCAGACGCCTCCGAAGGAGAGCCGGAGTCTTTCAATACAGATGTCATTCTGAAGTGGTCGCTCGCAACTGGAGAAAAAGCAGAAACCCGAATCCCGGCAAGATGGACATCCAATGATACGGTTCAGTTTATGAAGGAAGCCTTCTATCGCGATCCTTTAACCGTGGTTTCTTTTATTGGTGGAGGTAATGTGAATAAGGGACAAGGGTTTATGGTGATTGAAGTCCCACGTGAACTCATTCAAAACATTACTAATAACGGGGTAGTCGAGTTCATCTATTTCGGAGCAGTGATGCTGATTGTGTTTGTCATCTTTATTGTGATGTCCGTTCTATTCTTCGCCAAAATTCGCAAACGACTGATTCACTTGCAATCTGCTATGGTTACCCCGACCAAGGAGGGTATACCTCTTCCAGTGGACATTACGAGATCGGATGAGATTGGACATTTGGAGGAATCCTTTAACCAGATGGTACATCGGTTAACGGATAGCCTTCAGCGTGAGCGGGAAGAGGAGCAACTTCGCAAACGGCTTGTGGCAGGGTTATCACATGACCTGAGAACACCGCTTACGGTAATTCGAGGGCATATGCATGCACTGAATAAAGAAAACCTAAGTGATAAAGGCTTGCGGGCACTGAGCCGGATGGAAGGCAAGATGCAGGATCTTGGTGAACTGATCGACAATTTGCTCACGTATAATCTGCTGACTAGTGGAAGATATACTCTAAAGCTGGAGCAGAAAGATGTACTGCGTATGATAAGAGAAGCTGCTGCCTCATGGTATCCGGTGTGGGAGAAGGAAGAGTTTGAGATCGACATCGACCTGCCTGAAACTCCGTTAATCTGGGATGTAGACGCGCAAGGGATACGACGTGTGCTGGACAATCTGTTCCAAAACGTCGTTCGTCATGCAGGAAGCGGAAAGTATATTCGCATTTTTACGGAGCAGATTCAGGGCCGAACTGCCGTAGTAATTGAGGATCACGGGCCGGGGATTCAGCCGGATTCAGGTACGAAGGGCACAGGACTTGGCTTGTCCATTGTCGATTTGCTGATTCGTGAGATGGGCTTGCGGAAGCGGGTAGATAGCTCGGATATGGGTGTCCGCACCTATCTATATAGCGGCAGAGAGAGTAATCCGGAAATTTGAACGCAGGCAGCAGAGGTTTCTTTTTTAAACTAAACTTAAACTTGGACGTACGCTTGCTTTAACCTCGGAGGGTTACGATAGTTCCGAGGTGATGATGAATGAGCGAAAATATTATTCAAACAGCGAATTTATGGAAAACATACAAGGACCGTGCGGCTGTCCGTGAACTTGACCTTCATATTAAAAAGGGAGATATCTACGGCTTCCTTGGCCCTAACGGTGCCGGCAAAACAACAACGATCCGTATGCTTCTCGGATTGATTAAACCGACCAAAGGGGTCATCCGGGTGTTCGACAAAGATATTCGGAAGGACCGTATGGACATTTTACGTCGCGTAGGTTCCTTGGTGGAATACCCCTCGTATTACGGTCATCTGAACGCGGTAGAGAATCTTGAGGTGTTGCGCCGTATTATCAACGTACCCAAGTCAAGAATTGCGGAAGTGTTATCTATTGTTGATCTGACGAAAGATGCTAAACGAAATGTAAAAGGGTATTCACTCGGGATGAAACAGCGTTTGGGCATTGCCAGCGCGCTACTCGGCGAACCGGAACTGCTTATTTTGGATGAGCCAACGAACGGACTTGACCCGGCGGGGATTCAGGAGATTCGAGAACTCATCAAACGAATGCCGCTGGAGCATGGCATCACCGTTCTTGTATCCAGCCACTTGCTCAGTGAAGTGGAGCAGATGGCGAGTCGCGTAGGCATTATACGCGATGGCAAAATGGTCATGCAGGATACGATGGCGAGTCTCCACAGTCAGACAGGCAGCTCAATCAGGCTCACGGTGTCCGAACCGGAGGCGGCCATGAAGCTTGCTCGTGAGCAGGGGCAATTTGGTCAGAGACAGGGTGCCGAGCTAACCTTCCCCTACATGGATAACAGCGCAGTTGCACTGCTGGTACGCCGACTGATTGAACAGGATCATGATGTATACCGGGTCGAAGAACAGAGACAGTCTTTGGAGGATCTCTTCATGCGTGTCATTGGCGAGGGGGCTTCCCTATGACAGGACGTGCATTATCAGCCGACTGGCTTAAAATTCGTGGCAAAGGCATCTGGTTTCTGGTGTTTCTGGCCCCAATCGGGTTAACGGCCATGCAGGCCCTGAATTTCGGATTACGTCTGGATTATCTGAAAGAGCAGTATGCCGATAATTTGTGGGGAGGTCTGCTCGGTAACGTAGTTGTTTTTGTTCCGCTCGCTTTAATGCTGGGCGCGACCATTCTGAGTTCGATGATCGCCGGAATAGAGCATGAGCAGGGGTCGTGGAAGCAACTTTTGGCGATGCCAATTCAAAGGCCAGTCGTTTATCTTGCAAAGTTTCTGCTGGCGTGTGTGCTACTAATGATCTCATGTTTGTTGTTAACGGCGGGGGTTGTTGGACTGGGGCTTGTGCTTGGTTTCGATGCCAAAGAAATACCGTGGGCACAGGCATTGAAGCTTGGACTTATGCCGCTGGCTGGTGCACTCCCTGTATTGTCCATTGAATTATGGTTTACGCTGGTATCCAAAAATCAGGCACTACCGGTTACCTTCGGCATTATTCTTGCCATCACCGGCATGTTCTCACTTATGATCTCTCCACAATTTCCACTGGCTTGGGCGCAGATGGCGTGGAGTGCTCCTAACGCGTATCTGTACGCAGGGATGGGTGCAGGTTTAGGGATTATCATTCTGCTGATAGGCATGATGCACTTCAGCCGGAAGGATGTGGCCTGATATGAATTTTGCTACAACTTATTTTCGTATCTTATCAGCGGAACGTTTGAAGATGGCCAAATCGCCAATCTCGCTTTTGGTTCTAATCAGCCCGTTGATCGCACTGCTCATCGGTCTGCTATCTTCCCCATCGGGTGATTGGATTGCATTGATGTCAGCCATGGTGATGATTCACGGTATGCTTTTGTTACCGATGCTGACAGGGGTGTTCACCTCATTTGTATGTCGTTTCGAACATGCGGGAGGTGGATGGAAACAGCTCTTGGTATTACCACTTACACGTACCGGTGTGTATTTGGGCAAATTCACGATGGTATTACTGCTCCTGGCGGTTACACAGTTGCTTCTATTCGGGAGTATCGTATTGACAGGGTTAATCCACGGGATGGCCTCACCAGTACCTTGGGGATTCCTTGTCAGCAAAATGTTGCTTGGACTTCTGGCATGTATACCGCTGGCGGCATTACAGATGTTTGTGTCTCTGGTCTGGAGCAGTTTCGCCGCGCCGCTTGCCTTGAACTTTGCTCTAACGATACCTAATATTCTGGTTGCAAACTCGGCAACGTTTGGGCCATATTATCCATGGGCACAGCCGATGATTCTGATGCTTCCCATTGAGGGATCGGGGTTCGGTGCGTTCAATGTTCCGCTCGGCACACTTATAGCCGTAGTTGGGGGGAGTGCCGCGCTATTTATGGCGATGGGCATGATTTATTTTTCGAAGAAAGAAGTATAAAGTATAAGTACGATGAGAATAACAAATGAACCTTTCCTGAGGCTTCGCATCCAAGTGATTTGGTATGCAGACAGTCTCAGTTTTTTTATATTATTTGATAAAGGTCAAATCCCATCTTTTTCATGCCTAATGATGTGAATTTCATCCTATTTGATAAGCAAAATAAGACGAGAATCTGGTAAAATAAAAAAAGCTGTTTCTAGTCAGGCGAACATGGTTATTCGAGGGTAAGACTGTTACAGCCGAAAATGGCGCATACGTAATGTGATGAAGAAAGAAGATTTTGGCTGAGAAAAGAGGGGTAGGCCTTTGGATCATAATAAAACGGAAACCCTGAAACGAATTATTTCTGAGGGTAGCTCTTACCGATCATTGTTTTTTAACCACCCGGATGCCATCTATGTGATGGACATTGAAGGGAATCACATCGATGCTAATCCTTCGTTTGAACGGTTATCCGGCTACAAGATTGAAGAGCTTGCAGGGGTGAGTCGGGATCGCATCAGCCCGCCTGAGAGTGAAAAGAGAAGAGTACAATTCATCGAAGATGTTCTGGCTGGACGTTCAGTCAGCGAAGCGATGGCTTTTTATCATAAAGATGGTTCTGTGAAACATGCACAGGTGACCTATATACCGATTACAGAAGGTGATGATGTCGTCGGCATCTATGGCATTGCCAAGGATGTCACGGACAAGGTCATCATCGAACAGGAACTGCAACAGACTCAAGAGAAGTATCAGGTATTGGCCGAACATGCGCAAGATCTGATTACAACCTGTGCCATTGATGGTGAACTCTTGTATGTCTCTCCATCTGTTCGTGCACTGCTTGGTTATGAGCCGGAGGAAGTCACAGGGAAATCATTTAAGTCCTACTGTTACCCGGGAGATTATCCGGACCCTTTGCTCATTTCTAATATTGGTAATGGATGCAAGATGAGAGTGTTACACAAAGATGGGCATTACATCTGGATGGAAACATTGGCGAAGCCCGTGACCGGGGAACATGGCAAAATAACGCAAATTGTGAGCATTAGCAGGGATATTACCCAGCAAGAGGATGCCGACAGACGTCTTCGCGAAAGCCGTGAGCGGTACAAGTCATTGTTTGAATATAATCCAGCTGCGGTATACTCACTTGATCTGGAAGGGAATTATAGTGCCGTGAACAGCAATATGGTGCAGATGCTTGATATTCCACGTGGCAAACTCATCGGACAGTCCTTTCTGTCAAATCTGGATAAAAGAGAAATACACAAAGGAGAAGCCTGTTTTGAGCTTGTGAAGCAGGGGCAAGCCCAATACTATGAGACTCGTGTTGTGAGTTCCAGTGGCCGAAAGATCGAAGTTTCAGTAACGAATGTGCCTATTATTGTAGATAAGGAAATGGTGGGTGCTTACGGTATAGTATCCGATATAACGGAGCGCAAGGAATACACGGAGCGTATTCAGGAGCTAAGCAAGCAACATGAGTTGATTCTCAATACCGTTACCGAAGGAATCTACGGTCTCGATGCGGATGGCATTACGATGTTCATGAATCCGGCGGCGGCGTCCATGTTTGGTTATGAAGCTCATGAATTCATTGGTAAAAGTTCACACCCGATTATCCATCACACCCGTGCAGACGGAAGTTATTTTCCAAAAGAGGAATGTCCGATTCATATGACGGTGCTCGATGGGCATGCGCGTTCAGTGACGGAGGACGTGTTCTGGAGAAAAGACGGCAGTAGTTTTCTCGTACAGTATCAGGTAACTCCGATTATTGACGAGGGCCAGATTCGTGGTGCGGTAGTTGTCTTTAATGACGTTACCGGTGAACGTGAAATTGTTCGCGCCAAGGAAACGGCTGAGCTGGCCGCACAAGCCAAGTCCGAGTTCCTGTCCCTCGTCAGTCACGAAATCCGGACACCGATGAACGGCATTGTAGGAATGACCGAGCTATTGGTGGGTACAGACTTGTCAGAGGAGCAGCGAGAGTATGCACAGATCATTCAAGAGAGCGGCGATGCACTGCTGAACATCCTGAATGACATTCTGGACTTCAGTAAGCTGGAGTCTGGTAAAATGGCCCTGGCCTACGAGCCGTTCTCGCTACGCAAGATGCTGGAGCAGGTTGCGGAGCTGTTCAAGCCACGGGCGGACGAGAAACATCTGGATATTCGCTTCCGTCTGAATCCGAGTATCCCTGACTATATGGCAGGGGATTCGATGCGAATCCGGCAGATTCTGGTCAACCTTGTTGGCAATGCGCTGAAGTTCACAGATCAGGGAAGCATCGATGTTACCGTCGATATTATCAAAGGAAGCAAACCTGAGGATAGTGTACTGGATTTTGCTGTGCAAGATACGGGGATTGGTATTCCTGCGGACAAGCAGGATCAGTTGTTCCAGTCGTTCTCTCAACTACATCCAGTCATTAACCGCAAATATGGCGGTACAGGACTCGGGCTGGTGATCTCCAAGAGACTTGTCGAGATTATGGGTGGAAGCATCAGTGTGGAGAGTACCGAAGGAGAAGGCTCCGTTTTCCGGTTTGCCATTCCGACGACACGAGTTGAAGCATCAGGTGAAAAGTCAGCAAGCGAGTTCAGGCATGACCGTACACGTCAAAGTGACAAGGTGGCTATGCGTATTCTCGTCGCAGAAGATCATCCGGTTAATCGGAAGATTCTCCAGGAATATCTGGAGAAACTGGGTTATGAGGCTGATGTGTGCACGAACGGTGTAGAAGCGATTGATGCCATCTCGCAGAATGCCTATGATATTGTACTGATGGATATTCATATGCCTGTGATGGACGGTCTGAAAGCCACGAATCTGTTACATCGGTTAATTCCTGAGGACCGAATTCCCCCGATTATTGCCGTAACGGGTAATTCCAGACGGGAAGATAAAGAGGCCTGTCTGGAGATCGGCATGAGGGACTTTATCAGCAAGCCTGTGATGCTAAGTGAACTGAAGCGGGTCCTCCAGCAATGGGGACCATCTGATGAGCCGTTAATTGGGCCTAGTTAAGTGGAGATGCATGTGTAGATTATTGGAGTGAAGCCCAACGGATTAAAAAGATAAGTGTAGCAGAACAACCTTCATTTCCACAGTGTGGTGAAATGAAGGTTGTTTTTTTTGTATTTTATTTAGTAGCAAGCTCGCTGATCAGACTAGTTGCTACTCCGAATTTACGGAGGCTTAGGCGATGGTCAGGCGGTTAATATTACCGGACAAAATTTCACAGGAACGCTCGAATTTCTCAACCTCGGCTTGATCGAGATTTAATTCGATAATCTCTTGAATGCCGCCCTCTCCGATGATTGCAGGGACTCCTGCACATACATTCCGCTGTCCATATTCGCCATCGAGAATCGCGGATACGGCAATGATTTTATGCTCGTCATTCAGGATGGAGCGAGTAATATGGGCAAGTGCATTCCCGATGCCAAACTGGGTTGAACCTTTACGGGTGAAAATTTCCCAGCCGGCATCTTTCGTTTTTTTGGCGATATCGTCCAGATCCAGATGTTTGAAGCGTTCCTTGTGTTGATCCAAAATGTGCAGAATAGGCTTGCCGCCAATGGTAACATGGGACCAAGCCACAAATTGGGACTCGCCATGCTCACCGAGTGCATAGCCGTGTACGCTGCGCGGGTCGATGGAGAATACCTCGGAGAGAAGTGTTTTGAGCCGTGAAGAGTCGATCGAAGTTCCCGTCCCGATGACACGCCCACGCGGCAAACCGGACAATTTCCATACCATATACGTAACAATGTCCACGGGGTTGGCTGCGACAACAAAGATACCGTTAAAACCACTGTTCATGATCGGAACCACGATATCTTTGGCAATGGATTCTGCTTCCTCCAGAACATCCAGTCTTGTCTGTCCAGGCTTTGGATTGGCTCCAGCGGTCAAAATGATGACATCCATACTGCCGCAATCGGCATACGTTCCTGCGTATACTTTCGTTCGGTTGTGTGTAAAGTCCATGCAATGGGAAAAATCGAGTGCCTGTGCTACCGCACGGTCATACGTCCGATCGACCATCATAATCTCCCTGCATATCGATTGATTGATCATCGAATATGCACAACTTGAACCCACAAGACCCGCCCCGATGACCGCCACTTTTCCTGATTTGCCTAACACTGCCTTCAGCCTCCGTTTACATTGGATTTATCCGTTACTTGATTATTGTTATGTTAAGTATAGTGCTTTATTTTATGCTGAAATTCAATTCTACGTTACATAAGATAACACATGGAAAAGCTATACAGCAATGATTCCCTCTGTCGCGGGAGCGTATTGGAGTAGTGGAGTTAACAAAATTGACATCAATTTGATGCACTCCGAAATTTAGACGGCATTTGCATATCCCGTTTTCGACATGACAGCATTCCTGTAGCTTGTCGGATGAAGAGGTTTTTTTGCGAAATATAGACCTGACAAAAGTTCTTACGAATCCCCAGAAACAGAACTAAACCGTCAAAGGGTTCTGCAAGCAGACTGACGAATACTTACCGACATGCAAGAGAAAAGCACTGGCGGGTTACATGAGGAAGGTTGTTTTAGGGTTGTTCAGGTATCATGTGCATCGTCCATTGTTGTGCAAGAGAAAGGTCACCCGAACCGATGACAGTTCGTTGCAGGAACGCTAAAGTCGTTATTTTGCAAGCCCAAAAACTTCATACCGGGAGGGAATTCATGATGATTGAAGAAGTAGGAGCAACGACGGAAACGGCCAAGAGCCTGGGTATAGGTGCCAGTACTCTTCGTAAATATGCAGCAGCACTCGAGGAGCAGGGATATCGTTTCGAACGTTCTGCGAATAAATCCAGATTGTTCAAATCCGATGATATCGAGTGCATCGAACGTCTGATGACTGAGCTTAGAGAGCATAACCTGCCGCTGGCTGATGCAGTGGTCACGGTACTATCCCCAGCAGAAGGGAAAACAGAACAGCATTCTGTCCAAGCCATTCGTGAGCAAACGGAACAGGAGTGTGCTGTAGCCAGTACGGTCTTATCCGGATCTAATCCATTACCGCCGCTGGAAGTGGATCAGTACGGTCAATTGAGATCTTATGAAGGACTCGGCCAGCTTGTAAGTGAGGTTACCTACGGTGCGGTTGAACCCAAGCCGGAAGAGGACGATCGCGTGCAGGTGTTACAGCACCGGGTGGATGAACTGGAGCTGACACTCCAGCATCTGGCGGAGACTCATCTTGCGCTCCAGGAACAGATGGAGAAGCAACGTCAGTGGATGAACGAAAAACTGGAGGAAGAACGGGATCGCGAACTCGTGACCAATTTGCGCAGCTATCAGGGGCGAAAACGAAAGTCTAAAATCACTTCACTCCGTATGTTGTTTGGCTTGATGCCAAAGAAACATAAAGAAGCTTAAATGGTTCTGCATTATGGAGGATCGTGATTTCACATATACAGCCTGCTATAATTAGCTCCAATACAACATGAAGTCCAGCCGCTGATCAGTCGTTTTCTCAGGACAGGATAGGGAAATCGATCAGACACCAGAAAGCTGGCGTGGGAGGCAACGTGGAGCTGGAGCGAAGCTGGCAAAGATTACTCGGATTATTTACAGATCGCCCTGGACGACAAGGAACAATCATAGGGGATCGTTATGTGATACGGGAGCTTCTCGGCATGGGGAGTTATGGACTGACCTATCTGTGCGTGGATCAGCAGACGGGAAGGGAAGTCGCGTTGAAGGAATCAAAGCCGAGCAAGGGAAGGCTTGCTGCGCGGCTACTGAGCAGGGAAGCGGATGTGTTACAGCACCTGAATCATCCAGCAATTCCGAAGCTTTTGGATGCTTTTAACGTGCGAAGACGGAATTATATGGTGACAGAGTATGTCCGCGGACAGACGCTGGAACAATTGATCTTCGAAGAAGGACAGCAATATACAGAGCGTGAATGCGTGGAACTCGCTTGTCAGCTGTTGGCCCCGGTAGCTCATGTACACAAGCAGGGATTCATTCATGGCGACATCCGAATCCCTAACGTCATTGTACGAGAGGGACGAGTGCATTTAATTGATTTTGGCCTGGCAAGACGCTTGGGGGAGCCGTTGTTGCCAGAGTTAAAACGCCGAATGAAAGATGTGCCTGAGTCTGAGGATGAATCGGCTATACCTGATCAGGATTTGCAGGATATCGGTCACTTTCTGCTTTTCATGCTGTATTCGGCCTATGAGCCTCAGAAGGGTAGCGCACCTGCGAGCTGGCAGGAGGAGCTTCAGCTTACGCCTGCACTGCATGAGATGCTGGAACGGCTTCTTGGGCTTCGTCCGGGTTATGAGGGCGGGGCAGGAGAGTTGCAGCGTGAGATGGATCGGTTGAGACCGTTGCTGTAGAAGCAGAAGAGCGGAGTAGAAGTTTATATAAAATTAAAAAGCAGGGGTGTTCCAAAGGCCGTATGTACGGTATCGATGGAACACCCCTTTTTTATATTTGGTGGTCAAGAGCCAGGTTCAAGTGAGGGTGGAGCCAGGACCGACGTAGAGTCATATCAGAATTGAGCCAAATTCAATCAGAGTTGAGTAAATCTAGACCTTACCTATTGTGCACAACAATGTGGTATGTTCCGTACCGTTTAGCTGGAGCTATACTTTCTGCTTTTGTAATACCCTGATCCATGGCGCTGATCCCTGTACTTCATATCGGATGAGGAATAGCGCTTGTAGCTGCGTTTGCCAGAGGAACTGCTGTATTTTTTATAGGAACGTCTGTTGGAAGAACTGTAACGTTTATGGTGAGATGAGGACTTGGAGTCGATGAGTTTGCCTATGAGTTTCTTAAACATGAGTCGTTCATCCTTTCGTGTTCAGTTTTTTTTATGCTAATACGTAGCTTGCCCAAGAGGGGTTTCGTGTTTTTGGAGAAAAAAAAGCTCATTCATTCAAAGCTTGGCGTATAATAGGATGTTGGTTCAGTTATCGGAATTTTTTATTTTGAGCGTTTCGCGTTACAATAGAAGACAGGATAAGATCATAACGGACAAGGAGTAGTTGGCATGATCACGATAAAGACGAAAGAACAGATTGAACAAATGAGAAAAGCTGGAGAAATTCTGGCTGCGTGCCATAGAGAAATTGCAAAACTGATTCGTCCGGGAATCACAACACAGGAAATTGACCAGTTTGCAGAGGCATTTATGAAAAAAAATGGCGCTATACCGGAGCAAAAGGGCTACAACGGGTACCCTTATGCGACATGCGCGTCGGTTAATGACGTGATCTGTCACGGCTTTCCGGGAAAATATGCGCTGAAAGACGGCGATATCGTTACCATCGACATGGTCGTGAATTTGGATGGCTGGCTGGCGGACTCGGCTTGGTCTTATGCAGTGGGAAATGTAAGTCCTGAAGCGCAACATTTGCTAGACGTGACGAAAAACTCTCTCTACAAAGGCATTGAGCTTGCTATTGTCGGTAACCGGATCGGAGATATCTCACATGCTATTCAAACGTATGCTGAAGGAGAAGGACTGTCCGTGGTTCGTGAATTTATTGGACACGGTATCGGAGAGAAAATGCATGAAGAACCGCAGGTTCCTCACTACGGCCCGCCGCATCGCGGTCCACGTCTCAAGGAAGGTATGGTCATCACGATTGAACCGATGTTAAACATTGGAACATTCCGCAGCAAGCTGGATTCGGATGGTTGGACTGCACGTACTTTGGATGGAAGCCTGTCTGCTCAGTATGAACATACCATTGCCATTACGGCCGATGGACCGGTTATTCTGACTGCACAATAAGATGGGGTAGGGATTCAGATGGGTGGACTACACACAGATGTAAGGCTATTCGCCCAGAATGAAAAGATGGTGTCATTTCACTATTGGCTAATTCATTTTCACTGTGTGGTAAATTTAGTTCAGAAAAGCTATAAGGCCGGGTGACTGAGATTCCTAATTAAGGATACTTGAAAAAACGATACGAAGCATGGTTCAGAGCTACAATGTGACGATATTTGTATATTTCCGGGCGGCCCACGTTTGTGATCCGCCTGTTTCGGTTTAAACTATTATGAAGATCAACATAGAGCCCGTGGTGCGCCTGTATTACTGCAGATGACAAGGACTGACCTTGGAGCCACTGGGAATCAGGAGGTTATTTTGATGACTGTAAACAAACAAATCGTACTGGCGTCCCGTCCTGAAGGGACCCCATCCAAAGAGAATTTTGAATTCGTTGAGGCATCGCTACCTGAACCGGAAGCCGGGCAAGTGCTGGTTCGTACATTATATTTGTCAGTCGACCCGTACATGCGGGGACGAATGAAAGATACGAAATCCTATGCACCGCCGTATGCCCTGAATGAAGTTATTAAAGGGGGCGCGATTGGGCAGGTTGTGGAATCCTCCGAGCCAAATTTACGCAAAGGTGATCTGGTGACAGGGATGTGGGGCTGGCAGCAATATGCTGCGGTCAATACAACGGATCTGTCGCTGATTGATTCAGACGAGGCTCCAATCACAGCCTATCTCGGTGCATTGGGCCTGACGGGTTTGACCGCGTATTTCGGCATGGAGGATATCGGAAAACCCAAAGATGGAGAGACCGTTGTGGTCTCTGGTGCGGCAGGAGCTGTGGGGATGATCGCGGGTCAGATCGGTAAAATCGTTGGTGCGCGTGTGGTCGGTATCGCAGGTTCTGACGATAAATGTACCTATCTGAGAGAAAAGCTTGGTTTCGACGTTGTGCTGAACTATAAGACGGAGCAAGATATGTCGGCAGCGATTGAAAAGGCTTGTCCTGACGGGGTCGACGTATACTTCGACAATGTTGGCGGCGATATTTCGGATGCCGTACTGCGTCATATCAATCGGAATGCGCGTATTCCGCTGTGCGGACAGATCTCGTCTTATAATCTGGAGAAACCGGATATCGGCATGCGTCCACAAACGCTGCTGCTAACGAACACGGCGCTGATGAAAGGTTTTCTGCTGGGCGACTACACGAAGTCTTTCAAGGAAGGCCGCGCCAAGCTGGCCAAGTGGATTCAGGAAGGTAAACTTCAATATGAAGAGAACATTGTGGATGGCTTCGAACGGACGCCAGAAGCTTTCATCGGTCTTTTCTCCGGAGATAATCTGGGCAAACAGCTGGTAAAGGTTGCAGACCCCGAATAGATGAAGTGGAGTTAGATCATTTGGGTTAATGGATGAATTCATTCATTCTACCTATCATAGCGGCTTCCGTATATATCGTTATGATCAAGTGGTTCTAGACTGTGATTGCTCATATTCTGATGTTGAAGACAAGCAAAAGCAGGAATAGGAGAAAGAGCAACGGCTGGAACAAAAGCAAAAGTGAAACCAAAAGCGCTAAACAAAGGCTGGAACAAACTAGAACAAAAACTAGAACAAGAGTAGGGCAAAAGTAGATCGAAACAAAGTAGGGCAAAAGCAAAAGACACGTTCTTGGCACCTTTTGACGGTGTGTTGAACGTGTCTTTTTAAATTGATGTTGATGTGATCGATGTGATTGCTAGATGCTCAATACCTTAATTGTTAAATTCTAATTGCTCTAGACCTATAAAAATCATGGCGAGCCGGGGTGTATTAGCTACCATCTAGTTCTGAACAGCGAGCACTTCCTTATAGTGTTTGTACATATATACACGCCAGCGCACAATCATACCGAACGCCAGAAGGAAGAACAGGCCTCCTGTCTGCGGAATGCTGACATATTGCTGGATGACTTCATGCAGAATCAGGCGTACAGCCAGAAGTCCTAGCAAAATGAAGGCAAAGCTGCGGGAACGTGTGGCAAAAATCTCTTCTCCTACGCGTTCAAACTTGGTGCTGCGAATGAGTGGATACGAGAAAATAAACCAGCCGACCAGAAGCGCGATGAGCGCCCACAACCATGGAACATGGGTCTCCGGTACAACAAACATAAAAAAGCCTGTGCTCATGCCGAGCGGCGGAATAATGATTTTACGGATGGTGACCGGCCGGTGGCTGGCTTTCATACGAATGAAGATGGCAAGTAAGGCCATGACAAGCATGCCAACGGTCGCCCCGATTTGAAGATAGTACGGAGAGATTTGAGCCACGTAAACGCCCTCTTTCTACAATGATATGTAATCCGTTGAATCGGATAAGATACAAAAAGACCTGATTTTTCAGTTCCTATTATAGCACAAACACATGAACTCGATAGAACGCATATCTTTTAAAAATGCAGACAATATTGATCGTTCTTTATTCGGAAAATATGTAGAAAATGTCTGAAAACTCTGAAGAAAGCAGATTTTGCCGAATTTTCGATCCAAGCAAGGAAGGGTTTTCCCGCAGGCGTGAAGGGGCACGTCAAGGGAAAGTGACATAGCAGGGGGCAAAAAGTGGGGAAAAACACGCACTTCAGTAGGTTTCAAGACACGCTCTAGTATTGTTCCCGCTGAGTTATCGTTTATTCGAATAAAAGGAAATTAAGCAGATAGACTAACAGATGTACTAATGGTTGCACTAAGAAGAGATTACTGAAACAGATGTACAGGCATGGGATGGTGTATCTAAACTCGTTAACCTCTGCTCTTGCTCCTGCACATCAGTCCTGCAGGCTAACGATCACCAGGAACCTTATTTGCCGCATTTTCTGCTCATTTTAATTCTAACGATCAGGAGAAACCTTATTTTGTGAATTTTCGGTCTTTTTCACGGTTTCCAGCCCCGTTTCGAGAGAAAAGCGTCTCTGGTGATCGTTAGAATTTCAAGAGGCTGTTTATCGAGCATATAAGGTCTGTGGTGATCGTTAGAATTCTGACGTACTTACGGAGTCTCAACTTTGTTGGGGGGATTGTAGTAGATTGGTCAGATTCAACGGATCAGACGGCGGAGGTGAGCTTAGTTGTAGGCATGCTTGGATTAGAGCGCGTAGCATGTGCTGGAACTTAAACGTTACGAAAAGTCTGGTTCGTTTGGTTGGACAGGGCTTCGATTACTGGGTGCATCCCGTCCAGACCATCTTTCCTTGTTTGGTTACTTACTCGTGTCCTGACTGTTCTCTTTTGCTTGGGTACTTAGGCTGGTTTCGGCTTGTTTCCTCACCTCATGTGTACAAGGCTGACCACGCTCAGTCTTGCCATGAAGAGGGGCACCGCCTGTGCCAGGAGCTACAAGCGGTGCGGGAAAGGGGACTTCGTTCGTTTGATTAGATAGACTTCGATTACTGGGTGTAGCTCAAGTCCTGAGAGTATCTTCCTTCGTTCGGTTACTTACGAGCGTCTTGGCTGTTTTTCTCTTGCTCGGATACTTAGGATACTTAGCGTTGTCCAGAACGTTAGCTCCTGTTCATAGGAACGATAAGCTAAAAATGCTGGAGTATATCCCGACAGAGTTAGCCTCGCCCTTGTTTATACGTCTTCGGACAGGTGGCGCAGCCCGTGGAGAAAAGCGGATACGGTCAGACGCAGGCTATCGTCCGGACTGAAATCCATGCCGAAGCCGCCCTGTGCCTCAATGGAGGCAAAACCATGGCAGAGGCTGCGTAATCCCCGAACAGCATGCAATGCTTGCGCTTCGGTGAGGGGGTATGGCTGCAAGGTATGCAGCAGCGTGTTCAGCAGAGCTGTTGTGCATGCCGCGAGCTGCGGTTCATTCAGGTCGGGCGCATGGTATGAGGCTTCGTAGAGCCCGGGATGCTGGCGAACGAAGCCTATATAAGCGGCGGCGATGGCTTGAATGGCCTCGTCGTCGGTGCGATCCGCCGTAGCCTCGTTTATGGCAAGGCCAAGCTGTTGCACTGACATCAGCGCCAGTTCCTGGCGAAGCCCGGGGAGTCCGCTGATGTGGTTATAGAGCGACGGCGAGCGCACATCCAGCCGCTTCGCAAGAGCGGCCAGGGTCAGCGCCTCGAAGCCGTCGCTGTCCACGATCTGGATCGCGGCGTCAAGCAGCGCGCCGCGATCCAGACCTTGCCGGGGGCTCATCGCTGCCCCCCGGCTGGTTGCAGTCGCTGCCGAGCATCAGCGACTGCCGCGCGCATGGCCGCCGCGGGCTGGCGGAGCATTCGTCCGTGGCCAACGGCCAGCACGGACGGCTCCAGCTCCGCCAGGCGCTTCGCGCTGGCTAGTGCCGCTTCGCGATTCCACGTGGCCAGCGCAGGGAACGGGAAGAGCGGGCGCACGCGGCCGGACACGGCGAGGCCCCCGCGCACTTGATACGCATCGCCGGCGATCAACACGCGGCTGCGTGTATCCATGAAGGCCATATGCCCAGGCGTATGGCCTGGAGAAGCAATAGCGACCAGCGATCCGATCTGGTCGCCATCTTCGAGCAGGCGATCCGGATTCGTACGGATGCCTTTGGGCACACTGCCGCGTACCGGGGTCTGTGGCTCGTTCGGCAACAGCGACATGTCCCCGGTTAACAGCTTGGCATCTCGGCTTGAGATGCATACCTCGGCATCGGGGAGCGCATCCTTGAGACCATCAAGCGCCCCAACGTGATCCGCATGGGCATGGGTCAGAATGATGGTGGTGATGGGTTTCCCCAAGGAAGCGGCTGTCTCCAGAATACCTTTGAGACTGAATGGCATGCCTGCATCAATCAGGGTCAAACCTTGTTCCTCTTCAACAAGATAGACATTTACAGGAAAGAGACGGGGAAGAAATGAGACTTGGTGAACATCGAATTCACGGGTGATCCGCATCGGAAATCCTCCTAAAACTAATGATGTTAGTAATATAACTAATGTCATTAGTTTATGCAATATAAATTTTCGTCGTAACCGGATAACTTCTAAATCAGCTTGAAATCAAACTTTACAAAAAAAGCGTTTTCAAAATGAAGATTAGCGATTATAATAATCACGTAAGCCCTTTCATATGTCTATCTTATTGGAGCCCTTCGCGAAGCGATAGGCTCACTTTTTTATGCCTAGAACGTTTTCAACATCAGGTTTTGAACCAGCTTTCAACAGACTACCAAGAGAGTGTAAGTATTGATATAACAGGGAAAACTACGATCCAATGACGTTCAGGAGCAAATGTTGACAAACATAACTGTTATTCATATAATGACAGTTATACTTACCTTGGAATGAAGTTCATCGGTGTTGTATGCCGGGAAGGGAGTAAGTTATGAACAGCGAATTTACCATTGCGGTGCATTGTCTTGTTTTTCTATCGTTGAGAAGCGAGTGTATGGCCAACAGTGAAGACCTGTCTCAAAGTGTGGGCACACACCCGGCCAGAGTCCGCAAGGTACTGAGTGTTCTGCGTAAACATGGTTACTTGACGACCAAAGAAGGTGCTCATGGGGGATACTTGCTTAGTCGGCCAAGTGAAGAGATCAAGCTTGGAGAAGTGTACAGATTGGTCGCTGGAGGTTCGCTGGGGCCAAGCTGGTGCTCAGGCGAATCGGGTTCACCGTGTAAAGTTTCCTCTAATATGCAAGGTGTAATGGGAGCTATATACGATGGAGGAGAAGAGGCGCTGAGCGCTTATTTCGACCGTATATCCATTTTTGATGTGATGCAAAGCATCGAGCGCGGAGAAGGACCTTTTCCGATGGAAGAAGTATCTACCGAAGAGAAGACCTGATTGGGTGCTGTCAGAGTCATCGCATTAAGTATATGATGATGACGTAGTTAAACAGTCATGGGAGAGAAGTGTAAGAGATACGTATGCTCCGGTGTAAAAGAGTTTGAAAGATGAGGTGATTCCGGGCATAACGTGAACACAGATGGGGAGCGTTCGTCTGCGCTGATGTTATTTTCGGAAGGCCTGTGCTTGAGGCGGATTGGCTTTCAAGGCGTGCTTTGCGAACGTAAAAATATAATATTCCAAACAGAACTAAGGAGTGGAACACATGTCCGTTACTGAAAAAAATGAAACACTGAGCGTCATCAGCGAACGTCACGCGGTTAAAAAGTATGAGAAAGGTTTTGTATTGCCAGAGGCTGACCTGAACGCAATCTTGACTGCAGCTTCCGAAGCCCCGTCTTCCTGGAACCTGCAACACTGGAGATTCCTCGTGATTGAATCCGAAGCAGACAAAGCAAAATTGTTGCCTATCGCTTACGGACAAACTCAAGTAGTGGACAGCTCCGTAACGATTGCTGTTCTTGGTGATCTGGAAGCGAACCGCAATACATTCATCTATGATCAAGCTGTTGAAGCTGGCGCACTGCCTGCTGAAGTTCG
This sequence comes from Paenibacillus sp. RRE4, assembly GCF_031844205.1. Lineage (NCBI taxonomy): Bacteria > Bacillati > Bacillota > Bacilli > Caryophanales > Paenibacillaceae > Paenibacillus > Paenibacillus sp. RRE4. Next base: position 184,318 of record NZ_JAUZUT010000004.1, read on the forward strand.
CGACGCGTTGGTGGGTCAAATTAACGGTGCTTACCAAAACCCGCAAATCGCTCGTGATGAAGCGATCCGCAACGCTTCTTTTGCTTCCCAGAACATTATGCTGGCAGCACGTTCCCTGGGTTACGACACTTGCCCAATGGGCGGATACAACCCGCAGCAATTGATCGAAGCATTCAACATCCCTGCACGCTTTGTGCCAACTTTGCTGATTACTGTAGGTAAAGCTGCTGAGCCAGCTCGTCCATCAGGTCGCTTCCCGTTGTCCGAAGTGGTTGTAAAAGGTTCTTTCTAAGTCCATCTAAATATGGATTATAGGCAGTAATATTCTAAGCGAGTACATCCTCTTATCGGAGGAAAGTGCTCGCTTTTTCTGTTTTTTTACAGATCGTCGGTACGGATTACGGTATGCTGTGTGCTCATTGAACGACCGCGGTAAAACCCCGCATCTTCCAAAGAAGAAAGATGCGGGGTTTGCCATTCTATTCTTTTGTCCTGAGATACCTTTTACTTCTCCGGTGTTTCCGGGATTTGCGGTGTGAAGAAGGATTCCATGTGCTGGATGGCATTGTACATCATCACGGCAGCTTCAGCGCGAGTAATGGCTTGTTTCGGATGGAACTGTCCGTTCGCATCGAGTGCGCTGATCTTCAGCACCAGAGAACGCTGTACTGCGCCTTGGTACTCGGGTGTAAGCTCATTCTCGTCCGCAATGTCTACCGGCTGGATTTTGATCATAGGCAGACCCCCTTTGGCCTCAATCGCTTGCATGAGGAAGAGAGTATACTGTTCACGGGTAAGCGGTTTGGAAGGATCAATATTTTGCGGAAGCTTGATACTGTTGTACTGTGCGCGGATGAAGGCATCGCTGTACCAGACACCGTCTTTTACCACTGAGAAATAATCACTAGGCACAGGCATTTTAATAAAACGAATAGCATTCAGGTTTAAGTCCAGTCCGTCGACGATCAATTGAACGCCTTGCGCGGTACTTAGCTGTTCTTCTGGCTTGAACAAGTTATCGCTAACCCCTTTGATTAATCCATCCTGATGGAGAGATTCGATTTTGTCTGCACCCGGAATGCCTTGAATATCCGTGAATTTGGACGGCGCAGCATGGAGAGGGCCCGCGCTTAAGGAGAGTGTAAGCAGGGCTCCTGCTGTAAGGGTTGCTATAAAATTTTTCTTCATTTCGGTGTCGCCTCGCTTTTCCAGGAAGTTCATATCCCTTTGTTTTAAAGTGATTTGCCCCTATAGACGACCCTTTTGTTCAAAAGGTTGCTTTAATTTTCCACAAATTTATCCTTTGGATTGGTTCCGGTAATCCGTGGGGGACTGACCCATCATTTTGCTGAACAGTCGTGAAAAATAGTACGGGTCACTGAACCCCAGCTCGGAGCTGATCTGTTTGATGGTCCAATCGGTAAAATCAAGATAACGGCAGGAATGCTGGATTTTGAGCCGTAAGAAATAATCGATGGGTGAATGACCCGTCACTTGTTTGAATACTTGGGAATAATGCGGCACGGACAAGCGAGCATGCGCGGCCAGTTCCTTGAGTGTAACCCCGCTCTCCAGGTGCTCCAGCATATACTGTACAGAATACTCGGCTGCTTGTTTGCTGGTCATCACTCCGTTATCAGTTGCAGAGGCATAGGAACCGTAAGCAAGCAAGCCCAGCATGTAACCGATAATCTGTGAGGCAAAGGTCATCGTTTGCAGCGAATATCCGGTTTCGAGCGCGCCGTAACATTCATGAAAAAGCTCCAGCCATCGTTGTGCCTTCGAAGGTGGCATTGTTGTAATCTGCTGCGAGATCAAGGATTCGATATATGCATGGGCGTGTTCGCCGCGCAAGTGAAACCAGTATATGCTCCACGGTTCTTCCGTGTTGGCACCATAGATATGAGGGACGTGGGCAGGCAAAATAATCAGGTTCCCCGGTTGCACCTTACAGGTTTTACCCTGCTCCAGTTCATACCAGCCTGAGCCTTCCGTGCAGTACATCAGAATGTGTGAGTCACATCCTTCCGGGCGATCCCGGTAATGATGCTCTGCTTCATGGAAATATCCAATATCCGTGACATACAATCCCGATGTCACCGGGGAAGCAACTGCTTCCATCAGTAATGATTCGGGTAGCACCATTAGTTTTTGCCGGCGGAATCCGTCTGATTTACGTAACAGGGGTGGGCGGTGTGTTGGTCTCATATTTTATATTATGGTGAGGGAGGAAAGTGGAGTCAATGATACAAAATTTCGGTAAAAGGCGGAAAAAACGTTTGACAGTCATATAGACTGCCTTTATTATACGTATATAACTTACTAAACAGGTAGGAATAATAAAAATGACTGCAAACACTTGAACAGCATAACGTTCTCACCGTATAGACGGAGGAACACCGCAGTGCATTTTACCGATGAAGCATACACGACTTAGGGGTTGGTATGACTTGATGAAGGGAAGAATGCGCAGGGGGTTCCTCCGTCTTTTTGTTCTTTTCTGGTGCGTACCGCTGTTCTGCCGACCTGTAGTTGATCATGCAAGTTTATATCGGGGGGAGTGTAAGATGATGAAAAAGAGAGTTCACAAAGGAATTCTGATTGGGCTGGCATTGGTGTTAACGGGGGTGCTGGCGGCTTGCGGATCAGATAACGGCGGGTCAAGTGCAGCAGGTGCAGCCACAGGAACGGGGACAGATGGGAATAAGGAAGGCAGCAAGGCAGTTGAACTGCTCAATGTCTCCTATGACCCGACAAGGGAACTTTATGAGGAATATAACAAAGCATTTGCCGCCCATTGGCTGAAAGAGAAAGGCCAGGAAGTGACCATCAAACAATCTCACGGAGGTTCGGGTAAACAGAGCCGTTCCGTCATTGACGGACTGGATGCAGATGTGGTGACACTGGCACTGGGCTATGATATCGATGCGATAGAAGATAAAGGTCTGATTAATGCGGGCTGGCAGGACAAATACGAGCACAACAGCTCTCCGTACACGTCCACGATTGTATTTCTGGTGCGCAAAGGCAATCCGAAAGGCATCAAGGATTGGGATGATCTGATCAAAGGAGATACGCAGGTCATTACTCCGAATCCGAAGACATCAGGCGGAGCACGGTGGAACTATTTAGCGGCCTGGGGTTACGCGCTCAAGCATAACAACAATGACGAAGAGAAGGCAAAGCAGTTCGTGGCAGAGCTGTTCAAACATGCCCCTGTGCTCGACTCGGGTGCTCGTGGGGCGACAACGACATTTGTGGAACGCGGCATTGGCGATGTGTTGCTGGCTTGGGAGAATGAGGCATTCCTTTCGGTAAAAGAATTAGGGCCGGACAAATTCGACATTGTCGTGCCTTCCATCAGCATTTTGGCTGAACCTCCTGTAGCGATCGTGGATAAAAATGTAGACAAAAAAGGCACTCGCGACGTGGCGGATGCTTATCTCAAATACCTTTACAGCGAAGAAGGCCAGACGATTGCTGCCGAAAATTATTACCGTCCTACGCTAGATAGCGTAAAGGAGAAATTCAAGGATCAGTTTCCGAAGCTGGAGCTCTTTACGTTAAAAGATGTCTTTGGGACTTGGCGGGATACCCAGGCCAAACACTTTAATGATGGGGGCATTTTCGACCAGATCTACGTGCCGGGAAACTAAGGACAACAGGGCAACAGCATCAAAAGCGAGCAAAAGAATCAATCAAGGCAAATCAATCAATTGAAGTACCCAAGCGAAGCAAAAAATCAAAGCAAAAAATCAAAGCAAAAAACCAAAGTAAACATATTGGACTGTACGGGGCCAACCAGCCTGACCGGCTGACGGCAGAGAGGATGAATAGGTATGAGCAAGGTTATCGCGGCCCGGGGAAGGCGGACATTGCCGGGATTCGGATTAACGATGGGGTACAGCGTGCTTTACCTGAGTCTGGTCGTGCTGATTCCGCTGACGGCACTGTTATTCAACTCCACGGGATTGACCTGGGCAACGATGGTGGAGGTGGCTACCAATCCAAGGGTGCTGGCTTCGTTCCGGGTCAGTTTCCTGACAGCTGGTGCGGCGGCACTCATTGATCTGTTCCTGGGCCTGCTACTGGCCTGGGTGCTGGTTCGGTATGAATTCCCTGGTAAGAGATTGTTCGATGCGGTGATTGATCTTCCGTTTGCGCTACCCACGGCAGTGGCCGGGGTGGCTCTGACGGCGATCTATGCCGGGAATGGATGGATTGGACAATTGGTAGAGCCTTTGGGCATCAAGCTGGCTTACTCTCAAGTTGGAATTACACTCGCACTTATGTTTATCGGCATTCCTTTTGTCGTGCGTACGGTACAGCCAGTGCTGGAAGAGCTTGAGGCTGAGGTCGAAGAAGCAGCGGCGACGCTGGGTGCGGGGCGATGGCGAATATTCCGTGCCGTTTTGCTACCGGATCTCGTCCCGCCGTTGCTGACGGGGTTTGCGCTAGCTTTTGCAAGGGGCATTGGTGAGTATGGTTCGGTCGTATTTATTTCGGGCAATATGCCGATGAAAACGGAAATTGCGCCGCTGCTCATCATGTCCAAGCTGGAGCAGTTTGATTATGCAGGAGCTACAGCCGTAGCCTTACTGCTTTTGTTGATCTCGTTTATCCTGTTGCTCATCATCAATTCTCTGCAACGCTGGAGCCGGAAGGCAGGGAGAGTGTGATTGCAGCAATAGCAATAGGAGAGTCCGGAAGACTGTCAGACCACTTCACATTCTGTCCGCGCGGCTTGCCCGTTCGTGGCGGCCCGGATGGATCTACATTGCCACAATGTGGCGCACTCAACAAACCGAAGGAGGTGTACGTATGGCAGGTTCTGTTCCCCTTAGTCCTGTTCCACCTGTAAAAACAGGTCGGAGTACAAATCGTGCCACAACAGAAGCACCTTGGGTAAAATGGCTACTGATCGGACTTGCGAGTCTCGTCCTGATCTGGCTGCTGATTCTTCCGCTGGTCATCGTGCTTATGGAAGCGTTGAAGCAAGGCTGGGGGGTCTACATTGCTGCGCTGACGGAACCGGATGCCTGGTCTGCACTGAAGCTGACCCTGCTGGTTGCCGCAATAACCGTTCCGCTTAACACGATCTTTGGCGTGGCAGCGGCTTGGGTCATCACCAAGTTCCAATTCAAAGGTAAAGGACTGCTCATCACACTGATTGATCTTCCTTTTTCCATCTCGCCTGTCGTTGGCGGTTTGATCTTTGTTCTGGTGTTCGGCTCGAACGGATGGTTTGGCCCTTGGCTATCTCAGCATGATATCAAAATCATTTTTGCACTGCCGGGAATTATCATCGCGACGTTGTTTATTACCTTTCCTTTTGTAGCAAGAGAGCTGATTCCACTGATGGAGGATCAGGGCACCCGTGAAGAAGAAGCGGCTGTAACACTTGGAGCCTCCGGGTGGCGCATCTTCTGGAGTGTGACATTACCCAACATTAAATGGGGGCTTCTCTACGGGATCATTCTGTGTAATGCACGTGCTATGGGTGAGTTTGGAGCGGTGTCGGTTGTATCCGGGCACATTCGTGGAGAAACGAATACCTTGCCGCTGCACGTCGAGATTTTGTATAACGAATATCAGTTTTCGGCCTCATTTGCGGTTGCCTCGCTGTTGTTAATCCTGGCTTTGGCTACATTGTTGCTCAAGAGCTGGTTTGGTCATAAAGCCGTTGCAGAAAAGGCATAGTGTGGATCAAAATATCAATTGACAGCTGTTGGAAGCCCTGATATTGTATAAACCAAGTATATGGGTTGGATAAGAATGAATTATAAGTTAACGCTTGAAATACAGGTATGTACAGGATGAATAACGGGTGATAGCCCGAGAAGAGGAGGCGGCTCAAGTGGCTAAGCCGTTAAAAGTGGATGAGGTATGGTTAAACCGAATTGCCGGGCAGCTGGATGACATGGAATTTGGTTCATTGCACATCGTGGTACATGAGGGACAGATTGTGCAGATGGAGCGAACCGAGCGCAAGCGTTTTGAAAATACGTCCTCAGGCAGCGCCTCCAAATCCGGCAATACGGCTAGAAGCAGCTCCGCCCGTTCCGTTCGTGGGTCGAACGCGAGTGCCAAAGGATAATAATAATAGCTTATTGTCTTGGAACGCATCATTTTATCGTTTTTCATAAATAATCCTGTGTTACATGGTTGATTCCGAAAATAAACAGGCTGTCCCTGTCATCGTGATGACTTAGGGACAGCCATTTTTTGTGTACATATGGATTCTTAGGGTACAAACGCTGCACCCCTCGGAATGGGACAATGTTGAAGTTACGAAAGGGAATGAATTTTTAACATGGATCAAACGCCTTTTTCACTTCAAGCTTGTGATTAATCGGAAGCGGATACAGATCTGCGAGGTGTGACAGGGGAGGAGGTATCCTCCACAACAGTCTCATGTACTGGCGTAGCTGTATTACTATTACGATTGCTATTACTGCTGTCTTCATCCGTTTCTGCATGTCCGGCATATGGGCGTTCACTGCGAGAGCGTGATCCAGTCAAACCGAATCCGGAGACAAACAGAATAAGCTGTAGAGCAAGGGCATATGGAGCCGCCGCAAGTCCGATCAGATGAAGCAAAGAGCAGAGTGCAATCAAGAGGGATAGCCATTTGACCAGCGCTCCTGAAGTGCCACGCTTGGGGCTGGACCAAAGCAGGTAACCGTATAGTATCGTAAGCATGAGGGAAATGGCCTGAAACCATGGTAACAGGCTGTCCCAGGAATTTACAGCCGTACTAGCGATACGCTCTGTGTAGAACAGGTGTCCGATTAAAAGTGCAGTGGCCGTCAGTGCAGCAGGTTCAGCGGCAGGCCTGAAAACGGTCCAGATGGCACGGCCCCAGTGCACCGAATATGAATTTCGGCTGAGTTCATCCGATAGTGCAGTACACTCCCGTTCAAGCGCCTTATGCATCAGAGCAAGCCTGGCGGGATCTTCGTTTTTAAGACAGTCACGAATCTGATCCTGAAGCTGCGGGGAGAGGCGTGAGGCCGTTTTGCAGGCGTGCATCGCTTTTAACAACTCATGCTGTTCCTCTGAAGGAGCTTCATATTTTCGTTGTTCCCAAATGGTAAGTAGTCCCAAAAGACCTGTGCTTATGTATAATGTATCTCGTACCCTCTGCATATGCCTCTCATGGCTGCGCCGAATTTCTGTGGCCGACCACAGATAAGCTGCCAGAAGCAATGCAACAACACCAAGCAGTATAAACGCGGCATCGGGATGTGATGACAGGTTATCCAACCAACGTTGAAACACAACATTTCCTCCTTTACAACCAACTTGACGTATCTGAACACGCTTTACGCAAGCCTTCTCTCACTATTACACAGGAAGTAGATGAATTCAAGCAGATAGAGCATGGAATTGTAGTATATGACGCTTTTATTCCAAAAGATATGAAGCCAGTTTACTTGCAGGTTGCGTGTGGAGATTGGAAGGTAAACCATGGAGATGATCCATTCTTAATTGGAGAATTCCTGTTTTTTTGTTAGGATACATCTGTGTGAAAGGAATTCAGGTTCTGGAGGAAATTAGCATGAAATGGACAGAGAAAGAAAAGGCTCAGAGGGGTTTGCTTTACGATAATAATAACGAAGAACAGTTGATTCGAGAGCGTACTTATGCGAAGGAAATGTGTTATGACTATAACCAGATTCGCCCAAGTAATCTAAAAGACAGAGGAATACTGATTCAGAAGCTTTTTGCGAAAACCGGAGAGAAATTTCTGATCGAGCAGCCATTTTTTTGCGATCAGGGATATAACATTGAAATTGGAGATCATTTTTATTGCAATCATAATACGGTCATGCTGGATGCGGGCAAGATCAGCTTCGGAGATTATGTATTTATCGGGCCCAATTGCGGCTTTTATACACCTGAGCATCCTCTTGACGCGGAACAGCGAAATCAAGGTTTGGAAATTGCTCTACCGATCTCGGTAGGAAATAATGTTTGGATAGGTGGAGGGGTATCTGTTCTGCCAGGGGTCACTATTGGGGACAACACCGTTATTGGTGCTGGAAGTGTAGTTACAAAATCTATTCCTGCCGGCGTTGTTGCTGCTGGGAATCCATGCAGGGTGATCAGGGAAATTACCGAGGAAGATCAACATAAATATCCACGCGTTTGATACAGGCTAACAAGTGCTGATACAAGATCAGAAAGGGGAATAACAGATGAACGAGGTTAAAATTGAACATGCACCGCCAGCTGCGGTTGAATATTTGGCACTGCGGCAGATTGCTGGGCTGAGTCCGATGAGCCGGGAGGGGGCTGAGATAGGGCTGCCTCGCAGTTTATTTGCGGTGTGTTTGCGAGAAGTCGATGTTCTCATCGGGATGGGACGTGTGATTGGGGATGGTGGTTGCTTTTTTCAAGTGGTCGATATTGCAGTGCATCCTGATTTTCAGGGGAAGGGTTATGGGAAACTGATCATGAGCGAAATTATGAACTATTTGCGTGAAGCCGTGCCTGCGCGGGGCTTGGTCAGTCTGCTGGCGGATGTGCCTGCGGATCGCCTGTATGCTCAATTCGGTTTTGAATATACGAGCCCGAAATCGGAAGGCATGTGGTGGAGGCAGGGGGAATAAAGTTTGAACCGGAACCCACGAACACGGCAAATGTAAAAAATAACGATCATAAACCTTTGGGAAACCAAAGGTTTTTTGCTTTACAGCCATATTTTTACATGATATTGTAAAATAAATACAAATTACGATTTACGAATTACATTTTAAAATTCATGACTCATGCCGGCAATTCACAACGAGAATGGAGGAAATATGTTGAACAAAAATCAAAAAATACAGTTCAATCAAATGGTCGAGCGATCGATGGAGCAGGCTGCCAAAAATCTTTCAGGCACCAAGGGAGTGGTTTCCGTTCGATTAAGTCAGGAGGAGATTGATGTGATCGACCAAATGGTATTTCTGGAGCTCGCCAAAAACCGCTCGGATGCGACGGCAATGCTGATTCGGGAAGGGATTCGCACTCACCAGACGCTGTTTCACGAGATGCAGGAGTACACAGCTGAACTGGAACATGTCAAAGCTAAAATGCAGCGAAGAATACAGGAGTCAGGCCTGGTGACACGATTGAAACAGACGGATGATCATATCGATATTCCATTTGGAGGCGATGGAAATGAACCAGGAAACAACAAATAAAACGAATAAAACTGGCGAAGACGGCTACCTTGCGGTGTTACGATTACCATCCTTTACCGTGTTGCTTGTGGGCAGGCTTGTCTCCGGCGCAGGTCAGATTTTATTTTCCATGGCCACGATGTGGTACATCTTGCAGTTAACTGAATCCGCACTTGCTGCGGCATTAATTCCGATGCTCCCCTATTTAATCTATGCCTTTCTGGGTATCCCGCTTGCCACGATCAGTGACCGCCTGCCAAAGAAACAATTGTTGATCTGGACTGACATATGGAGAGCGGTTATAGCCTGTATCTTAGCGATTCTATTTCTGACGGGTAACATGCTTCCGTGGCATATCTATGCGGCCAATCTGCTCATTGCGATTCTCGGTTTCATGTTCAACCCGGCCACTCAGACGGTCATTCCGGCGATTCTGCCCAAACCGGCAGAGCAACTCGCTCCAGCCAATGCCCTATTGAACTCTTCCTCCAAAACGATAGAACTGCTCGGTTATGCCTTAGGGGGGATTTTAATTGCTTTCATCTCCTTACAGTCTATCCTGTTCATTTATGCAATTACTTTTCTGTTATCCGCACTTGCTATTGCCTTCATTCGTATCCCTGTGACCAAAGTGGTCAAACAAAAAGGATTTTCAGGTTTTGTCAGAGACAGCATGCAGGGCATTACCTTTTTATTTTCGAACAAAGTTCTGGCTTGCTGTATTATCTTTGGTGCCATTATCAATTTTGCAGGAGCCCCGCTACATATCTTCACGCCGATTTTTGCCAATATGGTGCTGGAAGCCGGTCCACAGGGATATGGGTTGCTTCAATCTGCATTTGCCGCTGGCAGTATCGTTGGTTCTTTGCTTAGTGGAAAATATGCCAAACGTCTGTCACTGGCCCAATGGTTTCTAATCAGTTATCTGATCTCGGGCGCAAGCTTGCTGTTGATGCCGCTGTATCCTAACTTGTACTTTGCCATTGCATGCTCTTTTCTGTTAATGGCGGGACTTGCTCTTGTGAATGTACCGCTAGTCACTTCCATTCTGTTATCTACACCGGAAGAAAAAAGAGGACGTGTCATGAATAGTATGGGAGTACTTATGAGTGGGGTGAGCAATCCGCTCGGTTTGTTACTCGGAGGATGGTTAATTGAAGCCTATAGTCCATCCTGGGTGTACATGGGAATCGGCATGTTTGTTATTTTTATGGGCACGGCAAGTTTGTTCGTCAGACCTTTTCGGGAAGATCGAGCAGGACATACCTTACACAGGAAATCGTCAATTTCGTCTGAAATTTGATGTCAGATCGACCCTTTTTTCAACCGAAAAACAAAGGTTATGACAGGTATTACAACTATATATGGATTTAACAAATAATTTTTGTAAAAAAATTCAATTAAAAAGAAGGAATTTAAAATTTTATGTAGAATTTGGTTTATAAGAGGGGGAGACAAATGGGAGGTAATTTATCATGGAAAACAAGGAAATTTTATCTGTACAGGATTTGATGGCTCTGGAGGTTGAAGAGGATAACAACATGTTCGAGGAAACTAGCTTGTGTACAGTGTGCAGCTGGACAAGCTCACAAACGATCGTTGTAGAGGCTTAGAACTCTTCATCGTCTCGAACCACTGAATGATTCTTAAGATAAGTCTTTGATTTCGTATTACTAAACTAAAATAATTGTACCTCCCCCTCTTATCTACTTCATAAAGGAGTGATTCTCATTGAAATCAGCAAGCCTGACTGAAAAGAAGGACGCGTATGAGAACGCTTTGCAACATATAATCCGGGATCTACCCGAATCCATCCAATGGTCGAATGACGACCATTGGATTTGTTTTAAACCGGACCGATTAACGCTTCCCGCACAGGGCTGGAAGATTCATTTATCGGTTATCCCAGTGGAGGGTGCTGAACTGTTGCGCCGAATTACACCGATCCTGACAATGCATGGGGTAATGTGGAAAGTCGTAAACAGCGGGCTGAAGTTAATTGAAACATCCAACGGTTCTACACCGTTGCCTCAGACCGGAAAGTGCGTGACCATCTACGCACGCAGTGATGAGCAGTTTATACAATTGCTTGAGGAGATGTATGCTTGTACGGGTGATCTAAAAGGCCCAGCGATCCCTACAGATCGGGCTTACCGGGGAAGTTCATGTGTATTTTATCGCTATGGAGCCTTTGTAGACCGGTTCTACTATGATCGTTACTCTGGGGCAAAAGTATATGCCATCCAGAACCCGGAAGGCAGACTGGAGGAAGACCGAAGAATTCCAGGCAGATACAAGCCCGAGTGGGTAGATGAGCCGGAAGAGCTGGTGAGCATTCAGGCCGGGTGGAAGGAAGAAAATGAGGCAGTAAACCATTCGCATAATTCCAGTAACAATGAGTTCGGAATACGGAAAATCCGTGTGAAACGGGTGCTCAAAAAATCGGGCAAAGGAGGCGTGTATCTTGTCTCCACGTCCCGGCATGAGCATGCTGTCATGAAAGAAGCGGTTCATCTCATGCGTGTGGATGGTGCCGGACGTTCTGCCCATGATTATCTGGATAACGAGTATCATGTGCTTGATCTGATGAAGGATACGGGGTATACTCCGCGCCCTATGGATCTGTTCAGCGCTGAACGGAATCGATATCTGATTCTGGAATACTTCGAGAGCATCAGCTTGCGCGAGTACATCCATCGCAGACATGTAGCTGCTGACGACAATCAGGCAGAACTTTACCGAATCGGCTCCGATATTCTGGATATTGTACAACAGTTTCATGATAGAGGAATTGTCATCAATGATCTCACGCCCAACAATATTGTGGTTTTGCTTGACGGAAGCGTACGGTTGATTGATCTGGAGTTAGCCTATGTGAGAGATAGCAAAAGTCAGGTAAAACCGTTAACGGGGCACACGCCTGGTTATGTGCTTCGAGGAAGAGAGCACAGTCAGCGATCGGAATACTCCGATGATCTCTACGCGCTGGGAGCCGTTTATTATTACATGGCAACCTCCATGGACCCTTATTTGAAATACAGACAGTCTCATCTGTCTGCTGGACAAGCCTATTTGGACAATCTCGATGATAGACAGCTTCTTGGGCTGGGGAGTCTGGGGATCGAGATCATGTCTGGACGATATAATGATTTATCTGAAATACGTGAACAGCTAATACGTATGTGTGAGCAAGAGAAGGGCGATTTAACTGGGAGCCGGCAACCTTCGCGCACGAATGAAGCAGACATGAAGGCAGAAGAAGTACTTCATCAAGCCGAGCTTATGGCTAACAAGTTGGTTCAATCCCTCGAATTGAATAATGCTCATCAACTTTATCCGGAAAATAGCTTGAGCAAAATGTTCCACCCGGCCAATTTCAACTTTGGATGGACGGGCATGGCCTACGGTTTTCATCAACTTGGTCAGGTTACGCAGAACAGACAGTATCATCAGTGTGCACGTGAAGTATTGGAGTGGATATTAAATCATACGCCTTATGTTCCCGGAGAAACGCCAGATAGCCTGTATTTCGGTTATGGGGCTGTTCCTTGGGCACTGGCACAGACAGCGGATGCGCTGGATGATAAACCGTTACTTCGCATTGCTGAAAATCTGGCCTTGGAGATGACGAGGCATGACCCGGTTCAAACCAATATCAGTCATGGAGCGGCAGGTTTAGGATTAATGCTGATGGAGGTACATCATCTTGGAGGTTGTTCCGAGCTTTTGACAAGGGCTGATGAACTCGGCGAAATGATTTTGCAGCAGGAAAAGCGAACAGAAGACGGGCTGAGCATGTGGGAAGTGAAGGACAAGTCGGATAAAAAAAGCCACCACTCGTATGGGTTTTCGCATGGCATTGCAGGGATCGGTTATTTCTTGCTTGCCTTAGCGAAGCAAACGGGGAAGGGCGAGTATTATTCGGCGGTGAAGCGCATTGTGGACACGCTGGAACGTACAAGTCACGAAGGAAAGAATGGGGTGAGGTTATGGCCTGCTTCTCCCGAAAAGCCGGACGCTCTCTGGGTTCATTGGTGTAATGGTTCAGCGGGTATAGGACGGTTTTTACTGACTGCAGCCGAGGTTCTGCGAGATCCGGCATGTTACAGACTTGGTCAGCAGGCCGCAGATGCGGTCGCCTGGTCAACCATTTTTGCTTCTTTCAGCCAGTGTCACGGGATCGCTGGTAACGGGGACTTTTTGATCATGGCGAATCGCATTTTCCCTGGCAGATACGAAGGCAAATTGAAAGAGTATACACAGCGTCTATACGTGCTTCGCAGTGATGTGCAGAAAGACTTTTGGATGTGGCCACTGGAGGATATGGAGTCATTTTCACCAGATTATATGACAGGATACATGGGGATTTACTCTTTTCTGCTTCGTCGATTTTATCCTGCGGTTTCTTTTGAACCCATGGTATATTCAGGCTTCGACCAGACCAGGGAGGTACAGGTATATGATGCAAACATCCATAGCTGATATCCTGCCGCAATGTCAGCATGAACCCGGCAAGGTCGGGGGTCGATACTATGCCAGTGAGCCTGGTAAAAGAGAAACGATCTCTTCCATGCTGTTGATAGATCATGGGGAAGGTCAATATATGATGGATTTATGGGGTGAAGCTTCATCTCTTGCATATTGGGAAGGACAGGTCACATCCTTATTGGACAAATTGTCCTACTCCTCTATATATGTAACTGCACCTGCCTCGTTTCCATGGGAAAGGCTCGGATATAAGGCAGATGTGCTCGCCCATCGATATCGCTTTTACGGTGATCTGAAGCACATTTCTGTTCCGGTTATGCCGGATTCGAACGGAAAGTGGTTGCCTGCAGAAGGGCAAGAGGAAGTTATGGCTCATTTGCTTCAAAGCAGTGATCCAACATGCCCCGGAATCCAGGCTGCTCGCAAGGCAGTGGATGATATCTATGAAGGGATGTACGGACGTTTACTGGACGGATCGGGACTGGTGGAGCTGGAAGGCGCAAAGATCGGAGGCTGTCTGTTAAGCGATGAGTTCGATAGCATCCTTCTGTCACATATATTCACCATGCCTGCGGCAAAACGCAAGGGCTGGGCACGGTGGCTTGTTGCTTATGCTCTCCATCAGTGCAGTTCCGACCCGGAAAAGAAGATTAAGGCTTCTCTTGATGCAAACAATCAAGGGAGCTATCGCTTGATGAGTGCATTGCCTTTACAGCAGGTGCCTGAACTTATACATGTATGCCGGATCAGGAAAGAGAGGGAGTCCTCATGAAACCTGTTTTGCTGGAAAGTACGGACTATCATGACCTGAGAAGTACATGGTTTCGTGCAAGCCACGAACCAGGGTTATTTGTGGTTGAAGGACGTTCGGATATCGTGCAACATGAGCTGCAAAAGTTAAGCATGCATTGGCAGGATCAGGCGATTCACCTTGTGCTTGATGATGCGTATCACACGTTGCCATTCATTTATCAGTTGAACCCGGTTCACCCGATTGATGATCTGGTGGCATGCAAAAATGCATTGCTCCGATTCCATCGAGCCGGCTGGGCACCGGGGCCACGGAAATGGATCCTGGTTGAGGTGGTCTCCGGTCTGCATCCTGCAGATTTGGGAGCCATACATCATCTGCTCTATCGTCAAAAACTAAAGGACGTAAGCGTATTGTTATTTTTTCATCAATATCCCGTGCGCGTTAACCTTCCCCAACATGTATCGAGGCTGGCTATTTCTCTGGTGAGAGATACACCGGAACAGACCCGGCGTTTGTTGAATGAACAGCTGCGAATAGCTGGCAGGCACGATGAGGCGGAAGAAGAGAACAGCCAGGGGAAAGCGCAGACGGAGGCTACACTCCACAATAAAAGCGAAGCCCAATTTCAACGTAAAGTTCAGCGTAAAGCACTGGCTCTCTATAACAGGCTGGCCTGGGTTTTGTTGAGCAAATCGGATAATCGACAGCGGTACAAGGCTTGTTTTCGCTTTTTTAGTCAAAACTCCATATTCCAACAATTATCGGTAGCGCAGCAGGCTATTCTGTGGTTTGAACTGGGTCAGCTATTAACCAAAACCGGGGATGATTATGTCGCGGCAAGAGAATGTTATGCTCACGCCCGGGCCGTTCTGGAGCATGAGGAATTGAACGAAGTCTATCGCATTGGGAAAGAAGCGGCACTGGATAACGGTGAAGCATTAATTGAGATGCAGGAAGGCCATATCTCACGTGCCATTGAACTGGAAAAGCGGGCAGGGATGCGTATTCGCGAGCTTCCTCCAGGACCGGACCGACATGTTTTTCAGATTCAAACGGCTCTGAACATTGCAGGGCTGCAGATCCGGGCAGGGCTTCTCATGGATGCGGAAACGACTCTACTAGCTGCCGAGAAACTCTGTACAGGTGCGTACTCGGGTTGGCTGGGACATATACTTCAATTAAAAATGTCAGTTTATCAGCAACTCGGTGAGCAAGAGTTAGAATACAAGATGTTGATTCAGGTGCTAAGGATGAAGACAGGTTCAATTCCTTCCAAATTGCTACAACGTTCAATTGAACTGGCTGGAGTGCTGATCCAGCAAGGTGAAGAGGAACGTGCTGCGGAGGTGTATCGTCTTCTGATCGCGGGATTGCCAGCAACCCATCTGAAGCAAATCCGTTTGATCCGGCAAGCGCTAAGTGGTTTGGGAACAGAGAGTCCTGTAGCAGCGGCCACACAGCAGCAGCTTACGCTCAAGCTGGAACTACAGCTCGATACCTGGGAGCAGTTCAAGCATTGGCATGAAGGGAGGGAATCCGGTTGGGCAATCCATTCCTGAACCGAATGAGTCTGAACCGGGAGCGGACAAGCATGGTCTTGTGTTATGACGACCAAACATGTGAATGGTGTGAGCTTGACGATGCTGGCGATGTTCAAGGTGTGCATTGTTTTTCCGGTCATTGGACAGAACGGGGCCAGACTGTACAGCATGTTCAATTCATCGGAACAGACCAAGTGGCGGCAATCACCCTGGAGAAGACGGAGAGATGGATTTATGTCTTCCAAAAAGAGCGGGAGCGCATAAGCATGATGCAAGTGCTCTCTCTAAAATTACCGTTTCCGGTGATGCAGATGGCCTGGCAAGATGGGCAACTCCTGTTACTTTTTGCCGTTCGACACCGTTCAGGGCTTGTGCAGATTGGGCTGTATGATCCCGTACAAGAAAAAGCCGAGTGGGTTACTCCAGAACTGGATAACCCGCAATTTGTGTTCTGGGCCAAGCCTGAGCGAGAGATTGGTGTTAATGTGGGCGGGGTTGGCAGCGTATATTTTTACGGGAAAGATACCGGATCATCTCGGGAAATTCCTTATCAGGAGTATGCATATCCGGTAATGGACAAGCAGGGTGATCGGATTGCTGTCTGCATTCCGGTAGAAGATGGTTTCTGTCCTGGCTGGATGAGCGTTCAGGAGCATGTTGTTCAATGTAATCTGGAGCACATTGAGCCGTTCTCCGAGTTGATTCGTATGCAGCTGGATGTGGATGGACAGCATATCTTATGCGAGGGAATAATGCGTGGGAAGTGGCGATATGTTCAGTACAAGCTGGATGGAGAAAAAACATTTGAGCTGTGTGATTATCCGGGAACGTTAACACAAGCCGTATACAGCAGGGACAAGCAGAACCTCATTGGGAAATTCGAGTCTATTACGACTGCTCCGGTGCCCGCCAGGTGTAGGATATCTGAGTCGTTCGGGGATATCACTCCACTTGCAGTCAGGCATGGAGATGTGTCTGTGAGTAATCTTGTTAAGTGGCCAGAGACTAAGTACAAACACTTGCGTTACGGGGATGTGTCCATTCCTTATATGGATATCCATTCAGAAGGTGAAGAACAGGCAGTCATCTATCTGCACGGTGGGCCACATAATTGCCTTCTGGACAGTTACAGTCCGGTTATTGCACGTTTATGTGAGACTGGAGTGAGGGTGATTGGGCTGAATTATCCAGGCAGTTCAGGATTCGGTCCGGATTACAAGCAACGTATTCAGAATGATTGGGGCGGTGTGGATGCAGATGTTATTCGGATTATTCGGGAGCAGGTCTTGGGTTCCTATTCGGCCGTTTCACTGTACGGCGTCAGTTATGGGGCTTATTTAGCGCTGTTAGCAGCAGGTAGAAATCCGGAACTGTGGTGCGCCGTCGTGGCTTGTGCACCGTTTACGGATTTGAACAGTTTGTATGCCGGTGGTGGGGCGAAGCTAAGATCGTTTTTGCAGATGGAAATCGGAGGATTGTTACAGGATGAATCCGTACTGCGGGAGAGAAGCCCGTTAACCTATTCGTCTGCTCTGTGTAACGTGGATTTACAGCTTGTTCACGGCCGGAATGATCAGCTCTGCCCGGTGGAACAGACGGAGCGCTTATATCAGGAGATATTGAAGCAGAAGGAGCCTGTTAAGGCGGCCGATAGGCGACTTGAGTTGCACATCATTGATGATCTGCAGCATGAGGTGTATGCAGAGCGAATCTGGGCGGCGAAGGCGGTTCATTTTCTAACCCGAAACAAGGTAACTCAGCGAGGGTAAGATGATCAAAATAAAATGTGGAAGCCGCCCGTGCGGCTTTTTTGGCGTACATGGAACTATTTTAAATGAGAGAAGAGGGGCGAAGAATGGAATGGATAGTGAGGGGATTGGGAAAGGAATCAGAGCGCAGATCTGATTTGGAGAATGGGTTGAAACCTGGAAGAACATTTTATGAAGAAATCTACAATATGTGAATGAAATAGAAACGCTCGGCTGAGGTGTTGGTAGCGCTAATGAAGATTCGAGTTTACAAGTAGGTCTATCCGGTTTAAGATGGCGTGAGCCGTTTAAGGTATATAACAACAGGATTAAGTATTAAAATAACGGTATAGCTGATTAGATGACATCGACAGAAAAGAGGGATTCCGATATGAAAGTAGCGATTTTTGGAGCGACCGGAGCGATTGGTAAGACGATTTTGTGGGAATTGATGGATCGTGGGCATGAAGTGACCGCGGTGGTGCGTGATCCGTCCAAGGTAGAGATGGTGCATGAGCGCTTGCGTGTGGAGCAGGGGGACGTGCTTAACCCGGATCAGGTTGCTGATTTTGCAGCGGGACAAGAAGCGGTAGTGAGTGCGTACGGGCCGAAGTTCGGCGAACAAGAGGAACTGCTGGAAGTCACGCGTTCACTGATTGAAGGCGTGCGCCGTGCAAACGCTGGACGTCTGGTTGTTGTTGGCGGGGCAGGCAGTCTGATGACCGATTCAGGCGAGATGCTGATGAATACACCCGGATTCCCCGAGGAAATCAAACCTCTTGCGCAGGCTCATGCGGATGCTTATGGACTCCTGGAAGAATCGAATATTCACTGGACGTATATGAGTCCGGCGGCAACGATTACTACAGGGCGGAGGACAGGTCAGTTCCGGATTGGCATGAACCGTGTCATTACAGATGATCTGGGTGAAAGCAGCATCTCTGTGGGGGATTTTGCCGCAGCTTTGGTAGATGAACTCGATGATCCGCAGTTTGTTCAAGCGCGGTTTACGGTAGGGTACTAACTGAGGATAAATAGGCAAACGGGATAATTATAGAAGATGCAAGAGATAAGACAGGGTAAGCTCTTTGCGCAAAGTGAGTATGATGGTGCATTGCTAACCGGCAGGACACTGTAATGGGACAAACCATGAGTGAGCGGAGAACCGATGAGACATGAATGGAAGGTAAACTCATAAGCCCTGTATGATCAGAAAACGAGTGACACACCATTGATCGGGAAGCTAATGGCAATGTAACACTTATGAGAATGGAAGACCCATGTGTGATGCTCTAGCAGTGCTATTCATAACGCGACCGGGGAGGGATAAGTGTTGTTTATCGTAACTGCTGATCAGATGCGCGCTGTGGACGAGTATACGATTCAGCAGCTTGGCATTCCTGCGGCCAGTCTGATGGAGAATGCAGGCAGAGCTATTGCCGAGGAAGTTATCAAGCTGTGCCGGGAAGGGCAAGAGGATGGTAGTCGGGAGGATCGTGGCTGGGGTGAAGGCGGTCATGCGAAAGGTGATGTAGCACGGCACAGAAACATCGGTGAAGTTGGGGGTGGCTGGCCTGATCGCGGCCAGCGGAAAGAGGCGGCGTGGCGGGCGCATACCGGGCCCGGCGACCGCGTAGGTTACGGGGGCGACATCATCGCCGATCCGGCGCTGGTGATGGCGCATCCCGGTGATCAGCATTGGTACATGCTGATCGGGAAGGGCAATAATGGCGGCGACGGGCTGGTTGCGGCGCGCCATTTGGTTGAAGCGGGGCTGGGCGTGACGTTAGTCTACGCCGATGCCCCGGAGGCACTGCGGGGCGAAGCCGCAGTGCAACGGGATGCCGCCGCGAAGCTCGGCATCCCTGCCGTTGTCCACGGGCGCGAAGCCGTGGACTTTAGCCGGTGCACGGGCATCGTCGATGCGCTGCTGGGCACCGGCTCGCGGGGGGCGCCGCGCGGAGCATACGCGGCGCTGATTCGCACGGCGAACGACAGCGGTAAGCCAGTCGTATCCGCCGATGTGCCAAGCGGGCTGGACGCCGACACCGGTGAGGTGTACGAGCCGTGCATTGAAGCCCGGGTAACTGTATGCCTTGCGCTGCTTAAGCGTGGTCTGGTACAGTATCCGGGCGCTTCTGCCGCGGGGCGCATCGTCGTGCGTGCCATCGGCATTCCCGCGCGCCTTGCGCCAGAGCATGGCCCCTCGGTCCGTCTGTTGACGGACGAGGTACTTCGGGGTGCGCTGCGCGTAGACACAGGCCGTCGCCGGGCACCGGACGGCCACAAGGGCACCTACGGCCATGTATTGCTGGCCGCTGGAAGCATGCCGATGAGCGGCGCTGGCCTGCTCTCGGCCAAAGCCGCGCTGCGCGCTGGTTGCGGGCTCGCCACATGGGCGCTACCCGCGGCACTGTTGCCGCATGTCATCGGCACCGTGCCCGAGCTCATGCTCGCTGCTGCAGCCGATGGCGCCAGCGGCGAATGGAACGCGGCTTCCGCCGCAGCGGTGCTGCGCCTTGCGGAGAGCCGCGACGTGCTTGCGACCGGCCCGGGCCTTGGTCGCTTCCAAGGCGACACCGACTGGCTGCGCCGTCTGTGGCAACAGACGGATTGTCCGCTCGTCATCGACGCGGACGCCCTCAACATGCTGGCAGATGCAGGCCCGGATGGGCCACGCACCTGGGGCCAGCGCAGTGCGGCGACCATATTGACGCCGCACCCTGGCGAGATGGGCAGACTGCTACGCATGTCGACCCCCGAGGTGCAGCGTGACCGAATTGCACACGCTGCACGGTACGCCCGCGAGCAGGGCGTGACCCTTGTGCTCAAAGGAGCACGAACGGTCATCGCAACGCCTTCCGGCGAGGCGTACATCAACACCACCGGCCACGCCGGCATGGCAACGGGCGGCGCAGGAGACGTGTTGACCGGCATCATTGCCGGTCTGCTCGCCCAAGGGCTAGACGCGGAGCAAGCCGCCGCGTTCGGTGTATACCTGCATGGACAGGCCGCCGAACGGGCAACATTGCGGCGAGGTGATCCTTCCTCCCTGCTGGCAGGAGATATTATCGATGCACTGTAGAGATATGTTCAATCCAGCGTGCAAGATCATACGGAAGCCTTAACCTTTAAATACGTACCACATGAAAGTATAAACCTATCAAAAAGGAGCCCGCCATCATCTCGAGGGGCTCCTTTTTCATATGAAGTGAATTTATATATGATAGACAATCCATATATCGTTGTTTTATTGGAAGCATCGAGCCACTAATCCGAAAACCTTGCTACAGTATCAACCCAACTCATCAACCCAACCATCGCACATTCCGTAGCTAGACTCATCAACCCAACCATCGCACATTCCGTCAGCTCAACTCATCAACCTAACCATCGCACATTCCGTCAGCCCAACTCATCAACCCAACCATCGCACATTCCGTCAGCTCAACTCATCAACCCAACCATCGCACATTCCGTCAGCCCAACTCATCAACCCAACCATCGCACATTCCGTCAGCTCAACTCATCAACCCAACCATCGCACATTCCGTCAGCTCAACTCATCAACCCAACCATCGCACATTCCATCAGCCCGACTCATCAACCCAACCATCGCACATTCCGTCAGCCCGACTCATCAACCCAACCATCGTACATTCTGTCAGCTCAACTCATCTACCTAACCATTGCACATTCCGTAGCTAGACTCATGAACTTAACTTTCCCATATACCATCAGCTCAACTCACCAACATGACCTATTGCCTACTCAAGTGTTGACGGAACAACGTTTCTTAGCGGCAATCGCATTCTTTTTCAAGGTGAACATTTCTAACGATCATGAGAAACCTTATTTGGCACATATTCACCCGTTTTATTTTCTAACGATCACAGGGAAGCTTATTTCAATCATTTATTATAAAAAGGAGCATTTTTCTTCCATTTTGGCCCAAATAAGCTCTCTGGGGATCGTTAGAATTTCAAACGACTCAGAATCATGCAAATAAGCTCATCTGAGATCGTTAGGATAAACTTTCGCTCACCTATCGCTCACATAGATTGTCAGAACGTCTTTCAATTTATCCAGATCTTTAGTCATTTCAGCCTACTCAGAGCGCATATATACTGCAATTCCATTAATTACTTTACTATGCGGTTGAAAGGCTATCTATCTCATCCGCCATATGACCAATCGATAAATGATGCGGTCACTCTGTGCGGGCGAACGATCACTGGTTTTGACGTCCCCGCTCGTGAAGATGAGATGAGCCACTCGTGAAGCAGAATTGGTCTTCAAAATTGATTTTCGAAGCGTCCGGTTTGATGCCGTTGACGCCAGCTAACATAGACGAGAAGCCCTTCACGCCCGTCGATTGCAAAAGGCGAGGCGTGGAGAGGACGGAGAGTCATTTTTCTCAGCCCAGCCATCAACAAATTCCCTCTTAAAGGATGGGGTACGTACATCTCGTACAACCATCTTGTACAGCTATCTCGTGGACTCCTCTTACAGACGGAAACGCTGGAGTTCCTGATGCATCTCGGCACTGATATCACGAAGTGACTTGACCTTGATACTGGCTTCGGAAAAAGAGCGTTGTTGCTCCGCGGTGGAAGCGGTGATTTCTTCACTGCTGGCTGCAGATTGCTCGGTGATGGCACTGATATTTTCAATCGCTTGTTGCACCTGTGAACTAAGTTTGCTGGATTGTGTCATGTCCTCGGCAAGCTGCTGAATGCCTTCGCTGATGCGCTCCACACTCTCACGGATCGCCGAGAAGGATTGCTGCGTCTGACCCGTGGCGTGTTCCTGTTCGCCAAAGAGTTGCATGCTTTGCAACACGGAAGTTTTTACTTTTTCCATCGAGGCTGTAATCTCGTTAACGGCGGCATAGATATGTTTGACGGATTGAGCAGACTGCTCGGCCAGCTTGTTCACTTCTCCAGCCACAACAGCGAATCCGCGTCCGGCTTCTCCGGCACGTGCAGCTTCAATGGAAGCGTTCAGGGAAAGCATGGTGGTTTGCTTGGCAATCTCGGATACATATCCCGTCATCGTTGTAATACGAGCTGCGCTCTCTTCCAGCTCCAGCACGGTCTGTTCCACTTCGGACATGGCGTGGCGATTTACTTCGGCGAGTCGCAACTGTTCTTCAATCGCTTTGTTTCCCTCTTCCACTGTGGTTAGAACATCGCGTCCATCCTTGGCAGATTGGGCGGTGGCCTCCAGATTATGGTTAAAGGTAGACTGCATTTGGTCTACGACCATAACCGTTTCGCTGAGATCCTCCGCAATTTTTTGACTGCCAACGGACAGCTCTTCTGTGGTACGTGACACCTGCTGTACGATGGCTTGTACCGTATCATTACCGCGATCAATATCCTGAGCCATCTGATCCACTCGTTGCCCCGCCGTGTCAATGGATTGGATGATTCCGCGAATATTATTCGTCATTTGCCCAAAAGAACGGCTCAGATCATCCAGTTCATCTTTCCCCCGAGGTTCCGGCAGCGTTTGGGACAGGTCACCACTGGCAATATGCCCGGCAGCATCCTTAATCAGACGAATACGCTTGGCTATCTGACGTGATGTGTACATATTAAAGAGCATGACGGCGATGAACAAAAGCGCAGCTCCGCCAAGGGCAATCTGCCATGTCTGCTGGATGTCACTCTCCAGATCGAGCGTATATTGGGTGTAGCGCTCCCGTGTTATCTCATTCAGCGAGTAGATGTCGTTCTGTATGCCTCGAACCCGGGCACTGTAACGTTTAGCTTCGGCACTGTCCATGTTGCTCATCGCTTGGGTTGCACCCTGATCCAGTGCTTGCAGCTTCGTTTGAACCGTTTGGATGAGTTGTAGCTCCTGATCCGTTTCCAGCAATCCACCTTTGAGTTCCTTAATCATGGCTTGGCCTTCTTTTAAAAGAAGCAGTACAGCTTCCTGATTGCCTGCGGTCATCGAGAAGGAGTAGACATCCAGTGCCTGCTGGGTCTGAATCTGGTTGGAGTTCAGCTCGCTTACCTTGAGCATGGCAGGTACCAGATTTTGATTTTTTGCATTCATATTTAGCAGTTCCATAATAATATAAGCGACCAGCGCAAGGCATAGAAGCAGTGAGATCAGAGCGTTGACAATAAGTTTTCCCTGTAATTTCATATGCTAACCTCCTCGAATCGTGGGTTATGGATTCACTGTAATTTTGATTTGACCCGAAGAAATTTTGGCTTTCAGATCATCGAAGGTCCGCTGTTGTTCATCACTCAGCGTGATGTTATGTAGCGCAGTCAAGCCTACAGCATTCTCGGCGAGTCCTTCTACGATTTCCTTTTTCGGGAAGGTATGTTTGTTTTCGATAAACGACTTCACGGCGTTGTAGATGGAGACATCCACATTTTTTAACATAGACGTAAGAATTGCTTTTTCCGCCAAAAAGAATTGATCCGTATCTACACCAATGGCATATTTGCCGAGGGATTGAATCTCATTCAGTGCGCCGACACCGGTAAGACCAGCGGCTACATAAATCACGTCAGCACCTTTTTCCTGAATCATTTGTTCTGCAAGCTGCTTGCCCAGATCGGCATTTCCAAAATCGCCGGCGTACACAATATCTACTACGGCTTCCGGATTAACAGCCAGCACACCCTGTTTGAAACCCTGCTCAAAATTTTTGAGCACCGGAATCTCCATTCCACCCAAGAAACCAACATGCTTCTCTTTGGAAGCCATGCCTGCGATTACACCTGCCAGATAGCTGCCTTCCTCCGCACGAAATGATATGGAAGCAATGTTAGGCAGGTCAGACGTACTGTCAATCAGAAGGAATTGCTGGTCAGGATATTTGGCAGCGACCTTTTCCATATCTGCTTTTACGGTATCGCTGAGTCCAATAATAAGGTCGAATTTATCTTTGGAAAATTCCTCAAACGAAGCTTCGGCAGTTAACTCCTTGCTTGGTTCACGATAGTCAAAAACTATGCTTTTCTCGTCTCTGGCTTTGACCAGTCCGTTAAAAGCCGCATCATTAAAAGATCGGTCTCCCAGACCAACCTCTGTAAGTACAATCCCGACTCTGGTCTTTACGTCAGTGGTAGCTGTTGTAGAGCCGGTGGAACAAGCCCCCAACATGATCAGCGTCAGGGCCATGAGTACGGTGATTCCCATCCGGATGTACAACTTTGTTTTCATTGAGATGCCCTCATTTCTGTGTGCTTTTATGTATTAATCTGGAAATATACTGGAAGATGGATGACCCTATCATCTATGCAACGAGTTTTTCCCTTTATCTATATCGGTGAAAAATGCCGTTACTTTATGATCTATAATGAAAATTTACAGAAATCTAAGTCTATTTCATGGATTATACATTGTTTTTACAATTATGTTGTTTAATCATTCTTATAAGAACTTATAAGCGATTTGTGAAAGGTAACATGCAAAGAAATGTTATTGGCTAGACAATTCAATATGATTTGGATGGGGATTTAATTTACAAATGTTGTAATCTCTTTTTCTTAAGTCCAAAGTGAGAAAGAGGCATATATAGATTATTGTATTTTCGTGTGAATAAAAGGGGTATTTTTATTTTTATTGTCGAATTGTATATACAAAATCACTTAATTATGAGGTGATTATTCTAAGAGAATGAATAATGAATTGGAGGAGTTATGAATTCAACACATTGGCTCATCATCATCATACTACTTTTAATTCTCTTACTTGCTCTAAACTGGATAATCAATTACATGAGTGGTAAAGAAAAGGAAACCCCGCCTTCTCTTAAGGTTAAGATATGGCTTATTCCTTTATTAGCTTCTTTGATCATCTTGCCTATGATTATTTTTATAACATTGTACAGTTTATTTTTTTATAGCTTCGAAAAAGTTAGTCATTTTATTCATTTTGATCAAGTTGGAGATTTAATTGTTTTTTCTGTGCTTGTCATGATTGGATTTCTTCTTTTCGAGACTTTGGTTCATCCAGTAATTATTACTATCATAAATTATGGATTCAAGAGACAGGTATCTATATATACTCGTAATACGATTACACTTGTCATAGATAGCATAATTATTTACATTTTAGCTTCGAGTTTTAATGGTATATATATATCTGATTACTGGTCTGCACTCTCCATAGCGGTTTTTTATCAAATTATCGACTGGGGATTAGTGCTAATATTGAATGTTGTGAAAAAAATGAAAAACAAATGAGGCAGATACTACATGAATTCTATACAGTAAAACCTCATCCCTTAAAAAAGAAACCTAAACACTGTAGAACTACTAATAGTGTTTAGGTTTCTTTTTTAAGTCTTTTTATCTACCACGCCGCAATCGATCCGTCCGTCCGGCTTTCCGTTCCTCCGCATAACACACCTGTATCCGGGTTGCGCCAGATGATCTGCCCCCGTCCAAACTGGGAAGAGTCCAGCTCGGTTTGGATATCATGTCCTTTGCGAGCCAGCGCTTGCGCAATGTGAGGAGGGAAGCCTTGTTCGACTAGTATCGTTTTGTCTTTGATCCACTGCCAGCGGGGGGAATCGAGTGCGGCTTGCGGATTCAGATGATGATCAAGCGTATTCATAATGACCTGCACGTGGCCCTGAGGCTGCATAAAACCGCCCATGACCCCGAATGGTCCAACGGCTTCACTGCCTTGTGTAAGGAATCCGGGGATAATGGTATGATAGGTGCGTTTGCCCGGTTCAAGTGCGTTGGCATGCTGCGAGTCCAGAGAGAAGTTGTGTCCGCGGTTCTGAAGTGCGATACCCGTGCCTGGCACAACCAGACCTGAACCGAAGCCCATATAGTTACTCTGGATAAAAGAAACCATGTTGCCTTCGCCATCCGCTGCAGCCAAATACACCGTTCCGCTTCCGCGTGGATCACCTGCCTCGGGTGCACGTGCGGTATCCCCAATCAGCTTGCGCCGTTCTGCGGCGTAGGCTTCGGACAGCAACTCTTCCACGGATACGCCCATTTTTCGTTCTTCCGTGATATATTTTTCACCATCGGCAAAAGCCAGCTTCATCGCTTCCAGTTGCCGGTGATAACTCAGAACGGATTCCTTCTCGGCAAAGTCGAATCCCTTCAGCAGATTGAGCGCGGAGAGGGCGATGAGTCCTTGCCCGTTCGGTGGAATCTCCCATACATCATAACCCCGGTAGGAAACGGAGATCGGATCAACCCATTCCGGCTGAAAAACCTTGAGGTCATCCCGTGTCAGGTAACCGCCGTGCTCAGCCATAAAAGCATGAATGCGCTCCGCCAGTTCTCCTTCGTAAAAGTCTCGCGCTTCGCTCTCGCCAATCCGGCGCAACGTGGCCGCATGGCCCGGCGAGCGCCATAGTTCCCCCGCCGCGGGTGCACGCCCGCCAGGGGCAAACGTCTCAAACCATGCACGCCCTGCTTCCGCATCGCCCTGGCGTGCATAGACCTCGGCTGCCCGTGCCCAGTGGCGGGCCAGCCCCGGCGCAAGCGGATAACCTTCCTCCGCGTAGCGGATGGCCGGTTCCAGCACTTGCGCCAGCGTGAGCCGTCCAAACCGACGGCTCAGCTCCGCCCAGCCCGCCGGTCCGCCAGGCACCGTCACCGGCACAACCCCCAGCTTCGGCATCTCCGTATAGCCTGCCGCCTGAAGCGCCTCAATCGAAATGCTCTGAGGCGCAGGGCCACTGGCATTCAGGCCATGTAGCTTGCCCTCCGTCCAGACGAGGGCAAATGCATCGCCACCAATGCCATTGGAGGTCGGCTCCAGCACGGTGAGTGCTGCCGCCGTGGCGATGGCGGCATCGATCGCATTGCCGCCTTGTTTCAACACATCCAGACCAGCCTGCGCAGCAAGTGGCTGCGACGTGGCGACCATGCCTTGCTTGGCGTATACCGGCACACGGTACGAGGAATAAGGTTGGTAGAGGGGATCAAAGTTCATTCGTCAATCAGCTCCTTGTCGCGAGATGTCAGATTCCGTTGTCTAACCGGAGTGTTGCTTCTAACCTTTTTCGCAGCAAGATAACCATTCTCCTGCCAAACCATCCAAATCCAACCTGACACTCTCGGGTAGATCCTCCTCAACGTTGCGCAGATCACAGATCATTCTCAAGGTTTGCCTACCGATGGATATCGGTAACGTGATAGTTCTGTGCCACTATAATTACGTTGTCACCATATCGCCGCCATTAACATGGATGCATTCCCCAGTGACATAGGAGGAATCACGTGATGCCAGATAGACATAAGCCGCCGCGAGTTCATAAGGTTGACCTGCTCGCCCCAGAGGCGTATCTGTCCCAAAAATCTGTACATCCTCAGCCGAGAAACTGGCTGGAATAAGCGGAGTCCAGATGGGACCCGGAGCCACAGCATTTACACGGATGCCTTTGTCAGCCAGTGATTGGGAGAGAACACGAGTGAGGGAGACGACGGCCCCTTTGGTGGATGAATAATCGATTAATCGCACATCTCCTTTGTAGGCTGTAATGGAGGCGGTGTTGATGATGGACGACCCTTGGCACAGATGGGGAAGGGCAGCTTGGATCAGGAAGAAATACGAGAATACATTTGTTTGAAACGTATGATAAAGCTGCTCTTCGGTGATGTCGACAATGCTCTGTTGCACATACTGCACAGCGTGGTTGTTGACCAGTACATCGA
This sequence comes from Paenibacillus sp. RRE4, assembly GCF_031844205.1. Taxonomy (NCBI): domain Bacteria; kingdom Bacillati; phylum Bacillota; class Bacilli; order Caryophanales; family Paenibacillaceae; genus Paenibacillus; species Paenibacillus sp. RRE4. The sequence continues at coordinate 212,677 of NZ_JAUZUT010000004.1, forward strand.
TTTTCCCGAACGTTTCGATGGTCTTGCGAATGACCGCTTCACAGTTTGGTTTTAGCCGCAGATCCGTCTCGATGAGCAGACAGCGCTGACCCAGCTCCACGATTCGGTCACGTGTCCATTCCGCGTCGGTTCTTTCATATAAATAAGCGATCACAACATCTGCTCCTTCTTTGGCAAAAGCAATGGCCGCCGCCCGCCCGATACCACTATCGCCGCCTGTGATGATCGCAACTTTGCCTTGCAGTTTGCAGCTGCCAATATAAGCGGGGTCTTCACTGATCGGTTCGGGAACCATCAGTGATTCCAGACCGGGTTGCTGATCCTGGTGCTGGGGCGGAAAAGCTAGCTTCTGTGGTTTACATACCGTCTTCTCACCGTAAAATGGATAGACAGGGTTCATGGTTTGCATATCCTCCTCGAACGTTCCTTGATAAGCCTACCCTATGCATTCTCGCGGAAAAAGATGCAGTTTGGCCGTGCTATCAGCTTGTTTTCTATGGGAAATATATACCATAATAAGGGAGTAACTCTTTAAATTTGGTGGAGGTGTCAGGGGCCCTATGAACATTCAAGGAATTAATCATTTGTGTTTTTCCGTATCGAACCTGGAGCAATCTATTATGTTCTTTGAGCAGGCTCTCGGTGCCCGAATTCAGGTGAAAGGACGCAAGCTGGCCTACTTCGAACTGGCGGGTCTTTGGATTGCTTTGAATCAGGAGGATGTCCTCCGTAATTATACGGAACGAACCTATACCCATATCGCGTTTACGGTAAAAGAAGAAGAATTTGACGCATCCGTGGAGCAACTGCGAGCTGCAGGAGCCGATATTATTTCTGGAAGAGCGAGAGATGAGCGGGATGGGAAATCGGTTTATTTTACAGACCCGGACGGGCATTTATTTGAACTACATACAGGTAGCTTGAAGCAGCGGTTGGACTATTATCGCGAGGACAAACCGCATATGACCTTTTATACGTGAGAAGTCGTTAGAAAAGAAAACGGAATTAAAGCTCACATATCTATTGTGAAAACAATGGAATAAACGATAAACTGGACAAATAGAACCTTAATTTACCAATGTTAAATTCATGGGTTTAATCTTAAGGAGGTTTGTCATGATTCAGTTTCCGAAACCGGATGTAGAGCAGTATTTTCAGACGTATCGTATTTCGCATTTTGCCATATCAGCGGACGAGAAGAAGCTGTATATGGATAGCAACCTCAATGGTCAGCCGAATATTTGGGCGATGGACTTACCGGGAGGGTATCCGTATCCGCTGACGTATTTGAACCAAAGCAGTCAATTTATTAAAGCCGATCCGCAAGGGCGTCATGTGCTGACCGCCTTTGATCGGGATGGCAACGAAAACTATCACCTCTATGCACTGCCACCGGAGGGGGGAGTTCCGCTTCCGATTGTTCCGGCAGATCCGAATGACCGCTGTTATTATGCTCACTTATCGGAGGATGGAAAACGGCTGTATTATAACACCAGTTCAGGCAATCCGAATTATATAAATGCACGCCTTCGTGACCTGGAGACTGGAGAAGACGAGCTGTTGTATCAAGGGGAAGAGGTAACCAGCAGCCTGACTGCAGTAAGTCCCAATGAAGAAGCCTATGTTATTTTGAAATTGTACTCCAATACGTATCAGACTGCTCATCTGCACCGGAATGGGGAATCTCATGCCATCGTACCGGTTACGGATCGGCAGAGTCAGGTTCCATATGTTCTGTTTGCAGGTAACGATCGTTTGTTGCTGATTACGAATGACAATGCAGCGTATTCCTACGTCGCAGAGTACGTCATTGCTACAGGCGAGTTTCGTGCATTGTGCCACATTGAAGGAGAAGATGTAGAAGAAATCCGCTGGCATGAGGCATCTGAAACGTTATATATCTGGACACTGACCGGCCCGGAGTATCATATGTATGTGTTGGAAAAAGATGCTGAAAATCCTCGCCGCATGGACATGCCCCTTGATACAATTGAACAGGTAAACGTGACCAAAGCCGGTAACGTGTACATTCTCGGACGTGGTGCTGTGCAACCGCACAATATCTACCGTCTTGAAGCAGGCTCGGAGTCCTGGGAGCCGTTAACAGCCAATCGGGTCACGGGTCTGAGCGCGGATGATCTCGTATATCCGGATGTGGTACGGTACAATTCCTATGACGGGCTGGAGATTGAAGCATTGCTGTTCAAAGCGAAGCCGGAGCAGGCGAACGGATACAGTGTATTCTGGCCACATGGCGGGCCGCAGGCATCGGAAGCCAAATTTTTCCGTCCGATGTTTCAGTTGTTGCTTGCGCAAGGGTACAATATCTTTGCTCCGAACTTCCGGGGTAGCACGGGATATGGTGCTGAATTTGTAAAAATGGTTGAGCGGGACTGGGGCGAAGGGCCGAGACTGGACTGTGTTGCAGGTATTCAGTGGTTGTTCGATCAAGGGATCAGCTCGCCGGAACGCTTATTTGTAGTAGGTGGCAGTTACGGAGGATACATGACCCTGCTGCTTGCAGGTCGTCATCCGGAGCTGTTCCGCGCAGCCGTCGACATCTTTGGCCCATGCAATCTGTTCACCTTCCTGGAATCTGTGCCGGAGGACTGGAAGCCGATGATGGACAAATGGCTCGGTGATCCGGTACGTGACCGTGAACGCTTAACCAAGGATTCCCCGATTACGTATCTGGATCAGATGGTGAACCCGATGCTAGTCATTCAAGGGGCCAATGATCCGAGGGTGGTCAAGGCTGAATCGGATCAGATTGTAGCTGCACTTCAGGAGAAAGGCGTAGATGTCGAGTACATCGTGTTGGATGATGAGGGCCATGGTTTTTCCAGAAAAACGAATGAAATTTTAGTTTATCGTAAAATGATCGAGTTTTTGCAAAAGCATCAAGAGACTCCTGTTGCACAGGTTTAATTCGAATGATTTGATCACCATAGAATTCAGTGGATCATTCAGGTGAATGCGTCAATTGAATTAGCATGTAATATGGGTATTATATAGGAAACAAAAAATAGCCGGTGATCCTTAGGATCGCTGGCTATTTTTGTATCGAGTTATCACATCAGGGGTCGTCCACTACTATTGATTCAGACCATCGGGCAGTTCAGTCCAGTAAAGAGAGTACCTTCTCGATATACTGCTCTGCCCACGGAGCAAAAGGTAAATCGGCTTCCCAGGTCACTTGTCCGGTCGCCTTCGCTTCACCCCACCATAGAATACGTTGATACAATAGGTGAATAAGAAGGCGTGAGCGAAAATGTTTACATTTTTCTACATCGCCTGCACAGACGTTTTCCCGGTAATGATGGAGAAATCTCGCAGCCAGATCAGGCCGGCCTTCCCGTAGGTATCTTGAAGTCATTTTCGTCAGATCGGCTGTGCCATCACCAAAATAAGCCGTCGTAAAATCAAATAATCCACTGATTTTCCAAGGTGATGCAGGCAGATCTCCTTTTTGGACAAGAAAATTCTCAACCTTGAAATCTCCCATGACAAATTCATGAACCGTCGAGATTAAAAAAGCAGATTCGGATTGCCTCAATTGCTCATCCACCCAGCGTACATCATCGTCTGTAATCACGGAGTACTTCTCCGCATCGTGCAACCAGTGGCGGATGCTTCCATACAACCAGTCCAGATACGAGCCGGCAAAAGGCATGATTTTGTCTGCCACCGGATCGTATTCTCCGGCATCCGGAACTTTCCAGTGATGCAGTTCGGCTAACGTTTCAGCCAGTACATCTGCAATTTTTTCATGATCTTGTGGAGTCAGAGTCGTTTGAAAAACAGGATCATACAAATGGCTTCCAGACAACTTGGGCATGATTACGTAACTCCACCCCAATAGCTGCGTGTCCTCCTGAATCTGATAGGGAACAGGAACAGGGATGCTAGCGCGAGCGGCCAGTTGCTCCACAAAAAATTGCTCTTCCTGAAACTGTCCGTTGTACAACGGATTGCCCTTCAGAATAAACTCACCTTGCGTAGTTTGAATAAACAAGGTTTGCCCCATCACGCCTTCAGCTGTCCGCTGGAACTGGACTAACACTCCGAGATTGAAGTAATCCAGTGCCTTCTGCAGACTGTGTTCCGTGACATGACCGAGACTATTGGAAGCAAAGTAGATGCGAGTCGTCATATAAGGGCTCCTTATCTTCTGTTTAGTCCAGCTCCGCTCTTGAAAACAAGTCAAGAATAAGATCGCGTTGCTCACATGCCTGCTTGAACCCGAGAATAAAGGATATGAGTGCATCTTTGTCATCTGTATAAGCACAGAACATATCCGCTTCCGGATCGAAACGAATCACCGAAGTCAGATGTGGCATCTTTTCTTCAAGGAACACGGATGCGAGGGAGGCCCAATCATATCCACCACCTTCAAAACCTTCATCTGCACGAGAGTCAAAGACATCCTGAAGATATGTACCTGCATTCAGAATCACGGAATAGGAATTGGTTCCTGCATCAATGAATCTAAAAGGAGCGATGGCTTCTTGAGAGAATGTTGAAACGCTTTGGTTCTTAGTGAATACAGCAGTAATTGCTTGTTCTTCATCAAGAGAGTCAGAGCCTTCCTCGTCAAGCAAATCAAAATCCTCTTCATCCAGTAAACCCCGAATGAAAACTTCGAAATTAGGTGCCAGATAGGTGATTTCATAATCACTCTCCTGATCCACATGAACGACACAAGGTTCGCTTTGAGGGCCGCAGAAGCGATAGTCCAGCATGACGACATCATGACCGGCGGACGGGCAATCACAGATGACAACCCCGAGGTCGGGGTATCCCCAGTCTTCGATCATAAAGCGACTGCCGAGCTCTCCACCAAGGGAATACATCTTGTCCCGTCCAATACCCAAGATGCTTGTAATGGCGATATGATTCTCTGCCCAACTTGTACCCTCTTGAGTCGGGAACGTTGTGCGCGCAGGAAAACCGCCATTTTGCGTTTTCATCAGCTGAATATAGGAAGCAGGCAGTTTGTAGCCGAGTTCCTGTTCAATAGATTGGATAAGTTCTTCGTCAAAAGGTGCTGACACATGGTTGTCTCGTGCATAATCGCTATACCGCCAGAATGTTGCTGGATCATATGTGCCTGAAGCAGCCTGGAGCTGGTTTAGTGTTCCGCTTTGCTCCCACTCGGCCTGCTCCGTCTCCCAGCGAGTGCGATCCCGATCCATTTTAGCTGCTTTGGGGCGAATCCAGTCCAAAAATTCCAGGGTAGAGTCATCGTTAGGCTCAAGTCGATTAGCTTCCTCAAAAGCGGCCTGTGCCAGCTTGTATTCAGCGACGTAATAGTAGGCATAACCTAACCGGAAGTGCCATAACGGATCGGATACGCCTTGTTCCTTGACTTCGTTTAATAGCTGGATGGCTTTACGATATTCATCCAGATTGTTATAGGCTCTTGCGAGCTGTCCGATCGTTTCGGCATCCTGCTCGGATTCGGGTAATGCCTCAATACGTTTTACGATGAGCGCATAGTCTTCCTGTTCGTGCCAAACATTAATCTGTTCCAGCAACTCTCTATCCATGATTAGACCTCATTTCATCGTGAAAGAATAGGAAACTCTACCCACTATTTTACAAGGTTTAGAGACAAAAAAACACTCTCTCACGCGGGTAGCTGTAAAGCTTCCCAGCATGAGAGAGTGTGCAGTGTTAGACGTTATTCTACAAATCGTCAAATCCGTTATCGTCTCCGACTTTACCGTAGTTACGGGACTTGGCTTCGAAGAAGTCTGTTTTCGTTGCGTTCAGCGCTTCGTCGGAGAATGGTTTGATCCAAGGCATGCAGTTCACGTCGACGCCTTCATATGCCTTTTCCATACCCATCAGACGCAAGCGTTTGTTCGCCGTGTATTTAATGTAATCTTCCAGTTCGTTCAGGTCGATGCCGCGAACGTTGCTGAGTGTATAATGAGCCCAGTTTGTTTCCAGCTCAACTGCGCGGTCAATCGTTTTGTACACGTAGTCCATGTTTTCCGGTGTGTTCAGTTCAGGGAAGTCTACCAGCAACTGTTTGAATACCTCCGCGAAGAAGTAGCAGTGCTGATTTTCATCCCGCTGGATATACGAGATCATCTGGCTGGTTGCCATCATTTTTTGGTCACGTGCCAGGTTATAGAAGAACGCAAATGTACTATAGAAGAAAATACCTTCCAGAATCAAGTCAGCAACCATCGCTTGGAAGAACGTCTGTGGAGACGGGTTGTCCCGGAAGCTTTGGTAGATATCCGCGATGAAACGGTTGCGGTCCAGTAACACTGGATCATGTTTCCAATATTCGAAAATCTCTTTCTGCTCCTGATCGGAAACGATGGAAGACAGAACGTAGGAGTAGGATTGGTTATGCACAACTTCCTGTTGTCCGATAATGGCAGAGATCGCTTCAAGGGAAGAGTCGGTAAAATAACGTTTTACGTCACCAACAAACATCGTTTGCATGGAATCCAGTACAGCCAGCAGGGAGATGTTAATTTTGAACGTACGTTTCTCTTCTTCGTCCAGTTGGGCAAACTGGGAAGCATCCTTGGACATTGGAATCTCGTCAGCGATCCAGTGGTTAAGTAGCAATACTTTGTACAATTTGTACATATGAGGCATACGAATGTCGTTCCAGTTCAGGATACCCGAGCATTCACCTTCAATAATACGTGTCGATTGGTTAGGCGCTTCGGTATTGAAAATTTTCTGTACTTGCATAATCCGTTCACTCCTTGAATGAATTTACACTATATAACAACGATGACAGAACAAGCTTGTACTGTTTTGGCATATATTGAACATCTTGCGATGCTGTGGTCAGGTTTTGGGCAAAAAAGAACCAGGGCAACGCTATTTTGCATTCAAAACAGGATGCCCCGGTGGTCATCATGATCAGCGTGACAGAATGGAAGTGCCCATATCCATCACGATGTTACCATTCTTATGTGGATCAGCTTGCGCAGGAATCACATTCCTCGATCGTTAACGCACGGCTTCGAACATAATAGGTCGATTTCATGCCGGCTCTCCAAGCGTGAAGGTGCAATTCCAGGAACTCCGTCGCTTTGATATCAGGACGAACATACAGGTTGAAGCTTTGACCCTGGTCAACGTGACGTTGACGGGCTGCCGCCATGTTGATGGAAGCATGTTGATCCACCATAAATGCCGTTTTGTAGTACCAGATCGTTTTTTCGGACAGATCCGGTGCCGGGTTGGCAATTTTGTATGTTGTTTTCTCTTCATAGGACAACAGCTCATATAGTGGATCAATACTTGCTGTTGAACCGGCGATGATGGATGTGGAACCGTTTGGTGCGATCGCAAACATCCATGCGTTACGTACGCCGTTTTGTTTCACTTGCGCTTGCAGTTCTTTCCATTGATCTGTAGTTACAAATTCGCCTACGCGCTCACCCGTTGTGTACTCGCGTTGATCGAAGTAATGACCGCTTTCCCAGTCGGAGCCTTTGAACTTCGGATAATGTCCTTTTTCTTTGGACAGTTCCATGCTGGCTTGAACGAGCAGGTAGTTAATTTTTTCGTACAGATTATCGTTATAGGTGACAGCTTCTTCGGATTCCCACCGAATGCCTTCGAGCGCAAGCAGGTGATGCAATCCGAATGTTCCCAGACCGACAGCGCGATACTGACTGTTCGTGTATTGGGCTTGAAGCACCTCAATGTTGTTGATGTCAATAACGTTGTCCAGCATACGAACCTGAATCGGAATCAGACGCTCCAGTACGTTATGAGGTACCGCGCGAGCCAAGTGGATCGAGTTCAGGTTGCAGACCACGAAGTCACCAGGCACTTTGGAGATCACGATGCGTGTCTGACCATCTTTAGTCACCAGTTCTTCTTTTTCCACCACGGTAGCGGATTGGTTCTGCATAATTTCGGTGCACAGGTTGGACGAGTAGACCATGCCATGTGCGCGGTTAGGGTTCGAACGGTTAACTGTATCACGGTAGAACATGTACGGCGTACCTGTTTCGAGCTGTGATTTCATGACACGTTTCATGATGTCGATGGCTTGTACCGTAATACGGGACAACAGCGGATGATTCACGGCTTCTTCATACTTCTCGCGGAATGTACCTTGACCCTTCGTTTCGTCGTAGAAGTCTTCCAGACCCAGTGCGCGGCCATTCTCATCTTTCCAGCCCATCACTTTTTTCGTCTCGTGCGGGCAGAACAGGCTCCATTCACCACGACTTTCGACACGCTCCATGAAGAGGTCAGGCAGGCAGATACCGTGGAAAACGTCATGCGCACGCATCCGCTCGTCACCATTGTTCAGCTTCAGGTCGAGGAACGCCAGGATATCTTTATGGAAAACATCCAGGTAAACCGCGATCGCACCTTTACGTGTTCCGAGCTGATCCACGCTCACGGCTGTGTTATTCAACTGGCGAATCCAAGGGATAACGCCTGAACTTGTATTTTTGTGACCACGGATGTCTGAACCACGCGCTCTGACTTTACCGAGGTACACGCCGATGCCGCCGCCCATTTTGCTCAAACGGGCTACGTCTGTATTGGAATCAAAGATCCCTTCGAGAGAGTCATCTACGGTGTCGATGAAACAGCTGGAGAGCTGTCCGGCTACCTTTTTACCTGCATTGGACATCGTCGGCGTAGCTGCGGTCATGTACATGTTGCTCATCGCCCAGTATGCTTCTTTCACCAGATCCATACGCTTCTCGGCAGGTTCTTGGTGCATCAGGTACATGGCGATAACCATGTAACGCTCCTGCGGCAATTCCATGACTTTGCCATCAAAATCGTTGGCGAGGTAACGCTCAGCCAGTGTGAGCAAACCGATATAATCGAAGAGCAGATCGTTGCGATAGTCAATGCACTCCGCAAGCTCGTCGATCTGTTCCTTGGTGTAACATTCCAGCAACTCTTCCCGATAGATGCCTTTTTTGACAAGGTCAACGATCAGTGGATGGAATGCGCCGTAAGGCTCGTCCGGGTAGGATTTGTATCTGCGGTTGGTTGCCGCTTTTTTGTAAAGGGAAGTAAGCAGGGATCTCGCTGCTGCAAATTTCCAGTTCGGCTCTTCTTTCGTCACCAGTTCCAGAGCGCTCATCATAAAAGCATTGCTGATCTCATCTCCGGTAACTTCGTCACGACGAAGTTTGCTCGTTACTCCGCGAACCAGACGTTCCTTGTCGAGCATGTCCAGTCCTTCCAGGATACGGTCGGCATACACCGAGATACGCATCTCGTCAAAGGCAAGCTGGCGATTGTTCGGCTTGGTCACAACTTGTGGCATGAATATTCCTCGCTTTCACATGATAAAAAGATAATGATAAAAATAAATTAAACAATTCTTTGAAAATAAGAATTGGAGGTCTACAACGGTGAGTATAAAACGGATTTTGCGGACTACAGTGGCGGTAACCACATACGTTTGGGATGAAATCATGCGACAAGGAGTGGACAGAACCTGCTCATACAAAAAGCATTCCCTTGCCTTGCGGCTGAAAATGCCCATTCATGTTCTGGTTTTTTGACAGTCTTATCATATGCATGCCTTCGACAGAACAAGTTGCTGTATGTAAGCTTTTGTCTGATCATTTCATACCTGTGAATATAGGTAACGGACGCAGTCCAAACAGCCCCGTTAACCTCCATGCCAGCCCTGTCTTCGAGAAAGCGATTTACACCTACAGGGACGTGCCTTTGGAGGTGATTTCATCTAGTTTTTCGAGTGATTCCAGATGCTGGATATAAGAAGTGGGGTATCCCGTTTCACTATATTTTGTTGTTGTTATACTAATGTACCCCAACATATAGTGTTTGTAAACAGGGGGGAAACCATAAAACGTAATTCCGAGTATACCATCTAAGCCAAGAATCCGCAAAGGAAAAGGACTGGAAGATTTGAAGATTCTGCGAAAAAAAATTTGCGAGATTTAGAATGACGTCATCACGTCAGTTTGAATTGGAGTACTTTAAACTGTTAAAATAAAATGAGTCAAAACTCGACTAAAACTTGAGCGGCAACGGTTCAAACGGGGCCCAGAGGAGGCAGTGCGAAGTGGCAATTGCAGAAGTAACCGTCATCCCGATTGGAACAGGCACGACCAGTCTGAGCAGTTATGTAGCAGACATGCAAAAGATATTGGAAAGGCAACGTGGCGTTACATACCAGTTGACTTCGATGAGCACCATCATTGAAGGTCCGCTGAACGAAGTTTTCACCGCTATCGCGGCTTTGCATGAAGCTCCGTTTCTGTCAGGAGCCCAGCGTGTCTCCACATCCGTGAAGATCGATGACCGGCGTGATAAACCGGACGCCTCCAGTATGCAGAAGCTGCAATCCGTACAGGATAAGTTAATTTCGCTGCACGACAGGCCGAATTGAGAAACGGCATAAAACCATTTTACGCGGCAAGTCCCATTAGGGGCTTGCCTTTTTTGAGTTTTTGACAAAAAGTGTCTCAAAATACGTGTTGCTCTGCTCTATATCAAGAATGATAAGCCGGTTGCCAAATGCAAACCGGGTATCTACGTTTTTTCAAACTTCGTCATGTATCCATTACACCAAACAGGCCTGCTTAAACTTAATTAAGCTGGCCTGTTTGTCCTATTCTTGGTTTGTATTATTCAGCAACGATTAAAGAGGCACCCATTATAGTTGAATTGGTGTATCCGCCACCAACATTATCGAAGGAGTAGTTGGCGATAGGTACAGCAATGACAGTGGCATAGTCCCCATCAAGCAAGTCTCCGGTCGAGGCAGGATATATGGCTGTAGTATAATTACCGTAATCGTCCTCTAGTAACAAGATAGAAATGGGTGATCCCAGTGAATTGTCTTCTTCCACCTGAATAACCTGTCCACTTATTTGTACAAAGTTCTCGTAGTAATTGGCTACATTTTTATTGAGATGTCGGGTGGTCACATCGGCTTTAACAAGTCCTTTTACCTTTTTGCGAAGCTCAGCAGTATCTGCAGGGAACAGGTCGGTATGTTTTGCGAGATAATTATAAGATACCTGCTCCATCACGGCTGTCTCAGATGAGACGGAAGATGTAAGATCGTTAAAGAAGTCAGCAGCAGTTGCTGCGCCCGATGAGTCTGTAGCAGATGTCGTTACAGCTGTTTGCGCCAGCGGAGAAGTAATATTCAAGGAATCTAGAATATCACTCACTTCATCTGAATGATATGAATCTTTGCCATAAGTTAACGTTAAGGTATACAGGTCTGTATTTGTCGGGATCATGTACTGAACTAGAACTACATTGGTTCCTGAGGAATGAGTGTAACTCCCTTCAAGTACACCAGCATTGATGTCTTTATAAGGCTTGATGCTAAAATTGGTCTTTTTATAATCTGATATGCCGATAGATGCACCATTCTGTACATAATAGTCCGCTGTGTTATTAGCAAATTCCTCAGGGTTGATTGAACCTGATGTATTGGCTTCGATCGTTAAATTAATGTTATCTGCAAACTTCTTAGTTCCTGATTGGTCTGAGAACGCGCCTTTCACCGCTGCGTGCATTTGACTAGTATCTACACTTTTCCATGACTCCGGATACGAGAACGAAAACCCTTCACCGTTATATGTAGTATATTTTGTTTCTTTAGCTTCAGCTTTGACAGTTTCGGTAGCATTCGTTGGTTCCGAGGGCTTGTTGTCAGCTGTTTTCGTTGTTTCCGAATTACCACAAGCGCTGAGCAATACAGTTAAAGCAAGAATCATAACCGGTTTTTTCATTTTTCTAATCCCCTAGTATGCTTTCCCATCGGTTGGGTTTTTTTACTCCGGTCATCAGGTGAAATGCCAAACTCTAGAATTTGTACTTGTTATTCTTCAAAATAAATGTTGGTCATTTGTAGGTTACTTACTCAATCAGACATTTAATGATTGATATTGAATGGTTCAATCTAAAAACTACTGTACTTTGTAATAATGGATACATTGCTCAAGACAAGCCAGAAATACTCCTTTCCGCATAGATTTTAGAATAACAGCCCTTCTTAATAAAGGGATAGCACATATCCCAATATAAGGAACATAAAGGCCACAAATCTAATAAATTATAACACTATGTATTAATTAAAGTAAGCGAAAGACAATAAAGGATGTATTTATAAGCTCAATTAATACTATTCTTCCTGGTGAAAAATGTAGTTAAAAATAGAAGTCAGCCCATTTTACATCTGCGCCCGGTCGGTTGCGCGTCCGATGCATATAGTGAACTGTACCTCAAATCAAAGGAGGGTTTTACATGAGTGGAGTAGTTGGTGGATACGGCGGTGCATGGACATCGACTGGCGCGATTCTGGTTCTCTTTATCTTGCTGGTGATCATTTCTAAAGCATTCCTGATCTAATAAAAGTTTATAGTAAAATTCGCACGTAGGGGAGGGTTTAAGATGGGTGAAGTAGGAGGAATCGGATACGGCGGCTGGACTTCCACTGGAGCAATCCTGGTGTTGTTCATTCTGCTCGTGATCATCACTAAGTCGTTCTGGGTATAATGTGTAGTGCTCTGCCGGGTAACCGGCAGGGTTTTATGAGACTGGACAAGCTTCGTTGAGGAAGGGGCTAGTTCGATTTTGGGCACTTGATAGAAGGGAATATGAGAAATAATAGTGGCATAAGACAAAGTGGGGAATGTTACGACTTGTAACAAAGTAGGGGGGATGATCAGTTGAAGAGAAAAATAGGGGGGATGGAAGAATAGGAACAAGTGAGAGCGAGAATGGTAAGAAAAAGATAAAGGTGGTCAGGTTAAACGCCTATTTTGAGATCATGAGGGCCATAGCCCGGTCACCGTATAGGGCAAATACATAGCTTAAGGTGTAGGCAAACGTTAAGGAGGCATGACGATGAGCGAAGTTAAACCGAACTCACCGAACGGACAGGGGCAAGTTTACGGACTACAAGGAGGGCATGAACATATGTACGGATACCAATATCCAGGTCAAGAGATGTACAACTACGGAACAATGCCTTATGGCTACCAGCCGAATCAAGCACCGATGGTGCAGGGATACCACCATGGTTGTGCACCTGCCTGTGGTGGAGGAGTCTGGAGTTCCATGGGAACCATTCTTGTTTTATTCATTCTGCTCGTAATCATCTCCAAAACCATGTTTATCTAAAGGCTCTGCTGAGAGGCCGCGGTCCAAACGTGGACTGCAACATCGGGCCAATCGGAAAGCCTGACTGGATTTATGCAATTCGGATGCGTTTCTTATAAGAATCCTTCATACAAAGAATGTAAGGGAATCTCTTATGTGTTAACTCCGGCAGTAAGCCGGGGTTATCTTTTTTTAGGCGTGCTTTATCGCGGGAAGGGATAAAGCAAATGGGATATAGAAAAGCACCCGGAACCCAATTCCGGGTGCTTGATGTATGTTTTCAATCTTCTCAAGAATAAATGATATCCAAAACAACAAAAGCCCTACCTCTCTTTTGTCCTTGCGGCTCCGATGACCGCGCCAGTGTGAATGGGAACATCTTGTAAACCCTTAGTCTACCGGGTTATTGTGATTCAGGTTCGTCAATCTCCATAGGTTAGTTAGCATATTCGCTGCGGTCGCAGCATGAAGAAAATATTCCGGGGTTAAAAAGAAGACAGAAAATCATATGAGGTTGTTTGTACAACTTCTATATCATACCACAGTCTGTAATTTATTGCAATAAAAAGGAAGGGCGACCCTTGAAGCACAAGTTTAGGCCTTCATTTGAGTCCGGAGTTTGGAAAGAAATATCTCAAAAAAAATGTTATTAGGGGTAATCCTCTTCAAACGTTTCTGCGTAGGTTATAATATGAGGGAAGATACAGAAAGGGGCCCTCGGATGACTGAATCGATAGAGGACAGCAGGTTGATGCAACGAATTGCAGAACGTGATGCTTCTGCACTGGAACTGCTATATGACCGATATGAACGGGCCGTCTATTCTTTTGCTTACCGAATTGTCGGTGATTCGATGGCGGCAGAGGAGACCGTGCAGGAACTTTTTCTGCGCATCTGGAATAAAGCGGAACGATTTGATGCCTCACAGGGGAAGCTGACCACATGGATGTTCGCGATTACGCGCAATATCGCAGTGGACATGCTGAGGCGGAGATCGAAAGGAGCAGCAACCACTTCAGTTGAGCATGAGACACTGGCGGCGTACGCTGACGAATATACAAATACAGAAGAAGAGGTCCAGCGCAAATGGGAAGGCACACGTATTAAAGAGGCGTTGACCCAATTGAATGAGGACCAGAAGCAAGTAATTGAATCGATATATTATGCAGGTTTAACGCAACAAGAGGTATCCAGCCGATTCGGGATTCCGCTGGGTACGGTGAAGAGCCGTGTCAGGCTTGCCATGCGTCAGCTCCAGAAGTTACTTGCTGATGCTGAATTGCATCCGGACGCGGGAAGGGAGGGCATACATCCATGATAGAACGACATGAGGAGTGGTCTGATCTGGCACCGATGTATGTGCTGGGCGGACTGGAAGCAGAGGAAGTGGCGGCATTCGAAGCGCATATGTCGAGTTGCGAAGCTTGTCGTCAGGAGGTAAGGGAATTGCAGGAGGTAACCGGCTCCCTGCCACTTGCGGCGGACCCTGTGGCACCGCCGCCGGGCATGCGAGCACGCGTGCTGGGCAGCGTGCTCGGTCAGGCGCAGGAGAGTACCGGCGCGACGCCGGCAGCGACTCCTGCGCAGCAACCTGAAGCACCCGCATCCGCGGTGCTTCGGGAAGACCTTGCGCCGCAGCACGAGCGTGCGGCGCAGCCCGGGCCTGGCTTGCCGCCAGCGGCGGTGCCTGCGGCCCGGGCCGAAGAGGCTGCCCAGGCACAGCTGGGGCAGCCAGATACGCGCGCGCGTGCGCGCGGTGGCCGCGCTTGGCGCGCAGCCAGTGCGGGCCTCGCGGCAGCGGCGCTGGTGCTCGGCGTGTACACGGCGCAGCTGCAGAGCCGCATCGACTTGCTGACGCAGCAAGCCGAAGGCGTATCGGCCGCGCAGGAGCAGCTGGCTCTCGCGCAAGCGCAGAATGCACAGCTGCAAGAGCAACTTGCTTCAGCCCAGGCGCCGGCGCAAGGCATGAAGACGGGCGAGGCCGTCAAGCTGAGCCCGGCAACGCAAGATATTGTTGCGCAAGGTCTGGCGACCATCGTGATCGATAGCAAAGGCACGCACCTCGTGGTGCAGGCAGAGAAATTGCCTGCACTGGAAGGTAACCAGGCATTTCAGGTATGGCTGATCAAGGGGGATACTCCTAAGAATGCGGGGACGTTCCTAAGTCATGACGGTACGGGAGCGGTCTATTACACGCTGGATTCCGCAAACGATTATGACACCGTAGCGATCACGCTTGAACCGGATGCGCTGGGGGATCAACCACGTGGCACAATGATTTTGGCGGCTAAAATTAAAACGAGTTAGATGCCAAAGTCCCCAAAAGGAGTTTTAATGGAATATACGTAACAAAAACCTGAATAAAAGGCCGCTCCCTCAGGGAGCGGCCTTTTTATGAAGCAAACCCCGAAGACTGCTAAGCAGAATATGCAACATTTTTCGCAGGATTTTATTAATTTTTTTAGTGGGAATAACCGATAAACATATAGGAGAAAACATCCTTATTCTCCCTTTTTTATCAGGGCGGAACGGGTTAGACATAGAGAGCGAGGGATTGGATTGGAAGTATATCGTGCATTTATCTTCCGTCTGCTACGCAATTATCTCATTGGTTCGATATCAGCCATTTTTATTGTGGGCACTGTGGTGATGATCTCAACCTTGCAGGTACCCAATATCCAATATGTTCGATTAGTCGCCATTGTACTCATTTCAATTCTGTTTATGCTAGTTGCAGAATTGATTACGCTATGGGCTCAATTAGGACCAATAGGCCATTTCTTCGCTGCAGAGCATCATGAAATGGCTGAATTAAATCGGATGTACGAACGAATTCACCGCTTTCCGGGACAAACCATATATCGTATTCTTGGGCCACACATGCTGGGTTTCTCTGTGCCCGCGGCAGGGATTACACTGTGGATGATTTCCACGGGCTGGCTTGAGATCCCGTATGGATATGTCATTGTTGCGGCTGTCTGTGCGTTCTTAATTGCCATTATGCATGCCTTGATTGAATATTACCTTACCGTGAGGGCAGTGAGGCCGTTGCTACTCGAAGTTCGCCGTAGAGGCAAGAATCTGTATGGGATGGAACCTTCGCTTGGCGGACGCATCCTGATCTCGATACAGCGAAAGTTTCAGACTAGCACTGCACTCATCGGTTTATTTCCACTGTGTTTATTTTTTCTGGCTACTTATATTCGGCTCCAGTACATAGACCCGGTGTTTGCAAAAGAATATACGTTTTGGGGTGTACTCATCGTCATCCTGGGCGCGGGATTCTCCATGGTGGGCAGCTGGCTGTTAATTCGGGATGTCCGTGATCCTGTGGCGGAGTTGACACAAGAGATGAACCGGATTCAGGGCGGCGAGTTCGGCAGAAGAACGCCGGATTTGTACTCGGATGAATTTTCGCAATTGATCTCGGGGTTCAATATGATGATTAGTCGGCTAGAGATGAGACAGGAGCGCAATCGGCAACTGCTGCAAAGTTACTTCTCTCTGCTTGCGGCTGCACTGGATGCCAGGGATAAATATACGGCGGGACATTCTATGCGTGTCGCGGAGTATTCTATTCTGATCGGCAGGCTCAGCGGTATGAATGACGAACAGGCCGACTTGTTGTACAAATCTGCTTTGCTCCATGATATCGGGAAGATTGGTATACCTGACGAGGTTTTACTCAAAGACGGCAAGCTCAGTGATGAGGAATTTGCAATCATCCGTACGCATCCTGTATTAGGAGAAAGTATTTTGCTTCAGATTGAGCCTGTGGACGCTATGGCAGACTTCCTGCCGGGGGTGCGATCCCATCATGAGAGGTATGACGGCAAAGGTTATCCGGATGGCATGGCAGGCGAGGAGATTCCACTATTCGGCCGTATTATAGCGGTAGCAGATGCCTTTGATGCGATGACATCAGACAGACCGTACCGGAATGGAATGAGTGATGAGCGAGCGCTTATGATTCTGGAAGAAGGAAAGGGGACCCAGTGGGACCCCTATTATGCAGGTTTGTTTATTGATGAGTGGAGACGACAGAAGCAACTGGACAAAAAGCCTGAAGAGGGGGTTAGTTGATCCCCTCCGTCCATTTGGAGGCTTTTCTGCGACGTCGATAAAGCGCTAGCCCAGTAATGATCGTGAAGATACATTCGCCAAGAATCATTGCACTCAGTGCGTCGTAAATGACATGTTGTTTGATGAGCAGTGTAGAGATAATGATAAGGGCTGCACCGGCAGCTACCATCACCTTGACGGATTTACGAATGGTCGAAACGGATAGAACGGCACGCATCACCAGATATGAGTGCAGGGCGTGAATACTGGGAAAACAGTTATATGGACGATCCTGGCTGTAGAGCCATCCGATGACGGCTGCACCTAGACCAGAGCCAGTTAATTCCGGCCGGGGAACCATCGTTTGGAAGTTAAAGTAGATCAGGTAACAGATCCAGACACAGATGATCATGGATAACAAGACCCGGTAATACATAAGTCGATCCTTGGCACACAGATAGGCCAGCACACCGAATACAAACGGGTACCATCCCAGATAGGGAATCGACATCGCGGGGATAAAAGGAAGCGTCTGGTCGATTGGAGAATTAAGGATAACATAACCACGACCCGGATTGTTCAGAATATCATAGAAAAGTCCCATAACGGCCAGGGATAACATCAGACTAAGCGACAGCCAATAGGATTTGTCTTTTAACAATTGCACAGCTGTAAATCTCCTTTCAGCATGTTTCAAGCAAACATGATTATAGCGATAAATATAAAGAATGAAACAACAATATATTGTACTATGTCTTACACACAAGTTGAATCTTAATTTTGTGTATTTTTTTGTTTCTTTTTGATGAGGTTCCCATGCCGAGATGGGTCTAGCGTGATATGATGTAAAAATACGAACGAAATAAGCACTTGGGTTATAACGTCGAACAACAGGAGTGAATGCATGCAATTTTCGAAAATGTTCGTACTCAATATGGGGATGCTTATTACGATCGCTTATCTTGCAAGTGTTTTCTATAAATATATCGTAATACGTGCCTCTTCCCAGGTAAAACAGATCTGTTCCGTGCTTGTGCTTATTTTTGCTGGCTGGATCAGTACCGTGTTTGGATTTCAGCTGAATGATGAGGTTATTTTTGATCTTCGTTATGTACCCTTAATTATTGCTGTTCTGACGTACAGGCAACCCTACAGTGTCATGATTATAGGTGTAGGAATTGGTTTGTCGAGGCTGACCTTTGGCATTACAGATGCGACTATTGCTGCTGTTATTAATATGTGTATTCTTGGATTGTTGTGTGCAGGCTTGAACATCTGGATGCGACGTAGCAACCACAGGCTGATCGTCAAAGGCATCATCGTTACATTGATCGTCAATGTTGTCAACAGTGTGAGTATTGCCTTTGTGGGTGTCATCCCGACCGCCTATTTCTTTTCGCACATCATGCCTTATACGCTTCCTAGTGGGATCGTACTCAGTCTAATATTTGCATTCATCTTACGTGACTTTCAGAATGAACAAAATCGTATTCTCTTGATCCAGAGCACGAATCGGCTGTTATCCGTGCAGAAGGAAGAGCTACAAAAAGCACAGATTGTTCTGGAGGAACGAGCCAGACAATTGACAATTGCTTCACAGTACAAGTCGGAGTTTCTGGCGAATATGTCTCATGAGTTGCGTACACCGCTCAACAGCGTGATTAACTTCGCTCAGATGATCAGTGAGAATGCCGATACCATGGATCAGGATGAGATTGTGCGTTTTGCAGGCATGATTGATCAATCCGGACAAGAACTCCTCAGGCTAATCAACGACATTCTCGATTTGTCCAAAGTTGAAGCGGGACGGCTGGATATTGTGTTGGAGGACATCAGTCTGAGTCAGTTGATCGAAGATGCCATGAATCATTTTGGGCTCGTTGCTGACAAAAAAGGAATTGAGCTGGTACTGGAGAAGCAAAAGGGACTGCCGGATACACTCTGGTCTGATCCGCAACGCGTGCAGCAGATTTTGCGGAATTTAATGTCCAATGCCATCAAGTTTACGCCGAAAGGGAAGGTCACTCTGACCGTGAGTACCAAACAGACTAAACAGGCGGATATGGTAAGTCAGTGGCTTGTTTTTTCGGTTCAGGATACCGGGATCGGCATTCCGGAGGACAAGCATCATTCTATATTTGAAGCATTTCAGCAGGCTGATGGTTCGATTAGCCGTAAATTTGGGGGTACCGGACTTGGCCTCTCGATCAGCAGGGATCTGGCAAGGTTACTGGGTGGATCAATTGAACTCGAAAGTGCTGAGAACAAGGGAAGTATCTTTCGTCTACGGCTTCCACTCACCGTGAAAAAATGAGTTGACAACCTCTGTGCCGTGAGTAGAATTTGGGGTGACAACTAGCATCGGCCGGCAAAGCTTTACCCGGTCTAAGGAGTGTATCCCCATACAGAAGATGGTCAAGATGAACCCCTCTTCGTTAGGCAAGCCACGGCGCAAGGGTTCGACACAACGCACGAATTTATCAATTGCAACATGGGAGGGCGTACCGGCAATTATTTTGCAAACGTTGCTGGGTGGTCCATTTCTAACCGGGTTTTTGCTTTATCTTGGGGCCGGGTCGAGGCATATCGGCTTTGTGCTCGCGATTACCACGTTTGTAAACATCGCGCAGATCGGCGCAGCATACTGGATGCAACGTATTCGGAGCCGTAAGCGCGCGCTTTTGCTGTTCGTCGGAGGGCACCGTATTTTGTGGAGTGCAACGGGATTAATTCCGTTCATTTTCCCTAAAGAATGGTGGGTCAGTATTTTTATTGGTTTATATACGATTGCATTCATATGTAATACCATCGGCGGTATGATCTGGACATCCCTGATTGGGGATATCGTACCTGCCAAGGTACGGGGACGTTATTTCGGGATACGAAATACGATTCTGAATGCGCTTGGAAGCGTTTGTTTATTTGGCGGCGGCATTTTGCTGGATCGTTATCCGGGAGAGACCGGTTTTCTGATTCTATTCATTCCCGTATGGATCTGTGCGATTGCCAATACGGTCATTTATTTGTTTTATCCGGATTTGCCCTTTGAACGTTCTACCGAAAAGTCGTTCTCACGGATGTTTATCAAACCGTTTCAGGATCGGGTTTTTCTGAAGGCGACTATTTTTCTGGCGACATGGCTATTGATCCAGACATTAATTGTTCCTCTTTATTCTTACGTTATGCTGGATCTGTTGAAAGTCAGCTATCAGATGGTCTCACTGATCACCGTCGTGCAAACACTGGTGATGATGGGAGGATTCTATATTTGGGGCAACCTGAATGCCAGATACAGTAACAAAACGTTGTTGTTCTGGACACTACCTGTCATCGCATTGTCTTGCCTGTCGTGGGGATTGATGTCCTTTGCTCCGGTACTGGTTGCGTTGTTCCTGTCCCATATTTTTCTTGGGATTGGTATTGGCGGCTTCAATCAGCTCGCGTTTAATTTTACGATTGGCGATACACCGAAAAGTGAAAGACCGATGTTTATAGCCGTTTATTCAGCTCTGACTGGCATAACATCGTTTATTGGCCCGCTGATTGGTGGCTGGCTTTACGAGAAGATGGAGACTCTCTCGGAAGCGATGGTCTGGATATCCACCTACGGATTCCAAGTGATGGTTGGTGCAGTGATGTTGCTGCTTACGTTTACTTTGGGACGTCGGATTCTTTTAAAATAAAAACAAAAAAAGCTGCTTACGATGTTCATTGATATAATACTCAGCTATATATGAATAGATTGGGGTGGTTGGAGAGATGCATCATCCTGAACGCAAAGCGATGGTGATCGGGGCTACTGGACTGGTGGGAGGGCATTTGGTTCGCAGTCTGCTCGGGCACCCCGCATACAGCGAGGTTCGCATTCTGGTCAGACGCGGACTTGATCTGGAACATCCCGGACTGAAGCAATACGTTGTAGACTTCGAACAACTTGAAGGTCAGGGACACTTGTTTGAAGGGATCGACGATCTGTATTGTTGTCTGGGCACAACGATTAAAAAAGCAGGTAGCCAAGATCAATTCCGTGAAGTGGATTATCACTATCCGGTTCGCGCAGCGACGCTGGCAAAGCGACATGGTGTGGAGCAGATGCTCGTGATTTCCTCCATGGGAGCGAAAGCGAACTCGCGTGTGTTTTATAGTCGGACCAAAGGTGAGATGGAGAATGCACTTTCGAGTATCGGGTTCCGTGCCTTACACATTTTTCGTCCATCTCTTATTCTGGGGGATCGCGGTGAGAAACGTGCGGGTGAACAATTCGCTGCACATGTTATGACTTTTTTGGATCGCTGGATGAAAGGCCGTTTGGATAAATATCGGGCGATTCATGCATCTACGATCGCTCACGCGATGAGAAATGTAGCCATGGTACAGACGAAGGGCATTCATGTTTATCCCAATGAAGTGATTCATGCGCTTGGGGTGCAGGACACGTAAGACTTGCAAGGGCGCAGGAGGATAAGCGTTTCTTGTCAGAACATGTGCATGGTATAATAGGCTTTAAAATAAAAGCATGCCTTGTCTCCATGTCGTGGCAGGGTAGCGAACACAAAGGAGTACCTGTCGAATGAAAAAAGCAATCTCGACCGAGCAGGCGCCAGGCGCCATTGGTCCATACAGTCAGGCAGTAGATGCAGGGGATTTTATCTATACATCTGGTCAGCTTGGTCTTAATCCGCAAACCGGTGAATTTGGTGCGGATGTGCAGGAACAGACTCGCCTGTCTCTCAGTAATGTTAAAGCAATTCTCGAAGCAGCAGGCACAAGCATGGATAAAGTGGTGAAAACAACCGTATTCCTGAAGGATATGAATGACTTCGTTCCTGTCAACGAAGTATATAGCAGCTTCTTTACGCAGCCTTATCCTGCACGCAGTGCTGTGGAAGTTGCGCGTTTGCCGAAGGATGCACTGGTGGAGATTGAAGTGATCGCGCTGAAATAGGACCATATTTCAGCCTTGCCATAGGATGAGCGATCGAATCCTGTGTTGTATACAATTACTGCAAAAAGCCGATTAAGGTCGTTCGACCGAAATTGGCTTTTTTGCTTAAGGTTTATATTTTACTATTTCAGTTGAACAATGTATTTACACGATAACGGAGAGGACAGAAAAAACCTGGGGATAACCGCTACTCTCCAGGTTATTCTGTCATCGAAGTGGGTGTGTAAAGTCTTTAGTTCAACTGATAGAAAAGGGCACTCAATCACGGTCTTGATCGCGCGCAAGGAACAGCCACACGGCGTAGATCGCCAGAACGATGGCAATGATAATCCCCGTATAGTAGACAGAAATGATATCCTTTTGTTTAAGGGCGATAGCAATGTATGCCCAAGTGAATACGAGAGGGTACACACTGTCACGGTAACGGAAGCTGACAAGCACGGCCAGAACCATACCAACGATCAGCATAATGATCGTCCATGCTGTTTCACTGATGCCGAATCCATCCCATCCGATTTTGTACAAATACACGGCTGTGTTAACGATGGTTGCTACGCTAACCCATCCGAGATAGATGCTGAATGGCAGTTTGACTAGCCAGATTTCAGCCGTGGTTGGCATAGTGATCGCACGTGTTTTGACGTACAGCATAATCAGAGTAAGCAGCAACAATACGATGATCAGCAGCGAGAGTCCGGTCTTGAGATTTTGAAAAGCGAAAATCCAGGCGACATTAAAGGCGCAGCTGGCAAGAAACCAGTATCCGAGGCGGGTAATCGAATTATTTTTCCAGGAGGCAGGAGTAAACTGGTAGATGATAAAACCTGCGAGAAGCAGGTAGATCAGACCCCATATCGCAAAGGCATAACCCGAAGGTGTCAGCAGTACAGGGTACATATCCGAAACTTCCTTGTTGGTCTTGCCACCAATAGGTAGCGCATTGGAGAGATAATTTACAATAATAACAGCAATAAAACCGAGGGCGTTTAACCACTTATACGGATTGTTACGGGACATGACGTTTCCTCCTTGGTTTAACAAATGTAATGAACCGTGGGTCAGTCTACAATAAATATACCCACTAAAGACGTATTCTAATAACCCGTGCTCAAAATCAGAGAACGTTCACCTTCTGGAGACCTCGCTTGGTTATCTTATTGGAACGGAGTATACTCTGTCCCAATGTACGCAACTTCAGGCGAGAATATGTCCATAGGAGTGTGTTCAGGCAATAGGGGGAGAGCGATGTTAACAAGAGAAACAATGGAGAGGCAACAGACCTGGTTCTACGTGATGGCTCTATTAGCAGGCGCATGGATTGGGCTAGCCGCTCCGGCATGGAGCAGTGTACTGCATATTGCGGTGTCTCCAATACTTGCTGTGCTGCTCTATAGCATGTTCTTGCAGATTCCGTTTACAGAGCTTCGGGCCTCCTGGTCCAATCTACGTTTTATGGCTGCGTTACTCATCGGGAATTTTATCGCTATTCCTGTTGTAGTGTGGCTACTTACGCTTGTTTTTCCGCAATCGCCTGGTGTGTTGATGGGAGTCTATCTAGTCTTGTTAACCCCTTGTATCGATTATGTCATCGTGTTTACACAGCTGGGACGGGGGAACGAGAAGCTGATGCTGGCAGCAACTCCGCTACTGTTTGTAGTTCAAATGCTATTACTTCCCGTGTATCTGTGGATGTTCATGGGCAGTGATGTAGCCGCAGTAATGAAGGCAGGACCGTTTGTCGAGGCTTTCTTGTTACTGATTGCTGTCCCGCTGTTGCTCGCGGTAATGACACAAGTATTGTGCAAAAAAGGTGTAAGGCCGCAGCGCTTTCTTCATGCGACGGCATGGCTCCCGGTTCCGATGATGGCAATCGCCCTGGTCGTTGTGGTAGCTTCCCAGATTGGCAAGGTCTACAATGATCTGGACAGTATTGTGAGTGTCATTCCGATCTATGTTGCATTCCTCATCATTATGCCCTTCATATCCAGGTTTATTGCAAAGCTTTTCCGACTCGATACAGGTGCTGGTCGGGCACTGATTTTTAGTGCGGCAACCCGTAATTCACTGGTTGTTCTACCTTTGGCATTATCCCTCTCGCCAGAGTGGGCAACCATTGCTGCGGCAGTTATCGTCACACAGACGATAGTGGAGCTTGCAGGAGAGTTGATCTATATCCGGCTTGTGCCTGGTGTGATTATGAGAGATCCCTAACCATTTCTCCCGTCCAATATGGATTGATATGATATAATCATTTTAATAGAACCATATTTGGTAAATAAAAGGGGGGTATAACGATCAAATCGTATTGGAAAGTAATGTTCTATCTGGATATTGCCATATTGCTGTTCAGTACTATCTATTTCCCTATCATGGCTCAAAAAACAGGAGATAACTTCCCTTATGTGTTGATGACCGTTTTTGTAATAGGAGCAGTTTTTCGAATGTTATATTACTTTAGAAAAAAGATGGCGAGTAAGCCATCCTGACGATAAACTTGCGTTGTTGTGAACGTAAGGTATAAAGAGGACTTCCGACAGATGATGTCGAGAAGTCCTTTTTTTAAATCGAAACAGGGGTGTTAACTACCGGTTCGTGGTATGGTTTTGCGATATTCTGCGGGAGTGATGCCCTCTATTTTTTTAAACACTTTGCTGAAATATTTTTCATCCTGAAAACCGACCATTTCCGAGACTTTGGCCACTCGCAGGGAGGGATTTTGTAGCAGGAGCTTGGCATTGTTGATCCGCAGCTTGCCGAGATATTCTGACCAGTTCAACCCAAACTGCTGTTTAAATTTACGAGAAATGTACTCCCTACTCAGATAAAAGCGTGCGGCAATCTGTTGCAATGACAAGTCCTCCTGATAATGAGCTTCCATGTAACGAGCGATTTCACGCATGGGATCAGGATCGGCGTGATGCTGAGCTGTGAGTGCTTTTCCGGCGGCAAGCAATCGTTGCTCCAGCAGAGAACGAAGAAGCGGGAATGAAAGCAGACCTTCAGGGTCTAAAGGCAATTCGGCAAAAGGAGGAAACTGATCCTCGGCACTTTCTTCCTCAAGGGAGAATTGACCTTCGGCATCATCCAGCCAACGGCTGAGCATCCATTCCAGCTCTTGCATCCATTGTTGCAGCTGCTCTGCACTAATCACCTCCAGCTTGGTAAACGGCTCAAGCCACTCTGTGACGGTATCGGATACACTGGCAGCATGACAGCTCAAGGCCGCTATACGCATAGGCTCTTCAAAAGCAGTCAAACGTTGGCCCTTATTCCTGCTCGGAGATTCAAGGGTGGAGTGGATACGCTGCTGCGTACCCATGGTATTACGTCTCCACAATTTGGAGCTGGCGTCCAGGTAGGCTCCCGAAATGCCGGCAGGGTAGTTTTCACAAGTCGAAATCCCAAAATGAAGCCTGCGCTGAATCGTCTGCTCCAATCCATCGTTAATGCTGTCCAAGATGTGTGTCAGTGAGGACGGTGGCCCCCAGTGAAACAGTACAATCTCATCCGGCTGGTTGAGCTGACGAAATGTGACCCCTTCCGCTGGTGTCCGCATCATCTCCGCGCAGATGTTAAGCACGGAGAATACGAGCAGATCAGGCTGACTGCGATATTTAGCCAAACAATCCGCATCCAGATGAGACAGACTGGTCACGGCGACACAGCACATCGGAATGAGACATGGTAGATTCAATTCTTCCTGTAATCGCTGAATATGTGCGGAAGTGTTACCTCTGCCAATGGCCAGCTCGGTGAGCAGGCGATCCTGATAATGAGGGCGCATGCGATTCACCACGATGGATTGTTTGGTGGACTCTGTGCGTAAGGCATGCTCCTCTTCCCAAGATTTCACTGCCTTCATCAAGGAGGCATTCAGTTCGTCTGCTTCGACCGGTTTTAGCAGGTAGTCCATACCGCCATGCCTTATTGCGTGCCTTACCAGTTCAAAATCGTCATATCCACTAATAACAATCACTTTACTATGAGGGGTGTGAGCGGAAATCCATTCAAGCAATGCCATTCCATCCTTGCCGGGCATGCGCATATCGCTCAGTATGATCTCAGGTTGATGCGCTCTAATTGCCTCGATCGCTTCATTTCCGTCTGCTGCTTCGAGCAATATGTCAATCCCCAGGTCATCCCAATGACCAAGGAGCTGGATCGCATGGCGGACATGCTGTTCATCATCAACAAGCAGTGCTTTCATGTTGTTCACTCTCCCGCGTATAGTTTGACTTGAAGTAATACACCGCCTGCTTCCAAATTATCAATTTCGATCCTGGCAGGCATGCCGGGATGAGCGTTAAGTGCGAGTCTGCGTACCACATTGCGAAGGCCGATGGATTCGGACATGGCAGAATCCTGGGAGGACATTGTAGATTCTGTCTCTTGGGGTTGTAGCCATTCGCGTATTTTAATCAGTTTATCCTCAGGAATAACTGGACCGTTGTTGATCAATTCAATCTTTATCCAGTGCTCGTCAACCCGGCGACTCGTGATGGAGATATATCCTCTTCCTGGCTGTACATCGGCTCCGTGTTTGAAATAATTCTCAATCAATGGCTGCAATGTCATGCGAGGCATCTGAATAGATAATGTATCTTCTGCAAAATCCATGTGTACCTCCAGACGTTCACCGAAACGTTCCTGCTGTAGCTCCAGATACAGCCGAGCATGCTCTGCTTCCTCGCGGAGGGTTACGCAGGTCTGATCCCGCATGCTGTATCGCAGCATTTTGGACAGGGAAGAAAGTAAGGTATACGCTCGTTTTCCTTGCTGTTGTAGCGCCAGAGTTCCAATGGATTGTAACGTGTTATATAGAAAATGCGGGTTGATCTGTGCTTGCAATGCTTTGAGCTGATTCGTCTTGTTCGCAAGTTCAAGCTGGTACTCTCGCAAGATCAAATTATTCACAGTATCCATCATATCCCGAAAATGCCTCGCGAGTACCCCGAATTCGTCCCTGCTCGACAGACGGATATCCACATGCAGGCGTCCTGCCTGAATCTGATTCATGTATCGCATGAGCTGCTTGAGCGGACCTGTAATACGTATGGAAATGAATAAAGTTGCCACGATCACAAGGATCAACGCTGCAATAGCAATCATCGCATTGTTCCAGGTTAACTCGGTGGCTCTTGCATATAATGTTTCATTCGGAATTTGCTTCACTATGGTCCAGTCCGCGTAGTTGCTTCCAAGTTGCTGATATATATACATGGACTGATCTTGTTCAAAATGTCCAGCGGCATTCCTTGCCGAACCGGCGAGGTTTCGTCCATCTTCAATCGTGCTTCCTGCCACTTGCTGCAGATGACCAGCCTCATTGGCCGCTTGCACCTCGGTACGTCCTTGATAAACAATCCGGTTCTGCCCATCAATCACGTAGATCTGCTCTCTGGCAGGATCATACAGTCTGCTACAGATCGCAACAATACTGTTCATGTTGAGGTCAATCGCTAGAACGCCCAGCCGCTCAGGGGATGGGATATCCCGAATGATCCGGTGCAAGGTAATCACGGTTCTTGGCGAATCGTCAGGAGAAGCTGCCTTGAAACCGTAGGTGTGACTCATATGTGCAGATTCTATCCAGATATCCGATCCTCCGTCCCCCGTTTTACCATGTAGCGAATCGGAATAGGCTTGCTTGCGTTCCTCCCGCTTCGGGAAAGGGCTCGTAATCAAGGTGGATTGGTTGGATACAAAAGAATGCAGATAGAGCTGGAATACATCCGGTACAGCGGCTCTGATCGTTTGCAATGTTGTATACACCTCGGCAACAGCCCGATAATCCCCCGGCAATTTAGCCAGATTCCGCAGGAAAGTGGGATCATTGTATATGGCGAGCGATGCCCGTGCTACGTTATCCACGTAATTGTTGAGATTGGTTGAAGCCTGATAAATGAGACGTTTATTCTCTTCCAGTGCCTGTTCTCGCAGGGCTGTTTTGGTCTGAATAAAGGTCATGCTGATCGATGCCAGTAGCGGAATCGTCGTTGCAATTAGCATAAAGGCAATGAGCTTGGTACGGATACTGTAGTATTTGGACATCAGTACACCCCTTCTGGTGACTCGTCAAGAGAGGACAATATTTTACACCCAACTGTTCACGAGTGTCGGTGTTTCCCTTCACGATTTTGGAGTTTAATAGAAAAAGAGACCAATATCATCCATCTATAGAAGGGGAGAACGATATGAAGCATCGCAAATCTTCACAGCTGTTACAGCAGCTTGTGTTCGTGGGTCCCTCCGTTGTATTTTTTATTCTCATCATCGTGGTCCCTTTCCTGCTTGGCATGATGTATTCCTTTACGGATTGGAACGGAGTGTCTGCCAGCATTAACTGGGTTGGGCTTGATAACTTCGTGCATATTTTTGCAAACGATCCCAAGTTCCAGAATGCATTCTGGTTCACGGTACGCTTCACCGTTGTAGGGGTGATCCTCACCAATGTCATCGGTTTTTTCCTGGCCTACTTCCTGACCAAACCGCTCAAGACGAGAAATATGCTGCGTACGATCTTTTTTATGCCTAACGTCATCGGTGGATTGTTGCTCGGGTTTATCTGGCAATTCATATTTGTGAAAGGGTTTTCAGCAGTAGGCGACGTGACGGGCTGGTCCTTCTTTAACCTCCCGTGGCTGGGAGATGAGCCGACGGCCTTCTGGGGAATTGTCATCGTGTTTGTATGGCAGACCGCAGGTTACCTGATGGTCATCTACATCTCATCCTTAACGAATGTCTCACCTGATTTGCTGGAAGCTGCCGAGATTGATGGAGCCAGCCGTGGTCAGGTGCTCCGGAGCATTATTTTACCACTCATTATGCCTGGTGTAACCATCTGTCTGTTCCTGGCGATCTCCTGGTCGTTCAAAATGTTCGATCTCAACTTGTCACTTACAAAAGGCGGCCCGTTTGGCTCAACCGAGTCGGTCGCACTCAATATCTACAATGAGGCCTTCGTGAACAACCGGTACGGTATTGGAACCGCCAAAGCGTTTATATTCTTCGTGATCGTTGCCATCATCACCATGGTTCAGGTTCGTTTGACGAAGAGCAAGGAGGTTGAAGCCTGATGGAGACAACGAAAAATTATCGCTTCGGTACCGTAATTACTGAAATTGTGATGGTGTTGATCGGGTTGTTGTTCCTGATTCCGTTTTACTTCCTTTTTGTAAACTCGGTCAAAACATTCGGTGACCTGCTTACCAATTCCGCTGCCTGGCCGGAAGTATTCCAGTGGGGCAACTACGCGAACGCTTGGGAGAAGATTAGTTTTCCATCGGCACTCATGAACTCGCTGATCGTAACGATCGTCAGCAATCTGTTGCTCGTGCTGATCAGTTCCATGGCCGCGTACCGCATGGTTCGCAGCAATACACGGTTCAACCGGATCTTATTCGGCCTGTTTATTGCGGCAATGGTGATTCCGTTCCAGTCTATCATGATCCCGCTGGTTACGGTAACCAGCAATTTGGGACTGATCGACAGTCTTGGCGGACTCATTATCTGTTATCTCGGGTTTGGAGCGCCGATGTCCATCTTTCTGTTTCACGGATTCGTTAAATCGGTGCCACTAGAGATCGAGGAAGCGGCCCGTGTGGACGGCAGTTCGGCCTATGGGGTATTCTTCCGCATCGTATTCCCGCTGATGAAACCGATGTATGTAACCGTCATCATTCTGAATACGCTCTGGATCTGGAATGACTATCTATTGCCTTCCCTGATCCTGCAAAGCTCCAATCTACGCACCATTCCGATCGCAACCTTTGCGCTGTTTGGCCAATATACGAAACAGTGGGATCTTGCGCTACCTGCTCTGGTACTTGGGATCATGCCGATCATTATTTTCTTCCTGCTGATGCAGAAGTATATCATTCAGGGGATTACTGCCGGGTCCGTTAAGGGGTAGTGCGAGGGCTGGCCGCTCCGGGGAGAGTGCGGGGGAAGCCGCTCCGTCATCATGTGCGCTTTCGGTCGCTGTTGCTCCTCGGGGGCCTGAATGTATGATGGCTAAGGAAGCCCCCGAGGTTCAAAGGCGAACGCTCCGCTCCTCCAGCGCATCATGATGCCTCCGCTCCTGCCTCGCACGGAGGTAGGCAAAAGGCGCATCTGCCCGCAGGGCTTGGGCAGATGCGCCAGAGCAGAGCAGGGAAAGACAGAGTAAAGACGAGATTAAAAAAGGACTCAAAAGGCCAAGCATTATAAGTGGCCCCACCGGTATCGAAGGCATAGAGACAAGAGCTTGCTTGACCATTAATCTGTGATCAACTACGCAATCACATTTGTGAGAATTGCGTTAGTTCATCTATATAGTAAGTAAAAGAATTAAAAGCAAGGACTGGGTCATTTTAAACAGATGGAGTAAAGAGTAAGAGGGTAAGCAAGAGGTGCAGGGGAAAAAGTAAACTACTTACAGGGAGAGTGTATCTATGAAAAGAATGACAAAGTTAACATTGCTGATGCTCATTGCTTTTTCAGTCATGCTTGCAGGTTGTGGAAACGGGGACAAAAGCGGTAGTCCTGTGAATACAGATGCTCAAACGGGTGGTGGTGATGCGGCGGCCGGCGCCAAAACGATTAAAATTTTCCAATACAAAGTTGAAATTGCCGAAGCGCTTAACCGTCTTAAAGCGGAGTATGAGTCTTCCCACCCAGGCGTTAAGCTGGACATTCAGACGGTCGGCGGTGGCAGTGATTACGGGGCCGCATTAAAAGCGAAGTTTGCCGCAGGTGAGCAACCGGATATTTTTAACGTAGGTGGATACCGTGAACTCGATACCTGGCTCGAATATCTCGAAGACCTATCTAGTGAACCGTGGGCTAAGGACGTACTGGAAGTGGCCAAAGAGCCGATGACTAAGGATGGCAAGCTTTATGGACAGCCACTCGCGCTGGAGGGGTACGGTTTTATATATAACAAAGATCTGTTTACCAAGGCAGGCATCACTGAAATCCCAACAACATTGGAACAACTGGATCAAGCGGCAAAGAAACTTCAGGACGCAGGCATTACACCTTTCTCGAACGGTTATCAGGAGTGGTGGGTGCTCGGCAATCATAACGTCAATGTAGCATTTGCGAATCAGGCCGATCCGGTAAAATTCATTCAAGGTCTGAACGAGGGCACGGAGAAAATTCCGGGTAACCCCGTCTTCGAGGAGTGGATCAACCTGCTTGATCTGACGCTCAAATACAGCAACAAAAATCCGCTCACCACAGACTACAACACACAGGTAACTCTTTTTGCTAGTGGCGAAGCGGCGATGATGCAACAAGGGAATTGGACGCAAGTACAGATTGACGGGATTAATCCGGACCTGAATCTGGGTATTCTGCCTATGCCGATTACGAATGAACCGAATGATAAGCTGTTTGTAGGCGTGCCTAACTATTGGGTTGTGAATAAAAACTCTCAAGTGAAGGCGGAGGCAAAAGAATTTCTGGAATGGCTCGTTACCTCCGACATTGGTAAAAACTATTTAACTAAAGAGTTCAAGTTCATTCCGGCCTTCAGTTCCATTCAGGCATCGGAGGAAGAGCTCGGTGACCTCGCAACAGATATTATGAAATATAGTCAGGAAAACAAAACATTAAGCTGGAACTTCAACCGTTTCCCTGAGGGCGTTCCACAAGAGTTCGGTAGTACTATCCAAGCATATGTTGCAGGTAAATCGGATAAAAAAGCATTGCTTGATGCATTGCAGCAGAACTGGGATAGTCTTAAAAAATAAGTAAAGTATGCTTACGTGAAGTCAGTTGCAGCTTGTGCAACTGGCTTCTTTGCATTACCTGTTATAGTACAGGATTCACCTTCTAAATGTGGATAACTTTTCTCGTTTATAGATGTTAAAGTACAACTTTTACATCGGCTTAATACTAGATGTGGATATCCTGTGTGTATAGGATCTAAATGTGGACAACTTTTCGGAAAGTGATCTTCGGGTCTGCTTTTATCAACGAACATTCTTGCTTTTGTTAAATTAGTACTGTATAGTTCTATTTATGAATAATAACAATGCATCACATCAAGGGACGCTTAAGTCGTCTAAACCATCCAAACCAAGAAGTCCAAGTTCCAAAAGTTCTAGTCCGGTTAACCGCACCAAAGCGGTGGAGGTTGCTGCGCAACTATTCCTCCGGCAAGGTTATGCTTACGTCAGCATGGATGAGGTGGTACGTGTTAGCGGCGTATCCAAATCCAACATCTATTATCATTTTAAAAACAAGGAGGAACTGCTTCAGGCGGTTGTACAGTTCTGGATTGCACAGTATGAATCAGAGCTTTATCTGCTGCTCAGCCAACGTGAACGAAGTGTGGAGGAACGGGTGTATGCGTTCCTGGAACGGCTCTCGGCAGGTATAGAACATAGAAACTTTGAAGGCACATGCCCGTTTGTTACTCTTTATATGCAGGCACCGGAAAGTGCTTCCCTGGCGAAGGAAAGCATCTCGATCTTTTTCCGAGAACTTGTACCTATGGTGGAGAAGCTGTTCCAGCAAGGGGCAGAACAAGGCGAATTCCGCAAAGGCATCGAGCCGGGGGCAGCAGCTTCCCTATTTGTTGCAGCACTTGAAGGTTCGCTCATGTTGGCCGGGACTTCTCGTGATCTGGGTATTATCGAGCAGTCCGCACGAACGTTTTGTCAGATGCTTCGTTAAACGAAGCTCTTTTTTTGAGATTGATTAGTACTAATTAGTACTAATTTGTGTTTTGACAATAAACGAGATCAAGATAAATTCATGACGGACTAGAACTAAAAATAAATAAAGAACAAAAATAAAAAAATGTTATGGAGGCATATCGATGAACGAAGCAAGGTTAGAGCAAACCGTTCTGTTTATGACGGGAAGTACCGGTTTTATTGGAAAGGAAACAGTGAAGCAACTTGTGGAGAAAACAGACATACATATGCTGCTGTTAGTTCGCTCCGAACGTCGCGCCAGATCGGTATTGGAGAGTTACGGTGTGGGGAGCTTTGAACGGATTACGTTTATCGAAGGTGATTTATCTTTGACAGGTCTGGGGCTTGTTCAAGCGGATCGTGAACGCATCAGGAAAGCGAATGTCATTCTTCATGCAGGGGGAACGATGGACGTTACGCTGGGACGAGAGACAGCAGAAAAAATCTTTATGCATGGAGCAAGAGAGATAGCTCAGCTGGCTCAGGATATGAAACGTAACGGAGGGTTGCGTCATTTCATTCATGTGGTTGGTTATATGAGCCCTTATGGGCATGGGAACGGGCAAGAGGAACAGGAACAGGTTGAAAACAATCATGCGGGTAGTCAAGAAAGTGCATATGAAGAGATGAAATTCAAGGCCGATGCTTATATAAGGCTTCATGCAAAACAACATGGCTACCCTTTGTCTGTGGTAAATCCCAGTACGGTGGTCGGGCCACGCCCAACAGGTGAAACCGAGCAGACTGGCGGGATCGGGTTACTTATTGGAGCCGTTCAGAAAGGTTTTATGCCGGTTGTACCTGGTGGATCGTCGTACTGGTTGCCGCTCGTGGAGAATGATTTGGTGGCAGAAACGATTGTCTTTCTTATCCGGGATGAGGCACCGTTCGGAGGGACATATCCAATGCTTGCCCGTAAGGAAGAGAGTCCGGACATGAAGGAATTGCTGCATCTGATTACAAAGCAGCTGGATATGCCCAGACCGGCAGGAGCATTGCCGCTATCCTGGATTCAACGCCTTATGAGCCTTGGGGGAAGTCGCATCAGCGGTATACCTTCACAGTCACTAGCTTTTATTACAGACAGGACATTTCCGGTTGATGAGACCGAGGCGCTGATGCAACGAATGGGGAGAAGCTGGCCGGATATTCGGGAGCAGCTCCCGTTCATTGTTGCTGATCTGGACTACCGGCTTCTGTCCAAGCCGGAAGCTGAACATGTTCCAACCGATTATATTCGTGCACGTTTGGGAAATCTGGCATGTTTAGGCTGGGAAGGTGAGGGGGAGCCGTGGGTGGTCGTGCATGGTCTGCTCCAATGTGCGGATGACTTGCTTCCACTAGGATCACAGTTACACAGACTTACACGTAATCCCGTCTGGATGGTTGATCTCGCAGGATTTGGTCGCTCACCTGTTCACCAAGAAAAAGATGCATTTACAGGTCAGGTTAACGCCCTTATGGAAGCCTTATCTGAAGTGCAGGGTCCCTTCAAACTCGTTGGTCACTCTGTAGGTGCAGCTATAGCAGCGGCAGCGTTGAAGCGAAGCGGGCGTACCGATATCCGTTTGGCGCTACTCCAGCCTGTTGCGGATAATGTGAATGAGGGGAATAATGGACGTTTAAAACAGGTGCTCCATTTGCCTAGGCGTCTTGTGAGGACATTACTGCGGAGTAAGTCCCGGAGTAGTTGGGCGCGGATGTTTAGTGCGGGCGGTGAAGAAGTGGTGGATCAGATCAGGGTTACGAGGCTGGCTGAGAGAGTACGAGTCTATCT
This sequence comes from Paenibacillus sp. RRE4, assembly GCF_031844205.1. Lineage (NCBI taxonomy): Bacteria > Bacillati > Bacillota > Bacilli > Caryophanales > Paenibacillaceae > Paenibacillus > Paenibacillus sp. RRE4. Next base: position 247,259 of record NZ_JAUZUT010000004.1, read on the forward strand.
CCGTTCACCTCGCATAGCGGGTGCTCATGTAGATTTGTTGCGGTGGATTCACTTGGGACATAAACAGATGATAAGCTTTTGGGATGAATTCGGAGGCCCTCGGCAGACAGAGGTTGACGCAGATCGACTGGTTATTTGGGCTGAGAAGGATCAAGAATATCATTTTCCTGCTAGTTTACATGCGGGGTATACAAAAGTGGAACTCCCTTATGGTCACTATTTCCCGGCCTTTCAGGTTGAACAGACAGCGGAAATCCTTCTTGGTTGGGCTGGTGAAAGCGGTGTGAATAACAAAAGGCAGAACGTTTGAAATCCAGTAATGTTATTGAAAGGCTTTCCACAATATGTCCACATTAGAGGATAAGCAGGCGAAAAACGACAAAGTTTACGTTAGATTTGCAAACAAATACACAACATGTCCACATCAAAATTATAAATATCCACATAAATGAAGGTCTATATCCACAGATTGTGAGCAACATGTGCACAACTTATCCACAAATGGGGTATAACTTTATATTTTTATTCACGATAAGTAAAGTTTAAGGAATTTTTAGTGAGTTATCCACAGAAATGAGGGTTAATATCGCTTATTTTTCAAAGAAAACTGGGAAAGAGATGTAACTGCGATTCTTCTTCTTGAAAGCCTAAACAATTACGCCAAAATTACCGATACAACATGTAACGACTCATCGTCTAAAGTTCGACAGCCAAAAGCGTGTTGATGATCTGATTTTACGGAATGAGAGGGTATGGGGACATTATGGATGAAGTAATGCAATATATTAATTTCTCGGTGGGAGATCAAATTTTTGCACTTCGCATTGATCAGGTTCATGAAATTATTAGAATGGTAGAGGTTACAACGGTTCCTTTCGGAAGTCCTGAGATCAGAGGATTCGCTTCATTGTACGGAAAGGTAGTTTCTGTCGTGAGTCTGCGTGTGTTGCTCGGCATGCCGGAGAAGGAAGATACCTCATCTACACGAATTATCGTAGTCCCTTACAAGAACGGGTTTGTGCCTCTGATTGTAGACATGGTAGATTCGGTTGTGACATATGATCGTTTCGAAGAGCCGGCAGAAGAACACCGCCGCTTTATGCTTGGTGTTTTTGATAAAATCGGATTCTGTGCGGATCACCGTGCGGGTATTTTGAACCTCGATGTACTGCTCGGAAGTCTGGTCAGATCTTGATCAGATCCACTGGGTACCGTCTGATGACCCGCATCATTAAATGTTTAAACAAAATGTTCCTCATCCGAATTCTGGAGAAGGGGCATTTTTTTATAGAGAAAAGAGCATGATCAGTACTTTTTATACGTAAAGGTTTTTAAATCCGTCCATTTTCGTATATGATGGAGAGTAACAATGCGAAGGGATGACGGGAGACTGTAATGATGCAATCGCTGTATGGAGTATGGCTTGGAGACGTATTTTTTTGTTTTTCCGGTGAAACATCGGAACCGCGCGTAGATGCATGGAGTCACGTGGTAAGAAGGCTGCAATTTGGCGACGGGGGTCGTCTGTTTCAGCCTGCCGCGCTACGTCTTGCGGAACTGCGCTGGCCGAATCCGCTTCGAAATGCGGCAGAAACCAAAAACGTAAAGCGGAGGCAGTTGCTTGGACGCACGCTGGAAGGATTGGCGGTTTCGCCGAAGGATGCTTTCCGACTGTTATTACAGTGGGATGACCAGATGTTACATGCAGCTGGGATTCAAGCTGGAGAAGAGATGCGTTACTGGGTTAAGGCAGCACAGTTCACACAGGAATTGTTGCTGCGAGGAGCGATTGCTCCGGCTGCGGCATTTGCAGCTAAAACAGGTGCAAGACGGCGCACGGGTCAGGAGACCCTTTCAGGGGTATGGCGGCCACGTTTGCAACTTGAAGAAGATCGGGAGCGTTTCAAAAGCCTTGCGGAATCGATGCCTCCCATTGCGCTGTCAGCGCCGGGAGCCTATGCCTCCATGGAGCCGGAGACACGTGAGGAAGCGGCAGGCACGGTATTGTTTTCATTTATGAGCGGCATCATTCATGCGGTGGTAACGAATGAACTGGAGAGCATGGATAGTGAGCTTTCACGTTACCGGACATCGTTCAGGCGCGGCTCTTCACCCGTGTCTGAGCTATGGTGGAACAGTCTAATCTCTATATTTCGCCCAGTCACCGTGCAAGGACCGACAGAGGATCTGGCGGATTTCGTGGACGCGATCCATGAAGCTGGAGGTACAACGATGCCTGCATTTGGTGTCGAAGAAATGCCGCCTTCGGAAGGGAAGTTCAGACTGGTCCTGCGTTTGGAGCCGCCGCTGGGGGAGCAGGAGACCACCTGGGGTATCAGTTTCTGGGTGGATAGCGATCAGGAGGCAGGTCTCAGGTTACCTGCACGAAGCATTTGGGCACATCCTGAGCGTGATCTGGATCGGGGAAAAGTCTGCTACGCCTCTGTGGCAGAACAGTTACTGATGGCCATTGGTGAGGCGTCTGAGCTGGCACCCGAACTGGAAACTGCTTTGCTACATGCTCGTCCCGAGGGGATACAGCTACAACAACAGAGCTTTTTTGAATTTCTTACCCATGCGGTTCCCAAGTTGCAGAAGGCAGGGGTAACGGTTCTAATGCCGTCGAGATGGAGTCGCGCGGGGAAACGACGTGCAGGTCTGCGCTTGCAGATGGTGAACGGAGCACCGGAGCGTCAACCTGGAGCTGGTTCTACACTCGGCATGGAACAACTCGTTTCCTTTACAGCAGAGCCGATGCTGGATGGCAAGCCGATTACGGCGGAGGAACTTGCCGCACTGGCTGAATCCACCGTTCCCTATGTTATGTTTCGCGGGGAATGGATTGAAGTGGATACCAAAGAGATTCGCCAAGTGCTTCGATATATGAAAAAAGAAGAAGAACAATACATGCCGCTTTCCGAATGGTTGCATCTTGCCGCAGATGAAGGGGAAGATTCCATTTGGAAAGGGATGTCTGTTTTTGGTGCTGAATCCGAAGGTATGCTCGCTTTCCTGCTGGAGGGGCAGGTCCTTCGTAACATTGAACCTCGCCCGGTGCCAGCGGAGCTGCATGGTGAACTGAGACCGTATCAGGAACGTGGATTTCAGTGGTTATCTGCCATGGGTGAACTGGGCTTCGGGGTGTGTCTTGCCGATGATATGGGACTTGGAAAAACGGTTCAGGTCATCACGTGTCTGCTCGATCGCAAAGAGGAGGAACGCCAGGCCGCACTGAAAGAGGCACATGAAGCACAGGCGTCCGGTGTTGATCAGAGTACAGATATGCCGAAGGTTCAATGGCCTACGCTTATTGTCTGCCCAACCTCGCTACTGGGCAACTGGCAACGCGAGCTGAAGCGTTTTGCGCCAGACCTGTCACTGTACATTCACCATGGTGGACAAAGGCTGCATGGAAATGCTTTCGAAGAGGAAGCGCAGAAGCATGACATCGTGCTCACAACCTATCACCTGGCAGGCCGCGATGGCCCGGATTTGGCTTCGTTGCACTGGTCAACCGTTGTACTGGATGAGGCACAGTATATTAAAAATTATCGGACGAAGCAGGCTCAGAGTGTCATGCGGTTGTCCACTTCTCATCGGATTGCCATGACAGGAACACCGGTGGAGAACCGTTTGAGTGAGCTTTGGTCTATTTTCCAATTCCTGAATCCGGGATATCTCGGTACATCTTCTTCGTTCCGCCAGCGGTATACAGGTCTGGCCCCTTCGGAAGAGAACGCGGCTTCGCTCCGGGAACTGCATCGACTGGTGTCGCCGTTTATGTTACGCAGGCTGAAGAGTGATCCGGATATTCGCAAAGATTTGCCCGAAAAGCTGGAACTGAAATCCTATTGTTCACTGACACCGGAGCAGGCGATTCTGTATCAACGGGTCGTGGACGATCTCATGGGTGGTCTGGATGGACGGAATGGTATTGCGCGTAAAGGTATCGTGTTATCCTCTCTAACCAAGTTGAAGCAGATCTGTGATCATCCTGTTCTGGCGGACAACAGCCGGAAGGAGCATGGGAAGGCCGAGGCATCGGGTAAAATGGAGCGACTGCTGGAATTGCTGGATGCCATCCGGGACAACGGAGAATCGGCTTTGATCTTTACGCAGTATGTTGCGATGGGGGATCTGTTGGTTTCCAGACTGAACCGGCGCTATGAGGAAGAGCCTTACTTCCTGCATGGTGGGGTTTCCAAGTCACAGCGGGATGAAATGGTGGAGACATTCCAAAAAGGGGAAGGGCCATCCATGTTTGTCCTGTCTCTTCGTGCAGGCGGCGTGGGTCTGAACCTGACACGGGCAAGCCATGTCATTCACTATGATCGCTGGTGGAATCCGGCGGTGGAGAACCAGGCGACAGACCGGGTATTCCGCATCGGGCAGAATCGTAACGTTCAGGTACACAAGTTGATCTGCCAGGGTACATTGGAAGAACGAATCGATGAGCTGATCGAGAGCAAGAAAGCTCTCTCCGAGCAGGTCGTAGGTTCGGGTGAAAACTGGCTGACCGAGATGTCGGACGATGAATTGCGTAGTCTGATCTCGCTTCAAGGAGAGACTTGGCTGTAGATTAACGCTGAGGTATGGGCTGGATGAGGGGGATTCACGCTACATTTGAATGCTCGGCGATGAAGGTAAAATCGGCTTGATATTGGTAAGCGCGTTTGGATGATCAATGAAGAGAGGGGGATGATGATGAGCGAAAAATGGAACGTCGAGCTGCATATGTCCCCCGGGGTGTGGACAGCAGAGGTGAATATAGCGGCGGATTCGGGAGAGACGGTGCCCGGGTCCGCTGATGCAGATCTGACCGGAACAGCCGCATCCGGCGTGTTCACGGTCACAGGCACGCTGCCGCAGCTAAGCGAGGCGCAGCGCGAGGCCGTGCTGGCGCAGCTGCGCAAGCGCCCGCTGGCGCTGTACGCCCTGCTGCGCGGTGGCCCGGCGCCAGAGGAGCTCGCCGGGCTACTGCCCGCGGCGGCGCCTGCGGGCACGCCCGGCGAGGCCGCGCCCGGCGCAGCGCTTGCCGCGGCGTGCACCTGCGGTCGCGCGGGCTGCGCGCATGCCGCGGCGGCGGAGCGCGCCGTTGCTGCGCGCCTCGCGGCCGAGCCGCTGCTGCAGCTGGCGCACGCCGGCCTGCCGCGCGAAGCGCTGCTCGCCGGCGTGCTGGGATCATGGGCAGAGGAACTTGCCCATGATCCCGGCGGCCCGGGCCGCGCAGCGGAAACGGCGGGCCGCCCGCAGGCGCGGGCTGGCGAAGGCGGCGCAGCCGTCGGCGAGTGGATCGCCGAGGCTGCCGCGGACGGCGCCATGCACCAGCCGGGGCCGGGCTTCGGCGCCGTGGAGGTGCGGCTCGCGCAGCCGGGCAAACCGCCGGCGCTGCCCGAGCTGACCGCGCTGCTGCCGGGAGTGCCTGCAGCAGCCGGTCTGGATCTCATCCGCGAGCGCGTGGCGGCGCGGATGTGGCAGGCTGTCCAGAAGCACAAGGACAGCCCGGCAACCAAATGATGCATCACACATGTACAGCGGGGGAGATCACCAGATCGCCCCTGCTTGTTTTTTTGTGAAGCTGAGCTTTTATTTCCCAGTTTCCAGCTGAAGCTGTATAAGTTTGGGATGTTGCATTAAATGTACAGAAATCAAGGGTGCAAGCTGTATAACGGGTATATCTCAGCATAGAGGCTGGGAGAAGGAACTCTTTACAGGTGGAGCTTATCGTGCATTTAAGGTATACTGTCGCAGGGAACATTATAGGAACGTTGAGAAAACCTAAAAAGATATTCATTCTACTAAGGTGATAGGAGTTTTATGATGAAATCAGGAACAGGAAGACAGCGCCGAATCGTGGTTCTGCTGTCCTCACTTATGATATGTGGAGCCTTGCTGGCTGCGTGCGGTTCCGGTGCGAACGAAAATCAGAACGCAAACGGAACACCTAACACGGAGCAGGGAGCCGATGGCACAACCGTGCATTTGACCGATGAATCTGGCTCAGATGGCAAGGGCAATGCTGAAGGTGATAACTCAACAAGTTCAGGTAGCGATGAAGGAACAGATAACGACTCAGGCAGTGCTTCTACCGGAGAAGGGCAGGGTTCTGCGGAGAATGGAAGTGGTGGTGCAACGGCAGAAGATCCGCTCATGGAGAAACGCAGCATCAGTGCTCTGCAGACAACGATTGACTCCCAATCGGTGGTGACGAATGCGGAAGCAATGACGGTCATTGTCAACAAACAGCGTAGTCTGCCGGAAGGCTATGAGCCGAGTGATCTGGTTGAGCCTGACGTGCCGTTCTCCTTCGAGGGGCCACATGAGAAACGTCATATGCGCAAAGAAGCTGCGGAAGCGCTGGAGAAACTGTTTGCTGGTGCCAAAGCAGACGGGATTGAGCTTCGTGCCGTGTCTGGATACCGGTCTTACAAGCGTCAGGTATCTATCTACAACAATAATGTGAAAACCAAAGGGGAAGAGTATGCTTCCCGTGTAAGTGCCGTTCCAGGCCGCAGTGAACACCAGACAGGTCTTGCCATAGATGTATCCAGTCCAAGTGTGGGCAATGTGCTGGAAGAGGTGTTCGGCTCGTCCAAAGAAGGCAAATGGCTGGATGAACATGCTGCCGAATATGGCTTTATCATTCGTTATCCGAAAGGTCAGGAGAGCAAGACGGGTTACGTGTACGAGCCTTGGCACATTCGTTATGTTGGTGCAGATATTGCACCCGATGTCGTAAAGAGTGGTTTAACTTTGGAAGATTACTTTGACGAGGCTAATATTAAACTGTAATTCCGTGTCTCGTTATTCATTTCCCCTGAACACCCAACCTTACTTGAGGTAAAGGTGATTTGTTCAGGGGATTTTTGCGTTGATCCAGATGAGGACAGACTGATATAATTCATCTTTAATACAACTGTCAAAATTACATAAAGCGAGGTTAGGAATATGAGCAGACAACAGGTATTTACGGGCTCCCCTTGGGAACCACTGGTGGGGTATTGCCGTGCAATTCGTGTGGGTAACCGGGTAGAAGTTGCCGGGACAACAGCAATGCAGGATGGCGTCGTTGTCGGTGCGGGTGACCCGTATGTGCAGACCAAATTTATATTGGAGACGATTGAAGAAGCGCTGAAAGAGCTTGGTGCGGACTTGACCGATGTGGTTAGAACACGTATGTTTGTCACGGATATTTCGAAGTGGGAAGAGGTTGGCAAAGCCCATGGCGAATTTTTCGGACAGATCCAGCCTGTAGCTACGATGGTCGAAGTAAGTGCGCTCATTGATCCTTTGCTAATGGTGGAGATTGAGGCTGAAGCAATTATAGAATCATCAGATGAGGCTTGATCATATTTTCTCTATCCGGAAAACAGAAAACAACTAACAGATACTTACCTTAGAATACTCACCTAAGAAGTTTTGATACTTACTCATTTGTGAAAAAACCTTTCCACTCCCGGTCAAAAGACAGGAGGGAAAGGTTTTTAGCTTTCTAGCCTTTACGCGTAATTCCACATGTACTCTACTTACTTGCCTACAGGCTAATTCTAACTTCCTATCGACACATTCTAGCGCCCTTACTCGGCCTTAGGCTGAACTGTCGGAATCTCAACAACAACTTTCCAAGCTGTGCCGATCGGAGGCAGGCTGCGTGTCAGCATCGGGCTATAGAAACCCATCACTTTGGCACCTTCAATCAGTTGCTCGGCTTTTACAATTTCGCCCCTCTGGTTCACTAGCGAAGTTTCTTTGTTGATATTCAAAACAACATGATCTGGTGCAGTCTCAGCCAGACGTGTACCTTTAATCTCAATCTGGGACACGATGCCGTCTTTGGCAATGACATCCTCGATCGTGCCTGCGGTTCCAAAAGTCTCTTTTGGTTGTGCTGCTGTTTCAGCCGCTGTATCCAGTACGGTTACTTTATATGTTGGTGTTTGTGGAGGCAGACTTTTGGTCATCATTAAGGAGTGTTCGGCTTCTACCATCATACCGATGGACAGGTCAGCCAGTTGAATTTCTTTTCCGTCCGCCGAAATGAGCTGGGTATCCTTGCTCAGGTTCAACACGATACCATCCGGCCCCGCACCGCCAATCTGAATGGATTGATATTTATCCTGATTAGCAATGTGTGTGATCACGCCACGTTCTGTAACCGTCTTGACATCCTCCTCGCTTCTAATCTCCACCTGATTTCCATTGGTGCTTAATTGGGCATGCAGGACTTTCTCCGCGAAAACAGCAGGCACATAAAGTGTTCCCTCCTTGATTTCAGGAGCTGTGCCGAGGGTAAGCAGCATTTTGTTGACGGAGTAACGATCTTTATCCGCAAAAACCTGAGTCCACAATGCCCCGCGAGTCAGCTCTGCGGACTTGTCTTCCTTATGCCATTTCAATTCGATTCCCAGAGCTTCGGTTAGCGCTCGAAGCGGGATCATGGCTGCCTTATCGTCTTGAGTCCAGTATCCGTTGGCAACCGCTACACCATTGACGGATACATGTACAACTCCCTTAGTGCTACTCGGGGCAGAAGTGACGGTTTCCTGCATAGGCTGCACCGTGTTATCTAGTGAAGCGGCATAAGCAGCTCCGCCGCTCAGTGCCATAGATATAGCCATGATTGTGCTTACTTTTTTCATATTGTTTTTCATTCGTAATCATCCCTTCTCATCTGCGTTGTGTCGCGGTAAACTTTTATACAGATCACCGCATCTCATCTTTACTGACGGGATAACCTGTCTCAGTGTTGCAGTAGGATATAAACACTGCAAACGCGGTTCATTCGTTTCAATTCGGATTATTGCGTAAGAAGCAGGTTACCCGCAGTAGGATTAGGTTAATTTCAAAGTATGCGGATCATTCCGTGCCAGATGAGGAGGAAACGAACCGATGAGTGATATGTTGGTCGCGCTTTATCGTCTGCCTGAGCAACACGGCGGGCTGGAGAAACTGAAGGCTGCATCCATTGTGATTCGCAGAGCCATTGCTCCGGAGAAACAGCAGGTGCTGAACTGGGTGAGAACCCATTTTAACCAGCATTGGGTAGATGAATGCGATGTCGCTTTTGCGCGTCAGCCTGTGACCTGTTATATTGCGCTGGAGCATGGAAGAATGATTGGTTTTGCCTGTTATGAAGCGACCTGCCGTAATTTCTTCGGCCCTACTGGCGTAAGCCCGGATGCCCGTGGAAAAGGTGTTGGGACTGCCTTGCTACTGGCTTGTATGCATGCGATGAGAGCAGATGGCTACGGTTACGCGATTATCGGATCGGCTGGGCCGATGGACTTCTACAAACGAACGCTGGGCGCGGTGGAGATTGAAAATTCAACACCGGGTATTTACGAAGGCATGCTACGGGCAGACTAGACGTTAACGAAGTTTTGGAAAAGGGAGGGAGGACGAAGATGAGCACCAAGCAAATGCTGCATATCGGTATGATCGGCACAGGTTCGATCTCGGATCTTCATATGAGGTGTTATGCCAAAAATGAGGATGCCGTCATCTATGCCATCTGTGACCTGAATGAGGAACGGGCCAAGGCGGCTGCACAGAAGTATGACGCTCAGTCCGTTTATATGAACTATCGTGAGATGCTGGAAGACCCGCATGTCGATGCGGTGAGTATCTGTACATGGAATAATACGCATGCGGAATTTGCCATCGCGGCGTTGGAAGCAGGTAAACATGTGTTATTGGAAAAGCCGGTGGCTACGAATGTGGAAGACGCGCTGCGGATTGAGGAAGCGGTGAAAAAAAGCGGACGTACCTTTGTTGTGGGTTTTGTACGGCGGTACGATAACAACATGCAGATGTTGCGCAGATTTATCGATGCGGGCGAATTTGGCGAGCTGTATTATGCAAAAGCGTCGATTTTGCGGCGTCTGGGTAATCCGGGTGGCTGGTTTGCGGACAAGGCTCGTTCCGGCGGCGGCCCATTAATTGATCTGGGTGTACATATCATCGATCAGTGCTGGTATCTCATGGGTAGACCGAAGCCTGTATCCGTTAGCGGGAATACGTATCGCAAACTCGGCAATCGTGCGAATGTGGAACATCTCTCATTTTACAAGGCGGCAGACTACAGTGCTGCGATCAATAATGTCGAAGATATGGCGAATGCTCTGATTCGTTTTGAAAATGGCGCTTCTCTGGCGGTAGATGTGAGTTTTACCCTCCATGCCCGTGAGGATGAATCCTTTGTTAAGCTGTACGGTGAGCGCGGTGGATTTGAACTGGAGCCCAAAACACTGATTGTCACCGAGAAACATGATACCATCATGAACATCGAACCGCAGACAGATCATTCCGGTCTGGATATTCACGGTGCATTCCAGAACCAGATCGATCACTTTGTAGAATGTTGCCTGAACGGTACGCCGCCCATCAGCCCGATTGCGGATGGGGTGACCTCCACGCGCATGCTGTGTGCCGTCTACGAGTCTGCCGAAAAAGGGCAGGAAGTACGTTTGGATTAGACGTTGAAAATATAAATATAAAATAGAACGAATATAAAAAATAAATAATAACGGAAAGTTAGATCATGACTATTCTCGCGGGAAATTCCGCTGACAAAATAACCCTCCTTCTAAATGGTAAATGGAGCAGAAGGAGGGTTATTGCTTTTGGTTGTTGGATGGTTACATTTCATGTTAGATGGTTCATGCCAAGTGCCACTCATAAATTAGCCAATCCATCATTTAATTCCATTATTTATTCATTGGTGAGTTTTCATATCCCGGGTCATCGTAATCCGTATTCTGAAGCTTTGGAAGCACGTCCATGTCCTCTATAGCCTGTCTGGTCTCCGTTGTACCATGATCATAGATGAAGGTGTACAGCATCGTTATACCGTCTGTAAATCGTTCATTACCGTCGTCGTGATCTGCCGATTTGTAAGGTACGGGTGCCCGCTGTAACGAGTAGTCGTCCCCATCCTCAAGCACTTTCATCAGATCTTGCAATGTTGCCAATTGTCCATCATCCAGAAGGACTTCGAACGGAGTAGATTCGTTTCTTGTTCGTTCAATAAGGTTATGAGTTACCGACACATACAGATGTTGTTTACCTTCCTGCATAATCCAACCCCCATTTCATTATTGAAAAAAAGACCGTTTTACAGTTGAATTGGAAAAAAGACGCTTCTACTGTTAATAAACAGCAACAAGCGCCCTGAAACGAAGAAGATGCCTCTCTATTTTCCAAATCGATTCGTCATTGGAACCTGCCGGGTGCCAGCGATCATTGTTCCTGAACATAGTGGACAGACGGGGGCCTCGGAGGTGGCTTTTTTCGAAGTTTTACCGGACGGTACCGAAGGTTTTTGCCTCAACCATGCTTTGCATGTAGCTGAACTGCATTTCCAGATCGCCACCGTTTCTGTCCGCTCGGCTTGGCTTGTACCTGACCCAGCAGAATCAGAATGCCGTGAAGTACTCGAAGTGGAGGTTGTAGCAGTAATTTTTGGATGGAGACCTGGAGTGCTAAAGGCTTTATGATCTCGAATAATTCCACTGCCGCGCTGTTCGCTGAGGCGATCCTCATCCCGCTCATCCAGCATTTCCATTTCCCGATGATCCTTATGGTTTATCGCACTACGTTGTCGATCATGTTTCGTATAAGATGAGGTCCGTGTATCTGTGCGACCCTTGTTACCTTCACGTACACGGTTGTCTCCAGCATTCCCGGTGCTTTTCCAGTTTCCATTGTTGCTTCGATGTTGCCCGTTTCCGTTTCCATTACCGTTAACATTATCTTTACCATTGCTCTGATTATTTCCGTTGTTGTTTCTGCTGTAGCTTGTATGTCCATGATTCCCGTATGAAGACGGGTTGCCACTATGTGCTTCTTCCCGTGGTTTACGTTTGTACGGAACCTCCATGCCGAAGGCTTCCAGCAAGAAACGCGACACATCAGCCGGTTTGCCGTGATGGCTCGCGGGTGATGTCACATATAAATGTTGCTTCGCGCGGGTAATGGCTACATAAGCGAGTCTGCGTTCTTCCTCCAGAGCCATATCCAATTCAGCATCCGTCTGTTGCACGGTGAGCGCTGCCTTCTGATCTTCCGGAATATCCTGACGCAAGGCGGTACTGTGCGGCACAATGCCTTCACTGGCTCCGATCCAGTACACACATGGGAACTCCAGTCCCTTGGCCCGGTGAATGGTCATGAGCTGTACCGCATCACTATCCTGCGCCCGGCGTAGCGATTCCATTTCGCGGTGTCTGCGGGACAACTCGTCTGCGAATTGTACGAATTCTTCCAAGGTTTCGAACTTTTTGACAGCCGCTTCGAATTCATCCAGTGTTTCCAGCATCGTTTCCTTATAATGAGTAAAAATAGTCGGGTCGCCGCTCTCCATATACTTATCGTAGAACTGGCGGCGCATTTCCTGAATCGCGATAATCGGCTTCAGCTTGTGCAGAGATTTGATTAATTTGATGCGTTCCTTGACCTGCTCCTGTTGAAAAGGCTTCAGCTTGTCCCATTTGCTCAGATGAATCAGCGGATATTTCTTGGCCTGCTCCTGCTCGCAGCGTTGGATATACTCCAGTCCTGCATCACGGGACACATACAGCGGACCGAGTGCGCTTGGCAGAGCATCCATCGCTCGCGGGTTCAGAGACAGGCGCATATGGTCCATTAACGGTTTGATCAGGGACTGATCATAGAAGACCGGAGCGGCCCCGTGTTGTACAAAGGGCACATCCTTCAGCACCAATTGTTCAAATACCGCCCGGCTACTACTGGCTGTCCGGTGCAAAATAGCAATGTCCCGATATGGAAACTGCCCTTCCTGCACCTGCTCACAGATCTGATTCACGACCCAGGCTGCTTCCTCCTCGGCGTTAGATGGGGTAGCGAACCGGGGCGCATCGCCGCGTTGTCCTGCCGCACGCAGCCGTTTGTCGCGTCTACGTTTATTGCGTGCGACCAGCTCGCTGCCGAGTCCCAGAATACGAGCATCACTGCGATAATTAATATCCAGCGTCACGATGCGTGCGCCTGGGTATACTTTATCGAATTCCAAAATCGATTCCTGCCGTGCGCCATTGAACGTATAGATCGTCTGGTCGTCGTCCCCAACAACCATCAGATTGCGGTGTGCTCCAGCGAGCATCTGGACAATCTCGTATTGCAGCCGGTTTGTATCCTGAAATTCATCAACCATAATGTATTGAAAACGCCGCTGTAGCGGCTTTAACACCGCCGGATCACGAAGGAGCGCAGCCGCGCGCAGCAGGATATCATCAAAATCCATTTTGCCGCGATCCTGTTTCCAGTTTTCGTATCCGAGCAGTACCCGCTTGGCATCGCGCTCATCCTGCGTTTTCTCCGGCAAGTCTGCCGTGTCTGAACCTTGCATCTTCCAGGCGGACAGCATCGCCAGCAGACTCTCCGGTTGAAACGCCTCGCTCATGCCATTCTGGCGAAGAAGCATTTTCAGCACCGTATGCTGGGCGCGTGACTCACCAAAAATGTCTTCTTGCACCCCGTAATGGCGCAATAAAGTCAGCGCAAACGAGTGGAAGGTGCGGGCCTGTACCGCTCTTGCTGCAGCAGGCCTGATGCCCGGCAGGGCAGCAATCCGGTCTTTCATCTCGGCAGCGGCCTTGTTGGTAAACGTTACGAGCAGAATGCTGCCCGCGTGTACACCGCTGACTTCCATCAAGTAGCCTGCTCTCGCAGCGAGTACGGTTGTTTTGCCACAGCCCGCTCCTGCAAGTGTAAGTATAGGGCCTTTGCCATGGCGAACAGCCGAGATTTGCGGGCCATTGAGTTTGATGCCGGCTTCTTCAAGCGATCGGAAATAATAGGCGTCCTGCTGATCATCACCCACAAGCTGCCGGCTGGTTTCCAGCGGAGCCGAGGGGGATTGAGGCAAGGAGGACGCGGGGGTGACCCCGAGCGGACGGGGGTAGAACGTTGAGTTCGGACTTAACATGTTTCATCCACCTCTGTATACATTCAGGGATTGAACAATCCCGTTCAAGAGTAAAGAATTTGCCCTTTTCACAATCGCATTGTAAATTGGTAAGATAGAGTAAGTTGCGAATCCTGCGTGTTCCATTCATATGGAGTCAAAGTTCCATTATACCGAACGTATGGTCTTGACGAAAGCCCCTCTTTTGATCCAATATCCGCATAAAATGGGGTGGCAGCGCGATTTTTCGCAACTTTTTGGCTTCATATCGTATAAGTTATATATCCAGGGCAACTCGCTTGTTGCGAATTGCTGACCTGCTAACTAATGAAAAATGATCATGATATTGTTTTGACGGGACAGAGGAGGAATTGTGATGAAACTGCTTCAGCGCATCAAAAACGGAGCAAACAAAGCAACAGAGCGTGCTCAGCATGCCGTTGAGATTGGCAAATTGAACAATCAGATTGTGGGCTTGCAACAGGAACAAGAAGTCCATTTTACCGATATGGGCCGCATTTTCTATGAAGGTTATCGTGCGCAGGATATGACGCTCGCTGAAAAGGAAATGGTGGATCTGTCTAATCTGTGTGACGAGTTGCAGGATGAGATCGACGCTCTTCGCAGCAAGATTGCCGAGTTGAAGAACGAACGCCTGTGTGAGTGTGGACACGTCGCATCACTGGATGCCAACTTCTGTCCGAAGTGTGGACGCAAATTGGGCGAATCCAAACCGGGTGCAGCTGCATCGGGAGCGGCCGGAGCCGCAGGGGTTGCCAAAACGGCAAATCACGAGACGGCAGCTGCACAGAACCCGGTTGCGGAACAGTCGATTTTTGACGCACCGCCGGTTGCGGAAGAACATGAAGAGACCGAGCCGTATCATACGGTTATCCCTTCGATTGCTGATTTGGATACGGAACCGGGATATAACAGCACCGAGTTTACGATCGAAGAGAAGGAAGCATTCGATGCTGAGTGGGAACGCCGCAGAGAAGAGGAGATGCAACGGGAACGTGAGCGTCAGCAGGAGCTGGATGAGCGTATTCGTTATTGGAAAGAAAACAATCCGATTGTGAACACCGTAGATGTGCAGACGGAAGTGCCACGTGAAATGGTGAAGTGTCAGATTTGTGCATCCGAATTGCCAAAAGGCTCGAAGTGGTGCCCGCGTTGCGGAGCCGAGCAGATTTGATGCAGTAGACGTGCTGCCGTCAGGCAGTGCTGGTTGCTGACAGCATGGGGGGACAGAAATATGGACCAACTGCTGCATCATCTACGTCATCTCGGGTTCACCGAGATGGAATCTAAAATTATGGTGGAATTAGCCCGCCAGGGATCAGCCTCTGGATATGAGGTAGCCAAACGGCTGGGCGTGTCCCGTTCCAATGTATATGCGACCTTGCAACGACTGGAATCCAGAGGATTTCTCCGGTGCAGTCCGGGAGAACCTGCGAAGTACAGCATGTTGAAACCGGAAGAGATGACACGCATGATCTCGGATCAGATGCACACTTCTCTGGATTACGTCGAGCGAAGTATGCCGAAGAGCGAACCGGAGAAACCTGTATTTTACAATGTCGAAGGCGACAAAAATGTTCTGGAGAATCTGAGTCGTGAACTTGCCGCAGCACAGCACGAGATTGTGGTGGATGTGTGGCGCGAGGAAGCAGAATTGCTGCGAGAGGATTTGCAGCAGGCTGAGGCTCGTGGGGTGCGCTTATTGTGGTCCTGTGAAGGTGGGGAAGGTATGGTGGATCAGCCGCTTCCTTTGCCGGGATTGCCGTCACATGGCATGGATACCGGGCGTAAGTTCTCGCTCGTTGTAGATCGCCGCTGGTGCATGCTGGGCATGCGCGGGGAGTCATGCCCGACGCAGGCCGTGGTCACGGCACATCCGGTAATGACCGGATTGCTACTGAATCATTTTGCACAAGAACTGGTGCTGTATGAACTGGAGCAGGATATGGGTGAGGAGTTGGAGGATCGCTACGGACGTCGGTACGCAGACATTGCTGAACGGTACTGGTCTACCCCTGCGCCGGAGAGTGAGAAGTGACAGTTAGTGCAGTAAGAGAAGAACTCTTACGGGAGAACTCGTACGTAAGAACAAGAACGGGATGACAAAGTAAAAACAGTAACAGCTGAAAAAGTAAACATGTAGCGGATGACAAGTATGAGAACAAGTGCAAGTGCAAGGCACGTGCAAGTTTGATTAAAACTAAAGTAGCAGCTGAAAAAATAGCAAAAGGACGAGGCGTGAATGGATGTTCACTGTGACCTCGTCCTTTTTTTTGTTATTTTGTGTCAACTCAACCTTGACCATCCTCTTGTAACTGTTATCGCGCGTAACTGTGGTCCTGCCTTAACTGTTATCCTGGGTCACTTCCCCTTAAATTCTGCTTTGCTCATGCGACGAATGATGCGTCATCGGAACCTTAAGGTAGAGCAAAGCACGACACCTTCCAGCCTCTTCTCTATCACATACTCGAAAGGTTATGGTTGAGCGTTGAGCGCTAACGATCACCACAAGCCTTATTTTGGCGAAATCCACCTCTTTCAGATTCTAACGATCCTCAGGAACGCTATTTCGTCCAAAAACCACCTTTTTAGCGCAACTGAAGCCATTTTCGCCTAAATAACGTCTCTGGTGATCGTTACATTTCACGACATCCCATTAATGGGGCAAATAACGTTCCCTGTGATCGTTAGAATTTTTCTGAGCCCAAGCTCGTGCACATTCGCTTTAGGTGGTTCGTGAGTACAACGATACAATTCAGAACCAAAATGCAGTGATGCTTGTTACAGCATTGGTTTGCCATCCGGTTGATAGTAAAAGAATGCTTCTGGAATACCTAGAGGGTAATGTTACTGGAATATATGAGGTATTGATTGGTCTAGGTACTGGTTAAAGGTATGAAGTGATGCTATTTTTGAGAAAATGAAGTTAGACCCCATGTACTCGTTTCAAAGCTTCGAGTACGTCGATATAATACGTGGAGCCATGCGGCACAAAATCCGCCGTGCTTACTGCGCATATGAGGCGTGCAGCACTGGCGGAATGCTTATAATCGCCATGATTGGACGAAAGGTCGGTTGATGTCATTGTGATTTCTTGGGTGCACTCAGACAGTGACTCACCAGTTCGTGGGGATGTGGATATAGGTGTGTTATCCTGTGATGGTGTAGATAAGGCTTCACCTTCTTGCACAAATGTCCGTTGTTGCGCACGCACACCAGATGCCTGCACGGCATCTTTCTCTTGGCGGAACAGGGCGAGCAAGTCATCCAGTGGCGCTTCATAGAGACTATCCACTTCGCTAGCCTGAAGAACATAGGACTCCAGTGGCTGGTTCAGACACAGACCATAGACAGCACTGAATTCCCGATCCAGAAACGGAATACCACGCACCTCACCCTGTAGCTGTTGCCTAGCCGTGAACAAATAAGTCAGTGCATCGAATGAGGTATGCACACCGAGCTCTTCTTCGAGTTCACGATGTGCATCCTGTAGCTGTTCACCGGCTACGAGGTGGCCTGCCGCTGTGATATCATAATATCCGGGAAAAGTATCTTTAATATCCCGTCGTCGCTGAAACAGAACCATGCGCTTGTCGCCTTCGTCACGCACGATCCAGCAATGAAAGGAACGATGCCAATATCCTTTGGCATGAACCTCGTTACGGGGTGCTGTACCGATCCATTTTTGCTGATCGTTATAAATGTCGAAACGTTCTGGGGTCATGAAACGTATCTCCTTATATAGCAGAATTTAAAGTTCAAAATTTCACAAACTATTTTTTTAACGAAAGGGGAACGATTGTATGGAATGCATTGTACACTTTCAGGTGATTTATCCGCAACCTCAGGAGCGTAAAGCGCTTAGGGGACTTATCTTTGTAGGGCAAGGTCAGGAGCCGGCCACGAGTCAGCTTACGACGATGTTTAAAGACATGGGATTTCATGTTCGTTTGGAAGACGAAGCACAGTTGCTGTTTAAACCGACGGATGCCAGCGCCAATTTTGAATACATTCGGGTTACTGAACTGGATACCGGCGAAGAGGTCTACAAGGAAGACAAAGATCTCAAATCGATTCTGGAACACTTGCTACCAAAACGTTTCTAAATAAGAGACGCACGACCGGCATAAAGTAATCACAATGAATAAAAAAAGGTCCCACCATTTAAGGTGGAACCTGGACATTCGCAGGTTTGATGTGCTTTATATGCTTATGCATAGCTAAATAGTTTCGATCAAACAAGAATGAGTATGCTTAAATGCTCTATAGATGCAGAACAATAATGAATACATAAGCGTACATTGGCTTAGATGGCATCGCTGTATCAAGAACCAAACCTGCGTTTTGCTTTATTTAATTGTTCGCTCTACACAATAATAAATCCAATCATTATGCCGGAGCGTTGCTTCCTTCAGCCTCGAGCTGGGAAGTGCATTGGGAACAACGAGTAGCCGCAGCCGGAATTTCAGACAGGCAGTACTTGCAGGCTTTCGTTGTTTTTTTCGGCTCAGGCTTGGCATGCTCTTTGCGCTTCAAATAGTTAATGCCCTTAACCAACATGAAGATACAGAACGCCACGATAATGAAATCAATCATCACATTGATAAATTGACCGTAAGCGATGACGGTGGCACCGGCTTCGTTGGCTTGAGCCAGTGTTGTGATGTCTTGTCCATCGGCTGTCTTTACGTCAGGGTCAAGGTTAATGATCTTTTGGCTGAAATCGATTCCGCCGAGCAGTTTCCCAACCGGTGGCATGATGATATCATTCACAAGGGACGTAACGATTTTTCCAAAAGCAGCTCCGATAATTACACCGACCGCCAGATCAATGACGTTGCCGCGAACAGCAAACTCCTTAAATTCTTTCAGTATACCTCTCATTGTGACAATCTCCTTTAACGACTAATATAGATTCAGCACGCCTTCTCCAAGGATTAATCCTGTAAGTACACGCTTTTGTTCTCATATTGTACATAAAAAATGAAAATCAATCATCCCCATTATGCAAAAGAAACATCGTTTCCGCAAATTCCATGAAAATACCTCTTTATTTCAAGCCGCCAATTCGGTATACTTCTAACATTGTTAGTGAGATTACACTTTTACATTCAGGTTCGCAATTATACATGGATACGAATCGTGAAGCCAAAATGAATTGAATAGCCGTTACTCGTATATGTGCAGGAATAGGCCTGCATGTCTCTACCCGATCACCGGAATGATTGGACTACGGGAAGGATGCTTCTACGCTCTGCGTGGGTTATGGTCAGGTCTACCTAATAAATACTTAGGTATGCTTCCTCAGCCTCACCCTATGGCGTTTGCAGTGTTCGAGCGGCTTGTGTCCGTACAGGAACAAGTCCGTCTTTCCCGTCTCCGGTTCAAGCCGCAGGTGTGGACAGGCGGGCTTTTTGTTTTTTACACGGGAGAGATATTGCGGAGCAGACTGTACATGGCGGTAGAGGGCATTTGGGAGGAAAAAAACGATGCAATTGTTAAAAGACAAAGTAAGACAGGAAGGCATTGTCCTGTCCGAGCAGGTACTGAAAGTAGACTCATTCCTGAACCACCAGATGGACCCGGTGTTGATGAAGGAAGTTGGCAAAGAGTTCATCCGCCGTTTTGAAGGAGAGAATATTACACGTGTGCTGACGATTGAATCATCCGGGATTGCGCCGGGCATTATGACGGCACTTGAACTGAACGTTCCGCTGATCTTCGCCCGCAAGCAGAAGTCACTTACTCTAACGGAAGATATTTTGGTGGAGAAAGTGTATTCCTTTACCAAACAGGAGACGAATGAAATTACTGTTGCCAAAAAGTTTATGAACCCTGGTGACCGTGTGCTGATTATTGATGATTTTCTGGCGAACGGCGAAGCCGCATTTGGTCTGGCTCGCATTGTAGAACAGGTAGGTGCGGAAGTCGTAGGGATCGGGATCGTGATTGAAAAAGCATTCCAGCCGGGAGGCCGTCTGTTGAAAGAAGCGGGTTACCGCGTGGAATCCCTGGTTCGTATTGGAGCACTGTCCGATGGACAAGTAACCTTTGCAGATGAGGAGGGCACGAACTAATATGGCACGCGAACGTATTTTTCAGCGTCACCGGCATCCGGCCAAAACCTTCTCACTTGGCTTGCAACACGTACTTGCGATGTATGCAGGAGCTGTCATCGTCCCGCTTATTGTTAGTAGCGCACTTGGATTCACACAGGAGCAACTTACCTATTTGATTGCGATCGACTTGTTGGCTTGCGGCGTAGCCACTCTGCTTCAGGTCTGGGGCAATAAATATTTCGGCGTTGGACTGCCAGTTATGCTGGGCTGTGCCTTTCAGGCCGTATCTCCGATGATTATGATCGGAAAGAGCAGCGGCGTATCTGCCATCTACGGTGCCATTATTGCCTCCGGTCTGTTCGTTCTCATTTTCTCCGGTTTGTTCGGCAAACTCATTCGGCTCTTTCCGCCAGTGGTTACAGGTTCCGTGGTCACCATTATTGGTCTGACCCTGATTCCTGTTGCATTCACCGATTTAGGTGGGGGCCAGAATGCAGAAGACTTCGGTAGCGGTATACATCTGTTGCTAGGTTTCGGCGTATTCATCTTCATTATTTTAATGACCCGTTTCACTACAGGTTTTGTACGCTCCATCTCTGTATTAATCGGTCTTTTCGTTGGTACGGTGGCTGCTGGCTTCATGGGTGAGGTGAAATTTGCCCCTGTTCTTGATGCAAGCTGGTTCCATATGGTTCAGCCGTTTTATTTCGGAAGACCGACCTTTGAGATTGTTCCTATTCTGACGATGATTCTTGTTGCGATTGTCAGTGTGGCCGAATCTACGGGCGTATTTATGGCGCTGGGTAAAATGTTGGACAAGGGTCTGACTTCCAAGGATTTGGCGCGTGGATATCGTGCAGAGGGTCTGGCTATCGTGCTTGGGGGGATTTTTAACTCTTTCCCTTATACGACGTATTCGCAAAATGTAGGGCTTGTACAGATGACACGTGTGAAGACACGTGATGTCATCGTTGTTGCAGGCGGTTTGCTGATCGTTATTGGCTTTGTCCCGAAAATTGCTGCACTGGCTCAGCTCGTACCTGGCTCAGTGCTTGGCGGTGCCATGGTGGCATTGTTCGGTATGGTGATTTCGTCGGGTATCCGCATCATTGGCAGTCAGGTGGACCTGAACCGTCATGAGAACCTGTTCATCATTGCTTGTTCTGTTGGCATGGGGCTGGGGGTAACGGTGGTGCCTCAGTTGTTCGCAGGTGCACCAGCATGGGCTCAGATTATGCTGGGCAATGGCATTATTGCAGGTAGCTTTACAGCAATCTTTATGAATTTGTTGTTTAATGGACTCGGCAGTAAAGAAACAGCCGTCGAATTGGCTGCACAGCATACGGATGAGATGGCTCAGGAGAACAGCAAGACTGCATAAAAGTACTTTTACTCTGATGCTTGGTCAGAAGGGTTATTATGTAAAGCGTACATGATGAATCATTCATGGCATAACGTATTTTGACTCAGGATATGAATGATTTATTTCATATATTATTCACGTTATAAAATATCAATGCGATGAGTATAAATTAACCTTCATGTTGGACAGTTAACATAATTTACGCACAGGAAACACCGAAACAATGGGTTCAGCACAAACCATTGTTTCGGTGTTTTCTTGTTATTGCACGATAAGATATTATAGGTGCCGCATCTGCTTTTCGGCAAAATCACCAACCCAAGGCAGTTTCAGCCATTTTCCTTGCAGACTTGTAACGACGGTCAGGAGCCATACGATTACACCAAGCAGGGATAACAGTGAAGCTACAAGTGGACCAAACAGTGGAAGAAAGGTCGACAATACATGCCCAACCATAATCAGTCCGAAAACCGTCACGGATTGAAGGGCATGGAACAAGACAAATCGGCTGCGCTTCTCCACGGCTAGAAAGATGATGCCGCCTACAAACGTGAATAAATAACACAACATTCCGGCTATATTTTCATCCAGACCGCTGGACGATTTCATGGGAGACATTCGGCCCAGCCTCCTTTGTCCTTTTTATATAGGCTATGTAGGAGGTGGACAGAACTGAACCTATGAATGGATTAAGTTTGAATCTGTCTGCGAGGGCTGGTTATTTTCCCTTTTTTATCTTCATCATCTTCCTTGGGCACCAGACGCTCATCTGTTTTTCCTTCGTGATGATTATCAAATGCATACTCTGTCAGCTTCCATTCGGTTTTGCCAAGTACGAGATCGGCAGGAAACTCTTGCCCCCGGTGAAGGTGCTCTTCCTGCCCGGCTTCATTGATATATACGCCGTCGACCTCAACCTTTTCATGCGAAAGGGGCAACATATCCTGTTCTTTGCGTTCCATAACAGGTCCTCCTTTTAGTTCCATATAGTTAACTGATTTGGTGATCCAAGATAATATCCCCCGAATAGTTGGGGGTTATGCTGGATAGATTAATCCGTATAGAATAAACATTTTATTAAATATGATTCGGAATTAAACTTTTTGGGCAGTAAAACCGTTATATATATTAGGAAAAATCGTCAAGTCGTAACGAGGTTCCGAATATGATACAATAAGATTATGATTCAACCTGAATCATATCGGGTATTTATAGTGTCAGGTACTTGCTATTCGGCGAGGTTCCCGACCTAAAGCTTGCTTTAAGCCGCGCACACAACTTCATGAATGGCATTTAAGACTTATTCGGCGTTCTCTAAACGGAGCATTCACTTTCAACGTTTTGGGAGGGAATTACAATGGCAACGAAAGGTCACAATGAGGTCAAAGAAAGTTTGAGGGAAATGACTCGGATTTTCCGTCCTAAAGATCCAAAAAAATTCGTGAAGGAGTATGTGAGAAAATACCGGATTACGGGTGGATATGAGGAAGAATTGACTTCTGTCGTTGAGCATGAACTTGTCAAGATGGATTCTTCCGTATCCTGAAACAACACCAACTTCTGATTATACTGTTCCAATATGAATAGAACCGTCTCTCGGGCCTTGGCTCCGGCAGACGGTTTTTTTTGCGTTTGTGGAGTCAATTTGCATGGTTCTATATTATCTTGGATTTTGGTGTCACTTTAGGGGCTTTGTTCTGAATTTCTCGCATATATATGGAAGTATACCGACAGCAGGAAGGATGAAGGCATGTGGATCCTATATTGAAAACCAGAGAAGAGATTGGCTACATGCGGGAAGCGGGACGGATATTAAAGGAATGCCATCGACATATTGAACGGTACATGGTTCCGGGTACCACAACAGCGGAGATTAACGAGCTTGTCGAAGCTTTCCTCGCGGATCATGGAGCCACACCTGAGCAGAAAGGGTATAAAGGGTATCCTTACGCTACATGTGCTTCCGTCAATGAAGTGGTTTGTCACGGGTTTCCCGGAAGCCAGGCACTTGCAAGTGGAGATGTCGTAACGATTGATATGGTAGTGAATAAAGACGGCTGGCTTGCTGATTCGGCCTGGACATATGCTATAGATGAACCGAGCAGATCTATTCGCCGGCTTATGAAACGTACGGAAAAAGCGCTATATAAGGCGATCGCACAGGCCGTTCCCGGCAATACACTTGGAGATATTGGGAGCGCGATTGAACGAACGGCACGGTTATACCGATACGGGATCGTCAAACCGCTTATCGGCCACGGCATAGGGCAATATATCCACGAGCCACCGAATGTACTGCCTTATGGAAAACGAAAAACAGGAATGATGCTTGCCGAAGGCATGGTCATAACCATTGAACCCATATTCACGAAGGGTAGCTCCGGGGCCGTGGTGTGGGATGAGGATGGCTGGACAGTCCGAACGCTGGATGAAAGCTGGGGCGTGCAGTATGAACATACCGTAGCCATTACCAAGGATGGGCCGTTGATTCTAACGGATGGAACTTAAACGAAAATTTTCACTCTATATTGAATGATCGTAATGCTGTAAAGCTGGCGTGAATGCTCCATGCAAATATCGAATCGAAGGTCCATGGGGCAGAATCGTCCATTTCCAGTTGGTGTGGTAATCGTTTCCTGAAAAGTCGAAGATTCTTTTTGCATAATATTGCATGTTTTTATTGTGATAAAAGTCGCCAAGAAATCTGATATCATCACCGAAATTTGGCAAAATTTTTCAGCGGTTAATTGTAATACTTTTAAGTGAAATCGTTTGCAAACCAAGTTGTGATGCGGTTTTATACATAAAGTGAACAATTTGTGAACATGTGTCCAAAGATTGACAAAATCATACCCTCAACTTATATTTAATAAGTGATTGAAGCATATAGAATGAATTGGAAGAATGCGCAGACATGCCCTGGACAGGAAATGACGGGAGTACTGGAAGCGTTATTTTTGTAAGCATCCTATATGATGAAGAGGATTATGTGTATCGTGCTGAAACGTACATGTGTTGGCTTTGTACCGACGACAACGTAATCTACGAAAACGTAAAAAAGTGGGGTAGATCAATGATGAAACAGTGGCAGGTTGCAAAGCGAATTCTCCCCTTGCTGGCGGTGTTCTCTTTGCTGCTATCCGCATGCGGGCGGGAAGACTTGTCGGCAATGAAACCTCAGGGTCCTGTGGCGCAAGACCAATTAGATCTGATGAAGCTGTCTATTGCGATTATGATCGTGGTGCTCATCATTGTATTTGCGATTGCTGCCTATGTCCTGATCAGGTTTCGCAGACGAGCAGGGCAGACCGAAATGCCTGAGCAGGTTGAAGGAAACTTCAAGCTGGAAGTAATATGGACAGCCATTCCACTTCTGCTGGTCATTATTTTGGCTGTACCAACAGTGCAGACGATTTTCGCCCACGGTGAAGATCTGACGAATGACAAAAACGCAGTTAAGGTCCAGGTAACCTCACATCAGTATTGGTGGGAATTCACTTATCCTCAGTATGACATAACCACCGCTCAAGACCTCATCATCCCGACCGGAAAGAAAATTGCATTCGAATTGAAAACCGCGGACGTGCTTCATTCCTTCTGGGTGCCGTCACTTGCGGGCAAAATGGACACAAACCCGGATGGAACACTGAACAAATTCAGCTTCTCTGCTCCAAATGAAGGCGTTTACCGTGGTAAATGTGCCGAGTTATGCGGTAGATCTCATGCTTTCATGGAATTCAAAGTTAAGGCTGTTAGCCAGGAGTCCTTTGACCGCTGGGTTAACGCGATGAAAGCGCCAGCTGTTCTTCCTGAGGACACACAGCTTGCTGAGAAATTCAAAACGAACTGCCTGTCTTGCCACGCTGTTGGCGATCAGGGCGGACCTGTTGCACCGAACCTTACAGGTATCGGAGGTAAGGAATCCGTTGCAGGTATTTTGCTGAATCAGCGGGAAGGTCAGGAAGAAGGTAAACCGGTACTGGATAACATGAAAGAGTGGCTTCATGATCCACAAGCTGTGAAGCCGGGCAATACGATGCCAAGTCCGAAGAGTCTGGGACTGACGGATGAAGAAATCGACGGAATTGCCGAATATTTGGCCAATTACAAATTGGACTACGAATAGAACAGCAAGGATGAAGAAGGGGGTACACAACCTTGGCTCATGCGCATAGCGTCAAGCGGTACAAGGGCTTGATGGACTGGATCACCACCGTCGATCACAAAAAAATCGCCGTTCTTTACTTGATTGCAGGCGGACTTTTCTTCGGCATTGGCGGTATAGAAGCCATTTTGATCCGGATTCAACTGATGAAGCCGATGAACGATTTTGTATCGGCGCAAGTGTTTAATGAATTGATTACGATGCATGGAACTACGATGATTTTCCTTGGCGTCATGCCGATTATTTTTGCCATTATGAATGCGGTAGTCCCTTTGCAGATCGGGGCACGTGACGTAGCGTTCCCTTTTGTTAACGCTCTAGGCTTCTGGACATTTTTGTTCGGTGGTTTGTTGCTCAATCTGAGCTGGGTGATGGGAGGCGCGCCGGACGCAGGCTGGACATCATATACACCTCTCTCCGGTTCGGAGTATAGCGGAACACACGGTGTAGACTTCTATACGATCGGTCTTCAGATCGCCGGTCTGGGTACACTTATCGGGGGGATTAACTTCCTGGCTACCATTATCACCATGCGTGCGCCAGGCATGTCCTATATGCGGATGCCGATGTTTACCTGGACCACGTTTATTACATCAGCAATTATCCTGTTTGCTTTTCCTGCCATCACGGTAGGCCTTGTATTATTGACGTTTGACCGTATTCTCGGTGCGAATTTCTTCGATGTTGCAGGTGGCGGTAACCCCGTGCTCTGGCAACATATCTTCTGGATTTTCGGACACCCGGAAGTTTACATCCTGATCTTGCCGGCATTCGGCATTATCTCGGAGGTTATTCCAACCTTCTCGCGTAAGCGGTTGTTTGGATATAGCTCTATGGTATTTGCAACCATACTGATTGCCTTCCTGGGCTTCATGGTCTGGGCGCATCACATGTTTACGACAGGTCTGGGTAACGTGGCTAACGCGTTATTCTCGATCTCAACGATGCTGATTGCTGTACCGACAGGGATCAAAATCTTCAACTGGCTCTTTACGATGTGGGGTGGACAGATTCGCTTTACGGCGGCCAATCTCTTTGCTGTCGGATTTGTACCAACCTTCGTTATGGGTGGGGTTACCGGTGTCATGCTGGCTTCTGCCCCGGCAGACTTCCAGTTCCATGACACGTACTTTGTCGTAGCTCACTTCCACTATGTAATTGTGGGCGGACTGGTTCTCGGATTATTCTCCGGACTTCATTACTGGTGGCCGAAGATGTTTGGTCGTATTCTAAGTGAGTCACTCGGGAAGTGGACATTCTGGACATTTATGATCGGGTTCCAGTTGACCTTCTTCGTACAGCATTTCCTCGGTCTGATGGGGATGCAGCGCCGGATTGTTACATACTTGCCGAATCAGGATTTTGACCTGCTTAACTTGGTTAGCTCCATCGGGGCGTTCCTCATGGGCGTAGGGGTCATTATATTCCTGGTGAACATCGTCATCACGACGAAGAAACCAATCGATGCACCAAACGATCCGTGGGAAGACGGTCGTACACTGGAGTGGACGATTCCATCGCCGCCGCCAGAGTACAACTTCAAACAAACACCACTGGTACGTGGTATCGATGCATATTGGAAAGAGAAGATGGCAGGCAACAAGGAGATGACTCCGGCGGAGCCGGTAGGTTCCATTCATATGCCATCTGCTACACCGTTGCCGTTTGTGATGTCGGTAGGTATTTTTATCGCCGGCCTTGGACTGATGTTCAGCAAAGACACATTCGAATTGGAATTCATGAATATCATCTTCAATAATTATATCGTGCTTATTATCGGTCTTCTCATTACATTTGGTGCGATGGCACTGCGCTCATTATATGACGATCACGGCTGGCACATTGAACCCGAGGATCAGGACGAGAAGGGGGCGAGAACATGACAACCTCACATGCCGAGCCGGTAAACGGCAAACTGCCGCATGAACCAGAGAAGGCAACGCTGGAAGGACGCAACAAGCTGATTGGCTTCTGGCTGTTCCTTGGCGGTGAGACGGTACTGTTTGGTACACTCTTCGCGACCTTCCTGGCACTCCGCGGGCAGACCAATGATGGACCTACAGCGAATGAACTGTTCCATCTGCCGCTTGTGGCAGCAGCAACGTTCATCCTCTTGGTCAGCAGCTTGACGAGTGTATTCGCCATTCAGGCGATGCACAAAGGGAACCGAAATTCACTGGCTTTGTGGCTGGGGATTACAGTTGTTCTAGGTCTGGGATTCCTTGGTCTGGAGATTTACGAGTTCTACGAGTACGTGAAACATAAAGAGTTCGGCATGACCACGAGTGCCTTCAGTTCGGCATTCTACACGTTGGTCGGGTTCCACGGAGCCCACGTAGCGTTCGGTATTGTATGGATCGGAATCATTATCGGGCAACTGTTCAAAAAAGGATTAACGGTCGTAACCGCACCGAAAGTCTATGTCTCAGCCATGTACTGGCACTTCATCGACGTTGTGTGGGTGTTCATCTTTACGGTCGTGTACCTGCTCGGAAAGGTGGGGTAACACATGTCCGCTCAGGATCAAAGTGATCAACAGCCGGTGAAGCACCGTCACCGTGCGGAAGGGCCTTCGAAGCATGTCGTCGTGTTTATTTTCTCCATTATACTCACGTTGATTGCCTTTGCCGCCGCCGCCGCCGGAGGGGTTAACACAACCTTCACCATTATTATTATGGTTGTCATGGCCATTCTGCAGGTATTTGTACAGCTTGGTTACTGGATGCACTTGAAGGACAAAGGCCACTTGATGCCAATACTATTTATGGCCTTTGGATTTTTCGTAGCCTTTACATGTATTATTATGGCCCTCTTCTGGGTGTGGTGGTAAGAGAGATGGCGGCGGCGTATTGCCGCCGTCTTTTCCCCTTTTATACGAGTGAATGATGAATGATGAATGATGGAGGTTTAACAATCTCTGGATCGTTCCAGGATTCATCAAGAAAGTATGAAATCGTGGTAAATGAAATAAATGTTCACCAAAACAGGTCACGGGGAGGTTTCCCGTATGCTCGGGTTGCAATATTTTAGTTTTGACGACTTATGGAGTCCGCTTATTCTTGCTTTATTTTTGATTATTGCGGCAGCCTACCTCGTATTAGTGGGTCCGTTCAGCGAGAAAGTACGGGGTGCAGAGCCGGCAACTACCGGACAGAAGGTCATGTTTCTCGCAGGTCTATTCGCTCTATATCTGGCGCAAGCGGGGCCCTTCAATCTACTGGGTCATGTGATGTTCAGCTTCCACATGGTGAGCATGGCATTATCCTACCTTGTTGCTCCGCCATTGATGATGAAAGGTTTGCCGACTTGGGTATGGCGCGGTATTGTGCGCTGGTTGCCTAACCGCCAGCTTTCCTTCCTGGCGCATCCCATTGTAGCGGCGGTGTTGTTCAACGGACTGTTTTCCTTGTATCATCTGCCCGTTGTGCATGATTATGTCATGTTGAATTTTACCGTTCACCGGTTGTATTATATCGTACTTTTTATCACATCCATGCTGATGTGGTGGACTTTACTTAACCCTTTGCCAGAGGGTAGACAAGCTTCAGGCTTGTCAAAGGTTGGATTTATCTTTTTGAACATGGTGCTGTTAACGCCTGCATGTGGATTAATTATTTTTGCTTCCGAACCGCTGTATCAGACGTATAGCAACCCGGCCATATGGGCTGAAGCGATGAGGTATTGCGTATCTGGCGACTCCTCGGCAATCCTTCGTTCATTCGGAGGGCCGGCGTTCTTTAATGTCCTGTCTTCTACAAAGGAGGATCAGCAGGTGGGTGGTATTCTAATGAAATTTATTCAGGAGGGCATCTTTGTCTCCATGCTGGCCTATGTGTTTTCTCAATGGTACCGGAAAGAGAGGCAGGAAGAGGATGATGATCTCTCGCCTGCTGGTGGTGGTAAGGAGCAGGGGCCGCTCAATCCAGCCGCCAAATCGTGAGTGTAATGTGACGACAAAAGGGGGAACACACGATGGATATGTATTTTTGGCTACCTACAATCAGTACTTCGTTCATTGTGCTTAGTGCGATACTTGTGGCGATTGGCTGGGTTTTAATTATTCGCGGCAAACGTGAGGCACACCAGTCTGCCATGGTAGCGGGAGCGATCGCGGCTCTGATCTTTTTTGTAATTTACATGTCCCGCACGGTATTTGTAGGCAACACGGCTTGGGGCGGAGACCCGGATATGGAGATCTTTTACCGCATCTTTCTGATCTTTCATATTATTCTGGCTACCGTTGCCGCTGTATTTGGTATCTCGACACTGGTACTTGGCTTCAAAAAGAATTTTGGGAAACATCGCCGCTGGGGGAAATTTACCTCCATCATCTGGTTTGGCTCTGCTCTGACAGGTACGGTGGTATATGTGTTGTTATATCTGCTCTATCCGGGGGGACACACAAGTCCGGTATGGGAAGTTATCCTCGGCGCTTAAATGGATGAATCTCGCAGATGATTCGTCCATGCCATCTCTCTTATTCATTCATAGAATGAGTTTGAGAGGGGGGAACCAAATGAAAAAAACAGTCAGCATCAGTCAGACGTATCCTCGTCTTACCGTGTATTCCGAAGAGAACTACAGAGGAAGAAGCCGTATTTATCGTGGTAATACTGGACTTCGCAACCTGGACAATATTTTGGACGGGGTTGAGAGCCTGCGCTTCTTTTCAACGAGTTCGAATGCAACGCTTGTGCTGTTTACACGGCCAAACTTCCAGGGAGGCTTCCGTGTCTATCGCGGAAACACCAATCTGAGAGATTTGGATGACTTGATCCGCGGCGAAGATGTAGAGTCGTTGATCTCCACCAATCAACGTCTCACTCTGGCTGAGATTCGCGCCATCCGTAGAAACCGCAGCTTGCCAACAGGCTACAA
This sequence comes from Paenibacillus sp. RRE4, assembly GCF_031844205.1. Classification (NCBI taxonomy): domain Bacteria; kingdom Bacillati; phylum Bacillota; class Bacilli; order Caryophanales; family Paenibacillaceae; genus Paenibacillus; species Paenibacillus sp. RRE4. Next base: position 277,669 of record NZ_JAUZUT010000004.1, read on the forward strand.
CCTCGTGTAAGACATGAGCCTCTTCTGCTATCAGGTGACCGGAAAAGAAAAAGATAAAGAAAAAGATAAAGAGCTGTGCCCTTCTGTGATTGACTCACAGTGTGGGGTACAGCTCTTTTTTTAATAAGATAGAGCAGGTATTGTTAGTCTCCGCCGCCACCGCTATCTCCACCTCCGCCACCATCCCCACCGCTGTCACTGCTTCCGTGATCACTGCTCGAATGATGATGAGAGCCTGAAGAAGAATCCGTATCGTGAAGTTTATGATCGTGATGGAGTCGGTGGTCGTGAGTGGGCCTGGGATGAGAGTCCGTCGAAAAGTCAGAGGTCATCATAGAAGAAGACGTAGCCGAGCCAGACGAATGATGATGCTGTCTGGAATGCCTTTTGCTGTCACTTTTGCTCTTAACCCGATCTGGCTCACTTCGAATGATGAGCCAGATCATCGCAAGGATAAAACCAAAAACAAGTATGGGCTCAATAAGCCATCCCATAGGGTGATCATTCCTCTCCACTAAAATCGCTGTGTATATTTTATCGCAGAATGGATTCTTTTCCTATCCTGCTTTCCTGATTCAGGAAAAAAAGGGGTTGACGGAATGAAGGATTGGTCTGTATACTGTGTATATTGATATACACAGTAGATACAGTTAAGCACAGCAAGAATATAGTATAGTATGACAACAAGAATGATGAAAGACAGTCGAAAGGCAGGCATAGATATGGATGCATGGAAGCAAGCGTGGTGGCTGACCCGTAACGAGTATAGGAAGGATAAGCTGCAGTGGTTATGGTCTGCCGTGTTCATGATATACACAGGTAGCATGAGCGGCGTGCTGTTGATAGGGCAGGAGCAAAGTGATTTTATTAACCCGGTAGTGGATGCTTTCTTTTTAATTATGCTACCGTTGCAAGGTTTTCTTTTTTCCAGACGTTCCTTCCGTTACATACAGGAGGATTCCTATACACAGATGCTGGCTTATTACAGAAGGCTTCCGATCCCGAATGAAACGGTGATGTGGTCTAGACTTCAACAAGCACTGATTGGGTTTGTATACAATGGACTTTTTTTCTACGGATCATTATATGCGGTCAGATTACACACATTAGACTTTACATGGGATCAGTATTTAGCCTTTGCACTGAGTTGCACAGGATATGGACTCCTGATTACGGGATTATATATTTACGGAGAGTTTCTCCTCAGTGGTAAAAAATATTTGTTGCTCAGCTTTATGTTCTTACCGATAGGCATTGTGACATCCATTCTGATTCGCTTCTCGGGCAATTACGGATTCTGGTACGTTATTCAATACAGTAAATGGTGGGGGTTGTTATCCCCGGTCATGTGGATCGCAGTGGTTGCAGGTTTGGCAACATTATGGGTGGTTAGTCGATCGACGTTGAAGAAGCTTGCCTTGAGAGATCTGAGTTAGAAGGCAGTAGAATTATTAATAAAAAGAATAAAGGATGAGACCGGCACGTTCAGGCAAGTGATGAAGTGTACCGGAGGGCGAGGTGCAAGATGTGAAGATACCCATTCAAATAAATGAGAATAGCGCTGAACCTTTATATCACCAGATTGAGAACCAATTAAGGTCGTTAATTATAACGGGTCAATTGGGGGAGGGGACACATTTGCCGTCCATTCGTGAATTTGCCGGCGCACTGAATTGCAGTGTGATTACGGTTAGACGGGTCTATCAGGATCTGGAGAATGAAGGCTTGCTTCGTACGAAGCAGGGGACAGGAACATTTGTGGCCCAGGTTGAGGCAGGAGAACGAGAGAACTACAGGCTGAAGGCTGCGGAGGAAGCGATGCAAGCTGCGGTGCAGTCGGGTAAAGCTGTGGGGTGTACAGAAGAGGAAATGGAAGTTTTGTTCCGGGAAGCCTTAAGAGCAAATTATTCAAAGTAAGGAGGGGAAGGTATGGTGGAACCCATAGCCGTTCAATTAAATGGTGTATCCAAGATGCGTAAACGCAGGGTGATTGGGCCGATTGATCTCACGATTCCGGAAGGATATGTTGTTGCCATTCTGGGGCATAACGGCTCTGGCAAAAGTACATTGCTTAATATGCTGCAACAAATTGTACTACCGGATAGCGGAGAGATCATATGGTTTGGACAGGAGAAGCATTCGGGGATACTTCCGATTGAGCTGAGACAACAGATTGGTTTTGTGGCAGATAACAGCGGTATTGAAGAGAATCGGATGACGCCTCAGGAGGCAGCCGATTTCAGATCACATTGGTACGCGAGGTGGGATATGAAGCTGTTCAAGCAGCTTATGACAGACATGGAAGTGCCGAGTGATGTGAAGCTGACCAAGATGTCCAAGGGAGAACGAAGGAAGTTCGAGATTGCCGCAGCACTTGCTAGTCGTCCTAAACTGCTGCTTCTGGATGAACCTTCGTCCGGTCTTGATCCTTTTGCCTGGAAGGTGATGGTTGAGCAGTTCCGCAATTATATGGAAGGTGGAGACACGACCATTCTTATTGCCACGCATATTGCGGATGAAGTGAAGCGGCTCGCGGACTATATCGTATTGATGCATCGTGGTCAGGTTCTAGGCATGGCGGAGAAAGACCTTGTGCTGGAGCAGTGGAAGGAAATCTGGTATGAAGGGGATTTGCGACCTGAGAGTATTCCGGGGGTAGTGGAATCTTTTCAGGAAGAGAATGGTCTGATTCGTGTCATTACAACCCGTGTGAGTGAAGCGCAGGAGAGGTTGGAGTTATCCAATCACCGGGTGCTCAAAATTCGCAATTTGGAACTGGGAGAAGTGCTTGAATATTGGATTGCCGGGTATGCACCCGTACAGTGGAGATAAACCGAAGGGAGACGATTCTGAATGAACCGATTGGAACTAAAGCAAGTCGTCAAACAGTACGCAGACAAGACAGCTGTCAATGGAGTTACGCTTAATGTAAAAGAGGGCGAGATTTACGGATTGCTCGGAGCCAATGGCGCCGGTAAAACGACAACGATGCGCATGGTGCTGGGCTTGATTCACCCGGATGGCGGTAACATTTTGTACAACGGCAAGCCTTATAATACAGAGCTGCAACAGATTATGGGATATTTGCCCGAAGAACGCGGATTGTACCCGAAGGTAAAAGTGAGTGAACAGATCAATTATCTGGCACGCCTCCGTGGAATGAACGCCAAAGATGCGGATGAGAGTCTGAAGTACTGGCTGAAGCGATTCGAAGTGCCAGAGTATTACGATAAAAAGATTGAGGAATTATCCAAAGGAAACCAGCAGAAAATGGGCTTTATAGCCGCGGTGGTACATAGACCGCAGATTCTCATTCTGGATGAAGCGTTTAGTGGACTTGATCCGGTTAACGTAGAGTTGCTTAAATCAACGGTTAAAGAATTGCGTGATGAAGGTACAGCCATTTTGTTCTCTACACACCGGATGGAACATGTCGAGGAGTTGTGTCGTCAGATCACGATACTTCATCGTTCTAATACGGTAGTGCAGGGCGAGATTAAAGAGATTAAGAGCCGCTACCCGCGTGAACAAGTTTACCTCAGTACTCTTGGACAGGTGGAAGGACTTGAGCAGCTGGCAGGTGTGAAACGAGTGGAGCAAAATGAACGTGGATATCAGATCCAGGTCAGTGAGGTTGCGGCGGCACAGGAGATTTTAAAAACGGCGATGGCACAGACCACCGTGGAGCATTTTGAGATCAAGGAACCAACGCTTAACCAAATCTTTATTCGTGAGGTAGGTGAGTCGAATGAATAAAATGGGCACAATTACAGGTTTCACGTTCAAAAACAAAGTAAAAACAAAGTCATTTATGGTTACTACCATTGTACTTGCACTTTTAATTTCGATTGGACTCAATGTTCCATATTTCATTACTTTATTCAACGGCGGACCAATGGGCGGCGGAGCTTCCGGTAAAAATCCTGTCAACATCGGTCTTCTGACAACGGAACAGCAGGACGTAGCACAGAAGCTGGAAGACTTCTCGTCTGCTCAGGGAAATCAGGCGTATCGTTTCATCGTGAGTGGGGATAAGGATGAAGCCGCATTACAGGAAGATGCGAAGGCAGGCCTGATCGATGGTTATTTGAAACTTGAAACGGTAGCAGGACAGGAGTTTCCGAAGCCTGTTTTATATTCCACAGATGACATTTCACCTCAGGTCACTACGGCTATTGAATCTGCTCTGCAAACTGTGAAGTTGGATGTCGTAGTCAAGGATGTACTGACACCTGAACAGAAGGCGTTGATTACGACACCTGTCAAGCTGACCGCGGAGAGTCTAAGCGCCGATGATGGTGAGGCTGGAGCTGGTGGGGAAAAATCAATGAGCCCAATCAACTATATCGTCGTGTACTTGTTAATCATCTTGCTGTTCACATCTACGATGATGACAGGTAATATGATTGCTTCCGAGATTACCGCTGAGAAAAGCTCACGAATTATGGAAATTTTGATTACGAGTGTATCTCCACTCAGTCAAATGTTTGGTAAAATCATCGGTATCTTCATGGTAGGTATGTTACAGATTGGCATCTTCGGCGCAGTTATCGCGGGAAATATTCTATTACCGCACAACCGCGCAGTACTGGATGATTTTAACTTGAGCGTTAGCGACATTAATATCGCTGTGATTATATATGGATTGATCTTCTATATCCTGGGTTACTTCCTGTACGCAGTGCTGTTCGCAGCCATTGGTTCAATGGTCAGCCGTACGGAAGAGCTGGGGCAGGCAGTTCTGCCAATCACGATGCTGTCCCTGGTATCATTCTATATTGCAATCTTCAGCATCTCTGCACCGAATATTTTATTGCTCAAAGTCGCAAGCTTCATTCCGTTCACGTCACCGACAGCGATCCTTGTACGGATCGGGGCAGGCGTTGCACCGACCTGGGAAATTCTAACGTCTCTTGCCATTCTGGCCGTATCCATTCTGGTCTTTGGCTGGCTTGCAGCTAAAATCTATCGCACCGGCGTCCTGATGTACGGCAAACGTCCAACCTTTAAAGAATTGTTCAAAGCGATGAAGGCGTACAAGATCTAATATTTCTGACGACAACAACTGTTAACTTTAAATTAAAATGTCGGTAATTTGATGGTGTTTTGTCGGTAACTTTAATTTAAAATGTCGTTTTCCCTTGATAAATCAAGGTTTTTCGACAGAACCTTCGTAAATGCAGAGCGAAATTAGCTTTATAGTATTATGTCGTTTTTGTTGATTTTGAATAATTCATTAAATTTTCGACCTTTAATTTGTGTTAACTCAATATTCCCTCCTTATAGTAGACAGTGGCAAAAGAGTCCATGTTACAATGGACTCAAGCACTGGATATAGGAGGGTTTTTGTGTTTGAAAGAAGAGGAATATTCGTCCATCAGGGTTGAAGTTTTTTTGTTGTATAGGCAGGACTGCGAGAGAAGTAAACATTTATGAGTGAGATCCAGCTCACCATCTATGTCCTTTCAGAAACATCTCAGAATTTAAAGTGAGGGAATTCAATGAATAATTTAAAACTGGGGGATCAATTTTTAAAAAAGAGCGGGATTATGTTATGTATGCTGGTACTGTACTTTCTACTGTGTATAGGAATAACGTGGTTATTGTTCCAAGCCATTAATGAAGTAGATTCTAGTGCTTTTTATAGGTATGCTACTGAGAATAAATTTAGTGAGGACGTCTTTTTTTCAAGTGAAATTGATGCTAATACAAGCATAGGTGATACTATTACAAAGACTTTTAAATTGATTGGAAATGAACTACCAGATAACACTCAAGCAATATTCCACGAGCTTCTAAAAGAAAAGACTATATTTCTATCGCAGCTTAACGAAAACAAAGCGTATATGGAGTATCTAGCTGACAATAACTTAACCGTAGAAGAGTTAATAGCGTACATGGGGTCGATATCTAATTTAAGCAATGAAATATTAAATGGTAGTTTTTATTTTTCAGCGGTAATAATATTTTTGATTTTGTACATCTTTTTCAGATTTAGAATAGAATTATATTGGTTAGCAGGCATATTGTATGTTTTTTCAATCTTAGATGTTTTCACATCTGGTATCTTCTCAAGTATTTTTTATAAACCTATGCGATTAGCAAGTAAGATGATGGGTCAGGATTACACATTAAATCAATATAATATGTACATAGGATTTTTGGCCAAAATTAAAGAAGCATTTTTAACTTTTATTATATTCGATACTATAGGACAGAATTATAGAGAGAAGTGGGAGAAGAGAAGATCAAGGAAACTCATAGAGATTTATTGTTCGATAGGTGTTATCTTAAGTATGATGAGGGATTTGAAAACAGCAAACGGCAATGATCGTTTTGTGAAGATAAGTAAATTAAATATTGATTTGCATTACATAATTAAGTTTTCCAAGAGAAATAAAAAGGATCTTGCTTTAAAAGAAATAAGAGAGCTTACATTAATATTTTTGCGTAGAATCAAATCAGGTTCAATCTTTGTAGGAGATGTTATCATATTCCTAGAAAGAGTAGAAACCCTGTTAAAAAGTTCAGTGGATCTTAAAAATGATGAGCATAGCCTTAGTTAGAATAGGAAAGTTAGCATAAAAGTAAAAAAGCATAACTGATGGTATCAGTTATGCTTTTTTTATGTTTTACACAAAATTATACCTAGTTCATATGGATTAATTGAAGCTTATTTCTGGATTCCTCTCCAAAATACTTTCCAAGTTTCTTCTAATTTGTTTTCATACTCATCTTGAGAAAAGTTTAACATCTGAAAGATCATTCCATCTATAACACACATAAATGAAGCGATAACTGTGTGAGCAGATATTAATCTCTCTTGTTCACTGTCTATAGCTATTTCGATAATTTTTTTTATTTCCTCTTCAGTCTGTTTATAGAGTTGGACAAATGTCCCCCTAAATGGATCTGGAGGGAAAAGAAAATATCTATTGATAAAGTGTCCAAAATCATTCTCGTAGACATATTCATTCAATGATCTCATTAGCGTGTATAACTTCTTTTCTACAGAAAAACTCGAAATTTCATCTGATTGATCACGTACAAAATTCAAATAATCATTGGTAACATAGTCACATACAATTCCAAACAATTCTTCTTTACTGGAACAATAGGCGTATAGTGAAGGAGCTTTGATATCCACTTCAATGGCAATTTCCCTCATAGAGGTTTGTTCATACCCCTTTATTGCGAATAAATGAAGAGCACTTGTTATTATTTTATTTCTCGTTACTTCACCTTTATTCAAAAAATTCTCCACCTCAGACTAGTTTTAAGCCTACAATACTTACAATTATACCACCAACCATGATTAGCTTGCTAATGTTTCTAGGCTCTTTGAAAACAAACATGCCTAAGAGCACACTTCCTGAAGCACCAATACCAGTCCATATGCCGTAACCGATACTAAGAGGCACTTCTTTTAAAGACACGGATAGAAAGATGAAACTGGATAGCATAAAAATAATAAAGAGGATGGTTGGCTTCAGTTTTGAGAAGCCCTCTGTGAATTTTAAGCTTATTACTCCACCCACTTCCATCAAGCCTGCAATCACCAAAAAAAACCAACTCATACTAATTAACTTCCTCTCTTTCAGGCTTATTGGATATAAATTTTAAACCCATAATGCAAGTGATCAATGTAATGACAAAGAAAATTTTAAGTATACTCACTTCATCTCCAAGGAACAGCATTCCAACTGCTGCGGTTCCAAATGCACCGAACCCTGTGAAAACTGCATAAGCTGTGGATACGGGCAAAACACTTAAGGCTTTGGAGAAGCAAAAAAAACTAAGTGCCATCAGTATTAAGGTTGGTATAACCACGCCTATTTTAGTGAATCCATCCGAGTACGACAGACCTAACGCCCAACCGACCTCTAAAAGTCCTCCAATAATAAGATAAAGCCAAGCCATAGTAACTCTCCTTCTGTTTATAAAATTCTTAAAATCTAACTAACGTTAGTTAGATTTTTTTAATCCTAATACAGATTTATGATATATGCAATATGTAAATGACGTATTATTCTGAACAAGGTAGTGACGTATAAAACGTAGATAAAATGAAAAAAATAGTATAAAAAACACTCTTGCTAAAACAAAAGGTCACGATTACAATGGAAGTGTAAGTTAAGGATAGTGATTGTTTAATTACAAGCTAGACCTGCTTGCACATCAAAATTAATTTACGCCATAGTTGCGTTTATTTTTGATGTGCAGACAGGTCTTTTTTATTTGGAAAATAGGGGGGAATGAGATGAATATCCTCAAAATTTTGAACAATAATGTGGCAGTTACTCACGACAAAATGGGTCAAGAAATTATTGTAATGGGCAAAGGGATCGCTTACCAGAAGAAGGTTGGCGATAGTCTGGATCAGCAAAGTATAGATAAAATCTATTCACTTTCTAATAAAGATGCCTTCGTGAAATTCCAGGAACTTCTGTCCGAAATTCCTATCGATTATTTTGAAGTGGCGGACCAAATCATAAACTATGCGAAGTTAACGTTAGGTAAAAAACTCAATGAGAGTATATATATATCGCTCAGTGACCATATTTTCTCGACGATAAGTCGATATAAAGAAGGAATATCGCTTAGAAATGCTTTGCTTTGGGATATTAAACGATTTTATGCAGACGAATTTCAGATTGGTTTGAAGGCGCTTCAATTTATTAAGGAATCTTTCGATATTCAATTTCCTGAAGATGAAGCAGGTTTTCTTGCATTGCATATTGTCAACGCTGAGACTCCCCAAGAAACTCAAGACATTTACAGAGTGACCAAAATCATTCAAGAGATCAGTGATATAGTTAGATATTTTTTTCAAATGGAGTTTGATGAACAATCCGTAGCATTTTTTAGATTTGTCACTCATTTGAAGTTTTTTGCTCAGCGATTAATCAGTGGAAACTTGCATGAGAGTGAGAGTGATACAGATCTATTAGATGTAATCAAAGAGAAACACCCGAATTCTTACCAGTGTGTAGGAAAAATCGAAACTTATATTAAGAATAACTACCAGTATAACTTAACAAACGAAGAGAAATTGTATCTAACGGTTCACATCCAACGTGTTGTGCACAAAACCAATTCATAGCAGTCTTCATTAAAGGAGGTGAGGTTTCTTGCAACGCAGGATGGTGACATTAAGTTGGCCAAACCCTTCACTAAGCTGTTTCAGCTAAATTTGGAGGAAAATAAAATGAGAAAATATCAACAGTTGGCCGAGGAAATTGTAAAGACAGTGGGTGGTTCTGAAAATGTTCTTGATCTCACTCATTGCATGACCCGGTTGAGATTTCAATTAAGGGACGATTCCTTACCCAACGATGAAGTATTGAAGCAAATGGATGGCATCGTATCCGTCATGCGTTCTGGTGGGCAGTATCAGGTTGTAATCGGTAATCATGTTTCCGAGGTGTATTCGGAAGTTACCCAACTAACTAAAGGGGGCGAAAAACCAACTGCCCCAATAACAGATAAAGAGATCAAAAAGAAGAAACCCTTTGATGCCTTTATTGATGTCGTGTCCAACTTATTTCAGCCGATTTTGGGAATTCTGTGTGCTGCAGGTATGTTAAAAGGATTTAATATTTTGTTTAACGCGATGGGGATCTATACAGCTGATAGCGGAGCATACATGATCATCAATGCTATGGGAGATGCATTGTTTATGTTTCTTCCTGTGTTTTTAGGATACACATCTGCTAATAAATTTAAAGTGCAGCCTTTTACTGGGATTCTCATTGGACTGGCCATGTGTTACCCTGCTATTCAGTTGAATACCTTGGCAGCAACAAAAGAGCCACTGTATACATTATTTAGCGGTACAATTTTAAGCTCTCCTGTCTATTTGGATGTGTTTGGTATTCCGTTGATTGGGATGAACTATACATCAACTGTACTTCCAGTCATCATCGTCGTATATTTTGCATCAAAAGTGCAGCGTGTGTTGGACAAGATTATTCCAAGTGTAATCAAATTCTTTATTGTACCGATGCTCACGGTCTTTATTTCTTTAACCTTGGGTTTTTTACTGATAGGTCCTTTGGCAAACTACGGATCAGAGCTTATAGCACAGGGAATATTTGCTGTTCGAGATGCGAGCCCATTAGTAGCTGGATTTCTACTGGCATCCCTATGGCAGATTCTTATGGTATTTGGCCTGCATTGGGGAATTATCCCCGTCTATATTAACAACATCACAAGCTTGGGTTTTGACAACGTATTAACTATGGCTTTTGCCACCACGTTTTCTCAAATGGCTATTACTCTTGCCATCATCGTTAAAACAAAGGATAAAAATTTAAAGGCACTCGGCATACCGGCAGCTGTATCCGCTCTATTTGGTATAACAGAGCCTATTGTTTATGGGATTACCCTTCCGCGAAAAAAATTGTTTATCATGAGCTGTATTGTTTCAGGTATTGCTGGCGGTTTTTACGGCTTCTATAACTTTAGAGAGTTTACATTTGGAGGACTGGGCATATTTGAATTTATGACCATGTTTGATCCCGATAACCCAGGAATCACGAACCTCATGATTGGTATTATTGGTGTTGTTTTTGCTATGGTAGCTTCGTTTGTACTAACACTTTTCTTGTTCAAAGATGATAAATCTAAGCCAAGCTCGGAAAAAACGATAGAAGTGTCATCTATAGCAGGATCCAAACCAGAGTTGAAATCTGAGAAAAAACATACGATGCAAAGTCCTATGAACGGAGAAGTCATTCCTATTAAAGAGGTTCAGGACGAGGCGTTTTCGCAAGAACTTCTGGGCAGAGGAATCGCGATTAAACCTGTGACCGGAGAACTATTTGCACCTTTTGATGGGAAGGTTGTTACATTGTTTCCTACAAAACATGCTTTTGGATTAGTGTCAGATGAAGGAATGGAAGTCCTTATTCATATCGGATTTAATACGGTTCGTCTGAAAGGTAAATATTTCGAGACCTTCGTACAAGAAGGAGACGTTGTTAGACAAGGACAGAAATTGGCTGAATTTAATATTGCGGAAATTGAGAGAGAAGGATATTCGGTTGAAACGCCAATGATCGTTACAAATACAGATAGTTATCTTGAGATTATTGAAACTAAAGGAAAACAAGTAAATGCAGGGGATGTTTTGCTTACAGGTTTGATTTAACAATTTTATCTTAGCAGGAGATGAGAGAAATGGCTTTTAAAGACGGATTTTTGTGGGGCGGAGCAATCTCGGCTAACCAATCTGAAGGAGCTTACAATGTGGACGGAAGAGGCATAGCAAATGTTGATTTATGTCCAACAGGTGATATCCGTGACAGTGTTCTTATGGGTAAAACGAAGATGTTTGATTTTGACGAGAACTATTTTTACCCTGGCCAATCAGCAATCGACATGTATCACTATTACAAAGAAGACATCGCATTGTTTGCAGAAATGGGATTTAACGTATATCGGTTGTCAATTGCTTGGAGCCGTATATTCCCGAATGGGGATGAGCTGGAGCCAAATGAAGCTGGACTCCAGTTTTACGAAGACGTATTTAAAGAGTGTCAAAAGTATAATATTAATCCTCTGGTGACCATTTCCCATTTTGACGTTCCCATGCACCTTGTTAAGGAATATGGTTCTTGGCGTAACCGAAAAATGATTGATTTCTATGAAAGATTATGTAGGGTGATCTTTAAACGTTATAAGGGCTTAGTGAAATACTGGATTACGTTTAATGAAATTAACATGGTTTTGGAAGCTCCATTTTTATCATCCGGATTGTTCATAGAAGAACACGAAGATGCGGAATTAGTGAAATTTACAGCCAGTCATCATGAGTTGGTGGCCAGCGCGTTAGCTACAAAAATTGCCCATGAAGTAGACTCTGAAAATATGGTGGGATGTATGCTAGCTAGCATTGCCCCATATCCCAGAACATGTGATCCAAAAGATGTATGGAAAGCCAAACAGGTTGAAAACCAGAGCTATTTTTTCATTGATGTTCAGGTTAGGGGTGAATACCCGGCATACACCCTTAAAGAACTGGAACGAAAAAATATTGTTCTACCATTCAAAGAAGGTGATCGAGAGTTATTGAAACAACACACCGTTGATTTCATAGGATTCTCGTATTATTCCTCCAGCGTAGTCAGTGCTGATCCGACACTTACGGATACAATAGGAGGAAACCTATTTCCAAGTTTGCCGAACCCGTATTTAAAGTCTAGTGATTGGGGTTGGCAAATTGATCCGTTAGGATTACGAATTACAATGAATAATATCTATGACCGTTATCAGAAACCTTTATTCATTGTTGAAAACGGCCTAGGGGCTGTAGATGTTCCTGATGAGAGTGGTTATGTAGAAGACGATTACAGGATTTCATATCTAAGTGAGCATATTCGTGCAATGCGGGATGCTGTAGAGTACGATGGCGTAGACTTGCTTGGCTACACCGTTTGGGGACCAATTGATATTGTAAGTGCAAGTACAGGTGAAATGAAAAAAAGATACGGATTCATCTATGTAGATCGAGATAATCAAGGTAAAGGAACACTGAAGCGTTCGAAGAAAAAATCTTTTGAATGGTACAAAAAAGTGATTAAGTCAAATGGTCAAGATTTAAGTGTGTAACACTAATTTAATGATGAGAGGATAGATGAATATGGCGTCACCATTTCCGAAGGACTTCCTGTGGGGCGGTGCAGTAGCAGCTAACCAGCTTGAGGGAGCCTATAATGTCGATGGCAAAGGTTTGTCAGTACAGGATGTAACGCCAAATGGGGTTACAACACCAAGAACAGAAGGTCCCACCGAGGATAATCTGAAATTGATTGGTATTGACTTTTATAACCGATATAAAGAGGATGTTAAACTGTTTGCTGAAATGGGCTTTAAAGTGTTCCGCACATCCATTGCATGGTCTCGTATTTTTCCCAAAGGAGACGAACTGGAGCCAAACGAGAAAGGTCTGCAATTTTATGATGATCTGTTTGATGAATGCCATAAATACGGTATTGAACCGCTCGTGACGATTTCGCACTACGAGACGCCATTGCATCTGTCCAAAACGTATGATGGATGGGTGAATCGTAAAATGATTGAGTTCTACGAACGTTATGTTACGGTGCTATTTCATCGTTATAAAGGTAAAGTGAAGTACTGGCTAACGTTTAATGAGATCAACTCTATTGTGGAAGAACCATTCATGAGTGGTGGTATATATACACCAAAAGAAGAACTTTCCGACCAAGACTTATATCAAGCTGTCCATCATGAACTTGTTGCAAGTGCCCTTGCGGTTAAACTGGGCCATGAGATTATGCCAGATGCGAAGATTGGCTGCATGGTGCTGAGCATGCCAACATATCCGCTCACGCCAAATCCAGACGATGTTGTTGCATCGATGCAAGCAGAGCAGCAAAATGATCTTTTTGCGGATATTCATGCACGTGGCTATTATCCGAAATACATGAATCGTTATTTCAAAGCCAAAAACATCAATATTAAGTTTGAGGATGGGGATGAGGAAATTCTCAAACATACCGTAGATTTTATCTCATTCAGTTATTATTCAAGTATTTGTAAGAGCGGCGATCCAGAGAAGGGTAAGGAGACTCAAGGGAATCTGTTTGCAGGTATCGAGAACCCATATTTGAAAGCAAGTGAATGGGGTTGGCAGATCGACCCTCAGGGCTTGCGCTTAACTCTCAACAAATATTGGGATCGTTATCAAAAACCATTGTTTATTGTCGAGAATGGTCTAGGTGCGATCGATCAGCTGATTACGGATGAAGACGGTAATAAGACTGTCAAAGATGATTACCGTATTCAATACATGAATGACCACTTGGTACAGGTTGGAGAAGCTCTCGTGGATGGTGTAGAAGTAATGGGATATACATCTTGGGGCTGTATTGATCTCGTAAGTGCGTCTACAGCAGAGATGAAGAAACGTTATGGCTTCATCTATGTAGATCGTAACGATGATGGCTCCGGAACACTGGAGAGGTATAAGAAAAAGTCCTTCCATTGGTACAAAGAAGTGATTAAAACCAATGGTGCAAATCTTATAGGAGTTACCAAGAAATTATAATTCATAGGCAAAACCTTAGGCAGGTAGCATTGTAACCTGTCTTGGTTTTGCTTTTTCCTAGTTGTATGGGCATATATTGTTTTCAAGAATGAACACTGAATTCAGCACTTTTATATAAACAAGCAGCTGCATGGTATTCATATCAAAAGAATTAGATTACAATGAAAGATACACTACAACTCCAAATGGACTTTTGATAATAACTTCGCATTTTACTACTATAATAATTGTTAATAAACATAAGGAGTATTACGATGAGCGAACAGAAGAAAAAAATCATAACAGCAGCCAGGAATTTATTTCACACCAAAGGGTTTTCTGAAACTTCAATGAACCAAATTATTGAAGCTTCGGAATCTAGTAAGGGTAATTTATATCATCACTTTAAAAATAAAGAAAATCTCTTTGTTTTCATCCTTGAAGAGGATGCTAATCATTGGCTAGAAGATTGGAAACTGGAACTTGAAAATACAGAGGCTGATTCCGATCATATTTTATATGTTCTTGCTGATTATATAGCCAAGTCTAGAGGAAACCTTTATTATCATAAAACAACTGCAGAGTTCTACAGTAGTGCATTTAAATCAGATGAGATCACGGAAAAAATCAAGGAAATAGACAAGTTATATCTTGATTTTTTTGTTAACATCATTAAAGAATGTCAGGCAGTAAACCAAATTAATCCAGATGAAGATCCAAAATTGTTAGGATATTTTCTTATGTCCTTGTTATTTATAAGTAATGACTATAAACATTATAGTGATGATGTTGAAGTAAAAGAGAATAATTATAACAAAAAAGCCATAGATATTTTCTTGAAGGGCGTAAATTAACAAAATTATTTCAAAATCAAAAATAAAATTGATGTTTAATTTTTTTTGTATTATGATTAGACCGAACGGTCTGTCTGTAAAATAAAGGAGGCGAAATAATGAATCACAATCATGTCATTATTATCGGAAGTGGTGTAGCCGGGATAGCCACAGCTTTATTCTTGAGAAAGGCAGGAATTGCAAGCACCATTTATGAAGGTAGAACAGCTGAATTAGAAAAGGGGGCTGGTTTTTTACTTACTTCAAACGGTGTAAATGTCTTAGCCGAGATCGGATGTAAAGACAAAGTTATTGCAAATTCAACGATTATCAAAAGTATTTATCAAATAAATAGTGAAAATGAAGTTGAATCAATAACAAATAACTACAATGAAAAGCACTATAAATCCCCAATGATCAATGTCATGAGATCCAACATTGTTAAAGTCCTCTTGGAGGAAGCTCAGCGTCAAGGAATCGAAATCAAGTATGATAAAAAGTTGATTTCAGTAAATCAAAGTTCAAAATCAGTTGAAGCATTTTTTGAAGATGGAACCTCTGTCAAAGGTGATATTGTTGTCGGAGCAGATGGAACTTTTTCTAAAACGAGAGAAACCGTAGCATCTGACGCTAAATTGGATTATAGCGGTATGTGGGGACTGCAAGGGGTATCGTATGTTGATGATTTCGAATGGGATGAATCAAGTGGTTATTTGTACTACGACGAGAATCTGTCCTTTATCTTTGGGCAAGCTCATCCTACAAACAAGATGAATATCTTATGGCAAGCATTCTCAATAGCTCCTGAGAAACTACCAACAAAAGACTTTGAAAAAGCCTCCACACAAACGATCAGAGAGTTATTAAACAAAATGATGAAAGATTGGAAAGTCACGAACAATCTGTTTAAAATTGTTGAAAACACAGAGCAGATTTTCGCTAGAAGTATTCACGAAGTGAAGAATTTACCTACGTGGTCAAAAGGTCGCGTTGTTCTGGTTGGGGATGCTGTGCATACAGCTAATCCTTTTGTAGGTCAAGGAGCTTCATACAGCCTTGAAGATGCCATGGTCTTAGCAAAAAATTTAAGAGACCATGATTACCGGGATGCGTTTTACTATTATGAAAAGGACCGAAGAAAAAGGACAGAAGAATTAAATGCTTTGTTCCTGAACAAACACATGGAGTTTAATATGGATAAGAAAATTAATGAATACAAAATTACATGGGGATAAGTTCGTTCTAATATATAAAATCAAGCACCTACAGACTGTAACATGCACTAATTTACTCAACATGTTAGCCATCTAATCAATCTGGTAGGTTACAACAGCACCTATTATACTACCAAACCAATAAAAGTCGCTATGATATAGCGGCTTTTATTTTGATAAAAATGAACGAATACTCAAAGATAAAGGAGTTTTGTAATATATGTTACAAAAATATTTAACCATCGGAGAGTTTTCGAAGTTAACGGATCTTCCTAGTCGAACACTCCATTTTTACGATCGGAATGGTGTGTTAAAACCGGTGAAAGTCGATCCGCAAACGAACTACCGATACTATAGTGTAAGTCAAATATTAGACGCTAATTTAATCAAGGCCTTTAAATTTTTAGGCGTACCTCTTAATCAAATAGAAGAAGTTCAAACCTATACCCCGGAAGAGCTGCTTCGATTTCTAAACAAACAAGAAGATGTACTTGAGGATAAAATTAGACAAATTAACGAAGTTCAAAAGAATTTGCAAATAATGAAGCAAAATTTCACACAACAATATATAGAGTCTGCAAGTAAAGAGGTATACATCAAAACATTTGAGAAGCAAAATTTACTTAAAATAACCATTAGAGAATCATCTGAAATAGGTGTGTGGAGTCAAGTACTGAATAATGTTGTTCAATACCATGAGCAATTCCATAAGCAAACTATATTTGGAGGTGTTCTTCCATTTGAATCCTATCAGTCCTATGAAGAAATTAAATATGACAGCATTTTTATACCTGTTATAACTGAGATTGAGGATAAGTATTTACCAAGTAATATAGAGCGGATTACATTAGAAGCCGGTGAATATGCGGTAATTACATTCGCAATTCATTCAGATGATTTTATGGAGATGTACAATAAATTGAGAAACTATGTAGAAAAACATAAATTAAACGTTGCTTCTCATATCTATGAATATTTTTATCCGTTAAATTTCAAAATGAATAATGCATCACGTTTTGATATTGAATTTAAAATTAAAATTTTAAAATAATCTTCTTGACCCTACACTAACTATAACCTTTAAAGTGTTCGATAGGCACCTTAAAGGAGGAATTGTTTTGGATAGGAATACAAAAATAGTATTATCCATTTTGTTAGGAAGTTTATTTATTGCTTTTATGGGAATAGGGTTGGTTATTCCTGTTTTCCCAAAATTAATGGTCGAATTAAACGTTGGTGGAAAGACGGTTGGTTTATTAACAGCCATGTTTGCTTTAACCCAATTAATTGCTTCGCCCCTTACAGGGAAAGCGACAGATTACTTTGGTAGAAAAATAATGATTGTAATCGGTCTATTTATATTCGGTGGATCAGAGCTACTATTCGCCATCGGAGATAATGTTACTGTACTATACATTTCAAGAGCCTTAGGTGGGATTAGTGCGGCATTCATTATGCCAGCGGTATCTGCATTTATTGCTGATATCACTACAGACGAAACAAGGCCCAAAGCATACGGATATATGTCGGCAGCAATCAGTACGGGTTTAATTATTGGACCAGGTGCCGGAGGATTTTTAGCGGATTTTGGTATTCGGACTCCGTTTTATGTCGCAGGATTGTTGGGGATTTTAGCAGGTATTTTTTCATGGATTATTTTACGTGAGCCTAAAAGACAAGAAACATATGAACCCAAGATGGTGAAAAGTAAGGGGAATTTACAAAAAATTTTAATGCCAATGTTTTTAATGGCTTTTATTGTTATTTTCATCTCAAATTTCGGATTAATGAGTTTTGAATCCTTTTACGGATTGTTTGTCGATGTGAAATTGAATTTTACACCAAAAGATATTGCAATTGCGATTACTGGTGGTGCCATTGTTGGTGCAATTATTCAGATTACTTTGTTTGAACGATTAACACGTTGGTTGGGTGAAATTAAACTTATCCGATATGTGCTATTATTGTCGGCAATTAACGCGGCAGCCTTCCCATTTTTAAATAGCTATGTCGTCGTACTTATATCAACCATGTTGGCGTTCATCTTCTTTGATCTAGTTCGACCAGCCGTTACCACGTATTTAGCAAGTATAGCTGGACCAGACCAAGGGTTTGTAGGAGGGATGAATTCATTCTTTACCTCCTTAGCCAATGTCATAGCTCCAATTATTTGTGGGATTTTATTTGATATTGAGATTGCATATCCATTTTATTTAGCGGCTATTACAATCGCTTTTGGATTCGTATTAGCGATATTTTGGAAAAAACCATCTAAAGCAACTCTTGGAGTCCAAGTTTAAATTCACCTCGTACCCTTTAAATTGCTTTGATCTTATTCCTTAGGTCTAGCGTAGTGTAATGCTCTAAATGCTTGCCATTATATTCAGTAATTCTTCTTGGACGAGTAGTGATGGATTTTCCCAAAGTTTAGCAAAGATGGCCGCAGCCCTCTTCTTTTTCTCCTATGGTATTAAATTTCGAAGTAATATGCGGATCTCTTCGATCTTTGTGATATCAGGGATTGTATGTGTTGTGTTGGCCTGGATTCGTTTTAACGTTGGATGAAAGAATGGGTGCTACTCTAAAATGGGTGCACCTTCTTTTTATTCGTAAGAAACAGGCCAGGGATCAAGATCAGTGCCAGAATGATCGCGGCTACAAGAAAACCGATATGGTACGCCTGCAATTGATTTGCAATGGTTGGATGCAAGCCTTGTATAACTGTTGCAACAGCCGACGCAATAATGGCTGATCCGAAGCTCGAACCAAGGTTTTCAATGATATTTATCCCAACCCCTGCCTCTGGAAGCTGCTTGCTGTCAAGCCCGGTGTATGCTTCACTCATTAGTGGAAGACTAATGCCCCCAACGCTGGCGCCACGAATGAATAAAATAACCGAAATCCAAATCATGCTTGTATGATCCGTGATGAAGATAAATGGAATAGATCCGATAAGTGAAAGAACAAGACTGACGATAAGCACATATTTTGCACCAATGCTGTCGATCATTTTTCCAATGAAAGGCCGAGAGATCAGCATACCAATGCCTTGAGGAATGAGTGCAACTGCTGTTTCAATGGCTGTGAAGTGTCGAAAGGTTTGAAAGAACAAAGGGAGTATTAACATCGGACCCATGATGGCGATATTTGCGAAGAATAGCCCGGCACTTGAGGCTGCAAAGTTCTTATGGGCAAACAAATTTATAGGCAGAACGGTTTGATTCATTTTGATACGATTATAAACGAGATAAATGAGAGCCGAAGCAAGGCCAATCCCCATCCACAAGATGGTTTCGTGATTGTTGAAAGTGGCGTAATCCGTTGCTTTGGTAATTCCATAAATGAAAGCCGCACTCATAATGGATAAAACGATTATTCCAAAAAGATCGAGCTTGCTCTCTTTGTTAAAAGGCTCGTAGTCTGGAATCCTTCTCATCATTAAAGGGGCGGTAATGATTACAATGAACACGTTAATGAAGAAGATCCATGGCCAAGATGCGACTTGAACGATGAAACCTCCGATGATAGGTCCCAAAATAGGACCAAAGATCATAGGAGTGCTTACGATCGCCATGACTCTGCCTAAGTACTCTTGTCCGGTTGTCTTAACCAACAGGGTGAACATGAGAGTGGTAATGACTCCGGCGCTAAATCCCTGAAGCAAACGGAAGAAGATAAAACTGGATATATCCCGGCTAACACCAATTAGTATAGAAATTACTCCAAAAGCAATGACGGCTCCAATGAAGACCTTCTTGCCGTTAAATTGATTCATAAGCCAACCAGATACCGGAACTGCAATCGCAAGGGCTAAAATATATCCTGTAATGGCCCATTGAATGGTGCTTAATGTGGTATGAAAATCTTTTGTGAGTTGACTTACAGCGATATTCACCATTGTAGAATCCAACATGGGAGCGATTGCTCCAAGAGCAATGGCCCAAGCGGTAATAAGGATGTGTTTAGGTATTCCTGTTTCTTTTACTTTGTTTGTACGCATAGTAAACTCCTCTGATCAATATTGTTTCCTTGTCAACCAAAATTCTATCCACTTTTAGTTTCCTTGTCAACAATAAAAAGGGTTTAAAAAAAAGCATCCGTGTCTCTTTAGAGAAGGTTGCTCTTGGTTTTATTCTTAATTTATAGTTGTTTCACTTCATTATATCTAAACCTTGTTTCTTTATTTCAGTGTCCAAGTGTTTACTGTACAGTTCAATGAAGTTCAGCATGTGATCGAACTGCTCATCCGTTACATGATCGAATACCGACTTATCTCTTTCCTGAAACTCTTTATGCAGTTTCTCGTGAATGTCGAATACGACTCTGCCTTGCTGGGTGAGTCTAAAAAAGACCTCTTTCTTGTTATTCGCTTTCTGATAATCTTCGATCAGGCCTTTTTCAATAAGTTTCTTCGTTAATTTACTTATAGCTCCCTTGGTCATATACATGGACTCCGCCAGTTTGGTTACATTGGAATCTACATTTTTCTCTATAAATTCAATGCAATGGACTTCAGAAGGCTTGTACCCTTGTAGACTGCTTTCCATTTTCGATTTATTAATCCAGACTAACTTGTTGAATAAGTCCCTGAAATTCAGCATAACCTGTTCTTGCTTGTTCATGGTTGGTCACCCCATATGAGTAATAAGATAAAGTGAGACAGAACATAGAAGCACCATCATACACAGTAGTTCGTGAATTAATATCACTGACAACGTTTATCTCCTACGATAAACTATAACCTTTTATAAGATGAAATCAAATGAATCAAAGCGAGCACGATTTGCTAGCTATCCTGATATCCTTTTAACAATACACTTTAATTAAGAAATTCGATAGAATTGCAATAATTAGAGCCTGTAGTGTGCCATTGGATGGAGCAAAGCAAATTACAGTGGAGATTGAGAGGATCAGAAGTGAATAGTGTCTATCAGATAGCCAAGAAAATGAACATTTAAATGCATACAATCTGACGCGCATGTTAATTATAACCTTTAATAATGAAGTCATGTCATCCGAGAAATATGACTTCACCCGGAAAGGAGCATGCGACGTGCCTGATTGGTTAGAGGTTATTATTAGAACATTTTCTGCGGTAACTATGCTGTTTCTCATCACCAAAATCTTAGGTAAGCGGCAGATTTCGGAACTTTCCTTGTTTGAATATATAACGGGTATTACTTTGGGGAACCTGGTAGGATATATTTCTCTGGATACCGACACAAGCTGGTATTTGGGTTTTCTTGCGGTGTTGGTGTGGGTCTCTGTCTCCGCAGGAGCGGAGTATTTAACGATGAAAAGTAAAAATTTCCGCGATATTGTGGATGGAAAATCAACGATCCTTGTTGAAAATGGAGCTGTCATTCAAAAAAATCTGAAGAAGGAACGGCTGACGATGGATGAGTTTCTGGAGCAGCTTCGTAAGAAAGATGTTTTTCGTGTGGCTGATGTGGAATTTGCGGTAATGGAACAGAGCGGAGATATCAGTGTGTTATTAAAAAAGGAGTATCAACCGCTCACCGCAGACATGCTGGGATATCGTCTTTCTTCGGAAAAGGAACCTCGTACGATTATTATGGATGGTCACATTCTGCCTGAAACTTTAAAGTCTGCTGGAGTGAGTGAGGATTGGGTCAAAAAAGAATTGCGTAAGCTTGGTCTGACCTTAAGCCAAGTTTCAATCGGTCAGGTGGATAGTAAAGGAGAACTGACCGTGCAGACCGGAACGGAGGCTTTGCCCAAACCAGCCAAATCAAATCCAAATGATCAGATCAAAGACCTGGTACAACGACTGCAGGATGATTTAATCATGCGAAAGCAACTTGCAGTAAATGACAAAGATCGTCTTAAATATCAGGAGGCGCTAGATCAATTTCAAACGGCAATGCATGCTTATCAAAAAACGAATCCGTCGTGAAAAGGTACATAACAAAACCATTTCGAACCCTGGCTAAAGCCAGGGTTCTTTTTATAGATCATAGCAATCTATGAATATCTGGAAAATTTTCCGAAACGAGATTCGCATTAGAACGTAATATAGAAAGTGAAAGTTACCTCGTTGATCTTTGTCTACATCAAAAGTGTAGAAATTAGAAGAAGAAGGGAAATACATATTATATGAAGCAATGGAAACACGTACTCTTATCTCTTACCGTTTCAGTAGGATTGCTCGCATCAGCAGTTCCGGCAATGGCTGCTCCGCAAGACACAGCTGTTAAAATCGATAATAAAGCTGTTACATATAATGCGGGTGCACCTATTGTTGAAAAAGGAACGACTTTCGTTCCGCTCCGTACAACGCTGGATGCACTTGATGCTAAACTGGCGGGTACAACCGATGACAGTATCACGGCAATCGTTCATGGCAAGACCATTACGCTGAAAAGCAAACTTGTTCGCATCAATGGTGTTACTTACGCGCCGATTCGTATCGTTGGAGATGCTGCAGGATATGAGGTTCGCTGGGATAAGGCTACAAGAACCGTGTTGCTGGTATCCAAAGGCGACGCCACAGTCGAAACGGCTCAAAACGGTGGACGCGGCTTTATGTGGGAAGTGCAAAGCAACGGCAACACCGTATATCTGGTAGGGTCGATGCATGTGGCAGACAAAAGTTTTTACCCGTTGCGTCCTGAATTTGAAGAGGCGTTTGCTGAAGCTGACTATCTTGGTGTAGAAATAGATCTGAGTAAAGCGGCAGACGAAGAACAACAGAAGCTGGTTTTAAGTATGGGTTCATATCAGGATGGTACAACGTTGAAGGATCATGTCTCCAGTGAGACATACAGCAAGCTTGGTGAGATTTTGAAGAAGAAGGGATTAGAGCCTAACGCGCTGGATGCATTTAAGCCTTGGGTGGTGGAAACTACACTGGGAAGTTTGAAGATGTCATCAGCTGGACTGGAAGCAGCGTCGGGTGTAGATTTGTATTTTATTCAAAAAGCGATTGAGCGTAAAATCCCTGTCATTGAACTTGAATCCTACCAGTCTCAATTAGGGATGTTCGATAATTTCTCCAAAGAATTACAGGAAAAAACACTGCGTTCCACAATCGACAACTTCGATGTACTGGACAAGTCCGCGAATCAGATGGCTGAAATGTGGAAAACGGGTAATGATGAGCAACTGCTGGAGTTGACCAACACCTTCTCCGATGATGAAGAGTATAACAAAGCTATGTTGGTAGACCGTAATATTGGTATGGCCGACAAGATCGATGGTTACTTGAAAAACGGGAAAGGCGAAGAGTACTTTATCGTTGTTGGTGCGGCGCACTATTTAGGGGATCACGGGATCGTGAAGTTGCTAGAGGATAAGGGATATAAGGTAGAGCGTAAGTAAGGTGAATGCAGGTGGGTGAGGTATCTAATGGTTTACTCTATCTGATAACCATTATTTGCTTCTATAAAAGGAGTTTAATTGAGCCCTTCCAGACGTTTGGTGGTCTGAGAGGGCTTCTTTCTATAATAAGTGTCTTCATATCTAATGATAAATAGGAATAGTTATAGATGTTTTAGATTAGGGTGCTGATAGACTGTGTTAATCTTTGTGGGAATAATTCATTGGGGAAGAGTGGATCATTCAATTTAATAAATAATGCTTTACATGTGGTACCTATACGTGGTATATTCTTATTCCGGCCACGAAAACACAGTTTACACCGTGCGGCAAGCCATTGAAAACAAGCTTCGAAAGAAACTTGAAAAAAAGAGCTTGCAAAGTTGGTTCGGACATGATATTATATAAGAGTTGTTGAAACGAATTGGTTTCGGTAGCGAGAACAAGTTTGATCTTTGAAAACTGAACAACGAGTGAGTAAACATTCTGCTTGCAGAATGACGTGAAGGTTTTTGGTACATGCCATCTGGTTGTATGAAAACCGGAACAT
>NZ_JAUZUT010000005.1:0-282767 GCF_031844205.1 Paenibacillus sp. RRE4
ATTTTTTTATATACTTACGCTGGTTAATTGTCGAACAGTCCAAGAAATTGGACTGTTTTTTTGTATTGTCAGCGTTCTCGTTAATAAAAAGTGGTCTTCTACAAAAATAATTTAGTACCAAGTACTAAGACTTAGTGCTATAATGATAAAAAAACATTCGAGGTGATCTTAGCTATGAATCATCAATCTAAAGCAACAATAACAGCAATGGGTACGTATGTACCTGAGCGGATACTAAGCAATGCAGATTTGGAAAAAATGGTCGATACAAGTGATGAATGGATTGTACAGCGAACTGGCATGAGAGAGCGCCGGATTGCAGGCAAACATGAATTTGTATCAGATCTGGCCACAAAAGCTGTGGAAGATATGGTGCGTCGTTACGAGGTGAAGATCACCGATGTAGATATGATTCTTTTTGCAACAAGTACACCCGAGTATGCTTTCCCAAGTTCGGCTTCACGAGTCCAGGCAAACCTGGGCATTCCCCATACAGGAGTGCTTGATCTGAACGCGGCTTGCGCCGGCTTCACATACGGTATGCAGCTAGCAGATAGTCTGGTAACCAGTGGGATGTATCGTAAGGTACTCGTCATCGGGGCTGAGACGTTATCCAAAATAACGGATTATACAGATCGCACAACGTGCGTGTTGTTTGGAGATGGGGCCGGTGCGTTTCTGGTAGAACGTGCTTCTGACCAGGGTGACTTTAAGTCTGTCATTTCCGGGACACAAGGAGAAGGTGGCATGCACTTATATAAAAGCGGACTTTCTACAGAGATGAATGGTCAGCCTTTGAATGCCGAGGGCAATCTGGTGCAGAACGGAAGAGAGGTCTACAAATGGGCAGTCCGCATGGTTCCGGAACAATTAGCTGAGCTTATTACGAGAGCTGAAATGTCACCTGAGCAGATCGATTGGTTTGTTCCGCACAGTGCCAATATGCGTATGATTGAAGCGATGTGTGAACGCGGTCCGATTCCACTTGAACGCACATTAACGAGTATGGAGTATCGTGGGAATACTTCTGCGGCCTCTATTCCACTTGCATTGCAGATTGCGGTGGATGAAGGGAAGCTCAGACATGGGCAGAACGTTGCACTATTTGGTTTTGGAGGCGGGCTAACGTACTCGGGTTTGGTTGTTCGATGGGGTGTGCCGGATAGAGGGTAAATAATAGCTAAAATGAATAGCTTTGAGTAAACATGATGTGAATGTAGAAACGGATGAACTAAAACTTGAATCCACAATGTGACAGAAAGAATTAAAAAGGTAGAGACTCAATAAATGAGCTATACCTTTTCTTGTCTATTCGTTTTCTTTTAAATATTGTTCATACTCGCGTTGTGAATCATCGAAATCCAATTTAGTCTCAGTAAAATCAGTCCAGTGATCTGAAGTAAAGTAGGCCAGATTTAAGTTGTTATAAACTTCGGCTTCTTCATCGGTTTCTGGTTCTCCAACGAGCTTGCCAGTCCTGCGCAGGATGGGATAGATTTCAACATAGTACGCACCATCAAAAGGGATAATGACTGGAGCATTAAGAACGTTTAAACGTTCATAGGTATAGTTGATTGATTCACCGTTTACAGTAATTGTTAGATCGACCGGTTCCTTGGCACTAATGGAAAGGTACAATGTTGAAACATCATCCGCATTAACAAGAGCGAAATCACCTGTGGTTCCAGTAGCAGATTTTTCACCCTCATGCAAAAACAAACGGGTGCCATTCGGGATCAGTTCATCTTTGGTTGGCTGATGTTTATAACCTTTTCCGCCATAAAAGTTGTAGATGCGTTGCAGAATAACTGCCGTCTCTGCTAACGTTACTTTTTGACTCGGATAAAATTTCCCTTTGGCATCGGGTTTCATGATACCTGCTTTAGAGAAGCCGAGCAAAGCATTCAGTTTGCCACCATCAATGTCGGAACTGAGATAAATACTTTTATCTTTAGATTGAATCCAACCGAATTCTGCTGTCAGTAATTGATCTGCATTAATCCATTTATCATAGGCCTCTGGTGAACTGAATTTCTTATGAGGAATGTCCTTGAATGACTTGGATTGAGCAAACATATCTTTGTACTGTCTATCTTGAACAGCTTCGGACATCTGAGGAAAGAGCACATTCAAGGTGATCATCAAATCCCATCGAGATAACAGTTTATCAGGCTGATAAGCAAAAGTATAACTAGAATAATCTACCTGATCTGCAGCAGCATTTAAACTCCAGGGATTACTCGGAATACTTCCGTACACATCTCTAAAAATAGAATAATAGGTGCTTCCTTCTGGTACGCCTGGAATTTCGATTTTTTTGTCGGGTTCAACACGGAATTCCTTGAATAAGGTATGTATCATTTGGGTTAATTCGGCTTTGGACACGGTCTGGTTTAAACGATCTGCTTCCTGTTCGTAGCTTTTCATGACACCGTGAGAGGCCATAAATTCTACAGCGGGCTTGGCCCACTTATATTTCTTGGCATTAGTAGTCGTGGCAGCGCTAACCGTTGATGTGGCCAAAAGGGAGAAACTGAGCACAGTAATAAGCAGCATATGCCATCTTGAATAGTTCATCTAAAACCTCCTGTTATTGTGTGGTTCAAACGATGTACAAGTAGTAAACTTCCTCATCATATTGTAGACGACAAATCAAGAACTGGGCAAATTGAAAATATAAATCGAAAAACACCCCGATTCACAGAATCGTGAGTGGGGTGCGCGTTTAATGAAGAATGTTCAATAAAGGGGGAAGCGTTAAGGCGTTAACTTTGGTGCTTGGCGATGGTGTGTACCTTGTTCGTAGCTGTAAGCCAGCTTGATCAGAGTGCCCTCGTCAAAGGCGCGGCCCAGGAATTCCAAGCCTACAGGCAAGCCATCCGTTGTGAAGCCAGCCGGTACAGTAATAGATGGGAAGCCGGAGAATGGGCTTAGACGATTGTTGGCACCAGAGGTTTGTCCTTTGCCGATCACGCCAGCAGCTTGTGTTGACGTAGGATAGATGATTGCATCCAAATGGTTATCCGCCATGACTTTCAGTAAGGAATCACGAGTAATTTGAGTACGCTTCAGGACGATATCTTTGTACTCTGATGTATCCAGCGTATCCCGTGCGTCCCGTGCTTTCATGGCTTGTTCTTGGGATTTATCAAATTGACCGGATGCGATGATCTCGGACAGGCTGTGATATGGTGCATTATCACCTAGAGAACCCAGATAGTCATTCAGCTGGAATTTGAACTCATAGCCACTGAGGCTAGGATATTTATTGATCTCTGCAAAGTTCGGAATGGAGATCGGTACAGCGGTAGCACCGAGTGATTTCAGTTCTTCAACAGCGGCGTTGATAACGTCGGCAACCGCTTTTTCCTCCGCTTTGGTGCTTGGGATGAGTTCAGGGGCTACACCGATTCGAGCACCCTTCAGTCCGTTCGCGTCCAGGAAGTCTGTGTAACTGGAAGGGATTTTGCCTACCGCGTAAGCCGTGGCGACATCCTTTTTATCATAACCAACGGTAGCATCCAGCATAATCGCCGCATCACTTACGGTACGTGCCATCGGCCCACCAACGTCTTGTGTCAGTGCTAGTGGGATGATGCCTTCCCGACTGGAGAGGCCAATGGTTGGACGAATACCCACAAGGCTGTTAAAGCTGGACGGTATGCGGATGGAGCCACCTGTATCGGTGCCCATACCTGCTGCAGCAAAGTTCGCGGCAATGGCCGCACCCGTTCCACCGCTCGAACCACCTGGATAATGATCAAGGGCGTACGGATTAAGCGTTTGTCCTCCCAGCGAGCTTGATGTTGTAATGCCAAAAGCGAACTCATGCAGGTTGGTTTTGCCCAAAATAATGGCTCCCGCTGCTTTCAGCTTCTTCACTTGCTCTGCATCATGGGCCGGAATAGAATCCTTCAGACAGATACAACCAGCCGTGGTTGGCATGTCTTTGGTATCAAAGTTATCCTTCACCAGGATCGGGATACCATGAAGCGGGCCGCGAGGTCCCTGAGCTTCGCGCTCTTCATCGAGTTGCTCTGCGATTTTAAGCGCATCCGGGTTCAGATTCAGGACAGCATTGATGCTGACACCTTGATCATCGTATTTCGCGATACGATCCAGATAATGTTGTACGAGCTCTTTGGATGTCAGTTTACCTTGTGCCATGGCATTCTGCATATCCATGATCGTGGCTTCTTCAAGCACAAACGGTTTTATGTAGGTATAGATGCGGTCTTTCAAAATAGAGACGTCGCTCGCTGTAAGTACAGCGTTCGGTAAGAAAAGAGAGTCCGTGTAGCCTTTCATGAGTCCGGCGGCATTCAGGGCACCGACGGCAATGGCATAATCGGACTGCTTCGGCACATCCTTGAAGGATGCCGGAGCGGTGTCCAGCTTGAGCCATTGCTGCAAGGCAAGTGCAGCATCTTTGCGTGATATTGTCGCACCGGAGAGCTTGTCCATGGTGAAAGGTACACCTGCAAGTGTAGCGGCTTCTTCCATGGACTGAACGAAGGTTGCGGCACTGACCGGCGCTTTCCCTGCAAGGGCAGTGACGGTGGAGGTTTGGCTTGGAGGAGTTGCGGCGGTGGCGAAAGCCGAAGGTACAGCAGTTCCTCCCCACGTTGCGGCAACCATGGTTCCCGCGAGTAATAAGGCACCGCCTTTTTTCAATACAGATCCATGATAAGTCATGCATCCACGCTCCCTTCCTGTGTCTAAGATGATGTGTGTGTTTTAGCAATCTTTGTATAAATACTTTTGCACATCTTACATTGGTGTTAAGTAATCTGACAAAGATTGAATCGATTCAAAAAAACGTATACAAATCGCTTTTTTATAGTAAAATCAATCATTTACTCTATGTTTCTTTAAAATAAAGGTTGTGCATATCTTGATAGAAATTAAATTCCACACAAATAAGTTACATACATATTACATATTGGGTTGGTATTGGGATAACAAATATTGCTTATTGCTCTCAAAAGAGATCCGTTTAACACACCGCCTGGAATCCACATTTGTCGAAAACATGATTCTGATTGAGATGATATAATGTAAAGATGAGAAGGTAGGAAGACAAGGAAGACAGATCCGTTGTCGCCGATCATTAGCGTCTGGAAAGAAAGGAAGAGATACGAAGTGAAGACATTGGTACTCGCAGAGAAGCCATCTGTAGCCCGGGAGATTGCAAGGGTGATGGGCGCGCGTGATAAACATAAAAGTTATATGGAAGGTCCGAAATACATTGTAACGTGGGCCTTGGGACATTTGGTGGGTTTGGCTGAGCCTGAGGATTATGACAAAAAGTACGCGACGTGGAATCTGGAGGATCTGCCGATTCTGCCAGAGCGAACCAAGCTGAAGGTGCTCCGGGAAACGAATCACCAGTATAAAGCTGTGCAGCAGCTGATGAAACGTCAGGATGTAGGTGAGCTTATCATCGCAACCGATGCGGCCCGTGAAGGAGAACTGCTTGCACGATGGATTATGCAGATGGCGCAGTGGAAAAAGCCGTTCAAACGACTGTGGATTTCATCCCAAACGGACAAAGCGATCAAGGACGGATTTGCTTCGCTGAAGCCGGGAAGTCAATTTGACCGTCTCTACGAATCCGCACGTTGCCGTGCAGAAGCGGACTGGATGATTGGTCTTAATGTGACACGTGCGTTAACCGTACGGTTCAATGCTCAATTGTCCGCTGGACGTGTACAGACGCCAACCCTGGGTATGATCATGGATCGGGAAAATGAAATTAACGGCTTCCGTTCACAGGAATATGAGACGTTAACTGCGGACTTTGGAGATTTTCAGGCGGTTTGGCGTGCATCTGGCGGGGATTCAAGAGTTTTCGACAAACAGGATATGCAGCAATTGAAAGCACGAGTAGAAGGGCGGAAAGGCTCGATTGCCCAGGTGAAAAAAAGTGAGAAGGTCGAGCCGCATCCGCTGGCTTATGACCTTACGGAACTGCAACGGGATGCGAACCGTAAACACGGTTTCTCCGCTAAACAGACCTCTAACGTACTCCAGCGTCTGTATGAGCAGCATAAGCTTGTTACCTATCCGCGGACAGATAGCCGTTATCTGACTTCCGACATGACGGGAACGTTAAAAGAACGACTCGAGAGTGTAGCTGTTGGCCCTTATGCATCACTTGCACGCCCTTTACTGCGCAAAAATCTGAATATCACGAAACGGATTGTTGATGATAGCAAGGTCACCGATCACCATGCCATTATTCCAACCGAGCAGACGGTGCTCTTAAATCAACTCAGCCCGGAGGAACGTAAGTTATACGATCTGATTGTTCGCCGTTTCATCAGTCTGTTCTATCCGGCAGCAAGGTATGATTCAGTAGCTGTTACGGTACAGATAGGTAAGGATTCCTTCCACGTGAAAGGCACAACGGTCAAGGATAGTGGCTGGCGTGAAGTATACGGCGGGGATTACACGGATGAAGAAGATGAGCGTTCGGATGATACAGGTGAACATGATCGTGCTTTGTTGCCAGACTTGCAACAGGGGCAGGCGGTGACACTTCAGCGTTGCCACATCAAAAGTGGGCGTACGATGCCGCCGAAGAGGTATACGGAAGCAGGATTGCTCTCCCAGATGGAGAAGCACGGACTGGGCACACCTGCGACACGTGCAGATATCATTGAGAAACTGGTCAGCTCGGATACAATTGATCGTCAAGGGAACAGTCTGCATCCAACTGGCAAAGGCAAACAGTTGATTGAGCTTGCCGCCCCGCAATTGCGCACACCTGAACTGACAGCTCGTTGGGAGGCTGAATTGGAGCGCATAGCACGTGGACAGGGGAAACCAGGGCCGTTCCTGGACGGGATTCGTTCTATGGCGAAGGAACTTGTATCCACCGTTAAAAGCAGTAAAGCCGAGTACAAACCGCATAATGTAACCAACAGCCACTGCCCGGACTGTAATGCCAAGTTGCTTGAGAAAAAGGGGAAACGTGGCAAGTTTCTCGTATGTCCTACAGAGGACTGTGGTTATCGCCGCTCCAATGAGAAGCGGTTGTCGAACCGCCGCTGCGCGCAGTGCCATAAAAAGATGGAGATTAAGGAAGGCAAAGCTGGACTGTATGTACAGTGTCTGCCATGCGGAATCACCGAAACGCTGGATAAAGACAAGCAGCATGTGAACAAACGTGAGCAACAAAAGCTGGTGAAGCAATACGCGAAGCAGGAATCCATCGGCTCCAACCTGGGAGATTTACTCAAGGCCGCTATGGAGAAACAAGGAAAATAGGAATGCTGCAAAGATAACATAAGGTGAGAGAATAAGTGTTAAACGATCTCGGACTATTTAAATGGGGCGACCAGATTCAGGTCCTCATGTTCAAGAAGGCTTGACCACAAATCGATTACGATATTCTTTTGGTGTGAAACCCGTATGTTTTCGAAACACTTTGATGAAGTAACTCTGATCGTGAAAGTTAAGCAACGTATGAATCTCACTCAGGCGATAGTCTGAGAAAACGATCAGATTTTTGGCTTCTTCAATCCGTTGCCTTTGTATAAAAATGCGAAGCGCCTCTCCAGTCTCTTCCTTGAATTTACGGGAAAGATAGGAGGGGCTTATTTGCAGATGCTTGGATATTAAGGAGAGACTTAAGTCATCGTATAAGTGATTGAATATATATTCCTGACATAACAGAATGTCTTTGGAGTTATGAGCCCGATGGACTTTGGCTACACGTTCGGTAAAGTCACCTAGGATTTTATGCAGAATCGGGTGAATCGAATCAATCCGGGTCAGCTTCTCAATATGTTGGATATAGGTATCGCTAAGCGTAAGCGCCGACTCCGAATACAACCCCCCATCAATTGCAGCGCGGGTTCCGAGTGTAATGGCTGCGATGATCAAATTCTTTTTGCTCCGTAAACTATCCTGTTGCGATAATGTGCCGTAGACCCCGTTCAACTCCATATGCTGTTTGAGGTACAAAAGCATGTTATGTTTGTTCCCCAGACGAACCTGATCAAATACCTTTTTCTCCGAAAGGTAGGATTTATGAAACAATCTCCGCTCTCTCTGTTCCAGAAGAGACAGTTCAAGTACACCTTCCGTAGGGCTATTTATAACATGTTTGTTATCCTCAAGTACTTGATGTTGATCCAATATTTCATGATGTAAAAGGTAATGGGCCATAATTGCCACACTCAGCAGTTGATGGAGATCATTGGGTTCAATGAATGTAGTAGTATTCAGTTGTTGCTCCCATGAAAATGGAACATGCTCAACATATGACTGTGCGTTGGGCCAGAGAACAAGCAGACCTTGCCCTTCAGGAATAGAGACTGGCATCAGGATCATTTTATCCATTTGTGTATTGTAGTCGATGATCTGAATTTTTAGATGGATCGGGACGGAGAGAAGCAGGTTCGCAAGTTCCGGGCTAAAAGAAGGGTGACGATCCAAACCACGCATAAGGTAGAACGCGGGAACCCGGGAAGTCTCATATATCGTTTGTAAGATCCATTGAAGTTTGGTTTCGGTTATCGTTGGCACTGAATGCTCCTTCTCCCTAAAGATCATAATTTAATACCATTAATCGCAAATGAATACCATCAATATAAATGGAAACGCTCTATATTTCAATTATGATGGTGATGAATGATAGGCAGATCAGGAGGCTGACAGAATGTATCTAGTTATTGATATTGGTGGAACGTTTATTAAATACGGAATCATGAGCGAAAACGGAGAGCTGTTGTCGAAGGGAAAACGTGGCGTTGGTCGGAGTGGCTTGCAGGAACTTCAGGATGCTCTTTATGCCATCGTGGATGCACAAGACTTGTCACAGATTCGGGGCATTGCCTTGAGTTGTCCAGGAACAATCGATGTGGAGACAGGAATGGTGTATCACGGCGGTTCTTTTCCATTTTTGCATGAGGTGAATTTAGCCAAGCTTCTTGAAGACAGATATGCGATCCATGTGTCCA
Source organism: Paenibacillus sp. RRE4 (assembly GCF_031844205.1). Taxonomy (NCBI): domain Bacteria; kingdom Bacillati; phylum Bacillota; class Bacilli; order Caryophanales; family Paenibacillaceae; genus Paenibacillus; species Paenibacillus sp. RRE4. The sequence goes on from NZ_JAUZUT010000005.1 coordinate 8,970, forward strand.
TTGAAAATGACGGGAAGTGCGCAGCGCTTGCTGAACTATGGCTCGGCAGTGTCAAAGATACCAAGGATTCCGTCGTTATGGTGCTGGGCAGCGGCATCGCGGGAGGAATCATCATGGACGGTAAACTGCAGCGTGGCAAAAACTTGTCAGCCGGAGAGGTTAGTTATGTGATGAGCCGGATTGATCCGGTAACGAAGGAAGCGGCCTATTTTGGACTGGAGAGCTCGGCTGTAGAGATGGTCAGACAGATTGGTGAGTTAAAAGGGCTGGATGACCCTGCCGATGGTGAGGCCGTGTTTGAATTTATTAATCAGCGAGATGCGGAGGCGTGCGGAGTATTTGACACCTTTTGCACACAAATTGCGGTTCAGATCATGAATCTGCAATACATTCTCGACCCTGAAGTGTTTGCCATCGGAGGAGGCATTAGTGCACAGCCTGTTGTGCTGGAACGAATCCAATGGGCAATTGGTGAACTTAAGCGAATTAACCCTTTGCATAAGGCGAGCCCGAAGATCACAGCCTGTACGTTTGGAAACGATGCAAACCTGTACGGAGCGTTATATCATTTTCTAAACAGCCACAGTAACAACTAGACATGCTCCCTAAAGCCTAAAATACAGGTGCCTCCTTCGTATAAGATGATTCATTTTCAGGCAACGTAAGCGGAGGAGGTGAGCCTGAGATGCCGCATAACAAACCGGAAAAACGCAATAACCAGCAGAATAAGGATAGCATTCGGGAAGAGAATATCGCAGTGACCCCTGAGAAATCAGCCAAAAGGGTGCCTAGCCTGAACGGAATTCCGAAACAGGAATCGTAGAATTAGTTTTAATGTAAAAGAGTGCGGTTCTCTGCCCGCGTTGATCATCTGCCTGTCTTGGGATTATAATGGAGACAGGGAGATGTCCCGGGACAGGGGGACCGCTAAACGCATATGCATACCGGACTTATCGTATGGTTTATCTTTATTAATGTTGTCGCATATCTGGTCATGTCAGACGACAAGAGACGTGCACAGCAGCGGCGGGATCGCACGCCCGAGCGAACGTTGTTTTTACTAGCCTTTATCGGTGGTGCGTTAGGCGTCTGGATTGCGATGTATAGGAAAAGGCATAAAACGAAACATCCCAGCTTTACGATTGGCATCCCGTTGCTCGTATTTCTGAATGCAGTGATGTATGGTTACTTTTTGCAGTGATTGTATAGGGATGAATGAATTTATTATGTAAATTGTTTCTTATTAAGTGGTTCATTTTAACCTGTGAAGGTTTAAGAAGTTACATGGTTCCAGGCTCTGTAAGGGATTGAGATGTCAGACCGAGGCTTGCTTCGGGTTCTACATATATAAGGAAGGGACGGGATTTACATGTTATTTTCCAAAATCTTAGTAGCTTATGATGGGTCAAAAGCTTCAAATAAAGCACTGGATCGTGCAATCGAGTTTGCCAAGGCATCGCCGGGGGCTGTGCTCGATGTCATTCATGCATTTGATTTTCCGCGCGTATTTATCGGGGAGGGGCTTGCGCCGCTTCCGGCTTCACTGAATAACGATTACTACAATCTGGCTGTGCAAACGACCGATGAAGCGAAAGAGCGAATTCAAGCTGCCGGTGTTACGGCCAATGTGGATTTGATCCAAGGAGCTGCAGCCGAAGTGTTGCTGGACTATGCCAAAGAAAACGGCTCGGATATCATTATTATTGGTTCCCGCGGTTTAGGCGGAATCCGTGAATTCGTGCTGGGCAGTGTCAGCCACAATGTAGTACAGCATGCTCAAATTCCTGTATTGATCGTAAAATGATGTTGAAATAAGAGGGAGGGTGTACTTCGTGCTCCTTTCCCGTGTGAACAAGCCGGTTGTCTTCGAGAAATTGAAGAGTAGCCGGCTTTCTTTATTTTATTTTGAAGCAACAGGATGGGGTATTTCAAGCGAATTTGGAGTTTATTGGTTAACACTTCACTAATTCCCGAACATTAGATTTGTCAATATGTTAAATGTTCGTCTTTAAGTTGACATACGCTGTAGGGGATTGTTAGAATGTTAGATGTGTCGATCAGGTTAAAATAAGGTCGAGTAGGAACGAAAGCTGTATGATTGTGGAACATGGTAAACGAAGATGTAACGAATAGATATTTGCTCGTATAACGCCGGGAATAGGGCCCGGAAGTATCTACCCGGAAACCGTAAATTTCCGGACTACGAGGAGATACGGCTGAGAGTCGCATGGTTGATTGCGGACAGCAAGCCCCTTTTGGCATGCCCAAATGAGGGATACGTATTTCTTGGAGTCCGGTGTCCGGAGAAAATGTAATATTTTCGCGGGTAGCGGACTTTTTCGTTTTTTTAAAATGCTCAGATGGGAGTGGGATGTATTCATGTCAGTGCAAGTTGCTGTAATTATGGGCAGTAAGTCTGATTGGGAAACGATGAAACATGCGTGCGAGGTGCTGGACGAGCTTGGGATTGGTTATGAAAAAAAGGTCGTCTCCGCGCATCGTACACCGGATTTGATGTTTGAATATGCAGAGCAGGCGATCGACCGCGGATTCAAGGTCATTATCGCTGGTGCAGGCGGAGCGGCTCATCTTCCAGGTATGGTGGCATCCAAAACGATGCTTCCCGTCATCGGTGTTCCGGTTCAATCCAAAGCATTGAACGGTCTCGATTCCTTGCTGTCCATTGTGCAGATGCCTGGCGGCATCCCGGTAGCGACGGTTGCGATTGGCAAAGCGGGTGCGACAAATGCAGGCTTGCTTGCGGCGCAGATCATTGGCGCATTTGACCCGGAGGTACAGCGTCGCTCCGAAGCTCGCAGAGAACGGATTAAACAAGAAGTACTCGAAAGCAGTGATGAGCTATGAGTAATGAGGCAACCAGACAGAATAAGGGAACAGGGCAGGGACAGCCCGTCTTATTACCTGGACATACAACAATCGGTATTCTTGGCGGCGGACAACTCGGACGGATGATGACGCTAGCCGGAACAGCGATGGGATATCGATTCGTGACGCTTGATCCAGCACCGGATTCACCTTGTGGCCAGATTGCGAAGCAGATTGAAGCCGGATACGATGATGTACAGGCAGCAAGAGAACTCGCGCAACAATGCGATGTGATCACGTATGAATTCGAGAATGTGGATGCAGAAGTGGCGGCTTTGCTAGAGCGTGAGTCGTATGTACCGCAAGGGAGTTCCCTTTTATACACAACCCAGCATCGCTTGCGTGAGAAACGTGCGATTGAAGCGGCTGGGGTAAGAGTTGCTCCATACCGCGAGATTACCAGTTTGGATACGATGAATGCTGCGGTGAGTGAATTAGGCGTTCCATGTGTACTGAAAACAGTGACTGGCGGATATGACGGCAAAGGTCAGCGGGTGATCCGGGTTGCAGCGGAAGCTGAAGAGGCGTATCAAGAGCTTGCATCGACAGGAGCAGAGCTGGTGCTGGAGCAATTTATCAAGTTTGAATGCGAAATTTCGGTCGTTGTTGCTCGTAGCACGAATGGAGAGATCAAAACGTTCCCGCCTGCGGAGAACATTCATGTGAATAACATTTTGCATGCTTCCATCGTACCTGCGCGAGTGGCCACAGAAATTCAACTGGAAGCACAGAAACTGGCCGCTGCAGTTGCCGAATCCCTCAAAGCTGTCGGATTGCTGGCGGTGGAACTGTTTGTAGCCGCTGACGGCAGACTGTATGTGAACGAGCTGGCTCCAAGGCCGCATAATTCCGGACACTACACGATGGAGGCCTGTTCCACATCACAGTTTGAACAACATATTCGTGCCATTTGCGGATTGCCGCTGGGGGATACAACGCTGTTAAGTCCCGTCGTTATGGTCAATGTGCTTGGTGAGCATCTGGAAGGAATCATCGCAAGAACAGGGCAACCTGATGAAGAGGCGATGGAACTCGGTGTTATCCCCAAGCTTCATATATATGGAAAGAGCGAAGCGAAGACAGGACGGAAGATGGGGCATGTAAACCTGCTCTGTCAGGATGTCGAAGAAGGATTGCAATGGATCGAACAAACTAATCTATGGAGGCATACAAATTCATGATTGAACGTTATAGCAGACCCGAAATGAGAGCCATCTGGACAGAAGAGAACAAATTCCAATCGTGGCTGGAAGTTGAAATTTGTGCATGCGAAGCATGGGCTGAGCTTGGAGTTATCCCGAAGGAAGAAGCAGCTTTGCTTCGCCAGAACGCTTCTTTTGACATTGATCGGATCTATGAGATCGAAAAGGAAACACGCCATGACGTTATTGCGTTCACACGTACAGTATCCGAGAGTCTGGGTGCAGAGCGGAAATGGGTTCACTACGGTTTGACTTCCACGGACGTGGTGGATACGGCACTGGGATATGTACTGCGTCAAGCGAACGAAATTTTGGAAAAAGACATCATTAATTTCATCGAAATTTTGCGTGAAAAAGCACTGACATATCAGCATACGCCAATGATGGGACGTACGCATGGTGTACATGCAGAGCCAACAACTTTCGGATTGAAAATGGCGTTGTGGCATGAAGAGATGAAGCGTAACCTGGAGCGTTTCCGCCATGCAGCGGATGGCGTACAGTTCGGTAAAATCTCCGGAGCTGTTGGAACGTATGCCAACATCGATCCATTTGTTGAAGAGTTTGTCTGCAAGAAGCTTGGCACGAAACCTGCGCCAATATCTACGCAAACGTTGCAACGTGACCGTCACGCTGAGTACATGGCAACATTGGCACTGATCGCAACTTCCCTGGACAAATTTGCTACAGAAGTACGTGCACTGCAGAAGAGTGAGTTCCGTGAAGTGGAAGAAGCCTTCGCCAAAGGTCAAAAAGGATCTTCCGCAATGCCACACAAGCGCAACCCAATCGGCAGTGAAAACATTTCTGGTCTGTCCCGTGTTATCCGCGGACACATGGTGTCTGCATACGAGAACGTAACACTGTGGCATGAGCGCGACATCTCGCACTCTTCCGTAGAACGTGTCATTCTGCCAGACGCAACGATGTTGCTGAACTACATGCTCAACCGTTTCGGTAACATTGTGAAGAACCTGACTGTGTTCCCGGAAAATATGAAACGCAACATGGAACGTACCTTCGGCGTACCTTTCTCTGGTCGTGTTATGACCAAACTGATCGACAAAGGCTTCAGCCGTGAGCAAGCGTACGATACCGTGCAGCCACGTGCGATGCAAGCATGGGAAGAACAGCGTCAATTCCAGGACATCGTGAAGTCCACACCGGAAATCACAGCCGTGCTGAACGAAGAAGAAATTGCAGATGCATTTAACCCGTCCTGGCACCTGAAACATGTCGATACCATTTTCAAAAAACTCGGCTTAAACGACTAATCAATTAATATACGCCCTTAATAAGGCTAGAGAACGAATGATGGGCTAGCAGGGAACGTAGAGGACAGAAATATTCTCCTAAAAGTATAGGTTGATTATGTGTTCACGCTGGAACGGAGAATGCAGAAAAAACCTGTAGAAGCGAAGCGTTCGCCTTTATCACCGAATTTTCCCCTTATACAATTAGATCAGAAAAATTCGGGGATAACAGCGATCGGAAGGTTCTTCTGCATTTGGAGTGGCCCCGCGTGATGAGGGGAATTGGACGTATATTTTACATCTCCTGAAAGAAGGTGACCCCATGGCACTGTCCACGGCGGCAGATCTTGTTAAAGCACCTCTGTTGTATAAAGGAAAAGTACGCGAGTTGTACGATCTGGGTGAGCATTTTCTTATTGTGGTAACGGATCGCATCTCGGCATTTGATTATGTGCTTGACCCGGCGGTTCCAGAGAAAGGCAATGTGCTGAATCAACTCAGCAGCTTCTGGTTTGAACTGACAGGTAGCATGATGGAAAACCACGTGGTTCATACCGATGTGAGTCAGCTGGGTGATCTGGTCACCGAACCTGAATTGCTCAAAAACCGCATCATGGTTACACGCAAAGCCGAGCGCATCGATATTGAATGTGTGGTGCGCGGATACATTACTGGCGGCGGCTGGAGACAGTACGAGACAACCGGAGAAGTGAATGGAATCAAACTGCCGGAAGGTCTACGCAAAAATGCCAAGCTTGAAGTGCCCATCTTCACACCGGCTGCCAAAAATGACGTTGGTCATGACGAGGACATTCCGATGGAGCGTATGAAAGAGCTTGTCGGAGACGCCCTTGCCATTGAACTTCAGGAGAAGAGCTTGCGCCTCTATGAATTCGCGCGTGATTACTGCGATCAGCGCGGTATCATTCTGGCAGACTGCAAATTCGAGTTTGGCATCGTGGACGGCAAGGTGATCCTGATTGATGAAATCTTCACCCCGGATGCCTCCCGCTTCTGGGCAAAAGAAAACTATGCTCTCGGCATTGAGATCGACAGCATGGATAAAGAGCCCGTCCGTACCTATCTGGCAGGCACCGATTGGGACAAGAACAGCAAGCCTGACCCGCTTCCGCAAGAGGTCGTGGAAGCGACAACGGCAAGATACGTCGATATTTATAAACGTTTAACGAAATAATAAAAAGTAACGTTTGAGCGCGGGCTCCGGGAAAGTTTGGCTTTCGATCGCTGTTGCCCCCGGAATGTTTGGATTCGTATCCTTTTTTCAAAAGGACACATTCCGGTTGCAAAGGCGAGCACTTCGTTTCTCCAGCTCAAATCTTTCCCTCCGCCAGTGTTCAAACTGGTGGATGAGGCAATTAAGGCAGGCTTCACTAGGTATGAAGCCTGTAAATGATGCAAAGGAAAAAACTGAAAATCATTGGTTACTAAAGGGATTTAAGACCTGTCTACGTTTGCGTGATATGGCTGGTTCTACCGTTGCGACCGAAGCGAGCGTCCCAAGGCTACCGATTTTACTACCCGCCGAGCAACGCAAAGGGTTTAGGCCTTTAAAAATAGCGCCGCAGGATCAAGCGTAGGGGTGGAGTGGTTCACTAAGGAGTGAAGCGTCCGCCTTTGTTCCCGGGTTTTGACCGCAGCGCGGGCCAAAACGAATCCAAAAAACCGGGGAACAACCCGCGGCCGGAGGAACCATCCACACCGAAGCGAGCGTCCAAGGCATCACCTGTTTTACTACCCACCGAGCAACGCAAAGGGTTTAGGCCTTTTAAAAAAATAGCGCCGCAGGATCAAGCGTAGGGGGGAATGGTTCACGAAGGAGCGAAGCGTCCGCCTTTGTTCCCGGGTTTTGACCGCAGCGCGGGCCAAAACGAATCCAAAAAACCGGGGAACAACCCGCGGCCGGAGGAACCATCCACACCGAAGCGAGCGTCCCAAGGCCACAGCACTTTTTTTAACAGCATAAAGCATTTATCCCGTTCATTACTGAGGAGGAACATACAGATCATGATCAAAGCAACCGTATATGTCACTATTAAACAAAGCGTACTCGACCCGCAAGGCGTAGCTGTTCAAGGAGCCCTGCATTCCATGGGATTCAACGAAGTGGAAAGTGTACGGATCGGTAAAGTCATGGAACTGAATCTGGATACAACAGATCGTGTGGAAGCGGAAAAACGATTGAAAGTGATGTGTGAGAAGCTGCTCGCCAACACCGTTGTTGAAGATTACCGCTACGAATTGGAGGGTTAATCTCATGAAATTTGCAGTTCTTGTGTTCCCTGGCTCCAACTGCGACATCGACTGTTACAAAGCAGTAGAGGATGCGATTGGACAAGAGGTTGATTATGTATGGCATACGGCTACGGACTTGTCCGCGTATGATTGCATTCTGGTTCCCGGTGGATTCTCGTACGGAGACTACTTGCGTTGCGGAGCAATTTCCCGTTTCGCACCGGTAATGAACGAAGTGGCTAAAGCTGCAGAGCAAGGCAAATATGTACTGGGTATCTGTAACGGATTCCAGATCCTGACGGAAGCAGGTCTGCTCCCGGGAGCGTTGATCCGTAACACGTCGCTGAAATTCCGCTGTCATGACACGGTATTGAAAGTGGCTAACGCAGACACGCCATTCACACGTGACTACGCACCGGGCGAAGAGATTATCATTCCTATCGCTCACGGTGAGGGCAACTATTACTGTGACGAAGCAACCCTGGCAAGCTTGCAAGCGAACAATCAAATTGTATTCACATATGGCAACAACCCGAATGGTTCCCTGGGTGATATCGCAGGGGTTTGCAACGAGGCGGGCAACGTAGTGGGCATGATGCCGCATCCAGAGCGTGCAGTGGATTCACTGTTTGGTTCGGAAGACGGCAAACGGATGTTTACATCAATTTTGAAAGCATGGAGGGATCGGCATGACGCAGCAGCTATCCGCTAAGGAGCCAACAGCAGAACAGGTCGCAGAACATAAACTTTACGCACAGATGGGCGTGTCTGACAGCGAGTATGAGCTGATCTGTGAGTTTATGGGCCGCAAGCCAAACTACACGGAAATTGGTGTATTCAGCGTTATGTGGTCTGAGCACTGCGCATACAAAAACTCCAAGCCACTCTTGCGTCGTTTCCCGACAAGTGGTCCGCGTGTCCTGATGGGACCGGGTGAAGGTGCCGGAATCGTGGATATCGGTGACAACCAAGCCGTTGTTTTCAAAATTGAAAGCCATAACCACCCTTCCGCGGTAGAACCTTATCAAGGGGCGGCAACAGGCGTAGGCGGCATTATCCGTGATATTTTCTCCATGGGTGCAAGACCGGTAGCGCTACTCAACTCCCTTCGTTTTGGTAAGCTGGAGAGCGAGCGCGTAAAATATTTGTTTGAGCATGTGGTAGCGGGTATTGCGGGATACGGTAACTGTATCGGGATTCCGACCGTTGCAGGTGAAGTGATGTTTGATGAGAGTTATGAAGGCAATCCGCTCGTGAATGCCATGTGCGTGGGTCTGATCGATCATGACAAAATCCAGCGCGGTGTAGCCAAAGGTGTAGGTAACCCGGTGTATTACGTTGGGCCACCAACGGGTCGTGACGGTATCCACGGTGCAACGTTTGCTTCCGTTGAGCTGACCGAAGAATCCGAGTCCCAGCGTACTGCCGTTCAAGTCGGTGACCCGTTCATGGAGAAGCTGGTTATGGAATCCTGTCTGGAATTGATCGATACGGGCATCGTGCTCGGTATTCAAGACATGGGTGCGGCAGGTCTGACATGCTCCAGTGCGGAGATGGCAAGTAAAGCAGGTAACGGTCTGGAGTTGTATCTGGATCAGGTGCCACAGCGTGAAGAAGGCATGACACCTTACGAGATGATGCTTTCGGAGTCTCAGGAGCGGATGCTGTTTGTCGTTGAGCCGAAGGATGAAGCGCAGGCGATGGAAATCTTTGAACGTTGGGGTGTCATCTGTGCCAAAGTCGGTAAAGTTACAGACGATGGTCGCCTGAAGCTGATCCACCATGGCGAAGTGGTTGGCGATATGCCTGTAACGGCTTTGGTTGACGAGTGTCCGGTATATGACAAGCCATCTTCCGTACCAGCTTATTATGAGGCAAGTGCTTCCATCGACACGCTTCGTTATGACGAGGTGTCGGATCTCGGCGGTGCATTGAAACAAGTGCTGGCTTCCCCGACGGTGGCGAGCAAAAAATGGGTTTACGATCAATACGACTACATGGTGCGTACAAGCACAGCCGTACGTCCAGGTTCGGATGCAGCAGTGGTGACGATTCGTGGAACGCGCAAAGGTCTTGCGATGACAACGGACTGTAACGGTCGTTACGTGTACCTTGATCCTGAGGTGGGCGGACGTATCGCCGTGAGTGAAGCAGCGCGGAATATCGTATGTTCCGGTGCGGAGCCACTGGCAATTACGGATAACCTGAACTTCGGTAACCCGGAGAAACCGGATATTTTCTGGCAGATGGAAAAAGCCGTGGACGGTATGGCGGAAGCTTGCCGTGTGCTGGATACACCAGTCATCGGTGGTAACGTGAGTTTGTACAATGAAAACGCCAAAGGCTCCATCTATCCAACGCCAGTGGTCGGTATGGTAGGTCTCGTTCATGATACGGATCATATCACGACACAAGCATTCAAATCCGAAGGAGATGTCATCATGCTCCTCGGTGAAACCAAAGCGGAACTCGGCGGTAGCGAGCTGCAATACGCCGTTCACGGCGTAACAGAAGGCCGTCCGCCTGAGCTTGACCTGAACACGGAGAAGGCGTTGCTCAGCACGGTGCTGGAAGCTATCCAATCCGGGCTTGTCCGCTCCGCGCATGACTTGTCCGAAGGTGGTCTGGCCGTTGCATTGGCAGAGTCCTGCATCAGCGGTAACGTGGGCGCACAAGTGAATGTAGAGACTGCTCTGCGTGCAGATCATGCTCTGTTCAGTGAGAGCCAATCCCGTATTTTGCTGTCGGCTTCGCCGGAGCAAGCGAGTAAGCTGGAAGCTTTCGTACGTGAACGCGGAGTGCCAGCAGCTGTGATCGGACGTGTTGAAGGAAGTAACCTGACGATTGAATTGAACGGAACATCAGCCGTGAACGAACCTGTAGGAGGTTTGGCTAAGGTCTGGGAGGATGCGATTCCATGTCTCATGAACTGATGACGGAACCGTTGTGGACAGGCGATTATTATAACGAAGGGTCCGGCAAGGAAGGACTCGACAAATTAAAGGAAGAATGCGGCGTATTCGGGGTGTATCGGCACCCTGATGCGGCTTCCCTTTCCTACTACGGTCTGCATGCACTGCAGCATCGCGGGGAAGAAAGTGCAGGTATGTGTGTAAGCGACGGCACACAATTTAACTATCACCGCGGTATGGGACTGGTGAAAGAAGTGTTCACTAAAGACCTGATGCAGACACTGACAGGTGATATCAGCATAGGCCACGTACGTTATTCCACGAGTGGGGATAGCAAGCTGACGAATGCACAGCCGCTGGTTTTTAAATATCGCGATGGTGACTTGGCCGTTGCAACGAACGGCAACATCGTAAATGCACCAACGATCCGGCGTGAGCTGGAGCAGAGCGGTTCTATTTTTCAGACGACGAGTGACACTGAAGTTATTGCTCACTTGATTGCACGTTCTTCGAAAGGTCTTGTAGAGGCGGCAAAGGACGCATTCCAGCGTATTGTCGGTGGTTATGCCTTTCTGATCATGACAAATGATAAGCTACTGGTTGCTTCTGACCCGCATGGACTTCGTCCACTGACGATGGGTAAGCTTGGGGATGCATACCTGTTCGCGTCTGAAACTTGTGCACTTGAAACCATCGGCGCAGAGCTGATTCGCGATATTGAGCCAGGGGAACTGCTTGTGCTGGATGCAGATGGCTTGCATGAGGATCGTTTTGATAATCATAAACACCGCAAGGCGCTCTGTGCGATGGAATATATTTATTTTGCTCGACCTGATAGTGATATGAACGGAGCAAACCAGCATGCTGCGCGGAAACGCATGGGCAGCCGGATGGCCATTGAATCGTTTGTGGATGCGGACTTGGTTACGGGGGTACCAGATTCCAGCATCTCGGCGGCGATTGGATACGCTGAACAGACCGGTATTCCATATGAGATGGGCATGATCAAAAATAAATACACCGGACGTACATTTATCCAGCCAAGCCAGGAGTTGCGTGAGCAGGGCGTGAAGATGAAGCTCAGCGCCGTGCGCCGTGTCGTGGAAGGCAAACGTGTAGTGATGATCGATGACTCGATCGTACGTGGGACAACATCCCGCCGGATTGTGAATATGCTGCGTGACGCAGGGGCAACGGAAGTGCATGTGCGGATTACTTCGCCGCCATTCAAGAATCCGTGCTTCTATGGTATTGATACACCGGATAGCCGTGAATTGATTGCTTCCTCTCTGTCGGTTGAAGAGATTTGCCGCGAGATCAATGCGGACTCCCTGGCGTTCCTCAGCCCGGATGGACTGATTTCTTCGATTCAAGGGGACAATCAGGATGACTACAAGGGCGGACTATGCCTGGCATGCTTCGATAATGACTATCCGACGCGTCTTGACTTCGACGGTGAAGAGAAGTTTGGCTGCAGCTGTTAGGAGGTAGGCTTATGGGCAGAAAAAGCTACAATGAGGGCGATATTTTTTTGATTCCAATGCATGATGGACGGTTTGCCGTGTGTCAGGTGATATGTGCACTGAGAGACCGCTTCAAAAAGGCATTTTCGTTCGGCGTGATGAGCATTCAGCGTGACGAAACCGTAAGTTTGGAAGACGGCGAATTCCTTGTCTATAAGTATGGTAAACGTACTAGCAACGTGATCTTCACGTCACCCAAGCTGCTGAAGGATGGCACATGGAGCATTGTTGGTAACATCCCGCTGACTCCGGCGAAAAAAGAACTGCAAGTATTCCAGTGTGCCGGTGGGGTATACAACGGTGACGAATTCATTCGAATGGTTCCACCGGAAGAGTACAGTCAGTACATTACAATGGGTGTAGCTGGATTTGAGTTGGTACAGAATCATCTCTTAGAGATGAGCAACAACAATTAATGAGTTAGACTTTTCATAGGTTATTCTGTCATCGGAGTGTGCGGTGTAAATATTTTCAGCTCGATTTATACAAGATACGAAGGGTGTGAGGGTTGTGTCCGAAGCATATAAAAAGGCCGGCGTCGATATCGCGGCAGGGAATGAAGCGGTTGAACGGATGAAAAAACACGTAAAGCGTACCTTCCGTCCGGAAGTGATGACGGATTTGGGCGGATTTGGTGCCCTGTTCGGATTGAACAAAGACAAATATGATGAGCCGGTTCTGGTTTCCGGTACAGATGGTGTGGGAACCAAGCTGAAAATCGCATTTGCGATGGACCGTCATGACACGATTGGTATCGACGCAGTAGCCATGTGTGTCAATGATATCGTTGTTCAAGGAGCGGAGCCGCTCTTTTTCCTAGACTACCTCGCTTGTGACAAAGTTATCCCCGAGAAGATTGAGGCGATCGTTGCGGGTATCGCGGAAGGCTGTCATCAGTCCGGCTGCGCGCTCATCGGCGGTGAAACGGCTGAGATGCCGGGAATGTACAGTGAAGGTGAGTATGATATCGCAGGTTTCACCGTGGGTATCGTGGATAAAGCAAAAATCATCAATGGCACAACTATCGCACCTGGAGATACGGTGATCGGCCTCGCTTCCAGCGGCGTGCATAGCAACGGATTTTCTCTGGTTCGCAGATTGTTGCTTGAAGAAGCTGGCCTGGATTTGCATTCCGAAGTGACGGAGCTGGGTGGCAAACTGGGCGATGCCTTGCTGGAGCCAACGAAAATTTATGTAAAACCATTACTGTCCTTGCTGGAGAATGTCAAAGTTAAAGGGATGGCGCACATCACGGGCGGTGGATTTATTGAAAATATACCGCGTATGTTACCAAGCGACGTGAACGTAGATATCGATTATGGTTCATGGCCGGTCTTGCCAATCTTTAATCTTTTACAGCAAAAAGGCGATGTATCGAACCGTGATATGTTCACGACGTTTAACATGGGGATCGGACTTGTCTTGGTTGTGAACGAAGCGGATGCAACAAAAGCATTGGAGCAACTGAAAGCATCTGGTGAAGAAGCGTACATCATCGGCCGTGTAACTGAAGGAGATGCGCGAGTAACCTTCACGGGAGCGGATGTTTAATGACGAACTACCGTATTGCTGTATTTGCCTCAGGGACCGGAAGCAACTTTCAGTCTCTGGTTGATGCGGCACGGAATGGTCATTTGGGTGCATCGGTGGAATTACTCGTCTGTGATAAACCTGCTGCACGCGTTGTGCAGCGAGCACAGGATGCAGGGGTAGACTGCCATCTGTTTACGCCCAAAGCGTATGATTCGCGTGAAGCATACGAGGCAGAAATTATCGAAGTGCTTGAATCCAAACAGATTGATCTGGTTGTGTTAGCAGGTTATATGAGACTTCTAACCTCAGTGATGGTGGAGCGTTACGCGGGTCGACTGATCAACATTCATCCATCGCTACTCCCGGCCTTTGCCGGCAAAGATGCAATTGGACAAGCACTTGATTATGGTGTGAAAGTGACAGGTGTAACCGTTCATTTTGTGGACGGCGGCATGGATACGGGGCCAATCATTGCCCAGCATCCTGTGCCAGTTCAGCCAGGGGATACGGCGGAAACGATTAGCCAAGCTATTCATGCAGCCGAACAGCAGTTATATCCTGAAGTGGTATCCTGGTTCGCGCAAGGTCTGGTCCAATTAAACGGACGCTACGTCACCGTGAACAAACCGGTTTGATATAAGTTGAGATTTTTTCCACACATGAACGGAGAGAACAGAAATAAGCTGGAGAAGCGAAGCGTTCGGCTGAAAGCTTTCTGAAAGAAAGCTGCATCGGAAGCATAAGCTTATTACTTGATTTTTTCCTTGAGAAAAGGGATTCAAAAAATCTGGGGATAACAGCTACTCTCAAGGTTGTTCTGCCATCGTAGTGTCCGGTGTAAACACCCTGGTTCAACTTATATAACAGAAGTCGAAAATTGGTACGCATATTGTGATATTTCTCGGGAAATAAATCAGCAGTGTTTCGTCAGGAAACGCGAAGCTTATGGGATAATAAAGGAGGAGCATATTGTGAGTATCAAAAGAGCGCTGGTCAGCGTATCGGATAAAACAGGCATCGTGGACTTTTGCCGCGAGCTGTCGCAAATGGGTGTGGAGATTATTTCGACAGGAGGTACAAGCAGCCTGCTGTCGAAGGAAGGCGTACCTGTCATCGGAATTTCGGACGTAACCGGATTCCCTGAAATTATGGACGGACGTGTCAAAACATTGCATCCGGCAGTTCACAGCGGTTTGCTCGCTGTTCGTGATAACGAAGAGCATACACGCCAAATGCAAGAGCTTGGTCTCGGTTACATCGATCTGGTCGTTGTAAATCTGTATCCTTTCCAGGAAACCATCGCTAAACCGGATGTAGCCTATGAAGATGCGATTGAAAACATCGATATCGGTGGGCCAACGATGCTGCGTTCTGCGGCTAAAAACCATGCTTTTGTTAGCGTTGTTGTTGATGCGGCCGACTACAGCCAAGTGCTGGAGGAAGTTCGTAGCGGCGGAGATACAACGCTGGAAACTCGCAAACGGCTTGCGGCAAAAGTGTTCCGCCATACGGCGGCTTACGATGCACTCATCTCCGATTATCTTTCCAACGTTAATGGCGATCCGCTACCAGAGCGTCTGACCGTTACTTACGAAAAACTCCAGGATTTGCGCTACGGCGAAAATCCACACCAACAAGCTGCATTCTACCGCAAACCACTCGCTGCACAGGATACATTGACTACAGCCGAGCAACTACACGGTAAAGAGTTGTCCTACAACAATATCAACGATGCCAACGCAGCACTGCAGATCGTTAAAGAATTTGAAGAGCCAGCAGTCGTTGCCGTGAAACATATGAATCCTTGCGGTGTAGGTATTGGCGAAAGCATCTATGAAGCCTATAGCAAAGCCTATGCTGCTGACCCAACATCGATTTTTGGCGGTATCGTGGCGGCAAACCGCATTATCGACAGCGATACGGCGAACAAGCTTAGCGAGATTTTCCTGGAAATCGTACTTGCACCTGACTTTACCCAAGAAGCGCTGGATATCCTGACGAAAAAGAAAAACATTCGTTTGCTCAAAACGGGCGAGCTGAGTGCGGCTCGTAACCGTGAAAGCCAATTCGTGGTGACGTCGATTGACGGCGGCATGATCGTACAACAATCGGACGTACACTCCATTGAAGCGAGTGAACTTAATGTGGTAACCGATCGTGCACCTTCTGATGAAGAAATGAAGCAACTTTTGTTTGGCTGGAAAGTGGTTAAACACGTGAAATCCAACGCGATTGTACTTGCTGCGAACGACATGACGGTAGGTGTAGGTGCGGGACAAATGAACCGTGTCGGTGCTGCCAAAATTGCAATTGAGCAAGCCGGTGAGCAGGCAAAAGGTGCTATTCTTGCTTCCGATGCATTCTTCCCGATGGGTGATACACTTGAGTTGGCAGCAAAAGCTGGTATTACAGCAGTCATTCAGCCAGGCGGCTCGATCAAAGACGAAGAGTCCATCAAAGTAGCCAATGAATACGGCATCGCCATGGTATTCACAGGCGTACGTCATTTTAAACACTAGGACAAGTAATAAGCAGGTTGAAGAGTTAAAGACCGAACAGAGGTCTTAAAATACTCTTCATCAAACAAAAGTGGCAAGTGTTATAAAGGGGTGTCACCTGTCATGCTGATGACGTACGGGGCACTCCTTTTTTCAGGAAATAGATCAATTTAAAATAGTGCACTTCATGTGTTTGAAGAGTAGGAACATTACAATCCAGTAAAGCGTGGAGGGGAACAGACGAATGGATATTTTGGTAGTCGGCGGCGGCGGCCGCGAACATGCAATTATCTGGGCACTCGCAAAAAGTCCAAAGGCAGGCAAAATTCATTGCGCACCCGGGAATGCGGGCATTGCACAGCTGGCGGAGTGTCACCCGATTGCGGTACATGAATTTGATAAACTCAAAGCTCTGGCAGTTGAACTAAAAGTAGACCTCGTCGTCATTGGACCGGATGACCCGCTGGCAGACGGCATTGTAGACGCATTTGACTCGACAGGCATTCCGGTCTTCGGTCCGCGTCGTAATGCAGCGGAAATCGAAGGCAGCAAAACATTTATGAAGGATCTGCTACACAAATACAATATCCCTACGGCTGCATATGAGAAGTTCGACAACTACGAGCAGGCTCAAACCTATCTGGATGAGCAAGCGATTCCGATTGTCATTAAAGCGGACGGACTCGCTGCAGGTAAAGGGGTCACCGTTGCATACTCCCGTGAAGAGGCGAATCAGGCCCTTCGCAGCATTATGGTCGATAAGGTGTTTGGTGAAGCAGGAGCCAAAGTCATTATCGAAGAATTCCTTGCAGGACAGGAAATGTCGATCCTGGCCTTTGTCGATGGTGAGACGGTTCGTCCGATGGCTGCTGCGCAGGATCACAAACCTGTGTTCGACAATGATCAAGGACCTAATACGGGCGGCATGGGTACATACTCGCCGCTTCCACATATTCCAACTTCTATCATTGAAGAAGCGATTGAAACTATCATCAAACCAACAGCGAAAGCAATGGTATCAGAGGGCCGTCCATTCCGTGGGGTATTGTTCGCGGGTTTGATGATCTCCCCGGATGGCAAACCCAAAACAATCGAGTTCAACGCACGTTTTGGAGACCCAGAAACACAGGTGGTGCTACCACGTTTGAAAACGGATCTGCTCGACATTTTCTGGGCAACCGTTCATGGTAAGCTGGCTGATCTGGAGATTGAATGGAGCGAAGAAGCCGCTGTATGTGTCGTGCTTGCTTCAGGCGGATATCCGGGCCCTTATGCCAAAGGTGTTGTGATTGAGGGACTGGATCAAGCCCGAGAGGCTGTTGTGTTCCATGCGGGAACAGCGCGTAATGAAGCTGGGGAATGGGTGACAAACGGCGGACGTATTCTCGGTGTTGTAGGCCTAGGTACTGACATTGCAGAAGCAAGAGCCAAAGCGTATGCTCAGGCAGAGCACATTCAATTTGAAGGCAAACATCAACGCTCCGACATTGCAGCCAAAGCCTTGGTGTAAGAATTAAAATCAGCCCGTAGGATCGGTACCGCAAGGTATTTGCATCCTGCGGGCTTTTTGCGCGTATTTAAATATATCATGTGTAAAAAAGACGGTTACATTCCTTTACAAACCTGCGCGAGAATAACGTTTAGCTGCTACGAAAGTGAACATCTGAATCTGTTTAATAGCCAAATGGAACGGGTAGTATTTCAGTAAACTGCACTATTCTAATAAAGTGGAAAGATTCATTCACAGATACGGAAGAAGCCACGAAAAAGGAAGACACATAGATCATAGGAAACTCACCTGTTTGGCAGGATCATGCTGGTTAAAATACCAGAGGATAACATACATATAGACTATTCTGTGAACAATAGACTGTAAGCTTGTGCCAAACCATAACGTGCAACTGGATGGTTTGGAGCAAAACATGATATACTTTTCGGAAACAGGAATCGATACGTTGGGAGGTGGATATCTATTGGGTAGGCGATATTGTAAATTGTCCAAATGGAGAATCTAGATGGAGTTGATCAAGGAACAATGGACAGCATGAGGGGTAACCCGTTTTGATTGAAGTCGTTTCTACACGTCATGGGCGTTATTGACTTCATCTTGGATTCCTGTTTTAGATTTACAAGGTCACAGAATGACTTATACAGAATGGATCACGAACTGATTTTTATATATGTTAAGTAGCGTTTTATTCGTCACTGGCTCTTGGCATCACACATTTAACAGCGCATGAACCGTTAACGGCATGAACGTTAATGCATTACGCTGTAACTATCTTTGGAGGTGAATCCCTGAGAATCGGGGAAGTCTTTGGACATAATTACCATATTGAATATCGCATTACTTATCATCTTGATTGTACTGACCGCATTTTTCGTTGCGTCGGAGTTTGCTGTTGTGAAGATTCGTACATCAAGGGTGGATCAACTGGTTGCCGAAGGCAATAAAAAGGCAGTGCTCGCCAAAAAGGTCGTCTCGGATCTGGATTATTATCTATCTGCCTGCCAGCTGGGGATTACCGTTACGGCTCTGGGACTCGGGGCGTTGGGTAAACCGACCGTGGAGAGATTATTGTATCCGGTGTTTAGCTATTTGGATGTACCTGCCTCGGCCTCGGCGATAGCTTCTTATGCGATAGCTTTTATACTCGTTACGTTTTTGCATGTCGTTGTTGGTGAGATGGCACCCAAAACGTTGGCGATTCAATTTTCCGAAAAATTAACCTTGTTACTCTCGCCGCCGCTGTACTGGTTTGGTAAAATCATGTATCCGTTCATCTGGGCACTTAATGGTGCATCGCGTGTAATCCTGCGTGGATTCGGTGTAAAGCCTGCCGGGCATGATCAAGCCTATTCCGAGGACGAGATTAAGATCATTATGAACCAGAGCTATGAAGGCGATGAGAGTAACAAGACCAAGCTTTCCTATTTGGAAAATGTTTTTGTGTTCGACGAACGTGATGCGAAAGACATCATGGTTCCGCGTACCGAACTGATTACACTGAATCAGGATATGACGTATGACGATATCATTCCTATATTGGATGAACATAACTACTCCAGATATCCCGTGATCGAGGATGGAGATAAAGACCGTATTATCGGTGTTGTGAACGTGAAGAAGATTTTGCCGGACATGGTTGCGACCCGGGCACATCAATTGAGTGAATTCGTGCGTGAGATTCCGTTCGTATCGGAAGTCACTTCCATTCAGGATGCGATGATCAAAATGCAGCAGGAACGTGTTCATATGGCTGTCGTCGTGGATGAGTACGGCGGTACTTCGGGAATCATTACGATGGAGGATATCCTTGAAGAGCTGGTCGGCGAGATCCGGGATGAGTTCGATGCGGATGAAGTAGCGGACATTCAGGAAACCGGGGAAAACCAGTATTTGATTAGTGGCCGTGTACTTCTGGATGAACTGGAGCGTCAATTCGGCATTGTATTCGAGGGGAATGAAGAGATGGATACGGTTGCCGGATGGATTCAGTACCAGAAGGGTGTCGGTGTGGAAAAAGGAGATACCGTTGAACACGGCGACTATGTCTGGACGGTTGTGGATGCCGAGAACTATCACATCAAGCAGGTGCTGCTTGAGCGTGTGAGTGGCACTGAGGCCCAAGAACCTGCAAGCGATTTGGCTTAACATTTCAAAACTTAATGGAGGTGAATCCCTCGCCTGAGGGAAATCATTGGACGGAATAATAGCCTTAAACTTATTTTTAGTAGCTGTATTTATCGGTTTGACCGCGTTTTTCGTAGGAGCCGAATTTGCTATTCTGAAAGTGCGGATGTCCCGTATCGATCAATTGATCGCGGAAGGCAACAAAAAAGCTGTGGTCGCCAAAAAAGTGGCACATAATCTGGATTATTATCTGTCTGCCTGTCAACTGGGTATTACGATTACAGCACTCGTACTGGGTGCCTTGGGTGAACCGACCGTAGAGAAGATGTTACATCCGTTATTTCAGAGTCTGGAAGTGCCTGCTGCGTTGTCCACCGTGCTTTCTTACGGTATTGCGCTGGCAGTGATCACCTTCCTGCACGTCGTGATTGGTGAGCTTGCACCGAAGACACTTGCCATTCAATTTGCTGAAAAGATGACGTTGTTGCTTGCACCACCGCTCTACTGGTTCGGTAAGATTATGAATCCGTTCATTTATGCGCTGAATGGTGCAGCACGTTTATTACTTGGCATTTTCGGCATCAAACCTGCAGGACATGATACGGTTCACTCCGAAGAGGAACTAAAGCTGATTATGGCGCAAAGTTATGAGAGCGGTGAGATTAATCAAACCGAGCTGGACTATCTCAAAAACATCTTTGCCTTTGATGAGCGGTTGCTTCAGGAGATCATGATTCCCCGCAATAAAATCGTTACATTGAATAAAGAAATGCCGCTGGATCAAATTATCGAAGTGCTGAATCAGCATGAGTATACGAGATATCCTGTCATTGCAGGCGGGGATGCAAACCATTTTGTCGGGTTTATTAATACCAAACAGACGTTAACGAGTGTAGCTGCGGGCAGAACGTTCAGCATGAACACGTTCATGCACCCAATGCCGAGCTTCTCGGAGCGTTCACCGATCAAGGATGTGCTCGTTCAAATGCAACATAGCCGTGTGCATATCGCTTCTGTCAAAGACGAAGCAGGCGCAACGATCGGAATGGTGACGATGGAGGATATTCTCGAAGAGATTGTCGGGGATATCAAGGATGAATACGAGCATAAGGATCTGGTCAATCCACCGAAGAAATTGAAATTGGTGTAAGAAGACCAGAAGCAGGTTTTGTTTTGGTGGGATATACGTACCAGTACGCTGGTACCGTTAGGGTTATGGAAAAGGGAATGAGCGCAGCTTGATGTATTTAGTTTGAAATCGTTCATTTGTATTCTTATATAAAGACAGGTTCCCGTACTTCGGTGCGGAGACCTGTTTTTTTATGTGAAAAGCAGTTCAGAGCGATACGTTTTGACAAAAACAACGAGTGTAATTAAGGTTTACCACCGTAATATCTTAATTTTGAAATAAATACTTGCATATTGATCGCATATGGATTAATATGAATTTAAAGAATCTTAATTTAAAGATAAATAGCAAGGCTAAAGGAAGTAAATCCTCAGATGCAGTAAATAAAACAAACGTACAACAACCAAGATAATGATTATAAACCAAACCAAGGGAGTGGAGATTATGTTCAGAACTTCAGGCATTCATCATATTACGGCTTTTGTAGACGACGCACAGAAAAATGTTGATTTTTACGCAGGTGTACTGGGACTCAGACTGGTGAAAAAAACGATCAACTTTGATGCACCGGATGTGTATCACTTGTACTATGGTAATGAGCAAGGCGCTCCAGGTACGATCATTACCTTTTTCCCGCAGAAGAATGCAAGAAGAGGTGTGATTGGCTCAGGTCAGACCGGGGTTACCGTCTATGCCGTACCGATGGGTAGCTTGTCCTTCTGGAAAGAACGTCTTGCTTCCTTCGATATTCCATATGAAAATAAAACCAGATTCGGTGAACACTATATTCGTTTTTTCGATAAAGGGGGCTTACTCCTTGAACTGGTTGAGCGCGAAGGCGGTCAGCCAAGCCAGTGGGCATTTAACGGGGTAACACCGGAGCATGCCATCAAAGGCTTTGGCGGTGCGGTACTGTACAGTCACGTGCCTGAGAAAACGATGGATGTGCTTGTCAGCAAGCTTGGCCTGGAGCAGGTTGGCGAAGAGAATGGCCTGATCCGTCTGCGGGCGAGCGGTGATCTGGGACAGATCATCGATATTCAATCGACAGGTATCCAGCGCGGTATCGGTGGTGCAGGAACGGTACACCACATTGCATGGCGTGCCAAAGATTACACGGAGCATGAACAAATTCAACAGGACCTGGATCAAACGGGGTATCATCCAACTCCCGTGATTGACCGCCAGTACTTCAATGCGGTATATTTCCGGGAACCAGGCGGTATTTTGTTCGAGATTGCTACAGATCCTCCGGGCTTTGCACGGGATGAACCACAAGAGACGATGGGTGAGAAATTGATGCTGCCTGACTGGTACGAACCACAGCGTGAGCAGATTGAACAATTGTTGCCACCAATTCAAGTACGGGAATGGAAAGGAGATTCTAAATCATGAGTACATCGACGATGAAACATATCTACAAAGCAGGTACGCAGCCAGATGCGCCGACATTACTGTTGCTCCACGGTACAGGCGGAACGGAGAATGATCTGATCGGACTGGCGGAGATGATTGCTCCGGGGGTAGCGATTCTTGGGGTACGGGGTAACGTGTCCGAGAATGGGATGCCACGTTTCTTCCGCCGCCTTGCAGAAGGTGTCTTTGATGAAGAGGATCTGATTGCACGGACAGCAGAGCTGGGAGCCTTTATCGATGCCGCTGCGGTGGAATATGGATTCGACCGTTCGAACGTGTATGCCCTGGGTTATTCCAATGGTGCCAACATTGCCGCAAGTTTGATGTTCCATCAGGCAGATGTATTCAAGGGAGCAATCCTTCACCATCCGATGGTGCCGCTTCGCGGACTGACGCTGCCTAATCTGAAAGGACTGCCCGTGTTTATCGGTGCTGGAGAGAATGATCCGATTGTGCCGAGACGTGAAACGGAGGAATTGGCTTCCCTGCTGAGCGGGGCAGGTGCCGATGTGCATATGCATTGGGAACGTCAGGGCCATCAACTGACACGTACCGAGGCGGAAGCTGCGGCAGCATGGTATAAGTCTCAGGCTTAATAAAGGTTGGGAATTTGGATGTATTGCATTACGAGATGTAGCATATATCGACATATAATAAGAAGTTCACAGGCAGCCTGATCGGTGAGATCGGGCTGTTTTTTCGCTTTTTGGAAAAGTGAAGCGTTCGCCTTTATCCAATGAACGCATCTGTTATGTAAACGTGATGAAACGGGTAAAGATTTGAAAAGGTAAGAGTTCACGCAGTATGCTTGGTATATAGCTTCTACACTATACGAATATCATGAACTGGAGGGGTTAATGTGGAACGTAACGTCAAAGATTTGGTACGGCAGATGACACTGGAAGAAAAAGCGGGAATGTGCTCAGGGCTCGACTTTTGGCATCTGAAAGGGGTGGAGCGTCTCGGCATTCCATCTATTATGGTAACGGATGGTCCCCACGGATTGCGCAAACAGGATACCAGTGCAGATCATCTGGGTTTAACTGCAAGTGTACCTGCAACCTGTTTTCCGTCTGCGGCAGGGCTGGCGAGTTCGTGGGATACCGAGCTTGCGCGCCAGGTGGGCATAGCTTTGGGTGAGGAATGTCAGGCCGAAGATGTGGCGGTACTGCTTGGGCCAGGTGTGAATATTAAACGTTCCCCATTGGGTGGACGAAACTTTGAATATTTTTCCGAAGATCCGTTGTTATCCACTCAGATGGCTGCCGCTCATATTCAGGGTGTGCAGAGCCAGGGCGTGGGTACGTCGCTCAAACACTTTGCAGTGAATAACCAGGAAGAGCGCCGTATGTCGATTGATGCGGTGGTAGACGAACGGACGCTACGCGAGATTTATCTGGCCAGCTTCGAAGGGGCGGTGAAGGACGCACAGCCATGGACGGTGATGTGTTCCTATAACAAAGTGAACGGCACGTATGCGGGTGAAAATGAGTGGCTGCTGACCGACATTCTGAAGGATGAGTGGGGCCATGAAGGTCTGGTTGTCTCGGACTGGGGCGCTGTGAATGAGCGGGCAGATGCGCTTGCGGCAGGACTGGAGCTGGAGATGCCGGCGAGCGGTGGTATTGGAGAACGTAAGGTGATCGATGCCGTAGAGA
Organism: Paenibacillus sp. RRE4; assembly: GCF_031844205.1. Classification (NCBI taxonomy): domain Bacteria; kingdom Bacillati; phylum Bacillota; class Bacilli; order Caryophanales; family Paenibacillaceae; genus Paenibacillus; species Paenibacillus sp. RRE4. The sequence continues at coordinate 32,867 of NZ_JAUZUT010000005.1, forward strand.
ACGGTAAGCTGCCCATGGACAAGCTTGATCTTGCGGTGGAGCGTTTGCTGAACTTAATTTTCAAGGCGATGGATCATAAGAAAGAAGGGGCTTCCTACGATAAAACGGAACATCATCAGCTTGCACGCAAAGTCGCTTCCGAGAGTATGGTTTTGTTGAAAAATGAGGCCGGGCTGCTTCCGCTAAAACGTGAAGGCAGTGTAGCTATCGTAGGTGCTTTTGCGCGTAAACCTCGCTTTCAAGGGGGTGGCAGCTCCCATATCAATCCGACCAAGGTAGACGATATTGTGGATGAGATGACTCAGGTCGCAGGCAATGGGGTGAGCATCTCGTATGCACCGGGTTATCGGATTGAAGCGGACGATGTGGATGACACCCTGATGCAGGAAGCCGTTCAAGCCGCGCAAGCAGCAGATACAGCTATCGTATGTGTGGGTTTGCCGGATCGATACGAATCCGAAGGGTATGATCGTGCCCATCTGCGTCTGCCGGACAACCACATTCGACTGATTGAAGAGGTTGCCAAGGTGCAGTCCCGTGTCGTGGTTGTGCTTAGCAACGGTTCTCCAGTGGAGATGCCTTGGCTTCCGCAGGTTCAAGCCGTGCTTGAAGCTTATCTTGGCGGACAGGCTGCAGGAGGCGCAATCGCCGATCTGCTCTACGGTGAGGTGAACCCGTCCGGTAAACTGGCAGAGACCTTCCCGGCCAAGCTTAGCCACAATCCGTCCTATCTGAACTTCCCTGGTGAGGCAGATCGTGTGGATTATCGCGAGGGGATCTTCGTCGGTTACCGTTATTATGATAAAAAAGAACTGGAGCCGCTGTTCCCGTTTGGATACGGCTTGAGTTATACCACGTTTGAGTACGGCGATTTACAGGTAGATCGCACGGCGCTAACGGATCTGGACGAGGTGCAGGTACAAGTACGCGTCACCAATACGGGAGAGCACGCAGGGAAAGAGATCGTACAGCTGTACGTTAGTGACGTCGAGAGTACGGTGATTCGTCCGGATCGGGAGCTGAAAGGTTTTGCGAAGGTGGCACTGGAGGCTGGCGAGTCCAAAATAGTTCGTTTCACGCTGAATAAGCGTTCGTTTGCGTATTACAACGTGGATATGAAAGACTGGCATGTCGAGACGGGGGAGTTCGAGATTCAGGTGGGCAGTTCTTCGCGTGATATTCGTATGCAGACTCGGGTAAGCGTAGAGTCTACTGCCACGTTTATTCCAACGTATACACGTAATAGTACCCTTGGCGATATTCAGCGCGACCCCGAGAATAAAAAGCTGATTGAGCAGGCTTTGCAGCAATTCCAGGAAGCGAGCGGTTTTGGCGGCGGTGACGATTCCGGTGATAATGACCATGCGGACATGATGAACGCGATGATGAAATATATGCCGCTGCGTGCCCTTGTGGCCTTTAGCGGTGGTGCGATGACCGAGGAAGCGATGAATCAGTTGCTGGATCAGATGAATAACAAGGATCACGGCATTCGCGGATAGAGAGTTTCATCCCGATGCTGCAAGGCTGAGAGGGATACCCGATCCGGTGATGGATCGGGTGTTCTTTTTTTACAGGGAAAAAGGTATAATTAGTAATTGATAATCATTTTCATTTAGAAGTGTGATGCGAGACGGGATACTGTGGACCAGTGGGGAGGGAAGGTGAAACAATGAGTAATGATGCTCGATTACATACGTTGGGTTCAAGTGCATATATTCAGACCCGGGATGGCCGCAAGTTGCATTACATGTCGAAGGGCGCTGGAGAGGTAACGGTCGTTTTTGAGTCGGGGATGGGTGTATCCAGATCTACATGGGGGCTAGTTGTACCGACGATTGCGAAACATGCACGTACCGTTGTATACGACAGGGCAGGAGCGGGACGAAGTGATGTTGATTCTTCTCCACGCACGCTCGCCCGGATTGCGGAAGACCTGAATGAACTGATAGCGGCGATGGGGCCGGGGCCGATTATTCTGGTGGGGCATAGCTGGGGAGGGCCAATTGTACGTGTAGCGGCGGCTAGCAACCTGTCGCGTCTGCAGGGTATCATTCTTGTTGACCCGTCGGATGAGCATTGTGAGTTATATTTTTCCCGTATGGCGAAGGTGGGTTTCGCGGTTAATGGCACACTTATTCCAGTTCTGGCTCGTGTGGGCCTGTATCGTTTCCTTGGCATCAAAGACTTTCTTAATCAGCCTGACGATGTTGTAGCAGATCACCGCCGTGAGGACTTTACGGTACAAGCTGCTCGGACGATGGCTGCGGAGGGAAAAAAATTTTTGCAAGATTTAAAGGGACTACAGGAGCAACCTCCCCAGCTGGGAGATTCGGAAGTTAGCATTATTTCAGGTACCTTGCCAGGCAAGGGAGAACGTAAAATCAGACCTGCCATCGTTGAAGCTCACCGTCAGACGGTAAGCAAGCTAGCCAATGCGAGATGGATTGAAGCAGCTCGTTCCGGTCATATGGTGATGTTTACAGATCCTGAAGTGATCATCGATGAGATCATGCGAATGATACGCGGTACGGAGTAAGAGTGAGAGATAAGAGTAAGAGTAAGAGTAAGAGTAAGAGTAAGAGTAAGAAAGCCTTACAATGAGAAATGAGAAGTATTTGAGGACAGTCGCCATAGTGAGTAGAAGATTGTTCCTTCCGTTACCCGGCGCAAGGACAGAGCAAAAGTGATACAATAAAAAGAAAAAGCAATGGATGACATTGCTAGACCATATAAGCGGAGTGTGGAGACAGATGAAACCAGAGAATCAAGAAACAACAGGAACGGGAGCCGGAAACGAAGGTTCTAGAAATGTCCATGTAGGCATGGAAGATATCGTGCGCGCGCACCATGTGCTACGTGAAGTGATTGTCAGAACGCCGCTACAGCGGGATGCTGTACTTTCGGCTAAATATAACTGTAATGTGTATCTGAAACGGGAAGACCTTCAGGTGGTGCGTTCGTTCAAAATTCGCGGGGCCTACAATATGATACGCAGTCTGACCCCTGCCGAAATGGAGAAAGGCATCGTCTGCGCCAGTGCCGGCAACCACGCACAGGGGGTGGCTTTTAGCTGTAATGCACTGGGCATTCACGGCAAAATCTTTATGCCAAGCACAACACCGAACCAGAAAGTGAAGCAGGTACGACGTTTTGGCGGCGATAATGTAGAAGTTGTCCTGATCGGTGATACGTATGACGATGCGTATGCGGAAGCGATGCGGGCATGTGACGAGCAGGGCATGACCTTTATCCATCCGTTTGATTCACCGAAGATTATTGCAGGGAACGGTACAGTTGCGATGGAGATCATGGAAAGCCTTGATGAGAATGCAGACTATGTATTTGTCACCATTGGCGGCGGCGGATTAGCGGCTGGGGTAGGAACCTACATGAAAACGGTTAGTCCTGAAACACAAATCATCGGCGTTGAGCCGCTTGGAGCAGCTTCCATGAGTGAAGCAATGTTCCGCAAACAAGTGGTTACGCTGGATGATATCGATAAATTTGTGGATGGGGCAGCGGTGAAACGGGTCGGTGATTTGACTTATGATATCTGTAGCAACATCCTGAATGACATCGTGAAGGTGCCAGAAGGCAAAGCCTGCACAACCATTCTGGAATTATATAACGAAAATGCTATCGTGGTGGAGCCTGCGGGCTCGCTGGCTGTAGCTGCGCTGGAGCAATATCGGGAACAGATCGCAGGCAAGACGGTAGTTTGTGTGATCAGCGGCGGTAATAATGATATTGACCGGATGCAGGAGATCAAAGAGCGTTCTCTGATCTACGAAGGTCTGAAATATTATTTCATGGTGAATTTCCCGCAACGTGCGGGGGCGCTGCGTGAGTTTCTGGAGGAAGTGCTCGGCCCGAATGACGATATCGCCAGATTTGAATATACGAAAAAACATGACAAGGAAAATGGCCCTGCCTTGGTCGGCATCGAGCTCATGTACAAGGAAGACTACCAGCCACTCATCGAACGGATGAACCGCAAAGGTATCGCCTACACCGAGCTGAACAAAAACTTGAATCTGTTCAACATGTTGATCTGAGAGAGAGGTGTCTTTTTACAAGTGAAACCTACTATAGGGTCGGAGCAACAGAAGCCAGTGCCTCAGATCCGACCTGCTCGGAAGGAAGATGTGGATCATATCATTCCGCTGCTGGTGCAGGCAATCGGGGATATCGCTTATGCACTTGCGGGCGAGGCGGACCATGAGCGGGCAATGGACATCTTACGTGAGTTTGTTACACAGGAAAATAACCGGATCAGTTATCAAAATATCACTGTGATGGAGCAGGACGGCCAGATTGCTGGCATGTTGGTAGCGTATTCCGGTGATGATGTGGAGCGTCTGGATCAACCGCTTCTGGATCGTCCCGGACGTGATGGGGATGAGAAATATGCTCTGGTAAAAGAAACCCGTCCAGGAGAGTATTATCTCGATACTCTTTCGGTAAGTGAGCCATTTCAGGGGCAGGGCATCGGCCGTGCACTGATGGCTGCTTTTGAGCAGCATGGAAGAGAACTCGGGCACACACAGGTTGCCCTGATCGTGGAGCAAGACAATAATGGCGCGATGCAACTTTATGAACGGCAAGGCTATGTTCAAGATGAAGTGATTCTCATCGGTGGACATGAGTATTACCATATGATTAAACGAATTGAATCCTAGTGGTGACTCGAGGGGAAGGTGCGTGGTTATTCACGGACGTCTCGGAAGCAATGAAAAAGACGAAGCAATGCCTGACGAGCAGTTGTCTTCGTCTTTTTGGTTTTATATAGTGAACCACCTTGCTATGAAGTAGCGTATCTCCCACAGGCAGCTCAACGTCTTCCATGCTACCCTCCCTCATGTATAAAAAGAATGTATATGTAGCACTTAATCAACACAATAGAGCATGGGAAAGTGTTAAAGGAGCAGCGAGTCACCATATCATCAAGCTTTACAACGACCCGCAACCCGGCTAACGATCTCAGAAGACGCTATTCGTCTGATTTTAGCCCATTTAAAATTCTAACGATCAGGAGAAACGTTATTTCCCGAAGTCAGCAGAAAAATCATTGTTTTTTGCTCACTATAGATGAAATAACGTCTCTGGTGATCGTTACATTGCTGCATACCTCTAAACTGGCCGAATAAGGTCCGAGGTGACCGTTAGAATTTTTTTATCCGTACAACCTTCTACGCGACGAGCACAAGGAACGGTGTATGAAAAACGCGCCTATTCCAAGCTTACCATTGCATGCACACGTTTGTTTAACCGGACTCCCTTGCTCACCCTCCAACGTATCCAGGCAAGCAGCTGATTGTCAAAGTTAGATGGATCTAAAACTTTTATATACCGTACTCCGGCAGATATTCATCCCTAGATACGTTCTGTTCCAGCCATTTGTCGACAGCCTCTGTTCTTTCAAACTTGGATTCAGCGACGACATCCATGAAGGCACCCAGTTTTTTCAAAAAAGCACTGTCCTCGGAAGTATTCCGCTGTAAGACAGCTTTGTACCCTTTTTGAGCATTTGGCACCATTACGTTGGTGTCGTAATCGAACAGCGGCGTATTATCGAGCCCGTAAAAGGTGTACAAGGTGTATTGATTCATCAACATCTGTACCTGATTTTTCCGGTTAGACTTAGGGAAATCATTCAGGAAGCGCTCCTGATTGAGCGTGCGGTTCAGCATATCCTGATATCCGATCATGAGGCCCCCATCTTCAGAGGAGATATTGCTCGTTTCGACTGCCATGATGCGGATGTACTGTTTGATATCTTGATTTACATAAGAAGTGTATTTTTCAAATGCGGCATAATTCATGATTGGATAGAGATAACCCTCAATCATCGTAAGACGATAACCACTGTCTCTGGCCTGTTGCAACAGTGAACGGAGACTCGTGTCTTTGGTGCGTGACATCAGCTGCGTAAAGCTGTCATTCCACTTGTATATTTTCTGCATCTGATCCTGAACATTGGGCACAAGCATGCGATCCGTTATGGCTGTTAGCGCTTTGAAGCGGGCGTTTTCCAACTGCAACACCATCAGGGTTGCATGATAAGGAGTCACCTGGCTGATTTTAGACTCCAGGTAACGGTCAGCCGCGGGCAGGCCATTTTTTTTGTAGAGCATGTTCTGAAAGGATTTGTAGATTGCGGTCGAATTGCTTGATGTTACTTTGGTATTCGCAGAAGGTGCAGCGGAAGCAATGACTGCCACTGGTGAAACCGCTGTTTGTAACAATAGAGTAATAGCCGTGGCGGTAAGTAGCGTAAGCATACCTTTCTTTTTATAAAAATACAAAGATGATGTCATAGATATAAACCTCCTGTAATTTTGGAATGAACAGATAAGGATGAAAAGTAGACTTGACTCACTATTACACACAGATTAAAGCAATTGGTACAAGAAGTGGTTTCGGAATGGTGACAAAATCTTCTGTTAATTTTAACCTTTGTAGGTAGATGCAAGGCCAATGTTTCTGCGAAAATAATTTTTGGGGAACCGGAAACCTTTTCACGATTCGGAACGTCTTAGTTGTGCATAGGTAAATACAGGAATTACTGAAATGAACAGCTAACTATAAGAGTGTACCAATAATAGGAGAATGGGGATAGGTTTATGAGGAAAGCGGGAGGAAATCAAGTCAAAAAAGTGATGTCAGCACTGGCTGTATCAGCCATGCTTCTGTCTGCATTGCCAACATCGGTGATGGATGCAGCTGCAAGAATCAGCATTTATATTAACGGTACAGAGGTACCAGCGGTTCAAGCCCCTGTGATGAAGGCTGGACGTGTACTCGTTCCACTCCGGTCGATCTTTGAAGGAATTGACGCGGAAGTGCAGTTCAACAATAGAACGAAAACCATTACAGCAACCCGTGGGGATCAAGAAGTGACATTAACACTCGGTTCCAAGGCTGCATATATCAATGGTCAACTTAATGCATTGGATGTCCCTGCAAGTACGATCAAGGGCAGTACTATGGTGCCTATTCGTTTTGTGAGCGAAGCTTTCGGGGAAAAAGTTTACTGGAACTCACGCAGCCAACGTGTTGATATTAAAACAACATCATCTACACCGGAAACGCCGGTTGACGATACACAGTTTTCTGCTTGGAATATTTATGGATCAGTGTCTGGCAGTAACGGAGATGGCCGTGACCTGACGGTAAGCTTCACACGTGCAAAGTCAGAGAGAACCGTGTCCGCTTACAGGGTGATGCTGGTCAAAAGTGGGGATATCAACAGCTTTAAAGAATCCGTTGCTGCAGCCGTATCTCCGGCAAACTACACTTCAATCACACCAAACGGTACCAATCCGAAGCTGACACTTAACGCTCAGACACGCGACGTTAACGGTGATTTGCTAAATAGCAACGAAACCTACCGATTGTATGTACTGACCGTAGGTAACAGCAACAATAACAACCAAAACTATCTAGGCTGGTCTTCACAGGTACTGAAGCTGAACCAGGTGAAACCTTCTGTTCAAGCTGTGACGGGACTGCGCATTGCCGATGTTAGCGACAATGGTGACGGAAGGGATCTGGAGATCAACTTCACGCAGCCAAGTACCAATTCGAATATTACGAGTTACCGTGCATTTGTTGTGAAGGCGAAGGACGCATCCTCATTTAACCAGGCTGCTGCGAGCAAGGTATCCAGCGCGAATTCCACGATCATCAATAAAGGGAATTCCAGCACAGTCAGAAGCATACTGAACTCTTCATCGCGGGATACGTCGGGCGAGTTGATCAAAAACGGAACCGCGTACGTTGTGTATATTATGTCTGTAAGTGCGAATACAGCTACAGATAGCAAGCTGTCTGCGGCTTCGTCCTCCCTGACGTTGTCCTTGAATACAACTCCGGCTCCGGTCATTACACAAGTGAGAGACATTTCGGATTATGGAGATGGACGCGATATTCAGGTAAGCTTTAACCGTGTATCGGATGAATCAAAGGTAACGAACTACCGTGTGTTTGTTGTACGCAACTCGGTAGCCAGTAGCTTTAACTTGCCTACGGCAAGTAATCTGTCTTCCAGCTTATATTACACCGTGAATAAAACAGGTAATAACCTCACAGTTACATTGCCGTCGAATATGCGGGATACCAGCGGTTATAACGTCACCAACCTGCAGGATTATCGTATCTTTGTCATGGCAGCAGGCAATCAGCAGAACAACTATACCCATGCGTTGTCAGGTTCTTCAAATGTATTGAGACTGACTTCCAATAGCAATGCAGGTGTGGCAACGAACCTGTCTGTTACAGATATTGCGGATAACGGAAATGGAGCTGACCTGCGCGTGTCGTTTAGCAGAGCAAGCGATGAGTCCAATGTTTCTCACTATCGGGTATTCGTTGTGCCTGTCAATAACGTAGGAAGTTTCAACCTGAATGCTGCGAATGCGTCGAACAATTATACACAAGTGAATAAAACAGGTGGTAATCTGACCGTAACACTTTCGAGTAACTCGGTTGATACCAATGGCTATAGAATTACGAACTACAATGCTTATCGTGTATTTGTTCTGTCCGTAAATAGTAACGGAAACTGGAGTCAGAATGCACTTTCCTCATCTTCGGCTCAAATTACGCTAACACCAAACGCAACGGTTATCGCACCGACCAGTGTGAGTGCAACCGATGTTGCGGATAACGGGAATGGCAGTGATCTGCGTGTGACATTCAACCGTTCAACAGATGAGAACAATGTGAATCATTATCGTGTGTTTGTTGTGAAAAATACGGCTGTAGGAAGTTTTAATCTGAATGCTGCATTGAATAACGGTTTCTACACATATAGAAGTAAAAGTGGGAGTAACCAGGCTTTCACATTAGCAAGTGATGCTAGAGCAACGGACGGTAGCCTTATTGGCGATAATGTTGATTATCGGGTATTCGTTCTGGCGGTGAATAATAATTCATCTCAATCCAGCGCGCTGTCTTCAGCATCACCTGTCGTTAAATTAGGTAGTGCTTCTCCTGTAATAGCAGTGGGCAGTGTAAGTGTAGCGGTTAAAAATCAGGGACAACAAGCGGGTAACGCTTCAGATGTAACTGTAAATTTTGCCAAAGCCTCGAACGAAACAGGAATTTCCAAATATCGTCTGTTTATTGTCCCGGCAGATCAGGTGCCTGGTTTTACGTTGAATACAGCGATGAACATTAATTATTATAATGATTTGGATAAAAGCAGTGCAGGCACTACTTTCGCATTGAGTGATGGATACCGGGATATTAATAACAGACCTATCGAGATCGGGAAAAAGTATAGAGTGTTTATTATGTCTGTATCCGACAGCACAACTCGTTCATCAAGTCTTTCAGGGGCTTCCGACGAATTTAGTATTAGTAACATAGTACAATCTGTCCAAGCAGCCGTTATTACGGGTCTACAAAAATCAAGTACTGTAACTGAAGCAATCTACAAGTTGACTTTCACCAAACCATCGAATGAAGCTGGCATTTCCTCATATCAATTGTATATTGTAAAGGGAAGAGGGGCTGTTGATCCGGCTACAGCTACTTCCGGCAGTAGCTATTCAGTAGGAGATCCAAAAGCGGTTGAAGTTACATTGAATATCAATGCTAAAGATACTACAGGGGCTAGTCTTGTGGAAGGAGAAGAGTACACTGTATATATTGTGTCAGTTGCGTCTAATACAACAACCAATAGAAGTACGATCTCTAATCCATCTGAAGCATTTAAGCTCGAAAAGGCTCCAGCTACGCAGTAAATGGCTAATGTGAATTCAAGGAATCTATCCAGAATGAATAATGGATAGTCACCTTCACAGACGGCACAGCGTTAGCAATAGAATTGTAATGCTTCAGCTCCCTTTCCAATCGGAAAGGGAGTTTTTTCTTTGCATCCGTTAATGCTGAGCAAAGGGGACCGCTCTTCACATGACCAATGACCTTATTTTTCCATATTTAGATATACTCAATTAGGTTCCTAAGGCCATTGCTGATTTTGGATCAAACCATGGATAATAGGAGTCATAGAGCGTGACGAGCTCATGAGCCGAAAGGAAGGATGCAATGCTACCATTTCGTTTGACGGGGCAACCGGATGCCCGGATGCCGCTATATTTGTACGGTGTAGGTACACAGGAAGAGAAGGGGTTACATCGACCTGAAGGATTTCCGGTGTATCAGTTATTTTTGGCACGAGATGGTGGAGGGAAGTTTAACATTTTTGGTAAGGAATCGATTGCTATAGGGCCAGGGCAACTGTTTGTTTTGGAGCCGGGCATTGCTCATGAGTATATCCCACATACAAGAACGGCTGGAGAACTGGGGTTTATTGGGATCGGCGGTGAATCAGCCGACTCCGTACTTCGGGCAACAGGCATCGTTTCCGGAGGACCTTGCACATTAGCTGGATTTGATCTAATCTGGTCGCAGATGACAGACTTGTGGAGGGCGTTGCATCAGGGCGGAATGTCGATGTGGGAGATGTCCGCATCGATCTACCAGTTTATTTTGGAGATGGCTCAGGCTAGGGCTCCAGTTGATTATGTTTCACATGTACATGGGAATTCGGACGCTGGGCTGGAAGGACTGAATCGGGCAATAGCTTTAATGCAGGCTCATTATCAGGACGATCTGTTATTGAAACATATAGCAGAGGCGGTAGGTTACTCTGTGCAACATTTGAATCGTTTATTTCATCAGCATTATGGCGTGACTGGACATCAGTATATGCAGCGCTGGCGTTTACAAAAGGGACTGGAGTGGCTTAATGAACATCCTGAGGCTAGCGTGAAGGAAGCTGCGGAGAACGTGGGCATGGAAGTGAATTATTTTATTCGTATGTTCAAGCGTGAATTCGGGGAAACGCCAGGCAAAGGCATGAAACTGCGCAATCAGCTCAGATTGGAGCAGAACCTCCATCTTCACAACAACTAGGGCGTGTCTGAAAACGCTGAAGAAAGCAGATTTTGCCGAATTTTCGTTCCAAGCAAGGAAGTTTCCCGCAGGCGAATCCGCAAAAAAAGAGACCTGACGGTCTCTTCATTGAAACTTCTTCTAACGTAACGGAGTATTCGTGTGTTCACCATCAGACACATTCAATAGTGTATTTTTGGGTTACACCTGCTTTTTTGGGCCAAAGAGAGGCCGGATTAAAGCAAGACCGACAATACCAATGAGGGCGCTAACCCATGGAGCCATGTAGAACGTAGGGAGTTTATCCCGAAGTGGATAACCGACAAAGAGAACAAGTACAACGATCACGATATAAATGATAATGCCTCGAACGTTAACTTTGGGCATGACATGTTTGTCTGTCCCCTGGTCGTCCGGACGTTCTGCTAATCGGCGCAGCATCTCTACGAGCGCAATTCCGCCTACAGCGCTAATGATGAGAGAGAACAGGCTGATATGTTCGAAAGCCTCCGTATCGCCGTCCGTTAAGCCGAAGAATAACCCTGCACAGCCCTGAATGAACAGGACAACGGATATGGCCGCCCAGGCAATCATAACATACCATTTGGGCGTCCGTTTCACAGGTTCTGGTGTATCCAGTTGATCGTCAGATTGAGGGACACTTCCGCTACGGTTTTCCCTGCTTGAATCTTTCCCTGTGCTTGCCCCTGATTGCGCATATGTATCTGCTGAGCCTACTCCGAGTTGGACATAAATATCTTCTTCCAGATCAGAGCCGTACAATTCGCGTGCAGATTTGTTATCTTTCTGTGCTTGTACGATGGCTTTTCCCGCAGCGAGAATCCATTCTTCCTGTGTTTTCTCGTCTGCTGGCGCTTGCCTTGCGATGGAGCTGATCTGGTTATACAATTGTACGTTGTCTGGTGTCATACGGCCCATCTCTGTGATTTGCCGATTTTGTATTTCTTTCAGCTTTTTATAGGAAATCCCCAATGCTTGCTCCCCCTGTCTCACACGTTCTGATCTTCCATTCCATGAAGACCCTGACGATATTTTAGTATACGGGAAGGGCTCTCGTTTCGCAAAGTCATTCCTTATAAAACAACTGCTTGTGATTTACCCATAGCCCGATACAGGCTAACACCACACAGGTGCATAAGAGCACCAGTTTTCCATGATGCTGAATCCATCCGAGTAGATGTGCCATGAGTTCATTCCTTTCGGTAACAGGCTTCCGGGAAAGGCGTGCCTGTAATTTTGGTTTTATTTTCCCCTGTGGAGTTGTGAATATACATAGCCTGGTTGGAAGAAGCAACGATTCTGTGAACCATGAATAAAGAGTTGACCAATCCATCACAATAGTAGCATTTCCAAACTGAAATGATGGATAGGAGTGTGGTTAGCATGGATAAACAATCGGATCTGACAAGAAAGATGCTACTCAACAGTAATTCCCGCGGTGTCGTGGATGAAGTGGTGCGGATGGAAGATACCTCGGAGGACACAGAGTTCGGAGAAGAGTTGAATGATGATAACTGGCAGGGAAGAAGCTTCTGGGACAATGAGGGAGCAGGTCAGCAACATGAGTGGAACGGACGTATTGAGACTCATGCGATGTTTCGCAGGAGCTATGAGTAGGATCGTGCAGCTATAACGCAAGGATACAGGAATGGATCAGGAATTTTCGGAGCCCTGCTGAATATAGCAAGGCTCTTTTTTTACGAGATAATGCGTACGAAAAGATAACAGCTGTACATGGAATAAGGGGTATTTCTCGCGTTGACTTGCGGGTAAAGGAATGATAATATACTAATATCTTCTTAATACTTACTAAACTTATCGGATTAAACATAATTAATTAAAATACGTTGAATATATAACAAGGTCACCATGAAAGGGGAAAACCGTATGGAACGTCAGATCAGTATTCGTCACGGGGAAGAGGAGTTAACTGCGACCATTCACTATCCGGTTGTAAAAGATATCAAAGAGGAGACACGTCAGCAACGAGTGCCTTTGGCAGTCATCTGTCACGGTTTTGTGGGAAGCCGAATTGGAGTGGATCGGTTGTTTGTGAAGACAGCCCGTGAACTCGCGGAAGACGGATATCTGGTGCTACGTTTTGATTACATCGGTTGCGGAGAGAGCAGTGGGGAGTATGGAGCAGAAGGATTGGAGTCGATGATACTGCAGACTCGTTCTGTGCTAGATTATGCTGTGAACTGCAGTGATGTCGACCCTACTCGTGTGACTCTGATCGGACATAGCTTGGGCGGAGCTGTTGCGCTGTTGACTGCTGTACGTGATAAACGGGTTAAAAACCTTGTCATGTGGTCGGCTGTCGGTTATCCGTTCAACGATATTGTGAAGATTACGGGCAGGGATGTGTATGACGAGGGTGTGAGAACAGGTGCTGCGGATTATCTTGGCTATAAATTTACGCCTAAATTCTTTGACTCTTTGGCAGAGCATCAACCATTCCAGGAAGCTGTGAAATTCGGCGGAGATGTGCTGGTTGTGCACGGTACTTCGGATGAGGTCATCCCTGTGGACTATGCGTTCTTGTATCAAAAAGTCTTCTGGATGCGCCAGGAAGGGCGTTGCGACAAGGAAATCATTTTCCAGGGCAACCATACCTTCTCATCCGGTAAGGAGCGCGAACAACTGATCACACGTACGAGAGAATGGCTGGGTGAGCGTCAGAAGATTGAAGAGAACTGGCAACACTGGATGATCTAAGCATAAGCCTTACGTCATCAATCAAAAGTCACGGGTATTAACTTGGAAAAGCGCTTGCTTCGGGGTAAAATAGAGAGGTAAGCATCCTATCCGTGTCTGGAGGTTGGCAGCGATGACATTACCTGCACTATTCATTGCGCATGGTTCTCCTACGCTGGCGTTGGAGAGCAGTGATTACACTCAATTTTTGAACGAGCTTGGAGACAGGCTGCCGGCTCCAAAGGCCATCGTTGTATTCACCGCACACTGGGATTGTCCCGAGCCTTCGGTGACGATGGATGAGTCCCATCAGACCTTGCATGATTTTTACGGATACCCTTCAGCGTTGTATAACATACAATACCCTGCAGTCGGGCAGACCGATGTTGCGAGCGAGATCTGTGCGTTATTTTCCCGTAGTAACTTGCCACATCGACCTGTTCGTGGGCGTGGACTGGATCATGGCGTATGGGTGCCACTGTTGCATATGTACCCTGAAGCGAGCGTTCCAGTGATTGCCGTATCGGTGGATTCGCTACGTTCTCCGCAAGAACAGTATGATATCGGGCGTATGCTGGAGCAACTCAGACATGATAACGTGCTGATCATCGGCAGTGGTGGAACGGTGCATAATTTAAGAATGCTGGCACAGGATGAGGAGCCACAAGACTGGGCTGTAGAGTTTGACGATTGGCTCGGAGAGCGTCTGCAAGTATGGAATACCAGAGAATTGTTTCTGTATGAAAAAAAAGCCCCTCATGCGCGGACGGCCGTTCCGTCTTATGGCATGGAACATCTTGCGCCATTGTTCTACGCAATGGGCACAGCAGATATGTCTCGCACAGCGAAGCGATTATTTCAGTCGTATGCCTGCGGCACGTTAAGTTTGAATTGCTGGCAGTTTGGCGACGGCATATAACTTGGAGCAGAGGAGAACAGAAACATCAATCAATTCAGATGGCGAAATGAAGAATACAGTCGTATGATTATAAATAAGCAAAAAGGTTCCTGCGGCCAGTTGATTGACTGCGTGGAACCTTTTTTTGTGGTTTGGGTGTTCAGCGGTTATTATTTGCGAAGTTCGAATAACTCACATTCGGAACGTGAGTGATAGGCGAGTTCACTGACACTGGATTGCACAACAACGGTTTTCTCGTCAAAACGAATAATGATACCTCCAGAGTCAATCTGGTGGTTATCTTTGAATACCCGGATTTTATGTTTTAAGGTCATAGCTTCCTGAAAATCGGCGTCGGTTTCGAGACGGCGTTGCGTCGGCATAGGGATACTCCTTTGTACTGTTAGACTTTATAACCATCATAATATGGGATTCTACTGGTGAGCAAGTGCAATACAAAGCCCTGCTCCAAGGGGGGAAGCAGGGCTGAGTTTCTTATATTTTTAATAATTAAGCTGTTTTCTTAGTTGGTGTAATGGTTGGCGTGTCCGTCGGCTGAATGCTTCTGTTCTTTTTGAACAATCCGCGAAGGTAAGGCAGTACCCAGTGATCCAGACCGATTTTACCTGCATTTGCACCAGCTACGACGATGAAGATTTCCATCACTACCAGTTGAGCGTTTGTGCTTACTGTACCCGAGAAGAGGAACGCGAAGTTCATGACCATCGCCATCAGAGCAGCCAGTGTAGTGAAGCATCCAAGGATGAGTCCCAAACCTACCAGGAATTCACCGAGCGGGATTACGAAGTCGAACAATCCGGCATTTGGAATGGCGAATTTTTCAAGGAACGTTGCCCACCAAGCTTGAACCGCTGGATGATCGCCTGTTGCTTTTTCAAGTGCTCCTGTGAGGAACCCGCCAGCTTGGAATCCGCCGGTCAATTTGCTCCAGCCGTGAGTCATCCAGTCATAACCGATATACACCCGAAGTACTGTCAAAATCCACATTGCCACTTTGTTTTCTCTAAGCCATTGGTTGAAGCTGAACATATAAACCACTCCTTTTATGAAATCTAATGTGTGTGTTGTTTTTGTTTTTCTAAGTGATCACCTTTGATGTCTTTATTGTATAGCCGTGAAAGTGTTTTGTTTGTGATAATAATCACAATCTAGTTCAAATTTTAAGTAAGGTTTGAGAAGTTCACATTTAGGACATATTTATTTGCTCATTTCATGATTCAAAGACAGTTTTTGAGATGGGACAAGGCTTAGAAGACGCAGACAAAACGGAAACGTTGTGATTAAATGGAAAGAAATACGTGAGATGGTTGCCTGCATGAGAGGAATATCACATGACAAGCAGAAGAAAGTCAGCCAAATCGTTCAGGAGGTCCTATATTGAAGTTTTTTTCTTGGAACAAAGCTATATCAGCAGCATCGATCTGTCTTCTTACCGTTAGTCTTGTTGCTTGCCAGAATAAAGAGGTCGCCCAAATTCCCCAGCCGGAGCCCACACCTGCGCCCGTTCAAGAAGAGAAGCCTGTGGAGGAGCCTACGCGTTCTACCTTCATAGCACCGTTCACGGGACTAGCCGTGGAGGAAGCGTCTACGCAGCGGCCACTAGCGGTCATGATCAACAATGCACCTGCCGCCCGTCCTCAATCTGGTTTAAGTGCGGCGGACATTATCATTGAGGTGCTTGCCGAAGGTGGGATTACGCGTTTCATTGCTATATTTCAGAGTGAAGGTGGAGCAGAAGCCGTTGGCCCAATACGCAGCATTCGTCCATACCTGATTGAGCTTGGTGAAAGTTATGACGGGGTGCTTATTCATGCCGGAGGCAGTCCGGAGGCCTATTCGATTTTGCAAAAACAGCAGAAACAACATATGGATGAAATTTCGAATGGCGGGCCGTACTTCTGGCGTTCCAAAGACCGCAAAGCGCCTCACAATCTATATACATCCGTGGACAAGCTTAGAGAAGGTACGGAAAAGAAAGGGTACAGTCATGAATTTAGATCTCCTGTGTACAAGTATGACGAGGCCGGAGCGACCTCCACTGGAGAGAGCGTGAAGCAGTTTGAACTCCATTATTTATTGAATAGTTACAAAGTTGCGTATGATTATGATGAAGTTAGCGGACGATATATGAGAATGGTGAACGGGAAGCCGGATCAGGATAAAGATAACGGTAGTCAGTTAGGTGCGGCCAATATCATTGTTGCTGGGGCAGACCATAAGGTGCTTGACGATGTAGGCAGGTTATCCGTAAACGTGGATCATGGCGGTGAAGCGATGCTGTTTCAGAAGGGCAAGATGATTCGCGGGCAATGGGTGAGAAAAGAGGGGGATATTATTCGTTTCGTCAAAGATGGGCGTGAAATGAATCTGGTGCCTGGGAAAACCTTCATTAACATTGTGCCTAACCATCCACAGTTTGCAGATCATGTGAAGATTGCGGGACAATAATAGACTATATACAAATGTGGAACCACGTAATGGATTTTTTCCAGCCTGAAATGAAAGAAAGCGATAAAAAAGGTTAAGATCGGTGAAGATGTGTTGTCGTATCATAGCGCTTTTTATGAAAATTGTTTTGGATAACCCGTCGACTTTTGTGGAGTTTTGTAAACGCAGTGTAAAATATGAGTCTGATTTTGCCATAATTCCAAATAATTAAGATTCATTTCAGGTTAATATGAGAAGAATATAAAAAAGGATCGCAGCTTATGTACAAACCATGAAACAAATATGATAAGATATCAAAGGTTGTCATTTCATGTTTCATCGGTTATCGGCGCAATTTCTCGAAGAGGGGATAGAGCTATGAAGATTAAGAAGAAGAAGGACATATTTTTTGAAACACTGGAGAATATGGCAGATACGGTTGTTCAAGCGGCAGATTATTTCTCCCAGCATGTTTCCAACCTTCAGGATGTAACTCTTTTTGCTAATGAAATGAAAAAGTACGAGTCGCAATGTGATGACTACGTGCACACGATCATTACAGAACTCAACAAAACATTTATCACGCCGATCGAACGCGATGATATTATGGAACTGACAACAACTCTTGATGACGTATTGGACGGCATTGAAGCCACGGCTTCCCGTTTCTATATGTACAATTTGGTGGACCCGGACGAATATATCGTTCAATTTGCAGAGATTTTGCGTCAATCGGCTTACGAAATTCAGAAGGCGATTCATTTGCTGTCCCAGAAAAAATTGCTGGCGATTCGTGAATATACGATTCGTCTGAACGATTTGGAAAACCAGGGCGACGAAGTATTGCGTAACTGTATCAAGAATCTCTTCGCTACGGTGTCCGATCCGATTGAATTGATCAAGCGCAAAGAGATCTACGAACGCCTTGAAACAACAACGGATGATTGCGAACATGTTGCGAACGTTCTTGAATCCATCATCATGCGTAATTCTTAAGGAGCCAGAGAATAATGGAAACAACGATTTGGATATTAGGTATAGTCGTCTTCCTTGCACTGGCGTTTGACTTCATCAACGGTTTCCATGATACGGCTAATGCCATTGCAACATCGGTATCCACACGTGCACTGACGCCGCGTCGCGCCATTATTTTGGCGGCCGTGATGAACTTTGTTGGTGCGATGATGTTTACGGGTGTTGCGAAGACGATTGGGGGGAGCGTGACGGACCCCACCAAGCTCGATAACGGGATCGAGGTTGTCATCGTCACCTTGATTGCCGCGATCATCTGGAATTTGGTTACCTGGTGGTTTGGAATTCCTTCATCTTCTTCACATGCGTTGATCGGAGCGCTCGCGGGTGCAGTGCTCGTTGGAGCGGGTTCTGACAAAGTGAAATGGACTGGATTCATTGATATCGTCGGAGGTTTGCTATTATCACCTTTGATTGCTTTTGCCATCGGTTATATTGTCATGATGATTCTTAAATATGTGTTTGCCAAACGCAGTCCGCACAATGTGAATAAAGGCTTCCGCACGGTACAGATCTTCACGGCTGCCCTGCAGGCATTCACTCATGGTACCAACGATGCGCAGAAAGCGATGGGGATCATTACATTTGCACTCGTCGCCGCCAAGGTACAGGATCATCTTGAAGTACCACTGTGGGTTAAAATCTCAGCAGCAACAGCTATGGCCCTGGGGACATCGGTGGGTGGTTGGAAAATCATCAAAACGATGGGGACTAAAATTTTCAAAATCGAACCAATTAACGG
The DNA here is from genome assembly GCF_031844205.1 of Paenibacillus sp. RRE4. Classification (NCBI taxonomy): domain Bacteria; kingdom Bacillati; phylum Bacillota; class Bacilli; order Caryophanales; family Paenibacillaceae; genus Paenibacillus; species Paenibacillus sp. RRE4. Next base: position 51,610 of record NZ_JAUZUT010000005.1, read on the forward strand.
CTTTGCTGCCGATTTATCCGCTGCATCCGTTATTTTCTCAGCAACATTGTTGCACCTTCCGGTAAGTACGACACACGCAATCACATCCGCGATTCTGGGTGTAGGTTCAGCGAAACGGTTCTCGGCCGTAAAATGGGGACTGGCTGGACGTATCATCATTACGTGGTTCATTACGATTCCAATTACCGCAGCACTTGCAGGTCTGTTGTACTGGATTATTTTCTAAATAGTTGTCAACAGAAGAGTCGAGTATCCTTCGCTCGGATACAGTAAGTGAAAGAACAACCTGTTTATAACCGTGTGAATATCGGGATATGTGGATAAATATACAATGAGTTGAAGAAACGCCTGTGCACGAAGATGTGGACAGGCTGGATATGTGGATAGCCATCCGTGGAATGATAAACCAAAAGAAACCTTCCTGTGGATACAGGGAACTGTGGATAGGGGAAATGAGAGAAGCCAACAGGGTTGGCTTTTTTTGTTTTTCAGAGTGTACAATGAAATCAGAAATTCCATAAGAGACAAGGACGTGGTCTAATCCATGATTCGTACACTTGCGATTACACGGGATCATCAAGTCACGGTGAACATGCCGCTTGAACAACTCGATCTAAACGATTATGCCTGGGTATGGGCAGATTTCAACCAGCCTACCGAAGAAGAAAGTCGGCTGCTCGATACATATTTTCATTTTCACCCACTCGCAATCGAAGACTGTCTGCACGTATTACAACGTCCCAAGCTGGATTATTATGAGAATCTGCAGTTTCTTGTGTTACATGCGCTGAATCCAGCCACGCTTGAGGCAGAAGAGGTAGATCTGTTTCTGGGACAGAACTTTCTGGTGTCATTCCATCATGGAAGATTGGAAGAAGTGGACGAAGCCTGGGACAGGCTGCTGAAACACGCGCATGAGCGTACCATCTGGGCAAGAGGGCCGGTGGCGGCAGCATATACAGTGATGGACAAACTGGTCGATCATTATTTTCCATCGCTGTTTGCCATTGAGGATGAACTGGCTGAACTGGAGAATCGGGGCGGTCAGGAGTCCGTAGAGGAATTGATGAATCAGGTATTTGACCTGCGCAGTCGACTCCTGAAGCTTAGACGCACCGTTGTCCCTATGCGGGATCTTCTCTACCGGGTCATTAACTCGCAACATGTACAGCGAACAGGGGAACATACGGCATATTTCACCGATATTTATGACCATTTACTCAAACTGACGGATATGATCGAAGCTGATCGGGAGATGACGGCAGACCTACGTGATAGCTATATCTCACTGAATTCGAATCGAATGAACCAGATTATGAAAACACTGACGGTCATTACGACGGTATTTATGCCACTCACTCTAATTGCAGGTATCTATGGCATGAACTTCGCCCATATGCCGGAGCTTCAGTGGAGGTATGGATACGGCGCGGTATTGTTACTGATGTTTGTCCTTGGGGGCTGTATGGTAGCCTGGTTTGTGAAGCGCGGCTGGTTTAAATAAACAGGATAACTTGATAAATAAAGAGAAAAAGGCCATCAGGCGAACCTTGCGGAAAACGAAATCCGATGCTCCCAAGGTTGTTTGTTGCCTGACGGCTGTTATCTGCCTAGCTTCTATCCACATGTGCATAAGTGATTCACTCATAGAGACTTGTGCATAACTAAAGTGAAATTTCTCCGTTTCAAGATTACTCTACGTTAAGCACAAAAGAAACGGATTCCGTATTTTGCCCGTTCACAACGATCGTGAGCGTATGTAGCCCTGCGTAATATTTACGTGTCGTAATGAGTTTAAATGATTGTTTGGTATTGACGGTACTGCGACCGTTCGCATACATTTTGTCCGAGCACTTAAAGCGTTTGGGTGCCTGTTTGCCGTTAGCCTTCATATAACCAATCTCATATTCAAGCCTCAGCCTCTGCGGTTCGCCGCTCGTATTAACCACATCGAATGAAAAATGAAGATCCTCACCTGTGGCAAGCTGATCCCGATCCAGCTTCAGGTTTTCAATATGAACAGCCTCCTGCTTGTGATAGCCGAACAGGCTGAGTGCAACAGGGTGCCCCTTCTTCAGCAGTGAACGACTTGCATGGCGGATAATCCAGTCGGTATGCGCGTTCTGACCGTACCAAGCTTGAGCTAAGTCGAGAACGAGATCAGGATGGTCCTTGGAAATATCGTTCAGATGATTCGCTACACTTTTTCGTACATAGAGGGATTCATCCTGCCTGAGTGCATGCAGAATCGGAAGCGTAGGCGTCGGATCAACGATCAAATCCCCAAGCTTGGCTCCCCATGGCAAACGAGGGCGACTGCCTTCGCTGGCAAGCCTGCGAATATGCTCGTCATTGCTCTCTGTCCATTCCATCAACTGTTTCAACGCCTTAAGCGGGTAACGCTGGAGGAACGGGCGCACCGCAAATTCAGAACTTGAATAAGGTGTGAATACCTTAAGATATTTCATCGATAACTCGTAGTGTTCGGGGGCAAGTCCATTCACTTCAATGAAATCAGGCACAAAAAGGTACTCAACCCCGCGCAATTGTGGAGCGGCCTGTTCAAGGATATGTAAGGCTTGTTCGTAATCGGCGGGCAGAACATGGGTCAAAGATTCCGTAATTCGGCGTATCCTTGCCTTGAACTCCAGCGCCTCCCAGCCTTCAGCGAAAACCAGTTCGCGAAATTGCTGTGTTTGTAACTCTGGATAGAATTGATGCAACTGATTGGCCGTTCGATCAATGAGAGCGGGTGTATATTTATCTTTGAACAGTTCCATGGTCTGCCTCCTTATATGTATTCTCTAGTATACCTCATTTTCCAGTATAAGAACATAAGTTCTTGGTGTTAGTTGCTCAAAAGGGTTCAGGCACCCGCCTTCATGAAGGGAGTGCCTGAATAGAGTTAACTTTTGCGTCTTTTGGGACGTGGTTTAGATGTTGCGTTTTTCCGGCGAGCCGGGGAAGCGGTGCGTTTCCGCTGTGTGCCTGTTGTTTTTTTGCGGCGTTTGCGCGGGCGAGGTTTCGAGTATTCTTCATAATCAGCGTCGGCTTCGCTGCTACTGTTTTTATTTTTTCCAAAAGGCAGAATGCCCATCACCAGTTTCATCATCGGGGCCATCTGCTGAATACCGCCAACGACCTTTTGCATTTTGGCCACGCCGCTCATAATGCCGTCAATGCCGCCGAAGCGGTCAATCATGCCTTTTAATTCACCTAAGTTAGCGAGGGAAAAGCCTGAGCTGCCCGAAGAGGCAGGTGTTTGAGCCGGAACGACTGGAGTAACGGGGACGACGTCGCTTCCATAAACTCCTCCGCCGGGTGCGCCCTGCCCATAGGGCACAAGGCCGGATGCTTCAACCTCGGCGAAGCCCGGGTATGTCGGATGAACACCAGGGTACATCGGCTGGATCTGTGCTTCATTGAGAGAGCGTGGCACATTTGCATACGGTGCATAGGCCGAGGTGCGAGCCTGCTGATGGCCTTGAGGAGCCGGACGTTGCCTTGTTCCTGGCGGGCGATGATAGTAATGCTGTGGCATGAACGATCACGTTCCTTCTATATTAGATTTTTCGGAATTGCGTTCCACCGAGAAATCAATCCTGTAAAAATCATGGTATAACAAGCAGGGTGGAACTCCCTTTTGATATACTGTATGTCATTCGCGGAGAGGCGGCGTAGGCGGGTATCACGGAAAACGGGATATTTGCGGAAATGGGCGCACGGCATGCCTGAGTCTATAAGATGGTTTTTAGGAAGAAAAATGAATTTTGGACACAAATTTGTAACAATTAACAGGTATAAAATCCTAGATAAATAATCGGAAATGTTCACCCCTAAAGGGGCAATTATCACAGTTTTTATGCTCGATGTCCGTCTGTGGAGGACAATAGTATGTTTTGTAAGCGGTAACATGTGTTTTTGTTCTGTAGTGCGTGAAATCGTTAACGCTTGAAATACCAACTCAGGCTAGGTACAATGGATGTACACAGTAACCGCTAGGGGATGATGATAAAATGCAGCTGAAAAAGCTAAATGATAAAAGCATTGAACAACTATTTGAGGCAATCCTGACACTTAAGGATATTGAAGAGTGTTATGTCTTTTTTGATGACCTCTGCACAGTGAACGAGATTCAATCCATGTCCCAGCGGCTGGAAGTAGCACGTATGCTTGGCAAAGGCAACACGTATAACCAGATTGAAGCAGAGACAGGCGCGAGCACGGCTACAATTTCGCGTGTTAAACGTTGTCTGAATTACGGGAATGACGGTTATAAAATGACGCTGGAACGCCTGGGGCGCTAAGTCATGAAGAAGCCGGGTGTACTCATCATTAGTCACGGTTCTCAGGAGAAAACCTGGGTGGAATCCGTCGATGACGCGATTTCCCGGTTGAATCTGCCTGATCCGTTACCCGTTGAAGCTGGATTTCTGGAATTGGTGGATGGGCGTTTAATTCAGGACGGTATTAACCGACTGGAGGCGCAAGGTGTAACCGATTTGTTGGTTGTACCGTTGTTTGTTTCCTCTGGTAGCACCCATGTGGATGAGATCGAATATGCGATTGGGGCGAAGGATGCACCTGAGCGTGAAACCGATCTTGAACCATTTGAGGTGAGGGCGCGGGTACATTTTGGCTATCCGGTAGATAATGATCCTGATATTGCAGTGATGGTATGGGACAAGGTTCGGTCATTATCAGAGCAACCTGAGCAGGAAACGATTCTGCTTGTCGGACATGGCAGTATCCACGATGGATTCCGCCAGCGCTGGGAAGCAGGCATTTCTTCGCTTGCGGAACGAGTGCAGCAAATCAGTGGAGTCGCACACACGGACTATGCTTTGCTTAATCCGGAAAGTGTGTATGACAAGGCGAAATACTGGAGCGAAGAGCGTGGCAGTCGCGTAATCGTGGCACCGCTGTTTTTGAGTGCCGGTTATTTTACCCAGCATGTTATTCCAGGTCGGCTTAAAGAGTTGGAATACGCATATAGTGGGGAAACGTTGTTGCCTCATCCTTTGCTCGGACAGTGGCTGGAACGCCAGATTCAGTTTTTGCTGGAGAAGTGTGATGGGGCTGTAAAAAGTTAAATAGCATTAAAGTTGGATTCTACTTTAAATTCATTCATGATAAAAAACGGCAGAGATGCCGTTTTTTTTTTTGTTTTATTGCGGCCTTTATTTCGCTCTACAGGCCACATGGAGAATGTAAAACTCTCTTTACAGCGGAGAATTTGTTTGATAAGATGTGCATGTCTTAATTGTTAACCATAAAAGTTATTTTGGTTAACAATTGAATTAATTAGATGATTTTGATGGAAAGGAGCTGCACGATGACACCATATGAACGGCTTGTAGCCTTAGACAAGGCTCATGTCTGGCATCCTTTTACTCAAATGAAGGATTACAACCAGTCTGATCCCCTAATCATTGAACGAGGCGAAGGTGTTATGTTGTATGACGTACAGGGGAGGGCTTACTACGATGGTTTTTCTTCGGTTTGGCTTAATGTGCATGGGCACAATGTGCCGGAGCTGAATGAGGCCGTCACTGCACAATTGGGACGAGTAGCACATTCCACACTGCTTGGCATGGCTAATATCCCTGCAATTGAGCTGGCCGAGAAACTTGTAGAGATTACACCTCACGGATTGACGAAAGTATTTTATTCTGATGCAGGCGCAACCGGGGTGGAAATTGCAGTCAAAATGGCTTTTCAATATTGGATGAATCTCGGGAAGACCTCCAAAACCAAATTCATCACCATGAATCAGGCTTATCATGGGGACACCATTGGCGCAGTGAGCGTAGGTGCCATTCCGTTGTATCATGACGTATTTCGACCGATGCTGTTTCCGTCTTATGTCATCCCCTATCCATACGCTTATCGACATGAGAGTGGTGCACATGGAGCAAAGGAAGCTACCCTGTCTGAGCTACGCAAGATTCTTGAAACGAGTGCACATGAAATTGCGGCGATGATTGTCGAGCCGATCGTTCAAGGCGCAAGTGGCATCATCGTTATGCCCGAAGGCTGTCTGCGCGAGATGGCGACATTATGCCGGGAGTATAACGTACTGTTTATCGCTGACGAGGTGGCTACAGGCTTTGGGAGGACAGGCATGATGTTTGCTTGTGATCATGAAGAAGTGTCCCCTGACCTGATGGTAGTTGGGAAGGGGCTGACTGGCGGTTATTTGCCTGTAGCAGCTACATTGGCAACCGAAGAGGTGTATCGTGCTTTTTACGCGGATTATGAAAAGCAGAAAACGTTCTTTCACGGTCATTCGTTTACAGGTAATCCGCTCGGGTGTGCAGTCGCGCTGGCAAGCCTGAAACGATTTGAAGATCACCATATGTTAGAGGGTGTAAAGAGGAAAGCACTGTTGGTTGAGCACAAACTTCGTGCCATTCAGGATGCTCCGCATGTCGGAGAGATCCGGCAAAAGGGACTGATGGTGGGCATTGAACTGGTGAAGGACAAGTCCACCCGGCAAGCGTATGAATGGGCAGAACGCATCGGCGTTCGTGTAACCGGGCGTGCCCGGGAACTGGGGATGCTGACGAGACCCTTAGGCCATGTCGTGGTGTTCATGCCTCCGCTTGCCAGCACCGATGCAGAACTGGATGCGATGACCGATATTCTGATGAAAGCCATTATCGATGTCACCGAAGGTGGTCGGTAGAGATGAATGGAACACAAGGGTTATTCGTAACAGGTACCGATACGGGTGTAGGCAAAACGGTAATAACAGGTGCGCTTGTTGCCGCGCTTCGTGCGGAAGGGGGAAACGTCGGCGTTTGGAAACCGGTCCAGACCGGTGGACTTGCGGGTGAAGGCACAACAGATGCAGAGCTTTTGCTGAAATACACGGGGATGGATTCGGACGCGGAGGATATTGCCTCGTTCACATTTGAGGCTCCACTTGCACCCATGCTTGCTGCAAAACAGACGGGATTGAACATTACGTTACAGGATATCCTCAGTGCCGGGGAATCGATACTTCATCGATATGATTCCGTTTTTATTGAAGGGGCAGGCGGAGTAGCGGTTCCAATAACGAAAGATGCCCTGACAACTGATCTGATAGCCGAACTTCAGACTCCGGTACTAATCGTTGCAAGATCAGGGCTAGGTACGATCAATCATACGTTGCTTACGATGGAATACTTAGAGCGCCGCGGAATTTCAATTCTAGGTTTCATTCTGAATGACGGTCTCTCAGGTGAGTTGTGCCTTGACCCAAGCTTGGAGACAAACGGGAGAATCATTGAACACTACAGCGGCATTCCTTGTCTGGGACATTTTCCCGAGCTTACAGGAGAGATTGATTCCAAGAGGTTAATCCATGCGGTTCAGGCAACGATCAACCTTTCTCCCGTCAGAGATGCTTTGACCATTCAGAAAATGGAGGAATATCGATGAATATGAGCATAGCTCCTAAAGATACAGACTGGGCATCCCTTGCCAGAAAATCTTTGAAAGGCGAATGCCTGACAGTAGAGGAAGGAGTTGCTGTTCTGGATGCGGCTAATGATGAGGTACTGCCACTCCTGCATGCGGCTTATCTCGTAAGAAAACACTTTTATGGCAATAAAGTAAAGCTGAATATGATTATCAACGCCAAGAGCGGGTTGTGTCCGGAAGATTGCGGGTACTGCTCTCAATCCATCCGATCCAGCGCATCTATTCCGAAATACAGTCTGCTAGATAAGGAAACGCTGCTGGCAGGTGCACAGGAAGCAATGGCTCGCCAAGCGGGTACATATTGTATCGTTGCATCAGGAAAAGGACCGACAAATCACGAACTGGAGCAGGTCATCGACGCTGTAAAAGAAATCCGTGCAACGCTACCCCTTAAAATCTGTGCTTGCCTTGGCATCTTAAAGGAGGGGCAGGGAGAACGTTTGGCTGAAGCAGGGGTGCATCGTTACAACCACAATCTGAATACAAGCCGAGATAACTATCCGTCCATTACGACAACACATACGTATGACCAGCGGGTTGAAACTGTAGAGAAGGCCAGAACTTCCGGCATGTCTCCTTGCTCCGGTGTTATTATCGGCATGGGCGAGAGTCAGCGAGACATTGTAGGGATGGCTTTTGCACTGCGAGAGCTTGATGTGGATTCGATTCCGGTTAACTTTTTAAATGCAATCCCCGGTACACCTATGGAAGGGGCTTCACGTACAACGTCGATGAGAGCGCTTAAGGTTCTGGCATTATTTCGATTGATCTGTCCATCCAAAGAAATTCGTGTAGCAGGAGGACGTGAGATTAGTTTGCGTTCATTGCAACCTTTGGCGCTGTATGCGGCCAATTCGATCTTTGTGGGGGATTATTTGACGACAGTAGGTCAGGACATTACGAATGATCATCAGATGATTGAGGATTTGGGGTTTGAGATTGAACTCAATGCTTTGCAGGGTGGTGCCGATAAATATGAACTGGATGGAAAATGAACTTGAGAAACTGGCTCACGCCTCAAATCAACGTCATTTACGCGATAGTACTAAGTCTCCTGAACGTCCTGGTCATATTGTAAGAGGAGGGAATAGCTTACTTGATCTGGCTTCCAATAACTATTTGGGACTTGCAGGGCATCCTGATATTATTCAAGCCATTTGTGAAGCACTTCAGGTTGAAGGTGCAGGCTCCGGTGCTTCTCGTTTTGTCACGGGTAATCGTTCAGTATACGGCCGTCTGGAAGCAGTGCTGGCGTCTTGGCAGCAGGCGGAAGCCTCTCTTGTTTTTGCCAATGGTTATATGGCGAATTCAGGTGTCATTGCAGCGCTTACGGGGCGAGGAGATATCGTTTTTAGCGATCAGTACAATCATGCCAGCATCGTTGATGGTACTGTGTTAAGCCGTGCGGATCATGCCAGATATCGGCATAACGATCTGGAGCATCTGGAGGCTCTGTTGCACAAACATCGGGACAAAGGGCGTAAGCTGATTGTCACGGATGCACTGTTTTCCATGGATGGGGATCGGGCACGGTTGCATGAACTGGTGAAACTCAAACGGCGATATGACGCTATGCTGATGGTGGATGAGGCACATAGTGGAGGTGTTTACGGGGAAAAGGGAGAAGGGCTGTGTCATGAGTTGGGACTGCATCGCCATGTAGATGTGCATATCGGGACATTCAGCAAAGCCTTCGGTATATATGGAGCTTATGCATCTGGTAACAACGTATTAATACGATATCTTATGAATAAAGTCAGACCGCTTATCTATTCTACGGCGCTTCCACCTTCGCTTTTGGCAGGAATTATGACGGCATTACATTTGGTACAGACGGAGCATTGGCGCCGTAATCATCTCCGTTCGACCAGTGAAATGTTTCGTTCCGCATTGACGAATGCAGGATTCCATGTAGGGGAAGGAGATTCGCCAATTGTGCCGATTATGGTTGGTGACAATGAACGTGCACTTCGATTCAGCGAAGCTCTGGAAGCGGTCGGCATTGCAGGGATTGCCATTAGGCCGCCTACGGTGCCAGTCGGCACAGCACGAATTCGTTTTTCTGTATCGTCGGCGCATACGTTTGATGAGTTGAGGCAGGCGAGTGCTCTCATTAAGAAAGTTGGAGATCAGCTCGGGGTGCTCAGATCATGAACAATCGGAATGAATACATGCGACGAGTAGAGCAAAAAGAAAAAGGGACGATTTTATGGTTAACGGGCTGGAGTATGACAGATGCTGTGTTTGACTTGCTGCGGGAACGTTTGCCTGATTATCAACATCTTTCTCTCGATTACAGTGCTGTAAGTACTCCCGAAGACATGCTGGACATCGTAGAAACAACCGCTAAGTGGTTATCTCGGGCAGTTCGGTCTGGTCGATTGCATGAGGGCGCTGCTCATGGCGATATCGGCATGCCGGAACTGTTCCACGTGCTGAAAGGGGCTTGCGGAGAGAACGTGCCTCGCGCCCCGCTACTCATCTCGGGCTGGTCTTTGGGAGCGGTACTTGCTCTTGGACTGGCAGCCAAAGGTTATGCCGATGGGCTGGTGTTATTTAGTGCAACGGCACGTTTTGTTCGGGATAAGAAGGAACTGAGCCTTGGTGTGCACGATGCGTACGTCAGGCAGATGATGCGAGACATAGCCAAGGATTATCAGCCAGACGTGGAGAGTCGTTTTCGCAAAATGATGTTTACGGCACGGGAGGGGGAAATGGGGTATGCTGACCGCCTGCTCCCTGCTGGTTGCTGGACACCAGAAGCGCTACTGGCAGGGCTTCAGATTTTACGTTATGAGGATCATTTGCCCGATCTTGCTCGAATCGATTGTCCAGTCCTTTTATTCCACGGGCATGAGGACAAAATTTGTCCATATGATGCAGGGGTGGAACTATTGGATCGGTTACCGCGAGCTAGGTTAGTGACGCTGAACGATAGGGGACATGCAGTTTTTCTGGGTGAGGAAGTCAGAATTGAGAAGGAGTGGAGGAGGTGGTGGCATGAGCATAAGCAGGAGTTGGGATGAAAATAGAACGAGCTTCGACAGTAGCATCCATGTTCAGCGGCGTTTCAATCGTAACGCATCTTCTTATGATGCACATGCCCACGTTCAGCGAAGGATGGCCGCTCAGCTCGCAGAGATTGTTGCACATGGCAAGAACAATACGCTCAGCCATTCACTGAATTTTCTTGAAGTAGGCTGCGGTACAGGTGTTTTGACTCAAATGATTGCCCGTGATTGGTCCGATGCCAGTATTACGGCCTTGGATATTGCACCCGAAATGATTCGTCTGGCATCCCGGCGTGTAAAGCATGCTGAAGATGGAAAAGGTACGGCAGAAGGAATTCGTTTTGTGCAGGCTGATATTGAAAGGTGGGTTCATGAAGTCCCTTCATGCTCGGTAGATATCATCGTTTCCAATGCTTGTTTTCAATGGTTGCGTCATCCTCAACGGACCTTGACCGGCTTGAAACGTATACTCCGTCCAAGAGGTAGGCTTCTGTTCACCACTTTTGGGACGGACACTTTTAGGGAGATGCATGAGGCATTTCATGAGGTATATCTAGCCTGCGGAATGCAACCGCAGCGACATGGACTTTCGTTTCATTCGGCTAACGAGTGGAGAGTTATGCTGGAGAGATCAGGTTTTACGAGTTATCGGGAGAAGCGTTTGGTTCATATCGAGAGATATGCTTCAGCAAGAGATTTTCTGCACTCGGTAAAAGGCATGGGGGCCAGCGCTTCGGAAGCGGTTGAAGTACCAGAGGTTAGTCTACGAACTCTGTTTACCCAGATGTACAAGGTGTATGAAGATAGGTTTAGTGTCAGGGCAGCAGGAGGAGTTCGGGCGACATATGACCTCTTGTTCATTGAAGCTGCCATTTCAGATATGAGTGCGATATGAAGCAGCATACGCGGCATATTATACAGATAAATCCCCTCCAGGCGGCTTATCAGCCATGAAGGGGATCTATTTTTTTATCCAGCCAACTATCTAAACCAGGCTTTATTCAGATTGTTCGCAAAGTTGTTATCGTTAAATGGTACATTGGCGCTGCCAAAGTCTGTTGTATTCAGGGCATTACGCGCAGCTGGAGTCAGATCATCCCAACCGATTAGCGGCTGAGTTCCCCCAACAACGTTGGTTACACCAAGCTCATGATTGAGCGGCCAGGTGCTATTATAGGAGATTTTCGGATGATCGCCCTGCATGTTGCTGTTGCTTGGTGCCACTTTGGTGAACTGTCCATGACCTGAGTAGGCGATCGAGAGTACTTTGGGATTAGCAACTGCCGGGTTGTCTACCCATACGACAATGCCTTCCCAGTCATGACGATGTCCAAATCCCGGAGAAGGGTTGTCTTTAGGGAAGTACCATGCGTACATGATCGCCCACACTCCATTATGCCAAGCAGAACGAGAGTAGACCTGACCCAGATTGGAGCCGCATCCACCATTGTGTGATCCTGACGTTGCCAAGCCTGCACTGGTGTTGCCTTGTGCATCAACGGCTGGAAAAGGCACGCATCCATGATAGACCTTCAGGAAAGGTTGAAAACGTTTGGCTGTGATTTGCGTGGCCGTTACGGGTGTGACTTCTTGAAAACCGACGACCTGGTCATGATTAATGACGGCTGCTTCCGCAACGGTGCCTATCGGTAAATAGGCGAGGAGGGTAACCATTAGCATCAGTACCAGTTTTTTGGTTGTTTGCATTGTGCAATTCTCCTTTGTAAACGTAGTAGAGTGAAGTCAGTTATGTATGGATGTGTTCTGTATATTCATGGTACTGGAAAAATATTGATTCGGGTTATATTTTTATATTGAGATTTGTAAATTTGCTGTATATTTTTGTCATACTATATTTATATGTAGACAGTGGAAAGTACCAAGATTAATTCCTGTGCAAGCGGGCAGAATGGAAGATCAGTGGTTTTTTTGCCAAAGTAGATGGAGAGAACGGTTTCAAGATGACTTTGACTTGTTTATTAGGGTAAGGGACTTTGGGTGTTAGGGTTTATGCAAAAATCACGGCTGGAATAGGCTAGGACATCTTTACATTTGATGATATGATAGAAGCAATAGCTTTAGGAATGGGACGTCATTCCTCTGGCATAGTTATATATAGTGTTTGGGCAGGATTAACGAAAGTGCATGGTTGTGTTAATTGAAATGATGCCCCTTGGTGGACTGATGCAGCGTAAGAAGATGAGGTCATTCGGACTCATGGATAATGTGGAATAGGTGGCGTATCAGATGAAAAAAGCTCGATTAATATATAATCCGACTTCAGGCCGGGAAGAAATGAAGAAACGTCTAGCTGATATTTTGCAACGTTTGGATCAGGGCGGTATTGAGGCCTCGTGTCATGCTACAACGGGGGAAGGTGATGCAACCCGGGAAGCGGAACTGGCGATTGAACGCGGTTATGACATGATTATTGCTGCCGGTGGAGACGGTACGCTGTATGAGGTCATTAATGGTATGGCTGAGCGGGAGAACCGTCCTCCACTGGGGGTGTTTCCTCTGGGAACGACCAATGATTTTGCGCGTGCGCTCGGCATTCCGAGACAATGGGAAGATTATGTGGACCTGGTCATTCAGCAGCAGACGCGCCCACTGGATCTCGGCAAGGCAAACGATAGGTATTTTATCAACATCGCCGGTGGTGGATCGTTAACTGAACTGACCTATGAGGTGCCGAGTCGTTTGAAAACGATGATCGGGCAACTGGCCTATTATATGAAGGGGATTGAGAAAATGGCAAGCCTGTCCCCGCAGGAATTAATCATTCGTGCGAATGGTCAGGAAGAAATTCATGATGAATTCATGCTGTTCCTCATTGCCAATACGAACTCCGTTGGCGGCTTCGAGAAGCTGGCTCCGGGGGCAACCATTGATGATGGGTTGTTCGATGTCATTGGTGTCCGCAAGTGTAATCTGGCGGATATGATTCGTCTTGTTACTCTGGCGCTACGCGGAGAGCATCTGAACGACAAAAAGGTTTTACATTTCCAGACAGATCATATGGAAGTCAATTCCCCAGGCTATGTGCAACTGAATCTGGACGGTGAGCTGGGCGGCACGTTGCCTGCGACGTTTACGAATTTAAAGCATCATCTGCAACTATTCCATCGGTAAGTTTATACATTAAAATAACGTTCTCTGAGATTCGTTAGAATTTTGGAACGTTATTTTTGGCGTGAAGAAGGCAATTCTTTTATTAAGATTACGAAAATTACGGAAAAGTTCAGAACAGTTCAGAACAGCTTAGGTTAACTCACCGTCATTGCAGGCGGTGTACTATATAAGAAAGAAGTGAATGTACGTTGTCAAATACGAACCGCAGCGGTCGTGGAAAAAACCGCCGGAATTCGGCTGCTCCTCAAGGGAAAGGGAAGGCTTCAGCTTCCCGTCAGCCAAGTCAATCAACTCGTCCATCTACAAGTCAGTCAGGTAAAGAGGTGCGGCCAAACGGTGCATCTCTTTCTGGTGCGCGTTCCAAAGGCAGAGCACGTGAATCCGCACCAATCGAAGGATTACCCGTTAGCAAAAATGAAGAAACCGTCATTGAGATCATTGGCATGAACCATGACGGCGAGGGTGTAGGCCGTGCAGATGGATACACACTATTCGTGCAGGGTGCTCTTCCTGGGGAAACGGTGCGCGTGCGCGTTATGAAAACCAAGAAGCAATATGGCTATGCCAAGCTGCTGGAGATTGTCAAAGCCAGTCCGGACCGTGTATCTGCACCATGTCCGATCTACGATCAATGTGGTGGTTGCCAGATCCAGCATATGAGCTACGCTGGTCAACTGGCGTGGAAACGTCAGCTTGTGATCGATAATTTGCAGCGGATCGGGAAGCTGAACGTGTTGGTGGAGGATGAGACGAACGAAGAAGATACAGGACACGCGATTCTTGTCTTGCCAACGATGGGGATGGACGAGCCGTGGCGTTATCGGAACAAGGCACAGGTGCCGATTGGTGTAACCGAAGGTGGTTTGGTGGGCGGTTTTTATGCGAAAGGAAGTCACCGAATCATCGACATGGAGACCTGTCTTATTCAACACGAGCATAATGATGAAGTCGTGGCGAAGGTGAAGGAGATCGGCAGCCACCTCGGCATCAGTGCATACAACGAAGAAACAGGCCGTGGTCTGTTGCGTCATGTCGTGGTGAAAAAGGCGTTCCGTACAGGCGAGATGATGCTCGTTCTGGTGACGAATGGCCGGGATATTCAACATAAAGACGAGTGGATCGGCAGTATCCGCGAAGCGATTCCTCAGGTGGCGAGCATCTGCCAGAACGTGAACAAAAAGCAGACAAACGTTATTTTCGGCGATGAGACCCGTGTCCTGTGGGGCCGGGATGTAATTTATGATTTTATCGGGGATGTACAATTTGCGATATCGCCGCGTTCGTTCTACCAGGTCAATCCGGTACAGACTGAAGTGCTGTATGGAAAAACGGTAGAATACGCTGGACTGAGCGGCAAAGAAACCGTAATTGATGCCTATTGTGGCATCGGAACGATCTCTCTTTTCCTGGCGCAACATGCGGATCAAGTGTATGGGGTAGAGATTGTGCCTGAGGCCATTGAGGATGCACGCAGCAATGCGATGCTGAACGAGATGCGTAACGTCAAATTCGAAGTTGGCGCTTCCGAGGACGTCATTCCGCGCTGGAAAGAACAAGGCATTGAAGCCGATGTCATCGTTGTTGATCCCCCGCGCAAAGGCTGCGACCCGCGTCTGCTCGATACCATCCTGGAGATGAAGCCGGAACGTGTGGTGTACGTGAGCTGTAATCCAAGTACGCTGGCACGTGATCTGCGCGTGCTGGAAGATGGAGGTTATCGCACGGTGGAGGTCACCCCGGTGGATATGTTCCCGCATACGGTGCATGTGGAGTCGGTGGCGATGTTGGTTAGGGAGTAGTTTTGAATCCATATTTCACCTAGTAAAGTCCGAACATACTACCGTTCGGGCTTTACTAATTTACATAAATAGAATGGAGCTTGTTATATCTGTGGTAGGGGTAACAAACACCGTGATAAGACTGGTTTCTTAAGAATTATCAACGATGTGGTATGGTACAGAATGGCGCAGGCTAAGCATTTTGGGAAGGTGATGGCAAAGGAATTTCCCGGCAGTACGCGGAAAATATAAGCTGTTATGCTATGGAGACTATGTGCTTAAAAAACACAGATATATCTTGAAATACAGTGATGGGCCTTACCTTGGAACAACAATTGCCAAATCAACTTGACGGGTTAGTTATTTTTTTTTATTATAGCAAATATGGTAACTTTACCCTGATATATGAATTGAGGTTCCTAAAGTTCAACTGGTAGAAACGGTGCTGTTTTAATGAGGGAGTGCTAAACAGGTGACTAATTGACCAACCAGTGCAATAATGACCAGAGTGCCATCTGGATCCTAGGTGATAAAACTGGGTAATTACCTGTAACAACTACTCTTAAAGGCAAGCACCGTGACTATCTTTGTACAGATCTGAGCAAGGAGAAGGCAAATGCCTGCTACGTATTGCATGGAAAAGGTGAAGTTCTGGTTGAATCCCACCAGTAATGTTGCTACAACATGAGAATTATTATAACACTAATAAATGGATGGATACTCTATGAGCAAAAATCTCTCTGGGGCAATTGATTGTAGGTTAATTAAAGTCAATAGGTATATTCGTGAAAACTATAGTCAGCCTCTTTGTTTACATACATTGTCAGACATCATACAATGTCATCCTACATACCTTTGCAACACATATTCAAAAGTATTCAAAATTTCACCTATGAAGTATTTACAAAGTATTAGAATGATAAAGGCTGCAGAGCTATTGACGCAATCCAATGATTCTATTGGTGAAATTGCTAAAAAGCTTGGTTATATATCCAATTCGCAGTTTACAGACTTATTTAAAAGGTGGCATGGAGTTCCACCCATGATGTATCGTTCCATAAATTCTTCAACAAGCTGTTTCTGTGACGAAAAATCATAAAAGACAGGTGAAGACTATAATGGATCTACATGCTACGAGATTAAAAATATTGAGTAATTTGCAGGAAATACTAGAGATTAGCGATGATATAATGCCAGATGAGAATTTGGAAGCGATTGGGCTGAATTCTTTAAAATCAATCATGTTAATTGTGAAACTAGAAGAGGAATTCGAAGTGACTTTCAATGATGAAGAGTTGTTGTTCGAAAACTTTTCTACCATTAATAGGATAATGCAGAGTCTTCAGTCTACAAGTATTTAGGAAAATAATTAAGCCAGTGTTATATAACTCGACGTGTACAACTTAAAAACGGCAGATATGCTTTGATATAGCTTTGCACAGCGGTAATCGACTTTTTTAAATTAATACTGAACCAAACTGAAGATCCAATACTGCGAGGGGAGTAAGACTTGGCGCGTAAGCACTGAAACACCATAATAGGCGAAGAAGTGACTAAGCGAGCTTGAATTACGCTTCATTATTCCATTGCTTATGGTAGATACGACGAGATTGGAAGCTTTAGGTTTGTTGACAGTTGGGCCGGCCATAATCACAGAAATGTTGGGAGTAAATTCGGTAGCGGACATGACACGTGGCGTCACTCCTAGGGACAGGGCTTATTTGTTAACCAACTGTTCATCAGGTTGACGCCTGCTTTAGGGCATTAACGAGCATCTCGGAGCTAGTGTTTCTACCGTGTATTTGCTAACAACTTTCGTTTGATTTTCAGGCGTGTTGCGATAGCCGCGCCAGCCCCAACAACCCTTTCCCTGCATTTTCTATTAATCCTCTCGTTAAGTATCTCCGGTTTCACAACCTTCACTGTATCGCACACGTCGGCTGTTTGAGTGTATGTGAGCTGTTTCTCCTACTCTTATATCGTTTCAAAGAATGCACATCAGATGTTACCCTTCGACTATTTAAATCAGTTACATGGCTGCAAATTTCACAAAACAAAGCCTCTAGCCATGTGGGTTATAGTTTGTGTGGCGTCTATCCCTGTCGTCTTTTTCAAACTACAGGTTTACAGTATGTACTGCACCTGAGCATACGCACACCATTCACTTGCAGAAACGTGAGTTATTCTCTAGATGAATCGCAGATATAGCTCCATCAAGCGCCGTCTCGATTTATCAAAGCGTGACTTAAGAAGGGCAAAACGGAAAACCACTCACACAACCAATGCTGCCTTTTTGGAATTTAGAGCGAACAGGTTGTCAAGTGGTGTCCGAGCTTCATATATTGTGTCACATGACATTATTTTTGTAGGTTCAGGGACCGGTAGGATCAATATATTCTCTTGGTGATAACAATTCGATACCAACATCCATTGCTATCTCATTTCCCATAAAATTAAGGAGAATTTTAACTCTCTTTTTTTGTTTATTTACTTTTTTGATTATTGCCTCTTTTCCTTTTAGAGGACCGGATTGCACGATGACTTTAGAATTTATAACGTACACTCTCGAATAATCAATTACTTGTTCATCTCCAAGAAGTTGTAATACTAATGACATTTCGTTATCACTGATTTCTGAAAAAAGGTATGTAGGTTCTAGATGCTTTTGCTCAGTATCATGTACTTCTCTTTTATTTATCTGTTTGTTTGTCTCGTTGTTTTTATACATATTCAATAACCTATAATATTTAGGTATCTTTTTTAATTTATAATATATAGCATTATTCATTTGTGTGTGTATCAATACATACCCAGGAAATAATGGTTTATCAATATGGAAAAATTCTCCTTTTCTTTTTTCGCAGAGTTTTCGCTTTGGAACAAGAGTGCGTACGGTGGGCTCATCAATATACTTGTTAATTAATGTTTGAACCAACTCTTCTTTACCAGCTTCAACAAATAGTGCATACCAGTGCATGTATTACGCCTCCTTCTTATAATTTACACTACTATATTAGATTAACAATAAAAAGCTATTCTTTAAAATCAGATACTTTAATTCGAAAATGTAAATTAAATAAGTAAAATGAGGTAATATAAATTATCGGTTTACAATTTAATACAAATCGTATAAAATTGTATTGGAATGACAATTTGGGATTACAACAACCTGTTTTACTATGATAATCGTTGTTTCGGCACGTTATTAATAACAGGGGACATATGTATATTACATTGAATGCGGTTACACCGGATGAATGGGCGAAGCTGTGTCTGTTTGTCCCACTGACGTCACATCACATATTCTATTATCTAGAGACATGCACCCTTGAGGTGTGTGTTTTTTTTTCGACAACACAACTAACATGTTTAAGCAATGCTAAAGAGAAGAGGTGAGTACTGGAAGGCATACAGCCCGAAAAGGGAAATGAGATACTCTCTCATTCGCAAACAGTATATGCCCAGCGTTTTTAGTAGAACTAGAATCGCTGATTCCGGCATCGATGTATCTATCGATCGGCTAAGCGATGACGATAATACTGCAAATGCCTCACCTTAAAGATATGACGAAGAGTGTATTGTACAACCGGTCAATAAGAGCGAATTATACGAGTCTAAGGAGGATTCTAAGATTGTGAATATGATGAATCATCTGTTAACTCAGCCACAAATGAGGGTTTGGCTGATAGACCAAATGAATCCTGGAACACCGATAAACAATCTAGGCGGGACAGTTCGATTTCGTACAAATTTAAATATTGATTGGCTCAAAGAAGCAATCAATTACATAATAAGGAATCAGGGCGGAATGCGTGCACGTTTCTTTCTAGAAGAAGGCCAAGCATTTCAGTATGTTGAAGAATTTTCTCATATAGATATCCCTTATCTAGACTTTTCGAAATCTGTTTCTCCGGAAACGGATTTTGAAACCTGGGTGGAGAAGGAATCAAAGAAACCATTCGACATATATCGGGAACGGATGTATCGATTCGTGATTATTCGTTTTAATCAGCACGAAACAGGCTATTTCATTAATATGCATCACATGATATCAGATGGCTGGAGTTTTAAACTGCTTACTGAGCAGATTCTTCGGCAGTACAGCGAGCTTGCAGGATTGAATACGGAACCTGTAACGCTTAACGCGGGTTGCTATACCGATTATATTGAAACTGAGAGGGGATATTTTGATTCCGATCGGTATCAGAAGGATAAGCGTTTCTGGCGAGAAATGTTCGCTAACTTAGACCTAGAACAGCTGATGAGAACATCCGAAGATTTTAGT
This sequence comes from Paenibacillus sp. RRE4, assembly GCF_031844205.1. Taxonomy (NCBI): domain Bacteria; kingdom Bacillati; phylum Bacillota; class Bacilli; order Caryophanales; family Paenibacillaceae; genus Paenibacillus; species Paenibacillus sp. RRE4. Next base: position 71,286 of record NZ_JAUZUT010000005.1, read on the forward strand.
GCCAAGCGGCTAACATTCTTTATAAAACAGGAATACGTTGGTCGAATCGCGGATTTTGCACAAGCAAATAAATTGACTTTAAATACGTTCTTTACGGGCGCAATTTCGTTGTTTCTGTCGCGAATTACGCAGCAAAACAATGTAATCATAGGCATTCCGGTTCTGAACCGTTCCGGCGGCAAGGAGAAGAAGACCATCGGGATGTATACGAGTACAATGCCCATTCATGTTCATATAGGTGAAGAAAAGCAGATTATAGATTACTTCGTTGAGGTTCAGCGGAATTTAACCAAGTGTTATTTCCATCAGAGATATCCGTACAATTACTTAGTTGAGGATTTGCAAATTCGACGCCGAGGTTACGATCAATTATTCCAATATTGTGTCAATTATAGCAATGCCAAGCTCCCTTCGAGTATGGGGCAAGTCGAGATCGTGAACGAGGAATTTTTCCCGGAGATGCAACCCTACGCGTTGCACTTCTTGATTAAGGACTGGTACGAGGACGGGACGATACGATTAGATATCGATTATAAGAATTGCGAATATACGGAGACAGAAATCCGTTTAATATTCAACCAACTTATTGAACTGATTGAACGTATCGTCGCTAACCCGTATATGTCTCTTCGCAGCATTGATATTCTTTCAGAAGCAGATAAACGGAAACTATTGTATGAGTATAATTTAACGAAGACGGATTATCCGAAAGACAAGTTATACCATCAGTTAGTGGAAGTACAGACACTGGCAACCCCTGATAGAATCGCGGTCACGCATGGCAATGAATCCTTGACGTATAGAGAATTGAATGCGAGAGCAAACCAGCTAGCACGGTTCCTACAAGTCAGGGGTATCCGACGGGGGCAAGTTGTCGCATTGATCGCGGAACATTCGATGAATACGGTGGTTTCTGTTCTTGCCGTCATGAAAGCAGGCGGCGTGTATCTCCCTCTTGATCCCGAATATCCTAGGGAGCGTATGCAGTATATTCTAGACAACAGCGGGGCAAATCTTATTCTGACGAACGTTCATATCGATGGGGGAATCGGCTTCAAGGGTGATGTCATTCATCTGGAATCCGATGACTTGTTCTGCGGGGACGCTACGAATTTGGAGACGGGGAACAGCCCGGATGATCTCGTCTATATCATATACACATCCGGCTCTACAGGCACGCCTAAAGGAGTAATGGTTCATCATCGGGGACTAGTGAATTATGTATCTTGGGCGGCGAGAACCTATATAACCGATAGAGACGATAAATTCGCACTGTATACTTCCTTAGCCTTTGACTTAACCATTACCTCCATGCTTGTGCCGTTAATCGCGGGCAATGAAGTCATCGTCTACAGACAGGATGCCGAGCGCTTCGTACTGCATCAAATCTTGGAAGAGAGAAGAGCGAGCATAGTCAAGATAACCCCGGCACATCTGGCTTTAATTCAAGACTATCCTTTGGCCGAGACAGCTGTACGCGTTTTTGTCGTGGGTGGCGAGATGTTCCAAACAGCCCTGGCAAAGACTATGACAGATTCTTCTGGCGGAAGAGTAGCGATTTATAACGAGTATGGACCAACAGAAGCTGTTGTAGGCTGCATGATTTATAAATTTAATGAATTGCAATGCAACGAATCCGTTCTGATCGGTAAACCGATTAGTAACGTTCAAATTCTTTTGCTCGATTCCGATAAGCGTATTGTTCCCTTTGGATCCGTAGGCGAGATATACATATCCGGGGATGGAGTTGCCTCTGGTTACATTAACGCACCGGAACTTACCGCAGACAAGTTTACTCCGAGCTTGACCGACCCTGACCGAAACATGTACAGGACTGGCGACCTTGCCCGCTGGTTGCCGAATGGGGAAATGGAATATATCGGGAGAGCAGACCATCAAATCAAGTTAAACGGTTACCGCATCGAGCTTGGAGAAATTGAAAGCCGGGCTTGCATGTATGAAGCCGTCAAAGAGGCGGCGGTTAAAGTATTCAGCAATTCGAACGGCCATAAATACCTTGTGCTGTACGTTGTTGGAAGCCGGAAAATAACTTGGTTGGATCTGAAAAACTTTCTTGTCGAATATTTGCCAGGTTTCATGATACCCCAGTCGATGGTAGTGCTGGACAGAATGCCGCTAACCATCAACGGTAAGATAGACAGAGATGCGTTGGCTGTACCAGATTCCAATTCAGAGAGCGCCGAATTAACGAATCACTCTAAGGATGAGGGGTTGCAACAGCTCCATCGGATCATGAAGGATGTATTGGGAATCGAAGCGTTGGAATGGAACGATAACTTTTATTTCGTGGGCGGTGACTCGATAAAGGCGATTCAGATCGCATCGAAGTTTAACGAGGATGGGCGTTATTACTTAAAGCCAAAGGATATTCTGATGTCCAGTTTTGTAGGAGATATTGCTTTTGAAAAGATATACAAAAACAATAGGGAATATAAGCCGGCCCATGGCTTGCTCCAATCATCTCCCATCATCAACTGGTTCTTCGCGAACCGTCTAAAGAATGTGAATTATTATAATCAATCTGTGGTGCTTCGGGTATTAGGTGTCATGGATATAGAGCTACTTGAACATGCGGTTCAACGCATCATGGAAACTCATGATTCGCTACGTTTGTACTATGATCAAGCATTATCCATGCTCAAGTACAAGGATTTAGATCCTGGGATGGTCTCGGTAGATCGTGTTGATCTCTCGATTTATCCCGCTGAGGTCAGGTGGGATTTATTTAAAGATTATGCAGTAAAGTTGAAGTCATCCATTAATGTTACAGAAGGGCCATTATTTAAGGCCGGACTTTATGATTTGGGAGATGGGGAACAACGGCTTCTACTGACTGCACATCATCTAGCGGTAGACGGGTTATCATGGCGGGTTATTCTCGAGGATATGAACCTGATCTTATCTTATGAAGCAAGCGAGAGTTCGCAAGCGTATATTCGCAGATCCGATTCCTATCAGGATTGGGTAAATGCGTTGTACGAGTATAAGCCCACAATACCGTCAAGTATTATAGAGTATTGGAGCAATATGGCCACCAAGAAACCGACTAGACTTCCAGAGAGCGGATTGAAAGAGAAGAGCCCGGGGATTGAAACGCTTCACGCGTTACTTTCGGCGGAGGATACGCATTCCCTCCTTACGAGCGCTAATCGAGCTTACGGCACACAGTCGCTGGAATTGATTTTCGCCGCCTTGGCTAGAGCGCTAGAACCGTATGCCGAGAATCAGCGCGTTGTGCTCGAAGTGGAAGGACACGGGAGAGAAGAGATCGGAAAAGCCTTAGCCATCGATCGAACAGTAGGCTGGTTTACGAGTCTATATCCTTTAGAGCTAATCTGCGAGTGTTCTCGCTTATCAGATCACGTCAAGTCGATTAAAGAACAAATTCGTTCCGTCCCTAATAAAGGGTTCGATTACGGCATTATACAATACTTGGAGAATGTAAATAGGAGCATCAGCAGAGATTACATCCGTTTTAACTTCCTTGGAGAGGCTGACAATACGATCGGCTCCTATTTTGAGTGGGCTCATGAAGACTCGGGACCAGATACATGCGAGAGCAATTCGATGACATGTCTTCTCGCAATAGATGCCATGATTGTAAGGGGTCAATTGCGCGTAGCGTATACATTCGACCCGCAAGTGTGTGACCCGGATGCTGCGAAGCAGGTGATAGCATCCTTCCTGAAAGAGCTGAAAGAAATCATCGCGCATTGCAGCGCGAAAGAAAAACGAGATTACACGCCTTCCGACTTTGACTTGGTCAAGCTGTCTCAAGAAGACTTGAATCAACTGTTCGAATAGTCGGATGAATGCTGATTAGGGGATCTATGATGGAGAAGCTAGAGTTATTATGCCTACCTTACGCGGGCAGTTCGGCAATCGTATACGGAAGCTGGAAAAATCAGTTACACTCGGATATTGCTCTAAGAATGGTGGAATTTTCGGGTAGAGGCAGGAGATATGAAGAACCATTACTCGATTCCGTAGCCGGTATGGTAGACGACCTATACGTACAGTTGCAATTGGAGCAGCAGGACCGCCCCTATGCCTTCTTCGGACATAGCTTGGGGGCTATTCTTGCATATGAACTGGTTCAACGATTAATCGATGAGAACAAGCGCCTCCCGGAGCATATTTTCCTATCTGGTCAAACCGCCCCGCATAAGAAGGAGCAATATCGAATTGACCATGAATTGGATGATTCATCTTTCATTAAGGAAATTCTGAAACTTGGAGGAACCTCCAGCGAGGTGTTCGAGAACGTGGAGCTTTCTAATTTATTCCTGCCGGTAATACGAAACGATATCAAGGCAGCCAATACGTATCGATACGTGGAGAGAAACAAAATTAACGTTCAAGTATCCGTATTATTCGGCGATAACGATCCTTTGAGCAACGACTTTAGCGATTACGGAGAGTGGAACATCCATACCTCCGCGAAGTGTAAATTGCTGGAGTTTAAAGGAGGACATTTCTTTATCCACGATCATAAAGAGCAAGTCATCCGATACGTTAATGAGACATTGGTGGGCAAGTAAATCGAAACCGTCTAAATGCATGCATGCAGTTTATTGGGGGGGCTTATTATACATGCAAATCGTAATAGAAGGAATTGAGCCCTATAATGAGTTGTTTTTTGATAATTGCTTCTACAATTCCTTCTTTCCAATCATAAGGGCATTCCATAAGGATGAGCTTCCGTTCTTTCTGAATGAGAACATCGTATATGAGTTAAGTCAGAATGCGAACGAAGCGGTAATTGGTTGCCGTTATCGTCAAAAGCATAGTTTTGCCGAGCTTGTGGAGAGCTTGTACTTAGGGGCGTTGACAAAGCATCGATCCGAAGATGTGACCGCTGACATCAAGTCAGCGATATCAAAAGGCAGGCCAGTCATATTATGGGTGGATTGTTACTATGAGCCTATACGATTAGACACGTATCTCAAGGAACATTGGCCTCATACTTTGTTGGTTTACGGGTTTGACGACAATGAGCAAACGTTCCAAGTCATTGAACACAAGCATAAAGAAAACCTTTCTTACGAGAAACAATCGCTCTCCTATCATGATCTCCAAGAAGCGTACAGAGGGTATTTGCAATATTTCATCAGTGAAGGTCATCTGACATTCTATGAAATTCATGAGCTTGATGGGCAGGAGTTGATATCGGGCGAGTTCGGCAAGATAGAAGCAGTAAAGCATCTGTCGGACCTCTATTCCTCGCAGGTGGGAGATGTAGATAAGAGAGGGCTAGCACAATTGCAGAAGTTTGAAGATACAGTAAAACATCTGCAGGAAGAACAGTACTCTTCGGCTACCTACTATTCAAAAGTGGTAGCAGGCTTGAATAAGATAATTAACTGCAAAAAAGTGGAAAAGATTCGGATGGCGAAGCTGATTGACGATCCTTCCATACTCGGTACAATGGAGGAAATCGTAAACTTGTGGGTTCAAGTCCGAGCTGTAGTCGCAAAAACACTTTATACGAATCGAATGGGAAGCCATATCTGGCCTGGTATCTTGGAGAAGTTAAGTAAATTAGTCAGTCTTGAGGGATTGATAGGGACGGATATAGAGGTGTATTGCAAGCGGTTACAGAAAAATGATAAATGAAATTACTCACGGCAATCTCGGAATAGGAGAGGTTACTTTGAAAATAAATCTGGTCGGCATAGTCGGTGCTGGAGTAATGGGGAGCGATGTCGCCCTTGATCTTGCATGTAACGGTTATCGTGTTGTAATAGTTGATATTGATGAAATGATACTTGACAAATCAGATGAAAAAATGAAAAAAACGTTCTCGTTAATGAAGATGATGAGTCCCAAATATCGAAGTCTTGATTGGAATGTAATCGATGAGAAAATTGAATTTCATACGGAGTATAAAGCGTTAAGTCATGTCGATTTGGTCATCGAGAACGTGACGGAAGACTGGAATGTGAAGAAGGCAGTGTATGAGGAATTAAGGGAAGTTTGCAATGAAGATACGTTGTTTGCTGTCAATACCAGCTGCATATCAATAACGAAAATTGCTGGTCTAATGAAAAGGCCAGATAACGTATTGGGGACGCACTTTATGAACCCGGTTCCGATGAAAACCTTGGTTGAGGTCATTAAAGGGCATCACACTTCGGAGGCGACAGTCGAGACGGTCACCGCGTTCTTGAAGTCGATGAATAAAGTCCCGGTTGTGGTTAATGATTTCCCGGGTTTTGTAACGAACCGTGTTCTAATGCTTACCATTAATGAAAGCATCTGGCTCGTCCATGATCGAGTTGGGCGACCGCAGGATGTCGACAAAATTTTCCGGCTTGGATTCGGTCATGAGATGGGCCCGCTTGCTACGGGGGATTTGATCGGGTTGGATACGATATTGAAATCCCTAGAAGTATTACATGACAGCTACAACGATCCTAAATATCGGCCTTGCCCGTTGCTTAGAAAAATGGTTGATGCTGGGCTGTTAGGCAAAAAATCAGGGCAAGGATTCTATACGTATGACAAAAGAAATTAAGTGCGTGGTATGGGACCTTGACGAGACGTTATGGGATGGTACTTTGCTGGAATCCGAACAAGTTCGGCTCAAGCCGGGAATGGAAGAGATTTTGCACACGCTAGACGAACGGGGAATTCTACAATCGGTTTGCAGCAAGAACGATTATAATCACGCTATGACGGCATTGAAAGAGCGGGGCTTAGACCATTTGTTCATATATCCGCAGATTGGATGGGACGCTAAATCTATCCTGATCGGCAATATTCAAAGGGAACTGAATATCGGCTTCGACTCCATTCTCTTCATTGACGATCAGATGTTTGAATTGGATGAAGTTAAGAGCGTTCATCCGGATATTTTCTGCATGCAGACTATCGATCGGAGAACGTTTTTGGATATTCCAGAGCTAAATCCCAAGTTTATTACTGTAGATTCTGCTCGGAGAAGGTCCATGTATATGGATGACATGCAACGCAAACAAGATGAACAAACGTATAACGGGCCGAAAGAGCAATTTTTATCTCAGCTGAACATGGAATTTATGATCTCTCCTGCGACGGAGGAGGATCTGGCCCGAGCTTCTGAGCTTACGGTCAGGACACACCAGCTTAACGCAACGGGGGTCACATATGATCACGATGAGTTAAATCGATTTAGACAGAGCGACAGTCATCGTTTGTACCTATGCGAATTGACGGATAAATACGGAACATACGGGAAGATCGGATTGGTATTGGCGGAAATTACAGATACGCACTGGCACCTCAAGCTCCTGCTCATGTCATGCAGGGTTATGTCAAGAGGGGTAGGCACCATTCTGCTATCTTTCATGATGGATCAAGCCAAACAAGATGGTAAGAAAATGCTGGCGGATTTTAGAAAGACAGATCGCAATAAAATGATGTATATCACTTACCGCTTTGCAAATTTTAAAGAAATCGATGTACGAGAAGACGGGGAACTTTTGCTCTTGGAGAATGATTTATCGGTCGTGCAAAAATATCCGGAGTATATTCGTATCATCGTTAAAGAAAGGTGACGGCCATGGAACATTCAGAAGCAGCAGTATTAATTAGAGGGTTTATTGGAAAACATCTAGTTGTCTTTGATGATGACGCAACATTTACCGATGAAGACCATATTTTTCAGATGGGATTCGTTAATTCTCTATTCGCAATGGAGATGGTTGGATTCGTAGAACGCGAATTCGGGATCACCGTCGAAGGCGATGACCTGGATATCGCGAATTTTAGTTCCGTCCGTAACATCCTTCGTTTCGTTGAGCAAAAACGTACGGGGATGTAGCTATGGTCGATCATCAGGAGCATTTTCTTAAAGAAGCAGAGCAATTCGTTAAACATAACATCGATCCCTATGCAACTTCCTTTGACAGAAGCGAGATGCTTCCAAGAGAGATGATAGATAAACTTGCGGAGAAGAAGTATTTGTCAGCCAATCTTCCTATCAAATATGGGGGCCTAGAGCTTTCTCCTGTGAATTATGGCAAGTTTACCGAAATTATTGGGAAGTCGTGTTCTGCTGTTCGTACATTAATCACAGTTCACTCCACGCTTGTCGGAGAATCGATATCCAGATGGGGAACAGCGAATCAAAAGGATAAATGGTTGCCGCTAATTAGTGCAGGTAGCGTACTGGGCGCATTCGCGCTATCTGAACCCGACACGGGGTCTGACGCTAAAGGAATCCAAACGACATACCGGCGAACAGCAGATGGGTATATCCTGAATGGCAGGAAGAAGTGGATTTCTTTCGGTGGTATCGCAAATGTCTTTCTTACTATCGCAAAAGACGAATCTAGCGAGAGCATCACGGCATTTCTAGTCGAGCGGGAATCTAAAGGTCTTTGCTCAACCCCAATTTCCGGCATGCTGGCGGGAAGAGCCACGCACCTAGCGGAAATCGAACTCGATCATGTTGAGGTTCCCGCTGGCAATGTGCTGGGGAAGGTGGGAAGCGGGTTTACGTACGTTGTCAATCATGCACTAGACCATGGACGTTATAGCATTGCTTGGGCTGGGGTCGCTATTGCTCAAGCTGCTCTTGAGGAAATGGTGAAATACACGAGAACCCGAAGTCAATTCGGTAAAAAATTATGCGAGTTTGAGTCAGTTCAAACTATTATTTCTAACGCAACGATAGATGTTGAGGCCGCAAGGTCTTATTGTATACGTGCGGGGGAATTGAGAGGCAGTCGTGATCCGGAAGGGATCATGATGACCACTATGGCCAAAATATTTTCCTCCCGTGTAGCGATGAAAGTATGTACAGATGCTGTTCAACTTCATGGAGCCAATGGCCTTCATTCCGATTTCAAGGCAGAGCGATTGTTCAGGGAAGCGAAAGTATTGGAGATTATCGAAGGTAACACGCAGGTTTTGGAGAAGGTAGTGTCCGGAGCTGTTTTATCGAAATACATGTCGTCGTAAGCGAGGTATAACAATGTACAGAAATAAGGCCAAGATCTTAATTGGCATCGTCTTATTATGGTGCGTTCAGATATGGGGAGCCCCCGTAGCGGGAGCGAGCGCAATAGACGATAAGCTCATTCAAGAAATCGATGGGTATATTGTAAAGCTTATGGAGGAATCAGGTATTCCCGGTCTGGCGGTCTCCATTGTGCAGGAAGGACAGGTAGCTTACGATCGCAACTTCGGATATGCGGATGTAAAGAAGAAACTGCCTGTCACCAATCAAACGAGATTTGAGCTAGGTTCGACTACGAAGGCCTTTACCGCTCTTGGAATTTTGAATCTGGAGGACGAAGGCAAATTAAAGTTGACCGATACGGTAGAAGCTTATCTTCCCTGGTTCCATATGGAATTCGAGGGCAAACGAGAGGCAATCACCATTGGTCAGCTATTGCACCATACATCGGGCATCCCATATAACACGATCGGAGATATCCCTACGGAAGATTCGCCAACCGCCTTGGAAGAAACAGTAAGGAGGCTGGTCGGTACCGAGCTTGTCGAGAAACCGGGGAAGCGATTCGAGTATGCGACCATTAATTACGACATACTCGGCTATATCATACAAACCGTATCTGGACAGACCTATCAGGATTATATCCGAGAGCACATTCTCAAGCCAATGGATTTGAACGGTTCTGTCTTTTACGACGAGTACGACCAAGTACCGAATTTAGCGAAAGGTTACAAACCAGCCTTCTATCGTTATCGGGATTACTCGGCTCCTCTCTACACAGGAAATACGCCAGCAGGATACCTAATCACGACGAAGAATGATATGGTGCGCTGGTTACAAATACAGCTTGGGATCGTTGAAGATATACCCGAGAGGTTAAAGAAACTGGTCGCAAAATCGCAAGTCCCGGATCGATCCGTCTATCCGTCCATGGACGGGAGCTCCTATGCAATGGGGTGGTCCGTCTTTCAAATCGGTAGCGGTGAATTGTCGCATCTAGGCGCTAACCCTAATTACTCGTCGTACTTTGGATTCCGGCCGAATGATGGGATTGCCGTAGTTGTCATGGCGAATGCCAATTCAGACTATACGAATCTGATCGGCCATAATGTGATGAGAATGCTGTTGCATCAGGAAGTAACAAGCCTTAATTCCGATTTCTATAAAAAAATTGATAAGATGTCATCTTCAGTAACGGTTCTCTTTATTGGTATTGGACTATTATCGTTATGGATGTTAGCCAGGCTGGTGGTAGAGATTCTTAGAGGTATCCGACGCTATGTTGGAGTATCATTCAAGCGCATCCTATTCATTGTCTCCGGAGCGGCTTTTGTTCTAAGCTTGTTAATTGCGATCTATTTCCTTCCGGATGTCATGTTCTCCGGACTGCCTTGGAAGTTTGTACTGGTGTGGGGACCGTTGAGTATTCCATCAGCGATTATAGCTATATCGGCAACAGCACTGATATATTATTTATATCTAGCAGGCACCATTCTCTTCGTGAAGCAGAATAACAATTCGCTAGTCAATATCACTCTAATGAGTATCATGAGCGGATTCGGAAATGCTTTCTTGATCTTTGTCATTAACCAGCAATTGGTTCGAATGAATGGTGATCAATGGCCAGTGGGGTTAATCTATTACTTTGGAATTGGTTTATTATTTTATGTTGCGGGTCAACGTCTACTAAGGAAACGATTAATCGTCATCACGAACGACAATTTGTACCGCAAGAGAATGCAGATCATCGATACGATTCTGCGTTCCAGATATCAGACTGTCGAGAAGTACGGTAGAGATAAGATCATGGCCAGTCTGAATAATGACACAGAAGTCGTAAGCACTTCCATCAACGTGGTTATAGGAGGACTTACAAACCTTGTTACATTGATTTGTTGCCTTGTATATCTTGGTACGTTAAGCTTGCCAGGTCTTCTCATATCTGTTCTATTAATCGGACTGGCTGTATGCGCTTACGCAATCGTGTCTCGTCAAGCGGAACGCATATGGGAAGAAACAAGAGATATGCAAAATGCGTTTTTCCGGTTTATCAATCATTTAATTTACGGTTTTAAGGAGCTAAGCATGTCGACTCGTAAACGCAAGGAGTTTCGAGAAGATATGAACGAAATTAGCAGTGCTTACCGGCAGAAGCGTGCACAAGGGGATATCGCCTTTGCTAACGTGTTTGTCCTTGGAGAACTTCTGTTTACAATCGTGATCGGTAGCATCGCCTTCTTACTGCCTATGCTATTCAAGGATATATTGAGCGAAACCCTGAGGGGTTTCGTTTTTGTTTTCCTGTATATGACAGGACCCATTAATGGCATTCTTAACTGCATTCCGCAAGCTACCCAAATGAAGATTAGCTGGAAGCGGATTAACGATCTCCTTCATGAAGTATCGAGTATTGCACCCTCCAAGGAAGAGATTACAGCAGTTGATCGAAGGGAAGCACAAAAAATAGATTTGATCGATGTAGCTTTTCAATATGGGGGAGATTCTTCCACATTCGAAATCGGGCCCATCAGCTGTAGCTTCGCGAAAGGACAAATCGTATTCATCACAGGTGGAAACGGAAGCGGGAAAACAACATTTGGTAAGTTGTTAACGGGCTTGTACGAACCGGCCGCTGGGAACATTCACATTGACGGACATGTTGCGAGTCCAGCAGATATTGGCGAGGTGTTCTCTCCGGTGTTTAGCGATTACCACTTGTTCGAGAAGCTATATGGGATTGATACAACCGGACGCGACTCTGAAGTAAATCGTTATCTAACCTTGCTGGGATTGGAAGAGAAGGTTACCGTTCTGAACAATGAGTTCAGTACAATTGACCTATCTGCGGGGCAACGAAAACGACTAGCTTTGTTCATGAGTTATTTGGACGATCGACCTTTCTTGTTCTTCGACGAGTGGGCTGCAGATCAAGATCCGGAATTCAGAAGATTCTTTTACACCGAGCTGCTGCCTAATTTGAGAGCAAAAGGGAAAGGCATAATCGCGATCACGCACGATGATCAATATTACGGCGTTGCTGATCAAATCATGAAATTTGAGATGGGAAAACTTAAGGAGGTAACGGGGACTAAGGTGGACGCAAATGATTTTCTGCCTAGTGGAGAAGCTTTACTCGCTTTTAAATATTTTAATTCATAAAAATGGTAATAACTTATTTTGATCCAATAGATAATACAAATATCCACCTCAATAATTTTTCGGAAGAACTTTAATTCAAAGCTTTTCTTTTTAAATAAGTCAATAAAGTCCTTCCTTTGTAGGTGTCCTTAATAAAATCAATATGTTAATTACAATTCGAAACATATTGATTAATCAGGCAAAGCTTATAAGGGGAGAAATAAGTATCCAAATAAAAGAAGACTATAAAATTGGGAGGGCATCTCGATTGAGGTTTTCTTAGACAGTAAACTCTCTCGTGTACTCTTTCCTGTCACACAAAATGAAATTAGGTAGCGAATACTTAACGAAAGTAATTAATTAATTTAATCGAAAGGAAGAAAAAGATAATAATGAAAATTGATAGATTTCAGTATCTCCGAAAGGAAATATTTATAAAAGAATATCTTAAGAAAAATAGGCCTGTAATCATAACTGGTCTTGCAGATGAGTGGCCTGCAAGAAGTAAATGGTTGGAAGAAGGATATCTAGAGAAGGTAATCGGTAACAAAAGAGTAACGGTAACGATTTCAAAAGATAAAACGGTTGTTAATCCAGACAAGGGATGGAAGTATAAGCAAATGCATATACCCTTTATGGATTTTATACGTTTATTGAATGATGAAAAAGAAAAAAAAATTTATTATTATCTTGAGGCAGCAACAGTTGAGAATTTGTCACCAATGTTGCTTGAGGATTTTAATATACCCGAGTGTATACCGAGACGGGCATCCAAAGTACAAACAAATCTTTGGATTGGATCGGGGGGGAATATCAATCCTATACATTATGATTTTTCTTCAAATTTTCTGACTCAGATTAAAGGGGAGAAGAGAGTGCTTCTATTTCCCCCTTCAATGACTGATAATCTATACGGAAATATGTATAATATTCGATCTAAAAGCATGAACCTAAGTCCATTTAATTTAATCAATCCCGATTATGAGAAGTACCCAAAAGCAAAAGATGCTACTCCTATTGAAGTGATACTAAAAGAAGGAGAAATGTTATTCATCCCCATATTTTGGTGGCATTTTGTTGAAACGCTTGCTATGGAAAAAACGATTTCATTGAACTTTTGGTGGAGAGGGCCTAAACGTGATTATTTACTCAAAAAGAATGGTTGGAGAATAATGGCATATTTCTTGTATTCAAAATATATCAGCAAAAATAAATAAATTGGAGAGTGAAATTAATGTTTAAAACGATGATGTATGCTAAATTACACAATGGGAGAGTTACAGAAGCGAACTTAAATTATGTTGGAAGTATTACAATAGATGAAGATCTTTTGGATGCTACGGGCATTTCAGTATCGGAGAAAGTACAAATTGTAAATAATAATAATGGAGCTAGATTTGAAACATATGTAATAGCTGGTAACCGGGGGAGTGGTATTATCTGTTTGAATGGTGCTGCAGCTCGATTAGCACAAGTGGGCGATGTAGTAATTATTATGGCTTATATGTTGGTAGATATCAACCAAATCGGAACATTTTCCCCAAATATTGCTGTTTTGGATGAGTCAAATCGAATCGTTAAGCATTCAGATAAAGAGTTACAGAGAATGCAAACTATCTAGTAAAGGGAGGCAGAGAAATGAAGGACTTTCGTTTAGTAGATAATATAGAGGATGTTATTCCACTTTCTCCTTTGCAAGAAGGTATGCTATATCACTATATTAAGGATCCTGCTAGTGATCTATATTTGGAACAAATAAGCTTTCGCATTCAGGGAGTAATTAACACCGATATGGTTGAAGATGCATGGAATAAAGTTATTGAAAAATATGAGGTCTTGAGAACAATATATCGTTGGGAATCACTTTCTTCCCCGATACAGATTATATTGAAAAAAAATAGAGTTAACTTCACCTACAATGACTTAACAGATGCAAGGGTAGCATCAGATAATGAGATCGAAATCCTTAAGATGAATGATAGGAATGAAATAGATCTGAAGAATGTACCATTCAAAATATCCTTATGCAAGTTTGAAGAGGAGCAACACTTATTAGTTCTCAGTTATCATCACATTTTACTGGACGGTTGGAGTTTATCTATCCTTATGAAGGACTTCATTCATTATTATTCTAATGATATTGATAGAAGCTGCGAAGACATGAAGGTAAAGCTAAGATATAAAGAATATATAAAATTTGTAAATAACGATGAAAATGATCAAATGGATTTTTGGAAAGATTATTTAGATGAAATGGAATTTCATCCTATTTTTACAGAAAAAAAATTTAATTACTCAAAAACTCCACTTACATATCAAGTCGAGTTTGATGAAAGGCTCTCATCCGCTGTCTACGCTTTTGCAAAAGATAAGGAACTCTCTGTCGCCAGTATTATTTATTGTTGTTGGGGGATACTTCTTCAACGCTTTACAGATAGTAACGAGGTATGTTTTGGAACCGTTTGTTCAGGGCGCAATATGAACTTGACGGGAATAGAAAACATGGTTGGCCTATTGATAAATACGCTTCCTGTACGGTTTCGTTATGCAGATGTGAGTGGAGAAAAAGCGGTCAGAGAAATGCAAAGTCATATCCAAGCTAGAACGAACTGCGAACATGCATCGCTTGTAAAGCTTAAGGAAATAGCGGGAGTTCAGACTGGTGATGAGTTTTTTGATTCTATTGTGGTTATAGAGAACTACCCTATTGACGAAAGTGCTTTTAAAGATATTTCTTTTGAAATGAATGTTGATAGCGTTTTCGAGAAAAGCCAGTATAAATTAATGATGTCTGTATTCCCGCAAGAACGGCTTCGATTTCATTTTACATGTGATGCTGAGTATGTTAGTGATAAGGATGTATCTTTACTAGCTAAACATCTTAAAACAATTATTAAGTTTATTATTGAGAGTCCTAATGAAACAATCGACAACATTAATATAATTGATAAACAAGAAATGGAACTATATCAATATTTTAATAATACTCAAAAGGAATATCCTGATCATAAGCAGATTCATGTGCTTTTTCAAGAACAAGTTCAGAAAAAAAACGATGAAATCGCAATTGTGTGTGATAACGAAAGTATAACATATGGAAAACTAAATGAAAAAAGCAATCAAGTTGCCAGAAATCTAATTAACGAGCACCGGTTAAAACAGGGAGAACCAGTTGGCATCTACCTTAATCGATCAATTGAGATGTTCGTAGCCATTTTTGCAATACTAAAGGCGGGTGGCGTTTGTTTACCGTTAGATATCTCAGCTCCTAGAGAGCGAATCAATCTATTAATTAAAGAAAGTGAAACAAACATAATTCTTACCTCACATGAGTTGGAATCTTCTATTTATGAAGATAAAAGACAATTAATTGTAATTGATGATATATTTAATTCAGAGATAGACACAAACAATATTGATACACGAGTAAGTGAACATAACAATAAAGCGTTCTTTATTTTTACTTCCGGTTCAACGGGTAAACCTAAGGGTGTTATACTTCATCATAAAGGAGTCATAAACCACGCATTTACCAAAATTCGATTACTAAATATTGAGTCTAGTGATATTTTGGGTCATAGCTTAAACACGAATTTTGTTGCGTCAATATGGCTGGTGTTATCACCTTTATTTATTGGTGCCAAATTAATCGTTTTTCCCCAAGAGGTTATACGGGACCCAATGCTCTTAATGAGAAATGTTTCAAATCATGGTGTTACAATTGTTGAAGTTATTCCTTCACTGCTCCAAGCCTATCTTCACCGAACAGCAGATTCTTGGGGGATAAATGACTTGGAATCATTGAAATACCTTGTTCTAACGGGAGAAAAGGTTTCAGCTAATCTTGTAAAAGAGTTTTATCAACGTTACACGGTAAAGTTAGTTAATGCATACGGCCAAACGGAATGCTCGGACGATACTTTACATTATATTATTCCTAAACAAACATTAATAAGTGTCCCACTTGGAAATCCTTCGAATAATACTGAAGTCATAGTCATCAACAGAGCGGGGAAAGTTCAACCTATCGGGTTTCCAGGGGAGATATGTATATCCGGTGATGGCTTAGCAAGTGGATATTTCAAAGATGAGGAACTTACAAAGAAAAAGTTTATTCTGCATCCCTTCAAGCCAGGACAGATGCTATACAAAACGGGGGATCAAGGTAAATGGTTGCCTGAAGGTCTAGTCCACTTAACTGGGCGATTAGATTACCAAATAAAAGTGCGAGGATATCGTATTGAGCTAGGAGAAATTGAAAATCAGTTAATTAGACATAATGACATTACAGAATCCATCGTTACTTCTATTACAAATGAGTATGGAGAAACAGAAGTTTGTGCCTATTATATAGCTGTAAACGAAATAAATGAAATGAATTTACGGAAATATTTAAAGAAATACTTACCGGATTATATGATTCCATTCTATTTTATATGTTTAGAAAAATGGCCACTCAATTCCAATGGTAAAATCGATCGTAAAATGTTACCTAAACCAGTCAGAATTGATGTGAAAAGAACCATTTCACCCCCTAAAACGTGGACTGAAGTAATATTGGTAGATATTATTCGTGATATTATCGGTGTAGATAATGTAGGTGTAAAAGAGAATATATTTGATTTAGGTACTCACTCTCTGCACGTAACGAAATTGGTTTCAACAATAAACAAGAGATTGGGAGTTAGTTTGAGTTACTCTATCATCTTCCAAAACCCTACGATCAACGAGCTTGCAGGGGTAATTGTGTCCAATAAAGAATCATTACATGAAACTATTCAGACAGCGGAGCCGAAATCATATTATCCTGCCTCTTCAGCACAAAAAAGGCTGTATATTTTGAGTCAGAAGGAGGAAATGAAACGTAGCTACAATATTTCTGGTGGTTTCGAAATCAATGGTTCGATAGATGTTAGCAAAATAAAATGGATATTACAAACAATAGTTGATAGACACGATGCTTTACGAACAGGTTTCGAGATTGTTGAGGGGGAGCTTGTTCAGAGAATTCACTCAGGAATAAAGTTTGAATTAGACTTCTATCAGACCAAAGAAAATGAGGTTAGCGAAATAATAAAGAGTTTTGTTCGACCGTTTGATCTTAATATCCCCCCCCTAATTCGAGCTACCCTCGTAGAGCTAGAGTTAGAGCGGTATCTTTTATTATTTGACATCCACCATGTAATATCAGATGGACGCTCCATTAGTATATTAATTAAGGAGTTTACACAACTTTATAATAACAACCATCTTGATAAACGAACAATTGAGTATAAAGATTATGTAGAGTGGAAGAGAATCTACGATCAGAGTGATAAGATAAAAAAGCAGGAAGCATATTGGATGAACGTTTTCCGGGAGCCTGTTCAGTCATTAGCTATGCCCACGGATTTTTCTAGACCAAAAATCCAAAACTATGAAGGTAGCTCAGTCAAATTTGTTATTGACTCGAGAAGAATTAGGGGTTTAAAACAACTGGCAGCAGGTGTGAATTCTACACTTTATATGATGGTTTTATCGCTTTACACTTGTTTGTTGCATAAATACTCTGGTCAAAGAGATATAGTAGTGGGAGCCCCTATTGAGGGGAGACTATTACCAGAGTTAGATAATGTTGTTGGTCTATTCGTTAATACATTAGCTTTGCGTATTAATCTTAATCCGGAGATGACATTCACTCAGCATTTGATGGCAGTGAGGAAGAATACAATCGAAGCATATGAAAATCAAGAATATCCTTTCGAATTACTAGTCACTAAGTTAGATATAGTCCAAGATCGAAGCCGAAATCCATTGTTTGATACAATGTTTGTAATGCATAATATGGACAACACGGACAAAACCACACCTAAATTAAGTGATCTGGGATTTGTCCCACTAACAATAGAACAAAGTAATTCTAAATTTGATATCACTTTATACGCTGTTGAATCGGTTAGCGAACTGGAATGTACTATTGAGTACGCAACTTCATTGTTCAAAGAAAAAACTATAAGACAATTTATTCAGAACTTCCTTTCGTTAATTGATGCGGTATTGGTAGATGCACATATGAACATCTCATCTATTGATGTGGATTTACATCCTAGCTATGGCGAGAACAAGAACGATGGAGCGGTGCAGGCTCTACATGTTGAAAATAAATTAATACATCTAAATTCAAATAACAAGTCATTAACACCAGAAGAAGTTTTATTGTTTGAAGTTTGGGGAGAAGTGTTAAAAACCTCAGCAATAGGGATTTGGGATGACTTTTTTGACCTTGGTGGAGATTCGATTAAAGCAATGAAGACCCTCTCGAAATTGTATCAAAAAGGTTATGAAGTTGAATTGAAAACAATCTTTAAGTATCCAGTTATTTCTGAGCTCAGTCAACATATCAAGCCCATCTCTAAAACAAAATCTGAGAAAGGATCGCCAACAGGAAATAGTGTTAAAACAGATGAGCTTATACTTAATGATCTCTTTCTTAACAAAATATCTGATAGACTTCGAAGTAACAATAATCAAAACGAAGCTATATTACAATTAATTGAAATAGAAGATATTTATGCTTTGACACCTATGCAAAAGGGAATGTTTTTCCATGGCCTAGTGAATGAGATATCCAGTGCGAATTTTGTCCAATCCAGATTTAAACTTTACGGTAAGCTCGATATTCCTAAGTTTGAACAAAGTCTTAATCTTATGATAGAGCGTCATGAAATTCTAAGAACAAACTTTTTTAGTACGCCCGATGAACCGGTTCAAGTGGTATTCAAGAGTAAAGTTGCAGAGTTTAATTTTATAGATATTTCAGACAAAACTGATACAAGTCATTCACTTATTGTTGAATCATATGCTGAACAAGATAAAGACAAAGGTTTTGATTTAGAGCGGGGTTCACTCATGAGACTGACAATCATTCGCACAAGTGAGGAATCATACGATTTTATTTGGAGTTTTCACCATATTCTAATGGATGGTTGGTGTATGTCTATTGTCGCCAAAGAAACTTTGGACTTGTACTACGGAAAAAGTCTATCAAATCCTATTTCGTTCCGTAAATATATTAAGTGGATAGAAAGGAGAGAAAGCGAAATTGCTTTGAATTATTGGACGGGATTGCTAAGTGGATATGATTTACAAACAGATCTTCCAGGAAAAATCACAGTATCTAATCTCGAAAAGGGAGCGACTATTTCTAACGAATATAGGATATATGAACTCGGAGACGTCTTGACTAGATCTATCTATGAAATATCCAGAAAGAGTAAAGTTACCACCAATATATTGATTCAAAGCGCGTGGGGCATTCTTCTTCAACTGTATAACAATTGTTATGATGTTGTATTCGGTAGTGTTGTCTCAGTAAGACCTGCTGAAATATATGGAATAGAAACGATGATCGGATTATTTATTAATACGATACCTGTACGTGTGAAGTGCGATCCAGAAGATCGCTTTGTTGATGTTATAAATTCTTTGCAAGAGCAATTAATATCATCGACCGAATTTAGTACTTCGCCACTGTTTGAAATTCAGACGCAAACAAAACAAAAACAAAATCTGATAAACAATATAGTAGTGTTTCAAAATAATCCATCAACTGACTGGATGGAAGAAGTTGAAAATGAAACTAAACTCAAGTTTAGTAATATGGAGGTAAATGAGCAATCTACCTATGATTTCAATCTTTTTGTGTACCCGGGTAAAGATATAAAACTTCATGTTCAGTTTAATCCTCAAAAATTTGATGGTATAGATGTAGAACGAATTATTGGGAATTTCATCCATATTGTAAGTCAGGTTATCAATAATCCTAATATCCGTATAGGAGATATTGAAGGCATTACCGAAGAAGAAAAAAATAAAATTTTAGAAACTTTCAACGATACTTTTATGGATATTCCTTCGGAGGTAGCATTGCATCAGTATATTCAGCAGCAATCAGTAAAACGACCAGACCAAATTGCATTGATATGCGGGGAGCATAGCTTAACTTATAGGGAATTAAATGAAAGATCTAATGTTCTTGCTCGAATGCTAGTATCGATTGGCTTTGATCCTAAGGATCTGGCTGGAGTTATCATAGACAGATCCCCTGATATGATTGTGGCGATTCTAGGAATACTGAAAGCGGGAGGGGCTTATTTACCGATAGATCCTCAATTGCCTAGTCATAGAATGAACTATATGTTAACGGACTCTGGCACGAAATATATAGTCACGAACCAAAATCTTGAGTATGACTCTAAAAAAGTCATTAGAATAGACGAGCTTGATCAATATCAATTTGATAAAAGTGATATAAATCTGATGACAAGGCCAAGCGATTTGGCTTATGTCATGTATACTTCCGGTTCAACGGGCAGACCTAAAGGAGTTATGATAACTCATGGATCACTTACTAATCTTTTCTTCGCTATGGGCAAAAGTATTCCGTATGAAGAGTGTGAATCGATTCTTTGCTTGACAACAGTAGCATTCGACATATTCATAATGGAATCATTAATTCCGCTTGCTAGAGGAATGAAAGTCATTATAGCTACCGAAGAAAATCAATTAAATCCGACATTTGTTGCTCAACTAGTTCACAAACATAAGATTCATATTCTTCAGTCTACTCCATCGAGAATTAAACTTTTCCTGAAGTACGCAGATCGACAAAAATTTAATGCGATAAAAAATATTTTAATAGGAGGCGAAAGTTTCCCGACAAGCTTATTGAAAGAGCTTAAAAATATGGTGGAAGCAAATATATTTAATATGTATGGTCCAACTGAAACGACAGTATGGTCTACAGTAGCTAATTTAACTATGGCAAATACGGTTGATATCGGAAGACCAATAGCTAACACAAGAATTTATATTTTGAGTGAATTTCAAAAACTGGTTCCAATCGGAGTGATTGGCGAACTATGTATTGGTGGTAATGGGCTGGCTGTGGGATATGTAAATCAGGAAATTTTAACTAGTGAACGTTTTATAAATAATCCATTTTATCCCGGTGAAAAGATTTACCGTACTGGTGACTTAGCAAGATGGCTTCCTAACGGATCAATAGAGATTATTGGAAGATCCGATCAGCAAACAAAGATAAGAGGATATCGTATTGAATTGGAAGAGATCGAGGAGGTTATTAATAGCTATGATTTAAGTATTAAGTCGGCTGTTGTTATAGGTAGTGACTCAAATGGGATAAATGTGCTTTATGCATATATAGAGAATTTGAAAGAGATTAATAGCAAGGAATTACGTATGTATTTATCGCAACGATTGCCAAGTTACATGATTCCAAACTATTGTCTAGATATTCAGC
The DNA here is from genome assembly GCF_031844205.1 of Paenibacillus sp. RRE4. Lineage (NCBI taxonomy): Bacteria > Bacillati > Bacillota > Bacilli > Caryophanales > Paenibacillaceae > Paenibacillus > Paenibacillus sp. RRE4. Next base: position 92,690 of record NZ_JAUZUT010000005.1, read on the forward strand.
GACTTCCTTACACCTATAATGGTAAGCTTGACCGTAAGTCTTTGCCAATTCCAGATCTAAACATTAACAACCGATTATTTTATGATACTCCTCAAAATGAACTTCAAGAACAGATTCATTCCATTTGGAGCGAAACTTTACTTCATGTAAAGGAATTTGGAATCCGAGATGACTTCTTTGAGCTAGGTGGGCATTCCATTGATGCAATTAGAATAGCCGATGAAATTAACAAAGCATTTAGTGCAAACATACCTTTTCTGGAGTTATTTCGAAATACAACGATTGAAGCACAATCACTTGTTGTTGAAAAAAGCAAATTCCAAGAACTCCATGGCATAGCTACAGTTGAGCCAAGCAATTACTACCCATTATCAGCTGAACAGAGCAGAATGTACATTCTTCAACAAATGAATCCAGACAACACGAATTACAATATGCCAACGTTCTTGCAATTGCAAGGTGATTTAGACAAGTTGAAAGTATCAAATATTTTCCAAAAACTAATCTGTAGACATGAATCGTTGAGGAGCCGATTTGACTATCATAATGGTGAAATAGTCCGAATAGTCTCCGACGATGTTTCCGTTGAAATTGAATATGATTGCGGTATTCAATTAAATATTGAGGAGATGATCCGGGATTTTATCCAACCATTTGATTTAAGTAAATCGCCATTACTCCGTCTACGTTTGGTGAGTTTTGGAGATGATAATTACTTTCTTTTTGTAGATATGCATCATATTATTTCTGATGGAACATCATCTGAAATTTTAATTGAAGAATTTGCAAAGATATATCGTGGTGAACCATTGCCAGAACTTTCGTTGCAATATAGGGACTATACAGCATGGCAGCATAGTTTAAAAGAAAATTCCAAGAAATATTTCGAGATGGAATTGTTTTGGCTAAATCAAATGCAAGAAGCCAATTCGAAATGTATTTTGCCTAAAGACAATATTGTAGGGATATCTACCAATATGGATGGGAAAAAGATAACTGTTCATTTTGACGTGGAATTGACCCTACAGATCAGGGAAATCGCTCAGAAACTAAAAACAACGCCTTATACTTTATTATTTTCAGTTTATAATGTTCTTCTCTCAGGTTATACAGGTATCGAGGATGTGACTATCGGAGTGCCATTAGATGGGAGAAATCAAGCAGAATTGCATCATGTTGTAGGTATGTTTGTTAATGTGATGCCCGTAAGTAACAAGGTATCTCCACAAATTGGATTTGACAATTTTGTTGCCAATGTTTCTAGAAATAATATTGCTGTACTTAATCATCGAGCTTATCAATATGATTGGCTCGTTACCAAACTAGGCTTGAATGGCGAAAGGATGTTATTTGATACTATGTTTACATATCAGAATAAGAAGAATTCGCCTTCTTTAAACGATTGTACTGTGTCAGTATACAATTACCTAAACCATCAAACTCAAGTCGATTTGCAGTTCTGCATTATGGATGCCACGGATACCATAGATTTATCAGTTGAATACAATTTATCTTATTACAATGAATCAACAGTTATGAGGTACGCAGCAATGTATAAGCAACTGATTATGAAAGTCGTAATGAACCCGCAAGAACTCCTTACTGAATTAACTGATTTCAAAAAAAGTGTAGAACAAGTAGATGAAGAGGGATTTTGTTTTTAGAAGAATAAAACGATTAAACTAACCCATGGAGGTATATATGGTTGAGATTTTAGTTGAATTATGCGATAGAAACAAAAAGTTTATTATTAATAATTTATACCCTTTATACTTGCATGAACTAAGTGCAGTGCGTACGGTTTATACGAATAAATATGGAGTTTTTGAGGATAACGATGATTATAAAACCCTCGAAGAACAAATTCCTGTTTTCGACATATGGTGGGAGAAAGAGAATGTTTTATTTCCGTTTTTAATTATAGTTGATAATTTGCCCGCAGGGTTTGCGCTGGTTGCAACTCCCCCCTATATATTTGATGGCAGTGACTTCTTTTTGCACGAATTCTTTATATTAGGCGCATACCGCGGTACTGGAATTGCGGAGAAGGCAGCTATCAAATTATTTGATAAATTCAAAGGCAATTGGGTGTTTTTTACTACGCCTAATGATAAAAACATTAGGGCGTTAAAACACTGGAGAAAAACACTAGCTCATTATACAAACAACCAATATGTTGAAGAAGTGAAGGATACAATAGATCAAGGAGTTAATGCAGTATTTAATTTCACGAATAAGTAGCAGGGCATAACACCGTTATTTAGATTTGTTGAGTAGGTACGTTGAAGAATTAAGTTAATTAGTATTTTATTTTCCGCACTGCGCGCACTTTCCAGCGCGCGGTGCTTCTCTGTATAATGGCGGTCGGTCGATTACGAGGGCTTTAATTTATTTTTGCACAGCATTGAGTCTGGGGGATCCAGTGTGTTTTTTAAATTAAAGTATCCTCTCTTGATCGTCTCGGATGAAACAGAAATGGATCAATAAACCGATACTTTTAATAGTCAAAAAATGAGTGGTGGGGATACGATTAGCGGCATCTTCCATACTTTGTGCCAAATTGGTTTTCTTAGAATTATGGTGTCACAGCCGGCAATGTGTTGGTGTTCGGTTTATTCAAGTATAGATTCATATAATCACGAGTTGATTTTTTTAAGTTAAATATGGACCTTTAGCCAGTATAAGTTCTCTGCCAGAAGATCAAGCAATAAAAATAGAACATAAAGGATTATCTACTGAGTCCGATCGTATCCGTTACTTAAAGGAAAGGAAAATTTGTGAAAGTGTCATGTTTCGAAGCTTGGTTAAAAAAAGGCGGAAAACCTGAAATAAATTATGTCTTGTATTTTACTATCGGCGAGCAGCGGGTTATTGGTGATTTGTATTCAACGCATATGGTTATCCCAGTTAGAGATTTTGATCCGAAAACAATTAGTTTTACTTACACAGATTCATTCCACACATATAGCTGAATTGACAATCATCCAACCAGAAGAAAATTATACACAATAGAGGAGATCAATCATGTTATTAGCAACTATGGGTTCCATTCGATACAGATTGTGACGCTGCAGTCATGAAGTTAATTCCCGTTTTACCTCAGTACGTGTCACTAAATAAAAGAAAGAAGACCAGTAATGATGGTGTTCAAATGGATGATGTTTATGAAATAAGTTTTTGTTATTTTTTTGGTCAAACCGTATCTATTTCAAAAGAAGTTTACGATTTTTTAATAGAAGTCGATCACTCAAAATCGGTGGGAGAAATTATCCAAAAGCAATCACATTTCAATAAAGATGAACGGATTAAAATAGAAGACATAGTGGATTTATGGACAAAACGCTTGCTAAAGTTAACTGTAAAAAAATAAATTTTGAGGGTTTTAATCTTAAGGAGAAAAATTCATGCGTGAGAATATCTAATCATCAAAAAACAACAAGCAATGCTTGAGGGATGATATATTCTGATCTTGAAGACCTCCTTCTTTACTAAATGTTTTATTCTAATTCATAAATGTGAATTAAATATTTTTAAACTTTTTTTGCCATACAATATTAGGAAAGCGGGTTATGTCCAATGAATGTAACTACAATCGTAGAAAACGCTATCAGAAAAGTTTTAGAAGTTCCAGAGAATCATCCACTTAACGAAGGGCTGTTAGAAAACGGCATCAACTCTCTACGATTCATACAACTAGTTATAGAGTTAGAACTTCAATTAGATATTGAATTTTCTGACGAATATTTAAGTGAAGATAACTTATCAACCATTACTATTGAGGAGTTTTCAAATTATATTATTAATAATTTTGGTATATCTAATGAAGGGTGATCAACATCCTCCTGCATATAATTATTAAGGAATTCGGGAATGAAATTAACTATGAACGGGGCCTCATTTCGTTAGCAGTTTAATGATACATCGGCATTGAAACAAATTAATTCATATAATATAGAAAATAAAGAGAGAGCAATTTTTTTGTTTAACATTTTTAAAGATTCCGATAACCTTGACCGAGTTAGGCTTGGTGATTTGGATGTCTCATATTTACGAAATGAGACATCCAAAGAGATGGTGCCATTAGCTCTATATCTTTATAAATCAGGTAATAGCTTAGATAAAGTCTGGACGTGTTGATAAATGAAATTTTATTGCATGTTAATATCACATAAATATTTCTGATTATTTACAGTAATTTAAAATTAAGGCAAGGGAGTTTTAATAAATGATTACATCCTATCTAAACATCAATTCCTATTTCGATTATCAGTTGCTTGAGCAATCTACGAAAAAGTCTTTAACAAGGGAAGAAATTATTCAATTAATTCCGCCTTCTCTTGCCGAGCTTGAATTGTCTAAGGAAAAGCTTATTCCGATTCCCGAAGAAGTGTTGAATGTATACGCTCAGTACCGTCCGACACCATTGTTCCGGGCGGTGGCTTTCGAACAAGCGATCGGCACCGATTGCGAAATTTACATCAAAGACGAAGGGAAAACGCATTCGGGAAACCACAAAGCGAACAGTGCCTATCTAATCGCTTATATGTGCAAGAGAGACGGAATTAAGACAATCACAACGGAAACGACAGGCAACTGGGGCACCGCGTTGGCTAAGGCAGCGAACCATTTTGGAATCGAAGTATTATGCTTCATCGACGAGGAAAGCAATCGTTTGCGCCCCGACAGAGTCAAGATTATGGAGGACGCAGGTGCCAAGACGATCGTTGTACCTTTAGACGAGGAACATCAGGATTTGCTGACCTTGTCGGCGGATGCCGCCATCACGTATACCAAAACGTTAAGTAATTCGGCTTATATCTTTGGAAGCGTCTATGGATACTTCGTCATTCCACAGACCATTATCGGACTTGAAGCGAAGGAACAATTAAAGCAAATTGACCGTTATCCCGACATTGTAGTGGGAAGTTGCGGAGGGGGTGCCAACATTCTTGGCACCGCCTCCGTTTTTATTGCCGATAAACTTGACGGCGGCAAAGAAGTGGAAATTTTCTCGGCCGAAGCCACGAGTTGCCCGATCCTGACGGAAGGAAAATGGGGACACTATTCCATCGACAGCCAGAGCTACTACCCGCTAATCCATACGTATGGATTGGACGGCTTGCTGAATGACGGCAAATATATCGGCGGTTTAGGTTCTACGATCGTTGCCCCTGCCGTGTCATATTTTCATAGTCAGAATATAATCCAAGCCAAAACGTTCACGTCGGAGGAAGCCAAACAGGCAGCTTCGTTATTCTATCAATCGGAACAAAAGCTGGTCGCTCTTGAAACGGGATATCAACTGGCTGGCGTCATCCATAAAGCCAAGACGAACAGCAAAAAAGTCATTTTGGTGAATATTAGCTCAGGCGAGAATGACAGGAAAATATACTTTTCGTAATCCAAGCGATCGAGCGGGAAGAGGTAGACTAGACCATGAATAATTCTGTCGAAAATAAGGAAAAGGAAAAGGGAAAACGCTTGCAGAGAGAGTTCCCGCGTGTACATTTCCCTTACGACAATCGAGAAGAGCCATCTCGCGTAGATGGCTCTTCTCGTAAGGTAATTGAGCTCGAGGTGCCTGAGGTCGTGTCATCCAAAGTAGCATTGATCAGCAACCATTCCGATACGCGCATGCATATTGTCATAATGGCAGGTGTTCTATCGGTCCTTCAACGATATGCCGGCGTTCCTGAAGTGGCCGTCGGTTCGCCCGTATACAAACAAGTTGGCGGAGATGAGCATGTCCCAGGCTTTTTCCCGATCTCATGCAGGATTGACGACAAGGTATGCTTCAGGGAGCTCGTTCTTTCCGTCAATCAAACCGTGAGGAAGGCGCTTGACCACCCGGAACTAACTTGGACACCCGAGAGCGGGCCAGCGCCTGACATTGGTGTTATTGTTCAAATGGATGGCATACATCGCAGTATCGGGCATTCGTCCGCATACTCGGATATGACCTTTACTGTCCAAAGGGAGGAAGGCAACTTATCGCTTAAGATCGATTTCGACGCAACGCGATACGAAGATTCAGGAGTATCTTCAATCGGACAGCATGTGGTTCAGCTACTTGCTAGCGCACTCTTCCAGTCCGACCTGCCGATCGACGAGATAGATATCTTGCTAGAAGACGAGCGTGCGAAAATATTGGAGGAGTACAATCGTACAGAGAAACCTTGGCCCCACTGGAAGACATTGCACGGCCTTGTACTCGAACAAGTGCAGTGTAATCCCGATCGCATTGCGTTAGTGAATGATGAGGAAACGCTGACCTACCGCGAACTAAACGACAGAGCCGATAAAGTTGCACGATTCTTGAGCCAGCAAGGCATTGCCAGTGAAACGGTCGTAGCGATTATGATCAAACGTTCGATCGAGATGATTGTCGGCATACTGGGCATTCTCAAAAGCGGCGGAGCTTATTTGCCTATTGGGCCCAATACGCCGGTGAACAGGGCAACCATGATGCTCGAGGAGTGCGCGGCTTCGCTAGTCCTTACGAATACTGCTACGTTGACAGGTTCGAAGTCTTTACAGAACCTGCGAACTAGCAATGTAGCAGAAGTGTACGAAGTGGATCGGATCGTGGAAAACATCGATAACAACCTGCATGCGGACGTCAAAGTGGCCTCCAGTGACCTTGCCTATATTATGTTCACATCCGGGTCTACCGGTAAGCCGAAGGGCGTCATGCTTGAGCATCGCAACGCCGTGAATACGATCGATTGGTTCGTTGCGATTACCGGGTTAAATGAGAATAGCCGTACCTTATTAACCTACAACTATACGAGCGACCCTAGCGTTGAAGATATTTTCGCCCCGCTATCAGTAGGAGCTACCTTATATATTACGGATGAATACTTAACGATTGATCACATTCGTTTTCGTGAATTCGTCCAACGACACGGGATTCACATCTTAAACTTCGTTCCGAGAATGATTCGAGAGCTCTTATCTGGTGCACCGAAGTTGGATAGTCTGGGGATCGTTCTGTCTGGCGGTGAGGAGTTGGAGGATTCCCTAAAAGACGAGTTGCTCCAGTTGGGATATACCGTATACAACAATTATGGACCGACTGAGGCAGCCATTGACTGTTTATCGGAACGTTGCGGGCGGCAAAAGGTAACCCTTGGCGGTCCTATTCAGAATATGAAGTGCTTTATCATGAATCCGGCCCATCGACTTGTACCGTTCGGAGGCATCGGCGAACTGGTTATCTCTGGAGTTGGTTTGGCAAGGGGCTATATCAATCAAAAGGAATTGACCGACAAGAAATTTATTGATAATCCGTTGCTTCCAGGCGACAGGATGTATCTAACGGGGGATATGGCAAGATGGTCGCGAACCGGCGCTATCGAATTTCTTGGAAGAAGCGATTCGCAAGTCAAAATCCGGGGGTATCGAGTCGAGCTGGGAGAGATCGAGGCTTCGCTGCTGTCGCATCCCTGTATTGTCGATGCAGTTGTACTTGCCAGACCGGATATGAGAGAAGATGACCTGGTTATATGCGCATATGTGGTTGTCAAACCTGGCTATCGAGAAACTGACGCTCGACAACATCTTACGGAACAGCTCCCTGCGTATATGGTGCCAGAGCACATTGTGGAAATGGACAGAATACCATTGAATACTGTGGGAAAAGTCGATAAGCTGTTGCTTCCTAAACTTGCCCCCGAACGAAATTCTGAAGCGGAAGTAGCGCAGGACGGCATGGACATGGAAGGAAGAGAAACACATCAACAGGGCAACGCAGAGCAGGTTTTGGCGGGGCTATGGAAGGAGCTGCTCCGAATCGATGCTGTCTCCCGCTCAAGCAACTTCTTTGACTTGGGTGGCACTTCGATGGATATGATTCGGTTGAATAGAATGATTCAAGAGCGAATGGGACTCCATATTCCAGTCGTCACCTTATTCAGATTTCCGACAATTGCCGCGCTTGCCCATCATATCGAAGAAAAGGAGGTTCACAAGTGAATTCATCCGAGACCAATCGGGCGGAGAAAGACCATGCGATTGCCGTAATTGGGATGGCCGGAAGATTCCCTGGCGCCGATAACATAGAGCAATTCTGGACCAATCTCGAAAACGGCGCGGAATCCATCACCTTTTTCTCCAAAGATGAGCTTGCTGAGCATGGCATCGAACCCGAGCTTTTAAATCAAGAAAATTATGTAAGAGCCACTGGGATCTTAGAAAATGCTGAATATTTCGATGCGGGTTTCTTCGGTTATTCCGCTAGAGATGCGGAGACAATGGATCCTCAGATCCGTTTGTTCATGGAGTGCGCTTGGGAAGCATTCGAAAATGCAGGGTATACGCCGGATGAATATGAGGGTCGCGTCGGGCTATACGCAGGAGCTTCATCCAATGTGCTCTGGGAGTACTTGTCAAACATGGCTGACACGGATGATAATGTTCGCTTCGAGGCAGGACAAATCAATGATAAAGATTACCTCAACTCGAACGTATCTTATAAATTGAACCTGAAGGGACCGAGTGTTTCCGTATTCACGGCCTGCTCCACCAGTCTTGTTGCCATCCACATTGCATGCAAGGATATTATTGAGGGACGCTGCGAAATGGCGCTAGCGGGAAGCTCATCTGTATCTCTTCCCCAAGAAAAAGGTTATTTGTATCAAGAAGGCGGTATCTCTTCGGCAGATGGGCATTGCAGAGCGTTCGACGAACAGGCGAGCGGCACATTACTCGGGAACGGTCTGGGGTGCGTAATCCTAAAAAAACTTTCCGACGCGGTCGCCGACCGCGATCATATTTATGCCGTTATTCGCGGGTCAGCGATGAATAATGACGGCGCAATGAAAGCGGGATTCTCTGCGCCAAGCGTTGATGGTCAAGTTGAGGTGATCAGAGCCGCGTATGAAGATGCCGGGGTATCGCCGGAATCGGTGAACTACGTCGAGACACACGGAACCGCTACCCGCCTGGGAGACCCAATTGAAGTGGAAGCGCTTCGTCTAGCTTTTGCTACGGATCAACGGAACTATTGCGGGATTGGATCGGTTAAGACCAATATCGGCCATTTGGACAGTGCCGCGGGCATTGCGAGTTTTGTGAAGACTTCTATGGCACTGAAGCATGGAAAAATTCCGCCCAGCCTGCACTACAGTAATCCGAATCCCTATCTTGATCTGGATAATAGTCCCTTCTATGTCGTGAGTGAGCTAACGGATTGGAATTCCGAAGGTCCTAGGCGTGCGGGGGTATCGTCACTCGGCATCGGAGGGACTAATGTTCATATCGTCATGGAAGAAGCGCCTTCGCTTCCGATCCGGCCTACTTCAGATAACGCCAAGCTCTTCGTCTTGTCTGCGAGAAGCGAAGTAGCGTTAGATCAGATGAAATCTAACTTTAAATCATATCTGGAGCACAACCCGGCAATCAACTTAGACGATGCGGCCTATACGCTTCAAACGGGTCGCAAAAAGTTTCCATATCGGATGTCATTTGTATGCGGTAGCCGTGAAGAAGCGTTGGATTGTTTAGAAGCTGACCCGTTGAAACGGACAAGAAGAATGCATTCTGAGGTTGAACAAGCCAAACTTGTGTTCATGTTCCCGGGACAAGGGGCGCAGTACATCAATATGGGTTTGGGACTGTATAAGAACGAAGCGGTGTTCAGAGATGAGCTCGATCAATGCTTCCAGATCCTCCGAAACATAACGGGTACCGATTATAAGGAGATACTGTATCCTGCGGGAAACAAGCAATTGGAAGATCAAGGATTGGACAATACATCATTGGCTCAGCCGCTCATCTTCAGCTTCGAATATGCATTGACCAAGCTGTTGATTCATTGGGGAATGGACCCGCATGCCATGATCGGATATAGTTTCGGCGAATACGTGGCCGCATGCATTGCGGGAGTATTCACGCTTGAAGATGCGCTGGGAATCACGGTGTTTCGCGGCAAGCTGATGCATGAGATGCCGGCAGGAGCCATGCTCAGTGTTCCACTGCCGGAGGATCAGGTTCTTGCGTCCTTGACTGAAGAAGTATCCTTGGCGGTCGTTAATGGACAGTCTTGCATCGTATCGGGAACGGTTGAAGCGATATCGGCTTACGAGTCAAAGATGAAAGCGATGAAATTGCTGTGCACACGGTTGCCAGTAACGCATGCAAGTCATTGCAGACTTACAGAAGGGATCGTTGACCGGTTTCATCAGTACATGCGAAGCGTGACGTTATCCAAACCGAGCGTTGCATATATCTCAAGCATCACAGGTGGTTGGATTAATCCCGATCAGGCTATGGATCCGAATTATTGGGTCAGTCACCTGCAGGATACCGTTCGGTTTGCAAAGGGCATTGAGACATTGGCGAAGATCCCCAATTGCCTCTTCGTCGAAGTAGGTCCTGGGCAAGATCTTAGCGCCCTCACTAGAAGGTTCGTTGCCGAACAGCATGCCCGGCAGATTGTACCGCTTGTTCGCCCTAAGGTGAATTCGGTTCCGGACATTCAATATATCTTGAATAATTTGGGCTGGCTTTGGATCAATGGAGCATCAATTCGGTGGGATAATTTATATAGTTCTCAGGAACGGTATAAGGTGCATTTACCCGCGTACCCGTTTGAAAGACAACGATACTCGAAGTTAATGGACCTATATAAGAAGGGGGCAATCGGCCACCAACCTGTACGCAGAGCAACCAAGGTTAACTTGACCGATTGGTTTTATACACCTTCCTGGAAATATGCGAAGCCCATAGCAGGACTGCGTCAAGCCGAAAAGATTCCTTGGTATGTGTTCTGCGACGGTTTTGGTCTAGGGGAGGCCATCGTGGAGTCGCTTCGTTCTCAAGGAATCGACGTCACCGCGATTTACCAAGGGTCGGCGTTTCAGGAGAAAAGCAACCAAACGATTGTGATGCAGCCTGAGATCGAAGAACATAATGCAAGGTTAGTGCGCATCATGGAATCAGCTAACTCCATAAATATCATTCATCTGTGGGGATTAACGGATGAAGCGGACTTTGAACAAATTCAAATCAGCGGGTTATACAGTCTCGTAAATTTGGCCAAAGCGCTTGGAGCATCCCGCATTCAGGGAGCAATCCGGATTCAGACGGTAGGCGACTCCGTATTTGAAATCGATGGAACCGAGACCATGGTGCCTGCCAAAGCAACCGTGACGGCCGTTAGTAAAGTCATTCCGCAGGAGAATGCGAACATCGCCTGCCAATATGTCGATATTGTGAAGCTGCAGGATGAGGAGATGATTCGAGAACTTGCAGGGGATCTGATCAACGAGTTCCAATTGAATCGCTTGGAGCCTACGGTAGCTTATCGCAACAGAAAGAGATTGGTCCAAGATTTCCAAGCTCATCAGTTGACGCCGTTGCCCTCCGAAGGCCAAGAACAATATAAAGATAAGTCCTTCTACATCTCAGGCGGGTTAGGCAATATCGGTTACACTGTCGCTGAACACCTAGCGGGAATAGGCGCAGCGCATCTCGTCCTTTCAGGGCGGACCGAAATTCCGGGCCGGGGAGACTGGGATAGCTGGCTATCCGCTCATGGTCCGGACGATCACATTAGTAGGAAGATTGACAAGTTGAAGCGACTGGAAGCATTGGGTGCGAATGCACACTATATCCAAGCGGATGTGGCCGATGCTACCCAACTAAAGGCGGAAATTGGGAAATTCGAGCGTCTGTATGGTCCGGTCCATGGCGTAATCTATTCGGCAGGCGTCACAGAAGGGGATTCCTTAGCATTAATTAGCTCGATTCAAAAGACTCACTTTGAAACGCAGTTTCACTCTAAAGTGAAGGGGTTGACGGTTCTTGAGGAAATTTTCAAGAACCAGAAGCTAGACTTCTGTATCATCTTCTCGTCCCTTGCTTCCATTCTAGGAGGGATCGGATTCAGCGCATACGCTGCTGCTAACGCTTACGTAGACCATTTTGTGTCCTGCCACAACCAAAAAATGCTCAACCGTTGGGTTAGCATCGACTGGGATGCTTGGCCCTCCGAGAAAGGGAAAGCATCCGGTATTCGGACAACCTTGGACCAGTATACGATGACCTATCAAGAGGGAATAGAGGCGATGTTCCGCATTATTGACCATGCGGTGACGGACCAGGTCGTCGTATCGACAGGTTCCCTTACGACAAGGATTGAACAGTGGGTGAGCCAAGCAGGCGAAGAAAATGCGGATCTCGAGGATTCGGCTGATCGCTCATATGATTCCCGACCCAACTTGTCCTCGGATTATGTTGGATCGCGCAACGCCTCGGAAGAAGAATTGGTTTCCGTTTGGGAGCAGTTTTTTGGTGTGCAACCGATTGGCATTCACGATGATTTCTTCGAGCTGGGCGGCGATTCTCTTAAAGGCATAAATCTCCTTGGGAAAATCCATAAGCGAATGGGAGTGCGCCTGCATATCGCCGAAGCATTCAAGCATCCAACGATCGAAGGCTTTGCCCGATTTATCATGAATGGGGAGAAAGACGACTTTATATGCTTGCCAACCGCGCCGGAGCGATCTTATTATCAGCTCTCGGCGGGACAAAAACAAATATATTACATGGACGTGATGGCGCCGAATGCGTTGCGGTACAATATGCCGGCCTGCGTCGAAATCGATGGAAGCGTAAGCAAAGAGCAAGTCGAAATCGCATTTTGTGCTCTAGTGGACCGGCACGAAATGCTGCGAGCTACCATTCAAACGGTTGACGGAACTCCGGTGCAAGTCATTCCCGATCGCCATGAATCTTTCGCTATCGAGTATAGCATGGTCAAGGGCGAGGAGTTGGAGGAAAAGAAGCGCCAATTTGTTCGCGAGTTTGATCTTGGAAGCGGTCCGCTCATCAGGGTGGCTTTGTGGAAAGTTCACGATCAACACCACATTTTAATGTTGGACACGCATCACATTGCATGTGACGGAGTATCCACAGGCATACTCATTGACGAATTTACCCGATTGTATCGAGGCGAATCCTTGGCGCCCGTTCGTACGCGATACCGCGATTACGTGGAATGGCAGCAGGAGCGAATCGCATCAGGCGTTTTAGCAGAACAGGAACGGTATTGGCTGAATCAATTTTCGGGCGAGATTCCTTCTCTTGACCTTGCTGCGGAGGGTAAGAGGAAACGCTCTATCTCGTACCTGGGAGATAAGGTGTACGCGAGAGTTGACAAAGCAAGCACGGCCGAAATTATGCGGTTGTGCAAGGAGCAGAATGTTACCCTATATATGTTGTTGAATGCGGTATTAGGAACGTTGCTGTACCGGTACACACAACAGGAAGATATGGTTATCGGCTCTGCGGTTGCGGGACGAACGCACGAGGACTTCCAGGAAGTGATCGGCATGTTCGTGAATACGATTGCGATGCGTCACCGTCCGGAGGGAGATTTGCCTTTTGCAAGTTATTTGCAGAATGTAAAGTCGACTGTCATGGAGGCATTTGAAAACCAGGAGTATCCATTTGACCGGCTTGTGGAGAAGTTGTCATTGCATAGGGAGAACGGCCGGAATCCGCTGTTTGATATCATGTTTATTCTGCAAAATATGAACATCGGAGCGATCGAATTAGACGATGTCGTTGTTAAACAAAGCGACCAAAACGTCCTGGCTTCCAAATTCGATCTCACCTTGTATGCCGTAGAGAAAGATAAGGAAGAGATTGAATTTATATTTGAATATAGAACAGATTTATATACGAATGAATATGTAGAACGTCTTGCTCGCCATTATGTCAATATCCTGCTCGATGTCATTCGCAGGCCAACCGTGGAACTCGGGCTAGTTCAAATGTTAGACGAATCCGAGTTAGAACACATTCGAACTTTATTAAGCGGGGATGACCGTAAGCTGGATGAATCGTCGGTACTGGAACAATTCGAGAAGCTCGCGACCGATTATCCGCATCAAGTCGCAGTCTTATGCGATGGTTGCGAATTCAGCTATTCGGAATTGAATGCGAGAGCTAATCGGGTTGCAGCCTTTATGCAACATTCGGCAATGGAGAGCAGTCCGTTCATAGCGATCATGGTAGAACCGTCAATTCATATGATTGCTGGCATTCTTGGGATACTCAAGCTAGGGAAAGCTTTTGTCCCAATCGATCCGAAATATCCGGCTGACCGCGTACGGCATATTCTTCGCGACAGCTGTGCAGGACTGATATTGACCCAGACCCATTTGATGGATGTTTGTGAAGAAGAGAATACGTTCGCCATTGATCTCGACGCATTAAATTGGGATTTGGAAGGCGAAATCGCTCTTCGGATCGAACGGAAAAATGATAATGCTGCTTATATGATCTACACATCTGGCTCGACCGGTGTTCCCAAAGGCGTTGTGGTAGGTCATCAAGCACTTTCGAATTTATGCGGATGGCACCAAGAACAATTTCGCATCGGGGGAGAAGATCGCGCTCTGAAGTACGCTGGATTAGGCTTTGATGCATCTGTATGGGAAATATTTCCCTATCTTTGTTCTGGCGCAAGTATCGTGATGTTACCAGAGCGGCTAAAGCTAGATATGCAAGGGCTGTCTGCATTTATCAACGACATGGGTGTGACGATTGCCTTCTTGCCTACGCCTATTGCCGAACGGTTTATGGAGATGGGGGGGCCGTCATCGCTTCTGACATTATTGACTGGTGGGGAACAGTTGCGTAAATTTACTCCTGTTGACTATACCGTCTATAATAACTATGGACCGACAGAAAACACTGTCGTAACAACTTGCTTTACAGTTGACCGTTGGCAAGAGAACATTCCAATCGGAAGGCCGATCTGCAATGTCGACATCCACATTCTCGATAATAACCTACAGCAGCTACCTATAGGCGTGCCCGGAGAGATTTGCATCTCAGGGAAAGGGTTGGCCAACGGTTATTGGAACAATCCGGATTTAACGAACGCGAAGTTCGTCATGCACCCGTTAAATCGTGATATTCGGTTGTATCGAACTGGCGACATGGGTCGATTGCTACCCGACGGACAAATCGAATACCTCGGTAGAATAGATTCGCAGGTGAAAGTAAACGGGGTAAGGATTGAATTAGGAGAAATCGCCGCGACCTTCATCCAACACAACGCAGTACGGGATTGCGTAGTGGACGCCGTCCGAAATCGGGACAACATGTTGGATTTGACTGCCTATATCGTATCGGAACAGCAGTTAACCTTGGATGAACTATTGCCGTTCTTGAAGATGCAACTTCCGGTGCATATGATTCCCTCACATATCGTGCAAGTGGCGGATATCCCAATTAACGCGAACGGCAAGGTAGATCAGAAGGCGCTTATGAGTGCCGAAGGAGTTAAGTTGGTCAGACAGCATGGGGAGATCATCCCTTGCTCCACCGACACTGAACACAAATTGCATGCTGTCTGGAAAGAAGTTTTAAATTACAACGATGAATTCGGCACGGAAAGCAACTTCTTTGATTTAGGCGGAAATTCCATGCGGGCGATAACGCTGGCCACAGCAGTGAAAGAAGCCTTTCAGGTGGAACTGCCGCTATCGAGAATATTCAATCAAGCAACGCTTCAGGAGATGGCAGAAGAGATCGAGCGCCTCCCGAAAGCAGAAGCTTGGAGCCGCATTTCTATCGCACCGAAAGCAGACCATTATCCATTGACTCCCTCCCAGAAGCGGATGTATTTGCTACAGCAGATGAATGAACAATCGATGGACTACAACATTCCATTTGTTCTTTCGCTGGAGGGGGAAATTGATATTGGACGTTTCCAACACGCATTTGAAGCGCTTTTTGCCAAGCACGAAGCCCTTCGAACAGAATTTACCGTTATCCATGATCAAATTGTTCAGAAGGTAAGGGATGAGGTTGACTGCCAAGTTCAGTATGAGGAAATCGAAGAACCGCATGACATGCAGGATGTACTGAAACGATTCCTGCGACCGTTCGACTTGACGAAGGCCCCGCTTTGCAGGGTGGTTTTAGTCAAAACCGGGGACCAAAAGCATTTGCTTATCATAGATATCCATCATATCGTTTCAGACGGCGAATCTGTAAAAATCTTGCTAAGAGATTTTACAGCTCTATACAAAGGCGAGGACGCTGGTACACGTAGTTCTTCCTATATGGATTATGCAACGTGGTTAGACTCCAATGAACAGCGTGCTCTGTTGAGCCGTCAAGCCGATTTTTGGTTGACTGCTTTGGACCAAGTACCGTACCTACAGATTCCAACGGACTTTCCTAGAGAGAAGAAGCTGGTTTCGGGAAGCGAGCTGTGCAAGGCAACGCTGAACGAGGAGTATACTTCAAAGCTAATGAGGTTATCGAGAAAGCACCAGGTTACGCCGTTTATGATTATGTGGAACGCATTCCATATTCTGCTGGCTAAGTATTCCGGTCAAAATGATTTTGCGATCGGAACGCCGGTAGCTGGACGGAGACATACGGATATTCTAAATTGCGTTGGACTATTCGTGAACTCGCTGGCTCTAAGGCATCATTTGGACGAATCGGACACGTTCTTATCCGGACTCCTGAAGGCGAAGCATTCGATTATTAGTGCGTTTGACCATCAAGATTATCCATTCGATGAGATCGTACGAAAATTAGGGGATTCCGGCGCTAATAGATTGATGCCTGTGTTTAATACCATGTTCTTCCACCAGTCGCTTGCGGATCAGTCCCTGGAGCTACCGGATTTGACCGTTCGTTCCGAGGACTTCCATAACGGAGCGTTGAAAGCCGAAATTTTGTTGACGGCAATCGAACAGCACCAAGATATAACGTTCCAGCTAGAATACGCTGTAGACTTGTTCCGGAAAGATACAGCTTCGCGGATGCTGGACCGCTATATCGAAATACTGAAACAAGCGCTGGATAATGAGAACATTGGCATTGGCGAAATGACGCTGTCAAGTGACCGATCGGTTGCCAAAAGCGTATTATTGCCGGAGCTTCTCGATGATTTCGTATTCTGAAGCAACCAGTAAGAGACTGGAGGATGTCAATGATATTCGTGATCGGAAAAGTGATTGCATACTTCTTCATTTGGACGCTGTATTCGTACGGCGTCCATCGGCTGGCGCATATTCCCCATAAGAAAAACATTTTATACAAAATCCATATCGTGCATCACCGTGTCAAGTACGGGGAATCAAATTGGCCTGAGCCTTCGAACTATTTTTTTTGGTTTGGGGGCTTGAAGGCTTCGCTGGATGTTTGGATAACGCTGACAGCACCCCTAATTGTACTTACCTTCATCGATCCGATTCCAGGAGGGATACTGCTGGCGTTTCATTATGCTTATGAAGTGTTCTTAGCTGGTAAGGTTGTTGATCACAACCCGAGAATCAGGGGCATCATCACCCGATGGCTATCAATAGGCACATACCATTTGAAACATCATGATTTGTACAAGTGCAACTATTCTTTTTTTATTACCTTGTGGGACCATATATTTCAAACAAGCGATAAGAAGTTTCTGGCGGTAAGAGGGATAAAGGGGAGAAGAGAATCTTGATGAGAGAGATGCTGACCGAAAAAACGGTAATTGCCAAGCAACTTGTTGCTGAAGAAGCTTACTGGCTGGGCAAACTGTCAGGCGTCGAAGACCATACCCACATTCCGTATGAATCGACCGATACGGCTGTGTCTGGGGAACGTAAACAAGCGAATATCATTATCCCTACGGAAATATTTGATAAAGTGAATGCCATCTGCGGGGGAGTTGAGGAACGCATCCACGTGTTATTGGTAAGCGTTCTCTTCGCGTTGTTGTATAAATGCACGGGTCGCCGGGATCTTATTATTGGCTCCCCGATGCACCATATGGGCAAGCTCGAGGGCGGTTGGCTTAACGCTGTCCTCCCATTAAGAGAAAGCGTAGATGGCGAACTCAGTTTTAAGCAATTGCTCTCGAAAGTTAAGGTTACCGCTCATGAAGCATTTCAACATCAGAATTATCCAACGGACGTATTGTGGGATAAGCTCAACCTTGATCAATCGGGGGATGGTTTTCCTCTGTCGGATTGCATGTTCATGCTCGAGAATATTAGCCCTGCAGGATGGGAAGATCAAATTGCTTGCGGAACGCTCTTTGCTTTCCGCTATTCGTCTACGGATTTGCAGGGTCGATTGGAGTATGACAGCTCTTTATATACGGAGGCTGCGGCAACGAGGATTGCTGGATATTACGTCCACATGCTAAGAGCCGTGGTGGCGCAGTCTGACGAGCAGTTGCGGAGTATTCGGCTCATTACGGAGGAAGAGCTTCACAAGTTGCTGTATGAGCACAATGCAACCAGCTTGGACTTGCCAATAAACAAGACAGTCGTGGATTTAATTGATAAACAGGCTGAGCTGTATCCAGAACAAATCGCAATCGTATATCAAGATGAGTCGGTCACCTATTCGGAGCTTATGGCGAGAGTGAAGCAGACGTCCTTCATCTTGCGCAGCCATGGTGTAGGCCCCAACTGCATCGTTGGGCTCATGCACTCCCGTAGCATTAATCTAGTGGTTGGCATGCTTGCGATATTGAAGGCAGGCGGGGCATACTTGCCAATTGACCCCAACTTTCCTGAAGATCGCATAGCTCATATGATTACGGACAGTCAAACAAAGTGGGTAGTCACGGAGCGCGATTTGGTGGTAAGGCTTGAATGCTATGCGTTGCACGTTATCGAAGTCATAGAGGGGACGGCCGATCCGGGATTTATGGCAGAGGCAGCTGCAACCCCGATTCACGGGGAGCATCTGGCCTACTTGATGTATACTTCAGGCTCAACAGGAAAACCGAAAGGCGTCATGGTTACCCATGGTAATGTCCTCAACTTTGTAACCGGAATGGATGCTGTGATCCGGCCTTCGATGAACGAGGCATTTCTCGCTTTAACGACGGTATCATTCGATATATCTGTACTTGAATTATTGTGGACGTTATCGAAAGGGATACAGGTTGTCCTTAAGCCCGAAGACCATGTAATGAATCATTCGTACGATGCGTTTTTACGCGTCGGGCAGATGGATGAAGTATCTTTCAGCCTATTGTTTTTCTCGAATTATGGCGCAGAGGACGAGCGGGAAAAGTATCGGCTATTCTTGGAAACAACGCAATTCGCCGATCAGAACGGCTTTGAAGCAGTGTGGGTCCCGGAGAGGCACTTTCACGAATTTGGAGGCCTGTTCCCTAATCCGTCTGTTCTGTCAGCTGCTGTAGCTGTAAAGACGAATAAGCTACGCATCCGTTCGGGTAGTGTTGTAGCTCCGCTTCATCATCCTGCCCGCGTTGCGGAGGAGTGGGCCGTCGTCGATAATCTTTCCGGCGGCCGCGTCGAGCTGGCATTCGCTTCCGGCTGGCATTCAGATGACTTTGTATTTTACCCCGAGAGGTACGATAACCGGGTCGATGAGATGTTCGCGCAAGTCGATGTGATCCAGAAGCTTTGGCGGGGAGAGGAGCATCAGTTTCTGAACGGGTCCGGCAAACCAGTCAGTATCAAGACATATCCTAGACCGCTGCAAGCCGAACTTCCGATGTGGATTACGACTGCGGGAAGCCGCGATACCTTTATTCGGGCTGGCCGAATCGGCGCGAATATTCTTACGCATTTGTTGGGTCAGGAAGTTGAAGATCTGGAAGAGAATATTAAAGTTTACCGAACGACGCTTGAAGAGTACGGCTATGATTCCAGTCAATCCAAGGTTGCAATTATGCTACACACGTTTATCGGGGACGACGAGCACGCTGTGAAAGCAAAGATCAAGTCACCATTCTGCGAATATATCCGTTCCAGCATTGGATTAATGAAGAATTTGGCACAAAGTCTTGACATTCCAGATGTTGAGAGTTGGCTTGGATCCAAAGTGAGGACAGACGAGCTTGTCGAGCTGGCGTTCGAGAAATATTGGTCCAGGGCAGCGCTATTCGGCACCCCGGAAACCTGTTCCTCCTTAGTCTCGAAACTCAGTCGAATGGGCGTCAACGAGATCGCTTGTTTAGTCGATTTTGGATTGTCCGAAGCAGATATCAGGGAAGGGCTAGAGCACTTGAACCAGGTGAAAGGCAAGTTTGACGGAACAATTGAGGCACGTCAGTCAGAACGGCAGCTCCGACCGGTCACCCAAATGCAATGTACGCCCTCCAGATTAAAGATCATGCTACAGGATAAGGAGTCACACAAGTTCCTTCGTTCGTTGAAGACGATTTTAATTGGCGGCGAGAAGCTGGATGAAAGGCTCATTCGCGAGTTGCGCGAGGTCACCGATGCAAGAATTATAAATATGTACGGACCGACTGAAACGACGGTTTGGTCTTCGGCATATGAGATTCAAGCTGATCAGCAGGTATCTATAGGCAGACCTATTGCTAATACGCAAATCTTTGTACTAGATGACGACCTTAGTCCGTTGCCGTTCAATACCGTCGGCGAAATATGCATAGCTGGTCTGGGAGTTACCGATGGATACTGGAATAATTCAGCTCTTACGGCAGAACGCTTTATTCCTAATCCATTCTCTAAAATAGCGTCTGACCGAATATACCGTACGGGAGATCTGGGTATCATGCATCGGGACGGAATTATGGAAATAGTCGGAAGGAAGGATAGCCAGCTTAAGATACGAGGGTACCGGATTGAGCCTGGCGAGATTGAAGCTGTACTGCTTCGTCACTCATATTTGGAAGAAGCAGTCGTTGCCGGGCGGGAAGGATCGGAAGGGAATATGATGCTTGCCGCGTACGTCGTTGCCTCTGGCGAGGTTACAAATGCCGAGCTTATTCGTCATCTTCGCCAAGAACTTCCGCTCTACATGATACCGAGCGAATTCTTCATTTTGGATCGGTTGCCTTTGACGCCTAATGGCAAGGTTGACCGAAAGAAACTATCAAAGATGGCTCCCGCATACACGGGAGATGCCAGCCTTCCATCAGGTGCTCTAGAGAATCGGCTGCATGGCATCTGGAAGGAGCTACTGGAGCGCGAAGGCTTCGGGGTCAACAGCAATTTCTTTGAGCTTGGAGGTCATTCTTTAAGCGCTATGATGATGGCCTTCCGCATTCATCGGGAATTTCTTGTACAGATCCCTTTGAGGGAAATATTTGATAGACAAACGATTAGTGGTATCGCTGACTATATACGAACGGCGGAGCAGGAGACATATACGCCTATTCCTCGAGTTAAGGAGCGAACTTATTACCCGACAACGGCTTCGCAGAGAAGATTGTACATTCTTTCGGAGATACAAGGGGATTCGATCAGTTATAATATGCCAATGATTTATCGATTGGAAGGACCCTTGGATACAGAAAAATTATGCAGATGTCTGGGTAGCATTGTAGAAAGACATGAGATCCTCAGGACACGGTTCCAACTAGTCGACGGAGAACCGGTACAGCGAATGGTAGAACTAATGACGCTGGACATACCTTGCGAAACTTGCGAAGAGCATGAACTGGAGAGCAAGCTGAAAGAATTCGTTCGACCGTTTCGTTTAAAAGAAGACCTGTTAATTCGCAGTAAATTGCTACGTGTCGATAAGGAGACACATTATCTGCTCTTGGATATGCACCATATTATATCAGACGGTCCTTGGACGACAGGCATCATGATTCGCGAGCTTACGGCTTTATACAACGGGGACGAGCTTGAACCACGACCGTTGCAGTACAAGGACTACGCGATTTGGCATCATGAGCTACTGCGGTCCGATATCATGAAGCACCAAGAACAATACTGGTTGTCTGTCTTCAACGGAGAATTACCTTTGCTCAATCTGCCCACAGATTATCCAAGGCCACCGATTCAACGATATGAAGGGAAGCGTTTCGTTCACAAAATAAATAAAAAATTGACGGGCGAACTGGAGAGGCTGGCTGGTAAGCATTCCACGACGCTATTTTCACTATTGCTGGCGGTCTATTACACATTGCTGTCCAAGTATACTTCACAAGAAGACATCGTGATTGGCACGCCAACGGCGGGAAGAAATCATATGGATTTGGAAGATATGATGGGGCTATTCATTAATACGCTCGCGATCAGGAGTTATCCTTCCGGACAGAAAACATTCCGTTCTTTCTTGGTAGAGGTCGCAGAACGAGTGCTTACTGCTTTCGAGCATCAGGATTATCCATTCGAGGATTTGGTCACGAAGTTGAATGTGCAACGCGACTTGAGTAGAAACCCGCTCTTTGACACGCTATTTGTGCTCCAGAATACGAAACACGAAGTCAATGAGATGGCAGGGCTGAAGTTTGAGGCGTTCGCTTACATGCCCGACATTTCCAAATTCGATTTGACTTTGCAGGCGGAAGAAATGGAAGGAGAAATCATACTTCATTTTGAGTACTCGTCAGCGTTGTTCGCAGAACGAACGATTGAGCGGATGTCGGAGCATTTCGTGCAAATTGCTATGCAGGTAGCAAATGATCCTGAGGTGCCGATATCGTCCATTGATATCATGACGGAAAAGGAACGCGTACAAATAACGCAGCATTTTAACGATACGCGACGGGAGTACGATCGGGAAGCTACTGTTCATGCTCTGTTCGAGACCCAAGCGGAGCGGTATCCGGATCGGATGGCGGTCAGATGCGGAACGGATTGCATCACATACAGGGATTTGAACGAAAAGTCGAGTCGCTTGGGGGACTACATGCGAGCCAAAGGAATCGGCAAAGGGAACTTCGTGGGAATTATGCTCGAGAGGTCAGCGGATTTGCTGGTGGCGATCCTTGCAACGTTGAAAGCCGGAGCCGCTTATGTGCCGTTAGATCCCACTTACCCATCCGAGAGGCTGAATTATATGCTTGAGGACAGCAACAGCCGGCTGTTGCTGACACAGGAGGAACTCGCAGGCAGAGTAAGATTCGAAGGAGAGATGATTATTCTTGGGCGAGATGCAGGGATGGTACCTGTGGAGAATGACCTATCGGCTCCTAGAACGGCAAGCGAAGGCAACGATTTAATGTATGTGATTTACACATCTGGTTCTACGGGCAATCCGAAAGGGGTAATGATTGAGCATCGTAACGTCGTTAATTTCATAGTTGGAATAACGGATACCATTCCGTTCGTTCCTGACTCCTCGGTGCTTTCTCTAACAACCCTATCATTCGATATTTTCGTGTTGGAAACGTTGTTGCCGCTCACGATGGGCATGCAAGTCGTTCTCGCAAGCGATCAGCAGAGTAAAGATCCGGACAGCTTGGCCAAGCTGCTTGATGAGGTGCCGATTGAAACTATCCAACTGACGCCATCCCGCTTGCAGTATTTCCTTGGAAGCGTCAAAGTCAGCAGTCATCTAAAGACCGTGAAGAATATCCTCATCGGAGGAGAGATGCTTCCGCATTCCTTGTTGCACCGGCTCCGTGAAACGACACAAGCACGGATCTACAACATGTACGGGCCGACCGAAACGACTGTATGGTCATTACTCGATCGGCTGGATACGAGTAGCGAAATTACAATAGGCAAGCCCATTGCCAATACGAGAGTTTATGTTGTGGACGCGGAATGCCGATTGCTCGGCATTGGAATCCCGGGCGAGCTGTGTATTGCTGGTGATGGGGTCTCAAGGGGGTATTGGAACAATGCTGAACTGACCCGCACGAAGTTTATTCGTTCGCCGTTTGCAGATAATGAGCTCCTGTACAGGACAGGCGACTCCGTCAAATGGTTGCCGGATGGCAGGCTTCAATTCTTGGGAAGATTGGATAGCCAGGTCAAGATCAGAGGATACCGGATTGAAGTAGGTGAAATTGAAAGTATTCTCAATCAGTTTGAGGATGTGCGTGAAGCCGTTGTAGTCCCATGCCAGTCCAATGCGGGATTGCAATACCTGGCGGCGTATTACACCGCTAATCAATCGATTGATACAGCTCATATTAGAAGGCATGCAGCAAACAAACTTCCAGACTATATGATTCCTGCTGTATTTGTAGAACTGGATACCCTGCCGCATACGCCAAACGGAAAAATAGATCGGAAGGCGCTTCAGGCCAAGCAACCTCAGCTTGAACAAGAGAAGCAATCGGTATCGCCTGCGACAGAGGTCGAGAAAGCATTGATAGAGATATGGAATGCTCTAGTCGGTATAGGATCAATCGGGTTGCATGATAGCTTCTTAGAATCCGGTGGGAATTCGCTCATACTCGTCCTGTTGGCTGAACAGATCGAACAGCTGTATCCGGGCGTTATCACTGTGGCAGACTTGTTTGGTTTTCCGACGATCGGACAGCTGGCCGGACAGATCGAGTCAACACTGAAGGCAAATTCCGTATCCGGGAAAGAAGTGCAAGGCGTGAAACTTCCGGAGCTTTATTTCCTTGCCGAAGCCGGTACAGTTAGGCAGGAAATCATGCAATTCGTGCTCACCGCGGATGAAACTTCGGCGATCACGCGCATTTCGAATCGGTACGGCGTACAGCACTTCGATGTCATTGCTGCCATCTATGCGTACCTGCTGGCAGATGTGATAAATCAGGACGAGGTTTCAATCAACATACAGACAGGAGTTTCGGTTAACTCCTTTGTGGTTCAGTTATTGGATGCGGAACACTTCTCCGATGTCATAGCCTCTGCCGCAAAAGGGCGTCTTCACTCAGAGAAGGTTGCCGATCCGCCAATCATCAAGCCGGATGGGTACGCTTACTTTGTATTAGTTCAACATGCTACCAGAGCCGTACCCGGCCGCTATGATATAGCGTTTAGAACTTGGCTTGCTGGCGGAGTCATTCAAGTATCTTGCGAGAACATGACCTCGCGTGTGAGCATGCAAGCTGTCAACAGATTATTTCAAGCTTTCCGACAGCTTCTTTCGAACATAGAGGAAATGATTAAATCATAAAGACAAGGACTGATATAGTTGATAAAAATTGCATTGTTATTCCCCGGTCAAGGTTCGCAGTATGTAGGTATGTGTAAATCGCTCATTGCCGATCATGCCATCGTGAAGTCGACATTTGATGAGGCCAGCGAGGCGTTAGGCATCAATTTGACCCAAATCTGCTTAGAAGATCCCCACTCCGAATTGTCAAGGACGGAGATCACGCAACCAGCGTTGCTTACTGCCGGTGTAGCGATGTTTCGACAGTATATGCAGGAGATCGGCATACTGCCTGCATATTTCGCAGGCCATAGCTTAGGAGAAATTACCGCATTGACCTGTACGGGAGCCATCGCCTTCGAGGATGCAGTGCGAATCGTACGAGCAAGAGGCAGATTCATGCAAGAGGCGGTCGGTATCGGTCAAGGCGCGATGGCTGCCGTAAGCGAAGTCGATGTTCATGACGTGGAGGCGGCTTGTTCAAATGCGGGGAATGTCGCGGTTTCTAACTATAACTCGCCTCGGCAGGTTGTCATTTCCGGACTGGCCGAGGACGTTGAACGTGTATCAGAGCAATTAGCTACGAAAGGTGCAGTGGTTAGGGCACTAAATGTAAGCGCACCGTTCCATAGTCCATTAATGGCGCCTGCTGCCGCCCAATTCAGAGAAGAACTTCAACAATATAAGTTCAGAAATCCGATATGGGCAATGGTATCGAACGTCGATGCGAACGTATACAGAGATTCCACGAAAATCATAACGAATCTGACAAATCAAATGACCATGCCGGTTCGCTGGTACGAAACGGTCAGCTATCTAAGTGAAGTTGGGGTTACTCACGCATTGGAGCTTGGACCGAAATCCGTGCTGAAAAATCTCATGCGGGATTGCGATACGTCGATAAAAACCTATTCGTATGACCACGAGAATGACCGTAAGGAGTTTGCGGTTCAGGTTGCCTCAGAGCTGAAGCGGGTACCGACCGTCGTGACCCGCTGTTTGGGTATCGCGGTGGCGACTCGCAACCAAAATTGGGATAACGAAGAGTATAAGCAGGGGGTAGTTATTCCGTATCGTCGTATCCAGGAAATGCAAGACGAATTGGACAAGTCGAATTCGAAACCAAGCTTGGAACAGATGAAAGAAGCGATTCTTATGTTAAAGAGTGTGTTTGCTACAAAGAGGGTACCTCAAGAAGAGCAGGAAGAGCGTTTTCACCAGCTACTTACCGAGACAGGCACCGGGCATTTGTTAGCGGAATTCATATCGATGCAAGGTGTACATTCTTGAACCGAGTAGAGGGTGGTGAAGCTGTTAATGCGTAAGAGATTGCTTGATTGGAGCATGGAACAAAACGAGGATGGGCTCCCATCGCCTTCACCTTCTACGGTATCCAAGCATGATATCGCGATAATTGGCATGGACGGGCGAGTGGCAGGAGCCAACAACCTGGAGAATTATTGGAAAATGGTCGTAGATGGCGAGTGGTGCATTCGAGAATTGCCGGAACAACGTAAGCCTGACCCGGAGGCTTTTATGTCCAGAATGAAACATTTGGGTCTGGCGGAGAACGAATGGGAGTATTCCTTTGAAGGATTCCTAGACAATATCAGCGGTTTTGACGCTGAATTTTTCCACTTGTCTCCCAAAGAAGCGGAGTTGATGGATCCTAACCAACGGTTGTTTCTTCAGGCAGCGTGGGGGGCTCTCGAAGACGCAGGTTACGGCGGCAAGCGAATCATTGGCACCAAAACAGGATTATTCGTCGGCTTCAGCTCCGACTTTGGGGAGTCCTACAAGGACTATATTCGGCTCCTTGCACCTGATCAGGAGGGGCTATCAATTCCGGGCAATATCAAGTCCGTCATTGCAAGCAGGCTATCTTACTTATTGGATTTGAAAGGCCCGAGCATGCTGGTAGATACGGCATGCTCTTCCTCTTTGGTTGCCGTCCATATGGCCTGTCAATCCATTCGTAACGGGGAGTGCGATATGGCGCTTGCCGGCGGAGTCAAGATTAATTTGCTGCCGCTAGTTGCAAGCATGGAAACCGATATTGGAATTAGATCTTCCGACAGCTTAACAAGGACCTTCGATGACCAAGCTGACGGAACGGGATTTGGCGAGGGTGTCGCTTGTTTATTGCTTAAGCCGCTTTGGAAAGCCATGAATGACGGAGATCATATCGAAGCAATTATCAAAGGCAGTGCGGTTAATCAAGATGGGCGGTCATCCAGCCTCAGCGCCCCCAACCCTTCAGCGCAGGAAGAACTGCTGATTGCCGCTTGGGAAGACGCGAACATCCAGCCGGAATCCATCTCTTATCTAGAGGCGCATGGAACAGGAACAAGGCTGGGAGATCCTGTCGAAATCAACGGGATTCAAAGAGCTTTTTCAAAATATACCGATAAGCGGCAGTTCTGTGCGATCGGATCTGTAAAATCGAACATCGGTCATCTCGACCATGCTGCTGGAGTGGCCGGACTTGTGAAGGCGATTATGGCCCTTAAACACCAAGTGCTGCCGCCAACCTTACACTTTAATCGTCCAAACCGCAGTATCCGACTCGAAGAGACCGCCGTATATGTCAATGATCGAATGCAACTGTGGCCGCGAGGGAACACTCCAAGACATTGCGGCGTCAGTTCTTTCGGTCTTAGCGGAACGAACTGTCATATCGTATTGGAAGAGGCGCCGAGCCTTGTTCTGTCTAGGGTTGACCATACGGAGTCAAACCATTTGTTTACGCTTTCCACTCGGGATGAAGACACCATGCATAGGCTTATACGCGAATATGCAGATTTCCTTGAGAACAAGGCAGAATTAAGTCGCTTGGCCGATATCTGCTATACCGTGAATACGGGAAGAGGCCGATATGCATGTCGTTTGGCTGTCGTGGCGAGCAGTAAGGAAGACTTGCTTGCCAAATTGAAAGGCATTGCGACTGATCCGAAACAGAGTTCGCATTCCATGCAAGGAGTACATTACAATTGCGCAGTTCAAGGGGAAGAATTTCGTATCGTCGAGATTCAGGATCGCAGGATAAAATGTGCAGTTGAGAGCTATATGTCGGAACATGAGGTCGATTGGGAACAGCTTTATGAGGGGATCGATGTCAAGAAGGTGAGTCTGCCGACCTATCCCTTCTCGGCGGAACGCCGTTGGGTTGTGGCGAAGGGAGAGACGAGCCAGCCTGAGGTCGATATCGGACCATCTGACGAGCGGCTTTCAATTCACAAAAGGAATCTATCCGATTGGTTCTACACGGCGACTTGGAAATATTTGAAGCTTGTTACTCAACCAATCCCGACCAGTCAACAGAAGCCTTGGGTTGTATTTATGGATTCCCATGGTATAGGCACAAGTATAATCGATCAATTGCGAGCGGAGGGCAACACGGTTATTGCGGTTTCTGCCTCGCTTCGTTATGAAGTGACTAATCCGCATGATGTGTCCATGCGAGTGGGTGATCAAAACGATTATGTGACTTTGTTCGAAACCCCGATTCTCAAACAAGCGGTCTCTGTGAATATTGTCCACTTATGGGGACTTAATAACTCAAGTAGCTTTGAGACGGCGCAGGTCAATGGATTATACAGCTTGATTCTCTTATCGAAAACAATCGGCAGGCTTGGGATGAAGGATGAGACGAAAATTCAAGCTGTAACAGATCAGTTATTTGACATTACGGGCAATGAATCACTTAACCCTGATAAGGCGACTGTGCTTGCTGGCTGCAAAGTAATTCCCCAGGAGTATATGAATATCAGCAGCCAGTGCGTGGATTTGGATATGGCTGACCTCCCGGCAGGTAACACATTAGCAGCTAGACTGCTGGAGGAATTCAATGCTGACCGTTTGGAGCCCGTTGTAGCGATGAGACACGGTAAGCGACTCGTTCAACAAATTGAAGAATCAAGATCGTTCGCAGGAAGAGCGGATGCCTCTGCGATCGTTCAGGAGGCCGGGAATTATCTCATTGTCGGCGGGCTGGGAAATATCGGGTTTGTCGTTGCAGAATACTTTGCGAATATCGCTCATGTTCATTTGATTCTTGCAGGACGGACTGTTCTTCCAGAGAGAAAGGATTGGGACCGTATGCTGGTCTCCGGCGAAGTGGAGGTTTCGGTCCGCGCTAAAATGGAGAAAATCTTGCGTTTGGAAGCGCTTGGAGCCAGGGTTACGCTCATTCAATCGGACATTGCGGATGAGCAGGCCATGTCGGAGAAGGTTAAGAATGTTGAGGCCGTATCCGGTCCTATCAAAGGTATTATTTACGCTGCGGGTATTTTGGAAGGGGAATCGATCGAACTCATTGATCGTATTCAGATCCCTCACTTCGAAGGGCAGTTTCAAGCAAAGGTCAAAGGACTTCAAGTACTGGACCGAATTTTCGAGGGACACAACCTGGATTTTTGCGTTGTTTTCTCTTCATTATCTTCAGTGCTTGGCGGTCTCGGCTTCTCGGCTTATTCGGCTGCGAACATCTTTGCTGACCATTTCGTCGTCAAGCATAATCAGACATCGGCCAATCGTTGGATCAGTATAGGATGGGATGCATGGCAGTCGGAGAGGCGTGATGGATCGCTTAGGTCGACATTAGATCATTATACAATGGCGTACGATGAAGGACTTGAGGCCCTCAGCCGCATCATTGTCATGGGCAATCGTGAGTATGATCATGTCGTTGTATCGAGCGGATCTTTGGCCGAGCGGATGAATCAATGGATTCGAATGGGTACTGTTCAGCCTCAGTCTCCGCCCGTTCGTAACGCCGAGGGTTCACCAGGCACCGGTATGAGGTCCGTAGCGAGACTTGACTCCTTGCCTGCCGCCATAAGCATCGAGGGAAAAGATAACGGCAGTTACACGGCGACGGAAGTGAAGGTCGCAGATATATGGTCGAGAATGTTGGGGTTGACCAAGATAAACATTCACGACGATTTGTTCTCTCTCGGCGGCGATTCGATTATTGCTTTGAGGATAGCAAATCAAATAGGCAAAGAATTAAACATAAGTCTTCAGATCAGCGACCTGTTCGCGAATATGACGGTATCGGGATTGTCCGAACTCATTGACACGAGAAGCACGAACGAAACGACTATAGGTCTTAGCTATATGAATCAAGCAATGATAGGCTCGGCGTTTGAATTGTCGCATGCACAAAAAAGAATTTGGGCTATACAAAAAATGAATCCCGAAATGACAGCGTATAACCTCATCTCAACGTTGTCGATTGAAACTGAAGTATCGCTAGACCTCTTCTATAAGGCACTTAATCGGGTTGTAATGCGGCATACGTCTTTAAGGACTTATTTCGTTGAGGACAACGGAGCGCCAAGGCAAATCATTAAACCGAGCGCAGACATTGTATCGGAAATGATAGATCTTTCGACGGAGGACTCGCCGCATATTAAGCTAGCAAGCCAAATCAGGTATCAGAATAGTTTGCCGATGGAGTTAGGCGAGGTCCCGTTGCGAATTAAATTGTACAAGCTTCATGAGCGAAGGTATGAACTCTACGTCAACATCCATCACATCATAACAGACGGTTGGAGTATGGATATATTCAGTAACGAGCTGTTTGAAATCTATAACGGGCTGATAACCGGCCATGAAATCGAATTAGAGCCAGTTCCTCTGCAATACGTAGATTGGGTTGCGGAACAGGAGCAATTGGCATCCAGCAGCCGATATTTGGAAATGGAAGGCTACTGGATGAATGAGCTTTCCAAGCCATTGCCACTCCTAAACTTCATCACGGATTATAAGCGGCCGGAATTTCTGACTTATAAGGGCGGATCGGTTCACTTTACGCTCTCGGACGCTCTGACTCAAGAAGTGAAAGCCATGTCGCATCGCGAACGCATAACCATACAAGCTTTGTTGCTGGCAACCTATTTCGTTTTGTTGCAAGCATCGACCAGAGATGAAGATATTATCGTCGGCGTGCCGACTACCAATCGGAGCCGTGCTGACTTAGAACGAGTAATTGGACTGTTTACGAATACCGTATGTATAAGAGCCCGATTGCAGCCCTATGATAGCTTCAGAGATTTCGCCAAGTATGTGAGCCAAAAGAGCTTAAAAGCTTTTTCGAACAGCCAGTATCCTTTTGATACGCTGGTTTCTAAGATTAATCCTGAACGTGATCCGAGCAGAACGCCGATATTCTCAGCCATGTTCCATTTCTCGAATCAAATTCCTCAAGAAGTCGAAGGGGTAAGCTTATTCGATCTTAATTTATTATCCAAAGAGGAAAGCGGGCAGTTCACTTTCAGATTGGAATACAACCGCGATTTATTCCATGAAATGACGGCTTTGATGCTAGGTAATTATTTTCAATCCTTAATCACTCATATTACGGATAGGCCGGAGATCACGATTAACGAACTGGTCCGTCTCGTCAAGGCTCAACGGACACAGGTGTCACCAGAAATTCAATCTATTGATTTTAACTTTTAGTTTAATAGGCTGTTATTCTGAATATACAAGGAAGGTGAATGAATGAATACGAGAGAAATGCAAATTGCAGAAAACATAAGCAAGGGGAAATTTCTCAAGTTAAAGGATCAAATCCATAAATTTGCGGGGATGGCCGACGCCTTGAGAACGCTTATTCGTAACGATATCGCAAGTATTGAAATTACCGAGCACATAACGCTAATACATCTCAAAGATGGCAGAAAGTATAAATGGAACCCTGAAATTCTGGATATGGCAGTTTGGTTATTAGAGAAAGGGACCGTAGAACCGGAAGAAACAGCGATGGTTCAACGTTTGGTCGGAGAAGGGAATATCGCATTGGATATCGGGGCAAATGCGGGATGGTACTCAATTTTATTGGCCAATTTAGTAGGCGAGAACGGAGAAGTCCATGCTTTCGAACCGTTGGATGACGCGAATCAGGCCCTGATTGAGAATGCGGAACTGAACGGTTGCACGAACTTGCATGTTCATCCGCATGCCGTTAGCAATAAAGAGGGGGAGTCAGAATTATTTGTACCTAGTTATCATCTGAATACACTGGCCTCCTTAACGCCCAATCCATATGTGAGCGAAAGCAGACTGAAGTGCCAATTGATTTCTTTGGATAGATTTGTTCAGGACAACAGCTTATCCAATGTACATTTTATTAAAATTGACGCTGAAGGCCATGAACTAGCTATACTGCAAGGTGCAAAGCAGATGATATGCGCATGTCATCCTATTCTCATGCTCGAATGTTTGGATCAAGAGGCATTCGAGGAAATACGACAATTCCTTGAGCCGATAGGTTACTCTTTCTATATGGCGAAACAAGGCGTTCTGGTACAAAAAGTAATTCTGGGGCAACTGGGTCAGGAGAGTAATATATTCTGCATGCGGCCTGAGCAAGCGGCACCCTATCTGCACGAATGTTAGGGCAACAGCCATTCACTTGTCACCATTAATACATGGGGGTATTGTTTGTGATCGATGCGAGGAACGGGTTCACGACAAACGAAAGTATGGATGGAGCAAACAATCCATTCATACAGTTTGAATTGCCTGAAGATCTATCGAGAAGTCTTCTGTCTATGGGTGGGAGCTCCGATTATGCGCTTTACGTCTTGTTAACTTCCGGTGTCTGGTATTTGATGGAATTGTATACGAACCAAAATCGGGTCGTGGTGGGGATGCCAGCAGTCGGTGAAGACGAGAGTCCGGAATTTCTTAGTCCGCTAATGTTTCTTGAAGTTCAAACTACTGATCTACATTCCTATAAAGAGTTTCTCTTTCATTTAAAGGGAGCATTGTCGGAAGCTTTGAAAAACCGAAATGTGCCCGCATATCATCTGTATGACCGATTGGCATTAGAGACGAGCCCGGACGGCAAATTGTTGCTACCAACGATCGTATCCTTAGATACGTTGCATCATAAAAACATGGAGATCCGGAAGAGCGTCGAAAGCGATATATGGTTTCATTTTGAAAAAAGAGAAGAATGCATTTCCGTTCGTATTGACTATACGGTAGCCTACCAGACTAACCAAGTCGAGCGCATCCAACATCATTTAATTCATTTTTTTCGAACGGTTACGGCTAATCCAGACGTCTTGCTGGATGAGATTACTGTGCTTACCGAAAATGAAATACAAATGTTGAACACTATTAACGATACCCGAATCGACTATGATTCCGAACAAACTATCCACGGTAGCATCGAGGCTCAAGCAGCAGATTATCCGGACAGAGTGGCGTTATGCTATAAAGGCAAGGAAATGCGCTTTGAAGAGTTAAATGGCCGAGCCAATCAACTTGCGAGATTCTTAAGGGAAGTCCACCACGTTCAGCCGAACGATCGCGTAGCCCTTATGATGGATCGCTCCTTAGAGATGGTAATTGTCATATTAGCCATCCTCAAATCAGGTGCAGCGTATTTGCCGATCGATCCCACGATGCCTCCCGAACGTGTTCGGTTAGTTCTGGAAGATAGCGAGTCCAAGCTCATCCTTACGCAAAGCCAGCATGCTTTTATTGCGGGAGATGCATCCATTGTTCTTATAGCAAATAACGAACAGGAGCGGATTAATCAGCAGCCTTCGCATAATTTGCCATCCATAGCTGCCGCTGAGGATTTAGCTTATATCATCTATACATCGGGTTCTACCGGAAAGCCTAAGGGAGTAATGGTCGAGCATCGAAACGTAATTAATTTCTTTGCTGCGATGGACGAACAATTAAAGCCGGATGCGAACAATGCGATGTTGGCTTTAACGACCGTTTCATTTGACATATCGGTCTTGGAGTTGCTATGGACATTAAGCCGCGGCGTTCAAGTGACCATTCATCCTAATGACGGGACGCAGTGGGAGGATTTTGACGCATACCTGCAACCAAGCCGCGTTGCTTCAATGGAATTTAGCCTGTTTTTCTTCTCTAGCTATGATCACGCTCAGGAAACCGATAAATATCGGCTTCTGCTGGAAACTGCAACGTATGCGGACCAACATGGATTTCGTGGTGTATGGACGCCAGAGCGGCACTTCCATGAATTCGGGGGGCTATATCCTAATCCATCGGTAGTATCCGCGGCGTTGGCGATGGTTACGAACCGACTGCAAATTCGTTCGGGAAGCGTGGTGTCACCGTTGCATGACACAATACGAATCGCCGAAGAATGGGCTGTTGTCGATAACTTATCGAAGGGAAGAGTCGAATTGTCGTTCGCTTCCGGCTGGCATGCGGACGATTTTGTGTTTTCACCAGATAAGTACCAGGGGCGCAAGGAAGAGATGGTCCGGCAAATTGAACAGGTGCGGTCGTTATGGAGAGGGGAATCGGTGACCCGCCAGAACGGTTTCGATAAATCGATTGAGGTTAAAACGTATCCCAGGCCGATTCAGAAGGAATTGCCGATATGGGTTACGACTGGGGGCAACAGCGATTCTTTCATTGAAGCGGGAAAAATGGGCGCGAACGTATTAACGCATCTGCTTGGACAAGATCTTGATCAGTTGAAAGATAACATAATTCTTTATCGCCGTGCGTTGAAGGAAAACGGGTTTGAGCCACGCAGCGGCAAAGTGGCGCTAATGCTTCATACGTTTATCGGCGAAGACATGGAATCCGTCAAAGAAATCGTTCGCAAGCCATTTATCGATTACCTGCGCTCCAGCCTAAGCCTTATCAAAAATTTGGCCGAGGATTTTGCCATTGACCCTGTTGCGCTTGAAGACCCCGAGGTTATCGAGAAAGTGCTGGAAATGGCTTTCGAAAAGTATTGGGATACGGCCGCTTTGCTTGGCACTCCCGATAGTTGCTCGGAATTAATTGAACAGCTTTCGATGATCGGCGTGGATGAGGCTGCCTGTCTCATCGATTTTGGCGTTGAGAAACAAGCCGTTATGGACAGCTTACACCGGTTGGCTTCGTTGAAAGAACGTTTTCGTCCAGATAACGAGCAACTTCAGGAGGAGGCCGCCAGTCGAAAGATTACAATGTTGCAATGTACTCCTTCCCGATTAGGCATGTTGCTGACGGATGAACGTTCCCAAGCATTTTTGGGTTCTTTGAAGAAAATCATCATTGGCGGCGAGGCGCTTCCGACCCAGCTTGTGGAGTCGTTGCGGAAGCGGACAAGCGGAGAAATCTATAATATGTATGGCCCCACGGAGACAACTGTATGGTCAACGTGCTACAAGCTTATGAATATCGAAGGAACGATCCCGATCGGTCGACCGATTGGAAACACGCAGGTCTATGTACTGGATAAGCGTAGACGTATGACACCAATCGGAGGTTACGGGGAGCTATATATCGGAGGAGACGGGGTTACGCGAGGGTATTGGGCTCGGGAAAACTTGACGGCGGAACGATACGTTCAAGACCCGTTCTCAGACAAGCCTAATGCCCGCTTATACCGAACGGGGGATATCGGAAAATTCCGGGATGACGGCACGATTGAATTCCTGGGTAGGGAGGATCATCAAGTCAAAATTCGCGGGCACCGCATCGAGCTTGACGAAATCGAGTACTGGATCAGAGAATATGAGCCCATTCGGGATTGCGTCGTGACTGCACGTAAAGACGATGGGGAAGAAACGTATTTATGCGCTTACGTCGTGTCCAACAAACAGCTGAGCACATCTGAGATTAGAGGATATTTGTTGCAACAGATTCCGAACTATATGGTGCCTGCACGGTTTGTCGTGTTGGATCAATTACCGCTCACATTCAATGGCAAGATTGACCGCAAGTCATTGCCTGATCCATCGAGCCTTGCATCTGTTAGGGAAGGGGACGACATGCCTTCGAGCGAAACGGAGAGGGAGCTTCAACATATCTGGGCGCAGGTGTTGAGGGTGGATGCGAATGCAGTCGGGATGTATGATAACTTCTTTGATCTAGGTGGAAATTCCATTTTGCTGATTCAGTTGAATTCCCAAATTAACAAACGTTTCCCGGATACGGTATCAATGACGACCCAGTTCTCCTTGCCCAACATCAAAGCTTTGGCGGGCTATATCGATAAGAAAGGGGC
This sequence comes from Paenibacillus sp. RRE4, assembly GCF_031844205.1. Taxonomy (NCBI): domain Bacteria; kingdom Bacillati; phylum Bacillota; class Bacilli; order Caryophanales; family Paenibacillaceae; genus Paenibacillus; species Paenibacillus sp. RRE4. The sequence goes on from NZ_JAUZUT010000005.1 coordinate 128,481, forward strand.
AGCTGCAATTGCCAGGGTAGCATTCCCGGTTTCATATTTTGAAAGTAGCGGCGAGGAAACGTCATTATACAAGAAATATCAGTATCGTCTGGAAGGAGAGGCACTGACCGCGCTTCTTGATAAGTCAGTCTACCATCACACTTCCATCGAAACAATCGTACTGGCCGTTTATATTTACCTATTAAGCGAATTGTCGGATTCTAGCATGGCTGAGGTAGAGTACATCTCCGAAGCCGAACATTGTCGTCTAAAGGTGGATGTTAGCCAAATCGAGGATCTCCCCGCCTTATTTGCTGCGGTTGAACGTTCCGAAAGGGTAAAGCGGGAGTGGAATCAGAACTCCCTGTTAGAGGCGGTATCTGGTGAGAACGGGAACTCCAACTCCGTTATAATTCTGTTCGGCGAGTTCCCGGAACAGGGCATAGTTGAAGCATCGATAGGTGCCAACCTGATCCGGCTGCAGGCAGAGGAGAATGAGCAAGGCATTGAATTATCGCTTGTCGCATGCGGCCATTTACTTAATAAAGAAGCTTGTAAAGGTCTATTTAATCGGATCATTCGATCATTATTGGGGTTTGCAAGCAGAAGGCAGGAGAGTTGAGGGATAAGTGTGAAGAAATTGTTTCAAGAAGACAATCAGGCTAGCTTTGAAGTATATGAGTCCGAATCTTCTCTTCAACAAGAACCAATAGCTGTTATCGGAATGGCGGGCAGGTTTCCGCTCGCTAATGATTTGGAGCAATTTTGGTCTAATTTGACTGTAGGCATGGACTGTATTACATCCATCCCAGACAGCCGGAAGGAGACGATCGAACGGTATTTTCAATTAAAGAATATGCCTCTCGATGACGCATCCTATGCAAGAATGGCATACCTGAACCAGATCGACCTGTTCGATTCGGAATTTTTCAACATTTCTCCTCAGGAAGCTAATCTTATGGACCCGAACCAGAGAATTTTTCTGGAAACCGCTTGGACTGCATTTGAAGATGCGGGATATGGGATAGAGAGGCTTAGGGGAAGCAAGACCGGGATATATGTCGGATATTCTAACGAAGGCACGAAGTATAAGGAGCTCATTGAAGATTTCGAGCCTGAATCGTTGCCTGTCGCAACGCCTGGGAATTTACAGGCAATCATTGCAAGCCGAATCTCTTATTTGATGGATTTAAGAGGCCCAAGCATGCTCATCGATACAACGTGCTCTTCTTCCTTGGTTGCAATCCATACCGCCTGTCAAGAGATTCGGAATGCCGAATGTGATATGGCGATAGCGGGAAGCGTGAAGATTCATCTTACGCCAATAGAGAGCGATGCCAAGATTGGGATTGAATCCTCGGACAGCAGAACCAGAACATTTGACAATTTATCGGACGGTATCGGACTTGGGGAAGGAGTCGCTGCCGTTGTTCTGAAACCATTGCGGAGAGCTATTCAAGACGGTGATCGCATATATGCCGTAGTAAAAGGGAGTGCCAAAAATCAAGATGGAGCTTCAATGGGTATTACAGCTCCTAATTTGGAGGCGCAAGCGGATGTTATTACGAGTGCTTGGGCTTTTTCGGGCGTGGTGCCAGAAACGATCAGCTATATAGAAGCACATGGGACCGGGACGAAATTAGGAGATCCCATTGAGATTGCAGCGATTGAACAAGCTTTTCGGCGTTACACTTCACGCAAGCAATTTTGTGCAATCGGTTCGATTAAGTCGAATATGGGGCATCTGGATACGGCTGCTGGGATAGCGGGGTTTGTCAAAGCCGTTCTTATGCTTCAGAACAAAGTTCTTATTCCTACGTGCCATTTCCAAAGGCCTAATCGAAAGGTAGAATTCGAGGGCTCCCCTGTCTATGTTAACGACCGTTTCATGCCGTGGGAGCCGATCGGTACGCTACGCAGATGCGGAATCAGTTCATTCGGGTTAAGTGGCACAAACTGCCATATGGTTCTCGAAGAATACGTTTCAGATGCCGCACAGACAGAAAAAGACAACCAGATGCATCTCATTGCTTTATCAGCCAAAAGCAAGAAAGCGCTGATGGAATTGATGGCTCTCTATATCGATATGTTGCAAGAGGATAATAATATCTCGATCAACAATCTTTGCTATACGGCTAACGCGACAAGAGAACATTATTCGCACCGATATTTCGTGATATTTCGAAGTCAGACGGAACTGGAGTCATGTTTACGGAGTGCCCTTGCCCATGATCTGCAACTAACTGCCGGGGAATTGAGCCGTTATTCCGAACATAAACTGGGCAGTGTTCGGGGTACAGCCGATTCAACGCATATCAGCGAGGAGGAGTTGCAACGGATATCGAAGGAGACAGACCAACTCATTGCGCAACTGGTGAAGGGGGGGAAGTCTGACCCTTCGAAGCTATTCGATCTAGGACTGTTATATGTTGGTGGAGCGAAAGTGAAATGGAGAGAGCTGCATAAAGGGAAGGGTACACGCACAATCAATGCTCCAACGTACCCATTCCAAAGAAAGCGGCATTGGCTTAGAAGCATGGATGCCGTGGAGCCGAATTGGGCAGCACAAACTGACTATTACCAAGTGAAATGGATCAAAGAGCACCGGCTTGGCAGAAATGCGGTCCATCGCGGAGGGGGCATATTGATACTTGGGCAGCCCGAAATGATGCGCGATAAACTTGCTGGCGAGGTCGCAAAGCTGCTAAGGCAGGCAGGGCTGGATGTGGTCGAAGGAGTCGTAGCAGAACGGAACGAAAGTTACGGCAACGGATCATATGGCTTCATGGACACAGATGCAGGATATCTATACTTACTACAGCAAATTGGAGAAAAATCGATTGATCAAATCATACATTTGGGAGGCTGGTATGAGCGCAATTCTTCAACACAATTGCTATCGGAGCCCGACCTGTCGGGTTTAAACAGCCTTTTCCGCTTGGTACAGGCACTCGTCGTAGCAGAGAGAAAGCAGTTGATGGATGTCGTGCTCATCACTAAACAGGCTAATAGGGTTACCGGAACGGAGAACGTAACGCTGGAACACTCCTCTTATATTGGTTTTGGGAAAACCGTTGGCCAGGAACATTTGAATATTAGATGCCGAAGCCTGGATATCGATGATCTTTATAATATTACAGATATAATTAGCGAACTTTCTTATAAAGGAAGCACATATTCGGTCGCTTATCGCAACGGTGATCGTTTTATTCAAAGAATCGAAGCAGCGGCATTCGTGCCTGCTCAGAAGCCAGTTCTTAAGGACGGAGGCGTGTATCTCATCACGGGCGGTTTGGGGGATATCGCTCTAGAGGTGGCAGCATGGGCTGCCAAACAAAAGAAAGTTCGACTATTGCTTGTCAACCGCTCCTCGCTACAAGAAGCTGGTATGGATTCGGGCACGCGACTCGAGCGAATCAAATCCAAACGATCCAAGATCCAAGAAATCGAGGGACTTGGTAGCCAAGTACACCTATTTCAATTCGATATTGCTGATTCGCAAGCGTTATCGGAGAATTACTCCCAATGGCGGGAGCAATTCGGCAAGGTAGATGGGGTATTTCATTGTGCAGGGGTAGCGGATCCTTCGTTGATTCAAGACAGGCAACTATTGGAGGCGGAGGAGGTACTGCGTCCCAAGGTGCAAGGGACTTGGGCATTGCAGCATGTGTTGTCACAAGAATCACTCGATTTCATGGTACTGTTTTCTTCAGTGGCTTCACTCATGGGCTTATACGGGAATAGCGATTATGCGGCGGCAAATGCCTACCTGGACGCGGTTGCGTCACAAGAAGGCGATGCTTCTGGTAAAGTCATATCAATCAGTTGGCCTGCGTGGAAGGATATGGGGATGGGGAGAGCACTGGACAATGAAGGGGAGCATCTATTCAGCCCTATTCTGCCTGTGCAAGCGATCGCGGCAATGGAACATGCGTTGTCCAGTTATCGTGGTCATGTCATCATTGGGAGTATGAATATGAGCCACCCATTGCTCACGCATCATGATCTTGCGCCTATTCAAGTTTCGGTGGATGTTCAGGGTACCGGCAAGAGAAAGCCAGACGCAAGCGTTGCGCCTGCTAGGCAAACGGTGTTGTCAGGCAGCGCACAAGGGTATTCGGATACGGAAAAGCAAATTGCGAAGATTTTTACGGATGTTTTGGGAATCGAGGAGATAAGCATTCATGATCACTTCTATGAAATTGGTGGTAACTCACTGCTAGCAGTGGAGTTTATTAACCAGATGGAAAGAAGTTATCCAGGAATGATGGACATTGCCGACCTGTATTCCTACCCCAGCATCGCTCGAATCGCTGAGCATATCGACGGCAAAAGCAACAAGCAGCAGGAAGGAAAAGACGACCCGCTGGACTTACTGCTGGACGGCCTTGAGGACGGGAGTTTAACATTCGACGAAGCACTGGATCTGTTTTCCAAGGGGGATTGACTGATGAAACAAATAGAGAAGTACATCTTATCTCAGGTCTCAGAGAAGCAATTGTCCAAACAGCAAGCCAAAGCGATGCTTCAAGAACTGAAGACAAAAAGGCCGAACGAAGAGTCAGCAGGGAAACCGCTTGCGATTGTCGGGATTTCCTGCAAACTTCCGGGTATCAAAAATCCTGATCAGTTCTGGGAGCGGTTGTGTCATGAGGAGAACATGGTAGGAATGTTCCCTAAATCCAGAATTCAAGACATCGCTGTCTTGAATCAAGCGGATCCATTCCGGGTCGGCGGTTATGTGGACGATATTGCGGGGTTCGACCCGGCATTCTTCAGGATTTCTGCCAAAGAAGCAGAGTTAATGGACCCGAGCCAACGGTTATTTTTACAATCCGCTTGGGAGGCATTGGAAGATGCAGGGATAAATCCTAGGAATCAGTCGATGGGCGTATTCGTCGGCATGGAAAGTACGGATTATCCCGAATATTCGCGTTTAATTACGGAGGACAACCCACTCGTGCAGACTGGGGCAAGCACGGGGATTTTGGCAAGCCGAATTTCTTATATTCTCGATCTGCATGGACCGAGCATGGTCATTGACTGCGCCTGTTCTTCCAGTCTGGTAGCCTTGCATACAGCATGCCAATATATTCGTAGCGGGGAGTGCGATTCAGCATTGGTTGGCGGAGTCAGTTTATTCCTTAACCCTGCAGGTGAAGGCGTAGTGGACTCCGCCGGCGGCCAGATCAGAACCTTTGACAAAGACGCTGACGGAACTGTCTGGAGCGAAGGAATCGCTTCCGTATGTGTTATGACGCTGGAAGAGGCGCTGAAGAAGAATCATTTTATCTATTCGGTGATAAAGGGAAGCGCGGTGAATAATGACGGCGCATCCAATGGAATTACCGCACCGAGCGCCGAAGCTCAGGCTCAATTGTTGTTGCGTGCATGGGAAGTCGCTGGCGTGTCACCAGAATCGATCAGTTACCTGGAAGCCCATGGTACGGGAACTAAGCTTGGTGACCCGATTGAAATTAAAGGAATCACTCAAGCGATGCGGAAGCATACGGATAAACAGCAATTCTGTGCAATAGGCTCCGCTAAGACCAATATCGGTCATTCCAACGGCGCTTCGGGAATCGTTTCCGTCATCAAGATGGCATTATGCCTCATCAATAAGAAACTGCCACCTTCGCTGTTTTTCGGAAGCCCTAATCCTTATATCAACTTCGTGAGTTCTCCGGTTTTCGTAAACGACCAATTGAGAGACTGGCGGACCGGGGAGAATCCTCGCATATGCGGGGTAAGTTCTTTCGGATTCAGCGGGACGAATTGCCATGTCGTACTGGAAGAGGCGCCGATTCGTGAAGAAGAGGGCGAATCCCACCATCAAATGCATGTGTTCCCGCTGTCTGCAAAATCGCTGAATTCCTTGCGAGGTACTGTCGAAAAGTATATCGCGCATTTAACGAATAATCCGACATTGCGAATTTCTGATATTTGCTATACGGCAAGCAGAGGGCGCGGCCACTTCAACTACCGTTTAGCATTAGTCGTGGAGAGTGTCGAGGATCTGCTTTACTCATTGCGAGAATTTATGCAACGTGCCGATTGGGGGAACCGGGAAGGACGATTTTACGGTTCATTCAAACTCGTGTTCAATAAAGAAATCAAGTCGGTAGGGGAAGTTACGGAGGATGAGCAGCGCATTCTGAGCGCGGAAGCAACTGCACTTCTGTCTGGTAGGGGTGGAAATAATCGAGAACCGACAGTCATGTATGCCCTTTGCAATAAATATTGCCTTGGTGCGGATGTCGATTGGTCGTTGCTGTATCATGCAGACGAGGCAAAGATTGTGCGGTTGCCGACCTATGCATTTGATTCTATGAAGTTTTGGGTACCGATCGAATCTCAAGTTTATCCATTCGGCAGGGGATCGAAACTTGCAATAGGCTCTTCTTTAATCGGTGAATTATTGGCTGAAACGGAAGATCAATGGATTTATGAGACATCGATGTCGGTTGATTCTCACTGGATACTGAGCGAACACCGCGTGGCTGGCATGTGCATAATACCTGGTACGGCTTATCTGGAAATGGCACTACAAGCTGGAAAGCGAAGCTTGCGATATCCTGTAACAAGGATGGAAAATGTACAAATCCTCATCCCGTTATCGGTAGAGGCTGATGAAAATAAATGTGTCCACACGTTGGTGCGAAGAGAAGGTAGTAACTATACCTTCAGGATCGCCAGCAAGCTTAACGATAGCCTTACAGTCGAGTCGCCATGGAGTGTACATGCGGTTGGCGAACTGTTCTTTGACCATCCCAATGAGGCGATATCGGGCAAACATACAAGTACTCTGCAGACAATGGTACAAACGATTCGCGAAAGTGAACCGAAACCTATCGTTCCGGAGAATGGTCTGATTCAATTTGGGCCCCGGTGGAATAACATTCAGCATGTCCATCGGATGGAGAAGGAAGCTGTCGTCTCGCTTCAATTACCAGAGGAGTATTGGGATGATATAGAGGCATTTGCGTTACATCCAGCGCTGCTAGATATGGCGGCATCGGATTTCAATAGACAGGATGGGAATTTTATTCCCCTGTTCTATAAGAAAGTCTCCATTATCGGTTCACTGCCAGAGCGTTGCATAAGCAGAATCGTGCAGGCCAATCCAGACAACCAGGATGTCCGCAAATACGATGTAACGATTTGCAATCCTGAAGGGCAGCTCTTGGTTGCAATTGAGGGCTTCACGACGAAACGCGTCCAGGATCAAGACCGCAAGCAGATGGGCATGAATCGCTCGACGCCATCCTTCTATCGCATGGAATGGAGGGAGGAGCACACTCTTCACTCCCCGATTGTAATGCAGCCCGATGATACAACGCTTATTCTAAAGGGCGAAGGTGTGGTATCGGATGAGGCGGCTGAAGCCATTCAAAAGCTGGGGGGATGCGTCATTACTGCCGTTCTCGGCGACCGCTACGAAGAGAACGATGCGTGCAACTATATACTGCCTGCAGATTACGAAGGATTCGATCACGTCGTTCGATTGGTCAAAGAATGCAAAGTCCGCCGAATTATTTATATGGCAACAATCGGCAACGCAGAAGAAATTGACTCGCTGGCTAGCCTTCGCCACAAGCAAGAAATAGGGTTCACGGGCTTGTACCGCTTGACCAAAGCTCTGGTTAACGGAGGAATCCGAGAGGAAATTGACCTTGTGCTCATATCCGACTATGTTCATGAAGTGACGGGCACAGAATCCGTACTAATGCCTGGTGGCGCTACGATGTTAGGATTGGGCAGGGTGATCTGCGAAGAGCATCCCAACATTCACTGCAGAGGAATTGATATTGATCATTATACGGATGTCGAACAAATCGCGAGGGAAGCGTTAAGCGGGATCGAAACGCCTTACCTCGTTGCTTTCCGCGAAGGAAAAAAATATACGGAGTATTTCGATACAATCGAACAATCTGCAAGCATTACCGACGAAGTAGTGATCCGGGATGAAGGATATTACCTCATAACGGGTGGGTTTGGAAGTATCGGACTGGAGATTGCTCAATATTTGTCTGAGCGAAGCCAAGCTGCAATTGTGCTTCTAAGCCGGACGATCCCGTCGAGGGAAACAAACGAAGCCCATACAGCAGATGAGGTTGAGCGGGCAAGAAAAATGGAGATTCTTGATCAATTCGACCGTCTGGGCAAGACAATCGTCTATTGCGCGGCAGATGTTGCGGACGAGAAGCAAATGAGAGCGGTCTTGCGAAATTTGCGGTCAGAACACGGCCCCCTTCGAGGAATCGTGCATACCGCCGGCGTCGCAGGAAATGGTTTTGCAGTCATACGGGACGAAGAGGAATACCACGAAGCGTTAAATGCTAAAGTTTACGGTACATGGATTCTTCATGAACTCACCCGGCAAGAAGAACTTGATTTCTTCGTCATGTTTTCGTCTGTAACATCGATTATTGGTGCGGCAGGACAAGGGGATTATACCGCGGCTAATGGGTTTCTTGATGCTTTTGAGGCGTATCGAAACCGTATATGCGGTAACACCTACGCCATCAACTGGGCGGCGTGGTCCGAAGTGGGAATGGCTAAACGGTTTGGTGGAAGTCAGGACGGTATATTCCGTACATTGACGACCCAAGAAGGACTTGCATATTTTGCGAAATCTCTTAGCTTGAAAGCAGGAAAGGTCATTGCAGGGACATTGCGGCCCGAGAGCTTGTCGATCCTTCAATCCTCCAATTCGATTCGAGTAACGAACGAGGTCATCGCATCTCTAACGCACAAGGAATCGGTAAGCGTAGCCGTGAAGAGCAACAATTTGTTAGGTTGGAAGCAAACGGAGCTTGAAGGGAAGCCGGATGGGCATTACACCGATACGGAAAGAATCGTAGCGGATGTGTGGGGTCAAGCATTGGGCACGTCCAGCATTAATGTGCACGACAACTTTTACGCGCTTGGTGGGGATTCTATTTTAGCGCTCCGGATTGTTAACGATATTACAAAGAATTGTCTGATCAAAGTGGATATCGTTGATTTGTTCGAATATCCTTCCGTCCATGAATTAGCAAAATATCTCGACCATAAACAATCGAGCGAACACCAACATCTTGTTGCGGGTGACAACACGAATGAGGTGTTTTTTGAGCTGTCATTAGCACAACAACGCATTTGGTTTTTACAAAAGTTTGATCCAGAAATGACCGCATACCAATTGTTCACCAATATTCCGATTCAGAACGAGATGGACGTTGAGCGGTTTAAAGAAGCTTTGAACATATGTGTGAAACGGCATGATGCCTTGCGTACGCGATTTGTAGAGAAGGATGGAGAGCCATGGCAATATTTCGCGTTGGATGTCGGCGAAATATTCGAATTTATTGATTTGTCCGACCGATCGAACCCTAAGGAATCTGAATTGGAGATGGTGGAACAGCAATGCTCCAAGCCTATGGATCTGTTCGGTACCCTATTCCAGGTAACTTTATTTAAGCTTGAAGACACCAGCTATCATTTATTTTTTAACGTGCATCATTTAATTACGGACGGCTGGAGCAGCAACCTGCTATTTAACGAATTGCTAAACGTTTATGACTCGCTAAGGGAATCGAAACCGCTTCGCTTGCAGGACCCGGCTTATCAATATGCCGATTGGATTCGTGTCCAGAACCAGTGGCTGAATAGTTCGGAATTCCAAGAGTCAGAAGTCTACTGGCAACAGCAGATAGCCAAGCCGTTGCCTATGCTAAACCTGCCGATAGATTACTCGAGGCCGCCTGTAAAGACTTATAATGGTGGATATTTGCTTCATACGTTCGACCAAGAACAAACGGAATCCTTGAAGCAACTTGCCGCATCATGCAATGTAACCCCATATATGCTGATGTTGTCTTTGTACGGCATATTCCTTAACAAGATTAGCGGGGATTCAGATATCATCATAGGATGTCCCTCAGCCGGAAGAACAGGAAGCGATTTTGAAAATGTCATTGGGTTGTTTATGAACGTCCTGTGCATCAGAATCAAATTTAGCGATAACCAACCCTTCAAATCGTTGGTCGAACACGTAAAGCAACAAAGCTTACAGGCTTACAAGCATGGCAGATATCCATTTGAACGATTGGTTACCAAAGTCAATCCGGATCGCGATGTCAGTCGAAGTCCAATCTTTACAACCATGTTTCAATATTACGATCACATTCCGCAACCGAATGAAAGGTATAGTCAGTATGACTTGAGCTTGTTATGCAAAGACTCGAACGGACAGATCGAAGCGAGATTAGAATATAATTCCGATTTATTCCATCGGGGGAGCGTTATTCAACTGGTAGGTATGTTCGCACACCTCATTGAAGAGATTTTGCGTGACCCGGACGTTAGCATGAGGGACATCCGATATGTTCCCGCCACCCTTATGAAAAAGTTGAGAGAGGATTTTAACGATACGAAGGTAGCATTTCCTAACGGGAAAACCGTGCATCAGCTTGTACATGAACAAGCGCTTCGTGAACCAGACCTTGTAGCGGTCGTTAACGGAGAACAATCCCTTACTTACGGGGAGCTTGAGGAGCGATCCGACCAATTGGCGCTCTGGTTAAAGCGGAACGGAGCAGGTCGGGGGGATGTGGTTGCATTGGCTATGGGTAGAACCACAGAAGCGGTGGTTGCTATTCTGGGCATTCTTAAATCGGGAGCAGCATACTTGCCTATCGACGTGAATTATCCTAGAGACCGGGTCGAGTATATTCTGGAAGACAGTGGCGCTAGGTTCATCGTGACGCAGTCTTCATTGGATGTAAGTTTACCGGAGGGGTGCATCGTTTGCAATATCGATACATGGCATGGAGAGGATGCCGACCGGAATGGGGTTTTGGCATATTCCTCCATGCCTAATGATCTTGCATATATCATCTACACTTCGGGCTCCACGGGCAAACCGAAGGGCGTAATGATTGAGCATCTGTCCGCGGTCAATTTTATTTACGGCATGATTGACCAGATAGACTTTTTGACAGGTAAGTCAATTTTGGCTCTCACTACAGTGTCATTCGACATCAGTTTCCTAGAGTTGGTGTTGCCTTTGACACGCGGCATGAAGGTCGTAATGGCGAACGAGGAAGTGCAACTGGATCCCAAACTGCTTGCCGACGAGATAGGAAAGCACGGTGTGGATATGCTTCAAATGACTCCCTCCCGCATGACCTTGCTTCTGCGTTCGGGGCATACCGCTTGTCTGAAGCAGATATCTGAAATCTTGATCGGCGGAGAGCCCTTCCCGGAGATCGTATTGAAGCAGTTGAAAACGCTGACCGCAGCAAAAATTTATAACATGTACGGACCGACGGAAACGACAATATGGTCCACCATGAAGGAACTAACCGAAAGTTCAGCTATATCAATCGGAAAACCGATCTCCAATACATCGATCTATATTCTGAGTGAAGACGGTCAGTTGCTGCCTCCAGGGTTTGTCGGAGAGTTATGTATCGGAGGAACTGGCGTCGCGAGGGGATACCGGAACAAGCCGGAGCTGACGGAGATGAAATTTGTTAATAACCCATTTGAGCCGGGAACGAAACTGTACAAAACCGGAGATCTAGCTAAATGGTCGATTAACGGTGAACTTCAGCATTTGGGACGAAATGACAACCAAGTAAAGATAAGAGGATATCGCATCGAAATCGGAGAAATCGAGTCAGCGCTCTTAGAGGTAACTTCGATAAGAGAAGCGGCCGTCGTTACGAGGCGAGACCGATCCGGCCATACGTTCCTTTGCGCTTATATCGTATCGGATGAGAATTTAGGCGCACCACAAGTTCGCCAAGAGCTGGCGAAGGGATTGCCGGAGTATATGATCCCCTCCAAGTTTGTGTCTTTGGATTGTCTTCCAATGACGCCGAATGGAAAGATTGACCGCAAGGCCTTACTGTCGGAAGTATTGAAGCACGACGAACCGACGCCGTCCGCTCTCAGTGAAACGGAAAGAAAGTTGATGAGCATATGGCGTAGCGTACTGGACCTGGATGCCGTCGCTCCGGATGCAAATTTCTTCGAACACGGCGGACACTCCCTGAACGCAGGGATGATGATTGCGAGAGTCAATAAGGAATTTCATGTGGATATGAGGCTCAGCGAATTGTTTCAGAATCCGACAGTCCAGAGGCTGGCCAAAGTCATAGAGAATGAGCATCAGGTTGCTTCGCGATCCATCGAGCGATCTGGGGATATGCCTTATTATCCGCTTACTTCAGGACAAAAAAGGCTGTATGTGCTACATCATTTGGAACCTAATTCGGTCTCTTACAACATTCCCGCAGTCTTCTCCATCCGCGGACCGTTGGAACCGGGTCGCATCGTATCCGCTTTTGGAAAGCTGATGGAGAGGCATTCGGTCCTTCGCACATCGTTCGGCATCCGCAACGGGACAGTGGTGCAACTCATCGGGTCTGATGTTCTTCCTGATGTAGAAGTATCCATGATGGAGAAGGATGAAATCTCGCGGGCTATTTCCGAGTTTATCCAACCGTTCGATATTGGGAATGCGCCCTTGTTCCGTATGAAGGTCGGAATCATTGATGATCGTAACGCATTCGTACTCTTCGATATGCATCACTTGATCGCCGATGGCTTGTCCGTAGCCATTATGATGAAAGAACTCTTTAGGCTGTACCACCAGCAAGAGGTCACGAATTCGGTGATCCAATACAGTGATTATTCCGTTTGGCAGGCAAATTGGATGAAATCTGAAGCATTTCGTAAGCAGGAGCGCTATTGGTTAAGCCGATTCGAACGGCCTGTGCCGATGATGAATTTGCCTGCGGATTATCCGCGACCGTCTGTCCAAAGCTTTGAAGGGAATACCATTAATTTTCACGTGGATGCTCGTTCTACAGAGCGGTTGAAACGATTGGCGGAGGAGCAGGGGGCAACGTTATTTATGACACTCCTTGCGCTCTATTATGTTCTCTTGCATAACCATTCGAGTGAAGAGGATATCATCATCGGTACGCCAGTCTCAGGAAGAACGCTCTCGGAAATCGAGAGCACCGTCGGGGTCTTTATCAATATGCTTCCTTTGCGCCATACGGTTCGAAAAGAAATGCTATTCATAGATTTTCTAAATGAAATCAGGCTGAACACCGTGGAAGCGCTCGAGAACCAAAGTTATCCGTTCGAGATGCTTATCGAGAGACTGCATCTTGAGCGAGATTTAAGCCGGAACCCTATATTCGACACTGTCTTCGCTATGCAACAGAAATCGCAATCCGAATATCAGATTGGAAATTTGCAGATTTCACCAGTCGAACCGAAGGTAAACGTTTCTAAGTTTGATCTTACATTGCAAGTGACGGAAATCGATTCGGAACTAAGTGTTGAGTTGCAGTACTGTACGAGACTGTTCTCCGAAGATACGATTCGCAACATAGGTGAGGATTACATCAGAATGATTAAACGACTCCTGGATCATCCGAACGCAACTTTATCTGAAATTGGAGGACCAAGTCGCGTAGAAACCAGTCGTCCACACCCGAAGTTACCTGTCATAAGGCACAGAGAACAAGCGACGGAGAATCTAATGGCATCCGGGTTATCCCATGTTCCGCCGATTACAGCAATTCAAGAGGATGTTACTGCGGTATGCAAAGAAGTGTTGGGGTTACAGAAACTAGGTGTGAGCGAAAATTTGTTCCACATCGGAGGTGATTCCTTTCTAGTTGTCCAAATCCAGCTCCAATTGGATGGAAAGTACCCTGACCTGATTCGAGTGGCCGATCTGTTCGCTCATCCAACCGTCGCTGAAATATCGCGATTTATCCAACAGGGACTTGCACAAGCTAATGCGGAGTTAGACAGTCAAGAGGAAGAGCCAATGGTGTCAGATATCACGCTTTCAGAGGTGAATTGGGATCGGCTAGTTCAACCGGCGGCAAGGAATGGACTTTCCGTACAAGAGCTGCTGCTGTCGATCTTTATCTACTCGTATGCGGAGTTCGCAACAGAGGATAAAGTCATCGTCCTTGCAGGCTTGCATCCGAATCAGAGGCCTATACCCATAGAGCTTGACCTCAGCGATATGACTAGTCAGGAAGAATTGTTCGTACGCGTTCGAAACAGTTGCATGAATCCGGTTCAGATGGCAGCCTTCGCGCATGAATCCAATAATCGCATTCCCTATTTCTCTACGGCAAGCCATTGGGGAGATGCGGGTGTGAACAAGTTTATACATTTCCATGTCGATGTGGATGGAGAGTCAGCAAGAATTAAATATAGGTACAGGGATTCATCCCCAATGACGGAAAACCCGGAAGGTCTGTTGTATGCTTTTATTAATATCTTAAACTTTATGTTACAACATGATGCTAATGGTATGCATAAGGAGTGAAGAGCTTGAGAAACGATTTATTTCGCATGGGTGATAAGAATCTATTGGAGAAGCCTGAAAATCTTCGTGTTGAGGAGACGGCTATTGAGACGAAGGATATAGCGGTAATCGGGATTGCGGGAAGGTTCCCGGATGCCCGGGACGTTCATGCATTTTGGAATAATTTACAGGCTGGTGTAGATTGCACTAGACCTTTTTTACAGACTAGAAGGAACGATACTGACCCGCTATTATCGCGCTTAGGCATGATGGAGGATGGAAATGACTATGCGAACGGTTCCTTTTTGGACAGAGTGGACACATTCGATTGCGAGTTTTTCTCCTTATCGCCTAAGGAAAGCAGTGTCATGGATCCGAATCAAAGGATCTTTCTAGAAACTGCTTACGAAGCCTTCGAAGATGCGGGATATGGAGGGAATAAACTATCAGGTAGCAATGCAGGGGTTTATGTCGGGTACAGCAGCGACTTCGTGCAAGAGTATAAACAATATGTGAAGGAAGTAGCACCTTCTCTTGCCGGGTTGTCGACACCTGGTAACATTAAATCGATTATTGCCAGCCGGATTTCTTATTTTCTTAATTTGCGGGGGGCGAGCATGGTCGTAGACACGGCCTGCTCGTCTTCGCTTGTCGCAATTCATTTGGCATGTCAAGCGCTTAGGGCAGGCGATTGCGAAATTGCACTGGCTGGAGGCATCAAGCTTAACCTTCTTCCGTTGAGTAACGAGAAGGATGAGGACCAGATTGGGATTGCGTCTTCCGACGGCATCGCCCGAACATTCGACGATTCATCGGACGGAACGGGCTTCGGGGAAGGCGCCGCGGCTGTGATTCTGAAGCCTCTCCAACAAGCGGTGCATGACGGAGACCACATCTATGCTGTCATTAAAGGCAGTGCGGTTAATCAGGACGGGAGTTCCGTCGGCATCACAGCGCCTAATCCTAACGCTCAACAGGAGGTAATTACTAGTGCGTGGAGAGATGCAGGCGTTACTCCGGAAACGATAACGTACATCGAAGCACACGGGACAGGTACGAGATTGGGCGATCCGATCGAGATTCGTGCAATTACGCAGGCCTTTCAAGCGTTCACCAAGTCCAAGCAATTCTGCGCTATCGGTTCGCTTAAGAGCAATATTGGGCATTTAGACAATGCAGCGGGCATCGCGGGGTTCATGAAATGCGTATTGAGTCTGAAACATAGGAAAATCGTCCCCACATTGCATTTTCAGAAGCCGAATCGGGGCATCGCTTTTGAAGATTCCCCTGTATACGTCAACGATCAGCTTCGGGATTGGAAGTCGGATGGACCGCTTCGATGTGGCGTAAGCGCTTTCGGATTAAGCGGAACCAATTGCCACATCGTTCTGGAAGAGGCACCCGTGAGGACAGATGACAGGCAAGAGGTGGTAATGCCCCAAATATTTACATTATCCGCCCTTAATCGCAGTAGTATCATTCAATTGGCGGAGCGATACAAGGCATGGATTGAACGAAACTCGGATGTTTCGCTCTCCGACATGTGTTACACGCTTAATACGGGAAGAGGGCATCATACGAACCGCGTTGCGATTCCTTTCGAAGCCAAATCGGAACTTCTTCAACAGTTAGAGCTTCTTTCGGGGGATGCTGAATCAGCCTCTTCCCGAAAATTGTATTTTGAGGGCGAGCATAAAGTTATACCAGACAGTTTAGGTAATCGCGTGATCAAACCCTCTGAGATTACGCAATCACAAGCTGATGAATTGACACGCCAAGCCGACGAATTGTTGGATGATCTATCGAATAACGGATTGACCAAGAGTAAGAATGCCTTGAACCAGTTGTGCAGTTTGTATGTGGAGGGGGCAACCGTTAACTGGGAAAAGCTCTACCGCGGTGTCAAGACACGTAAAGTGAGTTTGCCTTATTATCCTTTTAGGAATCGAAGATGCTGGCTCAGCGATCATGAAGACGCATCGACTTACAGAACTCATCCAATCATCAGCCGCTCGGAAGCGAGAGAAGACGGAGGGGTTGTATGCTTCGCGGAACTGGTCCCAGAGAAAGAGTGGGTATTGAACGAGCACAAAATCAATGGGAAGTTCGTGCTCCCGGGCACAGCATATCTCGAAATCGTCACCGAGGCGTCGCGAAAGTGCGGTTTAGAAGGCGCAATTGATTTCAGAGATGTTATCTTCATGCAGCCCGTCGCTTTGGAGCCTGGAGAATCAGCTACTGTCAAAATAACGATGAACAAGAATAAAAACGGGTTTGAGTTTGTAGTTTCCGATCCCGGTGACCACCCTAGCATCCTCTATGCGCAAGGTAAAGTGAGTGCTTCCATTCATAAACCTGAGCGACGGGACATCTTCACAATGATTGAGAAATTCGGGGTACCGATGGAATTCGTTGGCGATGATCAAGGACAAGGGCAGATTGAGCGCGGTCCAAGATGGTTCTGTTTGCGTGAAATTGCGCTCACGGAGCAGGAAGTGATAGCAAAACTCGAGTTGCCTGCCCATTTCAAAGAGGATCTGGCATTATATCATATGCACCCCTCTCTGCTTGATTGCGCAGTAAATGCAGTTATCGATCATTTCGACGGTCTTCATCTCCCCTTCTCATACAAACGGATGACCTTTATGGGGCCGAGTCTGCCGGGAGTGGTCTATAGCCATATTCGAATCATAGACGGTAAATCCGTACAAGACACGATTTCTTTCGATATCACGCTGATGGATGAATATGGTCAAGTGATCTTTGAGATTGAACAATATTCGATCCGCAAAGTCCATTTGGCAGAAGGCCGTGCCGACAGGAAAAATACGAAGATGCTCACCGTTCTCGGATGGCAACCAGCGCTTTTGCAAGATACGCCTACTGGATCGAGTACGGGATTATCTGTCATCATTCGCGGGGAGGGAGCACGTGAACGCGAACTGGCAGATCGATTAATTGCATCTGGCGGTGTGTTTAGAGAGATCATCGGCGATTGCGACTGTAGCGTTGTCTTCGAGCAACTGCAAGGTCAGCGGGTTAACCGGATTATTCATTTAGCTTCCTTAGGGTTAACGAATGACGCGGCCGATCTCGGGCAATTCGAGAAACAATTAGATTCCGGGGTTTACCATTTATTCCATATTACAAAAGGAATATTGGAAAACAGACTTAAAGGGCCAACGGAGCTATTCGTAGTAACGCAGTATGCCAACGAGGTCACCGGGGAAGAGCCATGCATCCATCCTAACCATGCATCCCTATTGGCCATGGGAAAGGTCATCGCACAGGAATATCCCAACTTGACCTTCCGGGGCGTCGACATGGATGAGGAAACTGCGTTCGAGTTTGTTCTAGCCGAAATGATGAGCGCCGAAACGGAATATCGAATTGCCTATCGACAAGGACGCAGATATAAAGTTACGGCAACGCAGGTTCCGGTAAACGGGATAGTAAGCCAGCCTTATGAGTTACAGCAAGACGGCGCCTATCTTATCACGGGCGGGCTTGGATCGTTGGGATTGAAGCTTGCGGAACATTTCGTGCGTCGTAAACCCGACATCGCGATTGCACTGATTGCTAGGTCAGGCTTGCCGCAACGATCTGAGTGGGAGCATATTCTGCGTGATAAAGGTCTCGGCAATAAGACTCGAGATCGTATTGAGCAAGTGCTGAAATTGGAACGCATGGGCGCAAAAGTCGAGGTGCTTGAGGCGGATGTGGCCGATCTGGTTAGTATGGAACGTACGATGATTCGTCTAAGGGAAAAATACGGTAGCATTCGTGGCGTAGTCCATAGTGCTGGCGTGGCCGGAGATGGATTACTTCTTACGAAGGACTTCGGCCAGTTTAAGGAAGTCATTCGAGCGAAGGTGCACGGAACATGGGTACTGGAACAATTAATAGATCCAAGCGAAACGGAATTTGTGATTGGGTATTCTTCCATTAATGCATTAATCGGCGGGTTTGGTCAAAGCGATTATGCAGCTGCTAACGCTTACATGGATGCGGCAGCATACCGATTTGCTCGAAAAGGCATGAAAGCAGTGGCCATCCAATGGCCTGCGTGGAAAGAAATTGGCATGGCGGTTGATAAAGGAGCTGTGTCCAATATAGACGGAATCATGGATGCGCTGACGACAGAGGAAGCTTTGGAATATCTGGACGTGATTATTGGAACCGATTATACGAACGTTATGCCAGGTAGGATCAATCAGGAAGCATTCCAGATGATGGCCATAAATACGATGGCCGCTGGGCAAACGGCTGGTCAGCCAGCAGCCAAGGAAGCGGATCGCGTTAATCATCCGCAAGACGATATTGAACGAATCGAACAAACCATTGTGGAGACGTTTGCAGAAGTATTAGGTCTGGAGTCGGTGGATGTTTACGATAGTTTCTTTGCTCTTGGAGGAGATTCTATTGTAGCAACCCATCTCTATAGGGCTTTGGACGAAAAGTACGAGGGCAAGATCGATATCGCTGACATATTTACGTATACGACACCAGCCGAGCTTGGTGCATGTATTCGAGCAAATATGGAAGGCTCGAAGCCGGTAGAAGCGCCCGTCCGCGAAGATCTGCTGGAATGGGCATTGCAGCGGCTAGCGTCTGGAGAGATCAGCATCGATGAGATGGAAGCCATCGTTGGAGACAAGAAGTAGAGACTCACTGAGAGGAGCAGCCAGATGCGAAATACGCAGAGGTATATTTATGAACAAGTTGCAAACCGAAATCTATCCCCCGACCTTGCAAAGCAGATGTTGGAGGAGTTGCAGGTACTGTCTGATGCAGGGGAGGAACACATCGCGATTATTGGTATGTCAGGCAGATATCCGAGGAGCGAAAATATCGAAAAATTTTGGGAGAAGTTGACAAATGGGGAGGACTGCGTGTCCTCCTTTCCTGCCCATAGACGGGAGGATATCAACAATGTACTCCAAAACAATGTATTGAGCTTAGCCCTGTATAAAGCGGTTCTTACTGAAGGAATGAATGTAAACGATGCATATGGGCCTGGAGGATTTTTGGACAGAATCGACCTGTTCGATGCAGAGTTTTTCTCTATTTCAGCCAAGGAAGCACGATGTATGGAGCCTCACCAACGACTATTGCTGGAATCCACATAT
Source organism: Paenibacillus sp. RRE4 (assembly GCF_031844205.1). Lineage (NCBI taxonomy): Bacteria > Bacillati > Bacillota > Bacilli > Caryophanales > Paenibacillaceae > Paenibacillus > Paenibacillus sp. RRE4. Next base: position 147,921 of record NZ_JAUZUT010000005.1, read on the forward strand.
GAAGCGCTTGAGGATGCGGGTTATGGGGGAGAGAGCCTACATGGATCCAATACGGGAGTATTTATCGGGCGTGACCACACAGATATCCCTTTCTATAAGTTAATGGCTGAACCGGATTTGTTGCACCTTACGGGGTCCTATACCGGCATTTTATCCAGTAGGATCTCTTACGTTTTTAACTTGAAAGGCCCTTCAGTTGTCGTCGATACCGCTTGTTCGTCTGGTTTGGTGGCCATTCATGAAGCTTGCAGCGCCTTAAGGGACAGAAGATGCGACACCGCTATCGCAGGTGGCGTCAATCTCATCTATTTTCCGGTAAAGGGCGATGGTATGTTCAGCATGATTACGTCACAAGACAGCATCGTCAGGACCTTTGATAAAAAAGCCACAGGCACCGTACTCAGCGAAGGGGTAGGTGCTGTGGTGTTGAAGCCGTTACGAAAGGCATTGGCTGACAGGGATAATATCCAAGCCGTCATTCTCACTAGCGTGTCTAACAATGATGGAGCATCGAATGGAATAACTGCACCGAGCCCGGAAGCACAGGAAGAACTGCTGATGTCTGCTTGGAAAAATGCAAAGATCAACCCGGAAACGATCTCCTATATTGAAGCCCATGGCACGGGAACATTGATAGGAGATCCTATCGAGACTAAAGCGATCTTCAACGCCATGAAGAGATTTACAGATAAGAAACAATTTTGTGCGATCGGTTCAGTAAAGTCTAATATCGGACACACAGTTGCAGCTTCAGGTCTAGCTGGGGTCACAAAGGTCGTGCAAGCACTGCGTCATAAGAACATTCCTGCATCCATCAATTTCGATCAGCCCAATCCATACATCCATTTTACGGACTCTCCGCTATATGTGAATGACAAGCTCATGCCATGGGAGAGTGACGGTAAGCCTAGAAGGGGAGGAATCAGTTCATTTGGATTCAGCGGTACCAACTGTCATATCGTTCTAGAGGAGGCTCCTGAACTGCAGCAAACCGTTGTCGAGCAATGGCAGCCGGAGATATTCACATTGTCCTCCCAGAACGAGTCTTCTTTAAGGGAGTTAGTAGATAGATACGTCGAAATGGTTCAACGGGGAATCGCTTGTTCAATTCAAGATTTGTGCTATACAGCGAATGTGGGAAGAGGGCATTATTCGTATAGATTAGCATTCAGTGTTGAAAGTGAAGAAGATTTCGCGAAGAAAATATTGGAAATCGGACAATTTGGTTTGAAGGGGGATGCTGAGCGGGGGATCTATTATGGAGTGACCGAACCGAGTGAAGGAATGAATCTTAAACAAGAGGCTGATCAGAGAATAGCTTTGCTCAGACAGTCAGGGCAGCGGAGCGAACCGTTAAAGGATTTAAGCGAATTATGCCAATTATACGTGAGGGGCGCGCAAGTAGATTGGACTTCTTTATATTCTGATAAGCAACGAAGACGGGTAAGTATTCCTGTGTACGCTTTTAACCGGAAACGGTATTGGGCTGAGGTATTTACGACAAATCATCGCCCCCAAATAGTGACGGCTGACCCGACCGTCCCTAACGAGTGTGCATTTGAAATGAAGTGGATTCCATCAGTAGCAAGCAAAGGCACGAACAGGATCGAGGCAGATAAAGTAACGTTGGTCATTCAAGGCGAAACAGATCTCTCGAAACAAATCGTGGAGCAACTCAGAAAAGAGGGTAAACAAACAGTTGCGGTCAGATTGGGATCGGCTTACCGACGTATGGAAGAAGACCAGTATGCGATCTCGGGTTCCCAAGAGGACTATGAACGGTTATTCGCCGAACTGCCGGTTGTAAATCGGATTATTCACCTTTGCAGTATGGACGGTGCGGGTAATCCATCGGACGTAGGGCAATTAAACGCGAAGCTTGCGAGGGGGGTAAACAGCTTATTTCATATTGTAAGAGCGATGAAAGCGATCCGGGGTCGCCTCCCGATTGATCTCATGCTTGTGACAGACCATGTGAATCAAGTGACAGGCCGGGAGACCCTGCTAAAACCTACTCATGCTGCACTAATCGGTTTAGGTAAAGTCGTTGTTAAAGAATATCCGGAAGTAACGTGCCGTACGCTCGATATCGATGACACATTCACTGTGGAACAACTCCATGACGAAATTCTGATTCAGGAGTCTGAAATTATTGCATATCGCGATGGCGTGCGATATAAGGGTACTTACGACCAAGTGCCGCTTCCTGCACCGAAAGAAATATCGATTAGTCTCAAAGAAGAAGGCGTTTATGTAATAACCGGTGGAACAGGCGGATTGGGATTGGAGTTTGCCAAATACTTCGCCTCGAAAGCCAAGGTCAATATCGCCCTGTTGAGCAGGAAACCTTTCCCCGAGAAAAATTTGTGGAGAGATATCATTGAACAAAATGAAGAAGATACTATCATTTCAAAATTAATCATGTTGCAGGAAATTGAAAAAATAGGTGGACATGTGCATATTCTTCAAGCGGACATCTCCGATGCGGATGGTCTAAGTGCAGCCTTGGCGGAATTAAGGAGCACGTATGGCAGAATAAACGGGATTATCCATGCAGCAGGTGTAGCGAGCCAGGGCCTGATCATTCGCAAAAGCGAGGATGCTTTCAATGAAGTGTTACTTCCCAAAATTCAAGGGACATGGCTGCTTGACCAATTGACAGCGAAAGACCCGCTTGAGTTCTTCATTATGTTTTCTTCGGCAATGACTTACCACGGTCATGGGGGTCAGGGTGATTACACTGCAGCCAACAGTTATATGGATGCGTATGCCTATTATCGCAAGAGGCTAGAGAAGAGTACGTTAACGCTGAATTGGCCGGCATGGAAGGAAACAGGCATGGCCGTTAAGTACGGGTTTAGTGAAAGCAATATTTTCAATGATATCAATACGAAGACTGCGATTAGCCTTTTCGAGAGCGTGCTGGGGGCCGATTTTACAACAGTGGGCATCGGAAGTCTAAATCCTCGTTTTATAGATGAGATGAAGCCTCAGACCCAGAACAATGCCGTTGAGGTAAGGTTAGAAGGCCGAATGGACGGAACCTACTCTGATCTAGAATGGAAGGTCGCACAGGTTTGGGGGCTCCTTTTTGAGACAAATTGCATTAAACTTACGGATGACTTTTTTGAATTAGGTGGTCATTCTCTATTGGCAATAAAGCTGGAAGCCGAATTAGAGGAACTGGGGTATATGTTGGATGGATTGAACATTGAAGAGCACAGTACGTTCGAGAAGTTTGTTGCTATTTTAAGTAGTAAAAATAGTGGGTTGCTGGCGAGATGAGGAATACTCAAGGAATCCAGAGTTAACAACAGCCAGTGTACAAGAGCGGAAATTTACTCAAAAATATAGACGGTGACCCTATCGACTCTGAACGAATTATCAAGGTGAAATTGAAATCTGAATACAGAAACCACTAAAAAATAGCGGCTTAGGGACTTAACTCCCTTAAGCCGCTATTTTTTTATTTTCATAAACTTCCCCTTTTAACTAGGACTTGGAGGTCGCTTTTTTGTTTGTTCCCTTGTCAGTTTTAATAGTAAAATTATGTTATATGGGTACCAAGTGTTTATGTTGATCTTATTGACGAACCTCGCCAATTCAAACAAAACAACTCCCACTTGTTCCTGCATACGGTGCATGTTGAGTGTTTTGCTTTGCTAAAATGGAAGGGGCAGGATTAATTTCTACGCCTCTTGTTGCTCCATCTTCCTTATGAATCGAGGACGGCAAATATGTAATGTATGGATTTGATTAAACCATTTTTAATAACTTCAATTATTGGAATAAGTCTTTGAAGTGCCTGCTTAAAGAATTGTTGACCTTCAATTTGCAGTCCGGTGAAGCGGAATAATTGTTTGATACAGGCACGGAGTTGTTTTTCCGTGTCTTTTTTTGTGCCTGTAATAATGAAGTAATTACTGATTTTGTATACACTGTGTGTTCGTGAGCAATTTCAGTTAGAAGTAAAGCCGTTCTCTTTAAATGATTGACGTTCGTTCTTGACAGCTCCGCAGACTACTTTGAAGATCTTCCTTGGCATCAACGGGTTTTTTCAAAACTGTTGACAATTGGCATATATGTAATTATATTTAATATATCAATCGCTTAGTGCTGTAAATCACTAGTGTAAACGCTCCCCAAGCAAAATTTTACGCAATATAATTCGATCACGTCGAGGAAGAAAATGGAGAGGTGATGGGGGACTTCGTCCCGGTTTTGTACACGCCCTGACCATTTACAAGCGACATTTATCGTAGTTTTGTAGAGCATTTTCAGCAACGCTTCATTGCTTGGGAAAATGCTTTTTTCTTTAGGTTTTGCGATGTTGACGATGGTAACCCTCAATTATTTCCGTCGTTGTACTCTTCGCGTCAAGCTTTTTATGTCCTGCATCGTGTCATACTCCGCCTCCAACATGAATTGCAGCATCTCTGCATACAACTCTGTAAACAACTCTTTCAGTACAAATTCACCTTGTATATCGTTATGAACTTATTCTTCTTCACAATCACTCTCACTTGCTTATCACGTATACGATCCTCTTTAATCAGCCTTTTTCTAAAGATTATCTAACGGAGGAAACATGATGTCTAAAACAATAGAATTGATCTTGAGAGATGAAATTTTTGCTGAGCTGGACATCGATTATCCGGAAGATCATGATACCCGTTTGTTGGACCAAGGGATCGATTCAGTAGGCTTCGTCAAGCTTATTGTTTTAGTGGAATCGAAGTTTAACATCTCGATCCCTGATGAAGATCTGTTATTTGAGAAGTTCTCCACGGCTGGATTAATCCTTAATTATTTGACTGAGAAAACGCTATGATGACGATCATTCAGCGTTTATTTCTGGAGGCCTCTGATCGCCAAGATCATATTATCCTTGAAGATCTGAAGCAGCAATGGACTTACGCAGATGTGATGACAGAAGCTTATTTGATTGCTCTATATATCCGCAAAAATTTTGAGCTTGAGTCCGGAAGTCATCTTGCATTATACACAAATAATGAGCCCTTGTTCATTTTTGCGGCGCTTGGTATTCAATTCTGCGGTTATGTGTTCGTACCGGTTCCTTATTCGGCATCCAATACTGAAATCGAAAATATTTTAAATGCCAGTGACGCCAAACTGGTTATCAGCAAATATGCACAGCCTGCGCATTTAAATTGCGACATTCCCTGGGTGACCGCCCAGGATTTATCGCAAGAACCAATGCCTTCGTTTGAATCGATCTCGTTAACCAATCAGTCCGATCCCAATCAATGTGCGATTCTCCTTCCTACATCGGGCACAACCGGAAAATCTAAAATCGTTATGTTATCCCATTGGAATGTATTAACGAATGCGCTCGCACATGGCGAAAAGGTGGGGTATACGGATCAGGATTCGTTTCTTGTAACGATGCCCGTTCATTTCAGTTCTACGATTGTCACGCAATTGATTTCTTGCATGTTATATGGAACCCGAATTAAACTTATCAGCTTGCCCATGCTGCCGCGCACAGCGTTTAAACTGTTTCAGAATAAGGCGGTCACGGCATTCTCAGTGGTGCCTACGCAATTGATGCACTTTGTTTCCGATTTCCATCAGACAAAGAACTGGAGTGCCTTTGATTCCATTGAATTTATTGTAATTAGCGGTGCGGCGACTCCCGCAAAATTAGTAGACCATCTTCAGACTGTATTTCCTCACGCGGACATTATTCAAACCTATGGATTGACCGAAGCTTCTCCGCGGGTGAGCATGATGGAACGGGGAGAGCGCTGCTTATCCTGTGGAACACCTATCAATGACGTTTCTATTCGTCTTGTTGACGAAGAAGAGAATGAGATTGAAGGAGCAGCGATCGGAGAAATTTGGGTCAAGGGCCCGAATGTGATGCTTGGTTATTACAAAAACCCGGAGTTAACGAACGCTACCATTGTTGAGGGTTGGTTAAAGACAGGAGATTTGGGATATTGGAATGAATCAGGGTGTCTCATCCTCACAGGCCGAAAGAAGAATATCATTATATCCGGCGGGATCAATATCTATCCGGAAGAAATCGAGGAATTTTTGTACGGCTTGAAGGAAGTGGAGGAGGTAATGGTTGTTGGCGTACACGATGATCTGTTAGGCGAAGTGCCCGTCGCATTTCTGAAAGTTTATAATGAATGCCTGATTGATATAGATGCACTGACACAACATTGCAATTTTCATTTGTCATCATATAAAGTGCCTAGACAATGGAGGATTATAGATGACATTCCAAAAACCAAAACAGGAAAACTGGACAGGGCAAGCACGAAGCGCTTATTGCTCAATGAGATATACTGATTCGGAATCTTTGAGCTATTTAACCAAATAACCAGGGGTGAACGAAAGGTTGAAAAATTCAACTCATACGTTAGGCAGCAAAATATTGCCGGTCAGTTATCCGATGATTACAACCTATACGCAGCATGCTCATCTCTTGTCCATACTTACCCATTACGAGTGCACACATCCATGGATATTTAGCAATTATATCCAATTATATATTAACAAAGATTACAAACATCATTGGGGAGATTTTTATTTCCCTGTGACTTATGAGCTGCGGCCTTCGGATTCGTGCAAATGGATTACGACTCAAAAGATACATAGAGATACGGTAACAAAGAAATGGGACTCGGTTATTCATTTTATTATAGAAAACATTAATGCGAATAACTATGTGCACACCATGGTCAATTATTTCTACGTGCCCCTAAGCGATCGCTACAATAAACTTCAATTGCATCATGACATATTTGTTTACGGCTATGATTTGGATAGAGAGATATTGTATGTTTCCGATTTCTTTAAGAACGGCGTGTATAGTCAGGCTGAGATATCATTTACTGATTTCCAGCTTGCGTTCGACATGAATCATCTAACAACCAATCATGATTATCTTAGAGAAATGGTTTATCTGTATACATTTAATGAGCAGCATCAGGATCAATTCAGTGCAGATACCCTGGTGAGTTCTATAAGAAACTATTTCACTAACAAAACGCCGGAGTATTGGGAGATGTTCAACTATGGGGGCGACAGGCATAATCTTGACTTCGGCATGCAAATATACACAACTCTACTAAATTATGCGAAAGAGACATCGGAACATAAGTCGCAGCTCGATATAAGACCCTTTCATTTACTTTATGACCATAAGAAGATCATGACGCTAAGACTCAAGTACTTGTACGATAATCGGCATTTAATTGAATTAAATCAAGAGCATATAGATGAATTCACAGCCATTGAACTTAAAGCAAAGATACTTGTGAATCTAGCGATTAAATATAATTTGACAAGGGATACGAATATTTCCGAAAGCTTACAAACGCTGATTACGAATATAGAAAATGAAGAATCCATATTCCTTGAACGATGGCTGAAGAAGGTAGACATTCAGTAATGTTGAGTGATCAGGGCATTTTTTGGAGGGAGTGATGCCGGGATTATAAACGTTGCGATACAGCGTATTGAGTAATCCAAACCGTTGCCCTTGTCTTAAAGCTTCCGTTTGCTGACAGTCTATTTCCTTCTTGTCTTTCAGGCGATCCGCATGGCTTCATGCCCTTTTTCCGGTACAACCACAACAAATCCACTCACCCAAGAATCTCTCCTAGTATTTTACCCGACATCTTGTGATTCATGCCACAGAACCATACCTAACAGACAGACGAGAAGTTTTCAGTATATCGACGATTTGCTGGAAGGGGTTATAAGATTTCTGGGCATCACGTATGAACAGCCTGTCAATTTGGGAATACGCAGGAACTTGCCCTCCTTGAATTCTCGCAAATTTTTGAAAGAACTCCATGAGGCACTCGCTAGAACGATCCAGTATTACCAGGTTCAATATATCCATTACACGGGAGGTACCTATGCAAGAACAGATCATAGCGATGATAAGTGAAGTCAAGGATGACGCCCAGCTGGAAAACAGCTTGAACGGGCATTCCAGCATCATGGAAGACGGGGGAATGGACTCTTTACAGCTCATTACTTTCTTATTGAAGGTGGAGGAGCACTTCGGTATTGAGATCGATTTCGAACAATTCGACTTCGATTGCATGGAATCGGTTACAATCTTCTGCAATTATATCTCGGAACTGCAGAAGACGGCATCTGCATGAACGATAGACGCAAGTTCGAGCTCGTTATCGGGACATTTGACGCGGAACGCTTCTGGCGCGACCCTAATCAAGCCAAACTGCCGTCGTTTAACGATCCTCAAATGGAGAATGTCGTGATGGCCATGGATGAGTTGCTTTTCCCATTTTGCGGGGAGCAGGATAGGCTTATTACCCGTTATCGAATGAACGCTTCTCATAAAGCGTATTTGCATGAGATCGGATTCCGATTTCTGTCCAATTCAACCGATCTTGAGAGTCCTGATGCAGGAAGCGCAGGCAGAACCGCCAATATATTCGACCTGCTCACCGCAACTGATCATGTGGGTGACATAGATCCAGACTGGCTGAACGGCGCCCGGTTATCGCCTTTTGCGGTCATTCCGGGAGCGGACCGTGCTGCCGCGCGTTTCGGGTTGGAACAGGATTGTCCAGCTGTCGAGACGGTTCAGACGGTTAATTCTAAGCTGTATTCAACCGAATTGAACCGTCGCCTTGGGCTTCGGTGTGACAGCCAGACGGTCTATTCCCACGAAGAGCTGCTGTCAAGCGGCTTGGCTCTGCTGAAACAAGGCCCCTTTCTGATCAAAGATGAGTTTGGGGTATCCGGGAAGGGGAATTTGCTAATCGAGTCGGAAGCAATTCTGCGGCGGGTCACATCCTATCTTGCCGATCAGTGCGGAAAGGGAAGAACGGTTCGGTTTATTATTGAGCCGTTCCTCTTCAAGGAGCTGGATTTCTCTTGCCAATTCCACATTGATCCGGACGGTACGTACCGGCATGTCTCTGTGCAGCAATTGGTCAATCACGATTTCGCTTACCAAGGCTCCTATACAGCCGATGACAGGCTACTTCAAATGCTGCACGAAGCGGAGTACTTTGATGTAATGAAGCTGGCGGCCCGCGAGCTTTACCAGTCGGGTTATCACGGCGACGTATGTATCGATTCGATGTTGCTAAGAGACGGACGCATCGTTCCGATTGTTGAGGTCAATGCCAGAAGATCGATGAGTCTGATCAAGCATTACGTTGATCGGTATCTCGAGAAGCACGATACGGCCGGGAGTATGACACATGCGACCTTACAGTTTGCAGGGGATGTATCCTTCGATCAATTGCTGGAATCGCTGGACCGCGAGGGTGTTCTATATAAGCCTGATCAAGGGTTTGGCATGCTACCGTTAAGCGCGAATACACTCTTTATTAACAAGGTCGTCAGCGAGTGCAAGGGGAACCGGAATAAGCAAGTGAAGGGCAGATTGTATTATTCGCTGATCGAGGGGACAGGGGATAACGAACGTTTGTCCGCGAAACTTAAGGAGGTTCTGTTGTCGTTATCCTTCAAGATCGCCCGCTGATGCATTCCGAAGTGCTTGAAACCATGGATGGAGGAAGAGAGTTTATGGGGAAGCGGAAAGTAACAATTCTATGCTCGGGTTTCGGTCTGGGATTTTATATTCCTGGACTGTTAGCTGCAAGCGAGTTCGGGAAAAGGGATATGGCAACCGAAGTGCTTGTGTTCGAAAGCTATTTGGAGCATGACAAGAGGGAGCATATTGCAGACAGCAGGACGGCGTACCACAATAATTTCGCACTTGCCAATTTTTCGGCCCGAATGCCGATGGATATCCGCAGTAGTATAGATTACGCCCAGGTTGAGCTATTGCTGGAGACGTGGAAAGCGGAAGAACGCTACGAATTCATATCGCTGTCCGGACACTGGATCTATGTTCTGGATTTGTATAGGGAGAAGATGTTGCCGAATCCAATTCATGTAGACCTGCTCTACGTCGATTCAGATTTGGCCCCGTCCTGGAAGAGTCTGAAGAAGTTTCATCCCCTATATGAGGAGCATTATTACAATGCTTGTCTCTATGACACCGAAAAGATGGCGATTCGATACGAAATCCCGGTTCTTTCTGGTACGACGCTGCCTTTCGAATCAAGAAAGCGGCGGCTTGTTGTTCATGGCGGCGGCTGGGGGATGGGCACTTATCAAAGTACAATTCCAGAGCTTGCCAGTCATAACTATGGGCTTGATATTGTAGCTTACGACTGGAAGGAAGCGAAGCCCGATCCCGAGCACCGATATTGGATGAACGATCCGGAATGGTGTTCTTGGGTGAAGAGCGCGAACGGCCTGCACGAATTTCCGCCGTACATTGAAATAGCAGGAGAAGATACGAATTCATATACCGCTGAGGCTGATCATCATTGGTTATTTGACGTTGCTTCTGAGGCGATGGCTATCGTGGCCAAGCCGGGAGCAGGCACATTGATCGACTCGCTTGCCACCGAAACCCCTCTTATTCTTCTGGAGCCCTTCGGCAGTCATGAGCTTAGTAATCTGGAATTGTGGGAGTCGCTTGGGTTCGGAATACGCTACGAGAAGTGGCGAGAGATGGATTTTTCTGTAGATATCCTTAAAGAGATGCATCAAGCGATCAAGAACAGACCCGGTGAACGGACGAATTATGTGGATCACTATTGTTCTAGGTTTGCGTTAACGAAGAAGTGAGATTTCAAGGGCAGAGGGGGGTTATGCGATGAGCTTAAATCAATTGAGTGTTGCCAAGGATACGGTAAGCTATCCGAGATGGATCGTCTTGCAGCTGCTGGAGGAGTGCAATTTGCGATGCAAGATGTGCTATGAGTGGGGACTCGAAGGACCCTACAAAAGCAAAAAAACATTAGCGCAGCTGGACCCGGAGCTGATCAAAAAGATCATCGTCGAGTGCAGTCCCGGCAAGCCGTATTACGATTTCTTCGGCGGCGAACCGCTGATGTACCCTTGGCTGAGCGACATTCTCGCCATGATCAATCATTATGGAAGCATCGCGGACTTCCCTACGAACGGCACACTGCTTGAGAAACATGCCGAGATGTTAGTCGAGACTCCGCCCAATAAGATCTGGATATCGCTTGATGGCCCTGAGGAAATCAACGACAGGCAGAGGGGGAAAGGCGTATTCAAGAAAGTAATCAAAGGAATCGAGAAGCTCTATGAGCTTCGGCAAAGCAAAGGCAAGCAATTTCCGAAGATGGGTGTATCCTTTATCATTACGCCCTTGACCTATATGTACGTCGAGGAATTTTTCTTTAAGCATATCGACTTGTCCATGTTGGATCATATCAGCATGGAAGTGCAGCTCTATGCCACGGAAGAGCAGTATGCCCAATATGTGGATGTTCTTCGTGAGGAATTCGGCGTGCATGAAGCTCCCTATGCCAAGGGGATGGTCTGGCAAGACAACGGTTCGTTCAGCCAGATCGATATTCCCGAATTGACGAGACAGCTCAATAATGTTAAAGAGTATTGCTTGAAAAACAGTATCGATGTGATCACCTATCCGAAGACGATAGATGAACCGAATTTGCATAACTATTTCTCGGGACAATTCCATCAGATGGCGGATAAACGAAACCGTTGCTCTCTTCCATGGACCTATGCGGAGATTACGGCAAGAGGTGATGTTTCGCCCTGCCATGCCTTCTATGATTTGACCTTCGGCAACGTTAACGAAGAGAATTTGATGGATATTTGGCGCAGTGACAATTACAAAGAGTATCGCGCGTATATGAAAAAAAATATGCTTCCGATTTGTACGGCTTGTTCAAGGTATTATATCTACTGATTCATGTGAATAACCTATTACGTTTAAGAAGGGTGTGTTGATATGAATCCGAAATCCGAGATTAAGCATTCCGCTAAGGATCTGCAAATATTGAAACGTACGATCAAGAATACGGTGGAAACCAAGCGGAACATGGAGAAAATAGCGGGTTACGCGACACCGTTGCCAGAGTCGGTCGGGATTAAACTGACGAACCAATGCAACTTGCGCTGCAAACATTGCTATCAATGGAATGACACCGGCTACCATCACTTCATGACACCGGAGCAGCAACGCGAACAGCTCGACTACGGGCTGCTGGAGAAGCTAATCCTTGAGACGGAACCAGCCAAGTCGAGACTCTATATCTGGGGCGGCGAACCGCTCGTATACAGCCATTTCGACCGTTTAGCCGATTTGCTTGAAGCCCATCCTCGTGAGACGACGATCTGTACGAACGCGGTACTGATCGAGCGAAAGCTGGACGCCTTGCTGAGAATCTCCGACAACCTGGAGCTGCTCATTGCGCTTGATGGATTCGAAGAAGAGAATGATGCGCTTCGCGGCAAAGGGGTATTCAGCAAGGCGATAGATGCGATCCGGAAGCTGGTCGAGCTGCGCAAGGAAAACCGGTTCAAGGGCAAAATTACGATCCATACCGTCGTTAACGATGGTATGACAGACAAGCTTTACGATCTACTGGATTTTCTGGAGGGAGTCGGTGTAGACATGGTCATGGTCTGCTTCCCGTGGTACATCTCGGACGAATGCACACAGGGAATGGACAATTACTTTGACGAGAAGTTCGACTTCCTTCCGGCGAGCGAGCACAAGGGCGAACGAAGCTGGCACGCCTTTAACTACAAGCTCGATCCGGAGCGTATCCCTGCTTTGATGAGCGAGTTGGACCGGGTGAATCATCGGGTCTGGAAAATGCGTTTACGCTACCAGCCGAATCTGGATCATGACCAGATCGAAGATTTCGTGCTCGGCAAAGAGGTGAAGGGCAAAGGCACGATGAACAAGAAGTGCCTGGCTCTCTCGAACCGGATGGACATTACGCCCGATGGAACAATTATCGCATGCAAATTTTTCAAGGAGTTCGAGATCGGCAAATTACATGATACGTCTGTACAGGAATTATGGCATAGCATGACCTACAGAAGGATAAGGGAAATGATGGATGAACGACTGACACCGGCTTGTTCCAAGTGCAGTGTCTTGCATTTGCACGGTGTATAACGATTCTAAATTCACATAAATGAGGTGCACAAGTGAGTATTATCCAGATGGAGGGGTTATCCAAAAGCTTCAAGTATTACGAGAAAGAACTGGGGCTCAAAAAATCGCTCAAAAATTTAGTGAGGCGGAAATCACTGATCAAAGAAGCGGTTAGCGAAATATCCCTTGTAATCGAGCAGGGTGAAATGGTTGGATTTTTAGGCCCGAACGGTTCCGGCAAAACAACTACGCTTAAGATGCTGTCCGGCATCTTGTATCCGACAAGCGGGCAAGCGACGGTATTAGGCTATGTCCCTTGGGAACGAAAAAAAGAATTCAAGATGCAGTTCTCGATCGTGATGGGGCAGAAATCACAGTTGTGGTGGGATTTACCGGCGAACGAATCGTTGTACCTGAACAAATGCATTTATGAGGTCGAGGATAAGTCCTACAACCTTGTTCTGGATGAGCTTACGGAGATGCTTGACGTTAAAGATCTGCTCAATATTCAGGTGCGGAGACTCTCGCTGGGGGAACGGATGAAGATGGAGCTTATTGCGTCACTCATCCACCGGCCCAAGGTGATTTTTCTGGATGAGCCTACAATCGGACTCGATCTGATCTCGCAGAAACGCATTCGGGAATTTCTGAAGGATTATAACGAGCAGACGAAGGCAACGGTCATTCTTACAAGCCACTACATGGCGGATATTGAGGATCTATGCAAACGAGCAATCATCATTAATCAAGGGAAGATCGTATACGACGGCGATCTTCGGCGTGTGAACGAGCTGTTGCATGCCAAAAAGATTATCAAGCTGCAATTTACGGATGAAGTGCCGAGGCAAGCGCTAAGCGACTATGGCACGATTACTCAACATGACGGCATGAATGCCGTCATGGAAATTGACAAGCATGACCTCCAGCGGCTTTCCAAAATGATACTGGACCGGTTCCCGATCCTCGATTTCACAGTTGAAGATATACCTGTCGAGCGAGGCATCGAAAGCTTATATCAGAAAGATGGGGTCAGACATGAAAGCCTTGCAGAAATATAAAAGGACGTACATCCTTGCGCTTCAGAACGCGATGGAGTACCGGACCGATTTCCTGATGGGCATTATCAGCGGCGGCTTTATCATACTCGTCCAATGCTTCCTCTGGACAGCCGTGTTCCGCAGTTCGCCGCAAGAGATTATTAACGGCTATACGTATTCACAGATCATCATTTATTCCGTGTTGTCCGGCGTCGTCTCCAAGCTGGTTTCTGCCGGCTTCGAAGGGGAGATCGCGAATGACATCAAGACGGGCGGATTAAGCAAATTTATCGCTCAGCCCATTCATTATTTCAGCTATCGGATATGCAATTTCTTCGGTGAGAAAACGGTTCAGACCGGGGTCGTGCTTGTCTTATTCGTCATAATGATGACCGTGTTTACTCAGATTTGGGGCTTTCAGCTTAGAGTGGGGCAGATCGTTATGTTCCTAGTCAGTATTTTGTTCGGAATGCTCATCAACTTCTTGCTTTTTTATTCGATTAGTGCGCTCGCGTTCATCATTACTGAGGTTTGGGGCGTGTATATCGCGTTCAACCAAGGCGTCTATCTGCTCAGCGGCGCCATCTTTCCGCTTAATATTTTCGGAGATACGTTTGCCACAATCTCCAGCTATTTACCGTTCCAGTATGTCGTATTCTTCCCGGTTAAGATCATCCTCGGGAGCTTGGCGGTTCATGAGATCGTGAGCGGGCTCCTCTTACAGGCCGTTTGGGTAACAGTGCTTTTGGTCATATCCAAGTTGGCTTGGGATTCCGGGATGAAGAAATATGTAGCCGTTGGAGGTTAGGTCTGTGAGTATCCGCTTGAGTGAGATTCGGAAGCACGTACGTATGTTTTTTATTTTCGCAAAGAACAGTTTGGTCGGTTATATGGAATACAAAGCGAATTTCTACTCCGGTTTGATCATGGAGACCGTATTTCTGTTTTCCAAGCTGATCTATGTTATCTTCGTTTTCCAGCTGGGGATCGAAATTAATGGCATTTCTCCGGACCAGATGATGATCTTCACTGGGACCTATACGATTATGATCGCAATCTATACCGGATTGTTTATGGATAACTTTTATAGATTTTCCGGCCATATCCGCAACGGAACGTTGGACTTGTATATGACGAAGCCGCTATCGCTGCAGTTCATGATTTCATTCCGAAACGTTAACTACGCGTTTCCGATTCCGAACCTGATCGCCGGGATCACGATGATCGTAGTGGCTTGGCGGCGGCTTGGCATCGAGCCAAGCTTCATGCACGTGGCCGGATATATCGCCGTGATCTTGAGCAGCACGATCGTGACCTACTCGGTGCTTCTGCTTCCGCAAATTCTTGCGTTCTGGACGGTGAAGTCCGGTTCGATCTTCGATATTATTGACAAATGTTGGGATTTCAACAATATGCCGATGTACATATACCCCAAATGGTTGCAGAGAATAGGACTGTATGTCGTGCCTATCTTGTTTATTACCAACATGCCGTCGGTTTATTTGATCGACCGTTTGGACTTCTTCCTTGGGATATGGATTTTTGTAGCTCCTGTGATATCGCTTCTAGTGGTCAGGCTGTTCTGGAAGCTGGCCGTCAGACACTATGAGAGCGCCAGCAGTTAGAGAAATGCCAATAACAAATGGTTGAGAGGGTGAAGTGGATGAGCAGGATGGAGCATAAGAGCTTTTCGCCGCAGACAGAGGCTACTGCCAAAAAGCGGCTACACAACGGAATCGAAATCTATCAAAACAACGAAGGAGAGACCGAGTTCCTCTACAACGAGATTTTCCAGAAGGAGATGTATTTCAAGCACGGGATTATGCTCCCGGAACATGGCACGGTCATGGACGTTGGGGCTAATATCGGCATGTTCACCCTGTATGTCAGCAGCAAGAGCAACTGCAAGGTATATGCCTTTGAGCCACTGCCTCCGACGTTTGAACTCTTGGAGATGAACACGAGCTTGTTGCCTCGCGTAACAACGGTTAACGTCGGGCTTTCCAATGAGATCAAGGAAGCGGAGTTTGCCTTTTTTCCTACGATGTCCACGGATTCTGTCCAGATCAGATATCGAGAGAACCACGATCAGGATCTCCGATACGGGTTAATCAACCATTACCGGGATCATTTCGACGACCCGCGCATGCTAAACCGGTTTGTGGATCAAATGATGTCGCCGAAGTTTCTGAATGAACAAATCCATCGATGTAAGTTAACTACGATCTCTGAAATGATCCGTTATTACGATCTGAACCCCATTGATCTGCTCAAAATCGATGTGGAAAAAAGTGAATTTGAGGTCCTGGAAGGCATAGAGCCGGAGGATTGGGGCAAAATCAGGCAAATTGTAATGGAGGTACACGGACTGGACGGAGAACAGATCAGCAGGCTCGAGAACATCTTCCGAACCAACGGCTTCAATGTCGTGATCGATTACTACGAAGACTTGAATATCCCCAATTACTTCAATGTGTACGCGATGAATCAAATGTATATATCGGCAGGGTGATCGTTATGATACAGCATCTGTATGCAAAGTTGGTATGCTCCAGCTGCAAGGGGGTGCTGGTCCAGTCGGAGGCGTTGCTGCAATGCTGCAACTGCGATGCGGTATATACGATCGATGATCGTTATGTATCGATGCTGGACCAGCGTGAGCAGGTTACCGACCCTTCCGAATGGAACCGGAAAGAGGCTGAAATTCGGGATTATAGCGAAATTTCGCATTCCCTTGCTCTGTCCGGTATAGGCCGATTCGCTACCTTTTTAAACTATGGTTACGTCCCGTGTGGGAATGAGCAATATGCGGTGTTCGAGCCGGGCGATGCATGGAATAGAAACTCAGTCAAGCTGCTGCTTGAGACAGTGGGCAGGACGGAGATTCGGGAGCGGGAAGTGATCGACATCGGATGCGGCAGGGGAGGGAACATAGCCGCTCTGTCTAAATATTTCAAGCCGCTGTCTATTGTCGGTCTGGATATCTGTCCGGCGAATATTGCCTATTGCAATGCCAAATCCCGAAAGGATGAATCTTTGTATCTCGTCGGCGATGCGGAGAATATACCGTTTGCGGACGAGAGCTTCGATGTAGTGTTAAATATAGAATCCGCACATGCCTATCCGAACCGATCACGATTCTATGAAGAGGTGTACCGGATCATGAGAGCTGGCGGCGTATTTCTGTATACGGAGTTAATGCTGGGAGAGCAGGTAGCGCAGAACGTCAGGCTGTTAGAGGAAGCAGGCCTGTCTGTAATCCGTAATCAGGATGTGACTTCGAATGTTCTTCTATCATGTGATGAGAGTGCGAAGCAACGTACTGGCACACAAGGAATTGCGAGCAACGCCAAAGCGAGCACGAATATTGGAGATATTCATGATTTCATCGCATTGCCCGGTTCGAAGAAATATGAAGAGATGAAGGCTGGAACGCGGCAATACCGTATGATGAACCTTGTTAAGAGGTAATTTAGCCGTCATATCAACAATAATTTTAGGTTAGGAGAAATATGGTATGGAAGAAATGATTTCCCTGGACACCTTTCAGCCCTTCGACGGCATGACAAAAATGTTTCCACATCATAATTTTCCTTATTTTAATTGCGGCTACAATTTGTTATTGACACTTGCCAGATACTTTAAAAAAGATGAGTTGCCGATTTTGAATAATGTTATTACTATTTATAGATTTGATAAACAAAAAATACAAACAAGAGGATATTTCAAGTTAGAGGTGTTGGATCTTGAGGAGGGAGATCAGATCCTTGAGGAAATGGGGATCTCTATTCGTAAAAAATCTCCTGCACTAGATACGTTACAAGAGGAGATCATAAAGTCTATTTCTAGTGGTCATCCGATTTCCATATTTATTGATTTATTTTATCAACGCGGGAGAGACTTTTACTATAACAATAAACATGGACTGCATCCTGTTTTTGTCTATGGCTTCAATGTTACGAACGAGGAAATATATACGGTTGATGATATTAAAGAATACAGACAATATTCTCTGCCATTTTCAGAATTTAAATCGTCATGCATGACTTCGGAACACGTAAAGATGCCAGACTACTTTTGGGAATATGCGCTAGTGCCCCCCGGTAATCATGAGATCTTGAACAATAATAAGTCAGCACACACAACCATCCATACATTCGTAGAAAATATGTGCAGGTATCAAAATGAAATAATGGAAAGTTTGAATAATATACTGTTGCTCGCAGAAAACTACGAGCTCATCATACAAAATGAAACGATTATAGAAACATTGAGCAGTACGATTTATAGAAAATGTTCTGAGAAATACAGGTTAAATACGCTCTATGAGTACGACATTGATCACATCCATGCAAAACATACGCTTGACCCGTTATTGGACCAAATTATTCATGACTGGAAGACCGTAAGGATCTATTCGAATAAAGCCATCATGTCCCAAAAGTTCACTGGGGAAATCATAGACAAGTGCGTTGGTTTATTTACAAAAATATATACGAATGAAGTACATTTTCATAATCAATTATTTTTGATGTTAAAGTCTTTCAGGTCGAGTCACGTCTAATATGGCTAGAAATGAGCCGCATCAACAGGCATACTGTGCTGTGTCTTTTCATCGTATAAAAACCGCCATGAACAGAGATGCCGCTTCCGATGTCTGCATCAACACGAGTCATATGGAGTCGGTGGCGATGTCGGTTAGGGTGTAGTGCCCTAAGGCTGCATGTATCTGTTTAAATAACAACTTAGCCCGAAGCTTCTAAAGGTTCGGGCTATTGTTTTTTTACAAAAATTTCTCAATAACGTTGTGTCGTGCATTCTTTTCAAGAGTTGCAGTAAGACGGGGTAAAGATATACCTAACTTTGTGGCTTCTTTCACAACTTCAATTACTGAAAAACCCGCTTTGGTATTGTTGTATTCAATGGAAAGTCGTGCTAGGCTACCCTTTGCAAAAATAACCTTGTTAAAAAGCATACTGAGAAGTGGCGGTGGAATTTTAGTCAGCAGTAGAGAAATCATATCAATTTTTGCACCCCTTGCTTTAAGTACAGGTGCAATTTCCCTCATATTCTTCCCAACATTGGCGAATGAGTCACGATGATTCAAGAGTGCCGGAAAGCTTCCTCGTCTCAACACTTCAGATTCCATCGCCGCATTCATGGCAAAATGATTCCATAGCCAGTTTTGCATATCCTTTTGCCAACTAATTTTAAAGTGGGCACTTTCAAACAGATCTTTGACCTTGTTGTTTATTTGTTCCGTTCCTTCCCGTGGTTTTTCAAGAAATATCATTTTAAAAAAGCCGCCTCTAAGTGTATTGTCCGTGATGCCGCCTCCTGCTCCCGGGAAGCCAAAGACAACATTGTTGATAGACAAGGGTGAGATTGCTGATTTCAAATCTTGCCAAATGTTATTAAATATGAGGATAGGAGTGGTTCCTGCAACAGTCGATAGAAATTGTGTTACCTCTGGAAGTTGTTCCGTGTGGACACTTACAATAATGAGATCATAATTGGGACGTATCTCCTCATGAAGTTGGACGTTCCAGCTTTCCTTTATGAACTGTTTCCCTTTTCGTGCGTCCCACATTTCAAGCTCTAAATGGCTTCCGAAGGTTGCTTTTCTCCCTTTCCTAACATAGAACTCAACGGTATGCCCTGCTTTTTCCAAAGCCCAAGCATATTGGGTCGATATGACACCTCTACCAAAGAATAAAATTCTCATAGTGCCTCCCTGAAAATATATTTTAGCCCTTGTTAATGATCCAACAACGTGTTGTATAATGTTATTGTATGGATTCATTATATGGTCATCAACCATCAGATTTTTAATATCTGTCGTATCATGGGTTGTACAGATTGAACACAAAATGGAGGGGAATCATGCATAAGCAACCTGAAATTACGGACAAAACAAGGCAGACGTTTGTAAATGTATTCTGTGATTTATATAGCCGGAAACCAATCGAAAAAATCACCATTCAAGAGATCGCTAAGCAATCAGGATATAACCGCAGTACATTTTATCAATACTTTACAGATATCTATGATTTGTTGGACTGTGTTGAAGAACGCATTTTGAATTCCATTAACGAGGAAATGGCAGGCAGAGAGTTTTCCACACATACTTTCCAAGATGCACTTCAGTGTTTGGAAAATGCAGAGGACATTGCAATTCTAAAAGCCCTCTTGGGCGACTATGGCTCTGTTCATTTTGTGGAACGCCTAAAAAGAGAAATTCTCTTTGAACGATTGATTGTGGATTTACCATCCGATGATGCTTTGTCTCCATATATCATTGAGTTTTACATATCCACATTAATATCTATGTTTCGCCTTTGGATACGAAGTGGCAAAGATCTATCGTCAGAAGAATTGGTCGGACTGATTGACAGCCTATTTACAAAGGGGATAACGACATATCACATGTTTGGATCGGTCAATCCGCGGGGCAAAATCTGAGCAAGGGAGAATACGCTACTTTTTGACATAATACGATAATATAATTACAAGTTTTTGGTCGATGATGGTAGTATATACTTAAATTCAATTTGTTGAAGGAGGGAAGCTATATAGAGAGTCGAAATTCACCATTTCGCTCCGACTGTTGCAAAAAAAGAATATGGTATGGTAATTGCGTTGTACATTTTGACGATAAGCTAAACTAAAGGGTGGCGCACATTCAATGAAGGCTAAAATTATATACTTTTTATTATTAGTTACTGTAGGAGTAAGTGTTTCGCTGTATGTATTAACGAACTATGATCTGGTTGAAAAGGGAAGTGCAAGTAGTACCTCAGATCCACTAGAATTACCAGCAAGTGAGCATGTTACAGAAGAAGAGAATACATATGGATCAGATGCAGCAAACGAAATAGTTGACAAGAAACTCGAAACAGAATCAGCTGATAGCGAATACATCTATTATTTAACAGATGATAAAATCATTGAGGCGATCAATGACGGGAAAGAAACGGATGAGGTGTTTCGTGAAAGTTTTAAATTACCTCTATTATCATCAACCGGCAAGGATGATAGTACGTTTGAATATATGGATGTTTTTATCAACACACCGTACAGATTGGTGGAATCACATTCATATAATCAATATATGTTGTACGATAAGACCGCATCTATTGACGAAGTTGGGAAATTTATCAACTATAATTCTATTTCATTTAGTGCTTATGTGCCGGATAGAATGGCTAGGATGCTAGCTACCGAATTGATACAGGACGGAACAGTCATTGAATCTTATAAGATTGATAATACGGTGAAAGGAGATATGAAGACGATCTTTTTTTCTGTAGATGCTATCGATTTCCGGGAACCGGCTACACTGAAAATATTCGAAAAAAGTAATCCTTCAAAATATTCTGAATATCAGATTTCTTTTGAGGATCATATTAAATAGCGCTTTATTAGAATAGTGTATGTAGAGTAGGTGGCGATGTTGGCGAGAAAATTTTAAACGAGATGTGACGCGATTACTGAGCCCTTTCAAAATGACGGAAGGGTTCTATTTTATATGGGGAATTATGGATAAGCGTGAGAAAAGGAGTACTAATATGAACAGATTTAATTGTCCTTGTTGTGGCTATCCCACACTGGAGGAAAGACAAGGTTGGGAGATTTGTTGTTTATGTGACTGGGAAGACGATGGGCAAGATGATCCGCATGCAGATGAAGTTTGGGGCGGACCTAATCAAGACTATTCACTTGCGGAGGCCCGTGGGAACTTCAAAAAACACTACATCATGTATAGAGATAAACAAACCATTTTAAAACAAACGGATAAAGAAGTTCAAACCAAGAAAAGATTAATTTATGCATTTGAGAAACTTAGAACTGCAAATCATAAATCTGCCGAGCTAATATGGCAAGAAATCATCTCCTTCGAAAGGGAACTGGATGATATTGTTCACGAAAGAGTAGAACGTTACAGCAACAACATAGAGAAGAATCAAGAGATTATAAACCTGATCAACTCCGATAACCCTGACACAATCGTAAATGGCTTGTTATCTCTAGCATTAAATGCGGATGATGGAGAGTTCGTACAAGAACTGATGGTGCCATACACTCGGCATAAAAATGAAAATATAAGAGGTATAGCCATTCTTTGTTTTGGCCATATCGCAAGAATACATGGAGCAGTGAATAAAAAGTTGATTCTTCCACTGATCCATGATGCATTAGAAGATGAGAGTTCATTGGTTAGAGGGCATGCTGATTCCGCATTGGATGATATCAATATGTTTTGCAGGTAAGTAACTTGGAAATCTAGAGAGGGGCGCTGAACCCCTCTTTATTTGTTGGGACTGTTCTCGTGCTGCATCTATTCTTGGAAAATCATTTTGGTTAGATCCATTCTAATCCGTTCCACATTAGTCGTTGATAAATTGTTCAGCATGATGATTGTAATCCTGTCATCGACATAACGGACGATTTCATTTTTGAATCCAACAATACCGCCGCCATGATAGACTCTTCTCCGATGCTCATCTTCATCTATAAACCAACCATAACCGTATCCAAAGCCATGGGCAGTGAATATTGTGTTGAGGCTTTCCCTTGTGACTAATCGCTCTGTGTACAATGACCGGTCCCACTTGAATAGATCTTCCGTTGTAGAATAAAGATTTCCACCACCAATGGGAAAACTCATATCAATATACGCTGCATTAACGATATCATTATCGTATTCATAGCCCTGCGCCCTGTTAGGTATAACTTTTCCATGGTTATCGCATCCAGAATTATTCATACCCAGGGGAGAAAAGATGTGATTACTTAAAAATTGTTCATAAGTAAGTCCTGTCATCTTTTCTATAATGTACGCCAGTAAAATATAACCTGAATTACTATATTGGAATGTAGTATTTGGAACAAACTCAGGTTGCAAGTCGGTGATTAAACGAACTGTTTTCTGAGTTGTCGTGGGTTGCTTCATTAATTCTTTAATATTAGGAAGTTGTGTGATATTGGGAATCCCAGATGAATGTGTTAATAAATGATGCAAATTAAATTGATCACCGTATTTATATGAGGGTATGAACTTTGAGACCTGATCCAGTACGTTTAATTCACCTTGCTCTTGAAGCATCATGATAGCCATTGCCGTGAACTGCTTAGTTATCGACCCAATCCTGAACTTGGTCTCAGGTGTATTCTTTACTTGGTGCTCACGATCGGCATAGTTATATCCACGATTAAACCAAATTTTGTCATCCTTAGAGATCAACACACTACCACTGTATTCTTCATCCTTTTCCAAAGATGTAAAGAAATCATGAATTTTGCTTTCGAGAGTTCGCAATGATTTATCCTCCAAGTTCCTCAATTTGTATCTTTTATCATATAGGAATTTATTGGGAAAACAAGTCTTATAGTATTTCTACCCTTGTGGTAAAATAGTATTAGGGAGGTCTATACAGATCTCCTTTTTTATTTGCCATTAAACTAATCGATCTTACCCGTGAGATTAATCCCATCTATTAAATTTTGAACTATATCATTTTATCAAAAAGTCGAGCAAAACTAAGGTGTTCATTTTTTAGTTCCTCGACTTTTTTTGATGCCTGAAGTATTCGAACCAATGACCCGCAAATTCCCCAAGCTACAATGATCTATAAACCCAATACGCCACACATCGCTGAACCTAACTCTAACTTAAAGTTTTCTTTATAATCCACCAAAGGTCCCATCCCGCATGCTAAAATACGGAAGAAAAACGACATGATTCGCTAGTGTCGGGCCACCATTCGATGGAGAAGAAAGGTGGCTTAACAACTCCAATCCACTCCAATCCTTAGAGATAGTAGCTTCGTGGAAGCCGTGCTGACTCGCTTGAAGCACTCACTCCGCAATATGCAAGGATTCCTGCCGTTCCTGCGGTTTCCAGCGATTCTAGAGGAATGTTGATCTGCTTGGTCAGAGGCCGTTAGACAGCGGTAGAGTACTGTAATTTTGCAATAGAGGGATTCCTCAGAGTTTTTTTAAAAGTCTGATCTATACATAGAAGGGATGAATGAAAGTGAAGAAAGTACAAAGACAAGGGTGGAAGGTAAGCTGGCGGATGCTGGTGTGGTTGCTGATCATTAGCTTAGTCATAACTGCGTTTCCTGTACTGCCAGAGCAGTCAGTAGCAGCAGACTTGCCAATGCAGCAGACAACAGTAACCAAATCTAGTGAATTCCAGGATGTGAGTCCAACAGATTGGTTCTATGATGCAATCATCCTAGTACAAGAGAAGGGTATATTTAGCGGTGCCGTTGTGAAGCTCTGGCAAGCGGGCATGTTCACGGGCGACGAAAAAGGAAATTTTAACCCGGGTGTGCAAGCTTCTCGTGCGTAAGCGGCGGTTCTGTTCATGCGCAACAATGCGGTTGTGGAGGCGTGGAAAAGTCAGAATCCATCAACGGTTACCCCGACACCAACGCCGGTAGTAACACCGACTCCACAACCAACACCGACGGTGACGCCAAGTCCAAATCCAACGCCAATCCCTGGAGGTAACAATGGTGGTGAAACACCAGGAGGAAACGGCAGCACCGATAATAAGACATATACACTTACTTTCGATAGCAACGGAGGTACGGCAGTTAAAGCGCAGACAGTCCGCAGTAACGAAAAGCTAACTAATCTGCCTGTCCCGATCAAGGAAGGTTACATCTTCCAAGGTTGGTTTACCGAAAGTGATCTCTCTTCCATCTTCGCGGAAGGAAGCACGGTAACTGCCGAAACCAAACTGTATGTCAAATATACACATAGCGTGGAAAATGCCGTACAGCGCTTGGCTAATATACCTTTACGTCCGTTCCAAGCACGGACTTGTTTTGCACCGGATTGCCGGATAGATATACTTTTTTCAAATTAGTCAGCTTGCTTAAGGTCTCCACGTTGGAAATGGCATTGTTTTCGAGATGAAGTTCCTCCATAGATCGCCAGTTGCTCATAAATTCAAGCGAAGCCAGGTTGCTGTCTTGCAGGGTGAAGGAACGCAGGGCGGACAGTTTGGAAAAGTAAGGCATCATCTGGTCCACTTCAGTGACGGAGGTATTATTTATGCTGAAATAGGGCTCCTCCAGGATTAAATGTTCAAGCACCTTGTTCTCCGCACCTGTCTTTTGTTCGAAATTCAGCCTGCACTCCGAGCACACCAGCGATCTTACCTGCTTCAAACGAAATAAGGCATCACTCTCTGTGTAAAGTCCAGAGTCGTAAATGTTCAGCGTCTGCAGATGTGACAAACGATCCAGAGCGCTTAGACGAGTGATGTCACTGATTTCCCAGAGGGAGAGCTGTTCCAGCTTCGGAAATTTTGCTAGTGTGGCCAGATTTAACTCTCCGCTTCTGCCTCGAAGGGTCAGGCTGGTTGCAGACGGTGCTTTCAACCCGGTTAGGAAAGAGCCAGGGATTTCTACCTTATCTGCATTAGGTAAGCTTAGCGCTTCTGCATTCTCGTAGTATCCAGATAACGTCAATTCCCGCAATGAGGATAAGCTATTTATGGTCTTTGTTGAACTAAGCTTGCTTAAGGAAGCCAGGCGCAGTTTGGTAATCGAGGTTTTAGCGGCTAGCGGTTCCAAACTGGAAAAGTTTACATTTTCAATGTCCAGCTTTTGAAGAGCGGGCATATTTTGCACAAAGTCGATGGACTTCACGTTGGTTAAAAAGGAAAGCCGAAGTTCCTGAAGCTGGGTTAATGCATATAACGGCTGCAAGTCTGTGGCTTCACTGTAATTGATAGATAAGGATGTCAGCCCGGTCATGGACGACAACCATCCCAGATCATTGACAAAAGTGAGTGACAGGGACTTGAGCGGTAGTTTGTTTAACAAGTGAAAATCCGTGACAGACTCATCGACATAGGTAATCGATAAAGAGTTCAGGTTAGGAAATTCCAGCAGTAAGGCTAATTCCTGATTGCTGCGAAGCTGGGTAGTCAGGTGCGTAATTTTTGACTTGTCACCAAAGTAGCCGGAAAACGAATGAAAGGATTCGTTAAAAGCGCCACCATAGCTTTTCAGTCCAGACATATGGGCAAATGTGGTTTGATCCGTCTGGGTAATTTCATAGGTTCCCGTCAGATCGAGCGCCGTCAGTCCCGTAAAGGCTTCAAAATCTCGCTGATCAATCTCCTGTGTGTTCAGTTTCTTGTCCTGAGTAACATAAGTGATCTTCTCGGCCTTTTCATTACTGAAGGGATCGGAGAAGCTATAGATAAACTGCCATTGGTCACTATCCAGATAATCTACGGTCAGATAGCGCACACGAGCGAGTTCCTCTTCTGTCGGTAAGGCAGATCCTTTATCAAAGATATCCCGTAAAAAGGAGAGCAGAACCTCGCTTTCCGGCATCTTGCGTACAGGCAGATTGGCTTCTGTTTTTTGAAGCGTGGAACTCGTACCGGAGTAAAAATAAGCACCGATGGCACCCGATAGGACTAACATCAGTATTAGTAATAGCCTTACGGAGAGGTTCGGCTTCGGTGCTGCTTTAGGGGGCGTCCCGTGGTAATGATTAATGGTTTGGTCTACATAGTAGACATTGTTTTGCTTCAACAAAAGCTCTGTTTCACAGTACGGACATTTTAAAACTTGCCCCTCCTTGTATTCAATTGTTCCGTTGCAGTTGGGACAGTTTAACGGAATAAATGCCACGGATGCCTCCCCCTTCATGATGATTGTAAGGTTTATCGTTCTGAAGTGTTACGTTCAATAAGAGAACGAAGTTTCACATAGATAAGGAGCAGGGGAAACCTGCTCCTTTGTGGTCTATTTTTAGATTAATGCCCACTAAGCGATGGATGTGATTGGATGTTTAACGTTAACAGGATAGAGGATATCACCATGGGTTTTTACAAAAAGACCTTCGTTGGTCATCGTGCTTTTTAAATCCATATCTTTGTCCTCATCCGGGGTGAAATGAAACGTTACTTTCTCTGTGTCTGCATCTGCAATCGTATTCAAAATATCTCTCATATTCATTTCGTTTAGGCTGACTACATCGAAGAGATCGATATTACTGTTTTCTTTCTGATAAATGACTATGACGTTTTCGTTTACCAAATAATAAATATCATCACTAAACACATTCAAGCAATAAAACATGAATATGCCAGGAGTACGATCGGTTGCAAACCGCTTGGAAACAGGCAATCGTTGCGATGCGAATTGTTGAATAAGCTTTAGATCCTCTGCGTCAGTCACATTTAGTTTCCGCAGGTTCGCAGGTTCTACCGGGTTAGCTTTATAATGAAAGTCCATTGAAAATAAATGTTCTTCCACAGCTTTGAACCCAAACTTGGGATAGAAATCAAGAACGGACTCATTGGCAAAAAGGTACATGAGATCATACTTGTTCTCGTATTCCTCCAGAATTTTGTTCATTAGACTTGCAGATAGACCCTTCCCGCGGTAGTCGGGATGTGTCACCACCGTGCCGATTTGAATTGCTTTTTTCTTCTCCCCCTGGATGATCAGTTCAAGGATATTCACGGATGCATTAGCGACAATACGATCTCCATCTACAAACGAGAAAGGGTTGTATCCTTCGCCCCAGCAACCATGTTGGTACCAATTTTCGAAATGGATATCAAATGTACTCGCAGCGAGCTCGAAAAAACTGTTACGAAGGGTGTCGTTGTTTTTATAATTTTTCGTAAATTTCAAATCCTGCATGGTATGTTCTCCTTGATTTCTTCGTTTGTGTAGATTATTACATGTAGATTATTACAAGGTGATTAAGCTTACATTTCTACCAGATATTATTCGACAAATACATTTAAATCCCTTCATATCACATCTTCATGTTATGTTAATAACAAATGAAATCCTCAAGCTCTATTGCATTTAATATTAGTTCCTTATATAATTTCATTGAACAGGCGGTGAATGAAGTGGTGAATAAAAAAGATACAGCCCATCTTACGAGTCGTGATCTGCAAGCAATTGAAAGGAAAAAGCAGTTATTGAACTCAGCTAAAGAGTTATTTGCTACTCAAGGTTATCATGCAACGACGACAAGAGAGATAACCAAGCATATCGGCATGGCGGATGGTTTGATTTATCATTATTTCCCGGAAGGGAAAAAACAGATTTTAGATACGATACTTCAGGAATTTCTGGATGACAGGTACAAGTTGGTGGAGTCTGAAATTAATTCTTTGCAGGCAATGTTACCGATCCGAGAGTTATTGCTTTCACTGGGAGGTATTTTCCTGAACTATATAGGCAATGACAAACATGTGATGTTAATTCTTCTGAAAGAGAAAAGCGTAATTTCTGCCGAGTACACGATGAGTTTTAATCAACATGTGAAGTTGATCATTGAGCAAACGATGAAGTTAATTAAGGTCTATGTCGAGCGTAAAGAAATCCGTTCGTATGATATTTTTATGATGGTGAATCAGTTCTGGAGTTCAATATATGCTTACATATTGCAGGAGTTATTTTTTGAAGAAAACAATCTGTATCAGCGTGACCGACATGATTATCTTCAGCAAATCGTTGATCATACAATGTTAACTTGGAAAATGTAGACATACGTTTTCCAGGTATTTTTTTAAGTATTTAACTCACTGATTGTTCAATGAAATTATTTTTCGGGAGGGAAGTATGTATGAAACTTTATTTTGAGGATCAAGCCTTTTCGTATGAGCTCTTGAGAGCTGTAACGTATGCAGGATATCAGGGCGCAGAAATAGGAGAATGTCTGGCGACAGTAGCACGGATTGAAGAAGGAAACTTCGATAGCTGGTTCATGGAATGGGCTAAAACGGCGGATCGAACCTACGAGACAGCATTGAACTGCTTGCAAAAAAACCATAAGGTAAGTGCCAGAGAGGCCTTTCTGCGGGCACACAATTATTACCGTACAGGGGAATTTTTTCTGGATGGAACTGATGAGAGACGGGTGAATAATTTTGAACAAAGTGTGCAGGCTTTCGAACAAAGTATGCATTTGTTAGACAGTCATTATGAGATTGTGAACATTCCTTATGGCGATACGACTCTGAAAGGTTATTTCTATGGTGCTATGGATGACCAGAAGAATGAGCTAACGAAACGTCCGGTGCTTGTATTTATCGGGGGGTATGATTCCACCCTGCAAGAATTATATTTCTGCGGTGCAGCGGCGGCGATCAAGCGTGGGTACCATTGCCTTGTTTTTGAGATGCCAGGACAGGGAGAAGCACTTCGTAAGCAAAATTTGGTTATGCGCCATGATGCCGAGGTTCCGGTGAGAGCAGCTTTGGATTATCTGGAGACCAGACAGGAGATCGATTATGAAAAAATTGCATTGCTAGGCATGAGCTTGGGCGGGTATTTTGCTCCGAGAGCGGCAGCATTTGAAGAACGAATCAAGGCCTGCATTGCGTTTAACGTGTTTTATGATACCTTCGATTCGACATTGAATCAAAATCCACAATTGGCTCAGGTGTTACAGCTTCCAGAAGAGGAAAGAGAGCAGATGCTTGCACTCGCTGAGCAGAACAACTCCAATCTGAGATGGATGCTGAATAATGGAAAATGGGTTTTCGGATTGAACCATCGTTATGAATTATTTGACGAGATGAAAAAGGCTTCTTTAAAAGGAATCGCAGGTAAAATAAAATGCCCAATATTACTGACCATGGGAGAGACGGATCATTTCGTTTCGACAGATCAGCTACAAGCGCTGCTTGAAGAGATTAAGGCACCGAAGACGGTTCGGGTTTTTACTATTGAAGAAGGTGCAGAGGAGCACTGTCAGGAGGGCAATCACGCCTTGTTCCATCAGGTGATGTTTGACTGGCTGGATGAAGTATTTGAATACAATTTATCTAACATCTAGGAGGAATGAACATGAAACAGATCAGAACTGAAATTTTAATTAATGCACCTGTTCACAAGGTTTGGGAAGTATTAACTCATTTTAAAGCTTATCCAAGCTGGAATCCGTTTATGGTGTATTTAAAAGGCAAGGTAGAAGAAGGAGCGAAGATTGAGGTTAAAATGGTACCGCCCGGATCGAAGGGCATGGTGTTCAAACCTAAAGTGTTGAAGTACGAGCGCAATCAAGAGTTCAGATGGCTGGGACATACGATGTTTCCTGGTCTGTTTGATGGAGAGCATATTTTTGAGTTGGTAGATCATAAGAATGGTACAACCACCTTTATACAGAGAGAGAACTTTCGTGGCATTTTGGTGCCTTTATTACAGAAGTCTCTGGACAACGGGACGAAGGCTGGTTTTGAAGCGATGAACCAAAAATTAAAACAGGTGTGTGAGTCCCAGTAGTTGAGTTTGATTTGAAAAGAAGCCATTATCAAGCAGACCGCTGCCTATGTCCGGAGCGGTTTATTTGTGTTTATTGTATGAAATGGAGCTCTGTATGAAATGCATGTGTCTATGTACATTTTGTGATTTTAGCTTGACAGGATACGGATATCCTCTCATCGAATTCTAGGGATAAACTCATATTTCAGAATGGAGGTCGAAACATGCCCGTATCGATAGAGAAGGCAAGGGATTTTGTATATGCTAACGGCTCACTCTGGGAGCAAGCGTTGTTTAGTTATCTTTTTGATGGCGGCTCGGTTGAACGGCTGTATCAGCGCCTGCTTTGTTACAAAAATTCGGACGGCGGGTGGGGGCATGGTTTGGAACATGATATTAAATGTCCGGATTCGCATCCGCTCGCGCTGGAGTTTCTGCTGACCATGGGACGGGATATGAACCTGCCGCTGACAGAAGTGTTGACGGGTACAGTGGATTGGGTTGAACGCAATCGATATGAAGATGGCTCTTTGAAGAATCCTGATTCCTTACATAAGTATCCCCATGCTTCATGGTGGAGTGGTGGCGGGCAGTCCACACCCGATTCAATTACAGGTAATTTGATTAAACAGGGGATTTGCTCCGCTTCCCTAGCTGCATCGACATCGAAATGGGCGAAGTCTAACCTCACGCTAGAGCACATTCAGGCCAATGATTGGTTGTTTATGGCGTACCACGCCCATGACTACTATCTCAATCTGGAAGATACGCCTGAGAATAGACCTTTTATAGAAGCAACAATCGACAATATTTTGAAATGTGCTCAAAACGCAACGGAGAAAAATCAATTTACTCTTTTCCAATTTGCGAATACACCCAATACCAGAGTAGCCCAGGCTATGCCTAAGGAATTACTAAACAAGTTTCTGGATGACCTTGCATCCTCGCAACGGGAAGACGGGGGATGGAGCGATGAGCATGGCTTGAAGCATTGGCAGGCGTATCATACGATTTTTACGTTATCGGTGCTTCGGAACTATGGAAGGTTGTAGATTTGTTTGGTAGCTCATGTTTGAACTCACCCTAATTCTTTCGAATTAGGGCTTTTTCCTTAGAGTTTAAAATTGCAATAAACCCATCAATCTACAGCAAAATGCACCACGGCACTATACAACATTTTGTTGCGAACAGGATCAAACGTAGTTTGATGCTGAACCAGCTTCACACGTAAAAGAAGGGCTTTGTTCACGCCCATTCGTTCATCGATGGCACGTTCCAGCTCCTGAAAGTCATAAGCTTGAAGGCATTCAACCTTATCCTTCATGATATCCAGTGAAATTTCCATAAGTGACGTAAACCTCCATTGTATACAATTGGCCCAATCCAGAGCCTTCCGAGTTTCATTGTAGTTGAGCCTTTAGGGATCAGCAAGTGAAAACCAGCTAAATCGTATGTGATTATTTAATTTTAGATAAACTCATTTTGGGAGGAATGGTTCCAAGGATTCTTGCGATTTTCGTAATCTGGCCTCGATGAAGAAATTCATGTACCAGCAAATCGGTCTTTGTAAATAATGCACGCATTTCCTGTACATCTCTTATGGATTCCGGCTTTAACTTAGGAATGCTACGTCCAAGACCGCGAACACCTAACCATATGCGATAACAATCTGAGACATGAACTTGCAGATTACGGATGGATTCTCCACCTAACGCTTCAAGGGTGTGCAGGTATGATGCAGGGGACATCGTCTCACACATTCGGAAGAGGGGTTCTCTCGTTCGTTTAATCATTTCATATTGATACATTAAAATATTCATTTTAATAATCGCCTTTATAAGCGGATAACGATTCGCTTTTTTAATTAAAGACTAAACGTATCTATAATACCTTTGTTGTATATTAATGTAAAATATTTTCAAGTTTACAGGAGAAGTATGCTTCCTTCAGGGGTGTGATATAATTGAGCTACAACTGATTGGCTATTTCGGGATAAATAATTTCCTAGTATGCATAGAGAGGTTTTGGATATGACGAAAGACAATTTTTGGCGTGAATTGCCACGACCATTTTTTATACTTGCGCCGATGGAAGATGTGACCGATGTGGTGTTTCGGCATGTCGTCAGTGAGGCGGGCAGACCGGATGTATTTTTTACCGAGTTTGCGAATACGGAAAGTTACTGTCACCCGGAGGGCAACAAAAGTGTGCGCGGACGGTTAACGTTTACCGAAGATGAGCAGCCGATCGTGGCGCATATTTGGGGAGACAAGCCGGAGTTTTTCCGTGAGATGAGCATTGGCATGGCAAAAGAAGGTTTCAAAGGCATCGACATTAATATGGGCTGTCCTGTAGCGAATGTAGCGGAAAATGGCAAAGGAAGCGGCTTGATCTGCAGGCCAGCTCTTGCCGCAGAGATTATTCAGGCGGCAAAAGCCGGAGGCTTGCCGGTCAGCGTCAAAACAAGACTTGGTTTCACTGAGGTCGATGAGTGGCGTGACTGGTTAACTCATATTTTGCAGCAAGACATCGTGAATCTATCCATCCACCTGCGTACGAGAGAAGAAATGAGCAAGGTGGACGCCCACTGGGAACTGATTCCCGAGATCAAAAAACTGCGGGATGAGATCGCACCGAATACACTGCTAACCATCAATGGGGATATCCTTGACCGTGAGGCTGGCCTTAAACTGGCAGAGCAGTATGGTGTGGACGGCATTATGATCGGGCGGGGTGTTTTCCAGAATCCATTCGCTTTTGAGAAGGAGCCGCGGGAGCACACGACGGAGGAGTTTCTTCATCTGCTACGGCTGCATCTGGATCTGCATGATCAATATTCCGAGCTGGAACCGCGTTCGTTCAGTCCCTTGGCACGTTTTTTCAAAATTTACGTTCGTGGATTCCGCGGTGCAAGTGAGCTGAGAGGTAACCTGATGAATGCTAAAACGACCGCTAAAGTACGTGAGTTGTTGGACGAATTTGCAAGGAACGAGCAGGTAGTTGCAGAGGGAAACAGCATATAAAACAGTTGCATGATCACAGTAAACTTCTGTTAAATGAATCCTCGATACAAAATGGAACTTCTTGATCGCTATTTCAGAATGATGATGGCTGAATTGCATGCAAGATAACCATGTCTAAATGAACAGATATCTAACTTCTAAAAGCTCTATAAATCGCTCAAGTGGAACCATCGCTTGGGCTTTTTGTATTGTTTGACCATTAGACATGAGACCTTACATCTACCTTATGCAGCTTGGGATAAGCTGATATAATGAACCGGATAGGCTGATCCCACGTGCCTTTACGCTAGGATATGAAACGGAGTAGATGGTTAGATGAGAAGAATGCTCGTGGCATTGGTTGCTGTAAGTCTCGGTTGTTATATTTTGTTATTTGGACTACTGGAAGCAACGGAGAATAAAGGCAAGAAGCCAGAGCCATCCAAGAATGGAATCCTGGATATGACCACGTGGAATTTTAATTCCGATGAAGTAGCGCCACTGGACGGACAGTGGGAATTTTACTGGAATGAACTACTGAAGCCAGGAGTCCAGCCCGTTTCAAGCGCGCAATTTATTCATGTACCCGGATTTTGGAGACATACAGCGCAAGATGGGACTCTTCAAGCCAAGGGCGGTGGAACCTATCGTTTGAAGGTGAAGCTGGAGCCTTCTTCGAGGGTATATGGTTTAAGAATTTCGAACATCCGAATGGCGAGTACCGTTTATGTGAATGGCGAGAAGGTGGGAGAGAGCGGTGTCCCGACTCTAGATCAAAATACATATGAATATGTGAACAGGCCGTATAATGCCTTTTTTACAGTACAAGGGGATACGGCGGAGATTTTGATTCATGTAGCTAATTTTGAAAATACGCAAGGCGGCATTCCCTATAGTCTTTACTTTGGGAGTGCACAGGGAATCCAAACGTTTAACATCAATAAGACCGTCCTTAATTTAACATTAATTGCTTCTCTCCTGATGCTCGGATGTTATCAATTAGGAGTGTACATTATTCGCAAAAAAGAACAGGGGCTTCTCTATTTCGGGTTAAGCTGTATTGTGATCGCATGGTCCTTTGCCAGTAACGGCGAACGGATTATTGTAGAATACTTTGAGCTGCCCACCGAGTTTTATTATAAAATTCAAGCGATATCGTTATACCTTTCTTTAATTACCATGGTGATGTTTATCCAATCCATGTGCAAAGGACTGATTGCCCGCTGGTTTACCAGAAGCCTTGTATATGGGATGGCAGTGTATATTGCATTTGTTCTGGTCACTCCGTTTCAATGGTATTCCGACTTCAATATTATCGCTAGTACCTTTCAACTGGGGGCTTACATCATCATGATTGGTGTTCTGCTCTATTCATACCGGAAGGGACGATACGGCGAGTTCAGTAAAAAAAGTCTGGCTCTCTTTATCATGGCCTTATGTAGCTACCTGGTGGGTTTATTCGATTACGCTCTATATTTGAGCAGTCTGACGACAAGTTACCAATTGGGGTATTATGCAATTTTGGCTTTTTGTTTCTTGGCATCGTTCATTATGTCTTACCGCTTCTCTGAAGCGTATAACACCATTGAGAATATGGCGGCCAAGCTTCAAAAGGCGGACAAGCAGAAGGATGAGTTTCTGCTTCAGACTTCGCACGAGTTTCAAACGCCACTGCACGGTATCATCAATTTATCCCAGAACATGCTGGAGACAGGTGCGGAAGAACTGAACGACATTCAGATGCAGAATCTGTCTTTAATCCGGGATACGTCCAGAAGGTTGTCCGCGCTGGTTCATGATATTTTGGATATGGAGAAAATTAAACGCAATGAGTTGACTGTTCTTCCTGCCAAAGTGGATGTGCGCGTTACGGTGTCTCTTGTATTCGATTTGTTTGAACATATCATCACAGGCAAGAAAATCAGGCTGGTTAACGCCGTACCGGATAAGCTACCTCTGGTGTATGCAGACGAGAACAGGTTGAAACAGATTATCTACAACCTGGTGGGCAATGCGGCCAAGTTCACTCAGGAAGGTGTCATCACTGTGAGTGTAAGGACAATGGCTGATCGAGTTACCATCTTGATTGAGGATAGCGGTGTGGGAATTGCCAGGTCGGAATGGGATACGATCTTCCAACCTTTCGAGCAAGCCCATTCCCCGTATGAGTATAGTGGGACGGGCTTGGGATTGTTTATCTGTAGAAAGTTGCTACATCTGATGGATGGAGACATTTATATTGATTGGTCCGAGCAGGGCAGAGGAACAAGGATTGCTTTTACACTCCCGCTGGCGGACGAGAAATGGGATGGAAGTGCGGAAGCTGCTGCGACTTATGAGAATCATATACTAGAGCAGAAGCAGATCTCGGCAGTTCCATCTATTCCAGAACATCCGGTTAATCCGTCTCCGTCTGCTGAAAGTAGGTTCACGATATTGGCTGTGGATGACGAAACGTCGAATCTCCATGTTCTGTCTAGACTATTTGCGAATGAACCGTATCATATATTGTGGGCAAATAGTGGAGTAGAGGCACTGGAGATGCTTCGTAGCCGCTCGGATATCGATCTGGTTCTACTGGATGTGATGATGCCCCGAATGTCCGGTTTTGAGGTCTGCAGAGAGATACGAAAGCAGTTCAGTCTGTTTGAGCTTCCAATTATCTTACTGACGGTGCTTCATTCTTCCAGCGATATTGAGGGCGGGTTAAAAGCAGGAGCGAATGATTTTATAGTCAAACCCTTTGACGCTTCCGAAGTACGGGCCAGAACAGAAACGCTACTGCGGTTAAAGACGTCCGTTGAGGATGCCATGAGGTCAGAGCTTGATTTTCTCCAGTCACAGATTAAGCCGCACTTTTTGTTTAATTCATTGAATTCCATTATGGCTTTATGCCGTATAGATCCGGTACAAGCAGAGAATCTCATTACACATCTTAGCCATTATTTAAGAAGGAGCTTTGATCCCAGACCGGATCGTTATGTGTCGCTGAGAGACGAGCTTCAGCTGGTTGAGGCCTATGTGGCGATTGAACAAGCCCGATTCGAGGATCGACTGACGGTTATATATGATGTACAACCAGCAACGCTGGAGAAAAAAATCCTGCCGTTAACGATACAGCCTTTGGTGGAGAACGCGATCCGGCATGGCGTCATGAAAAAGGTCGTTGGGGGCACAGTTCGTTTGTCCATTACCCTGCATGAGGATACGGTTCAGATCGAAGTATGGGATGATGGCGTCGGCATGACCCCGGATCAATTACAACAATTATGGGTGGCGAATAACTCTTCGTCTCAACGAAGGGGAGTAGGTCTAATGAATATCCGCCGGAGATTGGCACACTTCTGTAAAGAAGAATTAAAGGTGACGAGTGCAGTAGGGAAATGGACTAGCGTCAGGTTCCAGTTCAAAGTGTAAGCTCGTGTACTGTGAAAAGAAGGGAATGATATTCATGAGAGTTGTCATCGTGGATGATGAGCGACTGGCTATTATGCGGCTGCAACACATCCTGGAGGGCATAGAGGAAGTGGAGGTCGTCGGCACATACACGAATTGTATGGAGTTGCTGAATGATTTCTCCCGTCTGCAGCCGGATGCAGCTTTTTTGGATATTGATATGCCTGGTATGAATGGTCTGGAACTGGCTGCGAACTTGCAGGGGATGGAGCTGGATACGGAGATTGTATTTATTACAGCTTATGATCAGTATGCACTGGATGCATTCCGGGTGAATGCGCTGGACTATCTTTTGAAACCTGTAGATGAAGTAGCGCTGCGTGATACCATACACCGAATTCTCAAGCGTAAAGAACGGACTCCTGTGAGGAAAAAAGAAACGGATGCCCGTATTCAATGTTTCGGTCATTATATTGTATCTCGTTCAAGCGATGGGAGCCCGGTCGATTTCCCCACGGCGAAGGCCGAAGAACTCCTCGCATACTTTCTGATTCACAGGGATACGAGTCTTTCTAAATGGAGCATATGTGAAAGTCTGTGGCCGGATCATGAGCCGCAAAAAGCAGAGCAAAATCTGCATACGACCGTATTCCGCATGAAGAAAACCTTGCTGGATAACGGAATCCATATCCAATTAAGCTCCAAAAAGGGCTTTTATCATTTTCAACTGCTCGAGTCCTGCGATTATGTACGTTTCGAAGAGCTGAGGAAGGAAGGATTTTCTCAGATTGACATGTATCCTGCTGATGCAGAAGAAATTTTAAGGCAGTATAAGGGGCCGCTTTTTGACTGGAAAGATTATGCCTGGTGTGAAGCGGATAAGGAGCGGGCGAATCAAAGCTTTCGAGACATGTCCAAAACGCTGGCTCGCTTATATATGAAAAGAGGAGAATATCGGAAAGCTCAGGATTTTCTGCAATTCTTTCTCTCCATCGTTCCTTACGATGAAGAAGGCCATGAAATGATGCTAAGAATCTATATGCACCGGAAGGATCGAACTTCCTTTTCCATGCATTTTAACAAAATGAAAGAGGTATTCCAGCAGGAAATGGGAATGGAACCACCTGCTTTTATGAAGCAAATGTATGTGGAAGTGATGGGGAAATCATAGTTAGAAGAAGCTTCGTACTGTTCCTTGAATAAAAGGGATAATGCGGGGCTTTTTTTGTGGTGTTTTTGGAGGTTTCTTTGTAAGCGTTTTGTAAGCGTACGTAAGTAAAATTAGTTCTTGGGACCCACAAATGTCGAAAGAAGGGGAATTACACGACTTGTTGGGGTTGAGTTGAATACAACGATATGGGGAGGAGAGCGCCTACGGTGAGGGTAGGGGAAAACTGGAGAATGACGGGCTTAAGATATTGAATGTGTATCTGTACATAAATGGCGCCGGAACATAGACAGTGAATATATGAAAAATGAAGAAATTATGCTTAGGGAGGAATTAAGAATGATGCAACACGTTATGGGCAGAAACAAGCTTCGATCCTTGTTTTCTGTTGTTCTTGTTTTTAGTTTACTTTTGAGTTCGTTCCCATCCATTGCTTTTGCGGACGAGCCAACATCAATTAGGATTGGTACGGTTTCTGGAAATCCCGGAGATATCGTAAGTGTACCTGTATATTTGAATCCGGGGGATTATAGTGTTTATGGCTACCAGCTTAATTTTAATTATAATTTTAATGATCTTGAACCCGTGACAGAGAAGCTAGCAACTTCAACATGGGAAAGCTCCAGCTTTAATACGCATACTAATTCCAGTCTGGAAGTTTCTGTCCAGGCGAGTTTTGGAGAAGAGCACATCATAAAGGATGGCGAGCAAAAAGTATTTGAATTAAATTTCAGAATAAAGGACAACGCAGAAGAGGGATCAGCCCATGTCATGAAGAGTTCTGGTAGTTTCACTGGAGCAAATGAATCCACGGTGAATATTGACAATGACCAACAGGGTTCTGTCACGATCAATGCGGGCTCTGGAACAGGCTCGGGGGAGATACAACCGACAGAGGCACAAGCACCTCAAATTACCGGGCAGCCAACGGACAAAAATGTAAGACGGAATGATACGAGTGTGCAATTGAATGTCACTGCATCCGTAAGTGACGGAGGTCAGCTATCCTATCAATGGTTCGCCAGAAAAAACAAAAATTCTGGGGGATTTGAACAAATTGAAGGAGCGACAGATAGCAGTTACGAAGTGTCGACTTCAACATTAGGAACGTCCTATTATTATGTTGAAATAAAAAATACATTGGGTTCTTCAACCAATGTAGCATCTAGTTCAACGGTCGCTGTTGCGGTAAATCCGGCATGGATCGATATCACGGGGGCTGAGGCACCAGTTTCCAATCCGGTGGATATCGCCGTTGATCCAAATGGTACGGTGTACGTGGCAAATTCGACAACAATTAAGAAGCGTCCTAGCAATGGAGATTGGATTGATATTACACCCGAAGGTGCTGAATATATTTCGGGTATCGCAGCAGACAGCAAGGGAACAATCTATGTGTCTCAAAGTAGAAGTAGTTCTATTTTGAAATATATGGATGATGCTTGGGGAGTGGTTAATGGCACGAATGAAGGACTGTCCACACCCGTTGATGTGGCAGTGGACGAGAATGATCAGATTTTTGTAGCGGATTCGGAGTTTAACACCGTTAAAAGGCTGACCAATGGAACCTGGGAAAGTGTCAGTGAATCCAGAGTTTATACTCCTGTTGGATTAGCAGTAGGTCATGGGAATGTATATGTAACATATGATAATTTTGTTGAATTTGGAGTTAAAACGTTATTGGATGGTGTCTGGGGGGACATCACAGCTGGCACAAGATTTAATATGCCACAAGGAATCGCAGCGGATGCAAGTGGAAATGTATATGTAGCAGACTCAAGGAATAGTGTTGTGAAGAAGCTGTCCGATGGCGTATGGACAACGTTCAGCACGGAAGGAGATTTCTCCGTTCCTTCTGGTGTAGCAGTTGGTCACAATGGAGACCTGTATGTAGCGGATTATGGCACTGGAAACATTAAAATGCTTATTGCTAACGCGAAATTACCTATCATTAATGAGCAGCCAATTGGCGATATAGTAGAACAAGGATCTGAAGGTACGAAATTGAGCGTAAATGCCACGGTGTATGATGGTGGATCATTGAGCTATCAGTGGTATAGCAACACGGAAAATAATGTGGAAGGCGCTACATTGATTGAGGGCGCAACGGAGAGCAGTTATTCTGTACCCACAAATCAAGCAGGTGAGGTTTACTATTATTTGAAAGTGATGAACACGAATACAGCAGCTATCCAAAATCAAACTGCATGGGTCAATAGTTCTGTTGTGCAGATAATTACGAAGCCAACAAAGGCACAATCCCCTCAAATTACCAGACAACCTGTGGACAGAAGTGTTAGCCTGAATGACCTAAGTCCACAGCTGAAAGTCGTTGCAAACGTGAATGATGGTGGCCAGCTATCCTATCAATGGTATCGCAATACGAAGAAAAGTGTCGAGAGTGGAAACATTGAAAAGATCGCGGGAGCAACGGAAAGCAGATATGATGCGCCCACATCAACTGTGGGAATAACGTATTATTTTGTTGAGGTAACCAATACGCTAGGTGAAACTTCTACAACAACGCCGAGTACTATAGCTACAGTACTTGTAAGTAAGGGAAGCTGGCAAGATATCACCGGGCCAGAGGCATCTTTTATTGGTGCAAATGGTATTGCAGTCGATCCGAGTGGTACGGTGTATGTAATAAGTGGAATGAAAATTGTTAAGCGTACTATAGATAGTGACTGGCAGGATATCACTCCTGCTGATGGAGAGGAAAGAGAAGATTTTTATACAGGGATTGCAGCAGATAGCAAAGGTACCATTTATGTATCCAGAAGCAATAACGGCTCTATCTTGAAATATGCTGGAGATACTTGGGAAACCATTGATAGTAGTGGACTTTCCAACCCATCCCATTTGGCAGTTGATGAGCAAGATCAGGTTTATGTAGTAGATAGAGGCGACGTAATTAAAAAGCTGGTTGATGGAACTTGGGAGAACTTCGGTTCAATCAATAGTTACATTTCTAGTTTAGTAGTGACTGGTGGGAAATTGTATGCCAGTCATAGTAATGGAGTTACGGTCAAAACGTTGTGGAACGATAGTTCAGAGGAAGTCGTATCTGGCGTGCAGTTTATCATGTTAATAGGAATGACAGCGGATGCGAACGGTAATGTGTATGTTGCAGACAGTGAAGGCGTGAAAAAACTGTCAAATGGTGAAGCGACGCCAATTAGTACAAAAGCCGATTTCAGTATTCCGTATGGGCTCGCTTTAGATTCCATTGGCAATTTGTATGCTGTTGATAATCAGCTCGGCAAGGTTAAAAAGCTCATCATCAATGCGGCAACTCCGGTAATCCACACGGATCTAGTGGACTTAAAGGTAGATCAGGGAAGCGAGAGCCCGCAATTGATTGTGAATGCCACGGTAAGTGACAGTGGTACATTGAGCTACCAATGGTACAGCAACACAAATGATAGCGTTGAAGGTGCTACATTGATCGAGGGTGCAACAGAAAGTAGTTATTCCGTACCTACAGATCAAGCAGGTAAGGTGTACTATTATGTGAAAGTGAAGAACACAAACGATTTGGCTGCCCAGAATCAAACTTCAACGGTCAATAGTTTGGTTGTGGCGGTGACTGTCGACTCAGTTAATCTTCCGGCTTACAATGTATTCTTTAATCGGCAGGATGGAACTGCTCCATTCTCAATGGGGGTAACACAAGGCTCCAAGATTCCAGTAATGATTGTTAAGGAAAGAGCAGGTTACACCTTTGAAGGGTGGTACAAGGATGCAGCAGGAACATTAAAATGGAATAACGATACAGATGTTGTGAACAGCGATGTTACTTTGTATGCAAAATGGACTGCCATTAGCAGCGGTAGCGAAGGTGGCAACGGTAGTGGAACTGGCAATACAGGAAGCAACAACAGTGTTAGCGCAGGAGCAACTCCTGCAGGCACGCCAGCCCCGACCAATGATGCGGTTGTTGTACTGGTGAATGGCAAAGAGGAGCGCATTGGTAAGTCTGTAGCTTCTAAGGAGGGTGAACGCACGGTAACGACGATCACTGTTGATCAGAAGCAACTTGATACCAAGCTTGATGCGGAAGGACAAGGTGCGGTTGTGACAATCCCTGTTTCTGCTGAGTCCAACATCATTATAGGTGAACTCACTGGACAGATGATCAAGAAGATGGAAGACAAACAGGCGATTCTGATTGTGAAAACAGGCAATGCAAGCTACTCGATTCCTGCGCGGCAGCTTGATATTGATTCGATCTCCCGACAATTGGGTTCTATGGGGACGCTGGAGGACATCAAGCTGTCATTGCGCATTGCTTCTCCGGAAGCAGCAATGATGAAAGTTGCCGAAGATGCGGCGAAACAAAATGCACTTACCCTGGTAGCACCTTCAATTGACTTTACAGTCAAAGCAGAATTTGCAGGGAAGTCCGTGGATATAAATAAGTTTAATGTATATGTGGAGCGGTCCATTGCTCTGCCCGAAGGCATTGATCCGAGCAAAATTACGACAGGCATCGTAACAGATCCAGATGGATCAGTACGTCATGTTCCAACCAAAGTAACACTGGAGAATGGCAAGTATTTTGCCCACATTAACAGCTTGACCAATAGCTTGTATTCCGTAGTTTGGCATCCGCTGACGTTCAAAGATGTAGAGAGTCACTGGGCCAAGGATGCTGTTAATGACATGGGTTCCCGTTTAATTGTAAATGGCAGTGGTAGTGATCTTTACAATCCGGATGCGGATATGACACGTGCTGAATTCGCAGCTATCATGATGCGGGGCTTGGGATTGAAACCGATTGAAGGAAATTCACCATTTGCAGATGTAAAAGCATCCGATTGGTATCATTCCGCGGTGCTTACGGCTTATGATTACAAGCTGATCGACGGCTTCGAGGACGGAACTTTCCGTCCTCAAGAGAAGATTTCCCGTGAACAAGCGATGGTGATTCTATCCAAAGCGATGGCCATTACCGGCCTTGCTGACAAGCTTGCAGATAAGGGCAACAATGAACTGCTGACCCCTTATACGGATGCATCTCTTGTTGCAGATTGGGCGAAAGTTGGTGTAGCAGCAAGCTTGGAAGCAGGTATTGTGAGCGGCAGAGGAGCAGAACAACTGGCTCCGAAGGCGAATATTACCCGTGCTGAAGTTGCGGCGATTGTACAACGGTTACTGAAAGTATCTGGTTTAATTTAATCCACTTCAAAGGGTTGCACCTTGCAGAACTAACTGCATCAGGGGCAACCCTTTTTGTATCTTTTGTATATTAAAAAAAGACGTTACCGGAATGGCTATGACGAAACCAGTATATATCCTGCTCCGCCTTTTTCGCTTCGAATAGGAGGGGAGTCTGGTGCAGACATAATGGCATAGCTTATGACCAGACCGAGAACAACAACAAACGTGATGTGAAGCAAGATCGTACGAGAACTGATTCTGAGAATAGCCCTGAGCATGAAGTCGACCCCAATCTACAAAATACGCTATAAATATCTGAATATCTTCATGATAGCACCAACAAAAGAAAATGTGTGAGTTGTGGAGATAAAAACTACCTTTTATCGAAGTTAAAGTTTTATTAGCAGGTGGGACATTCTGAATAGATATGTACAGGCTCTCGGGGTTATTAGTTCGTCAGGCTGTGTTATAATCGAGATAATTTTCGCTTGGGGTAGGCTTCCCGGCGGATAGAACGGGTTCAATCATAGGAGGAACTATGT
Source organism: Paenibacillus sp. RRE4 (assembly GCF_031844205.1). Lineage (NCBI taxonomy): Bacteria > Bacillati > Bacillota > Bacilli > Caryophanales > Paenibacillaceae > Paenibacillus > Paenibacillus sp. RRE4. The sequence goes on from NZ_JAUZUT010000005.1 coordinate 191,476, forward strand.
CCTGGAGTAAATTAAAACAACAATTAGACAGTTTTCTTAGCCCCGCACTGGCTGGAACAGTAGCATATCGGGCGACCAGCTATCGCTTTTTGCCGGATAGATCGGGGAGCTGTTACCTGACTGTGGATCAGAAAAACATTCTCAATATGGCGGATGCGACGACGCCCATTCAGTGGTATAAGAACGATCAGGAGATCAAGAATGATCCCAATATCGTCATTCCTGTAAGCCCTGAAGAGATTGAAGCGATTCGCAAGGAAACCAAAGGGGCTGTGCCGGAGGAACGTCTTGAGATCATGGTGCGAGGTCGCAAGAGTACTTCTCATGCCAAAGAGCTGTTAGCGGCTCAAGCTACGTTAAGCAAAACCAATTTTACGGCGGTAGCCACTACGTTTCTGGCGACTTCAATTGAGGACAATCTGGAGAGTAGTGACATCCTGCTCAATATTCTCGCGTTGATCGACAGGCGGGTGGGAAAAAAGCGGATTCTGAATATGTCCGATTCAATTAAAATGAAGCATTCTGCCGTGCAGTATTTTTACGAATTGCGCCGCAGAACGGTGTGAAAATTTTAATTGCTCGTATTATACTAAGGCTATAAACAGCCTATTATGCAAAAAGAGCCGTGCTGTAACACGACTCTTTGCACAATAGCCGCTTTTAAGGGCGGTAGGTTTCAAACAAGAGGATACACGACCAAGTAGACCGCAACCTTTGCACGGGTGGGCGGTCTACTCGTGTTTATCGGACAGTAGCGCTACAACTAGCAAACCAAAGGTTAGCATTAGCATAATCGCTTCAAACACTGTCACAAGGCATTTGAACGAATAACAGTCGTTATTCTGTACTACATGTTGTTTTTACAGTCCAATAGAGTTAAAATAAGACAAGAACATATGTTTCTTTTGTGCTAAATTATACATATTTGAGGGGTTGCTTTGCTTGAACTTGTTAAGGGGTGAACATGTCCGATGATACGATTAACCAAACAGCAAGCCAGGCAATTTTTATTGTTAAAGCATGGACTGGTAGGCGAGCATCAATATGACGGAAAGTCAGGGGTCATGGAATTTACAAGGCAAGTTGGTTGCATTCAATACGATCCTATCGATATCTGTGGAAAAAATGCCGAACTGGTGCTGCAGTCACGCATTCGTGGGTTTAGCAAGAATATGCTCGAAGAGCTTTTGTATCAAGATCGATTGCTGATGGATTATCCCGATAAGAATCTCGCTATAATCCCGGTAGAGGACTGGCCTTATTTCGAACGGTACAGACAGGCGGCCAGACAGCATGCCGAAAGCTATCCCCAGATGGAGACGCTCACAAGGCAAGTACGGTCTTATATACAGCAGGTTGGTCCGGTAAGTTCGAACGAATTAAATGCATTGCAACTGGAGGGAGATTTCACTTGGCGTTCGGCCATTCACTGGAGTAGTGGGAACAACGTTTCGCGCTCGGTGCTGGAGCAGATGTATTCGACAGGTGAACTGGTTATCCATCATAAAAAAGGAACACGTAAATATTATGATCTGGCTGAGAAACACATACGGGCTGATGTATTGCATGCCCCGGAACCGTTATTGAACGAATTAGATCATCACAAGTGGAGAGTATTGCGCCGAATCGGTGCGGTCGGTTTACTGTGGAATCGTGCATCCGATGCCTGGCTTAATATATGGGGCTTAAAGACAGAGCAGCGGAACAGGGCTTTTCATGAGCTATTGCTGGAAGATCGCATTGTTGCTGTTGAGGTAGAACAAATGAAGGAACGTTTATACTGCCGGACAGAAGACGTACCTATGATTGAACGCATACTGCAAAATCCGGAGTTACAATCGCGTTGCGAATTAATCGCTCCGCTGGATAATTTAATGTGGGATAGAAAGCTTATTTATGCATTGTTTGAGTTCGACTATAAATGGGAGATCTATACGCCGGCTCTCAAAAGGAAGTTTGGTTATTATGTGTTGCCATTACTGTATGGTGATCGGTTCATTGGGCGAGCCGAGATTATCGTGGAACGGAAATCTGGAAGACTTGTTGTTAAACGTGTCTGGTACGAAAAAGACATGCAGCCAACCGAAGAACTTGTAGCCGTCGTGAAGGAATGTTTCGAGCGGTTTGCAATATTCAATGACTGTGAGACGATTTCAATAGAGGGAAAAGACTAAGAACCAAATGCCAGAGTTGCAGAGCATACACGTTTTTATTCCACATTTGCTATAGCCTGAAGCTATAACCAGTCATACTTTTTTAGTATCTCTTCTAACCCCGCTCCGCGTGATATGATGATCATATACAACGAGGGGGTTATTTACATGACTGACAAGTTCCAGATCGTAGGCAGTTTATTGCGGCCGGAAGAGCTGCTGACATATAAAACACAGATTGAACACCGGGATGATATCCAGTATCCATTCTATGAAAACTTTCAAGGATACCAGCAATGTGAGACGAGAGCGATTGAACAAGTGATCCAAAAGGAGATTGAGAATGACCTGTCTGTCATCACGGACGGCGAATTTTCCAAATCGATGTGGCATCTCGACTTTGTGTGGGGATTTGGCGGAGTGGAGCGGTATATTGCGGATCATGGGTACTTTTTCCGGGATGTGGACGGCACTTCCAAATATGAAACGCGCAAAGATATCGGGCTTCGTATTACGGGTCAACTGAGCGGCAAAAATCATCATTTCATTCAACTGTTCAAGCAGTTGCAGGACCAAGCGGGTGACCAGCAGACCAAACTCTGCATTCCATCGCCATCCCATATTTTCGGTGAATTATCGTGGTCGGACAACATTGGGGGCAAGGACGCAGTATACCAGAATACACAGGAGCTAAAAGCGGGTCTGGTGAGTGCTTATACGGAATTTGTGCAGGAGTTTGCAGTTGCGGGTGGTAAAATTCTGCAAATGGATGACTGTCTCTGGGAGCTGTTTGCCGATGACAATCCGAACTCGCCGTTTACCGGAGAGCATATTAATCAAGAGGAAGTACAGGGCCTCGCCACGGAGTTTATTGATATCAACAATACGGTCATTGACTTCGGTCATAGTCTGGGTCTGAAAATGTGGACACATAACTGCCGCGGCAATTATGATTCCCGCAACATGGGCGGCGGATCGTATGTGAAGATTGCGAATCTGTTCCTGAAGCAATTGAAGTATGACCGTTTCTTCCTGGAGTGGGATGATGATCGTGCGGGTTCCATCGAAGCGCTGGAAGTGTTCAAAGACAGACCGGATACAGAAATTGTACTGGGTCTGCTGTCCTCCAAAACAAGTACGCTCGATGATGAGGAGCGCGTGGTTCGTCTGCTGGACGAAGCCTCCAAGATCATTGACAAGGATAGGCTACTGCTGTCTCACCAATGTGGTTTTGCCTCCTGTGATGGCGGGAACGAACTGAGCGAAGCCCAACAGTGGGCGAAGATTCATCAGGGCCAGCAGATTGCGAAGCAATACTGGGGGAGCTAGTCTCCATAGCATATAGATATTTTCATAGGCGTGACATAGACATAAGCGTAGAAATAGTCAACGCCTCGTAAACGGGGAGCAAACTCGACCATACGTGCTGGCTCTAGACGGCGATCTTTTCCAAGCAATATTCAGGAGAGGTCGCTTTTTTATTTTGACGGATTCGTTGCATTATATTCGTTATGGCTGTTTTGTGATTCTTCTCACTTTTCTGACCTGGCATCTGCTCTACACTTGTGAAGAGTGAGTTACGGATTGCTGGGTTAAAGTCTATATGGCGGGAAGTGTAGCATGAACAATCAACGCAAGAAACAAGTTGTCATCGCTGGCGGTGGGATTACCGGATTAAGCGCAGCTTATTATATTGAACAGTTTTGCAGAGCGAATGATATTGTAGCAGAACTTATTATTGTGGAAAAAAGTGATCGATTCGGCGGACATGTGCACACCGGTAAAAGGGATGGATTCGTGATCGAACGGGGGCCGGATTCTTTTCTCGCACGCAAAACATCCATCATTGAGCTTATGCAAGAACTCGGCATGGGGGATGAGATTGTTGGTACGCGTCCAGGGGTGTTGCATAGCTATATCGCCTATCGGAATAAATTGCATCCGATCCCGGATGGCTTTATGCTCGGTGTGCCTACGAAGTGGAAACCCTTCGTAACAACTCGTTTATTGTCACTGCGGGGCAAGGTGCGAGCAGCGGCAGATCTTGTTTTGCCACGACGACCTGGCGTGGAGGATGAGTCCCTTGGGCAACTGCTACGCAGACGCCTTGGCGATGAAGTACTGGAGCAGATCGCCGAGCCGCTCTTGGCAGGCATATATGCTGGCAATGCGGACGGACTGAGCGTACAAGCAACGTTCCCAATGCTACAGGAAACGGAGCAAAAACACCGTAGCTTGATCGTGGGCATGCTGGGTGTGAGAAAAAGTCGCGCCCCAAAGCAAACAATCAAGCCTACGGCTCAAACCACAACGGAGTCTACGTCACAACCTACAACTATATCGGCAACCCGTCCAGCTCCCAAACCCGCATCAAAACCATCGGGCACGGCCACTCGAAGCATGTTTTTGAGTGCACGGGGCGGACTGGAAGGTGTGGTAACGCAACTTGAACAGACACTTTCTTCCACAGCGCATTTGATCAGGAACACGGAAATTTCTCGTGTGTCGAAAGCAGAGCAAGAGCAAGGAAAAGACACTATACGTTATACGGTTCAGTTTAACAATGGAACGACGCTTGCGGCGGATGCGGTAGTGATTGCGACTCCAGCGTATGCAGCAGCAGATATGCTTGCACATGAGCATGAGGCGATTGCAGAACTCCTGCGTGCGATCCCCTATGCTTCGGTAATGAACGTCGTACTTGCTTATCGCGAGCAGGATGTGGGTGTTTCCCTGAATGCATCCGGCTTTGTTGTACCGCGCAAGGAAGAACGCAAAATTACAGCCTGCACCTGGACATCATCTAAGTGGGAGCATACGGCGCCGAAAGGTCACATTCTTTTGCGAGCATATGTGGGGAAATACGGCCGTGACCCGATGAGTCATCAGCTTACCGATGAAGAAATCATTGCTGAAGTACGCCGCGAATTACAAGATACCATGGGGATCTCCGCAGAGCCTGTTTTTACAGAGATCAACCGATTACCGTTATCCATGCCCCAATATCAAGTCGGGCATCTAAAACGAATCGCAGAGGTTGAGAAGTTACTGGAAAATGGTATGCCTGGAGTGTACGTTGGTGGCGGAGGGTACCGCGGAATTGGCGTTCCGGATTGTATCTCTCAGGGCAAGGCTATGGCGGAGAAAGTTATTGGCACGTTGTTGGGAACTAGATAAACATAAAGAAGCGGCAGCCTGTCCCGAAATTCAATCGGGGGAAGCTGCCGCTTTTTTATTGACAGGGCGCTGAATTTGCTTACGCTGTAAAGATCGGGTCAAGGAATATATTCACACGATCCGGGGATTTGGATCACGCTATTTCGCAGTAGCCTGCTGCGCCAGCCATTCTTTTTTTAATATCGCATATTGATACGTGTTCTCGTATTTCGGCGTACCGTCTTCATTTTTCACAAAAGAAATAAATTCAAGAAATAGTCCTTCCCGGCGCATGCCGAGTTTCTCACATAGCTTCTGAGACCGGAAGTTATCGTCTTCCACGTAAGCGTAAATTCTCCGAATTCCCTGCTCTATAAAGAGGTATTCCATGAAGGCACGAGCACTCTCACTGGCGTACCCTTTTCCCTCAAACCTCCCGTTAAAATTCCAGCCGACACTATACGTATCTGGATCTGACTTTGAATCTGAATTCGATTTCGAGTCCGAATCTGAATCTGACCCTGGATCATGGCCCTCTGTCATCCCAAACAGCTCTCCAATGATTTCATTGCTGTCTTTTAGACAAACGGCGATATGGGAGTCGTCCTTGCTTCGTTTCTCTACCTCTGCGACTGCTTCCTCAAGTGTCGACATCTGATGATCCATAAAGCAGTTCACTCGTGGATTCGCGGTATACTCGAGCAATCCGGCAGCATCCGTTGCGGCAAAATTACGTAAAATCAATCGATCCGTTACAATGTTTTGCATATATGATTCCTCCAATGATGACGGGAATAGATCATGGATATCTACTCCACATTCCGTATTTTGTATTTTGTTTTATATATAATTGTATAGTTTCATATTCAAATCTTCCGTAACTTATCCTTTTTTCGGTGCCAAGTCTCTCGGCTTAACTAAAGCAGATGCAGTTTTTGTTTTAAATGTTGTGTTGACTTCTTTTGTCTCGTTTGTCTCCTTGATCTCACTATCTTCATTGTTCTCGATGTTCATATTTGTTTGACTCGTTTTATCCGCTTTGGAGAACAGATTCATTAATTTGTCCTTGTAGATGTATCCGAATATAAATCCAACGACAGCAATAACCGATATGATGATGGCAATGGTATATTGTTGCATATGAAGGTTGGAACCTACCACGGCCGAAGCGATAATCCAGGGCAACCGTCCAATCAGCAGAATAGTGAAGAAGCGTAAAGAGCTGATGGATGTCAGCGCAGCGACAAAGACAAGCATGTCTTTGGGCAACCCGGGAACGAGGAAAAAGATAAACAAAAAGGCAGCAAATTTTCGCTCATCATGCATGAATGACATCCATTTCATATTTTGTTTCTGCAACAGGCGCGATACAAAATCACGACCGATGAAACGGGTGAAATAGAATGCGATCGCTGACCCTATGATCAGACCAACCGTTGTATAGAAGGAACCGAGTGCAGTACCGTAGATATATCCTCCGGCAATTTGCACGACCTCTCCGGGAATAGGTGCAACGACGATCTGTAGAATCTGGAATAAAATAAACATGACCGGTCCCCAGTGCCCCGTGGAATGAATGTAAGCTCTGAAGTTGTCCATGGACGACATGATTTTAATGATGGCAGGCGCATAATAAACCAGCAGGCCCATCGATAAGGCAACAAACAAGCCCAACAGTATTTTCATCACGATACGTTTTGAGAATTTCGGCATAACGTAAGACCCCTTTTTGTAATGACATTCACTATTAACAGTATAAAACGAAATCATGAAGAGATACCTACTTAACTTCTTAAGAATTCTTAAGGCGATCCTGATCCGCTGGCTCTGTTAAAATGCGCAGACTATACTGGAATGAACGGAGGGATTTCGAATGAACAACAACAAGCAGATTTTAATTGCAGATGACAATAGTGAGATTCGTGAGATCGTGAAGATTTTGCTAGAAAGTGAAAGCTACGAAGTCATTGAAGCCGTCGACGGCCAAGATGCGGTAGATAAAGTAACGGAAGAGACAGATCTTATTATTCTGGATATGATGATGCCCAATAAGTCTGGACTGAAGGCATGTCTGGAGATTCGTGAAAAAACGAGTGCGCCGATCCTGTTCCTGACAGCGAAAACACAGGATTCAGATAAACAACTAGCCTTTTCGTCGGGGAGCGATGACTTTTTGTCCAAGCCATTCTCGTATACCGAACTGGTGGCAAGGGTCAAAGCGCTGCTTCGCCGATATTATGTCTACCGGGGCAAGGAGAAGGTCGAAGAGGCTGAGAACATTGCGGTGAAGGATCTGACCATTCACAAGGATGCGAAATCGGTGTATATCGGTGAGAAAGAAATCTCGCTCACGGATATTGAGTATCAGATTCTGTTGCTCTTGGCGTCCAAACGAAGAAAGGTTTTCTCAGCCGAAAATATCTATGAGAGCGTGTGGCAAGAACCTTATTTTTATACTTGTAATAACACGGTAATGGTTCATATTCGTAATCTGAGAAACAAGCTGGAAGATGACCCGCAGCATCCTAAATATGTGCAGACCGTTTGGGGGAAGGGGTACAAAATTGAATAAACTGCTCATCGGGAAAAAATTGAAGATCAAGCTGGTGCTCGCCATTATTCTCTCTCTGTTTGTCGCGGTAGGAACATTTATCGTGTTACAGGTGGTTGGCGAAACAGCGCTGGAGAGTTATCTCAGTAAATCAACGTTTAGCAAAAACAGGCAACAGGATGCGCTCGAACGATTTCAGGCTATGGTGAGTAGTGAGCACTTGTCCTCACAGGATCATAAGAGGCTCTCGGAGTGGATTCGTGGGGAACGGTATCTGGAGCTGTTTATGTTTGAACAGGATAAATTGATATATTCGTCCAACATAGAAGCGGATTCTGCGATCAATGAAGAACTGTTAACTCAGTTCTTGCCTTCCCGAACACCGATTACAACCGTGCAGTTTACAGATAAAACAGTGCAGATCTATCTGGTTGGTTTCTATGAATATCAGTACTATAATCTGCTTTTGATTTTGACGGTATTCGCAGCTTTGATTACGTTTATTGTTGCCTTCTTGCTCATGATCAATCGGAAAATATCCTATATTGGCAATCTGGAACGTGAGATTAAAATACTGGAAGGCGGCAATCTGGATTATAAGATTACGGTATCTGGTAAAGACGAGCTGTCCTCGCTCGCATGGAGTATTGATGAGATGCGGAAATCATTTGTGGGACGGCTTGGCAGCGAGGAGAGGGTGAGAAGCGCGAATCGAGAGTTGATTACGGCGATTTCTCATGATTTGCGCACACCGCTCACGATTCTGCTGGGATACATGGACATTATTGAACTGGGCAAATACAAGACACAGGAGGATCTGCACCAGTATATTCACAATAGCAGAGAGAAGGCTTATCAGATCAAGATATTATCAGATAAGCTGTTTGAGTATTTTACGGTCTCTTCTGCGTCAGAGGAAGAGGATGTGGAATCCGAAATCTATGATGGGCGAGAGTTGTTTGATCAGCTTCTGGATGAGCAACTGGCCTTAATGGAACATTTCGATGTTGAGTTGAAGCAGAAATACGGGGAACAGGCCTTTTTGATCGAGTTGAATCTTGTAGCGATCCGTCGTGTGTTTGATAATATTTTCTCCAATATAAAGAAGTATGCGGATCGTTCTCATCCAGTGGATATCGATTTATCTATAGAGCAACAGTCTTTAATCATGACCGCTCGGAACCGGATTAGACCTGTGGACAAAACGAAGGACAGTAACGAGATCGGACTTGTCAGTTGCCAGAAAATCATCGAACAGCATAACGGAACATTGAAGATATCTCAGGCAGCAGACATATTTATCCTACAGATCGAATTGCCCGTTATTCTCAGTAAATGAGCTCGGAAGTCGTATTAACGTAGCAGGGGCGAAAAAGGGGGATAAAGATGCACTTCAGTTGGTTTGAAGACACGTCCCAGGAAGAAATAATACATTTTCGCTTATTCGATGTAACTTCCGCCTGTTAAGAAGGGTTATATAAGAGAGTAGTAAAAGGGGAAAAAGTGTAAATGAAAATGAAGTGAAAGTAAGGGCCACAATGTGAGTGAGGGGAGAGGCTTTATGAAGAACAATCATACTCCACTGAGTAAAACTCGGGTTTTAGAAGAACTGGGCTCGCTTGGTTATTCGAACCGAATGAAAGAGATTGCGCGGCTGGGACGGCATCATCTGGCTGTGGGCGCGAAAGATTACGCTACGCTTCTGATTGAGCTACTGGACAGCGGGACAGCGTACGAGGCACATCTGGCGTTAACCGGAGCTGGCGCGGTAAAGGATGCACAAGCTGTTATACATGCGTTAAATCATCCCAAGGCTGGGGTCAGGGGCCGGGCTGCCCGGATGCTCGCAGAGGTGGTCACTGATCCGGGTTATGACATTGAAACCGAGATCGTTTCGATGTCGCACCATTGTCGTCAGCAACTGTTGCGGAGCATTGTGAAGTATACCAGACAGGACTGGGCAGAACGGCTGTTGCCGGTCGTATTGGAACGTTGGGGCGCAGATGACGCTATTTTCCTGCTATCCATGTGTGGTGAAGCAACGGTTTGCACACGATTGCCACAGCTTGGATATGCAATTAATAATTGGCGAACCGTAACAACCCGGTACCCAGATCTGGTCGCCGCTTACTTAGAAAATGCCTTGAATCAGGTATCGGAGAGCGACAGGTCCAGTGTGTGGTATGAAATGAGCACGGCGGTAGAGAAGCTTAGTGTATTAAGACCAGCAGCAGTCCTGGAATATGCATTGTCTTATGGTCCCAAAGAACAGATTCATCCTGTGATTAAGAATCAACTGGGCATCCTGATTCGGACTAGCCCTGAGCAAGTATTTGAGCTGCTTACGAGGCAGGAGACAAGGACATATCTGCTGAATAACGGAGTTCCGGCGGGTGTGTTGAAAAAGAGAAGATACTTCACCACTGCACAATGGACTGCACTGGTGACCATGCTTGCCGAAGCACCTTTTCAAGTGGCAAAGGTGCTGGATACGCTCGCGCCTTCAAACCGTGAAGCGTTATTTGATGCAGCGTACCCGGTGCAGGAGCGAACGAATCGAATGTTCCCTATGGCCCTGCTCGATGTACTGCCGCATCAGTTACGCGACAAAGAAGCGGTTCGCATGCTCACCCTGCGAGAAGTCCGGGAAGACCGGGGCAGAACGTTCGAAATGACAACACGTCGTCTGATTGCACAAGTTAGAGATACGCTGGAGCAGGCTGTTCAGGTATCGAACGCGGATGAGCGTGCTATGGCTTATTCCCGGCTGATACAAAGCACGGCTCTGTCCCGTAGTGGGATGGAGGACACGTTACGGTTCCTGACGAGAGTGAAAAACGATCAGGACCCGGTGCGATTCATGGTTATGGCCGAACTATCGAGATGTCCAGTCACGATGTTTAAGCAAGAGCATGTGCCACATCTGACGATCCTGGTGGACAGTGTCATTGAGGCCAGAGATACTTCGTATGGAACGAGAACAGGAGTCGAGCAATTGGCTTTTGACATGCTGCTGGAGCATGCAAGTGAACCTGGGCGCCCCTTGTTCCAATTTGCGCTTAGAACGATCAAGCGCATGGCGATGCGTGATGGGCAGTTTATGTTATTTTCCAGAGAGTGGAACAGTCTGCCGCAGGCCGCACTCGAAACCTTATTTGACGAGATCTATGCCATAGGTGTAGAAGCGAACAAGCGGGAGAGTGACTACGTCGTTCTGCAGATGGCTAGTGCATTTGGCAAAGCGATTGATCGGTTGCCCAAACTTCACGACCTTCTGGAAGAGTTAGTGAAAGGGAAGAAGTCAGCGGCTCAAGCGGTCAGGTACTGGCTCGCACCCTACAAGACCAGGGATAAACGGGTTAGGGAACTGCTGGACCTTGATCCGACATTCATTTCATTCTACGAAGTGTTCGAGTACTTGCATCTGAAACGTCAGGAGTGGCTTGATCCGTTTATCTCCGGCAAAGTCCTCAAAGGCAAGCATTTGACAGGAAAAACGGTCTATCTCGTTCCAGCTTATCATGGCTTTTACCGCTGGTTGCCTCGTCAGCAACAGGCGCTGGCTTCGCTGCTTGACCGGGTGGCACAAGACAGCAAGCGGAGCTTTTATGAGCGTGCCAATGCGATTCGGAGTATGGCGGGTATGCCCGATTATCGCTCGAATCAGCTACTAGAGCATCTGTTAAATGATCCGGAAGTACATATCATAGAGGCCGCCCTGCATGCTTTTTCATTAACGGAGGAACCGGAAGACGCCCTACCTGTTTTATTGAATAATCTGGATGGAGATCGTGCACGAGTAGCGATGTACTCCATTCCGAGGTGTGCACGCAGGGTGAACCCGGTGCTCCTCACGTCCATGCTTTCGAGCCTGTTGGACCGGGAGAAACTTAAGATTACAGTGCGGAAAGAAGCGGTTCGGTTGCTGGGAACTTATAGAAGTAGTGAAAGCGTGACCTTACTCACTCGTGAATTTGAGAAGCCGATGCGGCACAAGGATGTCATTATTGCCATTGGTCATGCAGCCAGACAATGTCTGGATGATGAGCGAAGCTGGGCGATGATGAGTGTAATGGCGTCCTCTTCAGATCGGGACATTGCGCGCAGTTTGCTGAATCAGCGTCCGGATGAACTTCCGGTGGAAGCGCGACTGCGATATTTACAGTGGATTACCGAAATTGCGGGCCATGATGACCCGATTGTATCGATGGAAGCTTTTCATGCGATGTCACGCTGGGGACATGTGGGTGCAGAGGTCATTTCACAATGTGCTGGCAAAGCATTAATCGATCTGCAGGATGGTACGCGCTGGAAAGCCGCGATTCATGCCTTGGTTACGGTTAGCAGGGACGGGGAAGTGAATGATGAGGTGGTACAGGTCATCCGGCAGTTGGCTGAAGTGGAGGTAGAGGACAACTGGAATGCAGGTAGAGAGAGGGATTTACCGCATCGTCAACGTTTGCTGGAGTTGATTGATCAGCTTGTCTCGGGTTCTATATCGGTGAAAAGGCGACTTGCTCCATTATATGTAGCCATGATCGAGACTCTTCAGCATCATGAATCGCTGAAGCTGAGCGCGATTCGTCTGCACTTGGCTGCAATGGACTGGAGCCAGCCGGATCAGGTGGTACTCCGGTTGCATCCTGTCATTGATATCGCTAATGCGCATCCGTATGTACTTGAATCGGTCGATCGGCAGATTAAGCGTACGGTGCTTGATGGGAAAGGATATTGGAAACCGGAGCAACTGCTCGACATCGTAGATGTGTTGAGAGTGCGGAAGGATATGGCGTCTTCCTGGGTAGGGCTGTCATTGCTAAAGATTGCTGGTGAGGAGTTACTATGGAATCAGGATTGCCGCAATCGCTTAAGAGCTTACCGACAGCATGAGCAAGAAGCGGTTCGTCTGCAGGCTTTGGACAGTTGGACAATACTTGAATAACATCATTGTTTTCACTACAATCGAGTAGAATAAGTGCGCTGCACCACTACATGTTAATGAAGCGGGGGAGAATGAGGATGAACACGAACTCCATTGAAAATGAAAAAGATCTGTCACCGGAACAACGTGATGAATTGTTCAAGGCATTAAAGACCCGTTTTGAAAAGAATATGAGTCGTCATCCCGATCTGGATTGGGTTAACGTCGAGGCCAAACTCGAAGCTCACCCTGATAAACTGTGGTCGCTCCACGAGATGGAGAAAACAGGCGGCGAACCGGATGTTGTGGAGTTAGACAGTGAGACAGGTGAATATATCTTTGTAGACTGTTCAGCAGAGAGCCCGAAGGGCCGTCGCAGTGTATGTTATGATCAGGCCGCGCTGGATGCACGTAAAGAGAACAAACCTAAGCATAGCGCTGTTCAAATGTGCATCGAGATGGGCATTGAGCTTTTGGATGAGGCCCAGTATCGTGAACTGCAGCAACTGGGTAACTTCGATCTGAAAACCTCCAGCTGGGTGGTGACACCTGAACATATTAGACAGCGGGGGGGAGCTATTTTTTGCGACCGCCGTTACGATACCGTGTTTATGTACCATAACGGGGCAGAGTCCTATTACGCTGCAAGAGGTTTCCGTGGTTTGTTAAGGGTGTAAATGAAATCTAGAAAAGTGAACTAAAGATTTTACACAGTTCACTCCGATGACAGAATAATCCTCCAATCGCTGTTATCCCCAGATTTTTTTGATTTCCTTCTCTAAAGGGGGAAATCTGGTGATAAAGGCGAACGCTTTGCTTTTCCAGCTTTTTTCTGTCCTCTTCGTTAACGTGTAAAAGAAAGTTCAGCTTATATAGATTGCATTAGGTCAAGTGAAATAGGGCAGTCCCAACAGGGATAGAGAGGAACGATTCGGCAGGTTACGAATGGTTCCTCTTTTTGATTTAAATTAAGTTAAGTGAGTTAAGTTATATCTCCTTTGTCATTTGGCTCCTCAATATGCACCATAACCCGAACCAGATAATCCTCCGCATGTTGCAGCACAATCTCATCCTGCATGTAATCCTCGTAAGCATCACCCTTAATGACATACTGATTCTTCTCTATATGATCAAAGATTTGCGGAAAAAATCTCTCGGTATCTCCATAGTCGGCTCTGGCATAAGAAACCAGATAGAATCCCTCCGGCATATAGGCCTGTTCATGATGCTCTGTGGTCATATAGCTATACATATGGGAGATCATGTCTCCATTTTTCCGAAGTAGATCCGCTTTAGGAATGATGACACCGCCGGGATAACCGAGTGGTGCATGTTCCTTGTTCAAACGTACTCGAAAATCCTCCCATAGTTCCTCAGGAAACTCCTTTTTTGATGAGTAGATCTGGCGGCTCAGTAGCAAGGGGGTTTCAGGTTGCCAGATAACATGCATTTGGCTGGTGTCGAGGTGCATGGATTGCTCTATATTTTCCGCACGCTGAATAATCATCTGTTTCGCCTGAGTCAGTTTGGCAATTTGCAACTGCAAATTTTCCTCCTGTTTGCGCAAAAGTTGAAGAGTGGTTTCCGGGGAACGCTCACCGAGATGCTGCTGAATTTCCTCGAGGGACATGCCCAGCTCTTTGAAAATATGAATAACGCCGATTGTTTCAAACTGGCTGTGGCTGTAATAGCGATAACCGTTATCTGCCACATAGGCAGGTTTGAACAGACCGATCCGGTCGTAGTAAATAAGAGTTTTGCGCGAAACTTCGGATAGCTTGGAAAAAGCACTAATGGACAACATTTCATTGGAATGCATAAGTACCTCCAGGTCAAAAATAATGGATTGACTGTATAGTTACTATACAGTTTATAATACAGCTGTTCTGAGCGCCGATCTACTTCTAGATGGCAGATCAGCGTGTTTATTTTAGATGAGGAGAATGCATATGGTCAGGAAATTACTGCAAAGTGTACGAGAATATAAAAAAGATACGTGGCTGACGCCTTTGTTTTTACTTGGTGAAGTGGCCATGGAAGTCATTATCCCGCTGTTTATGGCCGAATTAATTGATCAGGGAATCACTGGGGGCCAGATGAATCAGGTGACCAAGTACGGCTTGATTCTGGTGTTGTTTGCCCTCGTGTCTCTGGTCTTCGGGGCGTTGGCGGGTAAACATTCTGCGATCGCAATGTCGGGATTTGGCAAAAATCTGCGTTATGACCTGTTCCGTCATGTGCAGCAGCTGTCGTACTCCAATATGGATAAATTCTCGACTTCAGGCATCGTCACCAGGCTGACTACGGATATTACGCATGTGCAAAATGCATTTCTGATGATTATCCGGATTGCCTTCCGCAGTCCGGTGATGATGATTTTTGCAACAATTATGACGTATCGCATCAGCCCATCCATCGCAACATGGTTCGTGATTGTTATACCCGTGCTGGCGATTGGCATGATCATCATCATGAAGTATTCTTTTCCGATTTTTGAGCGGGCCTTTGATAGTTACGATGATCTCAATAAAGTTGTTCAGGAAAATGTACGCGGCATCAGGGTTGTGAAATCGTATGTGCGAGAAGAGCGTGAGGTATCCAAGTTTCAAGCCGTATCCCAGCGGATATTTGCACAGATGGTTAAGGCAGAACGCATTCTGTCGTATGAAATCCCACTGATGCAAATTGTGCTATATGCCGTGATGCTGATCATCTCATGGATTGGCGCCAAACTGGTTGTGGGCGGAAACATGACTACCGGGGAGCTTACAAGTGTATTCGCGTATTCCATGCAAATTCTAATGAGTTTGATGACCCTGGGCATGGTTGTTATTATGGTTGCCATTGCCCGAGCTTCGGCGGGACGGATTAATGACCTGTTAAGTGAACAGCCGGACATTACCAGCCCTGAATCGCCAGTTGCAGAGCTGCACAACGGGGAGATCGAATTCCGCAATGTGTCCTTCCGTTACTCAGGTAAAGCCGAGAATTATGCACTGTCTGGCATCAATCTGCGAATAGCTTCGGGACAGACGATTGGTGTTATTGGAGCTGCGGGCAGTGCAAAATCCACCTTGGTACAGCTGATTCCACGTCTGTATGATGCCAGTGAGGGTGAAGTGCTTGTCAGTGGAGTCAATGTGAAGGAGTATGATTTAAGTTTGCTTCGTAGCCAGGTCGCGATGGTATTGCAAAAAAACGTCTTGTTTGAAGGCACGATTAAGGAGAATCTGCGTTGGGGCAATGAACATGCGGCTGATGAAGAGTTGATTGAAGCGTGCAAAGCGGCGCAGGCACATGAGTTTATTTCCACGTTTTCGGATGGATATGACACTCATTTGGCACAAGGGGGTACGAACGTTTCGGGAGGGCAAAAACAGAGGCTATGTATTGCCAGAGCTTTGCTCAAAAAACCGAAGATTCTGATTCTGGACGATTCCACCAGTGCCGTAGATACACGGACCGACGCGTTAATCCGCAATGTTTTCAAGGAAAGCATACCGGATACAACCAAGATAATCATTGCCCAGCGTATTGCATCTGTGGAAGATGCCGATCAGATTGTTGTGCTGGATGAAGGCAAGATGGTAGATATCGGAACCCATCAGGAGCTACTGGGCAGAAATACAATTTATCAAGAGGCTTATTATACACAGACGCAAGGTGGTGAAGCACTGGATGGATAACATTCAATATGGTCGGACGATAAAACGTCTGCTAGCCTACTTTAAATACTATAAATTCAGAACGACACTAGCGCTGATTCTGGTTCTGGTGAGTTCCGCCGTCTCTGTCGCTTCAGCGGCCTTTCTACGATTGCTAATCGATGACTTTATTACGCCGCTGCTCGGGAATCAGAACCCCGTGTTTGACGCCTTGTTACAGGCTTTGGTTATTCTGGCTGCAATCTACGTCGCTGGAGTTATCAGCACGTTTGTCTCAAAACGGCTGATGATTACCGTCTCACAGCAGATTATGAAGAGGATTCGTGACCGCTTATTCGATCACATGCAGAAGTTGCCGATTAAATATTTCGATCGTAAAGCCCACGGGGATATTATGAGTCATTACACAAACGACGTGGACACGCTGAACATGATGCTGACGGATGGATTGCCGCAGTTGTTATCCACTGTCGTGACCGTTGTGGTCGTTCTCGGTACAATGTTATATCTGGATGTGCCGTTAACGATCGTGGTTGTACTAGGTGCACTTGCCATGCTCTGGATTACCAAAGTTGTGGGTACCAAGGCAACCCAGCACTTTTTCAGGCAACAGGAATCGATTGGTGTGGTAGATGGATATATTGAAGAGATTATTCATGGGCAAAAAGTGGTGCAGGTGTTCGGTCGGGAGCAAAAAGCGATGGAGCAATTTGCCCGCCTGAATGATGGGTTATTTGACGACTCGGCTACAGCTAACAAATATTCGAATATCCTCATGCCAATCAATGCGAATCTGGCCACATTAATCTACGTACTTGTGGCCATTGCAGGCGGAGCTATGGCAATATCGGGCTGGAACGCTGGTCTGAGTCTGGGAATTATCGCGGCTTTTTTAAGTTTATCCCGTAATTTTACGATGCCCATTGCCGAGATCTCCTCGCAGGTCAACATGTTTGTTGTAGCTCTTGCAGGGGCTCAGCGGATCTTTAACCTAATGGATGAACAGCCTGAAGCAGATGAAGGCCGTGTGACGTTAGAGAAAAATCAGGATCAGGCCGGATGGATATGGAAACTGGAGGACGGAACAAGTGTTGTTCTGAAAGGTAAAGTGGAGTTTAAAGATGTCAGTTTTACGTACGACGGAAAGAAACAGGTGCTTCAGAATATTACGTTATATGCCATGCCTGGACAGAAACTTGCGTTCGTAGGTGCCACGGGTGCGGGCAAAACAACGATTGCCAACCTGCTGAACCGTTTTTACGATATTACAGAAGGCGAGATCATCTATGATGGCATTAACATTCAGCGTATTCGCAAAGCAGATTTGCGGCGTTCCTTGGGAATTGTACTGCAGGATACCCATCTGTTCTCGGGTACGGTCGCTGAGAATATTCGCTACGGAAGGCTGGAGGCCAGTGACGATGAGGTCATTCAGGCGGCGAAGCTGTCGTATGCGGCGAGTTTTATTGAACGTCTGCCTGACGGGTATGAGACCTGGCTGGATGGTAACGGGAATGGACTGTCACAGGGGCAGAGCCAGTTGCTGGCGATTGCCAGAGCAGCGATTGCGAGTCCGCCTGTCATGATTCTGGATGAAGCCACTTCATCCATCGATACACGTACCGAAGCCTTGGTTCAGAAGGGCATGGATAATCTGATGCAGGGCCGAACCGTATTTGTGATCGCCCACCGTTTGTCTACCGTGCGGAATTCCAATGCCATTATGGTGCTGGAGCATGGCAAGATCAAGGAACGTGGGGACCACAAACAATTGTTAGCGGAGAAAGGTACGTACTATCAGTTGTACACCGGAGCCTTTGAGTGGGATTAACGTTTAACGTAGTATTTAAGCATCAAAGAGTATACTAGAAAGCAGCCAAGATCAAAAAGGGGGTGTCCCAATAGCCGTATAAATGGCTTGTGGGACACCCTTACATTTTGTTCACTGGTGGAGCAGTTGTAGAACGGATTGAGGAGTTTGATTCGATTGTGTGAGCATGGCTTGTGCAGCCTGCAATAAAATATTTGACTTTGTATACTCTAACATTTCTTTGGCCATGTCTGCATCTCTAATTCGAGATTCTGCATTACTCAAATTCTCTGAAGCATTACTTGTATTGTTTAATGCATGTTCCATTCGATTTTGAATTGCACCGTATATTCCACGAATACTGGAAATTTTGGAGATGGCTTTGTCTACACGAGATAATGCTTGTTCTTTAATAGATGGTGGTAACAAGCCCATCGTTGTAATGCCTAACTCATCAGCCTGCACGTTGAATAAGGGGATATCCATATGTTGCCCTTGATTTGCTCCGGCTTGGACCGTGAGTTTCGGTGTGGTATAGTCTATGTCTTTGATCTCGACATTTGAAGTTGTTTCTATGCATGTAGAGACTTCTGTTTCGGTTGTACGTTCAAATACATCCAAATTTAATGAGAGAGGACCGTATTTGAAAGCAAATGTTAAACTTGATTGAGAAGGGAGGTTAACATCCCAATCAAAATTAATTGCAGGTTGTCCCCCTGCAGGATTATGAATAGCAAGTTGGGTTGGTGATAGAGATCCGAGTGAATCATCGAACGTAATACTAGCATTTGCTTCCGTTCCTGTCATCATATATGTAGTATTCCCGGATGGTGAATTAATGGATGTTACACCATTGGGGAGAAGTAGCCCATGTGCATCTGTCATCACTGAATTATCAGGCGGGTTAACTAGGTTACTTAGCTTTAAATTCGTATCCGTTGGATTTCCGTTATTAATTATATATTCGATTTGCATCGAATGATCTGGAAGTATAGTCCGGATTCTTTTTATCGATACCTCGCTATTTGGAAACCACATATGATCCCAAGCCGGAACTGTACCGGCATTGCTTCTAGATGTATACTGCACTGGTTGCATCATGCCATCGACTTCTACATTCTCACTCATCGTGCCATAAACACGACCTAACGTTTTGGGCCCAAACCAAGTTGTATTCGTTCCCGAAGCATGCCAGTAGTCTGGTGCTGAATATTGCAGATCGGTTGTAGGTGCTAACGTTTCATATACTGAACGCTCTGTATCTGTTTTAGTTGTTGTATACGTATCTACACTATACTCGTTGTAACCTTGTCTCGAATCCTGCGAGGTTATCGGAGTAATTACATTTGTGTTTGTATGCGTCTGAGTTGTAGATGACGTATTAGAATGGCTGATCAGGTGTCTTGCTTCTGGGGGTGTCCCAGAGGGTGCATAAACTACAGTTTTCTGTATGATTGGAATTGTAGGCGGCTCAGTAAGGGAAGTATTTGTACTAGAAATTGAACGATCCGCCAGTATTTCATAATCATCTCTTGCCAACAAGTTTATGGTGTTATAGCTTGTGCCTTGGGAAATGTGGTTTATTTCATTCGTAAGCTCTTTGATCTCACTTTCAATCATCTGACGATCGTTAGTGGTGTATGTATCATTTAGACCCTGAACAACCAGCTCTCTCTGTCTTTGTAAAATAGCTGAAATTTCTTGCAGTCCACCTTCTGCTGTTTGAACAAGAGAAATCCCATCCTGTATGTTTCGATTTGCTTGGTCAAGTCCCCGAATCTGTCCTCTCATTTTCTCGGATATTGCTAGTCCTGCTGCATCATCAGACGCACGATCAATTCTTTGCCCAGAAGATAGTTTCTGTAGGTGGCTAGAGCTGTTACGGGCGTTTTCTTGATTTCTCCTATGTGCACTAGTAGCCGCTAAGTTATGTGAAATAATCATATGTTATACCTCTATCTAAAGTGGAGTAATATGATTAATTTTACCATGGTAGAATAGGGATAGTCTATTGATTATGTGATTTTTTTGTAAATTTAGTAGACCAATTTCCTAGCAAAAGTGATGTCTCCACTAAGATAATCGGCTCTGAAAGAAGAGGGCCATGCGCCACCGCACAGCCTATTCAGAGGAGTAATGCTACATTTATTAAACCACAGGTTCATTTTGCTTTTTGAAAAAGTATTCAATCACCAATTCAAGCACAGGTTCGGGCTCCGCTAGCTGCAACTGTGCCTGATCCGTAAATTCCATGCGATACGGCTGTTCAGTACTGCTCGGAATCCAGTAGGGTAGAGGTTTACCGGTGGAATCCAAGCCATTAGGATCACCTGTCGCAATGAAATTCGATAGATAATTACACATCTGGCGTGCGAGATCATAATGTTTACCCGTGAAAGGGCGCCAGCATTTGGCCAGTGTCTCAAAAAAGAACCACAGGTCGACGGAATGGAACGTGCCCGGCTGATCCCAGCCGGGAATCTCAGCGTCGAAATTATAATAATAGAGCGGCGTCTCCGACGGATGACCGCTATTAGAACGGATTACAAGCTGAATCGCATGTTCAATCATGCGCACAGAAGCCCGCTGTAAGGCATGATCCAGATCGCCTTTATCGGCTTCACATCGCTCTAAGAAGGCAGGAGCATCCTCGCCAAATAGCTCTGTAGCCATCTGTTTCAGTTCCTCCGCACTGTTTACCGCAGGCTTGGTCCAGAACTCGGAGGATGTATGTCCAAGCATGACAGGAACAAGTTCACGCTTATGTTGCATGAAACGGGTGAACGGATCACCTATACAGAACTGATCATCAATGACCGTTCCCCAGAAGCTCCGATATTCCAGAATTTTATCCCGTAAAGTGATGGCGTCCAGCTGCCTTGCTTCCTCCAGTGAAGCTACCCCCAGAAAACGGAAAAACTCAACGCCTTTCTGCTCGGCATCCCGTAGCGTACTGCGAACAGCAGGCACAGGAACGTTCGGATACAACTCTGTTGCTATACCGCTCATGATCACAGCTCGCTGAAATAAGCCTTTGTTTTGCGGAGAGGTCATCTGACTAAGAACACTGCCACCGCCAGCAGACTGTCCCCCGATTGTAATCTGATCCGGGTCACCTCCGAACGCGGCAATGTTACGCTTCACCCACGCTGTTCCTGCCTGCTGATCCAGATGTCCGAAATTCGCTGGTGCGTGCGGTGACTCCGTACTGATCTCTGGATGGCACAGGAAACCAAACGCATTCAAGCGGTAATTGATGGTCACAACCACAATGCCTCTGCGTGCAATGCGTTCACCGTCGAATTCCATCTCGGCCGTGTGACCGACTTGGAGCCCACCACCGAAATACCAGACAAATACAGGCAGCTTCTCATCGGTTCGTTTGGCAGGTGTCCACACATTTAAATACAGACAATCCTCATTCATCGGCAGGTCGGGATCAACCGCCCATTCCCTTGTGTAGATGTTATTATCATCAATGACGGTTGGTGCCTGCATGGAGGTTGGCGCAAAATCAAAGGCTTGCAGTACACCATCCCAATCGGAAGCAGGCTGTGGTGCACGCCAGCGATTCCGGCCTACAGGGGGCGCGGCGAATGGAATACCTTTAAAGCTTGTAATACGTGGATCTGCGGCAGGCAGTCCCTGAACTTGACCATTTTCGACCGTAACAGTTCTAAGCAACACAACATTCTCCTCTCTGAATTGAACATCGTTAATGTATGTCGATCCAAGATGTTTGGTTGCGCTTACAATTATGCTGGGTGATGTGTCTTCTTTCTCTATCATAAGCAACTTGGAACGTTGTTTCCAGCATCGAAATTAAACCAAGAACCCCTCATAATCATATATAATGACTGATATCACGAATGGAGGTGCTGGAAGTGGACTCATTAT
The DNA here is from genome assembly GCF_031844205.1 of Paenibacillus sp. RRE4. Classification (NCBI taxonomy): domain Bacteria; kingdom Bacillati; phylum Bacillota; class Bacilli; order Caryophanales; family Paenibacillaceae; genus Paenibacillus; species Paenibacillus sp. RRE4. The sequence goes on from NZ_JAUZUT010000005.1 coordinate 213,629, forward strand.
GGCGAGACGGGAGCAGGGCGAGCCAGATTTATTTTATCAGCGGCGGACACAAACCTGTAAATCTTCATCAGTGGGGACCCGGCGTACGTGACGTCTATGCGCTACACTTCATCATTCGAGGGCAGGGCACATTGGAAACCGGAGGCCAGCATTATCGGCTGGGTGCCGGGGAGAGCTTTATCATTTTTCCGCAAAAAGAAATCTATTACTACCCCGACCCGGCTGACCCGTGGGAGTATGTATGGGTCGAGTTCAACGGAAGAGACGCGGGGCGAATCGTAGATTTGATACAACTATCGGTGCGGCATCCTGTACTCCCAGTTGCTCCGAAAACGATGGCGCCGTGGTTTCATCTGGCCTGGAATGCAGGATCATCACCTGGTGAAGTCCTAAGAGCGGATGCACGTTTGCAGCTGTTACTTTCCTATTACATGGAGTTTTTTCCGAACGAGAAGCAGGCAGAGAGTAGAGATGACGTGTGGATGGCAAGAACCTATATCGAGCAAAATTACTGGCAATCGTCCTTGACGGTGGCGGAAATTGTACAGGCCGTAAATCTGGAGCGAAGTTACCTGTTCCGCAAGTTCAAGGAAGCTACAGGTCAATCGGTATCAACGTACATCACGGCATGTCGTATCCGGCGTGCCTGCGAGCTCCTTGAGTCATCTCAATTATCCATTCAATCCATAGCTTATTCGGTGGGATATAATGATCCGCTTTATTTTTCCAGAGTATTCAAAAAGGCAACAGCATACACGCCCACTGCCTATATGATGTTGCACCAGAAAAGAGCAGGTCGTTAGGGAACAAGCATTGTATACCTTTTAACGAAAAAGAGCACAGTTCCCTGACTCGCGGAAGTAACGAATGAGCTTCTCGATCGGCTCCCGCCCGCAATTCAGCTTCACGCCAAGACAATCAATGCAGACAAATTGCCGGGCTGTTAGCGAGACCAATTTCAGATAGATACCGACATCGTCGGAAGTGAGCGGAACCTGACAGGTTGTGCACAACCGGCTGTGTGCCATTTATTTCACCAGTTTGGCTCGCACAACGAGACAATCATGGGCCGCTACGACGGGCGCATAACGCTCGCGGAATACACCGAGTTCCTTGTGCTCCCAGCAGTCATAGAGGGACAGGGAGTAACCTGATGCGTAAGGCAGTCCCATATCCCAGAATTGCAGGGACAGTTCGCGCTGGCTGTCGCTCAGGTTGAAGAAACCAATCGCCAGATCACCGTCCGTAAGCACCTTCACCAGCATGAATACATCATCGGTATGGAACCACTGCGGCTCAGGTTTGATGCGGTAAGCCCCGCGTGCCTCTGCGTCCTGATTAATGGCAAGCAGATCGGGGTTTAGCAAAATGTCCTTGGTGACCTGATTGGCTTTGCGCACATCACACCCAATCATAAGCGGTGAACCCATCATCGACCAGAGGGAGAAATGGGTTTTGTATTCAATATCGTTGCAGCCGCCAATGCTGCCAATAAAGTCATTGTTACTTCCGCCGTACATGCCAACAATGAGCATATCCATGTCGTTGTGGCAGAAAGAACCCGTATAGCTTTGTTTTCCGAGCTGTGAAAGAGCCAGCTCTTTAACCGAGTCCCAGTTATCGCGAATATCCCCGGTGGAACGGTACATATGCGCTCCTGATTCGCGAATCCATTCGTAGACATTGTCCTCTCCCCAGTTGCAAGCGGAGAAAAGAATCTCGCGGCCGCAGTTTTTGAGCGCAAGACTCATGCGTTTGTATAACAATTCGCCAGAGATATGGCGCGGCTTGAAGCAGTAGTCATATTTTAAATAATCCACGCCCCACTTGGCGAATAATGCCGCATCCTGAAATTCATGCTCGAAGCTGCCTGGATATCCGGCACAAGTATGTGTACCGACACAGGAGTACATGCCAAACTTCAGACCTTTGTCGTGAATATAATCTGCAAGCGCCTTCATTCCACTCGGGAATTTGGCAGGGTCTACGACCAGATTGCCGTCCGCATCCCGCTCCTTCAGGCTCCAGCAATCGTCAATGACAATGTACTCGTACCCGGCGTCCCGGTATCCTTCCGTTACAAACACATCGGCAACATCCCGAATCAATTGCTCATTGATGTCCCACGTAAACGTATTCCATGAATTCCAGCCCAGCGCAGGGGCAAATCCCATCATTGCATTGGTGTTAATACTCATGATCTGACTCGCTTCCTTTCTCAAACCGTTTATTGAAAATGACAAAACGCCATTTTTTCATGTAGTGAGTGGAGTTACTAACTCTCATGAACTTAACGGATTAAGAACATTTCAACCATAGCCTGACGTTGCTTGGACATGGACAAATGTTGTTTAGTGATCCGTACAGGACCACTAACATTAAACCTCCTTCTGGCGAAGCTTTTTTTTATCGTTTATACTTGTAAAGCCAATTTACTTGAGGAGTTGTCTAACGAATCATGAATAAAAAAGAAGTCGCGCACATTCGCAAACAATTCAAGCTGGATCATGACCTGCTGAACATTTACGACATCCTGAATGTCTATATTACGAAAGAAACCAATGAAGTTTATCACTGGGAACGCCATCCGTTTGAACTGGTGGATCGGGAGAAGCAAGAGTTATACATGGGCAATTTCAAAAAATTGCTGACAGGTGAACTGGATCAGAAACTGTTCGAACTGAAATTCCAGGAAGAGGCGGAGGAACCGGCACAGGTGATGCTTCACCAGGCACTCGTCACAGGTGACCCGGATGAGTGGCAGGATCTGATGCTGCTGCTCGTCGATCGTATGATGGCTGATGCAAAGTATGAACGGGATATGGTGGTTACGTTTATTAAAGGGCAGTATTATCTGCCAACGAAGGCTAGAAATGATGAAGCGGAAGAGAGTGAGAGAAACGAAGTCTTCGCCCATCCCTTTATCCTGTGCAGTGTGAATTCCACCGAGAAACAGCGTAAGACGCTTCTCTTTGACTACGTAGAGCGGGAATTCAAGTATAATATCATCGTTGATCCGATCATCAAATTAAGCACGCCGGAGCAGGGATTCCTGTATCCAAGCGTGACGGACAACTATTCGGACGTAAACCGTGTGCTGTACTGCACGGGCAAATCCAATTTCCCGGACCCTCATTTTGTTGAAAATGTGCTGAATGGGGAACGTTCGGTTACAGCTTTGGAGGAGCGGGCGATATTCGAGGATATCGTCAAAGAGATCACAGGTGAGCAGATGGATGCCACTACGCTGGCTCATGTATACGAAGAGATCAATCGGGTTATTGAAGTGAACGAGGAATCCCATGAGGAAGAACCGCCAAAACTGGATTATAAAGATGTGGAGCGTCTTCTCACAGCCAGCGGCGTAGAAGAATTGACCACCGAGAAGGTGGAACGTGCATTCGAAACAATCGTCGACAACAAAAACTATGAGCTGAAGGCAAACAGTGTGATGCCGAAGTACACTTCCAAGTCGATCAAGATTGATACCAAGGTGGCGACCATCTCGATCAGTCCGCAGGATCTCAAATATGTGAGACAGGTTAACTATCAGGGAAGACGCTGTATTATGATTGAAGTGGATGAAGATGCGGTGATTGAGGGATTCACGCTGGCTACGGAGAATCTGTAACTTAAACTTCAAACGTCGATTAAACTCTACTAAGCTAGATAAAAACGGATTCAGCTTAAACATTCAAAAGCCCAAGCTTGCGGTCATTCCGCCAAGCTTGGGCTTTGTTGTGTTAGGTCTGTCCCTGTCTTTGTTTCTGTCTCAGTTAAGATTGGCGCAACAACAGCTGGATATCGGCTGCCGGGCGGGAACCAAGCTCCTCGTGAAGCAATTCCTCGAGAAGCTGGTATTGCCACTGGGCTTCAGTCCGCCGACCAAGCGAAAGATAGATCACGATTTTTTCGCGGTGAATATCTTCCCGGATTGAATCAATCTGCAGGATGCGATCGAAATAATGCAGTGCACGAAGCGGTTGCTTTTGCTGGATATGATAATGAGCAGCCGTTTCCATCATTGTGATGAAGTCCATCTCGAGCTGTCTTGACCATGTGAGTGCCCATTCATAATGCCGCCCTTTCAAAAGCTCACCCCGATACAAGGTGTCTATTCGTTCGAACATCTCAGGTGAATAGGTTGAAGCTTGACGGATCTGGCGGAATAACGCTTCAAACTCATACAGATCACAATCGATGGAGTCCCGGTCAATCCGAATCCCGTTGCGATCCTTCTGAATCAGAGGAACATCGCTGTTATCTCCAACCGCACGCCTGACGTAGTAGAGCGTTGAGTTGATATTAGTCCAGGCTTTCTGCGGACTGAGGTCTTTCCATAACGTATCCGCCAGTGCATCACGGCTCGTCGATTTGGCACATAACAGGAAAGCGAGCAATTCTTCCGTTTTGGGTGTTCGCAGCTTCACAGGACTCTCTGCATCTGCTCCGTCATGTACTGTAAATTCACCGAACAGCCGCACAGTCAGGCGAGGGGGCGGTGAGACCGGATCGAGAGAGATTGCGTTGTTACGGAGAAGCTGCTGCAAGCGTTGAATCGTACGGCTTACACGTTCCGCTGTCACAGGTTTGATGATATAGTCGATCACTTCTTTTTCAAAAGCTTGTACGGCATATTCCTCATATCCTGTGACCAGTACAATCGGGAGGGAAGCATGATGCTTGCGCAATTCGCCGATCAGTTGCATTCCCGAGATTCGCGGCATCGTAATATCCAGAAAAGCAGCATCAAAACTGTGATTTGCCGCATATTCGCAAGCCTTCTCCGGATCATGGAATACTTCGCATACCTCAATGGCCCCACTTTCAGTCAAGATCCGTTTTAGTCGTTTGAGCGATAGATCCTCATCGTCTACGATAATTACTTTTATCATGTAATGTACCCCCCGTTACCCTTCATGCTCTGGTGTTGTATGGGAAGATCGAGCGTGATGCGGGTTCCTTCTCCATCGTGGCTTTCCATCCGAAAATCCCTGTTGTACAGCAGTTTGAGTCTGCTGGAAATATTCCATAAACCGACACCTGAGCTGCCGTCAGCGACCTGCCGGATCTCTTTCATTTTCTGCTTCGTCATACCCATGCCGTTATCTTCAATCGTAAATCTGGTTTCCGTTTCACTCAGATTGCGAATAGAGAGCATTACACGGCCGCCGCCAACACGGGACATTAGACCGTGCCGAATCGCATTTTCGATCAAGGGCTGCAGAATCAGCGGCGGAATATGCATAGTTCGATCCACATCTGCATCCACATCAATAATGACTTCGAGCCTTGATCCGAAGCGTGCCTGTTCAATTGCTACATAGGCCTCAATCATGCCCAACTCGTTCTCCAGACTGGTTTTGGAATCCAGATGCTTGAAGTGCACACTGCCTCGCAAATAACTGGATAATTGTAAAATTAATCGTTCTGCCTCATCTGGCGCATCCACACATAATTCGGCAATGGCATTCAAGGCGTTATACAGAAAGTGTGGATTAATCTGGGATCGTAAGAAGGAAATTTCGGCATTACGTGCAGCCTGGACAGATGTTTTCATCCGGGTTAGACCGCCGATCCGTGCAAGCAATTCCTCCGACTCAAAAGGCTTGGATACAAAATCGTTGGCACCTTTCTCCAGCGCAAGCTTTAATTGATGAGCTTTATTGCCTGCGGTCAGCATGAGCACAGGGAGTTCGGAAGGAGAGAAGCGCTCCCGAATTCGATCAAGCAATTCATAACCTGATATGCCTGGCATCATGATATCGGCAATCACCAGATGCACAGCAGGAAGTTTGTCTAGCAACATCATTACCGATTGAGAACGGGATGTAACGGCATAACTGTACCCTTCCAGCTTCAGCAGACTCACGATGGTTTGCAGATTGGCTGCATCATCGTCAACCACGAGAATCCACTCATTCCTCATCCCTTGCATAATGACAGGTTCTTCATAATTCAATGCTCGATTTCCCGAAACCGTAGGCGCCATGCTGAAAGGCGTCACGTTGGGTCGTTTATCTTTTTTTCCTTCGGCCAGTGGGAACGTCAAAATAAATGTGGCGCCTCGCCCCAGCGTTGATTCGGCGTGAATGGTTCCACCGTGCATCTCAACAAGCTTGCGCGTGATGCTCAGACCCAGACCCGTGCCTCCGGCAACCATAGGCCCCGCGTCTGCTTCCTGTTCAAATGGCAGGAAGATATGTTCCAACTTGCCCGGGCTGATGCCGCGTCCCGTATCGCTAATGCGCAGTTCTGCTTTTCCCAGAACGAGGGAAGCGCTGATTCGGACCGAGCCCTGCTCCGTGAACTTGATGGCATTACCGATCAGATTGTGCAGAATCTGAACAAGCCGATTCCCATCCGCATAAATGGCCGGGAAATAGGCTGGGATGTTGTTGATCAGTTCCACTTTTTTTGTACCGAGCAGGAAAGAGTGCATGCGCAACACTGATTCGACATAGGAGGACAGGTCTGTGGCTGAACGGTGCAACGAGATGTCCCCATGCTTCATTTTGGAATAGTCCAGCAGTTCATCCACTAGGTACGTCAAACGCCTGCCACTGCCCGTCACAATCGCCAGATTATGTGCTTGTTCATCGGTGAGCGGGCCTTCCGAACCCTTGAGCAGACTTTCACTAATATTAACGATAGCATTGAGCGGTGTTTTAAGCTCATGAGACGTATTGGATAGAAAATCATCCTTGACCTGATCCAGCAAGAGAAGCTGATCCTTTAGAGATCGAACCGTAAGGTAAGCCTCGAAAAATCGCAGGACAGCTAAAAACAGCATCAGGATGCTGAATAGTACGATACATACCTGTCCGATATTGACATTTTCTTTGAGTGAAATGGAGAATAGGTTGATATCCAGACAGTACAGCGTAATACAGAGCATGGCTGCATACCATAGAAAGCTCGACAAGCGTTCTCCCTGCTCGCTGAGCACAAACCGCAAAGCACATTGCACCAGAAGCCATAGCAGAATCAATGTATACAGTCCGATAACATAAGGTGCGATTAACCCGTATGCGGAGATAGGAAAGAGTGCGAGCAGGCAGATATAAGCCCCAAAAATAAATAGCGTTACAGAGATAATTGCCCCCGAGAACATGCCTGTTCTGAAACGGTAGAAATAAAAAATCAACAAGCCAAGACAGGCAACGGAGCAAAAATCTTTTAATTTATATAACGTACTGAATGAAAGCTCTGTGCTTGCTGCCGCCAGTACTCTTTCACTGATCATGCCATTGTAGAGGGCATACAACAGGCATACAAGGCCGAGCAGTAGCAGAGAGTCATCCCGGTTTCGATATAGGGCAGATCCCAAATAACTGATGAGAAAAATGATGGATATGGTAGCCAGTACAGCCATAGTTGCCAGTTCAATAGCTATGCGATTCTGATGGCTTTTTAGCATGGCAGCCTGTTCGCCAAAAAAAAGCGGACCCGAGATGCCTGCATTCGGATAGTCATAGTTGGCGACCCGAACCAGTATTTCAATATCACCGCCATGATACGGGAAAAATCCGATTTGCGGCGAATTGCCTGCCCGGTATCCTGCATTTTTTTCCACGGCTTGTCCGTCTTCCATCAGTTTGGTGCCATTGACGTAAATTTCGCTGGCAAAGCGAATATTGCTTTTCTTGATGGCAAGAGTGCCTTCAACAGGTGTATTTCGCAGGACAAGCCGATATGTAGCAAAACCGTAGGAAGGTAATCGTTTATCCCCTATCTGAACGGGTCCCCAAGTACCAGGAACCTCTGCATAAGTATCAGGGGATGCTTGTGTTCCTTGTTGTTTTTGATCCGCGGTATGGGCCGGAACGGGTAATAGCTTCTTCCAATAAAATTCCCATTCACCGTCAAGCCTGATGCGATCTTCAATCTTCGGGTTCCAGGTGGATAGATCCAGAATACCCTGACGTGCATGGAGCGCGGCAGCTTGCGGTTCTCTAGCCGTGGATAGAACCAGCAACATAACAGCAAGTATCACAGTGAGAACAACACCTGAAATTCGTATGAGCACGTTTTGCTACTCCTTTGGGAGATTACCAATCATCTCTAGTATTCTATCGGCATTGTAGCGGATATCCCCAGGGGGTGCAATTCAATATCGACAAAATTCTTTGTTTATTTTTTGTTTATTGTAGTTTTGTATAATTCGAGTGTGTGATATGTCGAAAGAATCTAGTGAAAGCATCGAAAGACCTATCTTAGCGCAACTATAGACTTATGGGACTGAAGGTATGGAGATGTAAATCACAACATGGTGTTGTCGGAACTTAATGATTGGTGTACTTACAGTAGCCCGGTTTGTAGAGTGCAGTTACTTATGAAGCAGTGTTAAAAAGATGGCTTTGTTCAGTGGTTATCTACACAAATCTTTAAGTGTTTTTGATTCACAAATCAAACTTAGAAAGGAAGTAGAACATGAGCAAGAATCTGAATGCCAAAAAAGCTTTATCCATGATACTCACCTTTTTATTAGTCTTGAGCGGTATCCCCGGATTTCATAATTGGGGAGGAGACCATGCTTACGCAGCCACCGAGACCTGGGCGTCTTTAGGTGCCCCAGGTATTAGTACTGGACGAGCTGAATACAACTCCGTAGCGGTAGACCCACAGAATACTCCTTATGTTGCTTATAAAGATGCTGGGGACTCTGGTAAAGCAGTAGTAAAGAAATTTGTGAACGGTCAGTGGCAAACTGTAGGAAACACTGGAGTCTCGTCGGGAGAAGCCAATGAGTTGTTCCTTGGCATTGATAAGCAAGGTACGCCATACCTTGTTTACCAGGATGTAGCCAACGACTTAAAGCTGGGAGTTAAGAGATTTATTGCTGGTCAATGGGAATATGTAGGGGTTAACAATATCTCACCAGGAGCAGCGAACATGATGCAGATCGCATTCGACTCCGCGGATAATCCCTATGTTCTTTATAGAGACCACCCGAACCAGGCTAAAGCTAGAGTCATCAAATTCGCGAATAACGTGTGGTCTAACGTGGGAACGTGGGTGAGTTCAGGCTTTGCCAATGAAATGGCTCTCGCTCTGGATTCACAGAACACTCCGTATGTGGTCTATAGTGACGGAACAGACAGCTATAAACTGTCCGTTAAAAAGTTCAACGGAACAGCATGGAATTACGTGGGGGCAGCTAAACTCACAGCGGGTCAATCATCGAACCATGCGATCGCAATCGCTCCCAACAACGTTCCTTATGTTGCTTTTACAAATCAAGACAATTCTTATAAAACTACTGTACTAAAATTCACAGGTACCCAATGGGAGAACGTTGGAAACAGTGGTGGCATTTCTGTTAACGCTACTAGAGACAACACACTGGCTTTCGATTCTGAAGGAACTCCATATGTTGCTTATAGTGACAATGGAACCGTGTTTGTACAGCCGCCTTTTGGAGTTGTCAAAAAGCTAGTCGGGAATCAGTGGCAATCGGTAGGTGGAGGTGCCTTCTCAGGAGTTTCTAATGGTGGTCAAGTGCAGTATGTATCGTTTGCTCTGGACTCCAATAACATTCCATATGTCGCTTACGGGGACCAATCAGCTAGTCAGAAAATAACCGTAAAGTCGCTGGTCAATCAGTATAACGTAAGCTACAACGGCAATGGCCATGAGTCAGGAAGTGTGCCTGTAGACATGCAGGGCTACTCTACGCTGTCTCCCCTTGTTACAGTATCTGGAAACACCGGAAATATGGAGAAAGAAGGCTATACCTTCTTACACTGGAATACAGCAGCAGATGGAACAGGCACGGACTACAGTCCGAATGATACCTTCAACATTAACGGCGCTGACGTTACGCTCTATGCGCAATGGGGAATTGGGAATTCAGATGTCACCTTCGTCACGAACGGAGGTACCTCAATCTTGTCGCAGTCAGTCGGACATAATCTTAAGGCAACAGAGCCATCGCCACCGAGTAGAGATGGATACAAGTTCTTCGGTTGGTACACAGATATCGAGCTTATGCAGGCCTATGATTTTGAGTCACCTGTGACTAGTGATCTTACTCTATATGCCAAGTGGCAGTCCGAGAATGCTACACTGTCCAGCCTGAATGTAGGTCAAGGCACTCTGGAGCCAGGCTTCTCGTCAACAGCGTTGGATTACCAAGTGGAAGTAGCTCCGGAAGTAACCAGTCTGGACTTCTCCTTCTCCAAGGCAGAGACCAGCCAGACAATCAGTGTCACTGGAGCAACCGAGCAATCCGTTACCGATGATGTGTATTCCTATACGGCTTCTAATCTGATGACAGGCTTGAACCCTGTACAGATCAAAGTGACGGCCGAGGATGGCAACAGTAATACCTATAACCTGAGCGTGAAACGTCTCGGCGAACCTAGTAACAACACCCAACTGGGTGGTCTTACACTGAATAGCGGTACATTATCTCCAGCCTTCTCGCCAGAAGAGCGGAATTACCAAGTGGAAGTAGCTCCGGAAGTAACCAGTCTGGACTTCTCCTTCTCCAAGACAGAGACCAGCCAGACAATCAGTGTCACTGGAGCAACCGAGCAATCCGTTACCGATGATGTGTATTCCTATACGGCTTCTAACCTGATGACAGGCTTGAATACTGTACAGATTAAGGTGACAGCAGAGGACGGCAACAGCAACACTTACAATCTGATCGTAAAACGTCTCAGTGAGCCTAGTAACAATGCCGACCTGGGTGGTCTGACATTGACTAGTGGTATGTTATCTCCGGTCTTCAGCCCGGATGTGGAGCATTATACAGCAAGCGTGAGCAGTTCAACCCGCTCCTTAGTGGTTAGTGTCACTTCTGTTCAGGAGGGTGCGAGCGTTAAGATCAATGGTACGAGTGGAAAAAGTGCAGATATTTCGCTCGCTAACGGACGAAATACAGTAACAATCGAGGTGACTGCTCCGAATGGCAACACCAAGAAGACTTATACATTAATCATTACTCGCAGTAATGAAGATAACGGTACTGGCAATACTGGAACAGGTGGAGCAAGTAACGGAGGTGGAGGCGTTACCTCACCAGTCACCAATAACAATACCAGCAGTAACGTTCAGGTACTGGTGAACGGCCAGGCACAGTCAGCGGGAACCTTAATGAATTCGACAGTGAATGGGCAACGGGTCGTGACGATCTCTGTGAATGCGGAAGCGATCGCCCAAAAGCTGAATACCGAAGCAGCGGGCAGTGTAATTACGATTCCTGTTACGGGCAGTAATAGCGCGAATGCAGGTGTAATTATCGGTGAGCTGAATGGACAGACGGTGAAGCTTATGGAAGATAAGCAAGCGGTGTTGGTACTCCAGACTGATACAGCAAGCTACACGCTACCAGCAAGTCAGATTCGGATTGGTAGCGTGGCGGAACAGCTTAAGTTGAATAGTAACGACTCCCTTGAGAGCATCAAGCTTCAAGTAGAGATTGCTCAAGTAGATCCAACGACGTTACAAGCAGCGAAATCCGTTTCACAGCAAGCTGGATATACGCTGGTCGGAACACCTGTGGAATTCAACGTAAATGCCAGCTATAACGGTAACACCACACCTGTAAATAAATTCAGTAGCTACGTAGAGCGTACGATTACTCTTCCGGCTAACATTGCTCCAAGCCAAATGACAACAGGTGTCGTCATTGATAAGGATGGTAGCGTTCGTCATGTACCAACGAAGATTATAATAATGAACGGCGTATATTATGCGCAGATTAACAGCCTGACCAACAGTACGTATAGCATTGTGTACTATCCTCAATCCTTCACGGATGTGGCTAACCACTGGAGTAATACAGCAGTAAACGATATGAGCTCACGTATGATCGTGAGCGGCGTATCAGACAGCACTTTCGAACCAGATCGCAACATTACACGAGCCGAATTCGCAGCCATCGTCGTACGCGCACTGGGTCTGAAGCCGGGTGAAGGAAGCAATGGCTTCCGCGATGTGAATGATGAAGACTGGTTTGCGGATGTTGTGAAGACTGCTTCTGAATATGGTCTGATTGGCGGCTATGAAGACGGCACATTCCGTCCACAAGAGCAGATTACCCGTCAGGAAGCGATGACCCTGATTGCACGAGCCATGAAAGTGACAGGACTGGACAGTCAGGTGACTGCTGATGCTGTGCAGCAGTTGTCCAGCTTCGCAGATGCAGAACAAGTAGCCGACTGGGCGAAGGAAGCAGCCGCAGCCAGTGTCCACACGGGACTAGTAACGGGACGCGGTTCGAATACGATTGCACCGTTGCAGTCGATCACAAGAGCCGAGACAGCGACCATTCTGAGAAGACTACTGCAGCAGTCTGACCTGATCTAAAGATTCGTTTGCAGATTTGAATTACGACATGGAGTTAGTCATAAGAACAAATTAAAAAATCCCGGAAGTCTTCAATGACTTTCGGGATTTTTTTATGTAGCTTAGACCCAGCCTGTGAATGCCAAAATAGATGCTTTGGCTGATTGTGTTTCCATGTGAGCACCGGTGCGCCAAGCCTTCGGGGACTCACCCATTAATCTGGCGAAGCAACGGTTGAAGCTGGAAATGGACCTGAAACCGACTTGCTCGGAAATCGAGAGCACAGAGGCATCGGTACTTTTTAATCGTTTGCAAGCCTCCTCTACGCGTGTACTGTTTAGAAAATCAAGAGGGGTCGTACCCATAATCTCAAGGAACTTGCGGCGAAAATGGGTGGTGCTCAGATGACACAGATCTGCAAGCTCGTCAATCGTCACCGGCATCATATAATTCCTCGTGATATGTTCCAGAGCAGGGGATATAACCAGATCAGGCTGACGGCTTTGCCTTTCCGTTTCCCGTATCTGTTCTCGCTCCAGCTTCTGCTCACGGCTAAGCCCGTTCTCATCGATGGCATGAATGCGTAGTAACTCAATGTACAGCGACATTAACAATCCATACGCACTCTCTCGATAGAACGGGGTTTGCCGCTGTATTTCCTCCACAATCGATGTCGCCAGCATATACACCTTCGGATATTGATCTTTATGTAATACACAACGGCTTGGTTGAATAGCCCGGAGATTGGGCTCCATGTGACTCTGAGGTGTTTTTAGGGAGTGCTGGAACAGTTCCTCCGGCGAAAAAAAGAGGTAGGCCCACCTGCTTGCGGTATTAGGTGAACTGTATGTCGTATGGGGCAGGTAACGAGGCAGGAAGGTAACATCTCCGGCTCGGAAAGGCACGTTCTCTCCCTTGATCTCCATTACACCTCCATCGGAGTAGCAGATGCCAATCTCCATATGATTATGGAAATGAAGGTGCTCACTCTTCATATCAGAGATTTTCCAGCGCTCCCCGCTGAGCAGCAGCACAGGAAAGTCTATGGGCAGGCTGTAATGGCGGTATTCAATAACAGGTTTTTTCGGTTTGGGCATGTCCGGCTGCTCCTATTCGTCGGATTATAAATGATCGAAATTGCGCAGTTTTGTTACGAATATGCTTAGATGCAAACTATTTTACTGCTTACAATGAAATAAGTAAAGCGTTTACATCACAGGACGGTCACTTCTTAAACTCAATTTGAGGAGTGTGCGCAGGAGAGGGGAATTTCAATGCTGCAAGTGAAATACGACCGTGAACAAATTTTAAACGTCATTCAGAACGTAACGAGAAAAACACTGGATATGGATTTAACGTGGGATTGGCCCTGCGGCGTAGCCTATTACGGAGTATCGAGAGCTTACCAAACGACAGGTGACCAGGAGATTTTGGACAGGCTGGTGAAGTGGGCGGATGAATATATAGAGCTCGGCTTGCCAAGCTGGACGGTGAATACATGTGCGATGGGACATGTGCTGATCACGTTATACGAAGAGACAGGCGATCAGAAGTATTGGGATACCGTCATGAGCAAAGTGGATTATTTGCAAAATCATGCGCTCCGCTTTGGCGATCGGGTGTTACAGCATACGGTATCAACAGCGAATGATTTTCCTGAACAGGCCTGGGCAGATACGCTGTTTATGGCGGCTTTTTTCCTGCTCCGAGTGGGTAGCAAGCTGAAGGACGAAGCGATGATACAGGATGCGCTGAATCAATATTACTGGCATATCAAATACTTGCAAGATCCGAGCACAGGCCTGTGGTATCACGGTTATAACAACGTGAACAAGGATCACATGTCCGGCTTTTACTGGGGAAGGGCGAATGCATGGGGAGCTTATACGATGTCACAGGTCAAACCGCAACTCAAAGAGTGGTACTTGTATCCGCAATGTATGGACGTTGAATGTTCCTTGCGTGATCAACTTGCGGCTCTCAAGTTGTTGCAGACGGAGGATGGCTTGTGGCGCACCGTACTGGATGATGCGGAATCGTATGAGGAAGTTTCAGCATCGTGCGGTATTGCAGCGGCCATGATTAATAACGGCAACCCATTGCATACGAAATATGTGCAAAAGGCGCTCAGAGGTATTTTGAACCACATCAGCGAGGATGGACGTGTACTCGGGGTCTCCGGCGGAACAGCTGTGATGAAAGATCGCGATGGGTACCGTAACATTCCGAAAGATTGGATCCAAGGCTGGGGTCAGGGACTGGCACTGGCATTTCTGTCGGATATGTTGCGACAAGGAGAGTGAACATATTGCCGAAATCAACCAAAGGCTCTTTCACGTTACCAGGAGAATCCGGTTATGAAGCACTGACGCTGGAGCTGGCTCAGCGGTGGGGAGCTGATGTCATAAGGGACAGTGACGGGACAAAGCTGTCGGGTGAGATCATACAGGCCGGATACGGCATTTATTCGACGATCTGCATCATTCGGGATCATAATGAGTGGGCATCAAGGAACCAGGATAAGCTCCAGCAATGTTTTCTGATTACCCAGCCGAAGGTAGCCGTGCAGGATTATATCTCCATCTACCTGATGGAGGACTTTTTTGCCGAACAATTCAAGGTGAACGATTCGAAGGAAGCGTTGACATATTGGCAGGTGTACGACCGAACGACCGGACAGGAAGTACCGAGAACGCAGTGGAATTACGAAAGGGAATCCGGGAACGTAGTCATTACCGGCATTACCCCTTGGCACAAATACACGGTAAGTTTCATGGTCTATCGCATCTGGGAAGAGATCTCCATGTATAATCACACAACGAACAACTGGGACAAAGAACACCTGATGCAGATCGATCCCATGTATGTGGATACACAAACGTATCTATTGGATTGGATGGAAAAATGGTGTCTTGCTCACCCCGAAACAACGGTTGTTCGTTTCACGTCGCTTTTCTATAATTTTGCCTGGATTTGGGGCAGTGATGAGCGCAACCGCCATCTGTTCTCGGATTGGGGTTCCTACGATTTCACGGTGAGTTCAAGAGGGCTTGATTTATTTGCTGAAAAATATGGCTATGCACTCACGGCAGAGGACTTTGTGAATGGTGGAAAGTACCAGGTCAGCCATATGCCTGCGGGACAACGAAAGCTGGACTGGATGGCATTTATCAATGATTTTGTCATTGATTTTGGCAGAAAATTGATTGATATCGTGCATCGCCATGGCAAGCTGGCTTACGTATTCTATGATGATAGCTGGGTAGGCATGGAGCCTTACAACGACCGCTTTGAAGAGTTTGGCTTCGATGGCATGATCAAATGTGTGTTCTCTGGCTATGAGGCCAGAATGTGTTCAGGCGTCAAGGCTGAAACACATGAAATTCGCCTTCATCCCTATCTGTTCCCCGTTGGGTTAGGTGGATTACCTACCTTTAAGGAGGGCGGAAACCCAACGCTTGACGCCAAAAACTACTGGATTAACATTCGGCGCGCGCTCCTGCGTGAGAAGATTGACCGAATCGGGCTGGGCGGATATCTGCATTTGGTAGAGCCTTATCCTGATTTTGTGGAATATATCGAGAAGGTCGCGGATGAGTTCAGGGAGATCAAAGCGTTGCACCAGGCAGGCAAACCTGCGCGGCTTCAGACGCGTGTGGCTGTGCTCCATAGCTGGGGCCAATTGAGATCCTGGACGTTGTCGGGGCATTTCCATGAGACGTATATGCATGATCTGATTCATGTGAATGAGGCGTTATCTGGATTGCCAGTAGATGTAAGGTTTATCGATTTTGAAGATATTCGCCAAGGCGTGCTGAACGAGGTGGATGTGGTTATTAACGCTGGCAGAGCAGGTTCGGCATGGAGCGGTGGCGAGCACTGGCATGACACGGCATGTGTGGATCAGCTCACCCGTTGGGTGCATGACGGAGGCACATTCATTGGCATCAACCAGCCGTCGGCGGTGGAAGGTTATGATACCTTTTTCCGAATGGCGCATGTACTTGGGGTGGATGAGGACACAGGTGCGCGTGTAGTGCATGGAAAGTGGGCCTATGATGTGCAGGATCGGCATGAGCTTGTGCCAGAAGGGGCGACAGTGAAGGGCAAGCCGCAACGTTATCTGACCGATGGAACGGCCGAGGTGGTGCTGGAAACGGAAGGGGACATTGCGCTGTCTGTACATGCTTTTGGCAAAGGAAAAGGGATCTATCTGTCTTCGTTTGAGTTTAATTGGGCAAATGCCAGACTGCTGCTGAATCTGATCCGCTTCGCCGGTAATGAACAACATCATACCAAGTATACTACGGATAATGTGTATACGGAGTGTGCGTATTATCCCGAGAGTGGCAAGCTGGTTGTGATCAACAACAGTGATCAGGCGCAGACGACGACGATTGACACGGAGCATGGGATGCAGACACTGCATATCGCTCCATTTGATACAATCATTACCCGGATCGGAGCGCAGACATCGGTGTAACATCAATATTTGGAAAGATTGTTCTGTCATCAAATCGACCGTGAAAATGATTAGTTTTGACACAAAAAAAGCTCATGACCTGTAGCACACACGCTATAAGCCTTGGGCTTTTTGTGGTGCCAACACATTTTGCGTTAAGTATTAAATGTTGCATGTATGGACACACGGCCTCATGTGCTAGACTAATAAAAAGTTATGTCAGAACTTGAAGCTATGTATAGCGCAAGTTGACTTTAATTACGATGAGACTAAACGGATTCAGTTTACACAGATGTCATCGGAGTGTCCGTGTACACATAATCCTTACAAAAGGAGCTGCTCACATGAATGTAAACGAGGTTATGCAAGAGCTTGAGGCTCTGGGAAAAGAACGCACGAAAAAAATATATCTCTCTAATGGTGCGCATGAACCCGTGTTTGGTGTTGCGACGGGGGCGATGAAACCGATGGCGAAGCAAATCAAGAAAAATCAGCCGCTCGCAGAACAGTTGTATGCAACAGGTAACTATGATGCGATGTATTTTGCAGGTGTGATTGCTGACCCGAAAGCGATGACCCACGCCGATTTTGATCGCTGGATGGATGCGGCGTATTTCTACATGGTATCCGATTATATCGTTGCCGTAACTTTAGCGGAGACAGATATTGCCCAGGAGGTTGCAGACACCTGGATTGCGAGCGGAGAAGAGCTGCGAATGTCCGGCGGATGGAGTTGTTACTGCTGGCTTCTAGGTAGCCGTAAGGATACCGAATTTGAGGAAAGTAAACTTAGACAGATGCTTGAGCAGGTAGAAAAAACGATACACAGTGCGCCTGAACGTGCAAAAATAGCCATGAATCTATTTATCTATACGGTTGCCATGTCTTACGTTCCGCTACATGAGGTAGCGGTGGAAACGGCCAAAAGGATTGGTCCACTTGAAGTGGACAAGCCGAAAAGCAAGCAGATCAGTGCTCTGGGCAATATTCAAAAGGCGCTGGACCGCAATCAGCTAGGTTTCAAACGCAAATATGTAAGATGTTAGTCCGAAACGTGTATTCCATTATCACCATGGCTCGTTATAATGGTGTTAATGGATGACACGGGTGGGGGAGACAACAACGGACATGAAACGCAAGTTAAAGTGTAAGCGTATTCAGTTGCTGGATGATTGGAGTTTAAGAACGAAGTTATACATAATGTTTATTTTTTGTGTGCTGGTACCGGTGCTGGCGACCAATGCCGTATTTTATCAGAGCATCAAGGGACAGATTGAAGCCAAAGAACAGAGCCGGATCAACGAAATGCAGCAGCGGATTCGCTTTAATCTGCGGAACAGCTTGGATAACAGCCTGTACGTATCCAATTTTTTATATACGGATGCTACGCTGAATCGGTTTATGGAGTCCAAATACAACAATCAGGAAGACTATTATTTTGCATATTATGATATGCTGAGCGGCAACAATCTGGTTCGGTATTATTACAGTTACCAGCAAGTAAATCAGGTGACGTTTTATGTAGATAACGATACGTTTGTGAATGGCGGCAACTTTATCAAGCTGAATGATGACATAAGAAAAAGTGAATGGTATCAGGCATTGATGAACACAGACGACCAGATGATGATTTACTCCTATTTTGACAAGCAACAGGCTGAGATGTCGCAAAGTCAAGGCGGCCGTAAGGTCAGCCTTATACGCAAACTCAATTATTTCGGAAAACAACAGGTGGAGAAGGTATTGAAGGTAGACCTCGACTACGCCTTCATTAACAAATCGTTTAAAAATGAGGGTGCTGGCGGCAAAATCTACATCGTTTCGGATGACCGGATTATTTTCTCCAATGATGCCCAGCTGAATCAGGCACGGAAGCCGTTCCATCTGATGTCCGCCATGCCGAAAGATGGGGGTCAATCCACCGAATCGATTCCTGTCGTATCGGAAAATTGGCAGATTATTGTGCGCGGAGAGAGACTGGATTTTCTGACCGAGATCGTGGATTCCAGATTTAATCTGCTGCTGCTCATCATTGTTAATCTACTGGTGCCGACACTGCTCATCTGGCTGATCTCCAGATCCCTCATTCACAGGTTGGGCCGAATTGCAACGCATCTGGATCAAGTTAAACAGGAAAAATTCGAAGTGATTACAGAACCTGCGGGCAAGGATGAGATCGGCAGCTTAACCCATAGTTACAATACGATGGTCATCAAAATCAGGAATCTGATCGAGATTGTATTTAAAGGGCAGGTCGAACGGCAGGCGCTTGAACTCTCCAAGAAACAGGCCGAATTAAAGGCACTGCAGAGCCAGGTCAATCCACACTTTATGTTTAACACGCTTGAGACCATTCGCATGCGTAGTCTGATCAAGGATGAACATGAGACCTCTGATATCATTCAGAAGCTGGCGCTGCTGCTCCGGCAAACAATTAACTGGGGTAATGATCTCGTTACCATTCAAGATGAGATTCGTTTTGTCGAGAGTTATCTGGTCATCCAGCAATATCGGTTTGGCGAGAAGTTACAGTTCGTTATTGACGTTACGGATACGGATATTCTGGAGATGAAGATTCCGAAGCTGACCGTATTAACGTTTGTCGAAAATGCTTGCATCCATGGTATTGAAGGTGGCTTGAATGATGGTGTCGTGGAAGTCAGATTCCAGAAGGATAATGACCAACTGCATATGATGATCCAAGATACCGGAGTTGGCATGGAGCAGGACAAACTGGAACTCATCCGAACGATGCTGCTTGATCCAAGTCTGGAACGGCTTAGCGAATTGAGTAGCATCGGAGTGATGAATGCATATATTCGGCTTCGGATGTATTTCGATGAACGTGTGCAAGTAAGCATTGACAGTGAAAGGTACAAGGGGACTACGATTCGTATCCAAATTCCGCTTGTACAAGCATCTCAGGGATAAGGAGCGAGGATATGATCAACGTGCTGATTGTGGACGATGAGCCGTTTATTCGCCAAGGACTGCTTCTGCTGATCGATTGGAACACGCTTGGATTTCAAGTTTGCGGTCAGGCTTCCAATGGGGTACAGGCGCTCGAATGCATCCGTACAATGAAGCCTGATCTCGTCATATCCGACATTAAAATGCCGGAAATGGATGGCATGCAGCTTGCCAAAATCATCTATGAACAATACGGCGGCGAGATGAAGATGGTGTTACTTAGCGGGTTCTATGAGTTTGAGTATGCCAAACAAGCAATCAAATATCAGGTGAACGATTATATACTTAAGCCGATTGTGAAGGATGAGTTGTTGCAAGTGCTTGAGGCCTTTAGCAAGGCTTTCATGGAAAGAACGGAAGAAAAGCGGCATCAGGAAAAACAGGAACAGATCGTTATGGCTCAACAGGTGCAATCAATTTTGCTTGGAACGGCTGATGAGGATACACTCGCCAGCATCCAGGCCGATTACGGGGACGTAATGAAGTATCGATGCTTGATGATTGAAACGGAAACGGAGCGGGAGCAGCTGCAAACCGATGGGAGTCTGCTCGTGGAAGCCCATATGAATCGGAATCATGCAGGCTATGTCCTGAAATCTTTTACAGGTGAGAAAAACCGAGTGCTGCATATTGTGACCGACCTGTTGCTGAAGCGTGAAGCATCATCACTGGAACAATACGTCACAAGGCTGTATACAGAGCTAAGTCAGATACAGGGTGCAGCCATGGCCATCTATGTCGGCAAGGAAGTGGACAGGCTGGAGGAACTGCACGAGTCCTATTATTCTTGCGGTAAGATTAAAAGTTTACGTTTCTTTAGTGCGTACGGGCCGATTTATTATTTTGAACATATGGACACAAGTGTATTCACTAATCAGCCTGCCGGTCGGGAAAAACAGCTCTTCGATGGACTCATTCAAGCGATTGAGGAGCAGCGGATCGAAGATATACGTGGCCATGCACAGGCCGTTTTTCAATTTTTTCTGGAGCAGCGCATCGAGCCGGGCATCGTGGGCATTCATCTTCATTATTTGGCGTACACGTTGCTCGGACTGGTCAACAGGGAAGATACGGATCTGAATTCAGATGAAGAATGGATGCAGTCCACATTTTTACAGGAGAATTATGCCATGCTGTCCATGGAAGAGAATATCGAGAATCTGTGTAACTTTTCGTACATATGTGCGGAGAAGCTGAAAGAGCGTCAGAAGTGGAATGCGATGGGTGTACTGGCGCGAGTCGAGGCTTACATTCATGAGCACTATATGGAAAATATTAGCCTGAAGCTGCTCGGAGAGCATTTTTTCATGAACAGTGCCTATCTGGGACAGATTTTCAAAAAGCATTATGGCGTGAGTTTCAGTGATTACCTGAATCAGATTCGTATTGACGAGGCCATTCGATTGTTGCGCAGAACGGATTATAGAGTCTATGAGATCGCAACGAAGGTAGGATATCGGGACTCCGATTATTTCATTAACCGGTTTGAGAAAATCAAGGGAGAGACGCCTGCCCAGTATCGAAAAAGGGCACAAACGATTCAATCTTCGGATTCATCATCCTGCACGCCTTGAGGGGGAGCAGGATTTTTTGCATATCTGGAATTATTGGGATGAGGTCTATAATTTGTCCCGTTGAGCAGGACAGGTAACAATGATAATTTTAAATCAACCTTTAGAAAGCGCTTTCTAAAGAGTGTCTCTCAACATACTTCGCTGGAGGGGTCATGATGAAAAAGGATGTCAGAAAAAGATTAAGGCAGCTCGTTCTACTGACGTTAATGTTTACGGTTGTGCTCGCCGGTTGTACGCCGGGGTCATCCAAGACGGAAGAGAAGACGGCAGATGGCAAGGAACTGAAGCAATTTTCCGCATTTTTTGCTGTACCAGGCAAGCTCGCACCTGATGATAACCGCGTAATGAAGGCTATTGAGGAAAAGACAGGTGTACGCGTCACGATGGACTGGCTCACAGGCCAGACCGCCAAAGAACGGATCGGGGTTATGATTGCAGGTGGCGAATATCCGGATTTCATTGATGGCAGTGATGGTACACAGCAGTTAGTATCTGCCGGTGCTTTAGTGCCGCTTGAGGACTATATCGATAAATACCCGAATATCAAAAACTATCTCGGTGACAATTGGAAGAAAATGAAAAATTCAACGGATGGCCACATCTATTTCATTCCGCAATTCGGAAATTTACAGGGCGAGTCCATGAAAGTATCCCATGATGGGGAAGCGTTCTGGATTCAAAAAGCGGTGCTGGAATGGGCGAACTACCCAACGATCAAAACGCTGGATCAATATTTCGACTTGATCGAAAAGTACAAAGCCGCGAATCCAACGATTAACGGTCAGCCGACCATCGGATTCGAGATCATTTCATACGACTGGCGTTACTTCGCACTAGAGAATCCGCCGTTGTTCCTGGCAGGTTACCCGAACGAAGGTGCCGCTATTATCGACAAAGCTACATTAACAGCGAAAAACTACAATACGATTCCGGAAGCTAAGGCTTATTTTAAAAAGATCAATGAGGTTTACAACAAAGGGCTTGTCGACAACGAAACGTTCACAGCCAACTACGATCAGTACATTTCCAAAATTTCAACGGGGCGTGTACTGGGCATGGTCGATCAGGGATGGCAGTTCCTCGACGCAGAGGCTTCTCTGGTAAAACAAAAGCTGTATGAAAGAACCTATGTCCCCCTGTCCATTACGTTGTCTGAAGATGTAAAAGGACGTTATCAGCATAAACCGATTCTGAATGTCAACGGCGGTCTTGCGATAACGAAGAGTTGTAAGGATGTTGAAGGAGCGCTTCAATACATTAATGATCTGCTTGATCCGGAGACGGAAGTTCTGAGAACGTGGGGACAGAAAGATGTAGATTATCAGGTGGATGACAAAGGTGTATTCTCCCGTAACGAGGAGCAACGTGCCAATTCGAAAGATCCGGACTGGGTACTTGCCAACACTGGAAGCCCGCTGGTATATTTCCCACACCATGAAGGCATGACAGCAGACGGTAAAAATGCGATGGACCCGAAAGAACAGCCTGAAGAATACCTTGCTACATTGAATGACATTGATAAAAAAGTACTCAAGGCTTACGGATACACCAAATTCACGGATTTCCTGGAGCCTGCAGAAGAGAATGAACCATGGTTCCCGATATACACCTTCAATTTTGAACCGAATAAACCAGAAACGATTGCCAGACAGAAGATGGACGATGTAAAGCGCAAATGGTTGCCTAAAGTGATTATGACCTCACCAGCAGAGTTCGATCAAGCATGGGAAGAATATCAAGCGACACTCAAAGAAAGTGCAGATATTAAAGCCTATGAGGACGCATTGACCGAAGAGGTTCGCAGACGTGTAGACCTGTGGGGTTAAGCATGTGAAACAGATGAAAGTAGTAAGACAGGCTATATGATAAGAAGCAAGATAAGCAATACAATAAGCGGTGCGAAAATAACTACGGTAAGAGAACTATGACAAGTAGCACGATAAGTATGAAGAGTAATACGAGTAGTTAGAGAAGCAAGATCAGTAATCAATAGCTAGATTTAAGGCAGAGAGGCTATGGGACATCCTGTAGCCTTTCTTAATCCACACATAAACGTGTACCCATTGGACAGGAATGGATTCGAATCATCCATGGCGGATGATATAGATAAAACTCGTAATCAAGGAGAGAGAAAAGCATGGCTAAAAAGGAGTTGCAATCCTCGGTCAACACCAGTCATATCCCTTCGGGGAAGAGCTGGATCGGGTATAACTTGTCCCGAATGAAAAGTCAGCGCCAATTGATGTGGATGTCATTTCCCTTCATTGCGTTTATTGCTATTTTTGCCTACGGGCCTTTGTGGGGCTGGCTCATGGCTTTTCAGAACTACAGACCAGGCCTTGGGTTTATGGAGCAGGAATGGGCGGGGCTGGATCATTTTCGGACGTTATTTACAGACCCGACTTTCTTGCGTGTCATTCGCAACACACTGGCGATGAGCCTGATCAGTCTGTTTCTGGGATTTGTCGGTTCGATTGGCCTGGCGCTCTTGCTCAACGAACTGCGGTTGGTTTTATTTAAACGTGTCGTGCAGACCGTTTCTTATCTTCCGCACTTTCTATCGTGGATCATCGTGACAGGCATCGTTGCGAATGTATTGTCAACGGAAAACGGGATTGTAAATGTGCTGATGACCAAGCTGGGGCTGATTGATGCGCCGATTAATTTCTTTGCCGAACCCAAATACTTCTGGGGCATCGTAGGTCTATCCAGCATGTGGAAAGAGATCGGATGGGGCACAATTATTTATCTGGCATCTATGGCTTCGATTAATCCAAGTTTGTATGAGGCAGCGTCCATTGATGGAGCAGGCCGTTTTCGCAAAATGTGGAACGTCACGCTTCCGAGCATCAAACCAACCATCATTATCCTGCTGATTATCAATGTGGGTAACGTACTGAATGCAGGTTTTGAGATTCAATATTTGCTGGGGAACGGACTGGTGCAGGATGTATCCGAGACGATTGATATCTTTGTTCTGAAATACGGGATTAATCTTGGAAACTACTCACTTGCCACCGCGGCAGGGATCTTCAAAAGTGTGGTCAGTCTGGTGCTCATCTTTATCGCCAACGGGATTGCCAAATCTCTTGGGGAAGAGCGGTTGATATGATAAGGGGGCAGCGCTGTGAATCGAATTAGCGGAAAACGAAGCCTGGGTGACTCAATTTTCTCTATCACCAATGGCATATTTATGTTGCTTGTTATGGTTGTTACGTTATATCCTTTTTTAAACACCATTGCCGTATCTTTCAATAACGGTCTGGATACGATTCGCGGGGGAATCTATCTCTGGCCGAGAGAGTGGACGCTGCAAAACTATGTTTCCGTGTTCCAAAATCCACATCTGACCCAAGCGGCATTTATTTCAGTTGCCAGAACGGTCATTGGAACCGTGGTACAGCTCTTCTGTACAGCCATGCTGGCTTATGTACTGAGCCGTAAGGAATACATGTTCAACAAGTTTGTAACGACACTCTTTGTGATCACGATGTATTTCAGCGGCGGCTTGATTCCTGGCTACATGTTGATCAAACAAGTGGGGCTACTGAACAGCTTCTGGGTTTACATTATTCCCGGACTCATCGGGGTATTCAACATGATTGTCATCCGTACCTACATTCAGGGGCTATCCGAAGGACTGATTGAATCAGCCAAAATGGATGGTGCAGGAGATTTCCGCATCTTTATGCGTATTGTGCTTCCGCTCTCTAAACCGGTGCTGGCTACGGTGGCTCTCTTTATTGCTGTAGGTCAGTGGAACTCCTGGTTTGACTCCATGCTCTATACGGCAGGTAACCGCAATTTGACCACCTTGCAATATGAACTGATGAAGCTGTTATCTTCGGCAACGTCACAAGGGGGAACGGTCAATGTGGATCAATACAAAAATGTGACGAATATGGTCACCCCCGTATCCATTCGGGCAGCCATCACCATTGTGACAGCCATGCCTATTGTCGTGCTTTATCCATTCTTGCAAAAATACTTTGTCACTGGACTCACCATTGGAGGGGTAAAAGAATGAACAATGTTAATCAAGGCGAGCAATGCACGTTTAACAATCCGATCATGCCAGGATTTTATCCAGACCCGTCTGTCTGCCGGGTAGGGGAAGATTTTTATCTGGTCACATCCACGTTTGCCTATTTTCCCGGCGTTCCGATCTTTCACAGCCGTGATCTGGTTCATTGGAAACAGATCGGTAATGTGCTGGATCGTGAGTCTCAGCTTAAGCTGGAGGGCGCAGGACATTCCCAGGGGATTTTTGCACCGACGCTTCGGCATCATGATGGGCTCTTTTATATGATCACAACGAATGTATCTCATGGTGGAAACTTTGTTGTAACCGCTACCGATCCGGCTGGGCCATGGTCTGATCCTTATTTTATTGAAGGTGCGGAAGGTATCGATCCAACGATTTTCTTCGATGAAGACGGCAAAGCATATTATTTAGGAACACGGCCTTGCTCGGAAGGCGTGCGTTACAATGGCAACTGGGAAGTATGGCTGCGTGAACTGGATCTCGGCAGCATGAGACTGGTCGGAGACAGCTATGTTCTCTGGCGCGGAGCGATGGTGGATGTCATCTGGCCTGAAGGCCCGCACTTGTATAAAATTGGTGAGTATTATTACCTGATGATTGCCGAAGGTGGTACAGGTCTGAACCATGCAGTTACCATTGCACGCAGCGGCAGTTTGACTGGTGGTTATATCGGGAATCCGAATAACCCGATTATTACGCATCGTCATATGGGCAAGCATTATCCAGTCATCAACGTAGGACATGCTGACCTGGTACAGGCACCTAACGGTGAGTGGTTCATGGTGATGCTAGCTTCCAGACCGTATGGTGGGGATTTCAGCAACCTTGGCCGGGAGACGTTTATTGCTTCGGTAGAATGGGAGGACGGCTGGCCTGTCGTCAATCGGGGGCTCGGCAAACTGGAGGAGCAAGGTGTACTGAATCTGCCAGCGGCTCCTGTGGTGCCGGACTTGCGTTGTGAAAATTTTGACAATGATGAATTGGGCTTGCAGTGGATGTTCCTGCGTAATCCTCAGGAGGATTTGTACTCGTTGAGCGAACGCAAAGGGTACCTGCGTTTGAAGCTGAAACCGCAAACATTAAAGGAACTTGAGAATCCCAGCTTTGTCTGCATACGACAGCGGCATATGGATTATGTCGCAGCGACTGCGATGGAATTTGTGCCGCAGCATGAATATGAGACGGCGGGTCTGGTGGTTATCCAAAATGACCAGTATCACGTGAGAATCGAACGGGCATGTGAAGGTGAGCAGCAGGTGCTGCGGGTAATGACGTGGCTTGGTGGTGAGGAATCACAGGTTGGCCAAGTTGTGCTGGATGGAGAAACTCCGCGTGTTTACCTTAAAATGGTGGCGCTAGGACAGCAACTCAGCTTCTACTACAGTACAGATGGAAGCAAGTATCATTTGGTTGCAGGACAAGTGAATACGACCAGCTTGAGCACGGAAGTGGCTGGCGGTTTTGTTGGGTGCTGTATCGGCATGTTTAGCAGCAGTAATGGTGAGTCTTCCGATCAGGTGGCCGACTTTGACTGGTTCGAATATGGTTCGTACAATTAGACTCTCATTGAAGGAGAGAATGTATAATGAAAGCTGCAAAAACCATCCTGTCGAGTGTAGTAGCGATAGGAGTAATAACAACTTTGTCCGGGGTCTCTCAAATATCAGCTGATCAGGGTAGTAAGATGACATCATTAACTACTGTAAAATCTGCATCGGTCGAACCCGATTTGTACCAAGAAGTTCCCAAATTCCAAAAAACGTTAAGTAAGAACAAAGTGATCTGGAATGGGAAAAATATTGAATTAATCGCAAACATCGTAGAGGAAGAAAACGTCCCTGCACCAGAATCCAAAGTAATTCGTTCTATTGTCATTTCTAAAGGAAAGATGAAACAGACAATAAAAGCCGATGATTTGGGAGAAAAATGGCATGAAGTTATACGTGTTGTTGATTCAAATTCAAGTAATTGGGTGGCTGTGCAGGTAACAAAAAGTGCCGGTAATGCTGTCATTCTTATGAACCTGAAGGCAGGTGAATCCACGATTTTAAATGATCGCCTTGCAGAGGAAGGTAAGAAAGGCGTAGAGAGTATCCCTTCATTTAACTGGTCACCTGTGGAGGATAAGCTCGCAATTTCATATGGGAATACGGAGAAGAGTTCGCTAGCCATATACGATGCGAATAAAGGCACTTTTGTATATATACCGCGTACAATAAACTATATCAGTACAGGGGTTATCCTTTGGCACAAAAACGGGAAATCGTTTGATTACATTAGTGAGTACCCTTCCGATCAAATGAGTCTTTTTAGATATAATACAGTAGCCAAAAAGGTTAAACTGATCAAAAAAGTGACTCGAAAAGAATTACAACAATTTATGAAGCTGGACAAATAGGTCCAGGATTAATTAAGAAGATAACATGTTTAAGCGGCCTTAATCCTTTAATAAATGGGGAGTAAGGCCGTTTAATGCTTTCTGCAAGCGTTCGTAACTGCATAACCCATGCATTTCTTCATGTCTTCTGAAGCTTTTTCATGAATTTGTATTCAAGTTGTGTTCAGTAGGGATTGCAGAGGAGTGTCCAATGATTAATGCTACGCATCTCCGCAGGTATTGACCCGGTTCACATCCAAAATTTCGTTCACGTGATGTTCTTCAAATTGATCGAGTAGCGCATCCAAGCCATACTCCAGCTTGTGTTCAAGCTCTTCTAGATAAAGAGGCAGGATCGCATAGAAGTGCACAGTCTGTCCATTCTGCATGTCGAGCGTCAAGAAATCCTCGTCCGTCTCAAGTGGAGGAAGTACGATAAAGGCACACATGTCAGTCTTGCTAGAGATTGGCGTTGCCGGGTCGCCATTGGGTACCGTATGCCCCCAACTCAGCCAGGTATCATAGTCATGTGGCAGTCGAGCCATCGTTTTCAACCATCGTATCGGCCAGTAATTATCTGAATCCTCTAGTTCTTCTTCTAATAGAGGCCAATCCGGAGGTAAACATATCATCAGTTCTGCATACTTATAATCCTCGGCATCTTCAGGTGTGTTCATTGGCAAGGCGCTCATGCCTGTAGTATACAACGTATAATAATTACGCTCTGGTGTCGGACGAATGATATGTACATCGATATGAACTTTGTCTGATATGAGCTCATGGAATACGGAGTCGGCTTCGCCTAGATAAGTATCTGCATGTTGCTCGATTTGCTCCAGCCATTCGTCTTCTGCATAAGAAATAGACTGCCACTCACGATTCTTATCCTTATGACGAAGTATGGGGACTCCAGAGGGTGAATATTCGGATGACTCGGACATATTTACAGCTCCCTTGCACAGTATAATGTACTCGCTTTTCCATCTTATCATATCATGTGAATTGAAGTCTGGACCTCGTTCTATGGTATGATGTGAGCATGGTGAAGAGTTCGATTGAAGGAGCAAAGGGGAATGAATCAGAACGTACAACAGTTCAAAGCCGATTTCTTCAAAGCACTGGCACATCCGATGCGAATTCGCATTCTGGAATTGCTGAGTGAAGGAGATAAAAGCGTCAATGAATTGCAAAGCATTCTTGGAACGGAAGGTTCTGCGGTATCTCAGCAGCTGGCTGTGCTGCGCAGCAAAAATGTGGTACAAGGCATTAAAGAGGGCACAACCGTCACGTACTCTCTGCGGGATCCGCTGATTAAAGACCTGCTGACTGTTGCCAAACAGATTTTTGATAACCATCTGGTCGATGCGATTTCGATGCTGGAGGGTATCCGTAAAGACAGCTGACACAGGAAACAAGAGCAACCGTAAGTTAGCACGGGAGCTCTTGTTTTTTGTTTCATTTTCTATACGGGTACAATCCCATAGATTGTGATATTTGCGATTGACAGAGCATATATCAAGGAGTAGTGTTCAATGTATATTCAAATATTCAAATATATGAAGAAAAGAAGGTTATGGAGCATGAAAGGCATCGGAAGATATGCGGGGTATCGAATAACTGATTTTCGCAAGGATCTGATATCGGGGCTGATTGTAGGTATTATTGCGATTCCGCTGGGTATGGCATTCGCCATCGCCTCGGGAGTTAAGCCGGAATATGGATTGTATACTACCATTATTGCAGGTATTCTGATTTCACTGCTAGGCGGGTCCAAGTTTCAAATTGGTGGGCCAACAGGCGCATTCATTCCGATTCTTTTTGCTATAGTCATGCAGTATGGTTATGAAAATTTGCTGATTGCCGGCATGATGGCAGGGCTAATGCTCATTGTGATGGGCGTATTTAGACTCGGAGCATTAATCAAATTCATACCAAGGCCTGTGACGATTGGATTTACGGCGGGTATTGCCGTTTTAATTTTTAGCGGACAGATCGTGAATGTGCTGGGTCTTACGGGTGTCACGAAGCACGAGGATTTTTACTCCAACATGAAAGAGATCGGGATGCACATCGGTACCATTAATATATACAGTTTGCTCACAGCGGGGGTGTGCCTGGCTGTTCTTCTGCTTGTGCCGAAGTTTGCACCTAAAGTACCCGCTTCGCTGCTCGGTTTGATTTGTTCGACAGTTATCGCCGCCGTTTTCTTTAAGGATCAGGTGGCTACGATTGGCTCATCCTTCGGTACGATTCCAGGAACCCTGCCTGGGTTTCACCTGCCTGAGATCACATGTGAGCGTATCGTGAATTTGCTGCAGCCTGCATTTGTCATTGCTATGCTCGGTGGTATTGAATCACTGTTGTCCGCTGTTGTCGCCGATGGTATGACAGGCAGTCGCCATAACAGCAACCGGGAACTGATCGGGCAGGGAGTTGCCAACCTAGTCACACCGCTGTTCGGCGGTATTCCAGCGACCGGAGCCATTGCCCGTACAGCAACGAATATTAAATCAGGTGCGGTATCTCCATTGTCTGGTGTGATTCATGGTGTCGTGGTTCTGCTTGTTCTGATTTTGTTTGCACCGTATGCATCCCATATTCCGCTTGCCAGCATGGCGCCGGTTCTGATGTTGGTAGCCTGGAACATGAGTGAACGAAAATCGTTTGCTTATGTATTGCGAACCAGAACGGGAGATTCGCTTGTCCTGCTTCTGACCTTTCTGCTTACGGTATTTACGAGCCTTACGACTGCGGTCGAGGTGGGGTTGATTCTGGCGGTCATTTTGTTTGTAAAACGAATGAGCGAGATGTTGAAGGTAGCCAAGGTACTGCCTGATCCGGATCATAAACATGAGAAGGTGATGGCTCATATGGTACGGGAGGGACATGATTGTCCACAGATCAGCCTGTATACGATCGAAGGGCCGTTATTTTTTGGTGCAGCGGATATGTTTGAAAAATCGGTTATGGATTCACTTCCGGAGCGTCCAGGTATGCTCTTGTTGCGCATGGGGAAAGTTCCTTTTATAGATACAACAGGAGAGGCTAACCTGGCTAGTTTAATCAAACATTTTGAACGTTCAGGCGGGATCGTACTGTTGTCAGGTCTTCAGGAGCAACCGCTCGAAATACTGAAACGAACAGGTTTGCTGGAGCGAATCCATCCGGAACATCGATTTGAACATACAGGGGAAGCCATTAATTATGCATTGCAGCATCTGAATGAAGAGAAGTGTAAGGGGTGTAAGCATTTCGCTTTTCGGGAGTGCGCGGCTTTGTCGGGTTCCGGTATGGAATCTAAGCCTGAGCAACAGCAAAAGTGGAAAGTAGCTACGGCTAAAACGTCTCTATAATAATCGTTCCAATAAATTCCTGTATGGTATATATTAAGTATATTAATGACATATCAGACAGGAAGGGACTTGACCATGTTTAATTATCCAACGGCTTTGCGTTCAGTGCTCAGTCCGGCATATCTGGAGTGGGCATTACAGTCACATTATGATATCGGAACGTGGGAAGAATGCAGGTTTTGGCTACGGGGTTTGAACGATACTTACCGGGTAGAGACGAGTACAGGAGTATATATCTTGCGAGTATATCGTACTGAGGTGGCGGAAGCAGATGTTCGTTATGAACTGAGTGTTCTGACTGCACTAAAAGAAGGTCTAGGTTCAAGTGAGCATACAGAGGTGGGAGACTTTATCCCAACGAAAGATCAGACCGGGTATACAATGCTGGATGCAGCTGAAGGAAAGCGGGCAGCTGTGATCTTTAACTATATTGAGGGGACAGAGAATAATCTGGAGGATGAGGATTCCTGCTACGCTTTTGGCCGGTCTGCTGCTGAACTGCACCATGCTATGGATGGGATTAAGCTGGAAGCGGAGCGAGAACTGGTGTCAGCGGCAGACACAAGGTTGAAGGGGGAGCGGAGTAAAGAAAGGTTTAAGCTGGATACGAAATTTCTCATCGATGAGCCACTGGAGCGAGTCATTCGTTTCATAGGAGAGAGTCATAACGAAACAGCATTTTTGCGAACGTTTACCAATGTGTTAAAAGAAAAGATCTCTGCCGTCTCCAGTTCAGGTCTGGACTACGGCTTATGTCACGGGGATATGCATGGAAACAACAATGTGTTTGAGAAGCAAAAACGCTTCATCCATTATGATTTCGAATGGGCTGCACCGGGATGGCGTGCGTATGATCTGGCTCAAGTGAAAGTTCGGAAACGGCAGTCGGGTGATTCGGAGCAGAGGCAAAAGCTATGGGATTCGTTGATGAAAGGCTACCGATCCGTTCGGAACTTTACAGATGCAGACGAACAGGCGGTTGATCTGTTTATTATCGCTCGCAGGTTCTGGGTGATGGGTCTGGATGTGGCCTTTATCGATAGTGATATGGGCGCGCTGGATTACGGCGAGGATTGGCTGAATGACTTTTTGGAAGAGTTTCGTGGGATGGGGATTGTAGTGTAGTAACTCCTCCAGATCAAAAATTAGAAATAACTGTTCTAAAAAACGATTATGCGGTTTTACTCACATAATCGTTTTTTTCCTATATGTTGCATGTTGCCAGGAATAATAATCGTAGCAACATGCAATTTTTGACTGCCGTTCTCGGCTAGGATTGCGTGGAAGAGACAGCTGTCGCTGCAGCAGCAGCAGCAGCTGCGGTCATGGCAGCTTGCTGGGCGATGATGATATTGGTAATCGTCGTTGACATGGAAGTTGTCAGGATTTCGTTTTGCAGACTCTCCACATGTTGAATTGCAGTCAATGCGGATGAGAACAGTAGCAACTCCTGTTTGTTTATGGACCATGCCCCAAAACCCTCTTGGGTCCGTAACCAATCATATGTCTCAACAACCTGATCTACCAGCAAATTGATTTCTACTGGCAATAGTGCAAAGAGCGCAAGGGAAGGCAATGTGTACGTTTTGTCCATACGATGGTTCTTAGAGCGAAAGGCTTCACTTAAAGCCAGTAGACGTTCACTAACCTCAGAACCGCCATCCCCGATAACGAGGATCTGTGTTAAGGTCTGAACGCTGTTTTTTGCGGAAAAGTGAGGTTTTAACTCCCGATAAAGTTGCTCCATATGCGTTATAGCCGTGTCCAATTCCAAATCGGAGAGGGCTAACATGGCTGTGAAAATATAATCATCATGTCCTGTGAGGAAGGGATGCTCTTTTTTCATACGGTCATAGAATAATTTGGCGCGTTTGACGGTATGCTGAAACTGCTCAGGCTGCCCCTGAGCAGCGATCTGATAAGCAGCCATCACCAGGTAATCCGAGTTGCGGAACTTGATTTCTTTCAGCAAGTCATGGACTTGAATCGTATGTTGCAGTCTTGCAAGTTGATCCGTTGTCAGAGACAGCATAGCTGCAAAATGAAAAGAGGAGGGGCCTCTAAATGCAGAGAAACGTTTGGTATGCTGTTTCATCAGATCATTGGTTTGCTGAATGGCTTCTGGATCTATACTTTTATTCTCCACGACATAGAGCAAGGCGGCTAGACGACGCATGATCGGGTGCTGCCATTTGAATGGTTTTTTGAGAATCAGGGTATTAGAAACGAATAATTCCGCTTTTGCCATCTGTTCTGGTTGCATGTGTAAACCTCCTAAGGATTAATATGTTTATTTCAACATAAGGAATATTAAATGAATCAGTGCAATGCATCCCATTGGATAGATCAATGATCTGGAGAACCTGTTTTTAAATTCGTTCTGAGGATGCTTTTCAAAAAAGAAGTGTAATACGGTATGTATGATAAAAAATATATCCAGTATCCAGAACGTTATGGTCTGATAGGAACTGAAAAGAAGTGAGAAGATGATCGTATACAGTGGAAGATGAATCCAGGTGAAATAGGTATATGCTTTTTCTGCTTCCATATCTTTTAACACGATAAACAATTTCCATTCGGACCGCCGGATCGCATCCATTTCATGCAGAAGAAACAGGGAGAGGTTAAACAGAAATAAGATCAATAAAAAAATTGGCATCTTTATCCTCCTATTTTAATTTTGATGGATCGGTTGGTAAAGGCATTAAAAATGATACGGTACTCCCACCGGAAAAGTTCCGGTAAGATAAGCAAAAGCGCTACTCATATCAGAAAGAAATGATTGAAGATTTGAGCAATTTTTGACATATGTACCTGTGAGTGCTTACTTCCTCATAATCCATATTGTATTTCTGCTTCACATCTCGTACAATTTGATGAAGTAATTCTGCATTGCGTTAATGTAAGTGGATTGAAGTGGAATGATAATTGGAAGCTGTTTATGAGAAAAGGGGAGAATCACTTGGAATCAAAAGAACTATCGAGAGGGCTGAAACCCCGTCATGTTGAGCTGATTGCGCTCGGCGGTACGATTGGCGTCGGGTTGTTCATGGGATCGGCAAGCACGATCAAATGGGCTGGTCCGTCCGTATTACTGGCCTATTTGCTGGCCGGGATCATTATCTTTTTTGTCATGCGTATTATGGGGGAAATGTTGATTCAGGAGCCGGTAACCGGTTCGTTTGCGACATTTGCTCACAAATATATCAGCCCGCTTGCCGGGTTCCTCACGGCCTGGAGTTATTGGTTCCTGTGGGTTACGGTGGGTATGGCGGAAGTTACAGCCATCGGGATTTACGTGGGATACTGGTTCCCGGATATTCCCCAGTGGATTCCGGCACTCGCGGGTGTGCTCATTATTGCGACAGCCAATCTGGCAGCAGTGAAGTTCTATGGCGAATTCGAGTTCTGGTTTGCGATGATCAAGGTAACCGCAATCGTGGCGATGATTGTCATCGGAACAGGTCTTATTTTCTTCGGATGGGGAAATGGAGGAGAGCCGATTGGTTTGTCCAATCTAATCAGTCACGGAGGCTTTTTCCCGGGAGGCATCAAAGGATTCCTGTTTGCGCTATGTATTGTCACGGCTGCCTACCAGGGTGTGGAGATGGTCGGAATTACGGCTGGGGAAGCAGAAAATCCGAAATACACGCTGCGCAAAGCCATTAAAAACATTGTGTGGCGGATTCTCATTTTCTACGTAGGTGCGATATTTGTGATCGTTACGCTGTATCCGTGGAACGAGGTAGGGGAGACTGGAAGTCCATTCGTGCTAACCTTTGCCAAAGTGGGCATTGTTGCAGCTGCAGGTATCATCAACTTCGTAGTGTTAACAGCGGCAATGTCGGGATGTAACAGCGGGATCTACAGCGCAGGACGGATGTTATACACACTGGCAGAGAACGGACAAGCACCGGCCTTTTTCAAAAAGCTGTCCAAAGGCGGGGTTCCCCGTAACAGTATCGTAGTGACCATCTCTCTTCTTCTGATCGGGGTTGTACTCAACTATCTGATGCCTGATTCGAAGCTGTTCCTGTACATTTACAGCGCAAGTGTATTGCCCGGTATGGTGCCTTGGTTTGCGCTGGCGTTCAGTCAGTTCAGATTCAGAAAGCGTTGGGGGCAGGACCTGGCGGAGCATAATTTCAAGTCCAAATGGTTCCCCATCAGCAATTACATTATTATTGTGTACCTGATTTTGGTCATTATCGGTATGGCCTTTAACCCGGATACACGTCTGCCACTGATTGTGGGGGCAACGTTTATGGCGATTGTAGTGGTTGGTTATTACGTATTTGGCATCGGTGGTCGGCAGTCCAAAGCTAACGATTCCAAATAAAAGGCAACAATGATGATGCACTTCTTGAACATACTGGGTGACTCGCAAAGAGTCCCGTATGTTGAAGGAGTGTTTTTTTTGCAGTTTAAATAACGGGCATCTCGGTTACAAAGGAAAGAGTACACCTTTACGCAAATGAAATTCACAACACATAAATACGAACCGAGGAGGAACCAAACATGGCTACGCAAGATCAGCATTCGATTCAAGATCCAACGACACAATATCCGAAGGCAACGAAGGAGTGGAAGCAACAGCAGGATGAGCCGGGATTGCAGCGTGAGATGACTCCTGCTCCGGATTGCGGTGAAAAAACGTATAAAGGCAGCGGACGCCTTACGGGTCGTAAAGCGGTCGTTACCGGTGCGGATAGCGGGATTGGCCGAGCGGTGGCAATAGCCTATGCACGTGAAGGAGCGGATGTTGTACTTTCCTATCTGTCGGAAGAGGAAGCAGATGCCAAGGAAGTAGTGCAACTGATTGAGGAAGCGGGCCGCAGAGCCATTGCTGTCCCAGGTGATCTGAAGGATGAGAAGTACTGTGAGGAACTGATCGAAACGGCGGTCAAAGAACTTGGTGGCATTGATATTCTGGCTAATGTGGCGGGCAAACAGCAGTTTGTCGAGCAGATCGCCGACCTGACAACGGAACAATTCGATGCGACGTTCAAAACGAATGTTTATTCCATGTTCTGGCTCAACAAAGCAGCAGTCAAACACATGAAAGCAGGCGGTTCGATCATCAATACTTCGTCGATTCAGGCGTATAAACCGTCTCCGATCTTGCTGGATTATGCAACGACAAAGGCTTCCATCAATACCTTTAGCAAAGCACTCGCCCAACAGGTTGGCAGCAAAGGTATTCGTGTGAACGTTGTCGCTCCAGGGCCAGTGTGGACACCTCTACAGGTGGTTGGTGGACAACCTGTAGAGAAACTGGCGGAATTCGGCAACAACACACCGCTCGGCCGGGCAGGACAACCTGCCGAGATGGCCCCGGCTTACGTATTCCTGGCGAGTCAGGAATCCAGCTATGTGAGCGGAGAGACCTTGAATGCCAATGGTGGTACGGTTAGTCCATAATCGGGAGAAGGCTGTATAGTTATATTGAAAAAACCTCGGTATTGGAGATCAATCCATTCCATCAAGTTTCCAAAATAAAACAGGCCAAGGCAGAGTGTGCTCTGCTTTGGCCTGTTTGTATGTGTTGTGTTACGTCAGAAGTTGGTTTATTTTTGCTCCGACTTCGTTTCAAGCAGTACATAGCTACCTAGTGTAGCGAGCTCCGCGTTATCCAGCAGTGCTTCATTCACTGCAGTCACCGCTTCCGTTGTTGCATTCAACAGTTCATCGAAGTCAACAGGTGAGGCAAACCTGAGAACGACGGAAGCCTCTCCCTTTTTCAAATGTGTCTCGGTTTTGCTCTTATAATCGTTAATTGAGTCGACTTCAAGTTCGTTCTGTACATAATAATCATTGGCGTCACTTTCGCCTTTGAACGTACTGAGTTCGGAATCGAGCCAGTAATCTTTGTCCGCGATAGTCTTCTGACTTGCAGCCGTTTCATCATTGGTATTATACAAGAAATAAGGAATTCCAGAGTTGGTCAGATTATTAGTTGCGTCAACGTTGAACCACTCGTTTCCGATTTTCACCTTGTTCCATGCATGAGGTACGCCGCTGGAGGTTCCTGTAACCACGATACTCTCCAAGCCGGACAGATCTGAGAGCAGTTTGTATACGGAAGCATAACTTGCGCATACGCCGACGCCTTTGACGAGAATACCATAGGTGGTAAACGAATCATTAAACTGTGCATCCACATGCTTAAAGTTGTTTTGCTCTGCATTTTCCAGTGCAGCATCATCATATTTCGCATTGTCGTTCAAATAATCGTAGATGACTTTACGCTTCTCGTCATCGCTCATGCCTTGTTTAATAATGGAAGCAACAACCTCTTTGGCTTTGGCGATAATCTCGGTTTGTTTTTTCTGGATATCTGCAGCCGTTTCGTTGTAATGAATCGAAAGGGTCAGCGTGCCATAGTTATATTCGAAGCCTTCTACCCCAAGAATCAGTGGATTCTGGTACATGACTTTCAAGACAACATCCGAGAGTGTTGTAAAATTCTGAGCTTCAGGAAAAGCTTTCAAGGAGATACTGTCCTGAGCGGCAATCATATTTTTAGCCAAAACTTCTTCCAGCGCAGAATCCGCATTCATGAAATCATCGCCAGTAGCTGGCTCGGGCACGATTTCCTGATTACCTTGTTCTACATTTTGCTCGGTATTAGACTTCTGCTCGTCGACAAGGTTTTGCTGGGAGTCTGTATTTGCTTCTACACCTGTATCTGTATTTGTATTTGTTTCTGGAGCAGATGTCTCTTGCGAGGAATCACTCGCAGATTCGCTTGCCGTCTGATCGGCAGCTTCCTCGCCGGTGGTAGTTTCATTGTTGTTAATAATCGTTGGTACATCCGGTGCAGGCACATAAGGTGTATTATTTTTAGGCTCAACGAATCCGTTACTGGAATCAGCCACAGGCTGTTGGGCAAGCTTGTCTAGATCTTCCTGAGTAACATTCTCTACACGTACGTAATTTTTTAGCGCTGTTCCTTTGACGTGAAAAGGAATGACCGTTTCATTGAACGGAGAGATTTCTACATTAGAGGTATCATAGACAAGTGTTTCACGAGCCAGTGAGCCGTCATTGTACTCTACCGTTATTTTTTGTGGCAGGTCGTTAACGCTTTTCAATTTTTCTCGATAAAAATCTTCTTTTAATGCGGATGGTAACTGGGAGGCTAGTGGGGCTGTGGCAACTCCGTTGCTAAAGTTGGATTCTTTGCCTTTACCGACTGCAGTAACGTAGTATTCTCCCTGAATACCGGAATTCTGATGTGTTGTAACAATATCATTGTAAATACCAAGGCCGCCTTTTCCATCTTTCATAAAGTCATTAAAGGTCGTCTCGGTTGTGGTTGCAACAACCAGAGGTGTACTTTCACTATAAGCGTTCTCTGCACCTTGAAGAGGAAGATTATTAGGATCAAAAATTCGACTTCGGTCGATACGTTTATAAATGTTATATTGGGTAGCACCTTCAACTTTATCCCATGCAAGCGTTAGTCGTCTGTCTTTGTCGATAACATACTTCAATTTAGGTACGGGCAACTCCGATTTCACTGTAAATGGGATGATAAGTGGTTGATTAAGCAAAGTGGGATTCTCTGCATCCGGATCATAGTTTAGACGAATATAATAGATTGGAGCTCCGCCCCAACCGCTGCTTCCCTTGGTTTTCATCGCTTCCGAGCTTAATACCCCCCAGCTTAAGGGTTTAATCGATACGCTGTCTTCATTAATTTCTGGTAGTGCATATACCTTACTGGCCTTTAGTGCTTTAATATCGGTATGTACGGAGATAATATCATCTGAAGATAAGTTCAACTTTCTCAAATCGCCTTTGAACTTAAACGTAAATTCTTCATCCTGAGCCACATTGTACATGGGCATAATTGCTTTTTCCGAGGCTGTTCCATACTTTTCTTTCAAACTTAAAATGCTGGAGCCTTGCTTGGGTTCAGTTGATTTGTTCTCAGACGGGTTACTCTCCTGATCATTACTCTGGCAACCAGCCAGCAACAGGGTAAATACAAACATCATAAAAAATAATCGTTTCATGGTACAC
Organism: Paenibacillus sp. RRE4; assembly: GCF_031844205.1. NCBI lineage: Bacteria > Bacillati > Bacillota > Bacilli > Caryophanales > Paenibacillaceae > Paenibacillus > Paenibacillus sp. RRE4. The sequence goes on from NZ_JAUZUT010000005.1 coordinate 252,735, forward strand.
CGCTTTCTACTTATTCTGGGTAAAACTTATTTTGGATCCTCCTACCGTAAAAACCTCCTATTAATTTCCTAATACCTTTGATAGTTTATGGTCATATCTACTTATTGTCAAGGTAGGTTGTAGGGGGTTCGTAGACCTATATAGAGGTAGAACAGTTTAGCGATTTTTACATAGAAATGATGTTACAATGGTTCAATAGGAGTTAATAATCTCATCTCTAGAGAAGAATGTTGGAGGAGGCATCTTGTATGATTGCAGAACAGGTTGTGCGAACATTTTTTGAAGAAGTCCGGTCAGGCCGGAATCCGGATTATGCCAATCAAGTGATGGCGGAACAGGTGTTAGCCCATCAAGTGGTATCCGAGGAAGATATCACGGTAAACAGAACACCTGCCGATTATGCAGCTCATGTGCGCGAGATGATTGAGGCATATGGTTCTTTTACACTGGAGATTCAAGAGATGATTGCCCAAGGCAACAAAGTATATGTGCGTTGGAAACAATCGGGTGTTCATACAGGCCAGGTGGATCATTACAGCCCAACGGGGCTTCCGGTAATTGAGATTGCCAGTGCTGTTTACAGGGTGGAGGAAGGTAAAATCGTGGAATACTGGATTCAAATCGATAGATTAGGTATAGAAAAACAATTGGAACGCAACCTGAACGCATAAAGTCAACGATGGAGCAGTTGAGGCCTTTCTTTTTTACAAAAGAGAGGCCTGTTTTAAATTTAGTTGAGATTTTGCCAAACGATGGAGTCTTACAATGCATGATTCTTAACCCGGTACCAATACGAATAGGCATCGGTATATCCCAATTTGGCATATAGTCGCCGTGCAGCTGCATTGCCCTCGACCACTTGCAGATAACTTGAAACAGCACCATGTCTTTTCCCCCAATGCAGCAGATGCAGAATCATCTGTTCCGCCAGTCCGCGGTTACGGTAGCCCTTATCCGTAATGATGTCGTGTAGCCCAATGAATCCGCGCTCAACCACACCAAGCCCACAAGCCACCACAAAGCCGTCAACAAACAGTGTGATGAATCCCGTCTTCGCACGGACATTGAATAACATCTGAGCCATGGTTCCCCGAAACGCTTCACTGACCGTATTCAAACGGCAAAAATGGTTTAACCACTCTTCCGTTAACTGTTCCTCGATATGTACCTGTAGATGTTCAGCAGCTTTGAGATCCTTCAGGTCTCGAAGCTGTACCAGGGTTCGATCCACGACGTCATAACCTTTGTCTTGTAAAAGTTGATCCAATTCCCCTGGCTGAACGAACGGGGTTATTTTAAAAACCGTATTTAACCGGTTTGAACTGTAGATATTCTCACAGGTTTTGATCTTTTCATGCACATCCAGAGTAGAAGGGTAGATCGGCTGGACGGAATTGGCGCGTTTCGAATATCCTTTGGCAAAACGCAGTACCCAACCGTCATATAGTGAAGTGGATAAAGGCTGCCAGTGGTTGAGCGTTAACTCTTCAATTAAACAATGTTTGTTTTCTGTTGCATACATGTGGCTTATCCTCCTAACATGGGGTACAGGCAATATAACAATCAGATCAAATAATAATACATAAAAATGTATAAAAATTCAATTGAGATGATTCGGATGTTAGTCATCTGAATGATATAATCGATACATAGATTAATTTGTGAAATGGAGTACAACGAATGATTAACATAGAGATTCAGGGACACAAGATTACATGTCATATCGAACTAGGCAAACGAAAAAAAGCCTCCATCACGATGGATCTGCCCTACATGGTCACCGTCAAGGCACCGAACGGCACAAGTGAGGAGGTGATTCGTCAGCTGGTCCTGCAGCATGGCGCCGAGATTATACAAAAATCGGCCCGCATGCAGCAGGTGCTGGATGGTCCCCAAGCCAAGGATTACGAGAAAGAGGGCAAGGGTACATTCTTGCTTTTTGGCCAGGCTCATGCCCTGCATGACTTAATCCCGGTAGAGGGATTTACGGAAGAGGAGCTTCGTGCGAACCTGAAAAAGTTTTATTTTGCCGAATGCAAACGCATGATCGGGGAGCGAATTACACGTTATCAGCAGGAGCTTAAGGTGAAGCCGAAGTCTATCAACATCGTAGATTCTCCCACGAAATGGGGGAGCTGCAGCTGGGACAAAAAGCTAACGTTTAATTACCGCCTTGCCATGGCACCGCCAGAAGTTATTGATTATGTCATTATCCATGAGCTGTGCCATATTCATCATATGAATCATGACCGTTCGTTCTGGCGGAGAGTAGGTAGTATCATGCCGGATTACAAGGAAAAAGAAGATTATCTCATGCGTAATGGAAGGGCCATGACGTTGTAGATTAACCGAGTTGAACACCGTGTTCTGTGTAAAATTGTACAGCGGCATCCCGATTCGTATGGTGATCCAGCCAATGCTCAGGATAATAAATTCCTGCAGCCATCGGCCGGTCAGCAGGCAAGCGAAGCAGCTTATCCGCCTGAATAGCGGCACCGAGTGCTGTGAGATGGGACTGTCCCTGGGGATCGGAGACGGTTAGTCTACGCTTCACCTGTTTACCCGAGTGATCGATACCTTTCAGTTCGATGACGAGATGATGGGCGCCGCCATTCCCCGGGTTGTAGAGCAACTTGCGTCTGAGGGGAGTAAACCGTTCGCCACTAATTATATTCCATATTCCAGTTTTGACTAGGCCAGCAAGTGCGTAGGTAGACAACTTATGATCAAAGGCAATACGGAAGCTGGAAGTATCGATTTGGCTTTGCCGGGGAAGCGTAATGTGATCCGGTGTATCGAGCCTGTAACACTGCGTTTGATATCCTCCGGGAAAAGTGACAGGAAGCGGATCAGTCATTGGATAGACATCACGCTGAGTATTCAATTCAGTGATCTGAAAGGGAATGCTCATCCGGTCCATAAACGTAACGGAATCAGGTCCTGCTTTGTCCCGGAGTGAATATAAGGCACTGATGTTCATCTCCACATGATTTAAATTCTCTGCGAGCATCATCGCAAACAAGGAAGCTGTCCCGCCCATCCAGCCGGAAGATAAAATAACAGGGGAGCGAAGCTCTTCTTGTTTTGCCGTGTGATGCGCCTGATGAAATACCTCTGTCCAGCGAGTGACGTCAATGAGCGGGATGCCTCGCCGAATGGCAGATACGAGCAATGAATCCTGTAAATCATTTACGGCATTGATGATTAGGAATACGTCATCTTGGACGTGGATTAGAGGATCGGGTGCAGCTGTATCCACAATGACGGTGCGAACACGGTTTGAAACAAACGGAGGTGTTTTGCCAGAAGAACGGCCTCCGAGTAACAGTTCTAGATCAGTATGTCTGTCATGCAAAATGCGGGCAATCTGTGCACCAACTGCGCCGTAACCGCCGGCGATAAGAATTTTCCGATAGGTGGTAGTCATAAAGTTAACCCTCCATTAAATGTTTAAATGTTCGAACGCTTAAACATATTGTAGGGTTATCTGTCTCTAAAATCAAGTAGATGCGTTCTCCCGGAGAAAAACAGTTGTTGTTCGATCATGTTTATAACGTACAATAGAGCCAATAGTACTCGTTGCAAATCACCCTTAAACAGATGTGGAGGAAGGATCGCAAAATGAATCAAAACGGACAACACTCGGAGCTGGTGGATGAATATATCGCTTCATTTCCAGCAGATGTGCAACTAAAATTACAGAGGTTGCGGCAGATCATTCAGGAAGCGGCTCCGCTCGCTGAAGAGAAAATTAGTTACAAAATGCCTACATATGCGCAGCATGGGAATCTGGTTCATTTTGCGGCATACACGAAACATATTGGCTTTTATCCTGCACCCAGCGGTATTCTGGCCTTCAAGGAACAGCTCTCCAGGTTTAAGGGTGCGAAGGGTTCTGTCCAGTTTCCACTTGACCAACCTTTGCCAGAGAACTTGATACGCGAGATTGTTGAATTCAGAGTGCAGGAGAACGTGGAGAGGAATCAGAGATGAATAAATGCCTAATCGTACTTGATGTCCAGCGAGGACTTACCATGCAACGAGATGTATCGGCAACCGTGTCAAAGATCGAATCGGTCATGGCGACCTTCGAGAAGATGAATTGGCCCATGGTTTTTACTAAACATATTGATGAGCAGCATGAAGAGTCCTCACTCTACCGCGGGAAAGCAGATCATCTGGAAATTGTTGTGGATACGAAGCAACATCTTGTTCTGGAAAAGAACAAACCGAATGCTTTCAGTAATAGTGAATTGAAAAAATGGCTATGCGATCAGCAGGTAGAGCATGTGTTCATTGTTGGATTTAACATGGAATATTGTTGTCTTTTTACAGCAATCGCTGCTGAACATGAGGGTTTTAAAGTGACACTGCTTGAAGATGCGGCCGGTACGGTGAATACAGAAGAGACGTATGACATGGAGGGGCTGGATATACCTGATTTTATCGGTACGATTCTCAATTGGTCAGGCTGCATAGAAGTTCTATATACAGATGAATTTAGTGATGTGTACTGCCATGGTACTGAAAAGTAGAATGTGCTTATAATAGGATGCTACTTCGTTACTGGCTAAACCAATGTATACAAAATCCGGATGATGATTCATCCGGATTTTTTGGATGCCTGCTCTTTCCCCAACTGTTTCTACTCAAAGTAATAGGTAACATTGGAGTTGCTGGCCGCAGGAATCAGATACATAAAATAGGGGCTCACCTGCAGATAGATGTTCAGGTCGGACACGCTAAGATTGCGAACCGTTAGATTGAAACGGCCATCTGCACCGACTGTGACGGTTTCCGTACGAATATGTTTTTCTTCTGGTGACGGGCCATGAATCCGAAAGGAGAACGTTTGACCCGCATATGCTGTAAGTGTTCCTCGTACGTTCAAGGTGCGCTCCGCTGTATATTCGAATTGTACATGACGGTCATCAAGAACGACCTCATTGCCGGTATCCGGTTCCTGAGGCTGTGTGCCGGGATCTTGGGTCTTGGGGCTGCGTTCCAGGATTCTGTGGATCGGTCACGGGTTCCTCTGCGGAGGGGCTAATCGTGAAAAATTGAGTTTGATAAACGATGTCCGCGTTGGAACCGTCTTTTTTCTTCAATCCGGTAATTCGAACGGTAAACGTATCTCCATCCTTCAATGCTTTTACGTTATCCGGACGGAAAATGACAGCATAGCTATACCCATATCCATCGGCATTGACGTTGAAAAACGCTTGGGAAGGATCACTGCTGGTAGGTGTTTTGGCACCGAAATTCCAGGTTTTCTGATCCGATGTTCGTGTAAGTTCTACCTGAACCTCCGAATTTGAAGGTTTTGCAAAGACATCCGGGTTCAACTGCGCAGACCAGGCCTGCGACACATTGAAAGCTTCAATCGGAAACGCGCCTTTGTTTGGATACAAATTGTAATTGTAGCGCAGCTTCCCTGCCCGACTGGTATCCATCACCTGCATGGTGCTAAAATGACTTGCATAATTTTTGTTGTCCCGGGATGCGATTCCGAAGCCGACCTTTTTCAACTGCGGACTCAGAATCCAGCGACGGTGACCTAGTGCGCCAATGTTACTTGAGTCAGAGTCGTCCATATACGCTTCCACACTATTAACCGCCAGATTGCCGGTAGCGCCATAGGAAGCATACAAGTTGGAACTGGAGGCTGATTTAGCACCTAGATCAAAAAAATCCTTTGGCATATCGGCAGGCCTAGCCGGAAAATGGCTTAGAGGACCGGTAGAGACAAGAACTGCACCGTGTTGAGCCTGAACGTTAAGCGAAGCATCCAGCACAAGATCGCCTTCCAGTCCCGAAAGGTAACGATAGAAGTTGGCCGCATTTAATGCCTGCTGCAGAGAAGATTCACTTAATACGCCAGCAACATAAGGTGCTGTGGTGGAAGGGGTTTGGGTATATGTAGCGGGTTGATCCCTGTTCGACATCCATTGCGTCCATTTTTGATTAATTTCTTGCTGACTTCGCTCAGGCAACAAGCTGTCGACGGGGGCTGCCAAGGTCTGCTGTGCACCGAGTAGTACGAACATCAGACCAGCCAGAGGAAGCGTAAGCAATGTGTGAATAACCTTTTTCCGAATAAACATCTTCTAATCTCCTTCAACTTATAAAATGTAAATAATATACTTTCAATGCATTTTATCGACAGTAGAGGATGTATTAGTTAGTTGGTTTTAATAAAATGAATCTTTTGTACCAGACGATGAAGTTCTGTGTAAAATTAAATTAATTCTTGCTGATTCCATAAAAAAAAGCACCTCCCGAACGTGCAAGGTGGAGAACGATCCCCCATGCCTGCTTGTTCGGAAAGTGCGATTTAGGTTAAACCGGGGGCGATCGATGCCTCCAGCGCCATGTTCTTAACCCTCTGTATATTCGTTAACGGCCATTTTTCCTTCCTCTACGCGAATCCAGTACGTGTAATCCTCTTTTACATTCAAGTAAAGGTTGAGGTGCTTGGTGTTTTGTTCATTTACCTTGACCGTCAGTTTGAAGCTTCCGTCTGCAGCCAGTGTTACGTTTTCGGTCTGAATAGGCAATACTTCCGGGGAAGGCCCGTTGATATCAATCGGAATGGTGTGACCGGCATAGGCCTTAAATGTACCTCGTAAAGTCAAGGTGTGATCCACCGTATATTCGGCCTGAACCGTACCATCCGGGAGGTTTCCTTGCTTCTCATTGTCACCCGTTTCGGTAACTTGTTCAGGTCTGCCCCAAGGCTCGAATCCTTTGCCCTTTAGATTCCTCAGAAATACAACAGCCTCTGCTCGAGTAAATAATTCCTTGCCAGCATAACCTTCGACAGTGGCTGATGTTTTGCCAGAGGAGTATCCCATATTCAGCAAATACTGAATATTGTCCTCTTCTCTAACATAGTTTCTACCTCCAAGGCTGGCGATAATTACAGCAACCTCTGTCCGATTCAGCGCATGTTTGCGCAGCTTGGGATTTTGAATGCTGGCTTCCAGTGGCAGATTAAACCTTGCTGCATACGTATAGTATCGGTCACTCCAAAGCGTACCTTTATCCTGAGCCGTCTCCATATTCTTCAGGTATTTAGTGTTGGCATACATATTAAATAACATGGAGAGAAATTCGGCTTCGCTCACCTGATCATTAGGTCTGAACGTGTCATTATCCCCACTGACCATATTTTGCTGAATAGCCCACAGGATATCATGCTTGGCCCAATGATTCTGAATGTCTGTATAGTTAGGCATTTTCTTTACCGTAACCGAGACGACCGTTTCTTTCCCTCCAAAACGGATATGCAGCTCGGCTTTCCCGACCTTTGTTCCAGCGATTCGACCATTCCGAATCACAATCTTATCCGATGATGTCGTATAGGTCAGGTTGGAATAGGGGGTGTAGGAAGTACCGTCTCCAAGAATAGCTGTGATTAAAGGGATATCTGCGGTTTCTCCAACTCGCAAGGTCACATCGGACTTTGCAGGTCGAATCTGGGTTAACGTGGGTTCCTGCCTGCCGTCTATATGGAAGAAACGTGTAGTATAGGAGATTTCGGCAGGAGAGCCATCTTTCTTTTGCAGGCCTGTGATATGTACTTGGAAGGTATCACCGTTTTTAAACAACTGAATATCGTCAGGACGGAAAATAATCGCGCTGTTATCGCCAAAGTTGGTTGTCTCGACATTGAAGTAGGCTTGTTCAAACCAGCGTTTGTTTGAAGGATCTACATTATAATATTCCGAAGGGAATTCCGTCTTCTCTTGCTGGTTGAATGTCCATTTCCGCTGGTCAGAGGTTCGGATCATTTCAACCTGAACCTTTTCCAATTCGGGTTTTGCGAACACGTCCCTGTTTAATTGAACAGACCAGGCCTGCAGGGCGCCGAAGGCTTCAATCGGAAAGTCGCCTTGATTGGGAAACAGGCTGTAGTTATACGGTGTCACCTGAGTTCTGCTTTTGTCAAAAACCTGCATGGCATTATAATAACGAGTTCGCTCTTCCTCTTGATGGGCAGCCAGACCAAATCCGATTCGTTGTAGCTTCGGGCTTAAAATCCAGCGGCGATGGCCTACCCGATCAATGTTGGACGCATCCGAATCATTCATGTAGCCCATGATGCTTCCGGCCAGTACATTGAATTTGCCATTGCTGGTGACATGCAGGTTAGATGAGGAGGCAGAGGTATAGCCTTTATCAAAAAAATCCTTCGGCATATCTGCCGGTTGTTCAGGGGAATGGCTAAGTTGCCCTCCGGTGGAGACAACAACAGCTCCGTGCTGAGCTTGCATATTTAATGTCGGGTCGAGTACAAGATCACCGGACATACCGGCAATATATCGATAGAAGTTGGCAGCATTCAAACCCTGCTCCAGATATCTCTCATTGAGCAGGCCGGCAGAATAAGGGAAAACGGTAGAAGGTGTTTCGGTAAACATGGGGGCAGTCTGATCTACATGCATCCATTCATTCCACTTCTGTACGATTTCTTGCTGACTACGCTCGGGAAGCAAGCTATCGACCTGTTCAGCGTAAGCGGTTTGTGTTCCGCCTAGAAGCAATAACAGGCCAGCGAGTGGCAGTGCAAGTAGCGAGCTGATTTTTGTTTTTGTACCCATCATAATATTTGTGAAACTCCTCTCATCTTCAGTACGCACCTGAAACATACGCAAATGTAACTTTATGTATATGTTATCGTCTGTTTCGTTGATTTTGCTTAGGGTGAATCCAGAATGAAAGGATTAAAAAAAAGAACACAGGCTATCCTTAGATGCAGGAAAACGCATGCTCCTCTTTCATATCTCTCAACTTCAATTCGTTTAGTCCAGATTCAAGTCGAAATCCGGCTGACACATATAATCGACGGGATACAGGTCGTCCCTGGCCGAGATTAATGCACGGAAGTGGAGATACAGATTATTCGGTTGCTCCACAACGCCACCTGCTCGAAAAGGCACAAGTTCGGCTACAACGAAGACATCCTCTGCATTCGTACATCGGAATATCACATTGTTTGGGTTAATAACCTCATCCATATAACTGTAGGTCATCACGTGAAAGGACTGGCCGCGCCAGTTCGTCTGAATGACCCGGTACGACTGGGTTCGAATCAGGTCTATGTAACGTTCCAGTGGGAAGGTATGCTCAAACTGTGTAATATAACCTTTCTGATCCACGTCGATCGTAAATTCGACATCGTAGCTCTCGTGGAACTCTTCCTGATATGTACCTTTCATGATCTTCATCGTATCAAAGTGTGATCCAAATGCCGGATCGGTCACATAGGGAATAGAAATCAGTTCAGCATCAACATACTGTGAAATTTGACTTGTTGTGGACGGGGGCTGGTTATGCTTGGTTGGTCTCAAGTCAATAGAACCGATCATACTGCCGGGAAAACCGGGACTGCAACTTATTCTCATAGTCATCTCCTTTGAGGTGTATTCCTTTATTTAGACGAAGATGAAGGAGGAAAGTTTCACCATCTTGTAGTGGATGTGGGTACATAAAAAATCAATTTTTGATCTTTTCTAGTCCAAGCATCGTTATCTAGATTGAGGGGGTGAGGGAACGTTGACAGATGAAGAGTTGATTCGAGAGATTCAAGAAGGAAGCCGAGCAGCGATGGAAGTGCTGGTTAAACGTCACTATAAATCGGTGTTCGCATATATCTATCGCAAAACAGGAGAATATCATACGGCTTATGATCTGACTCAGGAGGTCTTCATTAAGATGATGAAATCTCTAAAAAGGTATCAGAATACAGGGAAGTTCGAGCATTGGCTTCTAAAAATTGCAGTAAACCATTGTCTGGACTATTTCCGTGGACGGGAGTATAAGCAACAACATAGGGAGACGGAACTAACGGAAGAAGCGTTCCCTTCGAGTGAACATCATAACGTCTGGGACATTTTTCAAAAAAGAAACCAGAACGAACAAGTCAGACAAGCCGTGCTAAGTTTGCCGGAGCATCAGCGGGATGCTGTTATTTTGAATTATTACAACGGATTGAAGATTCGTGAAGTTGCAGAAGCAACGGGAACCAGTGAATCAACGGCTAAGTCACGGATACGTTTAGGAATTTCGAAGCTGAAAGAGATGATTACAGGGGGGGATCGGCATGAAACACCAACATACAAAAGGAACCAATAAAGCTCACTCTGAAACAGAGATTGATATAGGTGAGTATCGTGAAATTGCCTCACATCTAAATCAGTATCCGGTTGAATTCCCCTCGGAAGCAGAGATCAACAGAACGATTCTTGAGCTGAGTGCATATATGCCTGAACCCGAAGGTGCTAAGCAGAACTGGGCTTCCAGAAGCTTGACCCAGGAATTGTTCCAAGTGGTCAGAGGGGAAATGGTCATTTTTCATAAATCCTATTGGTTAGCATGTGCGGTGCTTCTGCTACTTGGATTCTGGCTAGGGCGTCAACATTCCATGGATTCAACCTTAATTGTACTTTTCTTAGTGCCCATACCCTTTGTACTCGGATTGCTCGAGGTGTTCAAAGGCCGGGATTCGGGACTGATGGAGGTGGAACTGACTTGTAAAATGACCGAACAACAGCTAATGTTCGCACGATTGATCGTGGTACTCTCGGGTAATATCGTTTTTGTATTTTTACTAATGTTACTGGTATCTAACGAAACAGGAGACTTGTTGACATGGAAGTCTGCTGGACTGCTGTATACACAGTTGCTCATCTCAGCGGGGACAAGTTTGTGGCTTGCGATGCGTGTAAGAGGTGGAACCGCCGTCAGCCTTTTTTTGATTTTTTGGTTTGCGTTAGTACAGTTTGTGCTTACTCTTAAGGAAGTTAAGGCATTCATAGAGACCATTCAACCCTCATGGCTAGCCGTTATTGCTTTCGTTGGGGCGGGACTGTTGATCCGTCAAACCTATCAGATGGTGAGGAAGTATACATCACAGACAGAAAGAGGGTATTCCTTTGATACTGACCATAGATAATGTGTCCAAAAAGTACAAAGATAAATGGGTGGTTAAATCATTCTCGCTGGAGTTGTCCAATCAAGGAGTCTATGGTTTGCTTGGGCCGAATGGAGCTGGAAAAACAACATTGCTGCGAATGCTTGTAGATATCTCCGAGCCTACATCTGGACAGATTAAGTTGGATGGAAAACCGATACAACATACGGGGGAGCAATATCGAAGTATACTCGGATACATGCCGCAACGTTTGGGATTTTACAACCGGTTTAGTGCGTATAAATTTCTAATGTATATGTGCTCCTTGAAAGGACTGAGCGGAAGTCAGGCCAAAGTTCGTGTGCAGGAAACGTTAGCGTTGGTCGGCTTGGAAAACAAGGCACGGGATAAAATCGGTACGTTCTCTGGAGGCATGAAACAGCGATTAGGCATCGCTCAAGCCTTGCTGAACGATCCACAGATTCTCATTTTGGATGAACCTACAGTTGGCCTCGATCCCAAGGAGCGGATTCGATTCCGAAATATGATCGGCGAGCTCGGAAGGGAGCGTCTTGTTCTGCTGTCTACGCACATCATCTCGGATTTGGAGTTTTCATGTAAAAGGTTGATTCTAATGAATGAAGGCAAGCTGATACTGCAGGATACACCGAATGCAATTATGACGAGTATGCAAGATAGGGTGTGGAAAGCACCTATATTGGAATCACAGCTTACAGAACTGAATGCCAGATTCAAAGTAAGCAGCCTCTCCTATTCACCAGAAGGTATAACCGCCCGGATTTTGTCCCAAGAAAAGCCGATCCCGGAAGCTGTGCCCGAATCACCCCGACTCGAAGATGTATACATGCACTTTTTTGGTGAGGAGGCTGAATCATGATTCAGTTAATCCGGTATGAATTCGTTAAAATCATGATGCGTAAAAGTATCGCTTTAACCTTCGCTATCTTCCTTATTTTTTTCGTCGCTTATTCGTTTGTCCAACATGCTGGTTTATCTGATGCTTCCAAGGATTACAGGCCGTATGAAGGTCCCATAACACAGGAAAAAGCAAACCTGGCCAGAGATCATATGCAGATTATAGGTTTGAACAATGAGTATATTTACCCGAATGGTGTTTTCTATGACATCTTAAATTTCTCGCCAGAAACGAAAAATAACTATACAAGTTATGATGAGACTGGTCAGATCCGAACGCGAACCGTAGATGTAACCGACATTCACTACAATAAACCTTGGGGCTATTTACTTGAATATATCGATCAGTTTGGTACCGTGTTTATGATCATCTTTATTCTGCTCGGACTGGCTCCGGTATTTGCGAATGAATATGCACTGGGTACCGCATCCTTGTTACGCAGCAGCAAACGGGGAAAAAGCAAACTTGTAACGGCCAAATTATTAGCTTCTATGATCTACATTGTGGTGTGTGTTATCGTCTTTGCCGGCGTGAATTTGCAAATGTATTGGTTGCGATTCGGTCATTTGGCTGGCGCGGATACCCCCATTCAAAGTGTAGCGATGTATTTTGACACATTTTATTACGAATTCTCACCTTACCGATTTACGGCACTTCAATACTATATCGTTCAGTTATTGACTCATGCAGCTGGTAGCCTTGTGCTTGGGTGTATCGTATTACTGGTATCGGTTCTCAGTTCTACACCGTTTATTGCTGTATCGGTGAGCGCTGCGATTGTAGGCCTTCCTTACCTGGCATATGATGTGTTAAATCTGAACTCTGGATGGATGAGGTGGCTGGAAAGTTTTCAATTAAGCACGATGATCAGAGTGACAAGACTTTTCAAATACGATGTTCATTATTCAGTATTGGGGCTAAAGCTGTCTTATTTTACGTTATACATGGCTGTAATAAGCCTTTTTACCATTGGTGTTGTTGTGTTTACCTATCGCACCTTCCGCCGGCGTGAAGTATTCTCTTGAACATTTCTGATTCCCTCCTGAGATCATCAAGATTGTCCCGAGTCATTTGTGCAGCCCTCTAAAATCATGCTACTCTTTCAATAGGGTGACGTTCAAGTTACGATGAAATATTAACGACATATAACATAAATTAGGGGGCTCGCCATGTTATCCACTAAAGTCATTGAACATTGCCGCTTGAAAGGCTGGTGGCATGAAGACGTGCCTGCTGAATACGAGGAAGCGCTGCGTAAGCTGGACATTGATCTGAATTCGGATTTCGCACAATTTTACCTGCATGCCGAGGATGGACCGACCTTTTACAGTCGGCATCAGGAGCTTTACCAGATCTGCTGGGTGATCGAGAATACCGTATATCTACAGGATATGCATATATCGCAACTTACACTGGGATTACCAGAGGCATACATTCCGCTGGACAGCTTTGAAGGGGAAGGGGGATTCTTCTATAATCGCCAGACAGGTGAGGTTGTGCTGGTTGAACTGGGCGAGTCGATTGAACGATTCCTGAACGGAGAGAGTAAGCCGCAATGGGCGGATTTCAATGCCTTTCTGGAGTGGTATTTCGGTTTGACGGAAGTGACCACACTGTAACAGTAAAAGGGTGCTCCCGTGGCTATGAATGCCTAGGGAGTACCCTTTTGTATGTTCCAACTCGATGAACGATATTTTACTTAGAGCTAGTGTATTGACCATCCGTTTTGTTTTTCCCGTAAGGGAAAAACTCATCGACGAGATCTTGAGGGGAGATCGATACGAAGACATGATCCAGATCGGTCTTTTTCGCAAAATCAATGATGTCTCCTGTATAGTAACGTGGATCAATCAGATACACATCGGAGACAACCGTCGAGAGAAAAGAGATCATAGGCACGGCGAGTGAGTCCTTGATAAACATGACCTTGAGTCCGTTTGGATTGTTTTTATTCGTCACATGTACGATTCCCTGATTGCCATACAGATACGTAAAGTATTTGTCCGCAGTCAGGTCATACGCAGCGCCCTTCACATTCAGGGGATATGTCGTTAACAGCGCATCCTCAAATCGACCATTCAATGTAGCTTCCGTCTCACCTGTCTTAAAATAAAAAGAATAGTCGGTTCTGAATTTAGGATAAATCAGGTCAAAGTCATCATCCCCCGCGAAAAACTTGCCGGTTTTGCGGCCTTGTGAGCCGATAAAGAAATCCGTGTACGGGATGACGTTGTAGTTGCCGATATCCGTAAAATAACGGTCCGGGTCAAGTGGCTTGTTATATATGCCATCCAGATGGTGAACCAACTGGCCGAAGGCCCAGAAGGCCGTTTTGATTTTCCAGTGATGATCGGTTGTGAAAAATAAATCCTTCGCCGGTATGCCGCTCTCCAGCAAACCCTCGCGCAAATCCAGCGTATCGACCCCAGCCTGCTTCAGATGATCCAGGAAGCCATCGGCCGTTTCATTGTTATAATTGTAAGGAATGCCATCTGGAAAAGTGGTATAGCCACGTACATATTTGTCCGGTGTCATGACATACGTAAGCTTGGTTTTTGCCCCCAATTGTACCCCTAGCTCGGCAACCCGATCAGAAAGCTCTGACGTATCCGTTGGCCCCGTGGCGAAATAGGTATAGTGAAGCTTGCCCTCCGTATCTTTGACCACCTCGAAATTGTTCTCTTCGTTCTTCCACATGAGTGACTGTAAGTATCCGTAGGCTTCCACGAATCCAAACTTTTCAAAAACGTGCTCATTGATGTCTGCATCCAATTCGTTGATGATGCCTTTGGCATTGGAGAATCGGTAGTCTGCCGCCGATAGTGTTTTTTTCATCGGTCCGAAGGAATGCATGATATTCAAGATCGATAATGTGGCAAGCACAAGAATGAAGAGGAAGGCGGTCATTCTCTTTTTGGCAAAAAAGTTATGCATATGGAATCCTTCTCTCAGAAATTAAAATATATGAACGGGTTGTATGTTCCTTTGACCAGATAGGATACACACACGAGAAACAGAGCAATAATGGTCACCGGGTATATCAGTTCAAGCGGTTTACCGAAGCGTACACCATCCACCATCCATTTGTTCATCCGTAAGGCAAGTGGCGTGGAGAACAGAATACCGAGAATGAAGAAAAGGGCGTATTCCTTCATGAACATCCATGTCGTATCACTCCAGAACCCGTTGCCATACAGTCCGAACATATTGCCAAGGTAGTTGCCAGCCTGTAACAAGTCCGGTGACCGGAAAATCACCCATCCAATGACCACAACAAACATGGCATAGAAATGTCGGAGCGGAGCATACCGTGTGCTTTTGTCCAGGTTGAAAATTTTCTCCAGTGCAATGAATGCGAAGTTGATTAGACCCCAGATGACGAATGTCCATTCCGCCCCATGCCAGATGCCCGTCAGTCCCCAGACGACCAGCAGATTGCGAATCATTTTATCTTTATTGCTGACACGTGATCCTCCCAGCGGGAAATAAACATATTCCTTAAACCAGGTGCCAAGCGAGATGTGCCAGCGGCGCCAGAATTCGGTGATGGAGCGTGAGATATACGGATACCTGAAGTTTTCTTCGAACTTGAAACCAAACATCAGCGCGAGTCCAATCGCCATATCCGAATAACCCGAGAAGTCGAAATAAATCTGTAATGTATAGGCAATCGCTCCCAGCCAAGCCAGACTTGAAGCCATATCGCCTGTTCCGCCCATGCTGAATGCATGATCGGCGACAATGGCCATGCTGTTGGATAACAGCACTTTTTTACTCAAACCCACAATGAACCGGCAACAGCCGACCGCGAACTTGTCCCAGCTTTCCTTCCGATTGATCATCTGATCCGCAATCATGTTGTAACGCAGAATGGGCCCGGCCACAAGCTGAGGGAAGAAGGAAATATAGAGGGCGACATAAAACGGATTTTTCTGCACACTGCCATGCCCGCGGTACACGTCAATGACGTAGGAGATCGCATGGAAGGTAAAAAAAGAAATGCCGAGGGGCAGCGCAATATGCGGAATGCTTAGGCCAAAGCCTGTACTTTCATTGACAATACGCAGGGCAAACGCCAGGTATTTATAAACAAACAGCATACCCAGATTGGCAGCCAGCATCACGGTTATCACGGTGTAGGCGGCATTGCGCCGATCCCGGTACTTGTCCACGAGCAGTGCGAACACGTAATTCAGTGCGATGGAGACCAGCATAACCAGCACAAAGCGGGGCTCACCCCATGCGTAGAAGAACAGGCTTGCCACGAGTAACAACATATTTTTCAGCGTCACAGAAAACCGCAATATATAATACAGCCCAAGTACAAGCGGCAAGAAATAAAATAAGAAGACTAAACTGGAAAAGAGCACTGCCTTTCCTCCTTGATAATGTTGATGATGAAATAAATTAAGCTACATTCTGAACAGCCGCTTGGACCTGCGATGATTCATCGAACGTTGTTTTCCCGCTTGTGAGCCTTGCTGAAGTTTGCGCCACAGCCAGTACGGAACAACCACCATGAGTCCAATCAGAAGAAGACCGATCCGGATCAGCCATTCCATCCATGGTTGTAACCATATGGTGGAAGGTTCAAGTACTTTGGGAACCTCGCCTGGCGAGGGGATGAAACGAGGTGTTCCATCCGCTTCCTTCATCTGCATCGCCGTGGAACGATCAAGCTTCACAATATAATCAAGACTCCACTGCTGATTCACCAGCGCACGAATAGTCACCGAGTCGGCTTTTGCGGCGTCCGTTTCAACGGTCAGTAGGCCATCCGATGTGATGGTTACGCCCTGTACAGGATGAGCAAGCTGGAAATGTACTTCTGGCGTTTCCGAAGCTTTCGATTCTGTCACCTGCAGGCCACTAACGGTATAAGTTGCAACCGATTCACCGACCACCGGTTTTACGACTCGTTCATCACCTTTGATTGTCACAGAAGATAATTGGTTCTCTGCAACAGCTTCTTTCCTAGGAACCAGTTTGATATTGCCAACGCGGTAATTCAGCTGTGCGTTTTCCGTCGTGGTCATCGTGATGCCCCAGCTCAGCATTTTCCCTGGTGCGACACGGCCAACCGTATTTGCATGATTTCGAACCATGAGGCTGGAAAAGGGAACACGAACCTCCCCCTCAAACCCTGGCTCCAGCCTTATCAACCCATCCACCGGATGAACCAGCTTCGGTTCTTTGGTTGCCAAGGGAATAAGGATGACATTGCGTTGATCCGCCACCGTCAGTGCCGATTGATCCGTTCGCGTGATGACAACGTTTAGCGGCAGCGTTTGATCGGAATCACTGCGAATCGAGAATCTTAACTCGCTGTAGCCCGACCAGTCCCTGTTCTGTAGCTCATACACATAGGCGGAGTAATAGCCTTTTTCTAGATCCTGTGTCGAGGTGTTGATCTGTAAACTGCCGTTACGATTCAACGTGGACTGCACTTTGGCTCCATTGTTCCATATCTTTATGGAGCTCTCGCTCCACTGCAGCTGATCCGGCTGAGCCGAAGCAGTAGTAGCGAGATATAAGCTTGATAAACCTGTGAGGATTGCGACAAGCAGCCATTGCTGCCATTTCGTACTCATGCGTTCTTTGCCTCCATGTTATAAATAGGCCATCTCGTCCAGTTCATCATTCGAGATGAAGCTGTTATTCTGTACTGGGCGTTTGGGTATGCTTGCGTCAATATACGCCACATTCCACTGTTTCAAAAGAGCTTCCAGTTCAGGCATTTGTCCATTTCGGGCAATGTCCTGAATATTTCTGATCCGGTACAGAATGCCATGTTTGCTTCTCATCGACTTCACCCATACACAGTCCAGTTCGAGGCCTTCGGCAAGCGGCAAACGAAGCTCATAGACCATTTCCTGTCGAGATATATTCACAAGCAAAAATTCATAATTAAAGTCCATCAGCGTAACGGTTCCATAGTCGGATGTATCCAGCTCATGGTTCAGCGGAATGCGTGCCAGTTTACGGTTGGACATGATGCCCGCTTGTCCACGTCTTACAAAATTCAAACGGATGTCCTCGAACGTACTGATATCTTTATCCAGCTTCTGCGGAAGCGTAGGCTCGCGGTCATACACAATATGTAACAACTGACGCTGATCCTGCTCTGTAATCTCGTGCACTTTGAATGCATACTTCCACTTATTACCGAATGAAGTTACGTGGGTTACTTTGGCTGTAAACTCGCTTGAATAATGATCCGTTACCAGACGTACAGCAAATTCGGCTTCGCTCGGGATGTATCTCGGTGTATCCAGTACGATAGCGATCCCGCCTTCCGAAATATCATGTGTAACCGTGGACAGAGTTTCACCCTCAGTCGTTAGTGTACAGTCCACTGCAGCCAGAATACGCTCATAGTTGCGGAACACTTTACGGCCGCTTAGGAAAAAGATCGACATCATAATGTTGTAGAAATTAATCAACAGCCAGTACAGAACTACGAGAAATCCAATGGTGCCCTGACTAAATGTCCAGTGAATGCAGTTTACGATACCGATGATAGAGAGCACGGCCAAGATCAGATGCGGAATGATCTGTTTGAGCTGGTAATTGCGATCGTTATGGGCACCGTCTTTGCGGGTTACCGCAAATTTATTCATCGTGACGCCCAGTGTTTCCAAAATGACTGCAGGTAGAAGAGACGGAAACAGGATCGTTTCGTATACATTCGTCCATTTCGTGGTTCGAATATTACCTGACAACATACGTAGACACATATTCGTTAACAGATACATCGGCAGCCAGAACACGAGAATTTCCAGAATGGTACACTTCACTACGAGCACACCGAACACAGCAAACAGAATAGGCGACATGATGTAGAGCACCCTTTTCAGCCCTGAGTACCAATAGGTTATGGAAGAAATATAATTCAGTCTCTGGGCAAAAGTAAGCCCGCGCTTGAACAAAATGTTCATTTTTCTGCCCGTTTGGATACATCCGCGTGCCCAGCGTTGGCGCTGTTTGATCAGGCTTTTCAAATCACCCGGGGCAAGTCCTGAAGCAAGCACTTTATTGGTGGCAAAACAGCGATACCCTTTGCTCTGCATTTCAATGCCAGTGGCAAAATCTTCAGTAATGGAGCCGGTATAGAAACCGCCCACATCTTCGAGTGCCTGCCTCGACAGCACTGTATTGGTTCCGCCGTAGATAACGGAGTTGGACTTGTTCCGCCCGACCTGCACATCACGATAGAAGTAGTCCTGTTCATTTGGAATCCGAGCTTCGGAATACAAATTGTATTGAAACTGATCGGGATTATAGAAGCTTTGCGGAGTTTGCACGAAGCCAATCTTTTCTCCTGTCAGAAAATAAGGCACACAGGACGTCAGAAAATCATGCTTCGGAATCATATCGGCATCAAACGTGGCGATTAGAGGGGAGGAAGTATGTTTCATGGCGTTGTTCAAGTTTCCAGCCTTGGCGTGAATATGCTCTGTCCGAGTCAGATAGTTAATCCCCATATGATCAGCCAGCTCTCGCATCTCGGGACGATTGGAGTCGTCACACAGGTAGATATGTACTTTGGAGCGATCCGGATAATCCATGTTGAGACAGCCGTTAATCGTTTTGAAAAGCAAGGATGCAGGTTCGTTATATGTAGCAATAAAAACATCAACGTCAGGATACAATGACTCATCAACGACAGGAATTTCAGGGTATTCAAGCCGGGTCATATTATAAAAATGCACAGCGAGTTCAAACATACCAATGAGTTCGACAATCAGGAGGGCAAGACCGGCGGTCACAGCAAGCGGGCCATGGCCGAAAGGGATGGTGAAGAAAGTGCGCCATATGACGTAAATACAAGACATAATTACGGTTGCGGTAACCAGCATTTTTTTGCGTGTGCTTAAACGATTCAAGGTGCATACCTCTCTCTATGATTGGTGAAAGAATCAACGTTCATCAAGTTTAACCTTATGTCCATCTTACAATAGTGCTCTGAACGAATTCTGAACAAATAATGCATATATTTTCCTTATAATCTATTATATTCAATTAATAAGGGGGGGGGTTGTTCGAAAACATTATTATGATGACGAATTATGTCGATTCATGAAGAATATTGTATTTATTTTGGTCGGAATTAGCAACATTTTTATGTTAAGTCCATAATGTGGAAATTTACCTTTTTTTAAGGATGACACAAAAAAGACGAGCACATTGGCTCGTCTTTTTCGGTTGACTTTTGCAGATACCGTAATCTCACTGTAGCACTTCCATGCTACCCGAGATTTATTAATCGGATATGTTGCGGGTGTAATATTCAATGATATCTTTACGACGAATGATTCCAAGAAAGACCCGATCTATATCCACCACGGGCACAAAGTTTTGGTCTGCCGCAAGAGTCAGCATATCCTCCATCTCTGCTTCGATGTACACGCATTCATTATAGACACGATGGCTAATCTCATCGACCTGCACTTGGTCCATATTATCAAATGTCAATCCGGGCGTATTACGCATTTTCCATAACAGATCACCTTCGGACAGAGTAGCAACATATTTTCCATCCGGATCAATTACGGGAATGGCGGTGTAGTGGTGCGATTCCAACTGCTCAATAGCATCTTTCATGGAAGCGGTAGACTCGATATAGGCCACTTCGGCTTTTGGGAGTAAAAAATAGCTGATTTCCATCATCGGGCTCCTTTTCAGCCTTTTGCATCGCAAAAAAGCTTTAGTATGTAATTCACTATTCTTATTTAAACATATTATGTGAGCTTAAGGCTATTTTTAATGACAAATTCATCAGATTTGTTACATTGTTTAATCGGCGCAGGAAATTTATAGTATAGAGTAGAGGTGATGTGACGTGAAATCCAAACGTAAATTATTATACGGACTTTTGCCGATTCTATTTGCAGGTGGCATCGGGATGTATCTTTATATGCAGCATAGCAAACCAGAGGAAGCAAAACCCCAGGCAACCGTGAATCAGTACATAGAGTATCTGCAAAAGAAAGAGTTCGACCAGCTGTATTCGTTGATGTCACCTGCTTCGTTGACCGAGGCAGGTATGTCCAAGGAACAGTTTATTGAGAAATACAATGCAATCTACTCAGGTATACAGGTCTCTGCTGTTAAAGTTGAGCTGACGGTAGCGAATACGGCAGGAACGGAAGCTGATTCTGGCGCTCAAACGACAGGGACTGAAGGTGGAACCGAAACGAAGACTAAGGTTGAATCACAGGCAACAACGGACAAAGAGGGGACGAATCAGACAGAACAAGGGGCTAGTAATCCGGATCTTTACCAAACCGATTATGATATACATCTGACCACTTTTTTGGGCGAAGTCAATGAAACACATACGCTAAGTTTGGTTCGACAGGAGACTGAGGACGGGAGCAAAGTCTGGCAGATTAACTGGCAACCTTCTCTGATCCTTAGTGACATGGTGAAAGGTAGCAAAGTCCGGGTGAAGACGTTATTCCCGAATCGAGGAAATATCGTAGATCGTGACGGGCTACCACTGGCAACACAAGGCACCATGAATGAGTGGGGGATTGTACCCGAGAAGCTCGGAGAGAATCCGGATCAGATGATCACACGCATCGCGGATCATTACAAGGTGTCCGTAGAAGCTATTCAGAAGGCACTTGGCCAGACATGGGTGAAACCGGAATTTTTCGTGCCAATGGGCTCGACAGAGGAATTTGATGTACCGGCCTCTCTTAGTGGAGTTGCTCTGCAAAGTAAGGAAATTCGGTATTATCCGCTTGGTGAGGCAGCGGCACATCTGATCGGATATGTGCGTAAGGCCACCAAGGAAGACTTGGACAAGGATACCGAAGGGTATTACCGTGCGGAAGATTGGATCGGCAAAGCTGGACTGGAACAGTCTATGGAGAAGCAACTACGCGGAGAACGTGGCGGTTTAATTGAAATTACGGATGAAGCGGGCAACACGCGTTCCGAATTGATCCGCAAAGATGCAGTCGACGGTAAGGATGTGCAACTAACGATCAGTTCATCACAACAGAAAAAGCTGTATCAGACGCTGGCGGGTGGCGGCGATGCCGGAGCGATGGTGATGATGGACCCGAAGGACGGAAACCTGCTTGCTCTGGTGAGCGCGCCTTCCTACAATCCGAATAAAATGGTTACCGGTCTGACTCAGGCCGAGTGGGATGCCTATTCCGCGAATGAGAAGCTTCCTTTTATCAACCGGGTCACGACACGATATGCTCCTGGCTCAACATTCAAGGCGGTTACTGCGGCGGCAGGGTTAATGGAAAAAGTAACGACACCCGACAAAACCCATGAAATTTCTGGTTTGCAATGGCGGAAAAACGATAGCTGGGGCGGATATTACGTCAAACGGGTGAAAAGCCTGAGTCCTGTGAATATGGTGGATGCGCTCGTATACTCCGACAATATTTATTTTGCAATGGAAGCGACAGAGATGGGGAGTGCAAAGTTTATTGATGGCATTCAAAAGTTCGGGTTTGGTGACAATTTCGGACTGGATGAACTCTATCTGAAACCTAGCCAGTATGCGAATGAGGCGCATAGGGATCTTTCTTCCGAGGTACTGCTAGCCGACACTTCGTATGGTCAAGGTGAGATGTTAATGTCGCCGATCCATCTTGCTGCTGCGTTTACGCCGTTTGTGAATGAAGGCAAGCTGGTGAAACCTGTATTGATTGTTGGAAAAGAAACCCCCGATCCTGAGGTGATCATCACACCGGATGTAGCCAATACCGTTAGAGACGCACTGAAACAGGTGGTATCTCGTCAAGGCGGAACAGCACATGCCCTTAGCTCGATTGCTGGCAGTCTTGCAGGCAAGACGGGAACGGCCGAACTGAAAGCAAAGAAGGGTGAGCAAGGTCAGGAGAACGGATTTTTCGTTACCTTTGATACCGAATCACCGTCGTTCCTGCTGGCGGCTGTAATCGAAGAGGTGAATGGTCGCGGTGGTAGCCATTATGTGGTGGATCGCTTGAAACCATTCTTGGAGAAGCTGCAGCTTGAGCCATGAACGTAGTCCAGTGATGCTTCTGGTATCAACATGATTGAAAAGGATTGCAACACCCTGAACTATTAAGTGTGTAACGATGAGACATAACCAAAAAACGCGTTCTTGGCTTAACCGTACAGGTCGCCAAGACGCGTTTTTCATTTTACTTTATATATTACATTTATAAGGGATTTAAGATCATTTTCTGGCTGTAATCATGAACCGTGCCGAGTTGGTGCGAATCCCCTTCTCGTCGCCGTGATCTTGAACAAACTGTTCAAAAATATTCAAGTCGGACGCGAGTTCTCCAAATCGAGGAACGATAGGTGTGTGGGTTAACAGGAACAAGAGATCCTCCGGTGTAGTGTAATGCTCGGTTACATTATATTCGCGGACGTCGATTTGTCTGAAACCGGCATGTTTCAGCTCCTGTTTGTATTTTTCCAACAGCGTTCCAGGTTCAATGCCGAGATGCTGTCCGCGTCCAAAGGCCTGCTTTACATTCAATTTGTCGTGCTCGCTGACCTGCTGGGTCAGGAATATGCCATCCTCTGCGAGAACGTTGTACACTTCTGACGCGGAGAATGCGGAATGTCTGCAAGAAACGATATTGAAGAATGACTTTGGAAACTGTAAGTTGTCCGCATCCATCTGCATGAATCGCACATTCATACAGTTCGCAGTTCGCTTTAAATTTCGCCGAGCTGTCTCGATCATGCCCTGAGCCAAATCGATGCCGACAAGCAGATGAGCATGTTCAGCAATGGAGAGCACGGCTTCGCCTCCACCTGTGCCGATGTCCAGCAGCAGATCGGATGGTTGTGTGCAACGAGTCACCTCATCATAGAAGTCCCAGTCGGTGGGTTCGGAGATCACCTTCATTGTGCTGAAATCCCATCCGTTTTGTTGACCGACACGTTCATAAAATGTGTTGTAATCCCATGGTTTCGTCATATTAATTCTTCCTCCAGTATGTGATGTGTTATTTAGGATTTGTTGTTTTCAATCATCGTTCATCTACACATCGAACAGGCTCAAAAGGACAGACCTACCCCTTGGTAGCTGGTACGCGTTTTGATCCAGCCCGACATTTAATTACTTCGAACGATTGGGAACAACATCCCTTTCACCTCACATGTTGGAATAGCCCCATTATACATAATTGACAGCGCATACGCGAGGTGATATTTTGGGGTGGAATCTATTCTAGGAATCCGAGGTGATCGATGGTGGCTGTTCGTGCTAATCAGATTTTTGTCAACTTGCCAGTTCAGGATTTGAAGAGATCGGTTGATTTCTTTACGAAAGTGGGGTTTGAATTCAATGCCCAGTTTACGGACGATAAAGCTACCTGTATGATTGTCGGAGAAAATATCTATGCCATGCTTCTGGTGGAGGAACGTTTCCAATCCTTTATCGCGAAAAAAATCGCGAATGCGGCCGAGACAACAGAAGTGATCGTCGCTTTGTCTGTTGCTTCCCGTGAAGAAGTGGATGCGATTGTACAAGCTGCCCTAGATGCTGGAGCGAAGCAATATAACGAACCCCAAGATCATGGATTTATGTATGGACGGAGTTTTCAAGACTTGGACAACCATCTATGGGAAGTCTCTTATATTAATTTGAGTGCGTTCCCTTCAAACCAGCCCGAATAGATCAGGTAAAATCATGTCGACTAATATAGAGGCCCTCCTTGATAAAGGAGGGTCTTTTTTGCATGAATCCTTGTGAATATCGTATTTTTTCATCAGGAATATATGGTGCATTTTACCTTTTTGCTATATGATAAATGTCGATTCACCCCGAGATTAGGCAACACATATTCTGGAGTGATATCAAGTAACAGAACGACAACAGAAAAAACAAAAGAAAAAACAAAAGATGACATATCTAATTTTACATATGTTTAGGCTGGAGGGATCAGGATGTATTGTCACATATGCGGAACGAAGAATAGCTCCGGGGAAGACCACTGTCAGAAGTGTGGAACCCGATTGAAACAAGATAGCTCCACAGAGGAGCAAATCTGGTCGGAGCCATCAGGGCTGGAGCCACGTAATGCATCTGCAACCGGAACGGTGAGCAAGCGCAAGAGCAGTCCATTTCTATGGATCATCCCACTGCTGCTTGCAGCAATTATGGGGTCGTTGTTAACGTATTATTATAATCAGGAGAATCTGATTAACGCTCATGTGAAGACATTGCATATTGAGGCAGAGAAGGCTGCACTGGACGGGAAATATTCAGAAGCTCTGGAGTTGCTGGACAAAGCCCTCGCTCAAAGACCGAATGTAGGGGCGCTCGTGCAGGATCGTCGAATTACAGAGCAAGCGAACAATCTACTAAAACAAATGGACGAAGCCGCGAATTTGCTCAAAACAGGCAAGCTTTCGGAAGCGGACAAAACGATTCAAACCGCAGCTAAAACACTAAACGAACGCCAAGAGCCGGTGTTTGATAAGGTAAGGTCAGCGTTGAACAATCGAAAGGTGACCCTGGATGTTTTGAAAGTGAAAAAGGAAATTGACCAGTTAACAACCGTCGAGGCACTCGCTGATAAACTTAAAACGATCTCCAAGCTGAACGGTAAGGAAGCCGAAGTTGTGAAAAAGCAGATTACGGATAAGCTGGCAGGTATAAGTTACAAGCAGGCGGAGCAGCAAGTGAAGAAGCGTGATTTTACAGCAGCACTGCAAACCGTGGACAACGGATTATCTTATGCCCCTGAGGATCAGAAGCTGACTAAATATCGGGATGAAGTATTGCGTGAGAAGAAAGCTTTTGAGCAGGCAGAGGAAGAACGTATTCGACTTGCAGAACAGCAAGCAGCTGAAGAGGAGCTTCGCAATCGTACAGGGGCTGTATACGTAACGGATCTGTCTGCTAAGCTGGATGAGTATGGAGACTTGTATATCAGCGGGTCGGTGTTTAATCAGGGAACACGCCCAATTTCATCCGTGGCACTTATCGTTAGCATCAATGCCTCCAATGGCGATTACATCGGCGAGACAGATGTTTATGTATACCCAGCTATATTGGATGTAGGAGAAGAAGGGTATTTTGAAACCTACTATTACGGGGTATATGAAGCAGCGAATGTGACAGTTACGAATGCATCTTGGTATGTGGAGTAGGAGGAAGAAAAAATGAGCAAACGTGTATGGGGAACGATCCTTTCCAGTGCAATCATTATTGGTGCTGGTGCTGGAGGCGTATTCTGGATTCACCAGCATACAGCAGATGAGATGGCGCTAGCTCCCAAACTGGCTGTGGCTTCCTCGAAACAGGCGGATCAACCCAAAGCAAAAACAACATCTAAAACCACGGAAAAGAAAACACGTAAACAGATTATTGAAGATAGTCAGCGAAAAGTAGTTACGATTGAAAGTAGCGATGGTCTGGGCTCCGGCTTCTTATATAACAACAAGGGCGATGTCATCACTAATGCGCATGTCGTCGAGGGTTCCAAAGAAGTGACCATTCGCACCTTGGATCATCAGGAATATCGAGGTACGGTGATTGGTTTTGGCGAAGAGACGGATGTGGCTGTTGTGAGAGTCCCTGATCTTGTGAAAATGGAACCTCTGCCTATTGCGTCAGCTAAAGCGGAGGTTGGTGATGAAATTCTGGCACTCGGCAGTCCGCTAGGTTTCGAAAACACGGTAACTACCGGCATTATTAGCGGACTTGACCGCAGTTTTGAAATCCCGCCCTATATTTATACCAACTTATATCAGATATCTGCTCCAATTACTAACGGTAACAGCGGCGGCCCGCTGATTAACGCGGAAACGGGAGAAGTTCTGGGGATCAATTCAACGGTGGTTAAACAGGAAGGTGGACTGGGGTTCAGCATTCCCATTACCAGTGTATTGAAGCAAGTGGAACAATGGTCAGAGCGTTCACCTGATACCAAAGGGGCGCAAACGGTACGTGACTCATCTTCGCAGACGTCATCTGCTGCTTTATCTGAAGCAGAAGCATTGGTTGCTGATTTTTACAACTACTTGAACATGAGTGATTATGTATCTGCTTATGCGTTGCTTGGGAGTGATTGGCAGAGCGGCACAAGTTACGCTAAATTCCGTGAAGGCTATACGTATACGAGCTATGTCAGTGTGGAGAAAATTTCGTCTGCGAGCACGAGTAAGGAAGAGATGGAAGTGAGTGGTGTCATTGCTGCCGAGGAGCGCAAGGATGGGGAATACGTAACGACCAAATATAACGTGACATATCAGGTCGGATACGAGAATGGACAATTAAAAATATTACATGGACAGGGTAAAAAGAAGACATAAATGAATCCGTGAATAGACGGAGGACTTGCGAATTAGCAGGTTCTCCTTTTTATATTGCGGATTAGACATATATTTGATAAAATACAGAACGAATGTTCAGTATGTAAGAATGGAGTGAAGTGAGTGAGCTTGAATAAAAAGCAGCTCCAGTCCGAGCAGACCAAGAAAAAACTTGCGGATGCATCCAAAGCCCTTTTTGTACAAAAAGGATATAAAGCAACGTCTATTGAGGACATCGTCGCGGCGACTGGAAGCAGTAAGGGAAATATATATTATCATTTCAAAAGCAAGGAAGGACTCTTTCTCTATCTCATTGATGAATGGGATCGGGAGTGGGAAGCAAGCTGGAAGTCTAAAGTACACTTGTACCGCACCTCCACTGAGAAGATCTATGGCTTGGCGGAACAACTCATTCTGGATGATATTAACCATCCTTTAACGAAAGCGGCCGATGAGTTCTTCACTGGAGAGAAAAAAGAGAATGATATTGAAGAACGAATCGCTGTATTGTTCGAGCGGCACATTCAATTCAATAAACAGCTGATCCAAGAAGGAATAGACAGCGGTGAGTTCAACGATCAGAATGTAGAGCATCTTGCGTTGATTTTGGAAAGTACCATTATTGGGCTCAGCCAAATGTCACGAAAGCTGGAACCCGGCGAGGCTCTTGCATTGTATCGTCAGGCCGCCAGTGTATTTCTCCACGGGATTGCCAAGGATAAACAGCATAATTAGACAACAATGGAGGATGGAATCATGGCTTTACTGACACGCAACAGGGGCGCGCTGCTGCTGTTGATGTTTAATATTTTTCTCGTATTTATGGGAATAGGTCTGGTTGTGCCGATTATGCCTGCTTATATGAACTTACTTCATATAACGGGCTTCACGATGGGGCTTCTATTCGCGGCGTTTTCATTCACACAGTTTTTGTTCTCTCCAGCTGCTGGCAGGTGGTCAGACCAGTGGGGACGCAAAAAGATTATCGTATTCGGGATGCTGATCTTTGCGGTATCTGAATTTATGTTCGGTGCGGTAAATGCACCCTATCTGCTCTTCGCAGCCCGGATGCTGGGCGGTATTGGTGCGGCGATGATCTTTCCTGCGATTATGGCCTATACGGCTGATATCACAACGGAAGAAGAACGTGGTAAAGGTATGGGGCTTATTAATGCAGCGATCACAACAGGTTTTATCATCGGGCCAGGAATCGGCGGTTACATAGCCGAGTTTGGCATACGGGTTCCTTTTTATGCGGCAGGGGTTGCGGGTTTGCTGGCTGCAATCATTACACTGATTATTTTGCCTGAATCCGAGCGGAGCGCGAGTGAGCAGACTACACCTGAAACTAGCGGGGCAAAAGTAAAAGCACCAGGCATGGTATCCCAACTTATCAACTCTTACAGGGAACCTTACTTTTTTAGTCTAATCATCGTATTTGTCATGGCCTTTGGTTTGGCTAACTACGAGACGGTATTCTCCCTGTTTGTGGATCACAAGTTTGGTTTCACGACCAAAGATATCGCGTTTATCATTACATTTGGCTCCATTGCTGGAGCAGTTGTGCAAGTATCCCTGATTGGCTGGTTGCTGAACACATTTGGGGAAAAGAAGGTTATCACGGTATGTTTGCTGTTTGTTTCCGTGTTTGTATTACTAACCTTGTTCGTTCACACGTATTGGTTGATCGTTGTTGTAACATTTATCGTCTTCTTGGGTATGGATATTTTACGCCCAGCAATCAGTACGCAGATGTCCAAGCTCGCTGAAGAACAACAGGGGTTTGTGGCTGGGCTGAATTCTGCGTATACAAGTCTGGGCAACATCGCTGGACCCATCGTA
Organism: Paenibacillus sp. RRE4; assembly: GCF_031844205.1. NCBI lineage: Bacteria > Bacillati > Bacillota > Bacilli > Caryophanales > Paenibacillaceae > Paenibacillus > Paenibacillus sp. RRE4. The sequence continues at coordinate 281,720 of NZ_JAUZUT010000005.1, forward strand.
GCCGGAGCGTTGTTTGATGTGAATATTAACTATCCGTATGTATCGGCTGCGGTCGTGCTTGGTATCTGTTTCTTATTATCCTTACGTGTGCTAAGAAGTGTTAAATCGGTACAAGAGCCAAAGGTTCAAGTGTAATTCTTCTAAATATAAAACGTGAACACTTCAAGTTTGGTATAATAAGAAATGCTGGAAGTGAACCACATGGGCTGATTTACATTGGAACATTACCGAGGAAGAGCATTTTTAGACATAGACAGGATTAATGGAGTGATAACATGAGCAAAGCAAAAGGTAAGGGCGGCACAGGCCGCGGAACAGGCAAGAAGGGCTGGAATCGCTGGCAAGCTAGTGCCAACCGAGCGAAGAGTGCTCCAAAGCCTTATAAGAGCAAGGGAACTAAGAATAAGGAAAGCGCCGAGTCTGGTACGGATAAGTCCAACTAAATGGACATGGGAAGAGACGGAGTAGAATCAAGTGCTTAGTTTGTCAGAGAAACAGCAGTTTTTGGATGTGATATTCATATCTGAAGAACTGTTGTTTTTTTATGTAGGCTTACCAGAACAGACAGTTTACGGGATTAGACATTTAAGAACGTTCTTACTATACAGATAGAGGTAGATATTAAAGTGCACTGCTTCGTTTAGCTCTTAAGGCAGGAGGCAGTATCATAAGATAATGTGACTTTAAAAACAAGATGTCTTGGTATGGAGTAAGCTACGCTTCAAAAAAAAGTCCAAAATATGGAAATTAAATTTTAATAAATAATGCTTTACATGTGGTAGTGATACGTGGTATATTCTTATTCCGGCCAAGAAAACACAGTTTACACGGTGCGGCAAGCAAATTTAAAATAAGCTTCGAAAGAAACTTAAAAAAAGAGCTTGCAAAGTTGGTTCGGACATGATATTATATAAGAGTTGCTGGAACGAATTGGTTTCGGTAGCGAGAACACGTTTGATCTTTGAAAACTGAACAACGAGTGAGTAAACATTCTGCTTGCAGAATGACGTGAAGGTTTTGTTACATGCCATCTGGCTGTATGAAAACT
>NZ_JAUZUT010000006.1:0-181447 GCF_031844205.1 Paenibacillus sp. RRE4
CCTGAGCCAGGATCAAACTCTCCAATAAAGATGAATTTCGTCAGCGACGTTAGACGCTGTGAAACTCATCGGGGTATTGAAAAGAGCGATAAGCTCATTTTGAATCTGACGAGATTAAAAATCTCATTTGTGTTCCAGCTTTCATACAGCCAGATGGCATGTACCAAAGACCTTCACGTCATTCTGCAAGCAGAATGTTTACTCACTCGTTGTTCAGTTTTCAAAGATCAAACTTGTTCCGCAGCTGAATTCATTTCTCTTCAGCAACTTTTATATCATATCACTTCCAAGCCAACTTTGCAAGCTTTTTTTTAAGTTTCTTTCGAAGCTTATTATTATTTGCTTGCCGCACCACATAAGCTGTGTTTTCTTGGCCGGATTTAGAATATACCATAACGTACAACCCTTTGACAACTTGTAAAATATCCCAGTAGGTATTCTTTTAAAAAGATTACTGATTACTATTATATAGGAACTTCAACACACTTGTATAATGAATATTGATACTACACTAATATGTTGCATTCTTTTAAATACTTACTACTACTCCTGCACATCAATTAATAGAATAAGAATAAGCAGGCCATTGTTTCCTTAATGATTATCCTCATGCCTGCATCCATTATATCACCCTATCATCCATTGTTATAGTTAAAGCTACCCTTGGTATCATGTACTCATTTATTCTAGTCTCTAAACAACCGCACTTACTTCCTCCCCTACTTCATCCCATCGAAAAATCTGGCCATTACCACGGTATCGTAATACTGTCCATCCGCATGCCGTCGATCTCGCTTGAGTACACCTTCAATCTCAAAACCGTCTGCCTCATATAATCGTATCGCTTTATCATTCGTCGCAAGTACCTTCAACGTTACCTTTTCAATCCCTTGTTGTTCTACCCATTGTAAGGACGACTCCAATAACTCTTTTCCTATGCCATATCCCCAGAAAGAACGGGCAACACATACTCCAAACTCAACCTGATGCGAAAAACGCTTTAACTCAGATCCGGCACACCTGCAGTACCCGACAATATCACCCGATGCCACTGCAACCAGAAACAGATGGTTACGCTTTGCGGTATCCATGCGAATCAGCTCTCTGAAACCAGCAACATCAATGAAGGCTTCTCCCGCTTCACGATCCATGTTTTCCGTCTCTCCGTCCAGCTGCACACGAAGTGAGCACAACGTATCCGCATCCTTTTCCACGGCTGAACGAATGGTATATTGCATCCCTTTGACTCGATACTCCTGGTCATCAATGATCATTTTGCCCCTCTCACACCTTTCACGCTTATCATTAAACAACATTATTTACTCCGGTTAGGGTACATTCTATACTCTCGTTGCGTCATTCTCCACTTAATAATGCTCTTTTCAGTGCAATTACCTAATTCAATCTGGCTCGGAACCCCGAATCTTCAACTTGCCAGACTGACAACTCTTCCACCTCAACCCACCTCTGACGGGCTTTTCCCCGTTAACATCTTGAACACCTGGCTAAAATACGTCGCATTTCGGAACCCCGTCATCTCACTGACTTCGTACACCATATAATGTCCCGACTGCAAAAGCTCCACTGCCCGCTGGATACGATACCCGTTCAGATAGCTGACAAAATTCTCTCCCGTTACCCTTTTGAATAGCTGGCTTAAATACTTGGGGTGCACAAAAAGACCTTTGGCGATGGCCTCAAAACTGATTTCCTCTGCATAATGCTCCTCTACGTATTGTTTCACTTGTGCGATAAGCTTGTTGCTTTTCTTCTCCCCCATCTCCTTCCGGATCTGCTCCAGCCATCCCTTAATGACGCCATCCATCCAGTTTATGAGATCATGCAAGGCATATTTAGACTGTATTTCACGCAGAAAATCACTCATCGTGAGTGGCGGTGTCAGCAACGGATGTTGCTTTTTCCAGCTGTGCATCATCGTATCAAATAAACTAACCGCTACCACCTGGGTATCCTGAATGCTCGCACAGTTCCCCTCTTGCAGCGATTGGAATAGTTGATGCCAGACCTCCTCCGCCTCATTAATACGTAGATCAGTCCACGCCTCATCCCACTGATGGAGCAGCAAAGAGTAATCCGTAATACTCTGCTCCACCCCTTCCGCTGTTTCCACATGATATATGCGGTTCCCGCCCTGAAACTCGGCTCGTTCTACAGCTTCCCTGCTCTCCAGATAAGAGTCGATAACCTCGCAGGGATGATCTTTCACCCGACCAATGCCGGCGCTAACTTCAATTTTCAGATACGTAAAGATTTGATCAATCATCTGGCCTACGAGAGCCTGCAAGTCCTCCAAATAATCCTTGTCTCCGAGCATAACGAGCACAAATACCTGGTCAGAATAATCCACCACCTCTACCTGGCCATTTGCCATCCTAGCGGCCTGCTGCTTTACGGTCTCCTGAATGATATCCGCCGCTCCATAACGTAACAGTTGCCAGTCCCGCTCTTTCATACGTGTCATAAACCCCGGACGATTCAGCTGCAAACTGACTGCACGAACTTTATCATAGATTGCAAATCCGATATATTCCATCCGTGCCTCGGGTAATTCGTCCGCTCGATAACGTGTAGTCAGCAACTCATGAAGGAACTGTTTGCGTAAGTATGGGAGCACGCGTCCCGCTTCTTGTTTGTACGTCCGCTCCAGCCGCTCTCGTCGCTCTCGCACATCTTGTTCCAGTAACACCTCCCGCAGCACTGACTCAATCTCCTCCACCTCTGCTGGCTTTAGCAAAAAGTGATTCACGCCCCAGCGCATAGCCGCTCTGGCGTTTTCGAATTCGTCATATCCGCTAAGGATGATAATCGGCAAGTGGGGATAGTCACGCCGCAGTTCCTGCGTAACTTCAAGCCCGGTCATACCCGGCAAGTATACGTCGGTCATGACAAGATCCGGATGCACGCAGTGGAACAGTTCAAGTGCGTCCACCCCGTTTGCCGCTGTACCAGCAATACTCAGGCCCAAGGAGGGCCAGTTAATATGCTCGGTCAGCGCTTTAATAATATGCGGGTCGTCATCGACAAGCATAATGGTTTTCATCATTTTTCACCGTCCAGCCACAGATTTAATTGCTCTTCGGTCTCAATGCGCGGTAGTGTAATCTCCACTTCGACACCGCCTGAACTTCCATTCCGTAGTTGCGCGCCATACCTTTGTCCACAATACAACTGAATGCGTTGATGTACATTACGAACACCGATACCGCGCGCATCCTCCATGTTCCAATCCTCCGGCAAACCTTGTCCATTATCCGTGATTCGAATGGTGATGTCAGCAACAGATCCTTCCGCCGGGGCAATACATACTTGGATACGCAACGTTCCTTCTGATGGATGCCCATGCATCACGGCATTTTCAATAAAGGGTTGCAAGATGATCTTGGGGATGTGGCACCCACGTATACGTGGATCAATGCGCTCCTCATATTGAATCGAGAACGGTAAGCGTTCAGATTGAATGCTGACGTAACAACGGGCATGCTCTAATTCATCCCTTACACGGATAAACAACCGGCCCCCACTCAGCCCAATCCGTAGCAGCTTGCTCAATTGCACAATCATACGACTAATGTCCTTCGCTTCATAATCAAGTGCACGCCAGTGAATCATATCCAGCGTATTGTATAGGAAATGGGGTTTGATCTGAGCCTCAAGTAAGCTGGTTTGTGCTTCCCGTTTCGCTCGGCTCTCTTCCTTGACCTGCTCCATCAGCATCGTAAGCTGTGAAGCCATATGGTTAAAACCATACGCGAGATGGGCGTACTCCTCTGTAAACGACAGTTTTACACGCGTATCGAAGTCCCCTTTTTCAAGCTGTCTCATTCGTTTGATCAGTTGGCGCAGAGGCCGAATAATCTGCCGTACAAACAAATATGCAAGCACAGCCGAGCATAACAGTCCAAACACGGCGATGCCGAGAATCTGCCAGCCTGCTTGGCGCACCGGGGATAACAAGGTATATACAGGAATGGTCTGCACAAGACGCCACTGAAGCATAGCAGGTCTGGAGTACAGCACCAATTCTGCTCCACCCGGTTGACCTGATACCACCTCGAATCCATCTTCCCCAGGCCGAGCATGCTCCTGAATCCAGGCACTATCTATAATAGAAGAAGATGAATCGGTCCCATCCACCGTTCCTTGAATTATAGTCTGTTTTTCTCCAGAACGTGATCGATCTTCTTGATCAGACGCAGCTGCACTCCCCCCTGACGGATCCGATTTCCCCATCCGCATCACCACATTGCCTGCGGTATCGACCAGTAGCACTTTGCCATCGAGCACCATTGGAACATCGGCAAACCTGCGTACGATATCCGCTCTGCTTAGACGAATGAGTACGTAAGCGACCGTCCCCCCTCGACTGTCATAGATGCGCTGTGCATATCCCACTAAAGATTGCCCTGACTCATTTTCACCTAACGGAACCCAGGCTGCGTCCGCTTTATCCAGTGCTGCAAACCATGAATCATTCGATATAACATCTACAGGGAAAATACGGTCAGCCATCGTCACCGTCACTTCATTAAAGGCATCGGTGTACAGCTCAATCGAGGTAATCCCATCACTCACCACCATGGTATGATCCAGAATTTTTGAAACCTCTCTCCGCTGATGAATCTGTGCCAACCTGCCCGTACGGGATGTATCCAGCAAATTGGACAGCTCCCTGTTGCTTGCAAGCCCATAGGCCGTGCCTGTTACCCCAGTAATAAAATCAAAGCCCCGCCTGGTGCTCTCATTCAAAAGAGCAAGACGTGCTTTGCTGATTTCGGCAAATGTGACCGCCGAGAAAGATTGGTAGGCCAGCCATACAATAATGGAAACAAGCAACAAATTAAACGCAATAAAGCAAGTCACCATCAATGTGGAGAGCTTGCTTTGTTGTAACTTTTGAAGAATGTAGGTAGAGCATCTTGTTTTTCGCACTCGGAATCAACTCGTTTCGTCTTGGAATTACCCTTTGAGCCCAGAGGTCGCGATTCCTTCCACGAAGTACTTCTGACACACGATAAATACGATAAAACATGGCACAAGGGATAAAACAGACATGGCAAACATCGGACCCCAATCGGACTGTGAGCTCGAATCCAGGAACAGGCGTAGTCCCAGCGGAACGGTGTACTTGCTCACATCGCTCAGGTAGATCAATTGACTGAAGAAATCATCCCATGTCCACAAGAACGTAAAGATCATCGTCGTTACCAGTGCCGGAAAAGCGAGCGGGATAATGATTTTGGTATAGATTCTTACCGGGCCACAACCGTCGATCGTCGCAGCTTCATCCAATTCCCGAGGTAATCCCCGGAAAAACTGTACCATCAGGAAGATGAAGAATGCATCCGTTGCCAGCCATTTTGGTACAACAAGCGGCAAGTACGTATTCACCCACTCCAACTTATTAAAGAGAATATACTGCGGGATTAGCGTAACATGATGCGGTAGCATAATCGTCATCAGCATTAGCCCGAAGCAGATCGCTTTGAAGCGGAAGTTTAGCCGGGCGAAGGCATAGGCGGCCATCGAACAGGAGATCACATTGCCCAGCACGGCTCCAAGCGACAGAACCACGGAGTTGGTCAGAAATTTGGAAAAGGCATTCCCTTGAGCACCGGACCAGCCTGTCATGTAATTTTGCCAATTCCACTCCTTTGGCCAGAACCAGGTCTCTGTAAAAATCATATGCCCCGGCTTGAACGAGCTGCCCAGCATCCACAGAACAGGATAGAGCATCACAAGGGCAATACCTGAAATCAGTACATGTTTGGTGACAATCCATGCTACGGAGTTACGTTGTCCAATCATGATTTTCCACCATCCTCATAGTGTACCCACAACTTGCTGCTGCGGAATACGAGCAATGTAAATACGCCGATCAGGATTACCAGCACCCACGCCATGGCAGAAGCATAACCCATCTGGAAGAAGGAGAACCCTTTTTTGTATAGATAGAGAGAGTACATCAATGTGGAATTTACCGGACCCCCGCTGCCGTTACTGATAATGAAAGCCTGTGTGAACGATTGAAAGGACGTAATCAGCTGCATAACTAAGTTAAAGAAGATGACAGGTGACAGGATCGGCAATGTGATATAGAAAAATCTCCGCATCGGACCCGCACCGTCTACCGCAGAAGCTTCATCATACTCCGGTGGAATCTGTTTGAGCCCTGCCAGGAATATGATCATGGATGAACCGAACTGCCATACAGACAACAGAACAATGGAATACAGTGCGTACTTCGGATTAGCAACCCAGTCAGGTGCTTTAATGCCTACCATCGCCAGTACGCTGTTGAGCAATCCGTCACCGCCCAGCATTTTACGCCACAACATTGCGATAGCTACGCTACCTCCCAGCAATGTCGGGATGTAATACACGGTGCGGTATATGCCAAGTCCGCGAATGCCTTTGTTGAGCAGCATCGCGACAAATAGGGCAAAAATCAGTTTGAGTGGAACGGAGACAGCAACGTAGGTAAATGTCACCTGAAGTGACTTGGTGAACAGCTTGTCAGACGTAAACATGGTGACGTAGTTATTCAGACCAACCCAGTTCGGGGCCGCCAGGATACTATAATCGGTAAAGGAAATGTATAACGAAGCAAGCATGGGACCCAGGGTCAGAAATACTAATCCGACAAGCCAAGGGGCGAGAAAAAGCAGTGCGGCTCCATTATGGGCGTATCGACGTTTCATGCGCCGGGCGGCTACTTTCTCGATTCTGGCTTGACTGACCTGTGATGTCGTCATTTTCGCAACCTCCCCGCAGTATTTGAAGTTAATCAGAACGGTTTCTGCCAGTTGTATCTGTAAATATATCTACGCGATATATTTACAGATACAGATACAGGTTAAACTCGTCTAGCTACAAGTTACATTCTCTTTACTGGCTTGATCCAAGCGTTGCTTTGGCACCCTCAATAAACTGGGCAATGATGTCCGTCATACTACCTTGGCCAAAAGCGATCTGTTCGCTTGCACTTTTGAAACTCGTGTCTACTTCAGCAAAACCTTGCGGGTATGGTGGGCTAATTTCACTGGAATGCTTTGATACAGTGTCAATGAATTGGAAAATGACTTTTTCTCCCTCTGACAGCTTCGGTTGCATCTGCTCACGGATGCTTGCATTGACCGGTACACCGCGCTCTGATCCAAGAATCGCTGTCGCTTCAGGGTCATTCACCATAAAGTCAATGAACATGGCTACTTCTTTTGGATGTTTGGATTTGGCATAACCGGACAGGAACTGGCCTGGCTTCAGATACTCGCCGATCCGTTGTTCGTTCACACCATGTGGCAACACTTGAATGCCAAGCTTATGATCCTGGTTTTTGTTCACTTGTTGGAACGTAAGCAGTTGGTTGGACCACGCAAAGTCCATAGCCGCTGTACCCAAAGAAATCGGTCTGGTTTCAAGTGCATTTGTTGTGGAAGCAGCGACTTCAGCGGATGTAGCCCCTCTGTTCTCACGCAACGCAGCCCACATCTCAAACCACTCTTTTAATTGGTCACTTGTTGCCGTCATGGTACCATCCTCGAACAAACCTTTGCCGGACTGGCGTACAAATACCTCAAACATATTCGTAGCACCGGAAATATCAGCCGAACCGTAGAATCCTTCTCCCTTCGCTGCAGCAATCTTGGCTGCAATGGCCGAGAAGTCCTCCCATGTCCAGCTTTCCTTCGGCTCTTCAATGCCCAGTTGCTGGAATAATGTTGCATCGTAAATGACACCTGGCGCATTCACCCCAAGGGTGATGGCATATAATTTATCATCAATCGATCCGGCTGTAATCATGCTCTTGTCGTGGTCTTTGATGCGTAGCTCTTTATCTGCATAAGGCGTCAAGTCAAGCAAAGCACCGCGCCGTGCAAAGTCCGTCAGAAACGCGTAATCCATCTGGATGATATCCGGAGCGTTCGAGCCTGCAACCTGAGTCGTAAGTTTGTCAAAATATCCATCCCAGCCCGAATATTCAGCTTTAATCGTAATGCCTGGATGTTTCTCTTCAAACAGTTTAATCACTTTGGTTGTCAGATCATGTCTGGTCTGTGATCCCCACCAGGTCATGCGCAGTTCAATTTTGTCGGAAGCACCGCCTTGGCCTGATTCACCGGAAGATGCCGGTGTGCTTGAGGTTCCTCCAGAACAGGCTGTAGCGAATAATAATAGGGACAGGCAGAACAGGGTTACCCACTTTTTGTTGATGATCATGAATGAATTTCCTCCCCTTTTGCTTATATGAAATCGCTTACAAAACTATTGTAATCGCCTGTCCCTTTACATGACATAAACAAAAGTAAGCTATCCTGTCAAAAAAGTAAGGGGTTCATCGGAAAAAAAACCACCGGAAACCACATTCCCGGTGGCGCTCATTCCTTCATGATGGACAAGGAGTAAAATGAAACAGATAGGAAGCTGGTACGACCTAGTTTAACCGGAATGCACGGCAGAAGTTGCAGACTTCGCCGGGCGCGCCGATAAATATTTTTCCATTTGGGCTACCTCTGTTCCAGCCAGCATCATAATCCCGATCCCGTGATTATCATTGGTAACGGTACGCAAATCTTGATCGTAGTATTCAGCCGTGAATGCATATCTTGAGCCGCTACATACACCATGAACGTTCCCTTGACGGTCAATGGCGTTGCTTACCAGCCCCTTCCAGGCCCGCTGAGCCGCTGTAACGTATGCCGAAGGATCTTTAAACCAGCCGAAACGCACACCACGTGCGAAACCATACGCAAACATGGCTGTACAGGAGGCTTCCAGATACGTTTCTGAATGATTCAACACCTGATGCCAGAGCCCGCTTTCGCTTTGCAGTGCTGCATAACCCTCGCATAGCTCGTTGAAAAACTCGATTAAAGCGGGACGCTCCGCGTGATCTTCAGGCAATGCCTCCAGTACTTCCGTCAGGGAGAAAAGAGTCCACCCGTTACCACGCCCCCAAGGAATCTGAGTCGCCTGTTTATATTTGAAATCATATACATGAGACATGATCTTGTATTCAGGCATAAACAAATATTTGCGATACAGTGAAAACTGTTTGGCCGCCTCATCGAGTGCTTCGGATTTCCCTGTCACACGAGCATACCGCACCAAGAATGGTGTACTCATGTAAAGGTCATCCGCCCACATCGTATTCTCGGCATATTCCCCAGCACATGTGCGATAGAACGCCCCGTCCGCTTGACGCTCCAAACGGTTAAGCATAAAGTCTGCGATTCGTTCAGCAATGGGAAGGAAAGTTGGTTCCTTGCATTCCGTATATGATTCCAACATCGCTGAGCCGAAGGAACCACAGTTGTCCAACATTTTCAACATAATTAACTGCTGATTAATAGAAGGGAAACCATACTGCTCACGATCCCATACAGAGTACTCATACATCCGGGTGCATGACTGTACATGTTCTGCGGCATAACGCGTAATATCTGTTCTTTGCATATATCGTCCCGCCTGGAGCAGGCCATAGACTGTGACACCCAGCGGGTAGTCCCAACGTCCGTAGTTGGTTACACTGCCCACGGTCCATTTATTGCTCAGCATCGCATTTTCATAATAAGGTCGGATGAACGTGTCTGGCCGATCCAAACGCCAGTACGTCTGCTCTGCTTGCGAAACGCCGCTCGTCCCTGTACCTTGCTGTCCTGCATTAGTCCGGTACACGCGATCCAAGCGCATCAAGTCTGCAAGTTCCGGCTCGGCTCCAGATTCAAAAGGACCTGCATAGAACCAACATTCCTCCAATGCTCCCTGCACTCGTTGCGGAAGCTCCAACTGAAGAGACTCTGTACCGACGGAAGCTTTCAGGTCAAACCCCCATGAGCCAGCACCGGCTTGACATTCACTTCGTACCAGAAGATCATTTCGGCCAAATGCGGCTTCTACCTGTACTTCAAACGATCCTGCATTTTTTATTGTTGCAACCGACTTGTCCCCGAGCCAGATCTGTATTGGACCAGAGGATTGTCCAGATAATCGAACCGGACGTCCAGAGGTATCACGATTGTTCAGGTGCGTCCATGCATAAGCATGTCTGCCCGGAAGCAGTCCATAGATTCGTTCCAAAGCCGGTTTATTCCGATCGGAAGCAGACCACTGGGTCTCTGGCAACCATTTAAGATCACTCTCTCCTTGACTCGCGAGCAGGTTTGGCTGGGCTTGTGCAGATGTAACAGGTTCAGAGAAGACCCATCCTGCTTGACCAGAACGCTCCTGAAAAGGAGCAAGCACATTAAGAATACGTACTTTGCCCTCATCAGAACCGAACTGGCATCCGAATCCGGCAGGGGTGTTTTTCATCTCCAGCCACACGGTATTCCAGCCAGGCTGAATGTCAATTCCAAGCTTCACCGTGGCATCTGGCGTTATCTCATCAATGACCGTAGAACGGTAGATCAACTCGCTGTTAAAATAAAAACGGACCGGTCCATAGCAACGTACCAGCACATCGAGATTACGGTTCTCATCCCCCCATACCAGTGCTGCGGCATAGGAGATGTGATCTTTCGGCGCATTTGGAAAGCGTTTACCAAGATTCAAATCATAAAGCCCTTTATCATTTTGCAAAATTCCGGAGTGCTGAAACGCCCGATATACGAAATCGGCCTGTGCATTAGCACCAATATATCTTTCGGCAAGCACCTTCAATACCTGCTCCTGATCTTCTCCAAATCGATAATACATGCTCTGCGGTTCACTGAAATACGTTGTCATTGAATGCCACATTCCTCTCATGTTGAAGTACTTCTCCATCTTATAAAGCCCATGCTTGTTTACAGGACGTTGTTCACCTATTTTCAGGATATAGATATAGCGCTTAACCTCAGTAAGGTTGACCCTTTGTGGGGATGACAAAAGTATTACTTTTAACATTCATACCGATTAATAATCCTAGTATAACTGACATAGCTCATGGTGGCTATAGATTTTTGTTTACGCTTACAATACAATCACAAATCATCTCTTCGCTCACCAAAACCATGAAATATATGGTACCTGTTACAATCATGGTTAAAAGAAATTCGAGACGTAGCCGATATATATGAGGTAGTTTAATAACAACTCATACTATTTTGGAAAGGACAGATTTATATTGAATACGCTTGAATCTCTGGTCAATTCGATGCCCTTCGTACGTCAAATGTTCCGTGATGATATCTCCATATCGATCAATGATCATGAAAAGGTATTATATTTCTCCGAAGCCCAAAGTCTAGATATTGGTGTAAAAGCCGGCGACGAACTAGATGATGACTACAAACATTTCAAAATGCTAAGCAACAAGGATTCCCGCACTATTGTGCGTATGCCTGGTGATCTCCAAGGGAGGCCGTTCGATTCCATCCTCATCCCTGTAAAAGAAAACGGACAAGTTGTCGGCATCCTGGGGGTCAACTATGCACTTGATAATCACCTGACACTGGAAACGCTGATTAGCGAAAGTGAAACAACAATCAACTCCCTTGTTGGCGGCATTCAGCAAATTGCAGCTCATTCGGAGCAACTGTCAACAACCTCGGAGGAAATTTTGCGAAATTCTAAAAAGGCATCCGAAAATTCAATTAACGTCACAAAAGTCACTAACGTGATTCGTGAAGTGTCCGAACAAACCAATCTACTTGGATTAAATGCAATGATCGAGGCCGCCCGTGTCGGTGAGCAAGGAGCCGGATTCGGCATCGTAGCTAGTGAGGTCCGTAAACTCTCCGATCATACGAAACAAGCTGCATCGGATATCGAGACCTCTCTGGGCAGTGTGCAACATTCCATGAAATATATGGAACAAGAAATTGGCCAGATTACGACAGCAACTGGAGATCAAGCCAAGCTTGTGACAGAATTTATGCAGAGTATCGAACAACTGAGCGAGACCAGTACGAATTTGAAAAAGTTTGTACAGCAGATGCTCGCGCTTGAGTAAACTTGAGTAATTAACCCTAGTCCTCACGAATTACATAAGAAATAGTCCCATCAAGACACACCAAGAGCCCCCGCTGTCATTCCCTGTTCGGGAAATGAGCGGAGGCTTGCTATGTACATGATTGAATATAGCATTCAGGCGTACACGGGAAAGAGAATGTACGTGCGAAAGCATAAACTCGGAAGATCCTTATATCTCTACCGCAACACCAAAATGATCGGATACGACAGGCCCATTTTTACCATTTAACACAACGTTGGAGGTTTGAGCCTGGATAGGACGATTCGAGAAAATATAATCAATCCTTAGCGGTTGTTCATTATTCGCCCAGCCGGCAATCGCTTTGACTACAGTAGCTCCGTCGTCTTTTTGCCTGGCTGTCGTGTACAGATCATTCCAGCCATGCTCCACCATGTAATCGTAGCCTTGTCCACGAATCTCCGCGACATTGTTGAAGTCCCCCATCAGATACAAGGGTTGATGCATATATGGTGCAAGCACACGCTCGGTTAAATCCCATTGTCCCTTAAAAGGTTCCTGTGCATCATCCCACCAGTTATAATGTCCATTCACAAACCATGTGGATGTGGAATCACCTTCCGGGGTAGTCTCAATCCCGACGATTTTGCGCGTTCGATAGTTGTCATAATCCCGCATGTGGGATACGTATTCGCCGAATGTACGAGTAATGGGTGTCCGGCTTAGAATCGCCAGCCCCTCATCGTATGTACGAAACCCGATATGTGTTGGAATCCAGGTCCAGTAATACGTCTCGGTCAACTGCTGTAGGAGGACATGAGCGTAGTTATCTTTTTTAATCGTCACATCCGCTTCGGTTGCTGTATACGTCTGCAATTCCTCTTGGGTCAGCGCCGTTTCTTGAATCGGCTGGTTTACCTCTTGCATCGATATGATATCAAATTGATGTGTATTGATAAAATCAGCCAGTTGGCTGATCTTGTACCGTTGATTTTCTTCCGCCCAGGCATGGACATTTAATGTAAGGATTTTCATCTCTGTGCTCGCTCCTGTTGTTGAATATAGTCTTGTCTTTATATGGCCGCCGCGCAGCCAGTACTGCTCCTGAAACGAATACATACGTTATAAGATAAGCATACACAATATGGAGTATTCGTGCAGTAGATTCCGATGACGTCTGCACGAGCTTCTCCAGAACTGATATGATAGAAGGTATAATGGAAGGATTGAAACTCTAGGCCGTGACGTCGAAGACGTCATCATTAGTTAACCATGTATACCCCAGGAGATGGAATGATGAACATACCTAAGGATCAGATCATGGATGACACGCAGTGGCAAGCACTGATTCGTGAAGTTGCAGCTCTCTTCAACAACCTGACAATCATGCGTGGATTCCAATATTATAAACAGAAACGTGTTGGATCTATAAACTTCAACGATGCTCAGGCTATTACCGCCGAGGTACAAGGATCAGAATCTTACGAGGTCGTGCTCCGTATGCAGGACTTGTCCAGCAGTTATTGTGCCTGTCCGGTTAACTCTCCATGCAAACATATGGCCGCTGTATTGATGAGTTACGCCGAACAGCAAGGACGCCCCGTTCCTGCACTGGTCAATGCACATGCAAGTACTGCCTTGAAACAAACCAGCAAACCGGCAGGTTCTACTTCTGCGAGAGCTTACAGCTTCGGCGATGTTACGAAACAAGAGGAAGCTATCCAAGACAACTCTTCGGATGGCTACCAGTATAGCGAGATTAAGGAGCGGGCAACCGAACTCGCCGGAATGGACATTACGGAATGGCACGAACTATTTCGAGCGAGCCTCAAACGACTCGGCACAGGAACAGCAACGACGGCCTACGTTCAGGAAGCCGCGGATGAACTATACGCGATCAAACCCAAGATGTCAGTAGCGATGGATCAGCTGTTTGAGCTACATGTTCAGCTTTACCTCATGCGTTACTGTATACCGCCCGCGCGCAATTCAATTACGCATACTCCTGTGTATTTAAGTTACCCTGCCCAGCTGGCAGTAGACGCTCTCCAAAAAGGAATTGAGACCCTTCTGCTCCAGTCGCTGGACTTGTCCGGATTGAAGAGCACGGCACTTGAACAATTCTGGGCAAGGCTGGACGAAACTTCGGCTTATTTGCGGGCAGAGATGTTGCCGGAGACAGCAAATATGATGTTCTTCACCCCTATTTACTCTAAGCTGTGGCTAAACTGGATTGTGCCCTGGCTTCGAGGTAGACAGGCGATGTTGGAGTCAGAACTACTTCTACTGAACGAAGCAGAAGCAAAGATCCTTTCGTCTGGAGGAGCTGTTACCGGCACAGAGAAGAACGCCAGAAAAGTAACTTTGCCATTGCCTCTTGTTCTGGCGCAGAGCTGGATGTACTACCATCTGGAACAAGATTCATCGGCTTGGCAGAAACTCATCCATGGTAGCTCAGCTTATGGTATTCCTCCAGAACACCTGCTGTACTTTCTCCATACATTGACCGATGCGGCTGAATGGACACGTCTGTCCGAATGGCTGGTACAGCTCGGGCCTCTGCTCGCAAACCGCCGTAATGCTCCTTTACAGGATTACATGCGATTGTGGGATATCGCGATTCAGCATGTCCCGGACGCCGAGCACCGGATGTGGGACACGCTGGTCAGCATGCTTCCCCACTCCAGGCCTGCTTATGAGGATGCCATGCATTCGCGAGGACAGTGGCGCAGATGGATTGATTTTCAGCTGAGTACAGGCACTGAGCCTCTCGAATTCCGAGTAGCCGTATTGCAGCCCATTGAGAAAGATGCCCCTGAGTTGCTTTTGCCGTTCTATCATCAGGCGGTGGAGCGTTATATCGTGCACAAGAACAGGGATGGTTATAAAGCCGCAGTAAAGTTGCTGAAACGGCTGTCCAAAATATACAAAAAAATGAAGCAAGAGGAGCCGTGGGAGCAGTTCATCACTGCACTGGCTGTTCGCAACAGCCGTTTGCGGGCCCTGCAGGAGGAGCTTCGGAAAGGTAAACTGATTCCATGAGTCTAATTCACCCTTACACCGAAACGATTGAGGTACACGTAGCTTTGACCGGTTATGGCGATGCGCTATTTTACGGTGCCCTGAATACACATCACTTTGTGTCAGGCCAGTCGTTGAAGCAGCGTCTATTCGCATGGCATGCTCCCTCCTTTTACGGTACGGAGCTTGAAATCCGACAGATTGAAGAGATTGAGCTTGTCGTCTTGCCTGCGGAAGAGGTTCTCCCATTCTTTGCGGAGATGAAGACCCTGATTCATATTGAGTGGAAGTGGGATGAGCAGGCTGAGTACCTGATCCGACTAGCCCCAATACTGTCCTCGTCTATTGATCATCGCAAGTATGTACCCAGCTTTGAGGCTTATCGTGCCGGACAACTGCAATGGACATGGGACTTGGATAGTCTGAAAAAGCAGGATCTGGCTGCACTTCACCAAGCCATGCAACAGACGGACGAAAGTTTCGCTGAAGGACTTGGCGCAGCTTACTCCGCTGCTGTGTTCCAGCGCTGGTACAGCTCCGAAGAAGCGGCCACCGACCTACGGCGGGAGTTCCCGCAGCTCTTCCCCGAGCGCGGAGTGCTTCCGCGAACAGGTGGTCTTGATGCTCGGTCGTGGCTGGTGTCCATCGGCTGGAAAGCCGATGCTGCACCCTTCCGCCCGATGCTGCAATTGCAGGAGCCGGATGAGGACGACTTCTCATGGCGACTGCGTTTGGTATTACAGAACAAGCTGGACGCCGCTGTTCTCGTGCCAGTCATGCTGGATTCACGCGGACGACTGGAGGGCGAGTGGCCCGAAGGTTGGACGCCATTTATTCTGGATCGCTCGGCTGGCTGGCTGGATCAGCTACGTGCGCAACTGCCGCGTCTTGGTAGCTCCATCAGCGGCAGACGAGATATTCTGAGCGATCCGCTGGATGATCAGCAAGCCTGGCAGTTTCTCACCCAAGAGAGCGGTCGCTTGCTAGCCGCCGGATGGCAAGTGCTGTTGCCGGGCTGGTGGGAAGCCGCCCGGAAGAAAAAACCGAAGCTACGAGCCAAGGTAAAACCGGAGGAAGGTAGCGAGCGGGGCCAATCGTTCTTTGGATTGGACTCCATCATTCATTTTGACTGGCGCATCGCCATTGGGGACAGTGACCTTAGCGAAGAAGAATTTGCAGATCTCGTCGCCCGTAACGAACGGCTCGTTCGATTCCGTGGCGAATGGGTGCCGCTGGACCCCGATCTGCTGGAGCAAATTCGCAGAGCGATGGGCGGAGTAGATCGGGAGCAAGGACTCTCGTTCCAGGATATTCTGCATCTTCATCTGCTTCACAATGAACAGCGGGAATATGCCAAGCAGAAATGGAAGGAAGGTCAACAGGCTGAGGGCGGACAGGAAGCAGAGCCATCTCAGTCCAGCGAGAGTATCCGGCTTGAGGTGGAGTTAAATGATCATCTGAACCGGGTCATCGCCCAGCTTGGAGGCGGACAAGGCGGAGCCCCTTCCCTGCCCGTTCCGGAGGGACTTCATGCAGAATTGCGTTCCTATCAGAAGGAAGGCTTCGCATGGCTTGGTTTTCTGCGCAGGTTTGGCTTGGGCGCTTGTCTTGCTGATGATATGGGTCTTGGGAAAACGATTCAGTTCATTACGTATCTGTTGCACATCAAGGATCATGAGCCAAGACTGC
The DNA here is from genome assembly GCF_031844205.1 of Paenibacillus sp. RRE4. Taxonomy (NCBI): domain Bacteria; kingdom Bacillati; phylum Bacillota; class Bacilli; order Caryophanales; family Paenibacillaceae; genus Paenibacillus; species Paenibacillus sp. RRE4. Next base: position 16,643 of record NZ_JAUZUT010000006.1, read on the forward strand.
CGGGACAAGCACCCGCCCTTCTGATCTGTCCAACATCCGTACTCGGGAACTGGCAGAAGGAAATTAGCCGTTTTGCTCCCTCCATCCGTGTCAGTCTGCATTACGGGGCACGTCGGTTAAACGGAGAAGAATTCCGGGAGCAAGCCGAACAGTCGGATATTATCATTACCTCTTACGCCACGGCGACGCTGGATCAGGAATTACTGGAAAACTATACATGGGCGGCCATCTGCCTCGATGAAGCACAGAATATCAAGAATGCCCAGACGAAACAGTCCGTGGCTGTACGTAGCTTCCCGGCGAAACATCGCATTGCGCTCACAGGTACACCGATCGAAAATCGGTTATCCGAGCTGTGGTCGATCTATGATTTCATCAATCCGGGTTATCTGGGCAGTGCCCGGGCATTTCAAACCCGCTTCATCAGTGCGATTGAAAAGGATAAGGATGAACAGCGCATGCAGGATCTGCAACAGCTCGTAAAACCTTTTATGCTTCGCCGCAAGAAAAAAGATCCGAATATCCAGCTCGATCTGCCGGACAAAAATGAGATGAAAACGTATATTCACCTCACAGGTGAACAGAGTGCATTATATGACCAATCCGTGCAAGCCCTGATGGATAAAATGAAAGAGCTGGAGGGTATCAAACGCAAAGGCGCGATTCTCTCCGCGTTAACCCAATTGAAGCAATTGTGTGACCATCCACTCTTGCTCACCAAGGAAACGTTGCCTGAAGAGCTGCCTGCAGATGACCCGGCAACCTCAACTTATGATGTGTACAGCCCGCAGGACATGGCGATGCTGATCAGCCGCTCGGCCAAGCTGGAACGGCTGATGGAACTTGTCCGCGAGCTACGTGATGAGGGGGAACGATGCCTTATTTTCACACAATATATCGGCATGGGGCAGATGTTACAGCAAGTTCTACGGCAGGAGCTGCAAGAACCTGTACTCTACCTGCATGGCGGCACGTCGAAGACAGCACGGGATCGCATGATTGAGGAATTCCAGTCTCGCACACTGCCTGCGGACAAGCAGCCTTCGGTCTTCATTCTGTCGATTAAGGCTGGCGGTGTCGGCCTTAATCTGACAGCAGCCAATCACGTCTTCCACTTTGACCGCTGGTGGAACCCTGCGGTAGAGAATCAGGCGACAGACCGGGCCTATCGGATGGGACAAACCAAGGATGTACAGGTGCACAAGTTTATCTCTCTCGGTACACTGGAGGAACGCATCGACGAGATGCTAGAGAGCAAGCAACAGCTTAGCGACAACATCATCACCAGCTCCGAGAACTGGATTACCGAACTGTCGACCGATGAGCTGAAGGATTTATTCACGCGTCGCCGGGACTGGTCTGGTTAAACTTGGGGGCAAAATAAAAAAAGAGCGAAGCTTTGGAATGTGGATTCCATCTTTGCTCTTTTTTGCTTTTGTAACGTTGTGGTTTGTGATTAAAGTACCATTCAAAACCTTGTTTTAGATCCCGGTCTTAACGCATGTTGCCAATGATGGAAGATCTGGAGTCTTGCATTTTTTTAATGAAATTAGTCATCAAATCAAAAGCTTCATTCCGTTTGTTGGTCAGAGACTGCAGACGAAGCATATCCATTTGTTGCGAATTGCTGAGGGCATCAATCTGCGCTTTTAGCGTTTGCGCTGCAGCTTGATCCCCGTTTTGCTGAGCTACTTGCAGTTTTGCATTCAGATCGGCGATCTGTTGATTCCGGTTCTGTACCGCTTGAATTTGTGCTTGCAATTGAGCATCCAGTAGTTTAGCACGTTCTTGCTGCACCATCATCAATGCCGTTTCAATATCCATGGAGGAAATGTCCACGCTGGATAACGAAGATATCGGTTGAATCGCATAACTGCTTGCTGCAGATGCCGAAGTAACAACCGATACAGCTGCAATTGCGGCAACAGCTGTTGAAGAGAGAAGCTTGATTGACTTTTTCATAGAATAGACCTCCCGACATATGTAGAAAGACATCCGGTCATAATTGACATCTTTCGACATGATTATATCAGAAGGCCCGGGACTTTAAATCTATTTATTTTAAATTTCAGATAAACTCCTGCAGCTGGGAATCTGCTATAACTCTGCCCCATTGGTGCGGATCACGTTTTGATACCAGTAGAACGAGTCTTTGCGGTATCTTTTCAACGTACCCTTACCGTAATCATCCTGATCCACATAGATAAATCCGTAGCGCTTACTCATCTCGGACGTGCCTGAACTGATCATATCAATCGGCCCCCACATCGTGTACCCAAGCACCTCGACGCCATCCGAGATGGCAAGTCCCATCTGTTCAATATGTTTGCTCAAAAAATCAATCCGATATGGATCATTCACCGTGCCATCTTCGTTCAGCGTGTCATAAAAACCGGAACTGTTCTCCAGAATAAACACAGGCTTCTGATACCGGTCATAGACCAGATTCAGTGTATAACGCAGGCCGATCGGATCAATCTGCCATCCCCATTCGTTTGCAGGCAGATGCGGATTTTTGTATACGCTGTGCACGTTGCCTGCTGTCAGCTCAAGCTGCTCGGTATCACTGCTGGAGATCATAGAGTTGTAATACGACATGCCTACAAAGTCAGCCGTATGTGCCCGAATTTCTTCCAGGTCACCATCCTCAATGTGGAGCTGAATGCCTTTATTTTTAAAATATGTCTTGCTGTAGTAAGGATACTCCCCCTTGTTGAGCACATCCAGATAAAACTGATTTTTCATCTGATCATCCTGCTGCATCTGGAGCGCATCCTCCGGCTTGCATGTGTACGGATACGTGGTGAAATAGGCCACCATGCTGCCAATCTGATTATTCGGATCAATCTCATGTGCCAGCCTCGTTGCTCTGGAAGCAGCCACAAACTGGTGGTGCAGACCCTGAAAGAGCATTTCCTCATAGTTAGGCGCGTCATACTCAATGATGCCTAGCGTTTTTGCCGACGCTTTTACACTCATATTGATCTCGTTAAACGTAACCCAGTATTTCACTTTGCCTTTGTAGCGATTGAACAGCACTTCGCAATACTTCACATATAGATCCACGAGCTTGCGGTTATACCAGCCACCGAACTTGTCCATCAGTACAATCGGGGTATCGAAATGGCTGATCGTAATCAACGGCTCCATGCCGTGCTTCAAACATTCATCAATGACCTGATCGTAGAATTGCAACGCCTTCTCGTTTGGAGTAGCATCATCCCCGCCCGGAAACACTCTCGCCCACGCGATGGAATAACGGAACACTTTGAAGCCCATCTCGGCAAATAACGCAATATCCTCACGGAATCGATGATAAAAATCAATTCCCCGCCGCTTCGGATAGTTTTCCCCATTCGGGTCGTTTCGAGCTTCCTCAATCATGTCCCAGTTCACTCGAATCTGCTTGGTCACCTTGCGGTCGTTCTTCTCGTTAAACTTCATGACCTCGGGAATGGTCAACGTTTTGCCGTCCACATCATAAGCGCCCTCTGCCTGACAAGCAGATAACGCACCGCCCCATAAAAAGTCTTTTGGAAAATGGGATTTGCTCATATTCGTCATTGTAATTTCCTCCTGTTATTCTATTTATGGAATAAGCTTTATCAATGCTTCGCTCTCCCGGATCGGGCCACTGCTCGCTGTCGTGAGCACATCTCCATATTGTTGCATGTTGGTAACAACAATCGATGTAATCGTGTTATAACCTGCTGATTTAATGCCGTCTGGATCAAACTCCACCAACAAATCTCCTGCTTGGATGGCCTCTCCCTGTTTGATATGTGCGTTAAAATATTTACCCTTCAGGCTGACGGTGTCTACCCCGATATGGATCAGAATCTCTACGCCGTTATTTGCCTTTAAGCCAATAGCATGTTTCGTGCGATAAAGAGCTTCAACCACTCCGTCAAACGGGGCATATACCTTGCCCTCGGTTGGCACAATCGCAATCCCTTTTCCCATCAGTTCCTGTGCAAAAGCTTGATCCTCTACTTCGGAGATCGGTTTAATCTCACCCGTCATCGGACTTACGATGAGCATGTCTGAAGAAGAAGTCTCGTTCAAAATAGACTTTTCCAATGGTGCTGTGCTTCCCACATCATTCGATGAATCGATGCTTACTCTGCCAGATTTTTTTTGCGATGGGCTTCCGTCCGCATCTTCCTTGATGCCTGCAATCAGCGTAAATACAAAAGCTAACACAACGGCCGCGATACATCCAATGACTACATACATGTAACGATCCGATGTATATGTGCCTAATGCCAGTACACCGGGAAGGGCGATGGCATTAGCTGTCGTATGAACCAGACTGAAGAATCCAGATACGATACCTCCAGCAAGACACGCTGCGAAAAACGGCCGTTTATATTTCAACGTTACCCCGTAGATCGCCGGCTCGGTAATCCCGAACAAAGCTGTTAATCCACTTGAGCCTGCTGCTGATTTCATCGTTTTGTTCTTGGTTAGTACGAATACACCAAAGGCCGCACCAGCTTGCGCCAAGTTCGCTGCAAGAGCTGTAGGCAACAACACGGTTGCACCCAAAGTTGCCACTTGTTGAACCTGAATCGGCATAATGGCATAGTGCATACCAAACATAACCATAATCGGTTTGAAGAATCCGAGAATCGCCCCTGCCAGAACACCCGCCGTGGAGAAGAGTGAGTTAATACCGTTCGTCAGCCAGTCACCAATATGTGAACCCACAGGGCCAAACACGATAAGTTCAAGTGGAACCATAATAAACAGCACGATCATTGGCGTAAGCAACACTTGCAAAAACTTAGGAATCACTCGATTGACGAGTGGATATAAGTAACTCATAATCCAAACAGCCAGAATAATAGGAATAACCGAAGATGAATACTTCATTAACAGGATCGGCATGCCCAGAAAATCAACTGTGCTCACACCTGTCTCGGCAATTTGAGCTGCCGCATTCAGAATCGTCGGGTGCATCAGTCCAGCGGCAAGCGCTACCGCAAGATAGGGATTCGTTTTGAACTTATGTGCTGCGCTGACAGCAAGGAAGAACGGCAAGAAATAAAAGATCAAGTCACCGATCATATTGATAATGACCATGAATCCAGACCCTTCCAACCATCCGAGTGCTGCCATTACCGTGGCAAAACATTTGATCATGCCGCAACCAACCAGAGCCGGGAGAATCGGCGTAAAAATACCGGCAATCGTTTCAAGTACCGCATTGAACGGATTGCGTTTTTTCTTCGATCCACTGCTTGCTGCGGATTCCTCGGAATTTTCAAGTCGATCTGAGGTTAAGCTTTTGACTTCATTGTAAACAGCATCTACTTTCGCTCCAATGATGACCTGAACCTGCCCCCCGGAGTTCTGCGCTTTAAGCACACCTTCCAGCTGATTCAATGTCTTCAGATCAGCCTTGCTATCGTCCTTCAATACAAACCGTAAACGGGTAGCACAGTGTGTAAGTCCGGATATATTTTGCTCGCCGCCAACGAGCTCAAGCACGTTTTTAGCCAAGTCTTTGTTATTCATAACCCTCTTCTCCTCTGCTTCATGATGGATAATTAGATATATATGAAAAATGACCAAGCCGGGGAATCGTCATTCCCTACGCTTGGTCATGCCTGATCGAATCAGTAACAGTCCATTAATGAGTATTCAGTTGTCATACTATACAAACAAGAATGGTTTACACAGACACTTCGATGACAGAAGAAACTCTGCTGTCATTCTGCTGGTTCGTTGGTGGTTAATCGCTGGATGTGCAGGATCAGATACAATTTCTCATCATCGGAACATGTCCAGCCATAGTTTGTTTTCAGGAAATCGGCAATCTTCTCCACACAAGCGAGTTCCTTCGGGAACTTTTCTTTTACCATCGTATACAGGGACTCATTCTCATCTTTCAGCGACTTGCCGCTCATCTGCCTCATGATGAAGTATCTTATATGTGTGGCGAACCGCATGAAATGAATGGAGTCTTCTTGGAAATCAATCTTGAGTGCGTATTTGATTACGGAAAGAATCTCTCCCGTCACGGTAGTTACCTTGGTTGTATCACTCATCTCGCCAGAGCCTACCTGTGCATTCACAAAATGCAGGGCAAGCAAGGTGATCTCGGCTGAAGGCAGAGCCAAATTCGTTTTCTCCCGAATCAGCTTCAGTGCAGCTTCCCCTACCCGGGTCTCGTCCGGATACAGTGTCCGCACTTCCCATTCCAGCGGATTTTTAATACTGATGCCTTCTCTGGTACGAGACAGGGCAAAACTGATATGGTCGGACAGGGTGAGAAGCAGATTCTGGTTAAAGGTTTTGTTCAAAATCTCGCTGCCCAGCTTCATCACTTCCTCCGCGAGATATATATCCTCGATCGGAATGCTGTTCAGCAGATCATACATCCGGATGTTCTTCGGGGCTACGAAAATTTTCTCCACCAGATCCGTCTCGGTCAGCTCATATGGGGTTTTGAGAAACCCTACACCTTTACCCACCACGAATACCTCTTCGTTATGTTCATTAATGGCAATCGCCACGTTATTATTTACTTTTTTGATAACCTTCAATGTTCTCACCCCCCGCTAGAAATAAAAAAAGACCGAAAGCGATTACACGAAAGCAATCGAATTCGGTCATGCCTGGTTTCCCCAGTAACAGTCCGTGTTAACAATATACCTTTATTATAGGCGCATCCTTCGAAAAGTCAATCGGTTAATATCAGGAAAATCAGGGCCTGGTTTCTATGTAGATTGTATTACGGACATGAAATACCTGGTTGTGAAGCCTTTAATAGAGAAAATAAGCTTCCTTACTTGAAGGCAAAACATGGTCTGTTCCTTAAGATGAAAAAGTCTGCGAGCTGTGATACAATGAAGGAATTGTGTATTCGCAGACAGACATGCAGATCGCGCTTAAAAATAAAATATTTTGGGCACTCTTTATCGATTGATCATGCTGCCACTTTAGGGAGGTTTATGGAACAACCATGCTCATTATTGGTATCGCCGGAGGAACCGGCTCCGGCAAAACAACGGTAGCCCGCTCCGTTATTGAACGTCTGGGATCAGCCAAAGTTACATTCATATCCCAAGACAATTATTACAAAGACCAGTCGGACCTCACACCTGAGCAACGCAGACTGACGAATTATGATCACCCGTTTGCTTTTGATAACGATCTGTTGATCGAACATCTTACCCTGTTAAAAAAGGGCCAGCCAGCGTATGCTCCCGTGTATGACTTCACCATAGATAACCGCGCCGCAGGCGAAACGATTGAGCTTGCGCCGAACCACATCATCATTGTCGAAGGGTTACATGTGCTGATTGATGAGCATCTTCGTACACTGCTGGACATCAAGGTATTTGTAGATACGGATTCCGATGTACGTATTCTGCGCAGAGTACTGCGTGACATGGAGGAGCGTGGACGCTCGATTCAATCCGTGTACAAACAGTACCTCGAAACGGTCAAACCGATGCATGATGCGTTTATCGAGCCATCTAAAAAGTATGCCGATATCATCATCCCTGAGGGCGGACATAATGAAGTAGGGATTCAGATGCTGTCCATTCTTACCGAGAAATATCTCACGGGAGAAAACTGGAACAGATCTTAATCACTGTTGCCTAACGATAACAGGAGTTTTTCAGGAATTAATCCAGGTTACGATACAGCGTAATCTGGATTTTTTGTTTTCCGGGATGGATATATCATCTATACTATATGACATCGTTTGTTGAGAGGAGTTTATCTATGGCTACTTTTGAAGAGTTCATGCAACATGATATTCGAGTAGGTACCGTGGTGGAGGCTGAACCTTTTCTGAAGGCTCGTGTTCCTGCGATTAAGATGAAAGTAGATTTTGGGCCACTCGGTTTAAAAAATTCAAGTGCCCAGATTACCCACCGTTACACGCCGGAGATGATGATTGGCAAACAGGTCGTGGCTGTCGTGAATTTCCCACCGCGGCGGATTGCCGGTTTCGTGTCTGAGGTTCTTGTTCTGGGCGGTGTTCCCGGAGAAGGTGATGTCGTTCTGCTCTCTCCAGATCATCCGTTACCGAATGGAACACCGATTGCCTGACTTTATTTTTAAAATTCGATGCATATGGGGTTTTCAAATGTTGGAAAATGAAGTATTCTCTATGTATTGAGCAATAACTGAAATGAATTACATATGTTCGAGAGACCTTAAAGCATAAGGCTATGAATCTGCGGATTCGTGGCCTTTTTTTGTGTTTATGGGAGGATATACATGGTAGAATATTGATTATTATTACAAATTTAGCATCTAAATTCCTAATAAGTACATACAAACCTATATCAATCGGTCGAGAGGAGTTAGATTCATGAGAAAACAGATCATTTCCAGCGTAACAGCATTAGCATTATTCGTAGGGGGATTTGGGAGTTTTGCGGGAATGGGCGGCACTATTAAGGCGGAAGCAGCGCAAGCCGCCAGCTCATTTAAAGATGTACCCGCATCCCACTGGGCATCCTCAGCCATCCATTCCGCAGTAGAGAAAGGCTATTTCAAGGGATATGCAGACGGAACGTTTAAACCAGGTTCACCCGTGACCAAAGCTGAAATGGCCAGTATTTTAGCACGTTTGAATGATCAGCCGGAGCTGCCGACTGCTGAACCGAATCATTTTACAGATGTACCGGAGTGGGCTAAAAATGGTGTCTCTACCTCGATTGCCAAAGGATTTATCCATCCTTCCAGCTATAAGGACAAACTGGATGCTCAAGCTGCACTTAAGCGGGGCGAGATGGCGGAGTGGTTAACACAAGGATTGAGTGTAGTGGATTCAGACTATGGACAGGCTCTCTCGGATGTGACGAACACCGTCATTCCCGCGAAGGAATATTTTACTGGCAAGCTGGCAGACTCGCAAAAAAATGCTGTCGCTGTTGCCCTCGGAACAGGGCTGATGAGCGTTGCGAATGATAAAACATTTGGCGTAAACCGCACCACAACTCGGGCAGAAGTCGCCGTGTTGCTCAGTCGTTACGCGTCCGTGGCCAAAACCAAACCTGCCGATCTTCAAGGGCTGAATGAGCTGCGGCAGGTGGGATTGACAGGCACCAATTTGAGTGTGATTGCACCGAGGTATCAAGTTTTCCCTGAAAACAGATATCCAGACTCATATGACTATAGCAAGGTAACGGATGACTTCTCAAAAATTCGTAATAAAGAATTGAATACTGTAACTAAATATGCTTCAGCCAAGCTAAAGAATTGGGTTGTAATTAATCCCTATGTGAAAGAAACCGAACGAAGTATCTATTACCCAGTATTTGTTGACGAAAAGGATAAACTTCTTCGTGGCGCATATTACTCTTTCACGGAATATGATTTTAACATCATTGACTCTATGAGTCGTTTACAAGCTGGAAGTCTTTTTAATTCCCCAACGATAAATCCATTAACCTCACCTAATAGCAAAGCATTTAGAGAATACGCGGTACCACATATGAACAATCTGCTTAGCTCTAAAGGTATTTTCAATGTAAAAAATCCAATTTATTGGGGAGAGGGCTTATTACACTTTGACAAAACGTTAAATCCAGAGGTCCATCTTACTCTCAAAGATGGCACCACTTTTTACATAGTGCCAAATTAAATCTAAAAGGATGATTATTATTGGATATACATAGCAATTCAATCTTTAGAAGGTTTCTCATCTCTTTGATAACGGTCTGCATTCTATTCTACCCTTTTCATTTTGTTTTTGCAGGTGGGGGTCCAGGTACTAAACCTATATTGGAGGCCACGTACTTTGAGCCTTCAATACCCGCCAAATCACAGAAGAAATTGACTCCTGTAGAGGGAACAGGCACAACAAATATCGGAGTGTTTATTTACCAATTGGATAGTTTAAAATGGATGGTCGAGGGAGAATGTAATGGTCAACAATTATCTAATAACAGATCTACTAACAAACCTGTTTCATCCCTGGTGTGTGTTGACCTTTCTTTAGAAGATCCTAGTTATCAACCTTCTTTGTATAAAGACAGTTTGGGTAATCAACATCCCAGCAATGAGCTCACCGAGCTTTCTTTAAAGCCAATCTACATGGATAATATAGCTCATTATCGTCCTGGAAGGCCTATTTTAGTAAGTGTAGATTCCTTTACTGGTAAAAGGGTTAAATTCACCACTCAAATCGGAGGAGTAATTGAACCAATAGAATATAGGCCATATAATCCACCCAAGTACTCCGCTGACTATGTATTTAATACCGATATATATTGGCGGGCTGTCGCCGAAACCACCAAAGAAATCAACCTCTCCCCTGGAGGGCAAATCCGGTTAAATCAAACCAAACAGCTCAATGCGATGGTTAAAACCAAAACAGGGGATGGCAACTTTGGTGCAGAAACCAATGTAAACACAGGCAGCGGAGGAACGACCACGTGGGAGTCCTCCAATCCCTCGGTTGCAACGGTAAGTAACTCCGGACTGGTACAAGCGATTAGCAGGGGTACTACATCCATCACGGTTTTATGGGAAAAAGACGGATTTCAATTAACGACCCGAACAACCATTGGTGTTGAACAGGGAACCGGTGGTGGTGGTGACGACGGAGGCGGGAATACCGGCGGTGGAGATAGCGGAGGCGGTGGTGGCTGTACGCCTACGATTGGATCACCATCTCCAGGTACAACGATGAATATGAGTGACCTTGATCCCAACGCTACAGGTATAATAAATTCAGATAACAGAGATAATGAAACATTCGATGTATTGAAAGGAATTCCTACTTCCGAGTCTCTTTACACTAACGCCTTCGCGGACAGTTATCTATTCAAGCAAGCCTGGACCAAAATGAGCGGCAAAGTGATATATGATTGTAATATCACCATCTCCTATGATAGAGAATGGACCGTACCTGGACCGCAGGTCTGTAATGACGACGGATGTAGGGATGGTACACCTATACCTAAAAGCGATACCGTTCCTAAACCGTACAACTTCCAAATTACACGAGACTATTCCTACTGGATGATTAGCAATCTTGAAGTGTACAAGCTCGTCAAAGCAACGATGAAAAATTATGCATTGCCTGCCGAAACGATTACGATGAATCCTGCCGGTTATGTTCCACCGACACTTGAGTCTAGCAATGATTCTGCCGTTGAACGCCATGTAAGGCCAGGACAAACGTCCTCCATCTCGTACACTCCATCCAAACGAACAGGTGGCTTGAATGCACCCCCGGATGTGCCAGATGACACAGCCCTATTAAAGGGAATGGCAGAAACTAACACACCACAAAGCACCGTAAAAAATGATTTGGTGAAATTCAACAATGCAGTAATCATGAATGATACCGAAGCAACCAAGGATGGGCCGCAGCCAACCAATATTCCTTCACCAACAACAATCGGACGGGATGTTTTGTACACTCCCAACCACAGGATTAGCAGTTCCCTGCTTAACAAAGCCAACACGGAAAGTTCTGGCCAAATCTATTATGATCTACTACCGGGTAACGTGAACGGCGGAGCCCACAAGATACTTCCGATTAATGGAATAAACACCGTTACGGTGCATACCCCCGTCGTAAACTACGCATGGGTGTCGGACGATCAGCCGCATAATCAGAAAACAATACCTGATCCTACCCGTGCTGCGCTCATTCTGGAGCGTCCCTTCATTGTGCGGATCCCTACATCCGGGCAGCACTTGGATGCGTCCAGTTATCCCGGATACGGCAATCGGGACTATGCCAAATATTTTCGCATCAAACAGGTGTTGTTCTCGTTTGATGTCTATACAGCAGATCGAACACAGTTCATCCCAAGCCATACATGGGTCAACATTCCGGTCAACCAAATCGATACAACATTTTATCTGCCAGTATGGGTGGACGAGGGGAAGTATACCATTGAATTTCGGAACATCGCCGAGAATTCACCGGCAAACTTCACAGAGCAGCCCGATGCCAACACCGATCTAACCCATCATGTTGCAAGTGACAAAATACCTGTAGACGTAATCGGCAGGCTGTATGACTTTCATGTGACGGATGTATCCGACTATAACTGGGAGAGTGTATTCCGCAAACGACCAGGTAGCCCGGAACCTACAGGCCATAGCTACTGGAGCGGTTTACGCGGTATCGATGGTGACCCCCGAGGAAACCTCGCTCCATTTGTATTGCCGATTAGACCTGGCAGTCATCCGGTTCAGGGATTTCGAAACGTTGCTGTGAAAACAGGTTATCACTTCAAGTTCGATCTAAAGACAAAGGGTACTATGTTTGGAAAACAGGATGGCATTCGAATAACACCCACATTCTCTTTTATAAGCAAGGACGGTTCTTCCCGTCAGGATGTTGATCTATACTACCATCGGGGGCAGGAACGTCTTATCCGAATTGGTTCAGCTCAGGATATGGAGAAACGATTTGTTGTGTTGAACTCACGACTACGTAATGTGCCCGGCACAGAATTGAGCGACGCGGCACGTTACCAATATACGTATGAATTTTCACCAGACGAACGCAACCGTCTCACATTGGCAGAACACATGGTCAAAGTCGCCAACCAGACTTCACACCAAAAGACCTGGACAGGCCGTTATGACTGGATGATTCTGACGGCGCCGATTCGTACACTTATTGGACCTAAAATAAACATTCCTTCCAGCGTTAACGTGGACCGAGCAAACGCCGCAATCCAGCGTTGGTACGGGGAATACAGTCTGCCGGCTGATGTGTACGCCGTTCCCAAAGGTACGAACCTTGAACCCCTTGCCAAACAGAATATGCTGGATGAACAATCCGATATCTTTTTGAAAAATGGGTACATCGTCGTCAACTTTGATATCGAGAGTCTACGTAACGGCAATACACAGGCACCGCATCTGCAATATATCCATGCTCCACTTATGAATCAGTGGCAGTTAGAGGGCTACAACCGCTCCCCTAATAGCACTAACAACAACAACAACAGTAGTAAATGGCCATTGAAGGATGGTGATGTTCTCTTTTATTACGCGGACCAGTCCAGCCGAAATGACTTTCAGTCTCAGGTGCCTCACTGAGGATTAGAGTTAAGATTAGGATTAGGATTAGGATTCGGGATTAGAGAATAAGGATTATGAAGCACCTCCACCAGATCAAGGAACTATGCTCATCCGTAATAATTAGAAATATCAAAACAACAAAAGGGCTATCTCAAATGAATTCATCTATCAAATGAATTCGCTGCAGATAACCCTTTTTTCTTATGATTTATAACTTTCACATACATATAGTTAACCCATACTATCTGCTTCCAGCCGAAACCTCTACACGCTCACACATCTGCATTTCACCCTTCAACTCTCTCAGCGACAGAGCGGAGGACATCAGACTTCGGGTATACGAATGATTTGCCAAACTGGTCAGCCTTGCACTGTTCACAACCTCCACTACTCTCCCTTGATGCATGACTGCGATACGGTCACTCACCTGCTGCACCACCGCAAGATCATGTGATATGAATATAGAGGAAACTCCTGTCTCCGTACGCAGTTCCATGAGCAGATCCAAAATCTGCTGCTGGATGGAAACATCCAGGGCAGAGGTAGCTTCGTCAAACAGAATGATCTCGGGCCGTACACCAATCGCACGGGCAATGACGGCTCGCTGTTGTTGCCCACCGCTTAATTCGTGCGGATACTTATCCGCATCCAAAGCCGACAATCCAACGCGCTCCAGCAATCTACGTGTTTCCTGAGCAGCCGCCTGCCGTTTCATCATTTTATAATTCAACAGAGGCTCACCGATAAACATGCCCACCTTCATGCGTGGGTTGAAAATCGCCGCAGGCTCCTGAAAAACCATCTGAATCTGCTTGCGCATCTGGCGCAACCTTTCACCTTTCAAACGGGTAATCTGCTGCCCATGGTACCAAATCTCTCCTGAAGTCACCTGTTCCAACTGAGTTACACATTTGGCAAGAGAGCTTTTGCCGCTTCCACTCTGCCCGACAATGCCCAGACACTCCCCGGGATATAACGCAAGATCTACACTTTGTAAAGCCTGAACAGCCTGCTGCCCTTTCAACTCATACGTTTTACATACGTTACTCAGTTTTAGAATGGGTGATCTGTCATTCGTCATGTGCATTCCCCTCCAGCTCAGGTACAGCTTGAAGCAACTTGCGAGTATACTCATGAGTGGGATTCGATATGACACGCAGTGTATCTCCCAGTTCCACCAACCTGCCGTCTACCATCACACCGATCCGGTCAGCCATATGGGCCGCAACCGCCATATTGTGCGTCACGAGCATCATGCCCGTTCCCTTGTCCGCACAGAGCCTGCTCAGTTGGCTCATCACTTCGTTTTGTGTCGTAACATCCAGCGCACTCGTCGGCTCATCCGCCAGCAACAGTTCCGGCTCCAACGTAGCCGCCATCGCAATCGCGGTTCGTTGCTTCATCCCCCCGCTAAGCTGGGAAGCATAGACATGCATGACTCGCTCAGGATCATCCAGTCCCATACGGGCCAGTGTGTGAACGGCCAATCTCCAAGCCTCTTTGCGAGACATGGGCAAGTGGGCACGAATGGTCTCCACATACTGACTTCCAATACGACGAATCGGATTCAGATACGAACCGCTATCCTGAAATACCATCGCGATTCGCTTGCCACGCATCCCTTGCCAATCTTGTTGCGAGTCACGCAGCAACACCCTCTCCCGAAAGACAATCTCTCCTCCGGTGTATCGTCCGCCTACAGGCAGTAGGCCCAGCACAGCCCGGATCAGGGTCGACTTCCCGCTGCCGCTTTCCCCCACAATGCCAATGATTTCTCCTGGCTTCATCGAAAAGGATACATCCCGCAAGGAAGGAACCCCTTCCTTATAACTTACAGACAGATTCTTCATCTCAACAAGCAAAGATGTCGTTCCCCCACGCAAGGACGTCATGACTACTCGACCTTAATGTTGCGGTCTAGCAGATAGAAGTCAATCGGGTACATCGTTGCACCCTTGACATCACTTTTGCTGACGATATTAATCGGCGTATATGTCAAAAACATATAAGCGGCATCATCCAGGATGATCTGCTGCGCTTCTGCCGCAAGGGCATAACGCTTCTCCACATCAAACTCCGAGTGAAGACGTTCAATCAGCTCGTCCAGCTTCGGATTGCTGTATCCGCCAACATTCCACTCCGCGCCTGTTTTGAAATAAAAGTCGAGAATATACTGCGGATCGCCCGTGATGCCTGTGTTAATACTTGTCAGAGCCAGATCATAATTCCCGCTCTTCTGATGGTCGGTGAGATCCTCATATGAGGTGAGCTCCAGCCCAACCCCAATTTCTTTAAGCTGGGATTGCATCGCAGCAGCCACAACGGAATCGGATTCATAAGCTGAGTTAAGGATGAGTTGTAACGATAGCTTCTTCCCATCCTTTTCCCGAATGCCATCTCCGTCTGTATCCTTATATCCGGCCTCATCCAGCAATTGTTTAGCCTTCGCAGGTTCGTAATCATATCCGGTAATTTTGTCGTACCCAAAAGGCAATGCAGAGGTAAACGGACCTTTGGCTGCTTGTCCACCCACCAGCGTATTCGCGTACATATCGCGGTCAATTCCGTAAGAAATCGCTCGGCGAACCTTTACATCACTTAGCAGTGAATGAGTCGTGTTAAACCACACAAACTGCGTACGGAGGCTCGGAATTTCATCAATCGTATATTGTGTTTTATCCTGAAAAAGAGGCATCTGGCTGCGTCCCACGTTACTCGCTACATCAATTTCTCCTGATTGCAGCGCCAGCGCCCGTGTATTGTCATCCTTGATGTATTTCAGTGTCATCGTATCCAGATCAGCCGCACCGCCCCAGTATCCATCGTACTTTTTCACCTGAATCTCCTGGTCGGGCGTATATCCTGTAACCATGAACGGACCGGTAGCGATTGGCACACTCTTGAATTTTGACGTGTCTGCACTTGTATCCACAATAATAAACAGAGGCTCTGCAATATTGCCTAACAGTGAGGCATCAGGCTGCGTAGTTTTGATCGTCAGATCCTGCCCCTTGGCAGTCATTGACGCAATTGGCAGTGTGGATTGACCTCTCTCATTCAGCGAGATAGAGCGTTCGATTGATTTTTTCACCGCATCCGCAGTCACAGGATTGCCATTATGGAACGTTACTCCGTCGCGAATATGAAAATGCCAGGTTGTATCATCGATCCGATCCCACTTGTCCGCCAGTTTGGGAACCATCTTCATCTGCTTGTCAAACTGAACCAGCGTCTCCCCAATAGCCGCGCGCGTCAGCGTCCAGCCATTCCATTCCTCCGCAGGATCAAGGCTGCTCCCCAGCCAGAACAAGGCCACATTCAGATGTGTTTTCTTGCCCTCACCAGTCCCACCTGCCGCACCACTCGCATCCACACCTGTCTTTTTCCTCGTAGCATCGGATGATGGAGTTGTTGAATTTTTATCGTTACCACAGGCCGCGAGCAACAGAATAGTCATCATTGATATGATAGCCAGCAACCATGTTTTTTGAACCTTGCTCATGCTTTCCATTCCCTTCAGTTACACTGTATTTTTCTTGGGATCAAGCACATCTCGCAGACTATCCCCCAGCAAATTAAAAATGATAACCGTGCTAAATATCGCAAGCCCCGGATAGATTAACAGCCAAGGCGCGGTCTGCAGATATCTTCTACCTTCATTTAACATCGCTCCCCACTCGGGATCAGGCGGCTGTGCACCAAGTCCGAGAAAGGACAAACCCGAGATGGACAGCATCATGCCACCCACGTCCATCATGGCCATGACGATCAAAGCGGGCAACATATTCGGCAGAATCGTTCTGCTGATGATCTGGATTTTACGCGCACCGCTGAACGCGGCGGCAGCGACGAACTCTTTTTGCTGAAGAGAAATGACTAGGCTTCGGGCCATCCGTGCATACTTTGCCCACCAGACAACTGACAGTGCGACCACCGTGTTAAATAGCCCCGGCCCTAACATTCCTACTACAGCAATTGCAAAAATCAAACCCGGAAATGCCATCAACGTATCACACAATCGCATCAGCATCGTATCCGCCAGTCCTCGCAAAAAACCTGCAACGACACCAACCGCTACGCCTAAGCTGAAAACAATACCGATCATCATAAATGTGAGCAACAGAGAGGTGCGTGCTCCATATAAAAGTCGGGACAGGACACATCGCCCAAGCTGATCCGTGCCGAGTGGATACTCGGAGCTGGATGGTTGCAATACTTTGGCAAAATTCGTGGCAAGTGGATCGTGAGGTGCCAGAAGCGGCGCAATCAGAGCCAGAACGATCCATCCCGCGGTCAGGGATAGCAAAAAAATAAATAAACGGCGTTGTGTCAGGTATGCTCGAATCTTCATCATCATCTACACATCCACATCCAGTTGAATGCGCGGGTCACGCAGATGTGTCCAGAGATCCACGATCAGATTCAGGGTGACATAGATGATAGCCATCCAGATCACATACCCCTGTATCAGGGGATAGTCCCGAGTGAAAATGGCATCCACCGCCATCTGGCCCACCCCCGGCCATACAAATAAACTTTCCACGATCGTTGCTCCGCCAAGTAGTGCCCCTGTTGTCATGCCCAGAAGGGTCACGATCGGCAGCAGTGAGTTCGGCAAAATATGCTGCCAAATGATTATCGATTCCTTCACACCTCTCGCTCTTGCTCCCACCACGTAATTCTGGCTGATCTCCTCCAGCATGACTGCACGAATCTGCCGGCTATATTGAGCGATCAGTGGAATAGCCAGTGTGACAGCAGGCAGGATCAGGCTGTTCCAGCCGGAATTGCCCATAACGGGTAGCAGCTTCAGCTGCACACCAAATACCAGCATCAGCAACATTCCCAACCAAAAGCTTGGCATGGATAGACCGGCAAACGAAAACAGGCGAATCACATAATCCAGCCATTGATTCCGGCGTACAGCCGAAAGAACTCCGAGCGGAAAGGAAATCAAGATCACCAGAAACATCGCGCTCCCGGTTAACTTGAGCGTTGCTGGAAGGCGGGCCGTTAACACATCCAGCACCGGACGGTCATATTTATACGACGTACCAAAGTCTCCAGTGACTACTTGTCCCAGCCATGTGCCATACCGAACCAGAAATGGCTTGTCCAGCCCAAGCTCTGACCTCACCTGTCTGACCAATTCATCCGAAGGTGTTACTCCGGTGGACATCAGCATCAGTCTGGCGGGATCTCCAGGAGACAGATACGTTAATAGAAATGTCAGGAAGGTGATTCCAAACAGAACGGCGACCAGTTGTAATAACCGTTTAACGATATATCTGCCCAATATTAAAACGCCCTTCCCGGTTTAATGCGCGTGTACCGCCTTTATTCCCATTCCCATTCCCATTCCATTCCATAAAAGCCAATTCAAGCCAAAAAAGCGCCCTTTCCCGTTTCACGGGATAAGGACGCCTTAAATAAACAGATTTTCAGAAAAAATCATGCTCTTTAAACACCTTCCTATCTCCCGTAGGGTACTGCTGTGTTTGTCCAACCTGGCAGGTCTCCTGGCTCCAGTATCATTGCCATAGCAGCTCCTTCCCGGTCTTCTCCAGACCAGTGGATATGCTGCCTGACTCCTCTGTTACAGTGGCGGGACCGCGCCGGCATCACACCGGACTTCCCTTTTAAGCTTCTACCCCAGCGGGTAGAGCACCAAGTTCCACGTATTCAATTCACTAAAAGTTGGTATCTGTTACACTTCTGTATCAGTATAGCGGCATACGGAATAATGTTCAAAACTTTTCTTTCAAAATTTAAAATCATGAATGCGGCTAATCTCGCACTCGCGAACCCTTGGGTGATACCCCCGTCACACGTTTGAACATTTTGGAAAAGAGCAACGGGTCAGTGTACCCAACGGAGTGGGCCACTTCACTCACAGACAGCATCGGGTTACGAAGCAACTCCGCAGCGCGATTCATGCGGTACTCCAGGAAAAAGGCTTGCAACGACTTGCCATATCGCTCTTTGAACAACCCCGATAAATACGTTCGATCCAGCCCGACCGCCTGTGCGATATCCAGAATGGAAGTACGCTGGCTATACCGGTTCTCCATAAACTGCACAGCCTGCCGAATATAAGTCTCTTTCGTCGAAAGAAGCGGATTTTCTTCTTCTTTGATCGGCGAGGATGCGATTAATGCTGCCATAAGTCGGTATAACAGGCTTTGATGTAGCACATCCCCTCCTGCAACAGAGCTCGTTCCAGCCTGAAGCATCTCGTCATACAGCGCTGCCATCATATTCTTATCATGAGCAGTAAACACCGGTTGCTCCTCGCTTAACTGCGCACGTTGCATAAAAGCCTTCGCCTGTACACCTTTGAAGCCAAACCATGAATATGTCCAGGGCTCCTCTTCATCGGCTTCATAATGAATGACCGTGTCGGGTAAAATGAGAAATCCTTGCCCCTCGCCCAAAGGATATTCCCGATCCCCCATATAAACCGTACCATGACCCTCATGTACGTAATGCACGATATATGAATCACGCACCCCCGGCCCCCAATAGTGGGCAGGATCACATGCCTCCCAACCATAAAATAACAAGACCAGTTCCATCTGCGTCCAGCCGGCAGAGACGACATTCATTTCAACTTTCCGACTCATGTTTCCCCTCCTTTCGACGATGAGGTTAAAGATATCTTAATGCGAGCTCTTGTATCCCCCTACCAACACATACAACAAATTATAACAGGTAGAAGAGAGGAAATCTTACTGAAAACGAAAACAAAAATGGGATTATGCCATATTTGAAAGGGTTTGAGCCATAGTGATATGGGCCTGTTCGGCCTATAGTTGGGGTACAACATTTTTTCGGGAAGGATGAACTTGAAGATGAACAAAATTACGTTTCTCGGTGCAGGCAGCACCGTTTTTGTCAAAAATGTATTGGGTGATGTGATGATGACGGAGGCCTTGCAGGACTTTGAACTGGCCTTGTTTGATATTGATGCCGAACGTCTAAATGACTCGGAGCGTTTGTTAAAAAGCCTGGCTCAGTCGCTGGGAAGCCGCTGTTCCGTTAAAACATACCATGATCGCAAAGAAGCGCTCCGCGGAGCTAAATATGTCATCAATGCTATCCAGGTAGGTGGATATGACCCGTGTACGATTACCGATTTCGAAATTCCGAAGAAATACGGCTTGCGTCAAACGATTGCCGACACCCTCGGCATTGGGGGAATCTTCCGTAACCTGCGCACCATTCCGGTGATGCTGGACTTTGCCAAGGATATGCAGGAAGTATGCCCGGATGCCTGGTTCCTGAACTATACCAACCCAATGGCTGTACTCACCAATGTCATGAACGTACATGGCGGAATTAAAACGATCGGTCTGTGTCACAGCGTACAAGTCTGCGTACCTCATCTGTTCGATACGCTGGGAATTGACCAGACGGGTGTCGTTGCCAAAATCGCCGGGATTAACCACATGGCCTGGCTTCTGGAAGTAACAAAGGATGGTGTCGATCTGTATCCTGAGATCAAACGTCTCGCGAGACAGAAACAACTGGAGACCCATGACGATATGGTACGTTATGAACTGATGCATCGCTTCGGTTATTATGTTACCGAGTCTTCTGAGCATAGTGCGGAGTATCATCCGTATTTTATCAAACGTAACTACCCGGAATTGATCGAACGCTTTAACATTCCACTCGATGAGTATCCGCGCCGCTGTGTAAACCAGATTGCTGATTGGAAGGAAATGCGGGAGAAGCTGTTTGCGAGTGAAAATATTCAACATACCCGCAGCCATGAATATGCTTCGCATATTATGGAAGCGATGGAGACAGATCGTCCGTATAAAATTGGCGGAAATGTCATGAACAATGGACTCATCACCAACTTGCCACGCGAAGCTTGTGTCGAGGTTCCTTGTCTGGTCGATGGTTCGGGCATCAGCCCAACGTATATTGGTGACCTGCCGCCACAGCTGGCAGCGTTGAACCGTACCAATATCAACACCCAATTGCTCACCATTGAAGCCGCAATTACAGGCAAAAAAGAGCATATCTATCACGCGGCTATGCTCGATCCGCATACCGCTGCCGAGCTGTCCATGGACGACATCGTGGCGATGTGTGACGATTTGATTGAAGCCCACGGCGATTGGTTGCCAAAATTCTCATAATATAAACATCAAGACATACAAACGAAGATTTTAACCAAGATATATGACCAAAATATATAAATCAAGCACCGTGCCTCTCCAAATCGAAGGGACGGTGCTTTTTTTCACTTTTTTTTCAAATCACTCCGCAGGCAGCAGAAAACGATACCCTATCCCAGGCTCCGTCTGAATATAGGATGGCCGGGTGGGGTCTTCCTTTAGCTTTTTACGCAGATGACCCACATATACTCGCAAATAGTGGCTGTCTGACTCATGATGATGCGCACCCCATACTTGCTGCAAAAGCTGGCGCTGGGTAATAATTTTGCCTGCATTCGAGGCAAGCACCTTTAACATCTCATATTCGGTCGGCGTTAATTTGACCTGCTCTCCATCCAGTTCAACCTGCCGGAGAGCCAAATCGATAACCAATGAGCCAAATCGTAAAATGGGTTCATCCGTTGTTTTGGCCACATGCCGCAGTGCCACCCGAATTCGGGCAACCAGTTCACCCATGCCAAACGGCTTCGTCACATAATCATCTGCGCCTGCATCCAGTGCGGCAATTTTATCGGCCTCTTGATCCTTTGCCGTCAGCACAATAATCGGCACCTGAGACCATTCCCTTATCCGGTGAAGCACGTCCATGCCAGATATGCCTGGCAAACCTAGATCAAGAATGATCAAATCAGGATGCACCACACTTGCCTGGGTAATACCCTCCTCTCCGTCAGCACACTCATAATGATCATATTGGTGAGCCTGAAGAGTCACTTTTAGCAGTTTGCGAATCTGTGGCTCATCATCAATCACCAGAATGCGAGCCCCTAATGCGGCATTCATCTAATCTCCAACCTCTCCTTGCACTGTATAGGAAAGCGGTACTTCATCCCTTCCTACAGGCAACTCTATACGTATTCTTGTTCCTCCATCCGGATTCCCCTCAGCTTGGATTGTACCTCCGTGAACCTCCACAATGCCTTTGCAGATCGCAAGTCCCAGTCCGGTTCCCGTAATATGCTGCGTGGAGGGTGAGCGATAAAACTTATCAAATACGCGAGTGCGCTCCGGTTCCTCAATCCCAACACCCTGATCATCT
The DNA here is from genome assembly GCF_031844205.1 of Paenibacillus sp. RRE4. Classification (NCBI taxonomy): domain Bacteria; kingdom Bacillati; phylum Bacillota; class Bacilli; order Caryophanales; family Paenibacillaceae; genus Paenibacillus; species Paenibacillus sp. RRE4. The sequence continues at coordinate 38,894 of NZ_JAUZUT010000006.1, forward strand.
ACGATGAAGGTCACACAACTCTGACTCGGTTCATTCTTAACCCTTATGATCACCATGCTCTCGTCGGGTGAATACTTGATGGCATTGCTGACGATGTTCACGAGCACCTGCTCGAGCAGCACCTCATCTCCGTCAAAAAAGACGGGCTCTTCCGGCAGTTGTACCGTAACTTCACGGTGAGGGCTGAATTCTCTGACTTTTGCCAAAACAACGCTAATCATATCCCCCACATCACACCATTTGCGATTAAGTTGCAGCATACCGCTCTCCAGCCGCACCATGCCGAGCAAGTTGGTCACGAGACGATTCATACGTAACGCGCCATCACGGATGTTGCCTGTTAATTCTCTTCGATCCTCGGGTGTAAAAAGACTGTCATTCTCCATCAGCCCTGTAGCTGAACCGATAATGGCAGTTAACGGCGTACGTAGCTCATGGGATACCGAATCCAGCAACGCAGTTCGGATGCGCTCCGATTCAGCGGTCACTTGAGCGAGGCGTGCTTCCTCAACCAGCTTCACCCGGGCGATCGCACCTGCCGCAAGACTGCCGCAGGCTTCCAGCAACTGGCGTTGCTCCCGCTGCTTTTCCGGCTCATTGGTAGTCATGCGCACGGCAAGTACACCGTGAATGTGATTCTCTGTGCGCAGCGGAACATACAGCCCCACCGACTCACCGAGCTTTGGCGATCCTTTGCCTGCGATCTGCCCCTGTTTATAGACCCAATCCGCAATAGCCAGCTCCGAAGAATGACTCCCCCAGGTACACTTCTCTGTCCCGATCTCAGACGCAGGTTCCTGTTTCATCCAAAGCTTCAGTTCACCCTGCTGATCCGGCAGATATATGGCAGCCGGGCTTTCGAGCATAAGGGATATCTGGCTCGTCATGTTATCCAGCAGGGCATCCAGATCGGTAATTGCAGTGATCTGCCGACTAAGATCATACAGGGCATTCGTTGTGGCTTCACGAGATTTAACCCGATCCAGCTGTTGCCGTAAACGCCCAGCGAGACTTGCCGTCATGATGGCAACGGCCAAATATACTCCAAACGAAATAAGATACCGCAAATCCTCCACCGTAAAACTGAGATAAGGTGGGACAAAAAAGAAATCAAACATAACAACGCTGAGGGTCGCTGCATATATTGCTGGCCCCATTCCCCAATATACAGCACTGATCAGTATGGGAAACAGGTACACCAGAGCAACGTTGACCAGATCATCACTCATACCAATGATATGAAGCAGTATAGTTAACAGGATGATGGCAAGTGTTACCCATATATAGGCGGGAACCCTTTTCTGGCGAGAGATTCCCTGTAAGCTTTCCTGTTCTTTGCCCTCTTCCTCATGTTCAGACAAATTCAATTCCACCCGCTTTATTTATAATCATCATCGGCTACGATTAATACATCGCGATGTCTCGACAGACGAACAAGCTGGTTCACCACCGATCCCGAGCCGCGATGGCCATTCAGCCACCACACTCGCTTCGCCTGCCCCACCACCAGTTGTGTCGCCTTCGCCTCCGTAGCCTTTGTAGCCAAGATGCCGGGCACGTCCCTCAACCTTGCACTTGGATGGATATGAAAATGACCTCCCAGCCGCACAGTGAGTTGCTCCAATCCAGCCAGGTGCTCCTTCACTTCTGGAGTCATTACCATGCCTGTGCCGATGTGTACATGATGGACATGCCAGGATGCCTTCAGCCTATAAGCCATGCGAAAACCTCTGCGAATTAACCGCTCGGCGTGACGGTCACTGCTGACACACACAAAAACCGACTCCTCACGGCGCCATGGGCCCCGTAGTGTGCGCGCCGCTCGCTGCGATTCCAGCCGCTCATCCACATCGTCTGCAAGTTCGCGTAGAGCCAGTTCACGCAGTGCGATCAGATTACCCATTTTAAAAAAATTCGCAAGCGCCTGCTCCACCTTGGCATTTGCATAGATTTTACCCTCTCGCATGCGCTGCCGCAAGGCCTCGGGGGCAACATCAATCAGCTGCACTTCGTCCGCCAATTGCATGATCCGATCAGGTACCGTCTCTCGTACCCGAACACCCGTAATATGCTCAACGGCATCATTTAAACTTTCAAGATGCTGTACGTTCACGGTTGTAATGACGGATATGCCTGCGTCCAGCAACCTTAGCACATCCTCGTAACGCTTCTGCCGAGCATTTCCAGGCACGTTGGTATGCGCGAGCTCATCCACAAGCACCACTTCGGGATGCAATCGTAATATCGCTTCTGTATCCATTTCCTCTAAGCATGTGCCTTGATACACACGCTGCGCTCGCGGGATGATGGACAAGGAGCCGATTTGTTCCACCGTGTCCGCTCGTCCATGGGTTTCCAGCAAACCGATTTGCACATGGATGCCTTTGCGCAACAGATCATTGCCTTCCCGCAGCATCATGTAGGTTTTGCCCACCCCCGGAGCAGCTCCAATATAAATTTTGAATGTACCACGCCGAATCAGCCCAATCTGTTCCTCTATCTCCTGCTCACTGAGTCTGCGATAGGTTTTCTGTTCCGTTTCACTTACTTTTGTCGGCACAACCCGTTCGCCCTCTTGCGCCGACCGATCTGCAACCAGTAGTAAATCTACTCCTTGCAGTTTGCGAAGCAACGAGTTAATGAGAGAGCCCTGCCATAACTCCTGCCAGCTTGTACGCCGCGAATGTCCCATAACGATCCGGGTAATCTCCTGTCTGATCGCATACTGTGCCAATGTTGCCGGGATATAGCGGTGATGGATGACCGGAAGCTCCTCCATGTGCCCGCCGATCTTCTCCACCAGTTTCATCATACTGCGGCGAAATACCGTAGCTTCCTTCGTTAGTGGCTGTTTCATTGGACGGAAGACAACGACATGCAAGCTCCCGTTCAATCGACGGGCAATCTGCTGTCCGCGCTGAATGTAGATCGAACCGTTCCAGTGGTACTGCGCGGAGACAAGAATACGTTCCATAATGCCTGTTGCGTGCGGAAGGCCCATTTCCTCGCGATGTTCACGTAAAGACTCGTTAACCCCTTCTGCAACAAGTTTCAGTGCCAGCTCACGTAAAATCCCGAGATTACCATGGCGAAAAATATCCATACCCCCGTGCCCTTGCAGGTGACCTTCCGCAAGACGACTCAAAATGGTCTCTGGCGTAACGTCGATCAGCTTCACTTCATCCGCCAGTTCCAGTGTGTCTGCCGGCACGGTATGTGCCACCTTAATTCCTGTGAGCTGTCTGGCAAGTTCGGTATACCCCTCCAGCTCATACACATTCACGGTAGTTATGACACTGATATTGTGACGCAATAGAAAACGGATATCCTCCAGTCTCGTTACATGTCTTGCCCCTATCCGGTTTCGATGTGCCAACCCATCGACCAGAACAACCTCCGGATTGCGAACTAACAATGCATCCAGATTCAAGTCTTTCATCTCCGCTCCGTCACTGCTCCGAATCCAGTGGATGCTGGGTACACGCTCAAGCTCACCGAGCTGTTCTACCGTTTCCGGTCTTCTCATCGTGGAGACTGCACATATGACGACATCTATGCCCTGTTCACGCAAATGATTGCCGTCTCTGAGCATATGATACGTTTTACCTGAACCGCTGACCGGGCCGATGTAGATTTTAAACGTGCCCTCCTGCAGCTTCGAAATGATGCGCAACATCTCTTCCGGCGATTTCCGCTTGAAGCTGCCCTCCATGCTGTCGCTCTCCTCCTCTCCTTCCTATAATGAACTCCACTTCTACTTCTTCTGTGCTGTAGTGAGTGCCAGATTTAGCTCCATCACATTCACACGAGGCTCCCCAAATATACCTAACCGGCGGCCTTGTATATGATCCTGAATGAGTTGAGTCAACTTCTGCTTACTAAGTCCTGTCGCTTGACTAATCCGCGGGATTTGGGCCATAGCCGCTTCAGGAGACAGGTCCGGGTCAAGCCCTGAACCGGAACCCGTAACCAGATCAGCAGGGATCTGTTGCGGCAGAGTAGGATTTTCCTGGCGGAGTGTAGCCAGCTTTTGGTTCATCTCTGCAATGTATTCCGGAGATGCCACCGCTCGATTAGACCCTGCCGATGCGGTCGGATCATATTTCGCATTTGAAGCGCGAGGCTGGAACAATCCCGGTGATTTCACTTCCTGCGCTAACAGGGATGAACCGATGATTTTCCCATCTTGAATGATAAGACTGCCTTTTGCCTGTGAAGGAAACAGCAACTGGGCCACCCCCGTTGTGACGAGCGGATAGAGCAGACCACAGACTAGCATGAGCACAACAGACAACCGCAATGCGGGTATAAACATCTTCATACAAATCACTTCCTGAATGGATTTAATGTTTTATTCAAAAAGGGCCGACCAAGTCATCATCACCATGAGTGACATTACACTTGTACATCACAGCTACAATGTCATTTACATCAGACCTGACAAAACCAGATCAATGAGCTTGATGCCGATAAACGGTACAATTACACCACCAACACCATAGAGGAACACATTGCGGCTCAGCAGCCGTTCGGCAGACATCGGACGATATTTCACGCCTTTCATCGCAATCGGAATGAGCAACGGAATAATAATCGCATTAAAGATCAGTGCGGACAGAATTGCAGATTGCGGTGAAGAGAGATTCATAATGTTCAGTGCCTGAAGCTGTGGCATGGCGAGAATGAACATCGCCGGAATGATGGCAAAATACTTGGCGATATCGTTGGATATGGAAAAGGTGGTTAGCGCGCCGCGGGTAATCAGTAGCTGCTTACCAATGGAGACCACCGACAACAGCTTGGTCGGGTCAGAGTCCAGGTCAATCATGTTGGCCGCTTCCTTGGCCGCCATGGTTCCCGAATTCATCGCCAGGCCCACATCGGCCTGTGCCAGAGCAGGAGCATCATTGGTGCCGTCGCCGGTCATGGCGACAAGTTTGCCCTCCTGCTGTTCTTTTTTGATCGCCGCAATCTTGTCCTCAGGCTTCGCTTCCGCTATAAAATCATCCACACCCGCCTCCAGTGCGATCGTCGCTGCCGTCAGAGGGTTATCACCGGTGCACATTATTGTCTTGATACCCATGGCACGCATCTCGGCAAATTTCTCCTTGAGACCGGGTTTCACGGTGTCTTTCAAATAAATCACACCATAGACTCGGTTATGGATCGCTACCGCCAGTGGTGTCCCCCCGGCCTTTGCAATCCGTGTTGCGATTTCGTCCAGATCACCCGGTACACGTCCACCTTCGGAGGTTACATGCCGCTTGATTGCATCTACCGCGCCTTTGCGAATTTTTGTTCCATCACTCAAGTTCAGCCCAGACATGCGTGTTTCCGCAGTAAACTCAATAATATCGGCATTCGTATAGTTGCCTTCCTCCCAGCTCTGCCCCTGCTTACTTGCAAGTTCAACGACAGAACGACCTTCTGGCGTTTCATCTCGCACTGAAGCTTGAAGCGCCGCCCGTGTCATCTCAGGTACAGTCACGCCCTGAACCGGAATAAATTCAGAAGCCATCCGGTTGCCGTATGTGATCGTGCCTGTTTTGTCCAGAATCAACGTATCGATATCGCCAGCCGCTTCCACCGCTTTCCCTGACATGGCGAGCACGTTAAACTGTGTCACCCGATCCATACCAGCAATCCCTATGGCGGACAGCAGGCCGCCAATCGTGGTTGGAATCAGGCAGACAAGCAGCGCAATCAAGGTGGCCAGATCAAGCCGGATACCGAGATAATTAGCCATAGGGACCATCGTCAAAATGACGATCAGGAAGATTAGCGTTAATACGGCAAGAAGGGTAGTCAAGGCAATCTCGTTTGGCGTTTTCTGACGCTGTGCGCCTTCCACGAGAGAGATCATTCGATCCAGAAACGATTCGCCGGGATCGGTCTGAACTCGCATGATGATGTAATCAGAGGTCACCCGTGTACCTCCAGTGACTGAAGAGAAATCGCCGCCGGCTTCCTTGATCACCGGGGCGGACTCCCCTGTAATGGCCGATTCATCAATAGAGGCCAAACCTTCGATTATCTCACCGTCCGTTGGAATGAGTTGCCCGGCTTCCACACGGACGAGGTCCCCTTTTTTCAACTCAGTCGAAGCGACTTGTTTTACAGTTCCATCCTTCTGCAATAGACTGGCCATCGTATCCGATTTGGTCTTACGCAGGGTGTCCGCCTGTGCTTTGCCCCGCCCTTCAGCCAGCGCCTCAGCAAAATTGGCAAATAGCAGCGTGAAGAGCAGTATGAAAAATACAGCCACGTTGTATCCTCGCCCTGCATCCGAAGCGGTAAATAGATTGGGATCAATACATAATAGCAACGTAATGAATGTGCCGACTTCCACGATAAACATGACTGGATTTTTGATCATGACCATCGGATTCAGTTTTTTGAATGCATCTCGCATGGCCTGGAGCAACATGGATTTATTTAAAGATCGTTTCGACCCGGGATGATGCTGAACGTGGTTGATGCGTTGATGAATTTGTTCTTTGTTTCGTTCCACTGCATTCATTGTGAATGCCACCTCCATACTATACGTGCTTACTTCAATCCTTTGTCGTGCTTCCATATTTATTGGGTGTGTCGCTGTCGCTCCGCTGGCTTATTCGCCTGCCACTTCTTCAGCCATCACCATCTCGCATCGTTCACCTGCCGCTCATCGCACCATCGCCAAATGCTCCGCAATAGGACCAAGAGCCAGCGAAGGGAAAAATGTCAGCGCGCCTACGACCACAATCATCATGACCAGAATGCCTGCAAATAGCGGTGTATGCGTCCGTAGCGTTCCTGTGGTAACCGGGACAACCCGTTTCACAGCAAGTGAACCCGCTATCGCCAGCATCGCAATCATCGAGATATACCTTCCTAGCAACATCACAATCCCTATAGCGATATTGTAAAAGTCCGTGTTGGCGTTCAGTCCGGCAAAAGCCGATCCGTTATTGGCCGCTCCTGAGGCAAAAGCGTACAACACCTCGGTTAGCCCATGTGTAGCGCCATTGGAAATGGAAGCCACGGCCTCCGGATTTATTAAAGCGAGTGCGGTTGGCACGAGAATAATCAAGGGATGAATCAGCAGCGCGATACAGGCCAGCTTGATCTCTTTGCCTTCGATCTTTTTGCCCAGGAACTCCGGTGTCCGGCCGACCATTAACCCGCAGATAAAGACCGCAATGATCACATACAGCAGACCATTCAACAAACCTACACCCTTGCCGCCAAATACATTGTTTAGCATCATCTGAGCAAGAGAAACCAATCCCCCAAGCGGAGTAAGTGACTCATGCATATTGTTCACTGACCCCGTCGTTGCCGCCGTAGTTACAGCCGTAAACAGAGCCGATTCGGGAATGCCAAACCTGACCTCTTTACCTTCCATGTTGGTTTGTAATCCATTCGCATCCAGCGCAGGCACTCCGCGATACTCGGAAACAAATACCGTCGTCAGCATCACTAGAAACAGAACTCCCATTGCGGCAAACAACGCCCAGCCCTGCTTCCGATTGTTCACCATTAAGCCAAATGCATACACCAGCGCTGTCGGCAGCAACATCATACAAACGATATGCACCAGATTGCTCAGCGCGGTTGGATTTTCAAATGGATGCGCCGCATTGGTGCCGAACCAGCCCCCTCCGTTGGTTCCAATGTGTTTAATCGATTCCAGCGAAGCCACTAATCCGCGCGTAATGGTCTGCTGTGCACCCTCCAGCGTGGTTGCGTTCACCGCACCGGCCAGCGTCTGCGGCACCCCTTGAAATACAAGGAACAAGGCCACAATGAAGCTGAGCGGTAAAAAAATACGAGTAATCGACCGAACCAGGTCGACATAAAAGTTACCCAGATCATCCCGGCGTCCTACTAATCCGCGAATAAAGGCAATCGCCACCGCGAATCCCGTTGCCGCCGAGGTGAACATTGGAAACGTCACTGCCAGCAGTTGTGACAGATATGACAGAGCGTTCTCGCCCGTATAGGACTGCCAGTTGGTATTGGTCATAAACGACGCGGCTGTGTTAAAGGCCTGCGCTGCCGGCATATTATCGATCCCATCCGGATTGAGAGGCAGGAACTTTTGCAGCCGTAACACCAGAAACATCAGGATCAGCATGACCGCATTGGAGATGAGCACGGCAGACAGATATTTTTTCCACCCCATCGTTTCATCTTCCCGTACGCCCATCAGCCGATACAATAATCGCTCCGGTCCGCCAAACACACGATCAAGTCCCGTTCGTTGCCTGTCAAATACCCTCACCAAATAACTGCCCGCCGGCTTCACTAGCAGCAATATAATGAGTAGCGTGACCGCTACTTGCACTACACCGATACCCATATCTGCATATCCTCCCTAATTCCAACCTTGGTGTTTCCCACTAACCTACTCTTTATCTTCAGCTACAAGCACATTGTCTGAACAGTTACGTTAGAATTTCTCTGGCTTCACCAGCACGTACCCGAGATAGACAATCAGAGCCATGACAATCACGCCGATGAAAATCATCTTTTCGCCCTTCCTTTCTGCCTTCAGGCCTTCTCGCAAAATTTCACAAAGCCCCAAAACACCGCAAACAACAGTACGATCAGTCCAATCATCGTTGCATCATTCACCATGCGTCCTTCATCCCTCTCTTCTTTACCGTTCATCTTCCTTTGCTACAGAGAAAATCGTAATACGAATCGCTGTAAAAAGGGGGTAAAGAAATGCCGCTCTGGCTGTAAAAAAAGCGTAAAAAAGACCCGCTCTTCTCAGCGATCAGCTGAAAGAACGGGTCTGACGTAAATGCATATCAATGTAGGATTAAGGATTACATTGAATAGATCATCTTTTTTAAGAACTGCGAGTAGTCTTACCCTTCATTTCACGAATCTTGGTACTCGGACTACTGTTCATATATTTGTTGAAAAACTCTGGTTTGATTCCTGTCATATGATGAAAGAAAGATGTCTCTACTTTCCAATCCTGCTCGACCATATACCGAATATCTACCAGCCCTTTATTCGCAAGAAGATCAATGATCGTCCGAACCCGCATAGGTGTCTGCAAGGGGATCGTCTGATCATACGGTTCTCTTTCCAAATATCCCCTTCGATGCATTGCCGCATAAAAATTACGGTGTGCTTTGGCATCCATCAACCCCAGATCCGCTGCACGGTATCCTAACACTTGCAAGGATGTCTTCCATTTATTTTTCAAATCAAGATATTGGTCTGGATTGGTTAGTTGGGAAATGGCTTGCATATCTTGTGTAAATTCTTCTTCCGGTAATAAAAATGCACCTGCGAACAGATTGGCTTCATTTTCAATGCCCTTATGCTCTTTGCGATCCAGATTTACGAACTCCAGGCGATAGTGAAGCAACAAATGACCAAGCTCATGAGCGATATCAAAATTTCTACGCACGGCCGAGCGTTTAATGTTGCCTAAGATGATGAAAGGACGATCCTCTTTCGTCCACAGACTGTAGGCATCAATCCCCTCGCCAATGGCCTTCTCGAAGACGTACACTCCGCTTTTTTCAATCCAGAACATCAGGTTTTCATTTGTTGTCTGCTCCAGATTCAGCCGCTCCCGCGCAAGCTTTGCAACATATTGAATCTGGGCTTTACGATCATCCTGTGATTGATTCATGTACTGGATCGCTTCTTCCCTAAGTTCAATAATCTTCAAGGTAGGAAGGCTGATCTGAGCAGTAATATAGTTTACAAAGGTATCCAGATACTCCACATGCTTTGCCTCTGTCTGTGTCTTGGAGATCACATTCATCACCTTGGATCGATACGCAATGTTCATCACGTTGATGTTACCTTGGTTGTTACGCTCAGTTAATTTGTCCTTCTCATAAAAATACTTGCTCTTCACACTGAAAATCCGTTTCAATTCATTAACGATAGGCACTTTGGGGGAAGTGTACGCATTTTCATACTGCCAGACCGCCTGCTCGGTCACACCCAGTTTTTCGGAAAGCTCCTTTCTCGAATACCCATGCATGATGCGCAGATTGGTCAGATTTTCACCCATGAACACACGGTTTCCTCCTTAAAATATAAGTTAAACTAAGATGATTACACGGACCACTCCGATGACAGAACAACCTGGAGAGCAGCTGTTATCCCCAGATTTTTTTGATTCCCTTTTTTCAAAGGGAAAATCCGGTGATAAAGGCGAACGCTTCGCTTTTTCAGGTTTTTTCTGTCCTCTCCGTTACTGTGTAATTAAATAGTTCAACTTATAGAGGCTAGGGGTGGGGTTACCCCTGCCGTTCTTCTTCCAAAATTTCAATATCATATGCTGCCGGATCAAGTATATCGTCCACGTCGGGCGCAAGAACTTCACGTTCATGATCGCTAAGTTCCGCACCTGAGATGAGATCAGACAGATCTTCTATAAAATAGGCTATATTATCATGCGGATTAGGCAAATAGTGCTTTATAGCGGATATTTGATACGCATCATCAATAGCATAGGTGAGAATGTGAAACTCATTATACAGAGATGACAGCTGTTTAAGTTCTTCTTTTACACGAGTAACTTGGCTTACTTGAATAGGCAAGGAAAGCTGCACTACCTTTTCGGAATGATCCGTATCACTCAGGGGTGGCTCTATCGGAAAGTCCAAACCCACATTAATTTTGGACAGGTCATGTAAATATGTGCGCATTATCCCCTTTCGGTCTTCACCCGTAGGTAGTTTTGCCCGAGAAAAACATTTTTCATTAAAGTAAGCTGCATTTTTTATCAAAAACAGAACTTTGGAGTCCTTATGTGTGAATTGAAGATAATCCCAAGTCAAACCTGCTTTGGACTTTTTATGCGTGAACGCTTTTCCGTCGTCTTCCTTACAGTATTCAGCAATTTTGCTCTCTATGAAGTTACCCTTTGTCCAAGCAAATGCCGAACTAATCTCCATGTTATCTCGTCGATCTATACGGTGCTCAATATATTCTCGGTACCCTTCGATAATAGCTTTAACAATCATCTGACTATGCTCAGGCTTGAATTTATATTGTTCCATATATATCACTCCGATTCAGAAGGTATAAAGGCTTCTTTTATTTTAAATGATATACCCCAGATATGATATGATTTTTTCTTATATTTTTAAAGTGAACAAATTACTGTATTAACTCACAACTTACCCAAACGGATTCTGCGCCCACTGTGTCAGCCGTTTTTTGGTGATCCGTCCATGTGAAGTGTGTTGAATAACCTGCCCTTGATCGAGTAGTAACACCTGTGGCGATTCATGGCGAACCTCGGTCTCTTCCGCGATGTGGCGAGATAATGGACGGTTCTCGATGACTTTCACCATCCGATATTCCATCGCCTGCTTCGGATCGGATGCATTTGTGCCGACAAAAGCCATGAACTCTCTATATGCTCGCGCACTAACGGGACAAGTTGTGCTGTGTTTCAGCAAAAGCACCGGATGATCTTGCGAACGTTGGAGCACCTCTTGCCAATCCTCAAGTTTATGTAATTCCAGAACATGCTCGCTTAACATCTCATGCGAATCGGCACCTGTACGTTTACTGACCACGGCACCGATCACCACGCCGAGGGCGGCGCCAAAAGCGATGCCCAGCCCAATCTGCCCCGTAGCTGTACCAAAGCTTGCACCAAGGGCCACACCGACTCCGAGCCAAAGTGCCTGATGATTTACCTTTTTCTCCACATCAAGTCATCCTTTCTCTACGTATGAATCAAGCGATTCGAAGCTATATATGCCGAACGACTAAACAGGCTTTTCCTGAATACTTCAATGATCATGTTTCTATCTCATATTTTGTTCAAATTATAGCACAGCCCCTGCACACAAGCTTTCAGAATCTGCATCTTTCGGGTACATAATTGTGTTACACTGATGGTAATTTGGAAACGATGAACATAAGAGCAACTGAAAGGCGGAAATCCAATATGACATACGCTTTTACGATTGAACCACCGGAATATTATGCACTGGACAACGAGCCTGAGTTAATGGCCAAGTGTCAGGAATGGGGCCTGATTTCGGCGAAAGCAACTAAACTTAAAACATTTTATTATAAAGGCAACGGGCTGAACCTGCCCTGTAACATTTTAGGCTTTGTCGATCACATGACAGCTGTAATTGAGCTGGATAATGGACAAAAACACTGCATTCACCCGTCCTATCTCAAAGAAATGCAGGCCTCGGGCTACAGCACCAGAGGATTAACCGGAGCGGGAGCAGAGACGGGAACGGAACAGGGCTACACTACACAAGCCCATGCTTCCGATGAAACATCTGCCCAGGACGACTCGCCAGCCGAGCTGGTTGATCCGGAGGATGACATGGATGGGCCAGATTCCTTCTCCGAGCTCAAAGGTGATCCTGACGGATTGGTGGAGGAATACATGGGGCCCCAGGCAGGGAACAATGCCGATGTGACTTCAGAAACCAAACCTAAAACCAAAGCTGCACCGAAAACAAAAGCCGTTAAAATCGATCTGCCCGAAGGCAAAGTGAAGATGAGCGGGGTGGTTAAGGAGTTTACGACAGTACCCAACCATTTCTCGGATAATGACGATGAAGTTATCATTTATGAGTCTGTAACCATTATGGAGCCTGATGTCATTGAGGTTGGAGAGGCTTGGTCCAGTCACAGTGCAACGATGAAGAAACAGGAATTAGAAGTTGGCGATGTGCTAACCTTTGAAGCTAAAATCATTAAAAAGAAGTTGACCCGCAATCCGGTACCATACAAAATCAACAACCCGTCCAAGATTCAGAAGGAAGATTAGTCTTTCGTTTATAAAAAAAAGCAACAAAAAACCTCCACGCTGCAATATGTAGCGAATGGAGGTTTTTTTCAGCTAGTTATTAGTTATTACGTATTTTATGGTTCAACGCTTGAAACTTAGCACATACGCCCAGCCTATAACTGTCCCTATGCTTGTCCAGGTGTAGCGCTAATTTGGAACAGTACGCCGAACTTATCGGTTACATTACCGTAAGCCGGGCTCCAGAACGTTTCCTGAATCGGCATATTCACTTTACCGCCCACTTCAAGTTTACTGAAAATGTCCTTCGCTTGCTCAGCTGTATCCGTATTGACCGTCACCGTGATATTATCTCCAATGGTGTGAGGCATGCCGGGCAGTGTATCCGATAACATCAGCACCGAACTGCCGATTTGCAGAGACGCATGCATAATCCAGTCTTTGGCTTCTGGTGGAATCGGATGCTCCGGACTGGATGGGCCTTCCCCAAACGTCTGCATTGCGAGCACTTCAGCACCAAATGCCTCTTTGTAGAACTCGACAGCTTCACGCCCGTTACCGTTAGTTACAAGGTACACATTCAAGCTAATTGCCATGGATTGTTCATCTCCTTGGATTCGTGTAGTTTATGGGTCAGGCCACTTGCGACATGAGTATATAGGAACGAATTGTCCTTTGACAAGCACAAGTTTCCACTCTATACGGTGACCGTTACTGAGCTATATTTCCCAACATCTTCTTCTCCCATTCTCTACCTCATCCTCCCCCTCTCTACTCAAGAAAAAAGCCACTCTCCCGAGTACTTTCGGTCGAATGGCTATAAAAGTTATATTCAGTTATTACCCGTGTGATGCAAGTCTGTACTACTCTTTCCTATACTTATTGTGCCTGCACAATGCGATCGATTTCACTTTTTAACAAAAGATATCGATGCACACTTCTCATAATAGGTACTTTGGTGAGTTTGTTTTTATCCACGTATAATTTCATCTGGTCTTTACTCAGCCCTAGCAGGTTGCCCGCCTCAGTTACCGTCAATACCACTTCGGGATTCGTTGCGTTGAACGTCTTCTTTACCTTTTGGTTCCAGTCCTCAAATACCTGCATAGATTCACGATCTCTCCTATCCATAGCCAGTTATTTTCAGGCTGCGTACATTCAGTATAGCATACTTGTGATTATCGTCACTTATTCCTCTTTATGGCACTACGAAATGATCTCCTAATTCGTATGCTGTATATGACAAAAAGAGCCACGAAAACGCGGCCCTGTTCCAGATCACTATTAACGTTCCCTCTATGCTTCATCCCAGAAACGGCGCAGATTGTCCATGGCGATTTTGGAAGCGGCTTTGCATTCCTCCATGCCTTCGAACTCCACCGTGATGTTGCCATCGTAACCGGAGTCCTTGATCAGCTTGACGATTTTACGAATGGGGATATCACCATGACCCACAATTGCACCGCGCAGGAAGTTGCCATAGGTTGTGGTGAACCACTCCCCCTCCCCTGGATGCTCGTCATACGGACGGAAGTAGAAATCTTTAAAATGAATGAGCGAAGCGTACGGCAAATTTTTCATCACACCGATAATCGGATTTTCGTCTACACACATAAAGTTGCCAATATCCAGCGTTGTTTTAAAATTCGGCCGATCTACGGCATGCAATACTCGCTGAACCCGATCACTAGCCTGCACGCTGAACCCATGATTCTCAATCGTTGTGATCATCCCGTACTGCGCAGCATAATCCGCAATGATCTGGCTTCCCCTAACCATCAGAGGCAGATTCTGTTCAAACCAGGCAATCGTTGTGCTCTCCTTGGGCAGCCTGAATGCAGTAACGTCGTGGCGGAGATGCCGAACACCCATCCGGTGTGCCACATCCACATGTCTTTTGACCCGAGCCACCTCTTCTTCAAAAGCCTCTTCCGTCTCCTGCACGAAATTGGCCGGCATCGAATAGTTGGACAGTTCAATCCCAGCTGCTTCGGCGCGCTCCCGAATCGCATCCGCCAGTTCATGATTATCCTCCACCGTGTATCCGTAGGGAACCATCTCCATGTGCTCGCCGCCGTTTGCCGCAATCCACTCGATCACATCCAGTACCGTCATGGCTCCCGAATTCAGATCATTCAACAAACTGTACGTGCTCAGACCTACCTTCATCTGCTCCACTCCTATCGATATTGTTTGATGAACTGCACGGCTTTGCGAATATCCACTTCCGGTTGGTCCCCCACTTCGCGCTCAATGGTCAGATACCCTGTGTAACCAATATCCTGCAGCGCGGCAAAATAAGCATCAAAATCAACGGCCCCTTCACCTAACGGAACTTCACGGAAAAAGGCACCGGAAGCTACCATTTCGGCAATTTTCTCATGATCCATCGGAGCGTAACCCACCGCACCGTACACGTCCCGTGGATCGACCTCTTTCAGACGCAAACCATCCTTCACATGGGTATGCACGATATAATCCTTGAGCAGCTTCACACCCTGCACCGGATCATCTCCTGTCACCATCACCATATTTGCCGGGTCAAAGTTTACGGATACCCCGTTCGTGGAGAGGGTATCCAAGAAACTTTTCAGATCAGCAGCCGTTTCCGGCCCCGTCTCGATGGCAAAGTAGGCACCGACACTTTTGGCATACTGTCCCAGCTCTTCACATGCGGCGTGCAGTGTTTCGTATACTTCGGAAGAAGGATCGTGTGGAACAATACCGATATGTGTGGTCACAATATTTGTGCCCAGATCAAGAGCAAGATCAACAATTCGCTTGGACTTTTCCACTTTCCATGCATTGTCTTCCTTAACCTGAAAGCCGTGACCGCCCAGATCACCTACCAATGCTGAAATCTCAAGACCGAGACCCTCTATATAACTGCGAAGCTCTTTACGTGCCTCAGGAGACAAATTTTCCGGGTCCATTTCTCCCTTCACCGCGTAGATCTGTACCCCTTCTGCCCCCGCGTCCTTTGCTTTCAACAGCCCTTCCCGTACACCTACACCAAAACTGTCCACGATTACACCGATTTGATTGGTTAATTTCATGTCGTACCTCCCATGAGATTCAATGAGTTATGCTCTTTTACGTTTCAATCCATCGTGCATCAGTGAATTCAAAAATTATGTTATATAAGTTGAACTAAAGGAAGTTTTTACACGGAACACTCCGATGACAGAATAACCTGGAGAGTAGCGGTTATCCCCAGATTTTTTTGGATTCCCTTTTCCAAAGGGAAAAATCCGGTGATAAAGGCGAAGCCTATGCTTCCGATGCAGCTTTCTTACAGAAAGCTTGTAGCTTCGCTTTTTCAGGTTTTTTCTGTCCTCTCCGTTATAGTGTAAATGAATAGTTCAACTTAAATGGTATCAGCTCAAAGAAACAAGCTTTACCGACTTGATTTCATAGGGTTTAAACGTCAGTTTAAAAGCTCCCCCCTCGCAAGGGAGTGGGGCAAGCTCATCTTCCAGCAGATTAATGATTGAAGCACTCACGTTTCGTTCATTCCACTGCACCTGTACCGTTTCACGGCCTCCGCTTGATTCGTAGAAGCGCAGTACCGTTCCTGATTCGTCCTCGGCCACCTTGATCGTATCCAAAATGACATGTTCACTATGAGACTGTACCCAGCTGTGTTCAGAGGGTTTTACACCCACATGTGGTTTGGATGCAACCACCTGTACCGGATGATTCAGTTCCATCGCACGCCGTACAACATTAGCCTGACGCCAGTCTCCTGCATGTGGTAGCACCGAATATGTGAAGTCATGCTGCCCTTGATCGGCATATACATCCGGCCATTTTGGCGCTCGCAACAGCGAAAGACGAATGGTGCGATCCTTAATGTCGTAGCCATACTTGCAATCATTCAGCAAACTGATACCACTATTGCCCTCCGAAAGATCAGCCCAACGATGCCCGCACACCTCGAACTGTGCCCGTTCCCAACTCGTATTGTTATGCGTTGCCCGCTCCAAGGCACCAAACGGAATCTCATAGGTTGCTTTAGCCGCAACCAGATCTGCCGGAAACGCCACCTTGAGCAGCTTGTGACTTTCATTCCAGTCTACCCGAGTTTTGAAATCAACGCGCCGCTGGTGATGAAACAAAATTACATCCTGGCTAATCTCGGAATCATTCAGCTTCCAGCGGAAACGCAGTACA
This sequence comes from Paenibacillus sp. RRE4, assembly GCF_031844205.1. NCBI lineage: Bacteria > Bacillati > Bacillota > Bacilli > Caryophanales > Paenibacillaceae > Paenibacillus > Paenibacillus sp. RRE4. The sequence goes on from NZ_JAUZUT010000006.1 coordinate 55,818, forward strand.
TCCTGTACGGAGCCGCGCTGCACAATCTCTCTGGCGATCAGCTGCACAGCACATGCCCGTTGAGATTCAAACCGCGGATCAATATCCCACGCATCCCAGTACGTCGGTTTGTCATGGAAAAATTGCCACTCATTCGCTCGGTCACCCGGTTGCAACCATTCACGCTCTACGGTCTTGTCATACCATCTTGTGATCTCACCCAAGTCGTTAAATTCAAGCAAGTAGAACCCGGTTTCCCAACATGCAGGTATCTGCTCAAGCTTAGCCGAATCTTGTTCTGCGCATTTCAGTTGTATTTTTGCGTCTGGTGCTATTGTGTCCGCTTTAGTTGTTAACTCTCTTACTACCGCTTCAGATACTCTATCTGTTCCCTGTTCTATGGTTACCGCTATTTCTCCCTTTGCATATCGTTCTACTTCTTCCTCTGTCTCACGCACCCATATGGTGATATACCCGAAGGCAGGAATCGAAGGAACAAGAACATGCAGGCGAGCCTCATTTTCTTGCCCTTCCCGCTCTACCTCGCTAATCAAACGGTTCCCCTGACGATCATACGCCGCCAATACAGCTGATTCGTCTCCACATGAGATGCAGATCACTTCGCTTCGTTCCCAGCCAAGACTGTTGAAAACAACGTACGGCTTACCTGATACTTCATTCGTTGCAATGTTATCCGTGAGCGCCTCAAGTGACCCCTGCAACACGTCATCACCAAGCGCAAATACCTTCGTATACTCCTCGGCAGAAGTTACATACACTTCGGGAATCGACGTACCGGGAATGATATCATGGAACTGGTTCAGCATGATCAGCTTCCAGCCTTCATCAAGCATTTCCTTGCGATCCAACATCAGGCCGCGATTCTGATCCCACTGGCTCCAGATTTCTGCTTCGCGATAGAGCACCTCGGCCTTGCGATTGCTGCGTTTATTCCGCGCATGGGTTGTATATGTGCCGCGATGCAGCTCCAGATACAGGTCACCGTGCCACTTCGGCAGTGTTGGCTTACTCGCTGCAATCCCTTCAAAAAAAGCTCCTGCCGTGCTGAATTGACTGCTAGGTTGCCCTGCCATCAGATGGGAACGCTCGGCAAACTCCACCATCTCATTCGTCACACCGCCGCCACCATCGCCGTGCCCATAGAGCAACATCTGCTCCGCATGAACGTCTTTTTGCTTGTAGGACTGCCAGTGCTCATGCACATCCTTGGGACGTGTATGTTCATTTACACCATGATTCAGGTAAGACAGCACGGAGGTACCGTCAATCCCCACCCAGTCGAACAGGTCATACGGGAACACATTCGTATCATTCCAGTTTAGTTTGGTCGTCATAAAATAAGGAACGTCCGCAAGCCTCAGAATCTGAGGCAGCGAAGCGCAGTATCCAAACGTATCCGGCAGCCATTCAATATTTGAACGTTTGCCAAATTCCGACTGATAGAACTGCTGTCCGTACAAAATCTGGCGCACCAAGGACTCGCCGCTCGGAATATTCAAGTCCGGCTCCACCCACATGCCACCAACCAGTTCCCAACGCCCTTCAGCAATACGCGACTTCACCCGTTCATACAGCTCGGGATAATGCTCCTTTACAAAAGCATATAGTTGAGGCTGGCTCTGGGAGTACACAAAATCCGGATACGTATCCATTAGCGTACACATCGTAGAGAACGTCCGGCTCGATTTGCGCACGGTTTCCCGCACAGGCCAGAGCCAAGCCACATCAATATGAGACTGTCCAACCAGATGCATAAACCCGCTTCGATGCTGCTCCGGGTCTTGCCGCTCCACGGTCTGGGCGATTCTCTGCTCCAGCTCATGCAGCCATACACCATCCTGCCAGCGTCCCGGATCATGGTACATCTCATCCATCACCTGATGGACAGCCCGAACCAATGTTATGCGTTTCAAGTCCTTCTCCGGTAAAGCCTGCAGCGACTCGGATAGTACCATTATGCTGTACACCAGGCTCTGCAACGGTTGATTCACATGCACCAATGCCGCTCGTATCCCCTGAATCGGGGGCTGAATTACCGCTTGCCGATTCAAGGGATCATGCGGTTCAGGGATGGGATCATACAGCTCGATCTCCAGCTGTGGCGAGATTCCCACACGTTCTCTTGGAAGAGGTACGAAGGTATGGTTACGGTCCAGCCCGTGATAAGGAACACCGTTGACCTTCAACAACCCTTCCCCACCCGCTTCGAAAATGAATCCGATAGCCTCACCCTGCCACGTCTCAGGAATCTGCACTCTTTTGCTCAGAAAATACGTCGTTCCGTGTGTGCTGTTCAACGGATTCAGGGAATGCTGGATCGCCTCGTTCCCTTCCTGTTCAGATGCGTGCTCCAGACCATACGCATATCCCTGCTCATACTCGTACTCCCCCGGCCGAATATATCGGGCGCGCTTCATCTGCCATTCGGGAAGCTCAACGGCTTCCAGCCACTGCTGCTGCTTCAAATCCTCGATAAACCGCTGGATTCGGATCATGCCTTCACCTCCACCTGTTGTACATGCAGACTGCAAGCCGTCCAGTCCACAGAGCTGCGTCCGACCATCAGCTTGAACTCACCCGGTTCTACCACAGACTGGAGACGGGAGTCGATCAGTGATAGATGTTCTTTTTGGACAGGAAACGTTACGGTTCGGGTCTCTCCTGGCTCCAGATGGACTTTGCTGAAACCTTTCAAGGCGATTTCAGCCCGGGTAACGGAAGCCGACACATCGGTAATATACAGCTGCACGACCTCTTTGCCTGCTACGGCACCCACATTCGTCACCTCGACCTGAACCTGCGCCTCTTCGTCCGGTCTAATCACTTCCGGTATTACTCGAACGTTGTCGTACTTGAAATCCGTGTAGCTCAGCCCATGTCCGAAGGCATATTGCGGCGTTAGATCCATCTCCAAATACCGTTTACCGCGCGTCCGTTTCGCATGATAGTACACGGGAAGCTGACCTACATGTTTGGGAATGGATATGGTCAGTCGTCCCGATGGATTCACATCCCCGAACAGTACATCTGCGATGGCATTACCCCCTTCCTGCCCCGGATACCACGCTTCCAGAATGGCTGGAATGTGCTCGTCGATCCAGGGTTCGGCAATGGGACGCCCGTTAATATACACCACAACGACCGGCTTCCCCAGTTTATGTATTTCCTGTACCAGTTCCAGCTGCACACCCATCAGGTTCAACGAAGAACGGTCAATACCTTCCCCGCACTCCATATCATTCCACGGATCATTGGTCACCACGGATGCCCCTGTTCGCAGATCAATCGTCCCTTCGCCGAAATCACGAGCACTTGATCCACCCATCACCATAACGATGACATCGGCCTGCTCCGCACATGCAAGCGCCTGAGCAAAACCTTCTCTCGAATCACCCTTGATCCGACATCCGGGCGCGTACAGCACCTGAGCAGTATCCGTCCCACCGAGTTTGCGTGTGATACCATCCAGCACCGTCACAATCTGCTCTCTTGGCTGCGGCGAGGTATAATCTCCAAGCTGGTTATAGATATGGTTAGCGTTCGGCCCGATCACAGCCAGTTTGGCTGCCTGAGTAGCAAGCGGCAGCAAATGGTCTTCATTTTTCAACAGGACGATTCCCTCTTGTGCCACCTCACGTGCAAGCCCGACATGCTTCTCACACCCGATAACCTTCTCTGCAAAATCAGGATCAACATACGGCTGCTCAAACAAACCAAGCCTGAATTTCATCTCCAACACCCGTCGCACCGCCAAATTCAGTTCTGCCTCTTCCAGTAAACCCTGTTCAAGCGCCTGTGCCAGATGTTTGCGGTACATGAATCCGGACATCTCCATATCTACACCTGCCCGAAGGGACTGTGCCACAGCCTGCTCTCCATTCTCTGCCGTGTTGTGTCCGTTCACCAGCATCTGGATCGCCCCAAAATCGGTAATGACAAATCCGTCAAACCCCCACTCTTCCCGCAAAAGATCATGAAGCAGGTACGTACTGGACGTACACGGCACGCCATCGATCTCGTTATAGGCCGTCATGACCGAGCAGGCTCCGGCTTCCACTGCTTGTTTGAACGGAAACAGGTCAATTTCATGCAACTCACGCATTCCCATATGGACTGGTGCCGCGTTACGCCCCCCCTCTGAACTGCCGTACGCTGCAAAATGTTTAAGTGTCGCCACCACCGTCCGGTCTGAATCAAGCCGATCTCCCTGCAATCCGTAGATGGCTTCTACAGCGAACTGACCGATCAGATACGGGTCTTCGGCAAAACACTCCTCCGTCCGTCCCCATCTCGGGTCACGCACCACATCAAGTACCGGAGAATACGTGGCTGCGCCGCCCTGACTCCGGGTTTCCACAGCGATCGCCTCGCACATCCTGCGATATAACTCTGTATTCCATGTGCTACCTACCGTTATCGGCACAGGAAAGACCGTTGCACCAATGGCCATATGCCCGTGGGAGCATTCTTCTCCAAACAAAATCGGAATGCCTAACCGGGAATGTTCTATCGCATATTGCTGAATCACATTCGTAGCGACCGCGCCTTGCCGCGGTGTCAGACCTGTCTCCAACGTCACTTCCGTCCATGGATCTGCCCTGAGTACACCGTACAACGAGCCGACACCGCCCAGCGCCATGTCCGCCTCGAACTCTTCGGTTACCCGTACCGTACCGTCTGCCGCTTTCGTGTACGTTTTCCATCCCATAGGCTGGATCAACTGTCCGATCTTCTCTGCCGTGGTCATTCGTTCGAGCAGATCCTGTACCCGCTCCTGAATGGGAAGCGATGCATCTTTGTAGCCTGTTTGCGTTTGCATGTGCACATTCTCCTCCTGCCTGTGAATTGGTCGTGCGAGCACCTTACATGGCCTTGCGATAGTCGCTTGGAGCCATTCCGACGACATTTTTAAAAGCGCGGTTGAAGGAATTGTAGTTGGTATAGCCCACTTCCTCACTGATCTCCTGAATGGCTTTGTCCGTCTGTTGCATGAGCTGTTTGGCTTTTTCGATCCGGTGACTGATAAGCAGATCCACGAATTTCTCCCCGATCTCATCTTTGAAAAGCTTGCTCAGATACTTCGGATTGATATCGAACAGATCACTAAGGTAATTCAGCGACAGATCGGGATTGTTGTAATGCTCTTCGATATATTTGCGAATCTCCAGAATATGTGACCGATGTTTACGAGAGCATTGCAGTGTCTCCATCTGCCGCGCCAGTTCACGGAACCCTTCCAGACACAGCTCGCGCAGATCATCCAGCGTCTCCCAACCTTCCAGCCGTGGCAACAATGGCGTAAATATCGCCGCCCATGACTCCTGATATTCACGCGGAAGCTCGGCAAATTCACGATTATAATGCTGGAATAGCAGTTGAACCGTGTTCATAATCTCCTGACGGGACAGAACAGACTCGCGAATCTGCTTAAACAGCCGTTCAAAATGCTGTTCCCAAATATCGTCCGATAGCCGCATCGTCTGTACTAGCAAGGAGATGGTCTTAAGAAACTCATACACATCATTCGTGGAACTCGGTACATCTCCGCATGGTATGATCCGATTCGTGCCCAGAACCGCCTTGTACTCCAGGGCATGCACAGCCTCTTTAAGCGAAGCCCGAAGCCCGCGAATATCCACAGCAACCCGGCCCACACCAATGGTTATGGTAAAGTTCAAATACTGACCCACCTGATTCAGATAACCGCTGAGCAAGCGTTGCTCTGTCTCTTCGGACTGTTCCGTCTCAGGTAACCACAGGATGGCATTCAGTCGCTGACTTGAGACCCACTCTGCCCATACCTCGGTACCTTCTTGCCTTGCACTTTCCTGCAAAATGCTCGACAGCACAAATTTCAGGAGAGCTTGATCCTGCTGATGATACTCATCCACAAACACGTCGTATCGATCCATCTCCACCACCATCACCACCCAGCGATGCTCTAATTCCGGTAGCTTGAACTTGCTCATCTCCGCAGATAACTCATGACAGGTGTATTCCCGCGTACCTTCCAGCAGTTCCTGAAAGAAGACCTTCTTCTGCAAAATCAGATTCTCTTCATGCTCCTCCTGATATTGCTTCGTCTGATCGATCATGCGCTCCAGCGTGGTATGAATGAAACGAAATTCATTCTCCTTGCCATAGTTCAGTCCTGACGGTTTCTGTGAGGAGACCGTCTGAATCAGGGTAACAATCTGCTGGATCGGTTTATAGTTTCTACGCGTCACATAGACGACCCACACAACCCCGATCAGCACAACAGCGACGGCGAAAATAAACCAGATATTATAAAATTGCAGCGTAAACTTGATGATTTTCCCGTTATTTAGCCCCGTCTGTACCTTCCAGCCGCTATAGCTGGATGTGAATTCAGAGAAAACCTCTCCCGAAGCGGAAGCTGGCTTGGAAGCAAGCATCTCAGCATCAGGCGTATCCCCACGCCAGAGACTTCCCCCGGATCGGTTATAGATGTTCACAAACGTAAATTCAGGGTCGTACATCTGCATAATGGACTTTTGCAGCGTATTCAACTCAACGTTGGTCACTACAAGACCTCTGCCGTTCCCGACATTCCGCACAATCGTAATGACCTGCTCCGCCGATTGGGAATGAAACGCCTTGAATAACCGTGCGCCGACCCACTTCTGCTCATCCTTCGTCCGGCTGTCTGCAATAAAGGCTGCATCGGGGAATTCGTTGATCGGAACAGCCTTGCCATTGCTAAAAACAGTGTTATCGCTGTACCTGACCAGGTAGACCGAGTCGATCAGCGGATATTCTATCTTCAATTCATCGATGACCTTAACGGCCTGGATGCCGGCATAGACATCCTCGCCGCCCGACACCGAGAAATAATTTTTCAGATTAGAGTTGGTCAAAATCTCGCGCAACACCTTGAAATCAATGGAACGCAAGGAATTATCCAGATACTGTGTCACCTGTGAAGCCAAAAATTCATTGGCCTTGAGCGCTTCCCTCCGGTTCTGCTCATTGAATACCTGAAAGAAAATGAAAAATAAAATCGTCGTCACAATAAAAAAAATAGGCAAATACGATAACAGCAAACGTCTGAACCAATTGTTGTTCATCTCCGCGCCCCCCACCAATCCATTTCATGTTGCATGACGACAAACCACTTGTGCCGTGCCCCTGTTCACAAAGTTTTCATAATTATGCGTTCATTATATCGAATGACGTGGGGTTGTCATAGGAGAAGACTGCCCCGGCCACGGGTGACAGGCGGGACAGTCCTTTTGCATCAATTTTTCTCAATTGCACGCTGATAAATATCCAGATAATTGCTTAATCCAAGTCCATCAAAACCTTTGACGTATGAATCCCAGTCTTTATCAATGCTCTTGCTACCAATAATGAACTGAGCCATATTTGTCTGCACATAGTCTTTAATTGCAGTGGTCAATTGAGCAGCGGTCTCGGTATCCTCTGGACGAATAAATACATTGGCTGGATATACTTCCTTCGGAGCGTATGGAGCATATACTTTCGTCGCTTGAGCAAGCCTTGTACCGTATCCTTCAGCTGACAGCGGGTCTTGACCTTCGGCAAACAGATTACGGAACGTGTTGGACAAATCATGTGCACCGATCTGTGACCAGCTTTCGTTCACGACCACGTTCGGATCACGTTCAGGCAGGTTGTAGTAGCTGTACTTGGCAGGTTCGCCGTTGATGTTTTTTTCATCCGGGCCCGCTTTCTTCCAGCCCTTACCCTCTGTTGGTCCATACTCTGCGTAGAGTGCACCCTCTTCACTGAACATGTAATCTACAATTTTGATCGCTGCGATCTGTTGTGCTTCGGTCGCTTTGTTCGTGATGGCAAATTCAAACTCACCTACACTTTGCGTTGCTCCAGTCGTCTGCACACCATCCGGTCCTTTGAGTGGAGGCACGATCTCCCAGTGCTGGTGACGGGTAATTTTTTTGTCATACGTATTCACCAGATAGCTCACCAGTGCCGTTGTAATGGAACCAACCACTTCATCTCCTTCTTTGTTCCCCAGTTGACCAATCGCCTGGTCATTCTGTGTGAAGGAAGCCGGGTCGATCAGGCCATCCGCATACAGCTTGTGCATATACTCCAGCCCTTTCTTCCATCCCTCTTGGTTGGCGGCAAAGCTGACCTTGCCATCGTTCACGATCAGGTATTTATCGTTATCGTTGTATATGAAGCTGTTCATCAGATAGGCGTCGATGTTGCCGTTCCACACATATTTGTTTGGTGCACCTGTGAGCGGGATCTCATCGGCTTTGCCGTTGCCGTTCGGGTCTTGGGTTTTGAACGCCTTTAGAACGGTATACAGTTCGTCCGTCGTCGTTGGCATTTTCAGCCCCACCTTATCCAGCCACTCTTGGTTGATCCAATATTTCTGCGCATACGTACAGTGGTAACATTCATTAAAAATAGGCAATGCATAGATATTACCGTCCGGTGCCGTTATGGCATCCTTGAAATAAGGCTTCTCCTCCATCACTTTGGTGAGGTTCGGGCCGTATTGCTTGATCAGGTCTTGAAGCGGGAGGAACACGCCTTGTTTTCCATAGGTTTGAAGATCCGAGGTGGTGAATTTACCGTGCAGGAACACTTCGGGATAATCCCCACTGGCTAGCAGCAATTGTCTGCGATCCTGCAAAGCGTCTGTCGGGGCCAGGTCCCATTTCAAGGTCACGTTGAACTTTTTTTCGATAAACTTGGTGAATTCATTGTCTTCCATCGGTGCTTTACCTTGCGGAGCAAAAAAAGTCATCGTTACAGGGCCGCCGCTCTCGCCGCTCCCCTCGCTACCTGTACCCGCTTTTTCAGATGAACTGCATGCGGACAATATTGTCACCGAAGCGAAAATCAGACACAAAATTGAAATCCAGGATTTTCTCAAGCTGACTCCTCCTTTTTATTCATAGCAGCAAACCTTTGGTCAAGCTGTACGGGTTAATATGGTTCTATAGGTTCTATAGGTTCCAAAATCAATCCCGGAAGCCGGTGTGTGCCTCCACCTCCTTTCAAGAGCCGACTGCCATTTATCCTTTAAGTGAACCGACCATAACCCCTTTGACGAAGTGTTTTTGCACAAAAGGATACATGATCAGGATCGGAATACTTGCGACTACAATCAGCGCATATTTCAGCACCTGCTCAAACCCTTGATCCCGCATCTGCTGGCTTGTATTCGCAAGCATGGCCGGGTCAGCCGCATTCAGAATCAGCAAGTTACGAAGCACATATTGTAGCGGGAACAGCTTCTCCGAACGGAGGTAAATGAGAGCGTCAAAGTAGGCATTCCAGTGACCTACAGCGTACATCAGAGTCATGACCGCCAAAATTGGTTTGGAGAGCGGTAGCACAACGCTGATCAGGTAGCGGATATCCCGGCATCCGTCCATCTCGGCAGCTTCACCAAGTTCCTCGGGGATCGAAGACTGGAAGAAGGTGCGAGCAACGATGACCTGGAACACAGCAAGCGCCCCGGGCAACCACATCGCCCAGCGGGTATCCAGCAGGTGCAGGTCTTTCATCAGCAGGTAGGTCGGAATCAGACCGCCGTCAAAAAACATGGTTATCATCATAAAGATGATGATGGCTCCACGCCCGTAGAACGACTTGCGGGAGAGAGGGTAAGCCAGCATAACGGTCAGCGCAACATTGATGAACGTACCGACTACCGTGTAGATGATCGTGTTGTAAAACCCAAGCATGAGTTGCTGACTTTTGAAAATGGAAATGTATGCCTTGATGTTAAAATCAACCGGGAACAGCCACACCTGACCGGATGTCACGGCGCGTGACGAGCTGAACGAGGAGCTGACGATGTACAAGAGCGGGTAGAACACCGTTAGCAGAATGGCAATCAGAAAGATATAATTGATGGTCATGAAAATACGGTCGCCAACCGGGTCTTTGATTCGGTTCCGATTCATCAGATTAAACATGGACACGCTCCTCCTTTACCACAAGCTGTTCTCGGATACTTTACGGGAAATGCTGTTGACGACGACCAGCAGAATCAGGTTAATGATCGAGTTAAAGAAACCAACTGCCGCGGAGAAGCTGAAATTCGCTCCAATCAGACCGACCTTGTACACGTACGTGGAGATGACCTCCGATGCGCTCGTATTCAGCGGATTTTGCATGAGATAAATTTTCTCGAAACCTACGCCCATAATGCTGCCCAGACTTAGAATCAACATAATCACGGTCACCGGGACAAGCGTTGGAAGGTCGATGTGCCAGATTTTTCGCAACCTTGAGGCGCCATCCATCTTGGCTGCTTCGTACAGAGACGGATCAACTCCGGCCAGAGCCGCGATGTAAATAATCGAGGAGTACCCCATGCCCTGCCATACACCCGACCAGACATAGATCGATTTGAAATATTCAGGGATACCCATGAAGTTGGTCATCGGGAAGCCCAGCCAGCTAAATAACTTGTCTACAACGCCCACATGGGGGGAAAGCATCAGAATGATGATGGATACCATGACCACGGTGGAGATAAAATGCGGTGCATACGTGACCATCTGTACGGTCTTTTTAAAATAACCCGTTCGAATCTCGTTCAGCGCCAAGGCCAGCAAGATCGGTATAGGGAAACCGGCAATGAGGGAATAAAAGCTGATGCCAATGGTGTTCTTGATCAGCAGCCAGAAGTTCGGGGAATTGAAGAAGGCTTCAAAATGTTTGAGCCCCACCCATGGGCTACCCCAGATGCCTTTGACCACGCTGAAATCTTTAAAGGCAATCTGCACACCCACCATCGGAATGTATTTGAAGATCAGTAGATACAACACCGGAGGCAGCACAAGCAGGTACAGCTCCCAGTGCTTTTTGAAGCTTTTGATGAACGGATGCTGCTTCTTGGGTGCCGTCTGACGTAATTGTTGCAGCTCCATGTTCGCAGGTATGCTTTCTGTACCTCGACTCATTTGCGTCACTCCTTCTCAGCCTCAAGTGTAATAATACATTACATTCAGTTCCCTTAAATGTTTGTTTTTGATGCTCATTCATTGCTTTGAATCCAATCGATGTTAACATTCATATCAGGTAGCGCTTTCTTGATTTGATAGTACCTCGCTAGGTGCTTATTGATCAATTTGCAATTTTCTCCGACCTCTCTTTATTCTAAAAACCCTTGTGTAGCAAGCGTTTGAATCCATGCACTATGGAGTTCTTTATGTTCTATGTACAAAAAACAAAATTCCGGAGGCGTTGATATCTCCCCCGGAATTGACATGTGATTCTATGATTTGGTGATCAATCTAAATGTATGAGTGATGGGTGCTTGGTTGCTTGCAGCGGATCGTGGCAACTCCACGAGCAGCCCTTCTTCGGTCTGCTGAAACGAAAGTACGTCATTCGTACCGATGAGTTCAATACGCTTCACCTTTTCCGCATAAGGAATGATCAGTCTCTCTTCCGGGGTCTCGCTCTCGTTACGATACATGCGAAAGGCATAGACGGTGTGGATGTCTTCTTTCTGTGTGAATGCCCACTCTTTCGTATAAAACGGTGCGCAAATGCGGGTGCCATAGATCCCTTCGCCGTGTGTGTTCAGCCACTCGCCCAGTCCCTGGATGCCTCGAATTGCCCCTTTGGGTAGACGTCCGTCCGGCTGCGGCCCGACATTCAGTGCCAAGTTACCGCCTTTGGATACCACCTCAAGCAAAATATGTGCAAGCTGTCGTCCCGATTTATACTGATCATCGAAGCCAAAAGCAAACGAATGCCCGACGGTAATGCAACTCTCCCACGGGATATTCATCGGATGCTCCGGGATCGTCTGCTCCGGGGTGACGATGTTCTCATACGGCCCGCCTACAGTGCGATCTGCGGACAGAAGCCAAGGCTGCGTGCTCTTTCTCGCCCGCTCGACCACTTCACCAAGCCGGATATCCTGACCGTGGCGCCCTTCGCGTACCCAGCCTGCATCGAGCCACAAACACTCGATCCGTCCGTAATTCGTCAACAGTTCCATAATCTGCTCATGGGTGAACTCCACGAACTTTTCCCACATCCATGGATACTTGTGCGGATCATAGGAAGGCCCGCGCCACATATGGCGTCCGCGCTCCATGCCTGGTGCCCAGTAATACGGTGTGTGCCAGTCCGCTTTGGAAAAGTACGCCGAGATGCCGAGCCCTTTCGCTCGAAAGGCATCGAACAACACCCGGCAGATATCGGCATATTTGTGCTTGTGGAACGGCGTGTCCTTGCCTGTAATTCGGTAATCGGTCGTTTTGGTATCCCACATGCAGAAGCCGTCATGATGCTTGGTCGTAAACAGGAAGTATTTAAAGCCGTTGTCGGCGGCCATCTGTGCCCATTCCTCGGGCTGGAACCGAATCGGATTGAACGTTTTATTCAGGTCAAAATATTCACGCTTGAAGTCCTCCATATCGTCCGTCCAGTCCACATCATCCCGCGACCAGTCGCCATCCTCATCGCTCAGCGCCCACGATTCCACCAAGCCGAGCTGCGAGTATGGCCCCCAGTGCATCATCAAACCGAGTTTCTGATCTTTGAACCATTCCAGCCGCTCCAGCAGCAAGGGATCTTCCGGCTTCACCCACTCGTCCTCTTTACTAAAGTTGTGTACGCCTGCTTCAACGATGGGCTTTTCCTGCTCTGGCAGGGGGAGGTTGGTTTGAGTCAAAATAAATCATCTCCTTTAGTTGAAATTTCTCGCGTTATAACGAGTTGAAATTTACACTAGGCCACTCCGCGGTCAGAACAATCCTCCGAGCGCTGTTACCCCCGGATTTCTTTGAACTATTTCCCTATTGGGGAAATCCGGGGATAAAGGCGCACGCTTCGCTTCTTCGGCTTATTTCTGACCTCTCCGTTTCACGTGTAAATGATTTTTACAACGGGCCAAGACGGTTTCACCTCGTCGATCGGGTAACTGGTTACGTCGGGTTACCTATTTCCTCCGTTTTGGGTAGAACAAATGACCTAAGATTACTGGTGGATTTACACTAGGCCACTCCGCGGTCAGAACAATCCTCCGAGCGCTGTTACCCCCGGATTTCTTCGAACTATTTCCCTATTGGGGAAATCCGGGGATAAAGGCGCACGCTTCGCTTCTTCGGCTTATTTCTGACCTCTCCGTTTCACGTGTAAATGATTTTTACAACGGGCCAAGACGGTTTCACCTCGTCGATCGGGTAACTGGTTACGTCGGGTTACCTGTTTCCTCCGTTTGGGTAGAACAAATGACTTAAGGGCATTGGCGGATTTACACTGGGGCACTCCGATTTACGTGTGAATTACAACGTGATCTCCTTGCCCTCGCGTGCGGATTCGTAGATGGCGCACAGCATTTTCATGACTTCCACACCGTCCTCGACGGGGCTAAGGGTTTCTTTTCGGCCCTGCGTACTGTCGATAAAGTGGTTGATTTCATTGCGGAACGAGCCCATAAAGTCAAAGGATTTAAAATCGACCTGCGGTGTCATGTTCAGAATGGTATCGAACTTCTCACCAATAATTGAGATTTCCGGCTCCAGCTCAGCTCCGCCTTTGTCGCCATACAGCTTAACTGCTGTTTCATCAGCTTTGGCATGGAGAGTAAAGCTGACATCAACCAGCAGGCTTGCTCCATTCTCAAAACGGATCAATGCATTCGCCATATCTTCCACGGTGTTCTGTTCCGCATCGTAATCGGCGGCCTTATAGAATGAAAGATTGCGAATGTTAGCCCGGTTTCCGAGACGATTGGAGACGTTAGCGGAAACGGATTTCACCTTCGGTCTACCCATCAGATACCAGCAAATGTCGATGACATGTACGCCGATATCAATTAACGGGCCGCCGCCGGAGCGACTTTTATCCGCAAACCAGCCACCCGGGTTGCCAAGACGGCGCAGACTGGAAGCTTTGGCATAGTAGATTTCGCCCAGCTCACCTTCGTCGATGAACTTTTTCAGAATCTGAGCATTGTCACTATAGCGGCGAACAAAGCCTACTTGTAGCAATTTACCACTGCGATGAACGGCTTTTTCTACCTCTAATGCATCCTCCACGGTCTGGCAGAGCGGTTTCTCGCACAGCACGTTTTTACCTGCATCCAGCGCAGCAATACTGATCTCGGCATGCGAATCATTCCAAGTACAGATGCTGACCGAATCGATTTCCGGCAGAGCGAGCAAGTCTTTATAGTCCGTAAACACATGGGATGCCCCATACTGCTTCGCCACATCGGTTGCACGGGTCTTGTTCAGATCACAGATCGCATAAATCTCCACTTCCGAGTTACTCGCGTACGCTTGCAGATGACAATCAGATATAGAACCGGCGCCGATGACGGCGACTTTTAATTTGGACATTTCACTATCCCTCCAGTGTTAAAAATGAAAATGAATACCTTTCAGCTCTGCGGTTGCTTTCATACAGCCGACTTTGGATGAATTCTATTTAAACGTACACCATGCCATGCCACGCCACTCCCTAAACTGCACTGCACCTCACACCCATAAACAAATCGACACGGGACAGCATAGCGATGCCGGATCATAGCAAGGCACTTAACCACACCATGTCACGCCTCATCCCACAAACGGCGCACATTATCCATCGCAATGCGCGAAGCAGTCTGGCAGTGCTCCATCCCCTCAAATTCAACCGAGATATAGCCGTCATACCCGGACCGCTTCAGCACACGAAACACCTCCGGCATGTCGATATCACCATGACCCACGATAGCCCCGCGCAGATAATTGCCGTGGGAGGTCTGGAACCAGCCTTCGCCGGGATTCCGGGTGGAAGACCGCCAGTAGAAATCTTTGGCGTGAACGATGGACGCGTAAGGAATGTTATTTTTCACCGCACTCACCGGATCTTCATCGACACAGAGGAAATTGCCGATATCCAATGTGGTTTTGAAATTTTCCCGCCCCGTCTCATGTAACAGCCGCTGAATCCGCTCGCTCGATTGCACATAATATCCGTGGTTCTCCACACTCGTTGTAATGCCAAAGCCTGCGGCATAGTCGGCAATTCGCTGACAGGCTTTGACAAGCACGGGCAGGTCGGCTTCAAACTGCGCTACAGTCCCCTCGGGTGCAGGACGGAAAGCCACATCGTGGCGCATCAGCTTCACTCCCAGGGTGGCAGCAACACCTACGTGGCGCATAACACTTTGAATTTCTTCTTCCAAACTCTCAGCATTCTCCTGAACCGCAAAGTTCGCTCCAATGGCATAATTCGAGATGTCGATGCCAACCTCCCGAGCCGTAGCTTTGATTTCCTCAATTAACGCTGGATTGTCGATCAGACTGAAGCCCATCGGCACAATCTCCACATGCTGCCCGCCCTGCTCCGCAATCCAACGAATAGCATCCGGCACGGTTAGCTCCTTACGATCCAGCGCTTGCTGCAGACTGTACGTGCTAAGTCCAACTTTCATCTTCCTCATCCTCTCCCTCTGCTGTGATGGGTGTCCATACCCAACCTATACCGTGTTCCAGTCCATAGGGCAATTGCCAATAATCGCATGGCTCACCGATTTTCCTTTTCTAGCCCAAATCCGGCTGATCCACGAACATGACGGCAGCATCTGCCGTCCCATGAAGCTCAAATATAATGATCTCGTTCTCTCCTTGGCAGAGAAGAGGCGCAGGGACATATAACGTCTGTTGCGGGCCTTTATTCCAGTAGCGCCCCAGATTGAATCCGTTTACAAATGCAACCCCTTTCGTCCAGCCCTCCAGTCGAAGAAAAGTATCCTTTATATCCAACACATGTTCAATATGAAGACTTCCTCGATAAAAAAATGGCTCCTCTGTTACTGTTCTTACGCTACTCTCAAGCTCAGACAGCACAGCAAAAGATAAACCCGAAAGATTGCTCATCGGCAAACAATGAATCGTCCATTCATATAAAAATTGAAATCCATGCCGCACGCCTTCCGTAATTCCCTTCGGATCTCTCAGATACGGCCCGTAATTAATTCGCCCCATGTTCTCAACGAGAATGAGCAAGTCCGAACCTTCCTCTGGAACTTCAAAGGATACTGTCGCCTCAGCTTTTCCACGTTCAAGCACACCCTGCAACAAGCCATCTACAAACACCAGTGCCCGATCACATACCTCCTGAACGACCAACTCCTGGCGCTCTCTTGGCCCGGAAATACGGGTCTGGTAGCTGATAAACCCGTAATCCTGCCCCAGCTTCTCCATTGGCTCTGGATTTGTACGGTGCATTGGAACAGCCAGTGCATTCAGTTGCTGAAGCAAACTAGCGTGTTGCGCCATCTCGACTCTACCATAAGCGGCTGTCCCCACAGGTTCTGGTAAAACCAAATCTCCCGGTTCAGAGCCACGATCATCTTTTTGAGAACCAGTATAGCGCGAGAGAACCTCCCTTACCGCATAAAATTTCGCTGTCGGTTCACCCGATTCGCTAAGCAGAGAGTCATAGTCATAACTTGTAATGGTTGGTTCGTATTGATCCTTTTGCTGACAGTTCGCTCCATTATAAAATGCAAAATTCGTGCCGCCATGGAACATGTAGAAGTTCACCGATGCGCCCGCCTCCAGCATTTCTTCCAGCACCTTGGTCACATCTGCCGCTTCCCGAGTGTGATGAGACTCGCCCCAGTGATCGAACCAGCCATTCCAAAACTCCATACACATGAGCGGTTCCTCTGCTTGATATTCACGTAGCTTGGCAAACGCCCACTCGGTCCCCGACCCAAAATTAACTGTTGCCAAGTGCCCGGACACGGAACCAGCCTGTAGCATATGATCGGTTGGCCCATCCGAGGTGAACAGGAGCACATCCATGCCCCGCCTCACCATGCCCTCTCGCAAATATTGCAGATAACTCGCATCGTTCCCGAAGCTGCCGTATTCATTTTCAATCTGCATTGCGATAATAGGCCCGCCAGAGGTGCTCAGAAGAGGTTTTAGTTTGGGCAAAAGCACATCGTAATACCGATCCACATGCGCCAGAAACGCCGAATCACTACAACGAAGCCGCAGGTGGTCATCGGCAAGCAGCCAGGACGGCAAGCCTCCAAACTCCCACTCCGCGCAGATATAAGGACTTGGACGAACAATCACATACAGCCCTAAATCTCCCGCAAGTCGTACAAACTGCTCCACATCCGCCATGCCTTCAAAACAGTATTCTCCTGGCTGCGGCTCATGCATATTCCATGGCACGTAGGTCTCCACCGTGTTGAATCCGCAGGCCTTCAGCTTCAATAAGCGATCTTTCCAATACTCGGGCACGACTCGAAAATAATGAATGGCCCCTGATAGAATCTGAATCGGTTTCCCATCCAGCATGAATCGAGACCCCTGAACCGTCAGTATTGCCATCTCATATGTCCTCCCGTTCACTGTAAAATAAGCTGAATTTCGATAACGTCGGAACCCATCTGGACTCCTGAATGGTTAACCGAACCCGGCGTGCAGTCACTTTTGGAAAACAGCAAATTCGCTTATATCCAACCACCGTTCCGGCATAGATGTCCTGCCACCGACCATCCTCACCGCATACTTCCAGCGTGAATCGTTCGATCCGTTGCCCCGATTGGATATGCTCCATCAATATCACATGGTCGAAGGTCTTTTCTTCGGGCAAAAGCAATTCAATCCACGCGTGCTCTGTTCCTTCGCGTGGGCACCAATAAGCTTTTGGTTTGCGCTCTCCATCCGGATTTAGCACTTGTGAAGCTGCATGTGCTCCGTCCATCGTCTCCGAAGCCTTGGCCTGTGCGCCTTGCGCCAAGTCTTCACTGAACGTTGTACGCAACACTGAACCTAACTCGCGCAGTCGCTGGACATCATTTTCATGAATCAGACCACGCTTGTCTGGGGGCAGGTTAAGCAAAAAACAAGCATTGCCGCCCACGGCGCCGTAATAAACGGAAATCAGTTCCTCCAGCGTTTTGACCTGATCGTCTTCACTCGCATGATAAAACCAACCCGGACGTATCGAGGTATTCACCTCGGCAGGATACCACACCAGTTGATCAGCATAATCACGGATAACGCTTCGACTCCCCAGATCACGGTCCTGTGTGTTGATTTTCCTCGCAAAAGTTCCATCATCCACCTGTTGCGACTGCTCCTGAATCTTCTCATTATCCTGCATATGCGCCGGTACAACGCTCCATTCCGATTCGCGCGTATGTCCTGCCTCATTGCCACACCAACGTACGTCCGGGCCGCAGACCGAGATGACCGCTTCCGGCTGAAGCTGGCGAATGAGCGCGTAATAGGCGTCCCAATCATAGACCTGTCTTTTCCCATTTGGCCCCTCACCACATGCTCCATCAAACCAGACACAGAAGATATCACCGTAGTTCGTCAGCAGTTCGCGTAGCTGAGCAAGAAAAAAAGCATTATACCGCTCCGAATCCCCGTAACATGCTTCATGACTATCCCAGGGTGAGAGATACACTCCAAATTTCAACCCGGCGTCACGACAAGCATCGGCAACTTCTCGCACCAGATCACCAGCGCCATTTCGCCATGGACTTGCTGCAACCGTATGATCCGTATAACGGCTGGGCCACAGACAGAACCCGTCATGATGTTTACATGTCAAAATCAGCCCCTTCATGCCGGCATCCTTACATGCCTCCACCCATTGCCCTGCATGTAGTTCAGTAGGGTTAAATATTGCCGGCTCTTCCTCCCCCGTCCCCCATTCCCGATCCGTAAATGTGTTTACCGTAAAATGAATAAAAGCATAAAACTCCATCTCCTGCCATCTCATCTGGCGCTCCGATGGGCTGACCTGTGCCGCCGTTTTAATCCAATCCGCTGGTGTTGGCGAAAGCTTTGATTTCATGGCTCACACTCCCTTATATGAAAAGTGCCTTTTGTTTTCATTGCATTTATTGCTTTTATTGCTTTTATTCTCTTGTTCTTGCTATTCATTCGCTTCTATAGCCACCGCTTTGTCGAGTGCATGGAGTACATACAGCTACCGTTATCACTGATGGTGCAACTCCTGTACTGCACGGATCAGCTCTGCTTTGGCCTGAGCAACAAGCTGAGCATCTACAGGGTGATCGAAACTGCCTCCAGGCCGCACACCCGATCCCATATGCATCTCGGTGATCCCTGTTCGGCTCACGAGGGTTGGAATCCCCTCAATCGTGACACCCGAACCCGCCATAATCACTATGTTCAACGTCTGTCCTATCTCCTGCAACTGCTGTAGTTCGAGTAAACCCTCAGGTGCTGTAGGTTTTCCTCCTGATGTAAGTACGCGCTCAACGACACTCTCCTCGCTCTTACTTTTCATCTCCCTCTCATGCTCAAACCTGCCCTTTCCCTCACTCCCGCCATTGCTGCCACCGATGCTGTCCAGTGCTCTCACCACGTTGGCACTCGAATCGATGGCGCGATGAAACGTAACTCCCAGCCCCTGAGCGCTCAACAGACAAGTTTGTAAAAAAGAGCGATCTACTTCTCCCTCATGGGTGAGAGCTCCAATCACAATGCCTGCGGCACCAAGCTCCCGCGCCATGCGTATGTCTCGGAGCATCACCTGAAGATCGTCAGCGCTATAACAGAACGAGCGGCTATGTGGCCTTATCATGACATACAGTGGAATCGACACCTTGGATACAACCTGTTCAATCTGCACATAGCTTGGCGTAAGACCACCTTCGGACATAGCCGACACCAGCTCAATCCGATCGGCTCCACCCTGCTCTGCCGCTTGGGCATCTACTGCGTCTACCGCAATGACTTCCAAAGTCGGTTGTCTCTTAATGACTTGCCTATTCATCGGAACTCCTCCTCACAAGTAACCACGACAGAAAGGACCGATTAAACGCCTGATCAGCGTTTCTGCGGCCCTTGCTTATTCCCATGTATGAACGTTCAGTTTCCAGAACGCAATCCGATCTCTTTTCCACGTATAAGTAATGTACAGGTTCTGCCCCTGAGATACGATGGCAGGATATGAATACTCTCCCGGCTCATCTTCAAGCACCCATTCATCTCCCCAGCTCGCACCATTGTCATTCGAAAAAGCAACCACCAGTGGTGTCCGGGGACTCTCTGTCGCATATCCGCTCACGGGATTGTAAACAAGCGCAAGCAAGCCACTCTCCAGGCGTGTGACATCAATTCCGCTATTGTTGTTTGGCAGTTCTGTCGGGTACGCTTCACACCATGTCCTGCCGCCATCCACCGAGTCACTGCGGAAAATCTTCCCCTCCGTACTACGGAGTAACATGTGTACATCATCCCCACTTGAAGTCCACAGAGCTGGCTGAATTAGACCTTTTGCAATCCAATGATCTGCCCCCACATAAACAGACAGGTTCTTCGGCACAGGTTTACTTTTTGTCCATGTCTTGCCCTCATCGGTCGAAATATCAATAAAAGCTTCCCACACCTGTTTGCCCGGACTCTCCATATCCATTCGCTCAATAGAAGATGGAGCCAAAATGGTTCCATCCGTTAGCCGTACAGGTTTATTGCGCACCGGACCACGACCACCCACATCACCGGAAACCAACTCACGAGCCTCCGTCCATGTCTGCCCGCCATCCTCCGAACGTATGATGCGAGTATGCCAGTCTGTAATTTCGTGTCCCACCTTGTAAAAGAGTACAAGTGAACCCCCATGTGCATACAGCACCGGGTTCCAATGGGCAATACCTTCTTCATCCGCTACTTTGCGCGGCGCTGACCACAAGCCATCTCGCTCCTGAATAGCCATCCAGATGGCGGTGTCGCTGGATTTTTCATACGAACCTGCGAACCAAGCCACAATAACCACCCCACCTGGCAAAACAGCAATCGTGGACGCATGACTGCTCTGAAAAAGCTGTCCTTCCCGAAAAACATATTGTTTCTCCGCCTTAATCGTCATGAGCGAGCCTCCTGTAAATTGGAGTAATAAAGACGTTAGCTAGCATTAATCCAGTTAAACGAGTCTAGGTTCCCAGGGCTTCCATGAACGTAATGCTTAATTATTGGCTTTAATTAATTTGATTTTTTTTAATTCCTATACCTTTATCCATTTTGCTATCCACATTTTTTGTTATTTTTGTTATTCATATTGTTATTAAATTATGTCTTCAGTCTAAAACGTTAGGTATGCAACGTCAATACTCGTATATGAGCTTTTTTGAATCTTTCTTAAAGGATGGGCGAACGGAACATATGATTACAGTATAAGATTATAGATTGATACAACATTAAAATCGTCTGAGTTGAAACCTTACCGACGCATCAATAGCTTCGGAGTTGCTGAACAGCATTACCACAACATCACGCCAACAACACAATATTCTTTTATGGTCGGATTCTCTCACTTAGTATGTAGAATTTGATGAACAGGATTTTAGCGTTTTCCATTTTAGGAATGGGTTTAACGGGTGCCGTTTTAATCTTCTCTGTTGCTCTATTGTTTAATCCACCGATAGGAAATGTGTTAAAGATGGTTACTGCTGCTTCAACTTTATCTTTTATTATATTTGCTGTCTCGGCTTTGGTATTTCGTCGGCGATTAGATGATGAAAAAACAGAGTAATATATTCATACTCCTTTCTCGATCCGAAACAAATGATTTTTAGGAGCAATGTCATAAGTTTAGCTCAAACGCAAAATTCAGCAGAAAAATGCAATCTGAAACGGTATAGGAATTATCCTGTGCCGTTTCTTTTATGTATAAAGAGATTCTCACACATGACGCAAAAAAGACGAGGCAAAAGATTCTCTGCATCGTCTTTGTATCATATCCTAACACCGTGGTGACATGTTCCAGTCTTCCATGTTCCTCACCCTTAAATAAATAAAGGGCTTTCAAGATTGCTTTTTTCTACCTACCTGACCGTCGCAGACCACACCGATCTACTTGTTACGCCGGGCTTTTGTCATGCGGTTGAACATAATTAAAGCCACAATAATCATGGCAAGCATCGCAATATTACTGGACACCTCTTGCGACAGTCCAAACAGCATACACACGTTAGTAACCAGACCTCGCACAATTAATGCAACGACAATCAGCAGAATCGGACTTAAATAATTGTATCTTTTCATCGTTTAGCACACCCCTGACCCCATTATTCTGTTTGACCACGATCCCGTAATTCGATCATAACAGCCTGTCTCTCTGGTGACAACAAAAGGACACCGCAAGCAGTGTCCTTTGTTATCATCTCTATCATTGTTACATCGCTACAATAGTTTTATTACTGCTTGGTAACCCTTCTTCTTTCAAAAACCAGCCCAAACAACAGCCAATTCGCATAAAACTTTATCTCTATTGAGCTTACAAAATTATTCCCCATCTACTTAACCTAACCAACCTACACCTGCTTGAATTCGATCCAATCGATCTGTAGACCCGGTTTGGTAAAGTCCAGCTTGAGTTCATACACCCCTTCTTCCAGTTGCACTTTCACCAGCTTTTGTCTGATCCATTTGCCTTCTGTACCGTTCGTTTGGATCGTTGTCGCAAGCTGACCATTCAGCAGCACATTACATGCACTTTGTGCCAGTTCAGGCTCAGGTGACATGATCTGCACAATAATCCGGTACTGGCCTGCTTCATCCACTTTCATATATACAGGCTCTGCTACTGCAGGTTTCACCTGTGCATTCTCGGCCAGCGACTGAGCGTCTGCCGCTGACAGGGACGCGTTCGCCTGGAACGAGGCCACGTTCTCTACAATCTCATGTTTGCGTGAGGATACCGGCGCGTTCATGATGAATTTGCAGATATTGATCGCGGAGCGTTGCAGCTCGCCGCGGGTCAAGGTTCCATTTTCGAGCGATTCAATGGTATTGTCATCCCAGCCGTTGATCTCAGCGCCATAGTTTGGCACAACCATGTAGAGGTCGTTCTGTGCCCGAACCATCCAGTTCGTAAACTTGCGATCAGCTTCTCCGCCTTCTACCACATCGTTCATAATGGCCCACCAGTCGGTCATCACAATGCCGTCGAAGTTCCACTCTCCGCGCAGAATCGTTGTGTTCAGATCGTAGTTGGACGCAGCCCAGTGTCCGTTAATCGGATTGTAAGAGGTCATGATGGAGTTCGCTCCACCCTCTTTCACCGCAATCTCGAATCCTTTCAGATAAATTTCACGAAGAGCACGTTCGGATACAACAGCATCGACCTTACTGCGGTGTTTCTCCTGATTGTTGCAAGCAAAGTGTTTCAGCGTGGCGTTAGAGCCGCCCTTCATAATACCTTTCGTACATGCTGCGGCAAATACACCTGAGATCAGCGGATCTTCCGAGAAGTACTCGAAGTTACGACCATTCAGCGGACTGCGGCGGATATTGAGTCCAGGTCCGAGCAGGGTGTCCACCTGATTGCGAAGCAGCTCTTGTCCTTCCATCACATACAGTTCTTCTACCAAGTCTGCATTCCACGTTGCCGCCAGCAGCGTTCCGATGGATACTTGTGTTGCTTTTTCCCCACTATCCATACGGATACCGGACGGGCCATCTGCCGTACAGGCCACAGGAATGCCATAATTGAACAGGCTGTCACTCACACCGCCAAACGCCGAAGCCGTTCCCGAAGTAACCAGCGGACTGCTCATGCCTTCGCCGCGTACAATTGCTGCCAAATCCTGATCGCCCAGTTGAGCTACAAAGGCCTCCAGACTCACTTTACCCGCCTTCACGTCACTCAGCTTGTAACCCTGATTTCCCGTTTGGTCCAACGTTTGGGGCATGTTCTGCGTAATGCGGTCTGCGATAGACACTTTGCGCTTTGGCACATCTACATACGTCAGTTCATATGTTCCATCTGCCTTGCGAGTACCCGGTTTCATGCGTGTAAAATCTTCCGTTGGCGCCATTGCTTCCTGCAATTGCTCCACCAGTTGAACCGTGTCCACAACGTAGCCGTCTTGGCCATCGACGCCAACATGCTCTACCTGCTTCACACTCGTACCCACATGCAGACGGTATGTTCCAGCTTCAAGCACGTATGCGGAAGCATATCCCGTTACACCCGCATCATCATACGAAGCCATGCGATTTACCGGGAAACGGATCGTTAACAGCTCGGAATCGCCGGGCTGCAGCAGTCCTGTTTTGCCAAAAGCAGCCAGCGCCTTCACGGGTTGTCCCAGTTCTCCTTGCGGTGCTTCGTAATAAACCTGAACCACTTCTTTACCCGCATAGGTTGTACCGGAGTTGGTCACGTTCACACGAACCTCGATCGACGTCTCGCCATTTTCGGTCACCGTACGGGCTTCCTCGATCTGTGTGGCAAAAGTTGTGTATGACAAGCCATAACCGAACTCAAATTGAACTTTTTCAGGTCGAAACGTTTCGAAAAAACGATAACCCACATAAATATCTTCCTGATACAGGTTCTTAAACTCGTTTCCGTAGTTACTTGTGGACGGATAATCCTCTATGGAATATGCAATCGTATCCGTAAGTTTACCGCTTGGTGTCACGTCTCCGGCCAGTACGTCCGCAATCGCGTTACCGCCTTCCATGCCGCCGTGCCAGGAGTAGATCACACCTTGAATCGGATGTAGAACCGTTTCGTTCAGCCAGCTCATATCCATAATATTGGAGACATTAAGTACTACAATCGTATGTTCAAAATGGTTCGTCACATGCTTCAGCATCGCCTTCTCATCGTCTGTCAGACGATAACTTCCCGGTGCATCTGCATTATCCTGATCTTCCCCCGCGGTGCGCCCAATGACCACAATGGCTTTGCTGGATTTACTTCTAGCCTGCGCAACCAGTTCATCCGTGAGTGGCATTTCCTTCTGATTCCATGGCTCAGCCGCCCAGACTTTGCCACCATCGTCAAACGGATTTTCCTCGATCCATTTCTCATAAACCGTTGCCAGTTCTTCATTAACGGTAATGTTCTTTTTACTGCGCAGTCCGTCCAGCAGATTCGTGGTGTATGCGACATGAACGCTCCCGCCTGAACCTGTGCCGCTACGATAATAATTCAGTTGAACTCGGCCAAAAACTGAAACGTTTTCGGAATGACCAAGTGGAAGCACCTGTCCTTCATTTTTAAGCAAAACCGCCCCTTCGGCAGCTACCGTGCGGCTAAACTCTGCAAACCCTTCCAATGGAACACCAATTAGATTCGTACTCAAGTGATTTCCCTCCTGAAATGTTATCTCCATATCTGTGTGAAACGGCTATTTATAAACAAGATTAAATCGTACCGCAGTTCTCTGCGATTGCAAAATACCTTAATACCGCTCTTTCACCGACTAAGCTCATTTAAAAACAGAACAAAGTTTATCGATATGGCAGATTTACTTTTACCTAATCCCATCTTAACAGATTGCGTACATGAAAATATATGAGAAATATTTATGTTCTTATAGCAAAAATGAAAGCCACGAACAAAATCGTCCGTGGCTCTCGCTTCTTTTTTATATAAACAAGATCAAGTCGTCAGCTTCGCATATACCAGAAAGAACAGCATATCCTCACCCATAATCACATATCCGGGAACGCGGTAGATTAGATCCACCACCACAAAGGCCACCAACAGTCCCACCATGACCACCATATGAACTGGACGAAGGCGGAGATGCGGGTGTCTGTAGCGATGAAACACAAGCGTTGTTGACAGGAAATACAGTAACACCGAGCCAAATACAAACGCAAGCATAAACTCATAGCTCAGCAGGTTCTGATACAGCAGTTGAATCGAAGCAGCGATCATGCTCAGGGAGATGTAGATAAATAGATGCCCGTAGATAATCGCCTGCCCGGCGGTCTGCATCTCTTTGCTCACTTTTTTCTCCACGTTATCGAAGTACTGCCACCACATGGCGATGACAAACAGGGACGTAAAGACAGCAAACAAGATTGATTTCAAATCCCATTGGTCGGCTGACAATACCGCGATAATGCTGACAACGGATTCACCGAGCAGAATGAGAGTAAAGAGAGCAAAACGTTCCAGTAGATGATGGGTCTGCACAGGCACCTTCACCAGATTTTTACGGCCCAATAGCGGCAAAATAATATCCACGGCGATTCCTGCATACAGAATCACATAACGCACCCAAGAATCAAAGAACAGGGAACCGGATGAGATCACGATACCAATGATAAATGAGATCCCCAGGAAGCGGGCGGCCTGCTGTTGATGCTCGCTTTTCGATTTGTGGATCGTCAGGTACTGAATCGCGGTAAATGCTCTGGAACCAATGTAACCTACGAAGAAGGACAGATAGTGTTCATCAAAATGAGTAGAAAGGCTCGCCGTCATTATGAGTACGGACAGCAGTTGAAGGATGAGGAAAATCCGATGGCTCAGAATATCCTGACCATAACGGTTGATGAATAAGGTCTGGCCCACCCATGCCCACCATACCGGGATGAAGATTAACACGAACTTTAATAAATACTCCAATGTAATGACGCCGTGCTCA
Source organism: Paenibacillus sp. RRE4 (assembly GCF_031844205.1). Taxonomy (NCBI): domain Bacteria; kingdom Bacillati; phylum Bacillota; class Bacilli; order Caryophanales; family Paenibacillaceae; genus Paenibacillus; species Paenibacillus sp. RRE4. The sequence continues at coordinate 82,198 of NZ_JAUZUT010000006.1, forward strand.
GCATGTAACAAGACATGGCCCGCTTTGGAGACTGCCGCGACGAAAAGCAAATCATAAAACAGCTCCAACCAAGTGACTTTTTTCTCCATCATCCCTCAATGCTCCTTTTGGTATTTTAATAAGGGTGAAACCTATGCTTCCGATGAAGTTACTTCCATTTTTTTTATACCTTATCATGTTTCTACAATCACTAAGCAATTTAAAAAATAAAACCGATAAAAAGGATACGATCTGACATAAGACATAAACCAAATTTATAAGGGAAAAGGGTGATGATGTGAACAGATATCTTACAATGTCAAAAACAAAGATACTTAGAATTTCGTTGTGCTTGATTCTTCTGCTAAGTTCTTTTTCAAGTGCAGCTGGTTCGGTATTCGCAGGACCAATTTCGAACAACATTTTTACAGTAGTCAATACGAACGGTGATGACAGCACAGGCTCACTAGCTTGGGCGATTGCTCAGGCTGGACAAGTCCCTGATGGTAAAGTCATATTTGACGCTTCTCTTGCAGGATCGACGATTACACTAATGGGTAGCCTGACACATTGGAATCCGGGTGATAGTGCATCCGTTGAGATCGGTGCGCAATCTACCGGCAGCTTCACGATCGAAGGTCTGACCGATGCTCAAGGCAAACCTGCCATTACAATCGATGGCAATGGTGTACAAGGAATCTACGCCAGTGGTAGCGGGACATTCAGTATGTCCAATCTGATTATGAAAAACTTCAACACCGTTGATACACATGGCGGACTCGACTATATGGGTTCTGCTTTAACCCTTAACGGAAATAATTATTCCAGTGTAACGCTGGACAACATCTATTTTATCGGAAATAACAAAGCGTTCAGAAGCGGGGGCGGCATCGTTTCGCTTAGCGTAGTACAGGCTCCCTATAAGGTCAACATTAACCGCGTCAAATTCCTTAGCAACTCTCTGGCGGCGAATGACCCTACAAATAACACATACCAAGGGATGTTATTTTTCCAGAGCTTTGTTCAAGCTACCATTACCAACTCGCTTTTTGCAGAAAATGTAGTCAATACACATACATCCTCAACCGGGATCGGCTCCATTAGCTCCGGCGGCGGCGCTTATGATGCGATCTGGTACAACAATACATTTGCTAACAATAACCTGACGAACGATCAGGGAGGCGTACTTGCTCCCATCGCTTACCTTACTGACTCAGGACGACCGGCCAATATCCCGTTTGAAAATGAGTTCCGCAATAACATCGTTGCCAATTCTTCATTAAATTCTAACGCAGAGACGAACTTGTCTGCTTTACTCGTTAGAGCCTCGCTTGACGTTCCGGCAGTGAACGTAAATCCGAATTTAATTGTGAATTCTGCAGATTCCAGTTTGTTTAAAAACACGGATACACAGGATTATCGATTGAACAATCAAGCTGTATCGGCGATCGATCAGGGCAATAGTACGTATGTATTGACCAATTTCGATCTGGATGGTAATTCTCGCATCAATGGTGGCAACGTTGATCTGGGTGCGCTGGAATATATGCCTGGCTCCAATGCTACATTGGAATCTGTTGCTAATCAGACACCTGCAAGCTCTGATGTATCTGGCGGTAACGGCTCCTCGATTTCAAATGCAATCAAATGGAATCTTAATATGCCTTTAACCGTAAACGAGATTGATCTGAATAGCCTAAAGTTACAAGATACTACAGCTACCGTCAATCTATACAAAAGCTCCGATTATGCAAGCAATGAAGTTACAGGTAACAATACCATCCCCATCAAAACTGACGGACAAGCAACTTACCTCTATGTCAAAGTTACAGCAGAGAACGGTACAACAGTTAAATATTATGAAATCGCCGTCTATCCGCCGATAACTGAAGTTACTTTGTTATCTGCTGTTGCGAATGGTTCCGATACAAGTACAACGACCAAAATCGATCTTACTTTCGATAAAGATGTGATTGGCTTCAATACTGAAAGCATGTTGATTTTCAGTATATCAGGCTCGGCATCCGTGCAGGCGGTGAGTGGTTCCGGCAAAAACTGGTCTGTTTCTTTAGACTCCATTCAACTGGATGATCCTGATTCGACTTCTGGACAAATCTATTTCATTCTCAACTCGTTACCTTACGTATATAACCTTAGTGTTGATTCATCGTTACAGACTCATACAATCTACAAAGCCAAAGCACCACACACCACACCACAAGCGGCGATTGATTATGTTAACGAAAAGCTGACTGGACTTGAGCCAGGTAGCACTTACTCCATCAATGGCTCCACCGTTATTGCTGATACGCACGGTAATGTCGATATTCCTTCCTATTGGATGAATCAGACGGTAAACGTTATCCGCGTGGCAAGTGGTGGTTCCGTAGATAGTCAACCGCAATCATTTATCATTCCGGCTCGTCCATTGCCACCGATGAACATTAGTGTGACCAATGCAACCTATGCAGAGGCACATGACGGTATGTTGTTCGGCGTAAATAGCGCTATGGAATATACGATTAGCGATGTGATTCAGTGGAATAGCATTCACGGTAATGAGATTGATCATCTCGCTGTGAATACGTACTTCGTTCGCTACAAAGCGACAGCAACCTCATTCGCTTCCAAGGCTACAGGTAAAGTCGTCGGCGTCCAAGATCCGAATGCCGAGATCGTACCTGCACCGGTGGTTACGGCAGATGATACGCTGAATACGATCATCGGTCTGGATACTACGATGGAGATTTCCGTCGATGGACAGGCATATGTATTGTACAACGGCTCTAACCTGCCATCCCTGACGGGTGAACATGAAGTTAAAGTACGTTATGCAGCCACCTCGTCCAAGCCAGCTGGTCTCATTACGCTACTGCTATTTACAGCTGATCCGCTACAGACATTAGTTGTAACAGCAAGTGATGCATCCGGTTCTGGCAATAATGGCAAAACCCTATTAACGATCAATTCGCCTGGGCTTCCCGGCACAGGTAATCAATGGCTATTCAAGAACTTCGGCACTGCGAATGTTATGTTGCCGGAAATCGGCTCGAAAGTAAGTGACTATAGCGAGTTGCCTTCCAACGGACTGGTAAGTTCGTCCAATGGAGATTCCATCGTGGTTGTTGAAGCAGATCTGAACGGCAATGTATTACGCTTTGCACTGGTTAAGGCTATCGTTGTGGACGATAACTCTGGCGGTAGTGGAAGCAACGGCGGAAGTTCTTCCGGTGGCGGCGGTAGCAGTCCTTCGCCAACGCCAACCGTACCGACACCAGGTTCAACAACACCTGGCGCAACGAAAACGGATGTGATCGTGCTCGTCAACGGTAAACAAGAAAATGCAGGCGAAGCCATCACAACAACAGAGAACAATATCAAGACCACCAAAATCAATGTGGATACAGACAAACTAAAAGCAAAGCTGGATGCAGAAGGTCCTAATGCGATTGTTACCATTCCCGTTCCTTCGGGTTCGGATGTGAATCAGGCGCAAATTACCGGACAAGCTTTGAAAAATATGCAGGATAAGTCGGCTACGATTGTTCTTCAAACCGATACGGCATCATATAAGCTGCCATCCAAAGAAATACAGCTCGGTCAGGCAGGTGCTACACTTGACAATATGCAGATTCTACTGCAAATCATCAAGTCTGTTGAATCGACTACAGCGAAGATGACTCAAGCAAGCAAGTCGAAGGATGCCACACTGCTCACCGTTCCGTATGACTTCAAAGTAACCGTAACAACAGATGGCAAATCGGTAGATGTAACTTCGTTCAATTCTTATGTAGAGCGCACGATTCAATTACCAGATGATGTTGATCCATCGAAAATAACCACAGGCGTAGTACTGCGTGATGATAACACGATCGATCATATCCCGACCAGAGTTATCAAGCAGGATAATAAATATTATGCTGTCCTGAACAGTCTGACAAACAGCAATTATTCGGTTGTTTGGCACCCGATGACGTTCGCTGATGTGAACACTCATTGGGCGAAGGAAGCAGTTAACGATATGGGGTCCCGTATGATCGTGAATGGTGTAACAGATAGCACCTTTAATCCAAATAACAACATCACACGTGCGGAATTTGCAGCCATTATCGTTCGTGCTTTGGGACTGCCAGCAGGTGCAGGAAATACTTCATTCAGTGATGTGAGGTCCGATGCGTGGTACTCAGGTGCTGTAGAGACTGCCGTTTCGTACAAGCTGATTAATGGCTTTGAAGATGGCACATTCCGTCCACAGAATACGATTACTCGTGAACAAGCAATGTCGATCGTAGCGAAAGCGATGAGTCTAACTGGTCTTGCTGAACGTAATCCTGTATCTGACACAACATCTGCACTGGCTCACTTTGCTGACTACAGCCAAATCAGTGGCTGGGCTAAGGACAATCTGGCGCTGACCGTTCGTGCTAAGCTGATCAATGGGCGTAATGCCAACATTGATGCAAAAGCAAACATGACCCGCGCAGAAGTCGCTGTTCTCGTTGAGCGTCTGCTCAAGCAATCCGATCTGATCTAAACGAACAATCATATGAAAAGCACCTTATCCAGCATTTAGATAGGGTGCTTTTTTCATATGATCCCATACTTCGTTGGGAGTCTGTTCAAGCATAAGCTTTCCTTCTATATCTCTACCTCACTCTATCTCAATCTGTGACAGGAGTAAGGGTTCTGACTTGAATCGGTTGCAGATTATCCTCGATCTGAGTCCGGTATTGCTCAAACCACTCCGGCAACATCAGTTTCTGCCCAAGTGCTTCGGCTGGTTCGTCTTTTGCAAAGCCTGGAGGATCAGTCGCAATTTCAAACAAAATGCCGCCAGCTTCTCTGAAGTAAATCGCGTTGAAATATTGGCGATCCCGGACTGGGGTCGGCTGATACCCATATTCACGTACGGCTTCGCTCCACTGTGCGTGCTGTGCGTCATCGACTGCGCGCCATGCAATATGGTGCACCGTTCCTGCGCCGCCCATACCAAGCGGTACGCGGGTAACAGGCACATCCACGATGTTGCCAATGTCTCCGATGGAACGGAAACGGGCATATTCCTCATTTTCGCCCACCTTCACAAATCCGAGAATACGCTCAAGCGCATCCATCGTACGCTGTGGATTCACACTGAACAGTACGGCTCCACCAAACCCTTTGATTGCATATTCAGCAGGAATACCTTCCTGCACCCAAGTGTTTGCCACTCCTTCTTCCCGCTCAACCAGCTCCAGACGTAAGCCTTCGCTGTCTTCGAATTGCAGCAATTCCTCATCAAAGCGGTTAGTTCGAGTCACTTCGATATTAAAACCTTCCAGACGATTTTGCCAGAAGTCCATAGAACCCGGTGGAATGACATATGAAGTAATGCCGACTTGACCGCCGCCAATCTGGCCTCGTGGTGAACCTGCCGCAGGGAAGAAAGTAATGATGGTGCCTGGACTGCCGTGCTCATCTCCGAAGTACAGATGGTATACATCCGGTGCGTCGAAGTTCACTGTTTTTTTCACCAGACGAAGTCCCAGAACTCCAGCGTAAAAGTCAACGTTAGCCTGCGGATCTCCAGCAAAAGCGGTAATATGGTGAATTCCTGTTGTTTGAATGTTCATGATTATTCCTCCTCGGTTTGTGCACTTATTTATAATGAATTTTAATTATCTTTAAATTAAGATATATGATCTGTGTTACTAGTGCCGGATTGAGACTAACATCCGCACGAGTAGCACAGTTTCAGTTTATCGTGTTTACTGCCGATCAGGGAACCTTTGATGCCCCTTCTGCTTCTGCAACATACTCTAAGGATTCTGTCTGGAGGCCTGCTCTTGTTTCAATTTATCTGGAGTCACGTCATCGCCGTTTGGATCGTAGATGGTGGCATTCAGCAAAATGTCGTTGACCGAACCACGGAAAGTCTGCAAATATTCCTGGCGAAGGCGAGTCTGTTCTGCTTGCTCCATCTCCGTCAATCCACCCGCTTTAGCTTTTCTCGCGAGTTCATTAATTCGCGTCAATGTTGGAATCATCATCTGGATCTCTCCTCCTGTTCAATCAATTGAAGATATTTATTTGAGTATATTCTTGAGTCAACCTTACTGTCACTTTCATTCAAATTAAATATCTTAATATAAAGATAATTGATTTGATTTCGCTTGTCAACACTTTTGTCCAAAACACTTTGTCCTCTATATTTAAGCTGAAGGATTACATCACTAACGGATTGAGAATGCACCATGTTATTAAGGAAAAAGCAGTGCATAGGCATCTGCTTTCTCCAATTATTGAAAGGTCGATTCTCTGATTTAAGATTCGGTACTTTCCAAAACCCCCCTCTTCATTGCAATCTCTTTGTTATACCTTTCTCCCCAATCTCTCATCAGCATAATAATCGGTTCTAGTGTAAAACCGAACGAGGTTAACGAATACTCTACTCTTGGTGGAACTTCTTTGTAGACTTCTCTGTGAACGATTCCGTCATTTTCCAACTCCCGAAGTTGAAGAGTCAGCATCCGTTGTGTAATGTCAGGCATCAGTCTGCGAAATTCATTAAATCGCTTTGTTCCTGACAGCAAGTGATATAAAATAATACCCTTCCACTTCCCTCCGATGACATCCAGCGTAGCCTCCACAGGACATCCGTAAGGGTTAGGACAAGCGGAGTAAGGGTTATAACTATTATCCATGGGTACCTCCATCAAGCATTAGTATAAAAATGAATACTATACAACAAAAATGTGCGTACTTACGAAAATGAAGTGTTTGCACTATTATAGCAGATGTAGAAGTAACCATGGGTTGTGTCTCTGCTAGTCATACGTTAAACCGTGATTAAACGATAGGAAAGGATGAAGCATGTTGGAAACCATGAGAGCTGTAGGATTGTACCGTTACTTACCCATTGAGCATCCAGAAAGTTTGTTAGATGTGGAGATCAGTAAACCAAGTGCTACAGGACGGGATGTACTTGTTCGCGTCAAAGCCGTGGCTGTAAACCCGGTCGACTATAAGGTTCGATCACCCAAAGAAAAAGTGGAGAAAGAGCCTAAAATATTAGGCTGGGACGTAGCAGGCATTGTTGAAGAAGCGGGGCCGGATTGTACTTTATTTCAACCGGGAGATGAGGTCTACTACGCTGGTGACATCACACGGCAAGGCGGGAATAGTGAATTTCAACTTGTAGACGAACGGATTGTAGGCAAAAAGCCAACATCGTTGGATTTTGCACAAGCTGCAGCACTGCCTCTAACAACAATTACGGCTTATGAGGCTTTATTTGATCGTATGAACATTAGTCGTAATCCTGATGAAAATAAAAATAGAACCATTTTAATTATTGGTGCCGCTGGCGGAGTTGGCTCTATAGCCATTCAATTGGCGAAAAGTGTGGGGTTAACCGTTATTGGCACAGCCTCTCGACCTGAATCCGTTGCGTGGGCAAAGGAACATGGAGCGGATCATACCATTAATCACTATGAAGAATTCGTTCCACAATTAAAACCATTGGGATTCGAGACCGTTCATTACATTCTATGCCTGAACACAACCGAAAAACATTGGGAAAACATGTCGAAGTCCATTGCCCCTCAAGGAAAAATTTGCTCCATTGTTGAAACAGAGGTTCCTCTAAATCTAAATGTACTCAAAAACAAAAGTGCCACGTTTGTTTGGGAGCTGATGTTTACAAGATCCATGTTTCAGACAGAAGACATGATCGAGCAACATCGACTTTTAAATGAAGTAGCGGATTTAATCGACAATCAAGCCATCAAAACGACTCTGAACAAACGGCTTACCCCGATTAATGCTGAAAATCTAAGAGAAGCCCATTCCCTATTAGAAAGAGGCACAACGATTGGGAAAATCGTGTTAGAACACTTTTAATATAACCCGAGCAAGTAAAGCTATTCTATGCAAAAAGCAAGAAGAAAGAGCCTGCACCGTAGTCATAACTTACTGGTAAGCAGGCTCTTCATATGTCTGTTATATTAGCCCAGCTTTTGTCCGCAGTTCGGACAGAAGTTGGCTCCTTCATTTTTGGCGCCACAGTTCGGGCAGAAGTTTGGCTTTTTGCCATCCCCACCAGAAGACGGTGATGCACCTGCATTACTATTCTGCTGTTGACTTTGATTCTGGTTGCTTTGGTTGTTCCCTTGGTTGTTTGAATTTTGATGATTCGAGTTCTGATTGTTCTGGTTCATGTTTTTCAGCATTTCATTCGCCATGTTCATGCCCATCATCATGCCTGCCATATCGGAGGCTGCACCGCCGCCCTGCACTTTACCGGAGGAAATCCCATCGGTCATACTCACCTGCTGGTACTTTTGCAGATTGCCGATCATCTCGTGAGAAGCCGTTTTGGTGATCATATCCTGAATCTCCTTCGGATAATTGAAGCTCATCACCTGGAAGCCGGTAATGCCAATTCCGATATCCATCATCTGCATATCCAGATCCTCCTGAATACCACGTGCAATATCCGAGGCATTCGCTTGTAGATTGAACATGTCCTTGCCCTCACGGCTAATCCACTTCATCAGTAACTGATCCAGCACAGACGTGATGCGGATTTTGACATCCTCGACCAGGTAGCTCTGTTTAATGCCTGCAATTTTATCAATCAGAGTCACATAGTCACTCACTTTAAAGTTAAACGTTCCGTTCGCCCGAATCGGCATGCCGCCTGGGAGCTGCGGTGTCGGAATCAAGACGGGACTTTGCGTGCCCCAGCGTACGGTGAACTCTTTGGTATTCACAAACAATACCTCAACCCGCATACCGCTGTTGAATCCGAATTTGAATCCTTTTAATGTAGACAGAAACGGAATGATCTCCGAATCGATATTAAACGAACCTTCGTCCTCAAAAATCCCTTCCACTTTGCCGTTATTCAGGAAAATCGCATCCTGCCCTGAGCGGATAATCAGCTTACTGCCCTTTTTGATCTCCCGGTTATTCCACTTCCAGAAAATCATATCATCTCTAAACTCTTCCCATTCCACTACGTTGGAGAACTGATTTCTGAAAAATCCCATGCTTAACCCCGTCCCTTCTATAGTAAACCTATCAAGCTTCATCTACGTTGTGCCATCATTCAATAAATGTTGACGATGTGTCTAGTGATCTAGGTTAGAACGATCGGCTACTACCGCTATGCGAATGTCCGCCTGCGGTCGTACCTCCACCACCGCCGCCTCCGCTGTTGTTATTGTTTTTCTCAATTTTGGTCTTCGTGACCGTTGTGCGAATATATCGATCCTGACGATCAATCACATGAGAGTTATCCGAATCCTCATAAGTAGCGCGGTTCACCGTCACACGTCCGCCCGAACGATAGGTCATGACGCCAACGACAATACCACCAATCGCTACAGATGCAGCAAGTTGAAACCATATCTTGAACAAAATATTATCCGGGTTCACTCCAGGCTTGAGATCCAGATATTCGTAAGACAGGTTCAGAAACTTTTCAAAAGCGATCCGATAATTGCCGTCTGATAAATCCGAGTAAATTTTGTCTGTAATTTTAGCTGCTCGACCATTGTCGACGTATTCTTCACCTTTATAAAAGCCCGCCACATAAACATTCCGATGATACATATCCATTGTCAGGATAACTGTATTCCCATGGGGCTTATCGTATCCTGGTGAACGGTTATCATAGAACTCCTGAGTTAACAGCTTGTCACTTTTCTGTTCCTCGTTGTTAGTCGTGTAAATGATCAAGTCCGTCTGACGCTCCGCCGAATACTGATTCGCCAGTGCATTTAATTCATTTCGATCCTGTTCACTTAACAGGTTAGCCTCATCGTAGATAAGGTTTTTGTTCTCCGCTGCGGATGCTGATGATATCGGAAAGATCGGAGCGAGCATGGTTACTAGAAGTACAATTAGCGCAGCCATCGCAACTATGGGTCTTTTTTTGCTCACAGGAATCCGCCTCCCATCATCCACGACACCAGCTTCAGTGATAACAGTGAAACGGCGGCCACACCCGTAAACCATCCAGCCACTTTGGCTTTACTGATCGGCGGTTTGCCAACCACTTTACCCGTCTGTCCATTCATGGCAAAGGTGTACTGTTTGTGGTTGTAATCATAGTTGACCATCCATACGGGTAACAGCACATAGTCTGCATTTTTGAGCGTGGTATCGATATTCTTATTGGTGTAGCTCACGCTTGTATATCCCGATACGGTAGAGGCAATGTAAGAATCAATGTAGGATCTCGTTTTATCCTTGGCCCGTGGAAAAAGCTCATCTTCGGTATAACTATATTTTTCCGCAATATATCCCGCCAGATACGGGGTTTTGAACAATTTCAGCTCATTGTAGGGAAAAGGCTCCAGCTTATCCATCAGCTCGTCGTTCATTTTTTCCGATGCGTCGATGGGCAGATTCACGTATTCCAACCGAATTTTACGATAAATATCAAAATGCTGCGTCTCCGTATAATGGTAGTCACCCTGCGTATAGGTTCGTACCTTGGTACCCTGAGCATGGACCTCAATTCGGTTATGTAAATCATAAAGCCAGAAAGGCACGTATATGCCGGTAACGCTCTGGATGCGATCAGCGGTCATGAAGCCACCGGGCGTGAGCAGACCGTTTCTGCACCATTTTTTGAACGCCTGTTTCGCTTGATCTTTGTTGATGGAAAAAGGAATCACCATCGCCGGGGCCAAATTGCCCGTCAGCCGATCACTCAGCACCACCGCCGCACCGCAGAAACTGCATGTCGTTGCACTTGTCTCCGGTTCGGTCACGATATCTGCTCCGCAGCTGTTGCAGTGATATTCCTTCACTTCCCCCTCCGTAAACACCTGCTTCTTCAAGGGATCGGGGAGCTGTTCAATGTTGTCCTGCCGCCCGCAGCTCGGACAGGATAATGCACCGGACACACTATCAAAAATCATGCCGCTGCCGCAATTGGGACATTTATATTCGATTACTGGCATTTGTTCACCTCCGTGTCTCAATTGGATGTCAATCCTAAGCTTACTTCCCTAGCTTCTCCTGAATCGCTGCCAGCTCCTCGTCCGCGCTTGGACTTGGATTCTCCCTCTCCCTATTACCCGCATCCGCGTTCATATCCCGCTCTAACTGCGCAATCAGTTCATCCAGATCATCTTCCTGTGCGCCTGCACGAAGCTCGGCAAGTGCTTCCGCTTCATTTAATGCCTGATTCGCTTGATCTTCCATCGCTTTAAACGCAGATTCAGCACGACTTGCAGACGCATTACGTTCATTGGTTTGTTGCTGTGCCTTGGCATCAGCTATGCGCCCTTTCAGCTCTGCATGTCTTGCCTCCAATTTCCCCAAATCTGCAACAAGTTTGTCGTTCATATGTTTCATCATCTGCGCTTTGGCGGAAGCCCGGTCATATGCCGCTTGTAATTCATTGCGTTTGTCAGCCAGCTTCACTTTTTTCTCCAAAAAGCTCCGTGCATTGTCCACATCACCCGACTCCGCCGATTTCTCCGCATAACGCTGCAACTTGTTCACCTCAGCCTGGCACTCATCCAGTGCCCGCTTCGCTCGATTTTCGTCTGCCAGCACCGCGGCCGTTTCGGCTTTCACCTGTCCCAAATCACTGTTCAGGCTCCGCATGTACTCGTTCACCGTTTTCTCCGGATCGTCCGCCCGGTTCAGCATATGATTCACATTGGCCTTCATCACGTCTCTAAACCTCGATAAGATTCCCACCATTTGTTCCTCCTTCGGGTATGTTCATATGAATATAATACATGAATAACACCGCATACGTTTCATTAAAATGATCCTAAGCTCTGGCTACACCTCCTCAGGCAGGCTCTCCACCGCTGTAAAAAAGACATCCAGTAGCTCCACGCCATATGCAGTCCGCACGTATTCCGTAATCACTGCCACATCCTCTTGCCGCTGATACTCCAGGCACGGACGGCCTTCGCTCCACAGTACTCTGCAAGGGAATCTCTCCACCACACATTGGATAATGTGATCCGGATCAGCGGCTTTATGTATATTTGGCATATGTCTCTACTCCTTTATATAAATTAGCTTTGATAATCGCAAACGCGCTCTAACTTTACAATCAGGTAAATCCCTTCCTTAATGCTTTAATTTTGAAATACATGTTGTTTTGATTCAGTGCAGTTCGTCACATCGTTCTCCGCACCTTGCTTCACTCCCCTTCAAAGATGCCTTTCTTCTTCAAATTAGCTATAATAAAGGGATCAATGATTTTATAAAAGGCAGGAAAACTATGCGTACACGAGTTCACTTCATCGCTCCTTATGAATCGATGATTCCTATTATAGAAGAATGCATACCGCGCTATCCTGAGCTATCCATCCAGATCGATGTGGGTGACTTGGCAAAAGGGGTAGAGCTGGCCATTCAAGCCGAAAAAAACGGTGCAGACATTATTATTAGCCGCGGCGGAACCGCGCAACTCATTAAACAAGCGGTGACCGTTCCGGTCATCGATGTGCAGCTATCCGGCTATGACATGATCCGCTCCCTCACACTGGCGAGCCAGTTCAACGGACATACGGCTATCGTTGGATTCTCCAACATTACATCCGGCGCCCAGTCCATCATCGACCTGATGGATCTGCCGCTGAAAGTTTACACCATACATAGCTCCGAAGAAGTCGCCAGGCTACTACTGGAGCTGAAGGCCTCCGGGTACCAGCAGATTGTGGGTGACGTTATTACCGTGAATACCGCAAAGGCCTACGGTCTGGACGGTTTATTGATTCAATCGGGCACCGAATCCATTCTCAGAGCCATGGAGGACGCACAGCTAGTCTACCGGTATTTAAGCAAAAATCAGACCGTATCCGTCATACTCAATAATCTCGTGACCCAAGAGCATCCGAATCTGCTCATTTTAGGCGAACAGGACGAAGTAGTGTTTGAAAACTGGGCTGATTTTGATCATAATCCACTCACCGATAATCACCTATATCTGATGAACACAAGCCTGGAGTTCCACCAATCCAAAATTCAAAACGTGTTTATGGTAAACGATTATCAATTAACGGTGCAGGCTTATGAAACCAAGCTGGATAACAAGAGCTACAAGGTGTATCTGCTGGAAAAAGGAGAACCTTACGCTTTTGCACAATTCGGCATCACCACGTTTACCGATTCCTCGATGGAACCTATCGTTGCCGAATCACCTGCCATGCAGGCCGTATTAAAGAATATCCGCGCACTCTATGCGCATCATGAAGCGATATACTTATTGGGCGAAGCCGACTCTGGTAAATCCTTTCTGGTCAAACATATGCATCAAATGCATGCTGGCGGCGGACTTTTGTTGCAAATGGATCTCTCCCAGGTTCCTTCTGGCCATTTGCACAAAATTCCGTTAACCAAGGTGAAAACGGTCGAGCTGAATCAGATCGAATCACGCCTGAACGATCCTGAGCTCCTTACCTTCATCGAGGCCTGTCTCCAAAACAACATCGGCCTGTTTATTCTAAGCGAGCATGTGCCTGATCCGAATTGGGCACTCCAGCTGAAGCTGAACACACTCATGATGCCAAGCCTTGCCGAACGTACGGAGGATCTTGAACCGTTGATGCAACACTTTCTGACCGGGTATTATCACAAATACGGCACGACGGCCGTACGAATCAAGGAGGATGCACTACAGTTAATTCGGGATCAGGCCGCACAGATGAACGTCAATCAGCTGAAACATCTGATCAAACAAGCTGCGCTGAATGCACCGGATTATGTTATTACGAGTGAAACCTTAACCCGTTTACTTCATCAACAGTCTGCGGCAAATGCAAGCGCAATGAAGCTTGGTGGCACATTAAAAGAAATTGAGCAGGAAGTCATCAAGCGGGTACTACAGGAAGAAAATAACAATCAATCCAAAGCCGCCGAGCGTCTGGGGATTAACCGAGCCACATTATGGCGTAAACTTAAAGATTAACTTTGAGTTTACGCCTTTTTTTATGGGCCTTTTTTGCGGGCTTCTTTTTCAAGAACAGCATTCCATGTGCTCATTTAATAGATATGGACTGCACATGATAATGTGTTGCATTTTTAAACAATTATAAAATTAATTTAAATTTACAATAATTTAATGTTGCTAATTTAAACATTCTGAGCTAACATAGTCTCTGCAAGCGCTTAAGAAAACGATTACTTCATAAGGAGCTATGATTATGAACATTAAAGCTACGCTCGATCGCATCCCTGGCGGTATGATGGTTGTTCCCCTGTTGCTAGGTGCAACGATCAATACATTTTTCCCGAATGCGCTGCGCATCGGAGGTTTTACAGAAGCCCTCTTTGTAAACAGTGCGAGCACACTCATTGCTTTGTTCCTGTTAATTGCCGGTACACAGATCACATTTAAAACAGCTGGTTCCTCTGTCGGCAAAGGTTTGACCCTGCTTACGTTCAAATGGGCGATCGGCGCAGGCCTTGGATTTATCGCTATTTTATTCGCCGACTCAAACGGCTTATTTCTAGGACTTGCTCCGCTTGCCATTATTGCAGCCATGACCAATTCCAACGGCGGCCTCTACATTGCACTTGCGGGCCAATACGGTAAAGAAGATGACAAGGCAGCCTACCCGTTCCTCGCACTTAGTGACGGACCATTTTTAACCATGGTAGCGCTCTCGATCTTTGGTGCGATGGGCTTTGCTAATGGCATGTTCTCTCCGATGTCCTTTGTTGCAGTATTGCTTCCACTGATTGTTGGTGTCATTATTGGTAATCTGGATCGCAATATGGCTGAATGGCTGCACAAAGGCAGTGACAAGCTTGTTCCGTTTTTTGCCTTTGCGCTCGGTATGGGCATCAACTTCTCCTCCATTATCCAAGGTGGACTTGGTGGAATTCTGCTCGGCGTGCTGACCGTACTTCTTACAGGCGGGGTTGGATACTTGCTCTTCAAAGCCATCGGCTGGAATCCCATTGTCGGCGCATCCGAAGGCTCTACAGCGGGTAACGCAGTAGGTACACCGGCTGCCATCGTCGCTGCCAACGCTTCATTCGGCCCGATTGCGGAGATTGCTACGGTGCAGATTGCGGCAAGTGTTGTGACCACGGCGATTCTACTGCCGATCTTTATCGGCTTCCTCTCCAAACGGCTGGAGAAATCAGGCGGCGTCGCCAAATATAATGAACGACCGACCACATAAATGTAACAAACGAAAACTAAAGGAGGGATGACTGCATGAAACTGGCCATTATTGCAGATGATCTGACCGGTGCCAATGACAGCGGGGTGCAGCTAGCCCGGCATGGCCTGAAGACGAGTGTTCTATTTAATATGGATGAGGCTTCTCTGGCCTCTTATGATACCGTTGTTTTTGATACAGACAGCCGTTCTGTTGCAGCAGCGGAAGCTTATGATCGTGTGTATCGTGCAGCCAAGCTGCTAACGGAGAATGGGTTCGATACGCTTTTCAAAAAAATGGATTCCACCATGCGAGGCAATATCGGGATCGAGATTGATGCAGTATATGATGTTGTACAACCTGATTTTATGATGATCGCCCCAGGATATCCGAAAAATAACCGCACCATTCGGGAGGGCACTCATTACCTGAACGGCGTGCCACTTGCGGAGACAGAGATTGCTCTTGATCCGAAGACACCCGTGACGCTCTCTTACCTGCCTGATCTGCTCAAGCAACAGACAAAATACCACGTGGGTGAGATTACCGTAGGTGATCTGGAAGCCGGACAACAACACGTATACGCCAAACTGGAGCAGTTCAACCAAAACAACATCCCGTATGTACTGGTGGATTCCACGGAGGAAACACATTTGGAGCAGATTTTGCAGATGACACAGGACATGCCGTATACATTTGCTTGGGCGGGTTCAGCGGGGATTGCGAACTATCTCCCGGCTCACTATGAGCTGGAATCCAAATCCTCTGCACTCACGATCCCGGAGAACACGGGTCCCATCTTGACCGTCGTCGGCAGCGTGAATAAAAACTCTCGTGAGCAACTGTATCGTTTGCTCCGTCAGTCCCGGATCGCGTCCGTATCGTTTCATTCGTTCAAAGCCGTATCGGCAGAAGCGGATCGTACTGCGGAGATGGAGCGTGTCTACAATGAGGTTAGAACGAAAGCGTTGGAGGGACAAGATGTCGTGCTTTACTCCACCGCTGAATCCATCGATATTGAACTCGCGCGAGCAACGGGCGAGAATCGGGGGTTGAATCACACCCAAGTCAGCAACGAAATCGTTCGTGCGATAGGCGAAATTTGCGCCAGACTGCTCGAAGAGGGCCTCTTCAAAGGGGTTTCCATGACAGGCGGCGATACCGCCAAACAGATTTGCCTGAAATGGAACATCAGCGGCTTTGAACTGCTGGACGAGCTTGAAATCGGCGTGCCGATCTCCAGATTTATGGGTATTGAAGATTTATATGTGATTACCAAAGCCGGCGGATTCGGCAAACCGGACGTCTTTATCCGAGCGATTCAAAAATTAAAAGGGGGCATTCTGGTATGAGACCCACAGTAGGTATTACGATGGGCGATGCCGCAGGCATCGGACCCGAGATTATTATGAAAGCGCTGGGCCATCAAGAGGTGTATGATCAGTGCAACCCGCTTGTCATCGGTGACGCCAAAATATTGGAGCGTGTGCTGCCCGTGATCGGTTCCACGTTGAAGGTGAACGCGATTCAGGAGCCAGCGGAAGCAAAATATGAATTCGGCACAGTGGATGTCATCGACCTGAATCTCGTGCCTGCTGATCTGGAGTACGGTAAAGTATCTGCTATCGCGGGAGATGCAGCATTTCAGTTTCTTGCGAAAGCCATTGATTTGGCGAAAAAGAAACAGATCCATTCCATCTGCACAGCACCGCTCAACAAGGAGGCACTTCACCTGGGAGGCCATTTGTATCCAGGCCATACGGAGATTCTGGCAGACCTGACAGACACCGAGGACTTCTCCATGATGCTGACTACGCCGAATCTGCGCGTTATTCACTTGACCACACATATGGGCCTGATTGATGCCATCGCGAGCATTAACCCGGAAAGAACCTATACAGTCGTGAAGCTGGCTCATGATACGTTGAAAAAAGCAGGCTTTGACAATCCACGCGTCGCGGTATGCGGGATTAATCCCCATGCCGGAGAGAACGGCCTGTTCGGCAACGGGGAAGAAGAAGAAAAGCTGCAGCCCGGCATTGAGCGTGCGCAGCAGGAAGGCATTAACGTCGTTGGCCCACTGCCAGCGGACACACTCTTCTTCCGCGCAGGCCGCGGCGACTTCGACATCGTCGTTGCCTGCTATCACGACCAAGGCCATGCCCCAATCAAAGTGATGGGCATTGAGGAAGGCGTGAACATCACGGTTGGCCTGAAGGGTGGCATTATCCGTACTTCTGTTGACCACGGCACAGCCTTTGATATTGCAGGCAAAAACATCGCCGACGATAAAAGCATGCTGGCCGCCATTCGTTCCGCCATTGAGCTTGCACCGAAAGATTTGGTGTAAAGAGAGCACTATTTTTACGTATACCTATACAGTCATAGTAGAGTTAGAAAAAGCAAACCCGTTTATTAGCGGGTTTGCTTTTTTGTTTTTATATCCAACACGCATCTATCATATAATCCAGAACGAGGCTCTCACCTGTTTTTCTCCTTTTTCCTCATAGCCATTCGTGTCTTTTTTCGGGGGAAAGCCCGCTGACGCCCCTTTTTCCCTTGCAATGAGCGGAATTTGAGCTTTCGCTTCCCAAAGCTTTTCCGTTTCGCTATTGTTCTGATCGGCTTCGGGGACAGTACTGGTACAAGGGGAGGCACAATACCTGTATCGGAAGCGGCACCTGATCGTGTAGGTACAGGTCCTTTCATGGCAGATTGGAGCAGACCGTAATGGATCAGACGAATACCAAGGGCCTGAATGGTTCTGCTGACTGCGAGATTACAAAATACGGCCAACTCAAACTCCCGTTCTTTAGTTAGTTTGGAGATCAATCGCAATGGCTCGTCTACATATCCTGGGTGACACATGATTTCAGTCGAACCATGTGGCAGATTATGAAGATAACAGAGCAACTTCTGTAACCCATTATCCGCGTCATAAGTGTCCAGCAGAACCTGGTCCGCAGTTATCGGCAGCAAAGCTGGATTCCCATTCAAGTGATGTGGCTGCTGTAATCGTCGCATCGGGATGTTCTCTCTGAACGCTAACTGTGCCATAGCTTCATATACTTCTGGACAAACTTGATGCAAATGATGATGCGCGTCCAGGTGTGTTGGATACAGGCCCGTAGCGATGAACCGCTCCCACTGGGCCAACAGTTCAATCTCGATCTCGCACAGTTCTCTGCTGCTGATCTCGCTAATTGGATAAAAACAGCCATCTCTTTGAACGAGAGACGGCACAAGCCTCACATCAGATATTGGCCGACCATAGGTCAGATTGAAATGCAAACCAACCCCAAGTTCCGGATGTAAGCGTGCCAGCCTTACAGCATCTTCAAAGCCAGGCATATTAACCATTAACGTTGTACTGCTGATCCCTCCAGCTTGGTATGCCTTAACAATCCCTTGGTTCACGCCTGGAGACAGACCGAAATCATCGGCATTGATGATCAAATGTTTCATGACGTGATCGCTCCGTTCTCTTACCTGTTTCCCATATTGAATGCAAAAGATTGGCGGGTGGATTGAGGCACATGCCTTTTATTCCTGTTAACGCTAAGCCCTTTGCTTTTCTTTCGTTAACCAACATGGGCAACAGCTCGAATCTCCACCCACTGTTCAGGGAATGCCAGATAATTTACCCCAATCAGACTGCCTGCCGGTCGATGCTCACCAATATATTCTTTAAAAATTTCGATGGCGATTTCCCCGTGCTTCTGCGCCTGAGTCAAGTAAATTTCAACATATGCAAGATTAGACCTGGTTACATCAAACTGTGCTAATACGGTATCCAAGTTCTCTAATGTTTGTAATACTTGTGCCTGAATATCCCCCTCCCCAACAAAGCTGCCTTCTACGTTGTGAGAAAATTGTCCAGAGATGTACAGCGTATTGTTGACGCAGTAGCCTTGAGAGATGCCATGATCCCAGAGATCATGATTATAGGTTTGAATCGTAGTCATAGTACTAACCCCTTTACTTTAAATTAAGGCTAGTATAGACTGGGCAAAAAGATCAGGATAGTACGCACAATAAAGATAGGTACTATCTGAAAGGATAGTGTAAACATGGGCATATCCGACTTTAACGGTGAGAATATGGCTATTCAAGATACACCCTTTGGCTACACCATGTCAGTCATCGGCGGAAAGTGGAAGATGATTATTTTATATCTGCTCGCTGCTAAACAACCGGTTCGGTTTAATGAAATGCAACGGCAGATTGGAGCGATTACGTACAAGGTTTTAAGTGCACAGCTCAAAGAGCTGGAGGCTGATGGATTAGTTAAGCGCAAGGAATTCCCGCAGATCCCGCCCAAAGTAGAATATTCACTGACACCCAAAGGACAGACACTCTTACCCGTGCTGGAAGATTTGTGCGAGTGGGGAACACAGAATCGGTAAAGCTGCAATATTTTTTAGAGAAAAATAGTCACAAACAAATTCGAATTGGAGGCCTTATCGTGCTTCTATTTTAAGTTAACATAACAATTAAATTAAACCCGACGGGAACGAATTCAGGTTAGACTAATCTACTCACTCCCGCCGCTCACCTGGGTTAAGTCACTTTATGCCTTTCACCTACAAGTACCATCTCCCGCTCGTCCTGCGCAGGTCTACTGCGTCGATAGGCGCTAGGCGACATTCCATTCTGTTTATTAAATATGCGATTGAACTGCGAAAAGCTGGTGAAGCCGCATTGGGCAGCAATATCCGTAATTTTCTCACTCGAATGTATCAGCATTTGTTGGGCATTTCGAATCCGGGTCATCTGCACATATTCCGTAAACGTGAAGCCTGTGACTTTGTTGAACTGGCGCGATAAATGATGTGCACTGACATAAAAACGTCTGGACACCTCATCCAGTGACAGCTCCTGCTGATAATGACTGTGAATATACGATGCAATAGCATACATTCGCTGGGTCATGGAAGATCCTTTTTCCTCACGTACATAACTATTCTCCGAAGCATAACGATGAAGGCCACATAGAAATTCGACAAATTTATGATGAATAACAACCGATTGAATGGGAGATAACTGCTGTGATATCGCAAAAATGTCGTTAAGGGGCGCAAGAACTTCCTTACGCCGTTCTTCCGAGAAGCGGAAAATGGGAACCTGCGCATTAAATATTGTAAATAGCTCGCTGTAACCGTTCTCAAGTCCAGGTAAACTGCGAGGCATAGCAAAATTAATCATTAACCTTTTGGGTGGCACACCTTTCGGATATTGGGTTTTATGAAGCAGAGCAGGCCGAAGCAACACAATATCATAGGGCTGCATCTCGTATAAACTGCCTTCAATAATATGTGCAGCCGTGCGATCGAGCAGAATGCAAATTTCGTAAAAATCGTGAAAATGCTGAAACTCCATATTGAGATCATGTGAACGCTCGTCATAATCCAGGTAATAATAAAGCGAATCCCCCGGCTGGTTCACATGGATCGCATATCCCTTTTCATATGCCAAAACGGATGATGTCATGGACATGCTCCTTCCCTAGGGCGTGTCTGAAAACGCTGAAGAAAGCAGATTTTGCCGAATTTTCGTTCCAAGCAAGGAAGTTTCCCGCAGGCGTGCCGGGGCACGTCAAGGGGAAGTGACGTAGCAGGGGGCGAAAAGGGGGTAAAAGATGCACTTCAGTAGATTTCAAGACACGCCCTAATCACTACTACCTTCATTTTAGCATGAAATGCAATAAAAATACGGCATTTCCAGCATACATTACGTAGTTTCGATTATTTCTCATTTGATATGATGAAGTAAAATGTCAGCGTTTTCAAAACTCAAGTCAAAGCTTCTAATGTTGTTGATTAACCTTTACAGCCTGTACTTACTAAATACCAAGGTGGGAAACACATATGAAATTGAATTCCTTGTCTACCCGAATCCATACGATTGTGAAACACTTGGAAAGTGCGCGATTAACGTCAAAGACATATATACCCGAGCTTTATCATAAAGAGAGCGGATACCATACATGGGATCTCGTGCATGAAGACCCTTCCTCATGGAACGTATTCCGCAAAGGTGACGGCTGGGGCGGCAAAGATGTACACAGCTGCTTCAAAACCCGCATTTGCATTCCCGACCATCTGGAGGGAAAAAAGGTCGTCTGCGCCATCGTTACCGGTGCCACAGATATTTGGAACTATGATAATCCGCAGTTTCTGGCGTTCCTGAACGGAGAGCTGATATGCGGTCTGGATGTGAATCATACTGAAATCGACCTGACACCTTCCGCTGTCAAAGGGGAAGAATTTGAGCTGGCGCTGTATGCCTATTGCAGCACGTCCGCGGCCGATGTTTTCCTGAACGTATATATTGCCGAGCATCATGAGCCCGTTTCGAATTTATATTATGACCTGAAGGCTGCTCTGGATGCGGCAGACCTGCTGCGAGAGGATGATCTGGAGCGTTTGAAGCTGATCGAACAGCTTAACGAAGCCGTAAATCTGCTCGATTTACGCCAAGAAAACAGCGCGGCTTTTCACGCATCCGTACTGAAAGCACGCGAGTATCTGCAAAACCATATCTACGGAGAAACTCGCCCCGACAGTGACCATATCCCGACCGTTCACTGCATCGGTCACACTCATATTGACGTGGCATGGCTGTGGACGCTGGATCAGACACAGGAGAAGGTTATCCGCAGCTTCGCCAGCGTGCTCTATCTGATGGATAAATTTCCGGAGTATACCTTCATGTCCTCCCAACCTCAGCTCTATGCATATTTGAAAGCCGACTTCCCTTCTTTATATGAGAAAATCAAAGAAAAAGTTGCCGAGGGACGCTGGGAAGCAGAAGGTTCGATGTGGCTGGAAGCCGATTGTAACCTGATCTCGGGTGAATCGATGATCCGTCAGATTATCTATGGCAAACGTTTCTTCAAGGAAGAATTCGGCGTAGAGAACCGTGTGCTCTGGCTGCCCGATGTATTCGGGTATAGCGCAGCGATGCCGCAGATTATGCGCAAGAGCGGGATCGACTATTTTATGACGACCAAAATTGCCTGGAATGATACCAACCAGATCCCAAACGACACGATGTACTGGAGAGGCATTGACGGTTCTGAGGTTCTGACACATTTTATTACGGCTAAAGACTATATTCCTCACCCTGAATTCGGAAAGCACCGTTTCGAAACGACGTACAACGGACGGTTCAATGCTTCCCAAGTGAAGGGCACATGGCAACGATACCAGAACAAAACCATCAACACCGATGTATTGCAATGCTTCGGCTTCGGAGACGGTGGCGGCGGGCCAACCGAGGAAATGCTTGAACACGGCAGACGACTTGAAAAAGGACTCCCCGGCGTACCAACAGTGAAGCGCACATTCGTGCGTGAGTTTTTTGAAAAGTTAGAGCAGAATTTAGACGGCGTACGTTCGGTCCCGCGCTGGTCAGGCGAGTTGTATCTGGAATATCATCGCGGTACGTACACGTCTATGGCTCGTAATAAAAAGTATAACCGTCACAGCGAATTTGCGCTGTCGGATGCCGAGCTGTTCTCCATGATTCAACGTCAAGCGGATGCACAGGCTGTATATCCAACCGATGCATTGGAGCACGCTTGGAAGCTGACGATGCTGAATCAGTTCCATGATATTCTGCCAGGTAGCTCCATTGAGCAAGTATACATCGATTCACAGGAGCAATATGAAGAGGTGTTGCGTGTCACGGACGAGTTGAAAAACAGCGCCTTGAATGGCATTGTAAGCCAGATTACGTCGGATAGCGAAGCCATTGTTGTCTTTAACAGCACCGGCTTTGCACGGACAGATGTGGTGGAGCTGCCTGCTTTTGCGAAAAAAGTAACGGTACATGATGGAGAGCGTCCTGTACCAAGTCAGTACACGCCAGAAGGCGGACTTGTGTTCCTTGCCGAGAACGTGCCTGCATCAGGATACAAAACGTTCCGTATCACGCCGGATACCGCCGCTGATCTTGGCAGTGCAGGTGTATCGGTTGCCCAGTGGCAATCCGAGCAGCAGTCCATCGAGACCCCTTGGTATAATATTCACCTGAATGAAAGTGCTGAATTTATATCCGTGTGGGACAAGCTGGAGGGGCGTGAACTGCTTCAATCCGGCGAGCGTGGCAACGTACTGCAAGTATTCGAGGATCGCCCTGCGGAGTATGAGGCATGGAACATTGATGATTTTTACGAACAGCATATGTGGGAGATCAATGATCTACAGTCGATGGAATGGGTGGAAAGCGGCCCGGTGCGTTCCGTGCTTCAAGTGAAAAGACAATTCCTGGACTCTGTCGTTGAGCAAACCATCATTTTCTATGCACATACACGGCGGATCGACTTCCGCACCTTCATCGACTGGAAGCAGGAGCATCTGCTACTCAAAGTTGCCTTCCCACTTGATATTTGGAGTGAAAAAGCCGTCTATGAAATCCAGTACGGTAACGTGGAGCGCGCGACACACCGCAATACAAGCTGGGATCAGGCACGTTTTGAGGTATGTGGTCAGAAATGGGCGGATCTGGCGGAGAGCGGCTACGGGGCTGCCTTGCTGAATGACTGCAAATACGGATATGACATTCACAATTCGGTTATGCGTCTATCCCTGATCAAGAGCGCAACCTATCCGAATGAAAATGCCGACAAAGAGCAGCATGTGTTCACTTACTCCCTCTACCCGCATCAGGGCGATTTCCGTGAGGGACGAGTTATCCAGGCAGCTTATGATCTCAACCGTCCACTGGTTGGTCTGGAACTAGGATCACAAACCGGAACATTGCCGGGTACGTGGTCACTTGCATCCGTAGATCAGGAGAATGTCGTGCTAGAGGTGATCAAAAAAGCCGAGGACAACGATGACATGATCATCCGTGTCTATGAAGCCCATGGCCGCCGCAGTCGTGCCTCCCTGCAATTGCCTGAAGGAACAAGCGTCACAGCGTACGCATGTGATTTGCTGGAGAACATCGAAGCAGAGTGCCGTGTGGAGAATGCTCGCATTGCTTTTGACATCAAGCCTTACGAGATTCTGACGTTCCGTATTCCGCGCGTATAGGGCATCTGGCAGAGCAAGCTTGTCATAAACTGGTGAACCCTAGAAGATGTGTGAGTATAGATGGCTTCGGGAATCTTTTTAGCTTCTAGCAAACTATCGTTCTAATTAAAAAAAGAGTGCCGCTTGTCCTTATGGACGAGGGCACTCCTTTTTCTATGCGTTCTATTTTAATACTTCGTAATCTCGGTAATCTCTTAAAATTCCTCGTACTCACTCGGGTCTTGATTCCACAACCGCCCATCTGCACGATTAAACGAGGCAATGACCTGCATCTCCTCATCGTTCAACTCAAAATCAAATAGTTTGATATTCTCTTGCTGATGCTCTAAGGAACCTGCCTTCGGAATTGGAATAGAGCCAAGCTGAATATGCCAGCGCAATATAACTTGTGTAGGCGTTTTGCCGTGCGTTTCTGCAATGCGAACAATATTCTCGTCCTTCAAAATATCCTGCAAAGCATCATTCCCACGTCCGATGGGACTCCATGACTCGTTGACAATGCCATGCTTGGTATCCTGCTCCCGCTGCTTCGTTTGGTCAAAGAACGGATGCAGCTCAATCTGATTCAGACTTGGCGCGACCCCCGTCTCCTGGATCAGTCGTTCATTGTGCTCAGGAAGGAAGTTGCTGACACCGATGGAGCGGATGTATCCGCGTTTTTTTGCTTCGATTAAAGCTTGCCACGCCTCCACATACATGTCTTTCTTCGGATTAGGCCAGTGGATCAGGTACAGATCATAATAGTCCAGATCGGCTCTGTACAGCGATTCCTGAATCGCTACCAGCGCTTTGTCATGGGCATGATATCTGCCCGGCAGCTTAGAGGTAATGAGCAGTTCCTCTCTCGCGATGGAGCTTTGTTTGATCGCTCTACCAACGGTAGCTTCATTTTCATAGTTATACGCCGTATCAATCAAGCGATACCCTGCATCCAACGCAGACGCAATGGACTTAACTCCTGCTTCCCCTTTCAAGCCGTACGTACCAAACCCAATCGCAGGCACTTTCAAGCCATCATTCAACGTGTACTCCGGGATATGATTCATTCGAGAACTCTCCTTTGTAAAAGACGGTATGATCTTTCCTGAGCATGACTGGAAATATAAAGCATTCTCTCGTTATTCTACCCCTTCACGTCGGCTTGAATCAATCAAGGCGCATCCCCAGTTCTATTTTCCATCCCCTATAATTAGATCTGTAATGATGTCCAGCTGTTTCTCTACCGCAATAGGGTCACTTGGAAGGAACTGATCAAAATCAATAGAGTACACATGGCCTGATTTCCCCGCTGGTGTGGCACCGATCAACTTCTGTACATCCTTGAGCTTGTCCTCCGCTCCCTCATTCACCGCAAGGAACAGACGGTCACCGATAAATTCGGGAATGACTTCGGTGGAGACCTCCCACGTTTCGCCATGAATGACGTCCGACTCTACCTTGGCTGCCGGCTTCAGTCCAAGATATTTATAAATAATGTTGCCACCCATATTGGTATCTCCGTATACAAAAAGGGCATCTGGACGCACGTTTAATATAGAGAACGTTTCATCCGCACGTACATAAGGGCTAATTTTCGCTTTGTACGCTGCGATTTTGGCTGTAAACTTTTCATTCCACTGCTTGGCTTCTTCCTGTTTTCCGAGGATATCCCCAAACATCTCTATATCTTTGATGGGTTCGTTATTCTGCTCGATCACAATGGTTGGGGCAATCTTGCTCAGTGCATCATACCCACCCTCCACAATCTCGGCTAATGCAGGTGTTGTTACAATCAGATCCGGTTGCAGGGACAGAATCTTCTCCGCATCTGGCGGAATGCCGATATCGGTAATTCCTGTTTTGTCACTAATATGCGGGTTGTCCAGAACATATGTCGTTGTGCCCACCGGTTTCACACCGAGTGCGATCAGCTCACCAAGATGAAAGAAACTGACAACACGCTGTGGATGCACAGGGATGTTGGTCTCACCTTTCAGGTGTTTATAAATTCTCGTTTCCGCGGCAGTGCTATCTGATGCGGTCGCCGTTGCTGTTTGGCTTGCAGGCTCTTGAGCTGCCGCAGCCCCTCCTGTGGAATTGCTTGCCTGACATGCACTAAGAATCAACGATGTACATAACACCATCATCGCTCCAAAAGCAGGCCTTGAAAATCGAAACATGGATGTATCCCCTTCCTCACTCAATTGATAATAAGACTCATTCTCATTATGAGAATCAAAAGGAAGGTATGCAATGGACGATTCCAAACGGCGTAATGGATTATTCTGAACCTCAGCGGCTCGCGGCTTATGTTCCGCGCGAAATTGAAGCGGGGATTGACCGGTGTGTTTTTTAAATAATCGACTGAAATAATAGACATCTGCATAACCTACCTTGCTTGCAACATCCTGAATCCGTGCATCCGACTTCAGAAGTAGCTGTTTGGCACGGTGAACACGCTCATGAATCAGATATTCGATCGGCCCTAGTCCAATCTGATTGCGAAATAAACGCGATAAATAACTCGTGCTGCACTCATATCTAGCAGCCAGCTTCTCCGCTGTAATAGACTCCCTATAGTTCGCTTGAATATATTTGATAGCGTCGGTCACTATGTTGATTTTAGTATGCTCTGTATGTGCAAGTGTCTGGAGGTTTTGGCTCAAAACCTCGTATACCAAAGGCAAAAAAATGGATTGGGCTTGCAGCCGTTCTAACGACTCACTGCTTTTCAACAGAGCTCCCACCGCTTCACATTTTTCCTGAATCGGCAGCATAGCATTGGGTGTAAACCCGTAAGACAGAGCTAGGTTCCCCTGATCCTCCGACGATGCAGGTAGCTCTGTATATAAAACCAAATAACCAGCCCATTCCTGATTGTCATTGGGTACTACAAAACTCATGTTGTTATCGGCTCCTCCGTGGAAAATGTAAGGTGCGCGACATCGATATATTTTATCGGACATCCCGATCTCGATCTCTCCACGCGTAAGAATAAAGAAAAAACCTGTGCTTGCCTCAAGCTTGAGCTCGGACAAATTAGGGGCTGGATTACCCTTCACATGATATGACTGAATAGACTGTAAATGTGCAGTCGCTCGACTCCACTGCTCGATATAAGCATTCCAATCTATTATCCTCTCCATCAACATCCCCCCTGTCTGTACGTGTACTGTATCTCGAATTCTATGAAGTGAGTTATTCTTTACCTGTATATTGAAGCAATAGCGATTTTCAGGGGAAACGTTAGCATTCCTCATCATCCTCCCATACTCGCCTCATTCTATGTCCTTAAAATATGCCCTATTATATCACAGACTAAAAGCCATCAACCGGAGAGGTTCATGGCTATTCTAAATATCTTCTGAACTACGTAGTGTAACTATATTAGCGCTACTTACTGGAGCTATTTGGAGCTACATCATGAAACGATGCAAGAATTGGAGAGTCACTCCCAAAAAGTGCTTGATGGATAGGATACCCCATTAATATTCTCGCACGTATTCTTTATTTTCCTTGAGCTGTACAATGTCATGCCCTGTTGGATTCTGGAAGGCACGCAGCCCAAACGTTGATGCAACTGCAAAGATATGGTCAAAAATATCTGCCTGCACATTCTCGTATACAGCCCAGTTGGTGTCATTGCTAAACGCATAAATTTCGAGAGGTAGTCCGCGATCCTCCGGAGCAAGCTGTCTCACAATCATCGTCATATCCTTATTAATCTTCGGATGATGTCGCAAATATTGATGAATATACTCACGGAATACACCGATGTTAGTGAGTTGTCTGCCATTTACGTTGCTTTCCCGATTTACCTGATGCTCTACGTTGTACGCTTCGATTTCTTTTAATTTCGACGTGACATAATCGGTGAGATAGTGGATTTTTTCGAATTCAGCCACCATCTCTTCGTCACAAAATCGGATACTGCTGATATCGATAAAAATGCTCCGCTTAATCCGTCTACCACCGGAAACCTGCATGCCTCTCCAGTTTCGGAACGAGTCAGAGATCAGCGCATAACTCGGAATCATGGTAATCGTCTTATCAAAATTCATGACTTTCACTGTGTTCAGCGTAATGTCGATCACATCGCCGTCCGCATTGTATTTCGGCATCTCAATCCAGTCGCCTACTCGCACCATATCATTGGAAGACAGTTGCACACCCGCGACCAGACCCAGAATGGAATCTTTGAAGATGAGCATCAATACTGCTGATAAAGCCCCCAGTCCACTGAGGATAATCAACGGATTCTGTCCGACCAGACTGGAGATGACGATAATGCCGCCGATAATAAACAGCACAATTTTGGCTACCTGAATATAACTCTTGATCGGGCGGATTTTAGACACTTCATAGGTACGATAGATATCATCGAACACGTTCAGCAATGCATTCAGCACCGTAATCATGATAACAATCATGTAGGTCATGGCCGCTTTTTCAATCAAAGCCTGATAACCCGGGAAAATGTAAGCCGTATAATAGATGATAATAGCCGGTACAAGGTGTGATAGTCGCTGGAACAGCTTTTTCTGAACAACGATATGCCCCCATTTGAACCGGTTATGACTCACAATCCGATGCACGGCCTTAAGTACAAGTCGTTTGGCAATATAATTAGCAATCATCGAGATCAACGCAATAAAGATAATCATAATTACACTGGAAAAGTATCCAAGGGAAGGCTCAGTCATACCGAGTTCCGTTAACTGTTTTTTGATAAAATCCATAACTTCCTCCTGACGCAGTCTAGTTTAGCCTACTATTATAGAGTAGATTCCTGTACGAAGTAAAATTCCTTGCCTGGTCACACGGATGGGCTAATGTGCATAGGCTGGGGTTAACAATTGAACCCGAATCTTGTGCATTGGAGATGTGAACATTGAATCAATCCAAAGGTAAGGTGAAAACCACCAAAACACAGCAGGTTCCGATGAAAAATCATTCGCCTGTCAGCTTTGTAACCGAACTGCCGCCCATCCGTGGACAGGTGCGGACATCTGCTCTTGCCTCCACCCCGCGCAGCAAATCGATATCGGTGGTGAAGGACGCACCTTCTTCGATCCAGACCTGTGTCGATCGTGCTTTTCGTATTCCAATCTTTTTGAGTACAACCAATACAGTCAACGATGTACAGGGCCAGTTTTTGAACCGTCTCGTATTAGAGATTGAAGATGCGCTGTTATTCCCGCGCACACTGCCTGTTAGTGAACAATACCCGGAAAATATTCTGACGAATATCCGGCGGCTGGTATTTTCCAGCTATGGTCTGCTTGCTATCAATTTCCGTAGATTTTATGTGGAAATTCTTCGCTCCAATGTAGGCGATCCGCCAACGACAACACCGTTCTGGGAAGGCTCCACCTTTTCGCAGATTGAACCTGCCATGGCATTCCAATTCGGCATCCCGATCCTGCTGGTACGAGAGACAGGAACGGACGTCAGCAACGGTATCTGGGCAGGGGGGATTACCCCACTTAACATATTCGTCGATTGGGATTCTGACAACCAGTCCGTTGATGATTTTTTCAACAGTGTACAGTGGAGAGAGGTCTTTGCCAATTGGACGGCTGAGGTTAGAGGCAACTATCTGCTGCGGACAGAGCCCATGTTCAATAACCAATAACCAATAACCAGTAAGTACACAACACTGGGTGAATCCGAACGACTTAAAAGCGAAGCCAGGCAAAAGGTCGACGGTACACTGCACATGGGATATTTCGATCCGTCAAAGGTTAAGTCCGCCAGACCACGTACACCTGTAACCGAGCTGTTGACTTTGATCGACTCCATATATTCATGCCAGAATTACTGTGAACAGACAGGGCAGCGAACAGGGCAGGCTACAATAAATTAAAATACTCCCCATGAACGGTGTAAAGATCATGTTTACGATGACCTGTCCGCTTCAGTGGGGAGTATTCGGGTTTTATTTTGATACCTGTATATTCACTTTAACGTATTACATGTCTAACAATTCGCTCACCGTAACCAGCCGATATCCCTCTGCCGTCAGTTCTTCTACCAGCATACGCACGGCCTCAACAGTCTGGGAACGATCGCCGTATCCGTCATGGAAGATCAATACACTGCCGGGTTTTACCACGGAACGGGTATGCTCCAAAATGTGCTCAACCCCGGGATTGTCCCAATCCTGTGCACCGCCGTTCACCGCACCGATCGTCCGGTAACCACGCTCCGCAGCCAAAGCCAGAATGTCCTCATTCACGCCAAAATAAGGCGGGCGGAAGCTGCGGGCAGCATTGCCCGTGACTTCTTGAACAAGGCGTTCTGCTTGCCGCAATTCTTCCCCGGCCTCTTCCAGCGTAAGTTCGGTCAGGTTCGGATGGGTGTATGTATGATTGGCGATCTCATGCCCTTCACGGTGCACCTCTGCCGCAATATCCGGATACGCCTCCATCTCCTTGCCAATCATAAAAAATGTCGCATGCCCGCCTGCGCGGCGGAAGATTTCCAGCACTTGATGGGTGTATACCGGATGTGGGCCATCATCAAACGTAAAAGCTACAACCTTTTCCTGTACAGATACCTGCTCAACTAACTGCGCCATCATGTAACCACATTCCCCTCTCGGACTGCTCGGATCAACTCTCCCTTATTATTCCACGGCTGTAAGCCGGGGTCTAGTGTAGTCGTCACATTTTATGGAGTGGTGATCTGAATACCATTGCGTCCTCTGTCCCTTTTCCGCGAAGCAAGTTCGCCCCAAGGATCAGCCTTTGATCGCGCCCGCAATCATACTCTTCTGCACCTGTTTGTTCAGGAGCAGATAGATCACAACCGTCGGTACGGTCGTAATCATCAGACCCGCGCCAATGATGCCCCACTGCGTAATGTACGTTCCAACCATGGACATCATGCCCACCGTCAGCGTCTGGTACGCCGTGTTATTAATAAACGTGACCGCAAACATCAGCTCATTCCAGCACGACAAAAATGTAAATATCGCTACCGTGGAGATCGCCGGAGTTACGAGTGGCAGAATAATGGAGAAAAACGTGCGGTAAATCCCGCATCCGTCCATAACGGCAGACTCCTCCATCTCTCTCGGGATGCCTTTGAAAAAGCTACCCAGGATGAAGACCGCCATCGGAATGCCGAAGGCTACATAAGGAATGATCAAGGCCCAGTAACTGTTGAGCAGACTCAGGTTTTTCAAAATAATAAATAACGGCAGCAGCGCCGCATGAATCGGCACCATCATCCCGAGCAGAATCAACGTCATCGTCAGCCCGCTGAGCTTCCAGTTCATTCTTGTAATCGCGTACCCCGTCATCGAGGACAGGATCAGCACCAGAATAATGGAGACCGCCGTGACCAGCACGCTATTCATAAAATAGTTCAGGACATGCCCATCAGAAAGTGCCTTGGTATAGTTGCTCCATAGAAAAGCTTTGGGCAGTCCTGCCACGTCACCGCTGAAAATTTCACTGTTGTCCTTTAGGGAAAACAGTGCCAGCCAGATCAGCGGATAGATCTGAATGACGGCGATCAGGATCAGAAACGCCTGCAATAACACTTTGCCGATAGCTCCGGTGAGGGAGCGCCGAGGCTGGGACTTTTTTTGCAACATGATATTGTTAACCGTACTCATACGTCTTCCCTCCCTCTACTCTGTCTTGAACAACGAATTAATAAGGATCGTACACACCAGACATTCCACGATGATAAAAACAGAAATGGCACTGCCGTATCCGTACCGGAACGTGTCAAAAATCGTAGCGTACATCAGCGTACTCGGCACCTCTGTACTGTAAAACGGCCCGCCGCCTGTCAGTACATAGATCAGGTCAAACACCTTAAACGCCCCAATTACGGAAAATACAAGACACACCTTCAGAATCGGCTTCATCAACGGGATCATAATGGACCAAGCCACACGCATCCGGGAAGCACCGTCGATTCGAGCCGCCTCCAGTACATCCTGGGAAACGGATTTTGCGCCAGCATACATCAGCAACATATGGTATCCCATGTACTGCCAGAGCGTTGGAATGAAGGAGGCCGTCAATGCTGTTTCCTTCTGACCCAGCCAATCCTGCGCCCAGCTGGAGAGACCGATGTTTTGTAAAAGCACATTCAACAGACCGTAATCGGCATTATAAATTTTCGACCATAACTGGGCAATAACGACCGTGGAGATCAGTACAGGAATAAAATATACGGTTCGGTAAAAGCCCTCGCCTTTGATGTTAGAGGCCAGAATCAGCGCCAGCACCAGTGAGATTGGCAACTGAATGAATACAGAGGCACCTGCAAATAGCAGGGAATTTTTGATCGAGTTAATTACTCGGGTATCCTTGAACATCTCCACATAGTTGTCCAGACCGATAAACGCGCCTTTCCCAACACCATTCCAATCAAGCAGACTGTAATAGCTGGAGACAAAGATCGGAATCAGCACAATGCCGCAGAACAATATCAGTGTAGGTAATACAAAAACGGCAATCGTCCCTTTATTGGAAAATACAGAGTTCATTGTACTTCTCCTCTCAAAGGCGTGACCGGGAACTCCCGGATCACGCCTCGTTTGGGCATTATTTTGATGGTTATATAAGTTGAACCAATGATTTTACACAATCCACTCCGATGACAGAATAACCTTACAATCGCTGTTATCCCCAGATTTTTCGAATCCCTTTTCTAAAGGGAAAAATCCGGTGATAAAGGCGAACGCTTCGCTTTTCCAGGTTTTTTCTGTCCTCTCCGTTCAAGTGTAAAGGAATAGTTCAATTTATATAGAAGGTGGCAGAGAGAGCTAGTTTACAAGTGTATATGCTTTCAACCTTCGTAGAAACTTCGAAAGAGTGCGCATGCAGCATAAGCCTATACTTGCTTGCCTGTCTAGCCTACAGACTTAACTCCGTTGGTTTCAGCTGCGCCATCTGTTTACAGAACTCCTCTGGCGTCACGTCACCAGCCAGTAGCTGTGCGATCAGATTTTTATGTGCTTCCGCAGACTCGGCTGGCAGAATGTTATCCCACCAAGCGATAAACGAGGTGGCCGTTTTCATAATGTCCGCCGCGGAAAGATCGAGTGAAGACAAGCTGGAGGTGTCGAGTGAATCGGTTTTCCAGCTTGGCAGTCCCGCTCCCGCCAGGAAACCTTGTGTGCCGAGCTGCTCGCTCAGATACATGAGGAATTCCGTAGCTTCCTTCGGATGCTTGGTCGTCTGGCTGATATAGAAACCATCCACTGCTCCGCCGAAGATTTCAGTGCTGGTGCCTTTGCCATCCTCAAATACCGGGAACGGAATCACCTTCACTTTGCCTTTGACTGCCGAAGCAGACGGGTCTTCAATACCTGCATTCACCCAGTTGGCTTGGAACATCATTGCTCCTTTACCTGCATTAAATGCCCCAAGCATCTCGTCATAACTCATACTGAACATACTGCTGTTGAATGCTCCGGCTTGTGCCAGCTGCTGCATCTTGGTCGCCGCCGCGACAAAGTCTGGTGAATCCCACTTGGACGGATCTTTGAACGCCTCGATCACCGCCGCATTCCCCGCTTGGCGCATCGCAATCATGTCGTACCAGTACATGCCCGGCCAGCGGTCTTTCTCACCAATCACAGCCGGGGTAATTCCTGCCGCTTTTAGTTTGGTGACCGCATCCAGCAGCTCGTTATATGTAGTCGGGATTTTGGCACCTGCCTGCTCGAACAGTTCTGTATTCACGTAAAGGTTGGCAATGTGTGTGTACACAGGCAGGGTATAGATTTTGCCATCCATATTAATCGCTTCTGCCATCCCTGGACCCATACGTTCCTTGATATCGTCCGTCAGATAACTTGTAATCTCCAGTACGTTACCGGATTTAATATAAGGCTGCATGAAGCTGCCCCCGCCCATTCCGTAGAACAGGTCTGGTGACTCACCAGCTGCGATGGATGTTTTCACTTTCGTTTTGTATTGTTCACCTGTTGTGCCTGTACGCTCAACCTGGATATCGGGATGCTCGCTGTTCCATTTCTCCACAATCTCAGGTAGCAGTTTGGCTGACGGGTCTGTTGTACCAACCGATTGATCCCACAGCGTCAGCTTGATCTTACCGTTGCTTTCCCCCTGTGCTCCGCCGGATGAATCGGACGAACAAGCTGCTAAACTACCTGCAAGTCCCACAGCCAGAAATAGACTTAAAGATTTCTTTAATAGCGCTTTCATCATATGACCTCCCTGATCTTTTTATTGGTTCTATCCATATTTTAGTAGTGGTTCGCACTGCGCTCCATTTAGAAAACAGGCATCGACTTGTAATATTCGAACACAATTGAAAGCGCGACCATTTCGAAATGTAAAGGGTTAATTTCGCACGTTCCGGTATTCGTTCATGGAGCGACCGAACTGTTTTTTGAATAATACGCTGAAATAGTGCGGGTCCGGGATGCCTACCTGCTCCCCAATCTCATACCCTTTCAAATCCGTCTGCTTCAGCAAGGATTCGGCCTTTTTCATACGAAGCTGCGTTAAATATTCGACAAACGTCTGCCCGGTTTCTTTTTTCATCAAACGCCCCAAGTGACCCGGACTTACGTAAAAAGCCGCGGCTGTACTCGACAGCCCCACCTCTGCATTGCTCATCTGCTCTTCCAAATACGCCTTGACCTGATCGATTAAATTGACTTCCTTCGCTTGCCGTTTAGCTTTAATCACACCTGATATGGCCCGGACATGTTGCTCCAGCATCGCCCTCAAGTCTGGTAAATGCTCTGACATCAGCATCATGGCAACAGCTTCCTGGTTGAATACCTGCTCACCCTCAAGTTGCTGCTCCATGGCTGCACGTTGGCATTCGGTAATTACATCCATAGCCGCCATGCGGAACTGTGCTGGATTGGAAAATGGGGTAGCAAGGATCTGTTGAAGTAAAGACACAGCCTCCTCTCCCGCACCAACGCTAATGCAGAATTGCAGCTGCTCTAGAAGCCCTTTATCCGAGCGATACGGCTGACTTCGTTTATTGCTTTCGATCACGAGATCCTCGAAGCAGATGACCTGATTTTTCCCCACAAACGTCTGGTAATCCAGAGCACGACATGCTTCACGGTAAGCGATGCAGACTCTCTCCCACCCGGAGTACAGCTGTCCAATCCCTATTGTTACGTCTGCCTCGGAACCGTCAACTTTCAGCAGACATCGAAGTTCTCCCAGAATTTGCTCAGCTTG
Organism: Paenibacillus sp. RRE4; assembly: GCF_031844205.1. Taxonomy (NCBI): domain Bacteria; kingdom Bacillati; phylum Bacillota; class Bacilli; order Caryophanales; family Paenibacillaceae; genus Paenibacillus; species Paenibacillus sp. RRE4. The sequence continues at coordinate 117,526 of NZ_JAUZUT010000006.1, forward strand.
CTCGGTTAGCTTGGCATCAGGGTGGGTCGCAAGGATGACAATACGATTGTGTGTGTCCATGACAATGATTTTGTATATATCCTGCTGGTAATAGGCCTGTACGTGCTTCAAACCATTCATACGCATCAGGATCTGAGCTTCCTCTGTAGAAGTCTCCGCTTGTGAAGATAACGCAACCTGTACCTCAATGATGGCTACGCGAGACTGCGGGTTGTCCGCAGCGATTGGAATGTCGAAGAAACGCACCTGTTCCCGCACCTCTTCCTCATGCAACACGCCTTGTAGCCACTGATTCACAAAACGTTCCTTGAGGTACGGCAGACTGCGCTTCATCTCCTCCCGCAGCTTGGACAGCTCATATTCCCTTCCTCTCTCCTGCTCGATAGCTGATCGCAGCTTCGTGGTAACCTGTAATAACTCATCAGCTCGAATCGGTTTCAAAATAAAATCGGATATGCCCAGCTTCACACTCTGACGTGCATATTCAAATTCATCATGTCCCGTCACCACTACAATTTTGATGTTCGGGTAATGCTTCAAGATGATACCGCTCAGCTCAATGCCGTCCATCTTGGGCATATAAATATCCGTAAATACAATGTCCGGTTGTAGCAACTCTACCTGCTCTAAGGCTTCTGCCGCATCACAGGCTTCGCCAACGATTTGCATGCCTTCTTCCTGCCAATCGATGCGCATACGTAGTAAATTTCGGATGAGATACTCGTCATCCACGAGCAGTACTTTTAATGGTTCCATGTTCCAACGTCTCCCTTCGGGATCGTAATGGTTATGGTGGTTCCTTTTCCAACCACACTCTTAAGGTTCAATACATCTTCGCGGTCATAAAAAATACGCAGCCGCTCCATCGTTCCCCACAGACCAAAGCTTGCATTCACATTGGAGTTAGACTCTGACTGCTCCTGCACAGGTCGGATGAAGTTGTCCTTTTCTGTGCGCTGAATCTGCTGCACTTGTTCCTCGGACATCCCCGCACCGTCGTCCGTAAGTGTTAGGGTAATGCTCTCTCCCGATTGCTGTGCCTGAATACGTATAATGCCCGAGCTACCTTTGGCGCGAATGCCATGATAGAGTGAATTTTCCACCAGGGGTTGGAGTACGAGTTTGGGAATCAGCACCTGCTCACAGTCCGGATCGATATCGTACTGCACCTCAAAAACACCCGGATAACGCACCTGTTGGATGGTCAAATAATGACGTACAATCTCAACCTCTTCGCGTAGTGTGATGACCTCATTGCCTTTGCTCACACTCAGCCGATAATAACTTCCGAGTGCCTCCAGCATCTCGCACACTTTATCGTTCATACCCGACATCGCCAGGGAAGTAATGGAGTCGAGTGTGTTGTACAGAAAATGCGGTTTGATCTGTGCCTGGAGCGTGTTCAGCTCCGCTCGGCGGATTGTCTGCTGCTCCTGAATAATGCGACTCAGCATCTGCTCGATCTGCTCAATCATCTGATTGTAGCCACTGTACAGCTGTTTGAATTCGTAACTGTTCAGCTCCACTTTCACTTTGCGGAAGTTGCCACTTGGTGCTTTTTGCATGGATCGGAGTAACTTATGAATCGGCTTGATGACGCTACGAGAGATAATAAAAGAACTGACAAAAAAGACAGATCCATTCACCGCCAGTAGCATGAAAGCAAGCAGAACCAGAGATGTGTTGCGGGTATCTGTTGCACGGTATGGACTCATGCTGATGTATTTCCACTGATCTTCGCCTGCTGATCGGTAGGTCACCGCGTAATCTTGTCCTCCGGAATGTAGAGTCAGAACGCCTGAAGGCTGTTCCTGAAACGCCTGTTTTAACTTCGCTTGATTCGTCTTCAGAATCTCTTGCATACTTGCTTGTTTCTGAGCCGTGGACGAGGATGCATCAGATGGATTTGCCTCTTCGGATGCTATAGCTGTTGGAGTTGCGGTATGTGCGGTAGATTTTGCAAAGGCTTTAGATGTTAAAGATATCGAAGAAGTTGTAGATACTGTAGCTGTTGCAGCATCTAATGCGGTAATCTTTTCCTTATTCGTCATGGTGTTTGTTGCCGTATTTTTAGTGGCATTCGATGCAATAATCTGCTGATGCTCGTCCAGAATGGCTACCTGAAATGAATCGGATGCCGGTAGGTTGGCGTAAGCCTGCGCAATGGACTTCTCTTTGATGTTCATGACCAGAAAGCCGAGTGGAGAGGTGTCATCCAGGTCGCGCATTAAACGAATAAAAGAGACCACTTTCTCTTTTTGTTTCTCATTTTCATTTTTTTTCTCTTTTTCTTTCCCCTGTTCTGTTTCCTTCTCCGTCTCCATTTCTAAACTTCTACCGTTGGCCGGGGGCATGCCGACATTTTGACTGTGGGTTATACTGTTGGTATTTATGCTGTCCATGTTGTTAGTATTTTCGTTTTCATGAATTTCTCTATTAAGTTGCTCAGTACCTCGATCATTATTGTTCGAGTTCTTGCTCGTCACTTTGTTAACAAATTCATGATTAGGAGCGTTTTGACGTTTATTTTCTTTTACATCTGCCCGTGTGTATACAGTGTTGTTAATGTTCTCTGCCACCGTTCCGACTCCGGCTTCCTTTTCGTTGCTGTCACCGCCATTCAGCCTGAGCAGGTATCGCCCTTTGTAATTCAGAGCTTGCTCATACCACGGTGCATCCTTCACATTCGCTTCGAGAAAAGCTGGCCACTGCTGTGTGCCCACCGAAAAACGGTGTCCCGAGTTGTCGTAAATGTAAACCGAATCAATAATTGGAACCGCTTGCATAAGATTAGTCAAATACGAACTAACCTTGAATTGCATCTGCAAATTAGAATATACATTGCCTTGCCTTAGCAGGTTCTGCAGGTTCTGATCGGAGAAAATCATTTTCGAATAATTGTTCACATTCTCGATCATCAGATTTACATTCGTCTGGATCGACGTAATCGTCTGCAGAGATGCTTCGTTGATCTTCTGTTGCGCGTCATTTTCCGAAATACGGTTCAACACCAGCGCACTAAACGCCACCGTTAGCAGAATAATAACAAAGTACGCAAAGGGAATTTTAAAGGCGAGTGTTTTGGGTTTCCGCTGCATAAACTCTCTTATACGTAACATCAGATTTAACTTCCTGCTCAATACAGGACCCTCCATTCTTCTAAAATTTCCGAGAGATTCACGCTCCCTCGGACTGCATACAATTGTATATTATATGCCTGGATCTGGAAGAGCCTCAACACCTTTTATCGCATTGTGCTGGTTTGTATTGGTAGAGAGGTTGGGCGTTAGGTGGAAAAAAGCTGAACTCGATATGGATGTGCCTTATTCGGCATAAAAAAACGACCTCCACGGTTAACTGTGAAGATCGCTCATATTGAATACGTAGTTCAGATTATAGCGAGAATTCAGTGACACCCTTTTTGGAGGCAAATTTCAGCGTGTAGCTGCCTTCAGTGCCGTAAGGCATGGTTGCAATGAGGATGCGGGTGTAATCCAGCCGACTCTCTCGAAGTACTTTTTTGACCAATGCAATGCCCTGCTCTTCATCCGTCACCACACAGAAGATGTTCATCACGTATTTCTTCGGATCAGCCACGCTGCTTCCTATGTCGCATCCATCCACTTCACCCAGTTCATGCTGGGTTAGAGCAGTTTCAAGATATTCCATGACCTTTTCCTTCAACCACTGATCACGTTTGCTGCCATTGGCACTCTTTAGCGGGTATTGCACGACAAGCCAGTGTTTTTCAGTCATTTGGAATCACCAACTTCATTTAATATTTTTGTTCTTCTTCACTTAAACTGATCTGGATACACCGCTAGCTCCAACTGCTCATCTAAAGGAATCATATCACTAATGGGTTTAAAGCTTAAACGAATAATCCGTTCATTTTCTTGAGTGGTATATGGATTAAATGCATTATTAACACACCCCATCAATTCATTGTCTAATCGAAGACATAACGTTGGTTCCGTTTTTGAGAAATTCATTGAATTCAATTGAATTGTACGGATGTTCTTATTGTTATTATCTATATAATGTATCTCAGCATGTTTTAAATCAAATACAACGCTCCAAAAGGTTAACGTTGGCGGATTTTGCTCACCAACCCATCCCCAATCTTCGTTAGAAGATGGTAATACCGATAACTCTTTCAACACATAAAAAGCTTCATCCGTTAAGATCGGGGCTTGTTGCGCATCTGATATTACCCGTTCAACATGGCGGTAAGCCAGCGTGAATCGATCAAGAGAGTTCACTTCTTGGGAAAGCTTGGATATTGGTATTGTCAGGAACTGTTCGGCATATTGTTTAGATATTTTGAAGCTACTATTAGATAAAGCAAAGTAACTCTCATCATGAATAACTTGAGCAATACCATGAACAAACTCAATCAGAGCAACATTTCCTAGTGCATCAGCAAGCGTATAATGCAGCGCATATAACGATTTTACAATTCTGATCTCCTCCAGATGATCAACTACTTCTGCTACCGTTGAAAATTGGTCTAGTTGATATTGCATCCATTGCAATTCATTCATCACAGCCCGTTCATCTTCTTCAGGTAATTGTCCCTCATCATGATACAACATTGCAACAGTTAATCCCTTTTCATTCATCCCACTGATCGGCAGCTCTCGGCCAAACTGTGTAAACGTAACACTTCCGTAATTTGAAATCCACGTTTTACTTTTTTGTCCTTTTAGTTTCAGTGACTCTTTTTGAACACCGCGTTTGCCCACTACAATCAGCCCATGACCATAATAAAAATCATAGTTTTGTCCTAGCAACATAGAATGATCATTTTGAAGAATAAAAGTAGTACACATTCGAATCCCTCCGATATAAATTGTGCCTGATGGAGTCCCGTTCTCTCCTTCGACTTATCCTATCAGAGATATGCTTGCTCCCGTTTGATACTCCTTGCTACATTTCACTTTATAGAAAAAGAAATATGCAGGACCGAATCTTGATGAAATGGACCTTTAAAATCAGCTCCATACTTCTCAAGGATGAAATCATTTGTTAAGTCATGCTCTGCGAAAGGAATGCGATAGCGATATAAAAACTGATATGTATCTATGATTTTCTTTTCCTCTTCGCTAAACAAAAATCCATGATGCGTATAGGTGGCAACTTTCACACCATCGATATGTTTTATTTTCATTCCATCTGGAACGTGTGAAGCATCTCTTACCTCATAGGCAATTAACTCTTTATAGGTCTCATTCTTATCTAATTCTTGGATATCATAGCATAGACGATATATTGTTTTGTCCGCTCGATTAGTGATCTTTTCTGCAACATCTAGAAAATGTAACATCGCTTCTGTAACGGTTGATCCTTCATCGTTAGTTGTCACTCGCTCTACACCAACTAAAGTTAGGTTTCGGATGTAATCCACATGTTCCAGAATGATTACCTTCCCGTTATATGCCTTGGCGTCTAGTCGCAATGCATCAACACGGATCTTTTTTGTAGCGAGCAATTGCCAATTCTCCGGCTTTAACTTTCTAAATTGAGCCGGAGGATACCCAAAACATTTCTTAAAATTACGTGTGAAAACTTCCTGTGAATGAAAACCATATGTGACTGCTGTTGTCAGCACATCATCATTGGTACGAAATAAATGTTCAGCAGCTTCACTTAATTTTCTTCGTTTTATGTACTCATGGATCGTTACACCCACTACTGATTTGAAGAGACGATAAAAATGGAATTTGGACATATGTGTTTTATTAATGGCTTCATTAACGTCCAAGTCCTGGTTTAGATGTATTTCTATATAATCAATGCATCTCTGAATATTTAGGAAATAGTCCATGGTAACCTCCCCACTCTTTTTACATCCTGAGAAATGTAGCCCCCCCCTTTCGCTTCCAGTCAGATATCGAACTTATTGAATAGTAAATTCGGCAACGGATGAACTGGTTCTCCCATTGAACTTCCCATTCACTTCACTTCCGCCTCCACTCCATTGAAGTGTATAGTCTCCTCCACGTAGTCCTATTTCGTAACCTTGTTCAAAATTTCTCCAAGTCAATGCTCCCATTCCGGGTATTTCTCTAGAAAAATATACTTTTCCGGTATAGTTATGTGTCAGACTAATGGAGACGGCTCGGCTACTGTAGTTTTCCATAGTAAGTTCAATATGGCCGTACCCCTTATTTATAGTAAAGTGCTTCTGCACAACTGCTCCTCCAGTTACGTTCTCCCCATTGGAGCCTCGAGTAGGATTAATCGATCGACTTGTCACCTGATCTGCAACAACAGGACGAGTAGCAGGATAACTAGATACCCCAGTTTCAAGGTTCTCCGTTTTAGTTTTTTGTGTACCCATCCCCATAATTACCACAGCAATACATAGAGTGACGAAAAGAATACTCCCCTTTCTCATAAAGTATATTCCTCTCATTTTCTTTATTTATGAAATATAATCTTACCATACCTAATTTTAGACATTAATAAATGAAAAGGATTATAATTAAGAATATGGGCCCCGATATGGACAACAATATAGGGAACTTATTTTTTTGTACTACTTGAACTAAATAAAACACCACGGAACCTGCTATAAAAATGAAAAATAGCGGCCAGTAGGCTATAGATGCCAAACCTCCTAATAGGATATATAACAAGAAACAAAATATATAATTTGCCTCTTTTTTATACTTAACAAGGATTGAGTATAAGATGACCCCCAATATGCAACTAACATAAACGTATAAAGCGATCATTCCAAGTTGAAATCTGAGATACTCATAGTGGATTGGGACCGATAATAGATAAATTAGAATGCTTATGAATAATGAACTGCCTGCACCTTTAAAGTATCGTATAAACATCAATTCGGGCTCCATTCTTTATATTTTAATGTACTTCGTTAATCTACAGAAAAACCACCAATCAAACACTGATTGATGGTTTCTTGACTATAATAGTAAAGTCGAGGGGGTTCAACCCCTGTCCCGAAGATAACGGCACATACAATTCTACTGGTGTAGTCACAGTTTGATGTCACCCGAGTATCAGTGATCCTTAAGAACAGAATTAGCCCATGCAGGTATGGACTCAACACAATAGAGCAAATTACCCTGTCTGATTTCCGCAACAATTAAAGGCTCGTATGTATTATCAATGATGATAACTTGATCCGCAATGGCTAGAGCTGGTGTAAGATTCTTCAATGACTGACCATATCGATAACGAATGTCTTCTTCTGCAATCCAATGTCCACCTTGTTCAACACGAGATGCAACTCGATCTATATGCAGTTGAACATCCTCAAGGCCGATATAGTAAACAACAATTTCGTAACTGTTTTCTTTTGCAATTTCCATATGTTTTAAAACAAATGATCCGGACAATGTCGTTTCAATAGCGAAGTTTACAACACTTTTAATGAGAGATCTGATCCTTTTTACAGCTTCCCTACCAGCAGATAGGTCAGCACTCCGTGGATTCTCTGGCTTCAACTCTCTAGCAATTTGATCCGGATCAACCAGTTCACCAAGCCACTCTCTCATCTGCATGCTGAGTGTACTTTTCCCTGCTCCATTGGTTCCAGCAAACACAGTCATGATTGGTCTGATTTCACTCATGATACTCAAACTCCTGGCGTTTCCCAGTAGCATCAAATTTAATTTCGAATTTATTGCCTTCAGCATCCTGACGAACGCGTTTGTTGTTCTTTATATAATAAATAGAGGCACCTGATTCTTTAGCTTGTTTCCGCGCATGTTGATTCGCCTTTTTTAAAATTTCTTGGAGCTGTTCTCGAGTTTCAAACATCTGGAGTCCCCCAATCTAAATTTATGCTTATTATATCATAAACAGAAAAACCACCAACCAGAACACTGGTTGATGGCTTTTGACTTGAATCTAATGGAGGCGAGGGGAGTCGAACCCTGTCCGAAGATAACGACACATAAGCTTCTACGGGTGTAGTCACAGTTTTGATGTCACCCGAGTATCGCTTACGAGTCATCTCAGTATCTATTTTTATTCCCCACCAGTTAATTTTCTATAAATTTCACCTACTAATTTAACACTATTATCCTTAAAACTAAAAATCGAATTAATTCTTGCGACAAGTTTGAAAAGCCGTTCGATGTTACCTTTATCTTCATTGTTTCCAATTTTCTCACGATTCATAATTACTGTTCCAAGTGTTGTTGCAATACTGTCGATAATGCCCTGTGTGCCATAGAATTTATATTTTAATAATGACTCTCTAACGTTATTTAGTTGATATATAAGTACTTTCTCTAGATCAACCTGTAATTTACTATTAACTATAGATTCTTCAAGTTCAGAGACCTCTTTAAGTAACTCAAGAATTTTTTCATTTCCAATAATCTCTTCAGAACTGTTTTCAGATAAATAATCTGCACAACTCTCAAGTGATTGCATTAAACTATTTGAAAAATGCTCCTTAAATTTATCCATTCCATTATTAACTGTTAATGGATTTGCATTAAAATAAATTTTAGCAATTCCTTCACTGGTCTGACCAAGAGTATTTTTATATTTTTCTAATTTTTTCGGTTTTAATCTTTCTAACTCATTTATTCCAATATTGCACATTTTGAATAACTCAGCGTAATTAGTATAGATTGAAACTCTATCATTCTCTTCTAATGAAAAAACCTTACTAAATGCACCTTCGGCATTGGTTTTACTAGTTTGTTTAAGTGTAGCAATCAAATTATACAGTCTTCCTACCACATTATCTGATTCAACTTCATTATAATTGTTACTCATGCATACTCTCCTTTTTTAGCAATCGACTCAAACTGTTTTTATTTATTTCAATTAAAGACTCAGCTCTATTCAAAACAACTCGATCTTATCTTTTTCCGTCTTAATGAAGCGGACGCATCGCAATTGATCCGTAATTCACAGCTTTTAGGCATCTTGTAAGATCACATAATTAACCAGATCATCATCGCTTATCAGATATCTTAATATGGATTTTCTCCTATGAAATGCTGCATCCGTAACTCCCGCTTGACTAAGTATTATTAGACTGAATACTGACTTTAATAGCCCCACCAATTGATTTAATTTTGTATCTAATCCCTCAATACTTTTTGTTGTCCGAAAAGAAGTATTGTAATATTCAGCTAGGCCCATTTGTGCGTTAGAATTCCCATGAACGTACAGACATGCCTTACTGTATTCGTCTTGAATAATCCCTATATTAACCTCTCTAATATGGTTAATAGTATTTCTAAAGCCAGACACACTCTCCATAAGTTCGACATAAGTTATGGTAGTGGTATCTGCAATATCTACAACTATTCTCATAGATTGCTCAATTATAGAACGGATATTTAGATAATAATATCTTAGTTCGCCCAGTTCTATGCTATTTAAGAGGTAATACAAGTCAGATAGCAAAGCTCTATATCTGTAGTCCGTTGGTAGTTGTCTTATTAGGTATTTAACTAATACAATCTTCTTGCATATATTAATAAAATAATTTTTCAGATGCTCTGACGAAGGTTTAAAATTATCATTAACAAAACTTTGTATCTCACCTTTAACAATTCTGAGTTCTTCGAAAGTAGGGTCATAGATTCTATTCATTTATTCCATCCATCCATTTATGCAAGCTGTTTTCAACTTTTTTTGAGATGGGTTTAACCTCACTGCCAGATTTAATGTAGTCTAACAATTTTCTACGGTATTGTTCATAAACGTTCTCTTCAACCATATATATATCTCTGATACACCTAGCCAGTATAGTAGTTCTTGATTTTAATACATATTCCTTATATGCGATATCAAAAACATTCTTCAGAAACGCAGAAATATCCTCGTTTCTGGGAAATACATCTTTCGAAAGGAGAATCTCCGTAACAATGCCCGTCATTTTATATCGAGGAATATTTTTTGATCGAAGTTCACTTTGATATAAATGAAACTGACCCTCCATGTCTATTCCCCTTTCAATCTAAGTAATAGTTCATACGATACTGCTCGAATATCCTCTAAAGATCGCTTATATTTTGTAGGTATAGGTCCTTGTAGCCCTACTTGCAAGTCTTTTACTATGCATGAATATCCAGTGAAGATATGTACCCCCTCGACATCTTCTTTTTCCTCAAAACTAGCCTTCATTCTCTCTTGTTTCTGAGACAACGTATCCTCCCTCATCGTATATACTAAACCAATGCAATTCAACTCTTTTTCTTCTTCTCTTGTTAAATTTCGTATTGCCTTTTGTAAAGATGATATACCAATTATAGAATATCTATCAATTCTATTAGGTATCAAATAATAATCAGATGCAAGTAGAGCACTGTCTGTGTAAATTGTTAAAGTAGGGGGACAATCAATAATAATAAGATCATATATTTCTCTAAGACGGTTATCATTAATGAATCTACGCAATCTCTTAACATGTGTGTAATCACTAGATTTATTCGCCAGAACGAGATTTAAATCACCACAAATAATATCTAGATTTTCTGTCAGTGATATAATTAAACTATCCTTAGTAGGGGATGAATAACCTTCTCTAAAATCGACTTGAGGTCTAAATAGCTTATTGATTGTTTTTTCAAGTGGTAACACATCGGCAAAATAATCACCACTATAATAGGCATCAAGCAGTGCCTGAGTTGCATTAAACTGTGGATCAACGTCAATAATGAGTATTTTCTTCTTTTCCTCATGAACGTTAGCTAGGTAATCAGCAACCCCAATACTTAGAGTAGTCTTACCGACTCCACCCTTCATATTAATAAAAGATATTATTTGACCGTTTTTTAAACTACTCACTTACTTCGCCTCACTTTTAAATAGTGTGATTGTATATTTAAGTACATGATACTACGCTTTTGGAGTTACGGAGAGGGGACCATATTAAAAGCCAATGCCAGCCTCAGCAACTCTGTAGACCTATTTATGTATAAAAAATGTTTTTTTTCTATAACCACCCTGTAAGTACCGGCATGATGCCATTCCCTTCTTTTACTTCCCATCTATATATAACTTAATAACTTCCAAACTAGAGATGAGTAACATTCCCTGCAATTCAACTAATTGCCTCTATGCTCATTTCCATAACCATTGGAAATATAATCCAATCTGTTCTCTAATTGCCCGGTCAGGGGGTCCAGCAATTACTTATACGAAGGTTCAGCTACACGCTAATTGAAACATTTTTTTCTATATACACATGTTCTCACATTGCCCAAAGTCTGTAAAGGTAGTCGTATATTTTTTTTGATACTAATGAACTATATTTATACTACTATGGTCCTATTCAACAAAGCATTATTATTTTTCAGCTACATTCTGCAGATTGGATTGCCACTACTATATTCAATAGCTCATAGAATTGTTAAGTAAAACATTTCTCTTCGTAAAAATTATTTAAACCGCAGAAAACAAAGAAAGACCGCCTAAATAGGCGGTCTCACTGATGCTACTAATGGAGGCGAGGGGAGTCGAACCCCTGTCCGAAGATAACGACACATAAGCTTCTACGGGTGTAGTCACAGTTTTGATGTCACCCGAGTATCGCCCTGTAACCGGCTATACGTTGGGTCAGCCTGATTGTCTTCTTCAGCACACCCCAGGCGGAGATGTGACAGCGTATCCCACTACTTGTTAGCCCCTAGTCCTGTCACATGGGCGATGCAGGGTAGAAGCACGCACACAGTTTCTTAGGCTGCGAAAGCGTAGTTTGTTTGTTGTTTGCCGTTTAATAGGCTTTAGCGTTGATAAAGCGGACGCGTCCCCACTACCCGCTACCCATGCTCGAACTATCCCCGTCGAATCCATAAACGCCCCCTCATATAAGAAGGGCTCCAGGATTAATCCGTGAATACGGAGCAAAGGTGCTGCACATCTAATCCCTCCAAGGTGAAAAGATGTTTCTTACATACTCGGCATTCCTGTCTGCTACATGAATAATCATATCACAGCCCGAATCACCGATATAGTGCAGATTGCTGGAAAGCAATCCAGTCTACTGAGCGCAGATGAAAGGTTATCCAAACTAGCCAACTAACCACGCCATCAGGCTCAATCGTCTACATATTATACCGCGTGACTCATCGGAAGTAAAGTTTACCCAGCTACAACCGTCGGTTTAATTAATTTACCCACCGATGCACAAATTTACGCAACCTACAAAAAAAAGCCTCACACTCACCTATACATAGGCAAACTGCGAGGCTCCATCGATTCCGAGTTTCCAATCATTCTCCGCTTATCGTATTCTGCCATTGACCAGCTGGGCCGTAAGCATACATCCCTACACCATTGCGAATCGACGCGAATTAACGTTAACAAAACGTAGCTCTCTCTTAACGCGCAACCTTCTGCTTCTCGCGCAGTGCACGCTGGATATCACGTTGAGCATCCCGCTTCGCGGCAGTGTCACGTTTATCATACTGCTTCTTACCTTTACCCAAACCAAGTAGCAGCTTCGCGTAGCCATTACGAATATAAATTTTCAGCGGCACAATGCTGTATCCATCCTGCTTGGACAATCCAAGTAGCTTATGAATCTGTACCTTATGCATTAACAACTTACGTGTGCGTGTAGGATCGAGCGGATTATGCCGATTGCCTTGTTCAAAAGGACTAATATGCATATTGTGAATATGAATCTCGCCGTTACGAATCGTTGCAAATGAGTCTCCTATGTTCGCACGGCCGTTACGAATCGACTTGATTTCTGTGCCCGTCAGCACCATGCCCGCTTCATACGTATCTTCAATGAAGTAGTCATGGGAAGCCTTTTTGTTCTGTGCAAGCACTTTATTCTGCCCATCATTCTTGCCCATGTCCTCACTCCTTCTTCGTAAAATAAACCCGTACCATGCTGTACCAGCATAGCATGCATGTTGCACCAAAAAACCTGTGCCAGACCTTAATTGTAGCAAGGACGGCTGTTAAAATCAAGAAAGAGGCGGCCTGCGCCGCCCCTTCCTGGCTTCTCACTTACTTCTTTTTCTTGCGAACAAAAGCGGCTGTCCCATTCCCGGCCCCGCCTTTGTTTTTCTTACGTTTGCGGCGAGATGCTCCGCCTTCTTGCACGCCGCCCGGTGTAGCATTTTCACCGATAAAAATACCGCTAGGTGAGGTGTTCTTACGTTTACCTCCGCCTTTGCCACCTTTACCGCTACCGCCCTTACCGGATTTGAAGCTTCCTTCTCCACGGCCGCTACCATTGAGGCTACTTCCTTGGCTACGTTCACCTGATCCACTATCCTGACCAGCCGGGGCAGAGCTATACCCGCCTTTGCCCGAACCGAAACCAAAGCTTACCGCACCTTTACCACGACTACCCGAAGCACCTGCGCCTGCATCACTCGCACGACGTTCACCTTTCGGTCTGCCTCCGCCTTTACCAGCAAACCCACCCGCTGATGAGCCTGCACCTGCTCCGGCATTTGCCGCTCCGCCACGACCACCGCGAGCACCTTTACTGCTCTCTTCTGCCGATCTGCCGCCGCGATCACGCTTACCGCCTGCTCCAGCAGCGCCGCCTTTACCGCCACGGCCTCCACCGAAACCACCTTTGGCTCCGCCTCGGCCGCCGCTACCAGGACGACCACCTTTACCACCGCGAGCACCACGATCGAACCCGCCATCCCGTTCTCGGCGAGGTTTCATATCAACCATCTCAAAATCAATCGTGTACTCTTCCATGCTCACACGTGCTACGCGAATTTTCACTTCGTCGCCAATGCGGAAAACTTTGGATGTACGCTCACCAATCAGAGCCATATGCTGATCATCAAAATGATAATAATCATCTGTCAGCGCGCTAAGACGAATCAGACCTTCTACCGTATTCTCCAGCTCAATAAACATACCGAAGCTGGTCACGCTGCTGATGATGCCTTCGAACTCTTCGCCGACCTTGTCGAGCATGTACTCGGCCTTTTTCATTTTCTCCGTATCGCGCTCCGCTTCCACCGCCACACGCTCGCGTTCTGAGGACTGCTGGGCGATATCCGACATCCGGCTTGCCAGATACTCTTGGCGATTCTCCGGTAATGCACCGTTATTCTCGATCACTTCACGAATGACCCGGTGAATGACCAGATCGGGATAACGGCGGATCGGGGATGTAAAGTGACTGTAGAACTCTGCCGCCAAACCAAAGTGGCCAGACATTTCAGAGTCGTACTTCGCCTGTTTCATGGAACGCAACATCATGGTGCTGATGACTGTCTGCTCCTTCGTACCGTTAATGTCCTCCAAGAGAGATTGAAGTGCTCTTGGATGAACGGAATTGCCACGTCCCTTGACGTGATGTCCAAAATTCGCCGCAAAAGCGAGGAAGTTTTGCAACTTTTCCTGATCCGGGTCTTCATGCACGCGATAGATGAACGGTACCTTAAGCCAGTGAAAATGCTCCGCTACAGTCTCATTGGCTGCAAGCATGAACTCCTCAATAATTTGTTCTGCAATGGAACGCTCCCGTTTCACGATATCCACCGGTTTGCAGTTCTCATCGACAATGATTTTGGACTCTTCAAAATCAAAATCAACCGCCCCGCGGCGCATACGCATCGCACGTAGCTTCAAGGCAATCTCTTTCATCAGGTGGAAGTCATCCACCAAGTCTTTATAACGTTCAAGCAATTCCGGCTCTTCGCCTTCCAGAATTTTGCGAACGTTGGAATAGGTCATGCGTTCTTTAGTCTTGATGACACTTGTGAAAATATCGTGCTTCACAACCTTCATCTGGTCGTTAAACTCCATCTCACAGGATAATGTCAGACGGTCCACCTGTGGATTCAAGCTACAAATCCCGTTGGACAAACGTTGTGGTAACATCGGAATAACCCGATCCACGAGATACACACTGCATCCGCGGTTATATGCTTCCTGATCCAGCTTGGAGTTCTCACGCACGTAGTAACCCACATCGGCAATATGCACGCCCAGACGGTAGTTGCCGTTCGGCAGTTTTTCCACGTTAACCGCATCATCCAGGTCTTTCGCATCCTCTCCATCAATCGTAACGATGTTCAGACCACGCAAGTCGCGGCGTCCCTGCTGAATAATCTCTTCATCCGTAATGGAGTCCGGTGCTTTTTCCGCTTCTTGCATCACTTCATCCGGGAAAGCTTCAGGCAGCTGGTGTTTGCGGATGACCGATAAAATATCAATGCCCGGCTCATCCTTGTGACCCAAAATCTCGATAATCTCACCCTCAGCCGCTGCACGGCCTTCCGGATAACTGACAATCTTGGCAACAACCTTCTGTCCATCTACAGCACCAGCAAAATTCGTACGCGGGATAAAAATATCACGATTAATCCGTTTATCATCCGGAATGACAAATCCATACACTTCGTGGCTCTGGAAAACACCCACAACCTGTGTGATCGCACGCGTCACAATCCGTACAATTTCACCCTCCAGGCGACCGCCGGACGGCCCTTGGGAAGTTACTTTCACAAGCACAATATCCCCATTCATTGCACTTTTCATATCATTGGCATGGATATATACGTCAGGGTGCTCTCGGTCTTCTGGAATCAGAAAAGCAAAACCCTTCGCATGCGCTTGAAGACGCCCACGTACCAGATTCATACGTTCAGGCATACCGTAGCGGTTGTTACTTGTTAGCAAAATTTGGCCGGATTCCTCCAGCGTGTTCAGCATAATCAAAAAGGATCTGAAATCAGCAGCATCCTCAATCTGAAAGTGCTGTTCCAACTCCTGATAAGTCATCGGTTTATAGGCGGTCTCCCGCATGAAGTCAAGCAATTGTTGTTCGGTTATCATTAGTTTTCACCTCGGGAAACGTAAGAGTATAGTCTGATCTCTTCTCTTTATGTATCGGAATTCGTGCCGTATTCGTACAGATGCCATATAGTAAAATGCGTATGATTATCGCGCCCTTACTATCTCATACCCTAGTATACACGAATTCAATCCAGCCCATCCGTAGCTACCCAAAAAAGCCCCTTGGTCTCTTAACGTAACAAGTTGGCCGTTTGAGTCCGCTCCTTCAAACAGTTTATGCAGTATGTGATATGCCCGACCTGATTTAAATTAGCATTTAGAAAATAAGTTGCATCACGAATCTTATCTATACATTTGAAAATCTTAATCACAGGAATTTTATATCTCGCCGTGGCATACCTGCCTGAAATGGGTCTCTAAAACAGTAAGGGGGAATCGAACAGAAGTCACAAGCAAAATGCAGTTCCATCAAGTTCAAGAAGAATTCGGTGGCTATATAGCGATATAATTGGCAAACTTTGGAGAAATAAATTTCTATTAAAAAACCTCCGTTTCTGCACGAAACGAAGGTTTATCCGTTAAGCCATTGGCTTCAGCTATTCGATTCATTCGAAGGTTCGAACCAAGTTACTTGGAAACCACCGTAACAATAATAGCCAAGATCATAAATCCTGCACCCAGTACGACTGTTGCACGTTGCAAGAAAAGATCCAATCCGCGCGCTTTCGTTTTACCGAAAAGATGTTCCGCACCACCGGAGATGGCACCCGCCAAACCAGCGCTTTTCCCGTGCTGCAGCAATACTACAGTGATTAGACCGATCGAGAAAACAACGAGCAGCAATTTCAAAGCAATATCCATTCTTTCCACCTCCTACCCATGTGGGCATCACATCTCACCATAAAAACAGTTACTTTAATTGTAGCACAGCTATGGTTGTACTACAAGTAGTACAACGCATGCAATTTCCAATAAAGACCGCCATCGTATAACTTTTGAATAGCTGGCCTATCAGAGTTATCCACGTAATAACTGGTCTATCTACTAGACCACATCCCTTACGTGTTCCGCATAATCATAAAAAAGACAAGCCGGTTACCCGGCTTGCCCGAAAAGCTGTGTACACAGCTTATTTTTTAAGGTTGTAGAATCCTTTAAGACCGTTGTATTGAGCAAGCTCATCCAATTGATCTTCAATGCGAAGCAATTGGTTGTATTTTGCGATACGGTCTGTACGGGAAGGAGCACCCGTTTTGATTTGACCCGCGTTTGTTGCAACAGCGATGTCAGCGATTGTGCTGTCTTCGGACTCACCGGAACGGTGGGAGATTACAGCTGTGTATCCTGCACGTTTAGCCATTTCGATTGCATCGAATGTTTCAGTCAATGTACCGATTTGGTTTACTTTGATCAGGATGGAGTTACCGATTCCTTGCTCGATACCTCTAGCAAGACGCTCCGTGTTCGTTACGAACAAGTCGTCACCAACGAGTTGTACTTTGTCGCCCAATTTTTCAGTGAGCAATTTCCAACCATCCCAGTCATCTTCGGACATACCGTCTTCAATTGTGATGATTGGGTACTTCTCAACCCATGAAGCCAGAAGGTCAACATACTCAGCGGAAGTGTAAGATTTACCTTCACCAGCCAAAGTGTATTTTCCATCTTTGTAGAACTCAGTGGAAGCAACGTCCATACCCAGGAATACGTCAACACCTGGTTTGTAACCTGCTTTTTCGATTGCTTCGATAATTGTAGTGATTGCTTCTTCGTTAGAACCCAGGTTTGGTGCGAAACCACCTTCGTCACCTACAGCTGTGTTCAAACCTTTGGAGCTCAGTACGGATTTCAGGTTGTGGAAGATTTCTGCGCCTACGCGAAGAGCTTCTTTGAAGCTAGGTGCGCCAACTGGCAATACCATGAACTCTTGTACGTCGATGTTGTTGTCCGCGTGCTCACCACCGTTGATGATGTTCATCATTGGTACAGGCAATGCTTTCGCGTTGAATCCGCCCAGGTAAACATACAGTGGCAATTCCAGAGCATCAGCAGCAGCGCGAGCTACAGCCATGGATACAGCCAGGATTGCGTTTGCGCCCAATTTACCTTTGTTTGGCGTACCATCCAAAGCGATCATCAATCTGTCGATACCCAGTTGATCCAAAGCATCCATACCGATGACTTCTGGAGCGATGATTTCATTTACGTTTTTAACAGCTTGCAGAACGCCTTTACCGAGGTAACGGGATTTGTCACCATCGCGAAGCTCAACTGCTTCGTGGGCACCAGTGGATGCACCGGATGGAACGATTGCGCGTCCGATTGCGCCGGACTCCAGGTATACTTCAACTTCAACTGTAGGGTTACCGCGGGAGTCGAGGACTTCGCGAGCGTACACGTCAGAAATAATAGTCATGAGTGATAATCTCCTTTGATTTTGAATTTATTAAAAATTAGGACCACTTGTGTTTCCCCTTATCCACTACGTCAGCAGAATCGTCTTACGATCGCTGTTATCCCCGGATTCCTTTAGAACTTATTCTCATAAGTTGGAATCCTGTGATAAAGGCGAACGCTACGCTTCTTCAGACCATTTCTGCTACCTTCGTTCAGGGGTAAACGCCAAACTTCCCAATTTCATATATGTTGGCTGTGCAACTTATTTACGGGTAGCAATAACGGATGTTCCCGTCATTTCTGCCGGTTGTGGCAATTGCATCAGGTCAAGAATGGTTGGCGCGATATCGGCCAAAATTCCGCCTTCACGCAACGTTACATTTGGATCTGTCACGATAAATGGAACCGGGTTCGTTGTGTGAGCTGTGAACGGACGTCCTTGCTCATCAAATACCATATCCGCGTTACCGTGATCCGCTGTGATCAATACTACGCCGCCTTTGGCAAGTACTGCGTCTACAACGCGACCCATGCACTCATCCGTCACTTCAACCGCTTTGATGGTAGGCTCCAGCATGCCGGAGTGTCCAACCATGTCAGGGTTCGCAAAGTTCAAGATAATCGCGTCGTGTTTATCCGCTTCAATCTCACGAACGGCTGCATCGGCTACTTCATAAGCGCTCATCTCTGGTTGCAGGTCATACGTTGCCACCTTAGGTGAGTTGATCAGTACGCGAGTTTCGCCTGGAAGCTCTACATCACGGCCGCCGCTGAAGAAGAAGGTTACGTGCGGGTATTTCTCGGTTTCTGCAATACGCAGTTGTTTTTTGTTATTCTGTACCAGCACTTCACCCAGCGTATTGTCGAGGTTCTTCGGCTCATAAGCCACATAACCTTCAACCGTCTCGCTGAACAACGTCAGGCACACAAAGTGCAAGCCCACTGGGAACTTCGGTCCACGATCAAAGCCGCGAAAATCGGAGTTCGTGAATACTTGCGACAACTGAATTGCACGGTCAGGACGGAAATTAAGGAAGATGACGGAATCGCCGCTCTCTACCAGACCTACCGGCTCACCATCCGCTTGAACGATAACCGTTGGTTCAACGAACTCGTCAAATACGGATTTCTCATACGATTCTTCAACCGCTTTGAGTGGGTCAGTGTATTTCGGTCCATCCCCATAAACGATAGCGCGGTAGGATTTCTCTACACGCTCCCAACGTTTGTCACGGTCCATAGCATAGTAGCGGCCTTGAACCGTTGCGATTTTACCTACACCCACTTCGTCAATCTTGGCGATCAGCTTCTGCATGAAGTCTTTACCGCTGTCCGGCATAACGTCACGGCCATCCAGGAAGGCATGAATATATACTTCGTTCATTTCTTCTTTTTTAGCCAGATCCAGCATCGCGAACAAGTGGTCGATGTGACTATGTACGCCACCATCGGACAACAAGCCGTAGAGATGAAGCTTTTTACCGTTCTGTTTCGCTTCGCGCACCGCTTTGACAAGTGTTTCATTGTCATAGAACTCGCCGTCACGAATCGATTTGGAGATACGGGTCAAATCCTGATATACGATCCGGCCGGCACCGATGTTCAGGTGACCTACCTCGGAGTTCCCCATTTGGCCTTCCGGCAAACCTACAGCCTCACCGCATGCAGTCAACGTTGTGTGTGGGAACTGGCTCATAAAACGGTCATAGTTCGGTTTTTTGGCTTGCGCTACCGCATTGCCTTCCACCGTGTTACGCAGACCGAAGCCATCCATAATGATCAGTGCTACAGGTTTTGGAGCTGTCATCTTACTTCGCCCCCTCAACAAGCGCGATGAACGAAGCCGGTTGCAAGCTGGCACCGCCAACAAGTGCGCCATCGATGTCGCTTTGTCCGAGGTATTCTGTTACGTTTTCCGGTTTCACGCTACCGCCGTATTGGATACGAACCGCATCTGCAACCTGCTCATTGTACAGATCCTTCACCAATGTACGGATGTAAGCAATAACTTCATTCGCATCTTGGGATGTAGAGGATTTGCCTGTACCAATCGCCCAGATTGGCTCATAAGCGATAACCACTTGAGCTGCTTGCTCAGCAGTCAGACCAGCCAGAGCAGCTTCAGTTTGTACTTTGCATACATCTTTTGTTTGGTTTGCTTCGCGCTCTTCAAGCGTTTCACCAAGGCAGAAGATTGGAGTCAATCCATGACGGAATGCTGCATGCAACTTTTTATTGACAGTCTCATCGGTTTCCGCAAAATATTGACGGCGCTCCGAGTGACCGATAATCACGTAATCTACACCCAGTTCTTTCAGCATCACACCGCTGATTTCACCAGTGAATGCACCGTTGTCTTCGAAGTGAAGATTTTGTGCACCGATTTTGATGTTAGTGCCTTTCACAGCTTCTACCAGGGATGGCAGGTTTGTAAAAGGTGCGCAGATTACCGTTTCTACGCCTGCGACTTCCGCTTTTCCTTTAACTTCCTGAATGAAGTCATTGGATTCGGAAACCGTTTTGAACATTTTCCAGTTACCCGCGATAATTGGTGTTCTCATTGGTTTCAACTCCTTCATGCTATAGCTTAAAGCTTACTTGTCGTTCAATGCAACTACGCCTGGAAGCACTTTGCCTTCCATGAACTCGAGCGATGCACCGCCACCTGTGGAGATGTGGTCCATTTTGTCAGCCAATTTGAACTTCTCAGCTGCTGCTGCAGAGTCGCCGCCGCCGATTACTGTGTAAGCAGATGTTGTAGCACAAGCTTCTGCTACTGCACGAGTACCGTGAGAGAATGGCTCAATTTCGAATACGCCCATAGGTCCGTTCCACACAACCAGTTTGGAGTTTTTAACAACGTCAGCATAGATCTCACGTGTTTTAGGACCGATGTCGATACCTTCCCAATCTGCAGGAATGTCGCCAACTTCAACGATTTTTGTGTTTGCGTCTGCACTAAAGTCGTCAGAGATTACGATATCCACTGGCAGGTAGAAGTTTTTGCCCAGTTTTTTTGCTTTTTCGATAAAGCCAAGTGCTACATCCAGTTTGGACTCATCCAGCAAGGATTGACCTACTTCGTGGCCCTGAGCTTTCATGAATGTGTAAGACAGACCACCACCGATGATTACGTTGTCTGCAATGTTGAGCAGGTTGTCGATCACATCGATTTTGTCTTTTACTTTGGAACCACCGATGATTGCTGTGAAAGGACGCTCAGGGTTGGAGATGGCTTTACCCAACACTTCAAGCTCTTTTTCCATCAACAAACCGGACACTGCTGGAAGCAAGTGAGCGATTCCTTCGGTCGAAGCATGTGCTCTGTGAGCTGCGCCAAATGCATCGTTAACGAATACGTCAGCGAGTTCAGCAAATTGTTTTGCCAGTTCCGGATCGTTTTTCTCTTCGCCCGCGTGGAAACGAACGTTCTCAAGCAACAATACGTCGCCATCGTTCATTGCCGCGATTTGAGCTTTAACCGCTTCGCCCACGGAATCATCCGCTTTAGTAACCGGTTTACCCAGCAATTCAGACAAACGCTCAGCTGCTGGTGTCAAACGCATGGATTCTACAACTTCACCTTTTGGACGTCCCATGTGGCTCGCCAAGATCACTTTCGCACCTTTTTCGATCAGGAAGTTGATCGTAGGCAGTGTTGCACGAATACGTTTGTCATCTGTAATTTTACCATCTTCGAGCGGCACATTGAAATCTACACGCACGAATACCCGTTTTCCATTCAATTCGATATCACGTACACTTTTTTTGTTCATCTCTATTTCCTCCGCACCCATGTATTTGGTGAACCTTTCAAGAGCTGAATCCCTTGTCAGTTCTGGTGTTCATGAGAAATTAACTAAATATCCATATATAAAGAGCGGAAACAATAACAATCTGTTTCCGCTCTATGTTATTACAGATATTACTTGATCATTTTTGCAAAGTGCTCCAATGTGCGAACCAATTGAGCTGTGTAGGACATTTCATTGTCATACCAAGCTACAGTTTTAACCAATTGTTGGTCGCCCACTGTCAGTACTTTAGTTTGAGTTGCATCGAACAAGGAACCGTAAGTGATACCCACGATGTCGGAAGATACGATTTCGTCTTCTGTGTATCCGAAAGTTTGTGGATCGGAAGCTTCTTTCATTGCTGCGTTAACTTCTTCAGCTGTTACTTTTTTGCCCAGAACAGTTACCAGCTCAGTCAGGGAACCTGTTGGTGTTGGTACGCGTTGTGCTGCACCATCCAATTTACCTTGCAGTTCAGGGATAACCAGACCGATTGCTTTAGCAGCACCAGTTGTGTTAGGGATGATGTTTTCAGCTGCTGCGCGAGCACGACGGAAGTCACCTTTAGGGTGTGGAGCATCCAATGTGTTTTGGTCGCCAGTGTAAGCGTGAATTGTAGTCATCAAACCTTGAACGATTCCGAATTTGTCTTGCAGTGTTTTTGCCATAGGAGCCAGGCAGTTTGTTGTGCAAGATGCGCCGGAAATTACAGTTTCAGTACCATCAAGGATGTCATGGTTTACGTTGTAAACGATGGTTTTCATGTCGCCAGTAGCTGGTGCGGAGATAACAACTTTCTTAGCTCCACCTTTCAAGTGTTTCTCAGCAGCTTCTTTCGTTGTGAAGAAACCAGTACATTCCAGAACGATATCTACACCCAGGTCTCCCCAAGGCAGTTCTTCAGGGTTGCGGTTAGCGATAACTTTAACTTCTTTGCCGTTCACTTTGAAGAAACCATCATGTACTTCAACATCGCCATCGAAGCGACCTTGAGTTGTATCATATTTGAGCAAATGAGCCAGCATTTTAGCGTCAGTCAAGTCGTTGATTGCTACAACTTCAATGCCCTCTACATTTTGAATACGGCGGAATGCCAAACGACCAATACGTCCAAAACCGTTAATACCTACTTTAATCATGAGTAAGTTCCTCCCAAGTTTTGATTAGTTTTTTATGAAACTATATATTCAAGACAGACGGTGAAGTCCGTCAAGACAACAAGAGTGATGTTGAAAATAAAACCATTTCATCTCTGAAAAATTAGATGTTTTCCATGTCAGCGACGATGACTTCGGCCGCAGCCTCATCAATAATCAGAATATCCTCCTGCCCAAACCGCAGTACGGAATGAATGGCAGCTGCCTTGCTTTTGCCGCCCGCAATACCGATAACCACATCGGTGCGTTCGATATCCTGAAGCCGCATACCCAGTGTAAGCATGGTATGTACCACCTCACCCTGATCATTGAAGTAATACCCGAAGGACTCCGATACGGCCCCCTGCTCCTGAAGTTCGTCGATGATCTCCGGTGCAAGCTTGCGTCTCTTCGCCATCTCCACAGCATCGCCAATGCCATGAATTACGATGCGTGATTGCCTGATTAGCTGTAAAATCTCCTGAACACCCGGGTCCTGGATCAGCGATTCATAGGCATGGTCACTAAGCAAATCCGGTACATGCAGGAGTTTGTACTGAGCCCCTGCCCGCTTTGCCATTGTGGACGCAATCGTATTCGCCTGTATTTCCAGGCTTTCTCCCAATCCGCCTCGTGCTGGCACAAACCAGACACCCTTCAGCGAAGTAGGCGGTGTGAGTTGTTCTGCAACACCTGCCGTTGTTGATCCGCCTGTAACGGCGACAACGTCGTTGTCATTCATAATACTGCCGAGAGCCTTCGCTCCGGCTCTTCCAAGTTCCCTCTTGGCAAAAGGAGATACGTCCGAATCGCCGGGAACCACAACTACCTTTTGCAGACCGTAGGCTTGCTTGATTCGCTCTTCCAGCTCGGATAATCCAAACAGCTCTTTCGCGACAGGTTCTAACTGCTGCAGCAGATTATAACCCGCCTCGCTGATCTTCATCCCCGCGCTGTCAATTTCGATAAGTCCCTGAGCCTTTAACAGATCGGTCTCAGCTCTCAGAACCCGCTCGGTCATCTGCATGGAATTGGCTAACGTTCTCCGCCCAATCACATCCGATAACATGATCTGGTGCAAAATCGTATAGCGTTTCTTCAAGACATCCATGAGATCGGGCAGAAGCTGCTTTTGCACTTCCAAGATCGTTCGCATGCTTTCCACTCCCGCAAGCTTCATGTTCCAAGCTTTCTGCATGGCCTTAAAATGTCCCGGGTTAACTTTTTAAGTCCCACGTTCATTCTACCTAAAACTGACGCGAGATGCAAGTGTTTCGATTGCCTATTTCGACAGGTTCGCAGGCGTTTGTACGCGCCTATTTTCACAACCTCTACACATCGAGATAAGAAAGCGAGGATCTCACACCATATATAGAAGAAGCCTGAACATAACATCTATATCTTGCTATGTTTCATTTTTATAGGGCATGTCCAAAACCTCTAATAGCATGTACCGAAATTCAAGCTTTATCCATTCTTATTCATCATGATCATTTCAGAATAAATTCAAACCACCTGCGGAATAAATCGAATCTTTCATGGAGGAACTTGAGCCCTTTCGCACTAAGGAAAACTACACCATGTTCATGCAAAGCAACTGCTTGCAATTCACCGGTGCATAAGCTATAATCATTATTGCTGTCACATAATTTGCGCCCGTGGTCCAATGGATATGACGTAGGCCTCCGAAGCCTGAGATCCAAGTTCGATTCTTGGCGGGCGCGCCACTACATTTTTAACAGCTCATAATGCATTTAACCAACGAAACCGGAAAGGTTTCTTTTTTTTCAAACTTAGTTTGACTTTCTTTGACTTTTTGTTTGAGATTGTTTATGATGTGGTTAATACGGTAACAGTTTAAATATAAACACCCATTTAACATTTACATTTCCGAGGAGGTTTTTCACGTGAGTTATATTCCAATGGTCGTTGAACAGAGCAACCGGGGTGAGCGCGCCTATGATATTTATTCCAGATTGCTGAAGGATCGTATCATTTTCCTTGGCAGCGACGTGAATGACGTTGTTGCGAATGCCATCATGGCACAGATGTTGTTCCTGGCAGCGGAAGATCCGGAGAAAGACATTCACTTATACATCAACAGCCCAGGCGGATCGATCACAGCGGGGATGGCAATTTACGATACAATGCAGTTCATTAAACCGGATGTATCTACGATCTGCGTAGGTATGGCGGCTTCCATGGGTGCATTCTTGCTGAATGCCGGTGCAAAAGGCAAACGTTTTGCGTTGCCGAACAGTGAAATTATGATTCACCAGCCTCTTGGTGGTGCACAAGGTCAAGCGTCGGACATCGAAATCCGTGCACGCCGCATTCTCAAAATGCGTGATACCTTGAATCGCATCATCTCCGAGCGCACAGGTCAACCACTGGAGCGTATTGAAAAAGATACAGATCGTGATTACTTCATGAGTGCTGCTGAAGCAGCCGATTACGGTATCATCGATAAAGTAATCCAAAACGTAGGCTCCCAAGGCATCTAAGCTATAGCCTGGAGACAACGTAAATAAGCGCAGGGCGGGCATCACCTGAATCTAGGTGAGCACGCCCTGCGCTTATTAGTTGCAAACAGGCAATATCAACAACCTGCATTAGGGTGTTGATATTGCCTGCATAAACCAGAAACCCCGTCATTCTTGCTTTGACGGAGGCTTCTGGTTTATTATTTTTCACGAATAAACGGTATAAGTGCTCTTGACTTGAATTTAATTTATTTTATGATTTCATCTACCCCAAACCGAACTTACTTCTCAGAAGCTACGTTGCTGAAGGGTGTGGTTCCTTTAGGCAAAATTTCCTTGTAAGTGAACTTGAATTCTGGGAAGCCCTCTGCATACGCTGTGTACTCATACAACTGGAAGAACACAACAGCGCCTGTTGGCGTCACGTAAAAGTCTTGGTCTTTGTTCAGCCCTTTGTAGCCGCTCAAGTATCCCGTGTTCGCTTTCAGTTGCTCACCAACCTTTTTGCTGACCGTTTCACGCATGGATTTGCTGTTTTGCAACACATCATCCAGTGTCAGCTCTTTACCTGTATCGAGTGCAAATGTGTGACCCGTCCGATACGTCATGCCATGTGCTCCTGCATAGTCTTCATAACGTTGAGTAATCAGACCCAGCACACCATTCTCATTGTACGTCACCACATAAGATGTTTCGAATGCATATGGACGGTTTGCGGTTGCTCCACCGAATTCAGACGTTTGTTTTTTGAAGGCAGCAACAGCCGTGTCTACTTCATCTTTGAGCACTTTGTTAATCGTGGTCTCAGCCTCTTTGCTCGCTAGTCCACTTACTTGAGGATACTGTACATCCACCTCAGCGTTTTTCACGGTCACGTTGGCTTTAGTTGATTTCACCTGTACGTTATTTTGTTTTACTTTGCTCAGGGTCAGCGTTTTGGTTTTGGCATCCCAGCTGCCCTGTACACCCAAATAATCTCTCATTGCAGAGAACGGGATGTACAAACGACCCTGGATCAATTTTGCCTCCACTTGAGGATAAAAACCGTTAATATACACGTTTGGCTGTCCATCCATCAAACTAACAGTCATTGCATTGTTCGCTGCAGTTACGGTATACGACTTCGTTTTTGCATCATATTTCAATGTACCGCCCGCTACATCCTTGACCGCTGTCAGCGACACCCATGTAGATCCACCTTGAAGGAGGCCTTTTTGCGTGAGTGTTTTACCGCCTGATTTCAACGTTACTTCAGCCGGTGCCGTTACTTTGGAAGATACGGATGCAGCTTGAACCGATTGATCCATCCACGCTGTGCTCCCCCCCATAATTACACCTGCCGCCAATAATGCACTCGTCCATTTTTTCCATGTTTTCATCTATAAAACTCCTCTCTTTTATTTACCATTAGGTTCATTGCGTATGTAATCACGAACGTTACTACACATGCCATACGCTCACCTCTTAATTATAATTAACCCGTTTTCGGAATGGTTTACAGCTCCAGTTACAATCTTGATGAAAATCAAAAGGGAAAAACAACAGAAAATGAACGTTTTGTCATGAAAAACGATACAAAAACGACATTATTCGCGCTGCACTACAACCGACCATATAAGTAATTTCTATCCCTTACTTCCTCAAAGCCCACATGTGCAACAAAAAAACACTGCCTGATAAGACAGTGTTTTTGTCATTATTTTAAATGTTTAATATTTAATCATTTTAGCTCGTATTGATATAGCATTCCTTATTTCATCTCATACGTAATATTAAGAACGGTGCTCACTTTAACTTGACCTGCTTCGATCTGTGTACCTGCGTTCGAATCACTCTTCGCTTGCGACATCAAAGACTCTGATGCATAGAACACAGGAACATTAGCATCCGGCTGGCTTACCGAAAGGACAGTACCCAGTTGACGTTTAACTGCTTTAGCAATTGCTCCTGCCTTCACATCTGCATTAGCTACTGCCTTAGCAATGACTTCGGATTCATATTTCTCCGGATTTTCTACCGTGAAGCGTACATTTTCGATATTGTTGGCACCTGCTTGTGACGCTGCATCCAGTAGTTCACCAATCTTGTCCATATCACGATATGTTACTGTCAATGTGTGATGTGCTGTGTAACCTTTAATTTTCTGTCCATCTTTTTCGCTATACGTGTAGTTCGGTTGCACATAGAATTGACTGGTTTGAATATCATCTGCACTGATCTTCCATGTGTTTTTCAGCAAGTTAGTAACCTTTTGAATCTTGGCGGCATTTGCCTTCTGGGCTGACGCCGCAGTATCGGCAGTACTGTTCACCCCGATGGACAGATAGGCAATATCCGGTTTCACTTGAATTTCACCTTTACCTACGACATTGATTACATTTTGCTGTACGCCCTGAACTTCGGCAGCATAAGCATAGTTTCCTGGGGCTACATAAGCCGTTCCTCCGACCAGCAACGAACTTGCCACCAGCACTGCACCAAACGGTTTCATCCATTGTTTACCCATTACGAATAACCTCCTCATATGTTAACTTCTCAAACTTGAAGCGATTTGATACCTTAACAGACGGGACAAATTCCATAATGTTGCACTTGACGGGCACGGTTAATAAAATTTATATAAAACGCAAAAAAGCCCCTTGCGGGACTTCTTCATAGATTGAATTGAGTTCATGAAGCTTATTGGTTCTCAAGCTCTTCCTTGCTCACCAGACTAACTAAAGCGTTTACAGCCTGATCCGCATCCGCGCCTTCAGCACTAATATGGATTTCTGTACCTGTACTGATCGCAAGGCTCATGATTCCCATGATACTTTTAGCGTTTACTTTTTTATCGTCCTTCTCGACGAACACTTCAGATGAGTACTTATTCGCTTCCTGAACGAACAGTGCTGCAGGTCTGGCATGGAGACCCGTTTTCAAACGGACAACTACCGGGTGCTTTGTCATAGAAACTTACCCCCTATTATGAAATCTGGACATTAAATACACAATTATATTTATACAACATTATACCATTAACCCGTGCAGGACACTAGAAGAAAAAACTTAGCCCTCGAGCTCAGGCAAAAATCCAGAACCGAAGCCTCTCCTTTACCCGCACGAGTAACCCAACACGACTTGGTAAGGTCATAACATACCTTAAACCTAAATGATTCATTTTAACCTTCAACTATAACGTTCCGCGCGCACTTTCTCAGCAAGCTCATCAATCTTCCGAAGGCGATGGTTCACACCAGATTTGCTCACCGTACCTTTTAGCAATTCGCCTACTTCCTTCAGATTAATGTCGGGATGAGCAAGCCTCACCTCCGCTACTTCACGTAGCTTATCCGGAAGAGATTCCAGACCCACTTCCTTTTGCAGTAAACGGATATTGTCGATTTGTCTAACCGCTGCTCCAATCGTTTTGTTCAGATTAGCTGTCTCACAATTGACAATTCGATTCACCGAGTTACGCATGTCCCGCATAATTCGAACGTCTTCAAACTTGAACAAGGCCTGGTGAGCACCGATGATGCTAAGCAACTCAATGATTTTCTCGCCTTCCTTAATGTATAGGATGAATCCTTTTTTCCTTTCTATACACCGGGCATTAAGATGAAATTCATTGGCCAGATCCACCAGTGCCTGACAATGCTCTTCATACATGGACGCAATCTCCAGATGATATGAGGAGCCCTCCGGGTTATTTACGGAACCACCTGCCAGAAATGCACCACGAAGATAAGCTCGCTTACAACAATTCTTCTCCAGTAACTCTTCATTAATGCCAGGAGTAAACAGGAACCCTTCGGAGACGATATGCAACTCCTTTAGAATCTCCTGAACCATAGACGGAACACGAACAATGTACACATTGTTCTTCTTCAGCCGCATTTTTTTGCGAACCAACAATTCCGTATGCACTTGAAAATGCTTTTTAAGCAGAGAGTATGCCCTTCTTGCGATCGCAGCATTCTCTGTCGAAATATCCAAGATGACTTTTTTATTCGATAACTGCACTGCACCAAGCATACGGATGAGGGCTGAAAGTTCCGCCTGTTCGCAGCACGCTTCACTTTCAATCATCGTTAATTCTTTTTTGGTCTGTGCTGCAAATGACATGGGACTTCACCTCTTCCGTAACATCCAATTTTGAACCAGCTGGTAAATATGATGGCTGAGCTTGTCGGCATCATGGCGCAGATAGGTTTTGAACAAAACCAGCGTATCTGCGACAACCTGATAACCTGAACTTTTCAGCACATTCATATCAAGAACAACCGGTTTTGCTCCTTTTTCCGCATACTTATTCTGTACTTGTAGTGGAATGTCACCGTTGTTCACGATCACGTAGTCAAAGAGCTGGTGACCAATATGCTCATGCACTGCCTTAAGATGATCACTCACTGTATAATTGTCGGTCTCTCCCGGCTGTGTCATTACGTTACAAATAAACATCTTCACCGCATCCGTTTCAACGACAGCCTCTGCCAGTTTGGGCACAAGCAGATTAGGAAGGATACTCGTATATAGACTACCCGGGCCAATCAGAATCGCATCTGCTTGGCGTATAGCCTCGACAGCTTCTGGCAACGGCTCCACGTGATCCGGTTCAAGAAAGACACGTTTAATGCGCCCGCCTGCCTCAGGGATTTTGGACTCGCCAGTAATAATTGATCCATCCTCCATCTCAGCATGCAGCACAACAGCTTGACCCGCTGCCGGAAGCACCTGACCCCTAACGGCAAACACGCGGCTAAGCTCCCGCACAGCGGTCACAAAGTCGCCTGATATATCCGTCATTGCAGCCAATATCAAATTGCCCAGGCTGTGGCCTGCAAGCCCCGCACCTGTATTGAAACGATACTTTAACATGTCCGAAAGCAGTGGCTCAACATCTGCCAGCGCGGTGAGCACGTTACGAATGTCTCCTGGAGGCGGCATTTGCAACTCACTGCGCAGGATCCCTGAACTCCCACCGTCATCGGCAACCGTAACAATGGCCGTGATATCCATCGGTTTCTCTTTTAAACCGCGTAACATCACAGATAATCCGGTTCCGCCGCCCATAACAACGATTCTCGGACGTTCTCTCCGTGGTCCGGCCTCTTTCATCCCTTCACCCTCTTCAATGACGGTCCCGGTCAGCGTCGCGGTGGCTTACGGTAACAGCTTCAGTCTCACTGCTTCCGAGCATTTTGCCCAAATATTCCGATATTGCTACCGAACGATGCTTGCCTCCGGTACAGCCGATTCCAATAATAACCTGGCTTTTGCCTTCCTTCCGGTATTGCGGAATCAGAAAATGCAGCATATCCAGCAGCTTGGTCAGAAACGCTTGCGTTTCCGGCCATTTCATAACATATTCGTACACTTCACTATTCTGTCCCGTATTCGGCCGCAAATGATCAATATAATGCGGATTCGGTAAAAAACGAACATCAAATACGAGATCCGCATCAATCGGAATACCGTATTTAAATCCGAAGGACGTTATATTCACGGATAACATCTGGCTCTCCAAGTGAGAGAACCGCGAGATGATGCGCTCCTTCAATTGAGCAGGCTTCATCGTGCTGGTATTCAGCACCTGAGTTGCCGAATTTTTAAGTTCCTCCAGCATCTTGCGTTCCAGCTTGATGCCGTCCAGCGGCATCCCTTCCGGAGCAAGCGGATGTCTGCGTCTACTCTCTTTATAACGTTGGACCAGAACCGAATCGGTTGCATCCAAAAATAAAATTTCGCAATGGATCGTAAAATGATCCTTGATATAGTTTAGAGACTCGGATAATGCCGTGAAAAATTCACGTCCCCGAAGATCGATGACCAGCGCTACCTTGCCAATCTTGCCATTCGACTGTTCGATCAACTCCGCGAATTTAGGAATTAGAACAGGCGGTAAATTATCTACGCAGAAAAACCCTAGATCCTCCAAGCTCTGCACAGCTATCGTTTTACCCGCTCCGGACATGCCCGTAATGATAATGAGCGTGGCGCCTGTGCCTGGTGAGCCTTCACCGTCAAGCATAAATGTCCCCTCCTTATCATATTGATGTCGGATATATCGTGTTACAAAGGTACTACGAACGTAAGAGGAGACCTGCCGCGCCTACGATACCTGCATCATTGCCCAGTGTAGCTTCCAAAATCTGAACACCTTGTTGCAACGGCTCTGGAGTTAATTGAGCAAACACAGTACGAATCTCATCAAACAAGAAGTCGCCTGCCTTCGATACACCACCGCCAACAATGAATAATTCCGGATTCAGTACAGCTGCTACGGTTGCCATGGATTTGCCCAAATAATAAGCCGCACGGTTTACAATCCGCAGTGCCACTTCATCGCCGGCTTTGGCCGCATCAAATACTTCCTTGGCCGCAATTTTGTCTACCAAGGCAAGGGACGTATGATCACCACGCTCTACAGCATCCTTCGCCATACGAATGATACCTGTTGCGGATGATACCGTCTCTACACATCCCATTTTACCACAGCCACACTTGATCGCTTCCAGATCAGGCACAACACTGATATGGCCCAGTTCCCCTGCCATGCCGGAAAACCCTTGATAGATCTTACCGTTCAGGATGAGACCACCGCCAACGCCTGTACCGAGTGTGAAGCATACACAATTGTCTACGCCCTTGCCGGCTCCTGCCCAAGCTTCACCCAAAGCAGCAACGTTCGCATCATTATCTATTTTGACAGGCTTGCCCAGACGCTCTTCCAGAACCGAACGAATGGCTACATTCCGAAATCCGATGTTAGGAGCATGAACAATAATCCCCTCGCGTACATTCGTGAAACCGGCAACTCCTGCACCAACACCTTCAAGCTGTTCCCAGCTGTATGGCGATTCGGCTACGATATGACGGACATACTTCTCGATGTTGGCGATAACCGTGTCAACGCCCTGGTCCACTTCAGTCGGTCCTTCATACGTATGCATAAGCTGACCTTGATCATCACATATACCGACCTTGATTGCTGTTCCGCCGAGATCGACCCCAACGTAGATTTTCTCAGACATGCTGCAAGCCACCTTTATCTATCTAAAATAGTTTAAGTCCTACGTACCAACTATAATTGAAGGATACGCCGGGGTCAAGACGAGAAGACCTCACGCTCAACATGCCTTGGCAGGGTTGTGAACGACATCACACACCATTTTTGAATGCGTATACAACCTGATTTTAATCTATTAAAACGCCATGCTCCCTCCTTCCCTGATAGAAAGGGTAGCCTCAACTCATGATATTTCATTATCCCTCGTTCCATTCATAAAAAATGACATTGGTCATCAGACGATCATGACATTGTTAACACAATCACCCATGATACCTATCACCTCAGGTGTAGGTATAACAAAAAACGCCTTCCAGCGAAGCACTGGAGGCGTTTATTCTTTTTTCGCACAATTTAGGAACTCTCAAGAATCAATTACAACTTCGACTCGACGCGCACAGGTTCCTCAGTCTTCTCCATCTTGTTCACATCCAGAATATCCAGCATGAAGACAAAGATCGGAATACCAATAATCAAGCCCCAGATTCCAAGGAAATGTTGCGACAGAATCAGCACGATAAAGGTGTAGAACATCGGCAATTTGGTCTTGTGTGCCATCAGCTTCGGATTCAGGAAGTATGTTTCCAGCGCATGAATAATGACGATCATAATGATCACGATGATGGCCATCTGCAGTCCGCCCATTTGATACCCGATCAGACAGAGCGGCACAAGGGAGATCATAACCCCTGCAACAGGCACCAGACTGAGCAGGAAGACCATAATCGTTAACGCGAATAGGTAAGGGTAACCTAAGATCCACAATCCGAGCATCGTCAGCACCGTATTAAATACGGCAATTAGCAGCTGCGCTTCAATGACTTTACCAAAAGAAGATACAAATTTGTCGCCCAGGTATGCCACTTCATTATAGAACCAACCGATTTTGCTTGTTTTGAACTTGGACGTGAACTTATATATTTCTTTTTTCTGCAACAGGAAGAACAAACTCAAAATAATAACCAGCAGGATGAATTCCAGCCATTTACTAAAGGCAAAAATGTATTTCAGCGCTTCGTTGGTATAATTTTTAATGTCGAAGGACTGCAGATAACCAGCGATCTTGGAGGCAAAATTATCACCATCAGCCGTGTCGAGAAATTTCATAATCTCGTTGGTTAACTGCACAACCTGATCCACAATCCGTGGTGAATATCTGGATATCCCAAGTACAATTCCGGCAATCACAATCATATACAGCAGAATGACCACGACTTTATAGTCGATTGGAAAAAAGCGATTCAAACCTTTTGTAATGAGATGCTGTAGCCTGTTCATGACATAAGTCACCAGGAACAACAGCAGAATCATATGAAGCATACTCCCCATACTGAACAAAATTAAACAGAACAACAGCAGGATCAAAAAACGTCTAACCGTTGCATTCTGAAGCCAATCTTTTATCATTTCCCCCAACTTCTTCACCTCACAGCTAATATACCCCTTATGTATACGAAATCATGCCCATCATCGTTTCAAAAAAAGAGAAGCCCTCCGGCTTCTCTCAGTTCATGAGACTTCCCGTTGTCTCTTATGCTAGTTTATTCCAAACCATAGGGCTGTCATGCGTATTACTTATCCAGCGTTTCGCTCCAATCGTGCACGATACTTCCCTCCAGAAACTTTTCACAATCCATCGCAGCCATACAACCTGATCCTGCAGCTGTAATGGCTTGACGATATTTCGTATCCTGAACATCACCACATGCAAATACACCCGGAATGTTGGTTTCTGTTGTTCCTGGCTTCACCACAACATACCCATGCTCATCCAGTGCAATGGCATTGCCAAGAAATCCAGTATTCGGCGTGTGCCCGATGGCAACGAATACACCATCTGCTTCGAGCAACTCTTCCTGACCAGTTTCATTGTTGCGCACCTTCAACCCTTTGACACCCATTGCTTCAGGTACAACCTCAAGAGGTGTACGGTTCAAAGCCCATTTCACCTTCTCGTTGCTGCGGGCCCGATCCTGCATAATCTTGGATGCGCGCAGTTCATCCCGGCGGTGAACCAACGTAACATCTGTAGCAAAACGAGTCAAAAAGCTCGCTTCTTCCATAGCGGAGTCGCCACCGCCCACCACAACAATCTTTTTGCCGCGGAAGAAAAATCCGTCACATGTTGCACACGTACTTACTCCCCGTCCTACGTTTTCCTGCTCACCCGGAATACCGAGATAACGAGCCGAAGCACCTGTGGAGATAATGATGGAGTCTGCCTCCAATTCACCAATGCCCCCCACACTTACTTTAAAAGGTTGCTTACTGAAATCAACCTCTTCCACCCAGCCATTCTTGAATTCAGCCCCAAAACGTTCTGCTTGCTTACGCATGTTGTCCATCAACTCAGGCCCCATAATCCCTTGCGGGAAACCCGGGAAGTTCTCGACGTCTGTAGTCGTTGTCAATTGCCCACCTGGCTGAAGACCTTCAATCACCAGCGGTTTCAGATTCGCACGAGCCAGGTATATCGCTGCTGTCAGACCCGCAGGTCCGGTTCCGATCACAATCGTTCTGTATTTAGACATATAGATACTGCCTCCTTCATCAGGTTAAGATGTGTAATGGTCGCGAATAACTTGCCAAGATGATATCTACAGGCATTTTTAGACCTATTCGTTAAGTTTACCCGTTTTCCCGGTTAATGTATCCTTCTCTCAGGGACAACCATGTTTCAAGCTTGAATTGCCACGTTTTACAGAGCCTAGATCTCTGAATTCTACCCGTTAGGCGGAGTTACACTACAGATCTGATTGAGCTGCCTCGCATATTTGCTGACGGTAGATGCAGATATACCGTAACGTTCAGCGATACTCTGATACGTAACGGGCCGGTTACGGTTTTTGGAAGCCAGATACTCCAGTCCTGCAGCCCATCCTTCGATCTGTTTGGAACCAGATAGATCCGGTCGAACCCTGGAAACATAATCTGTCCAGATCCGCTCCATCTCTTGCTGTAATTCGGCTCTCGCCTCTGACATCTGAAGCGCACGATCAACAACAGCCTGCCAATGGGGGGATGTCTCTTTCCCGAGTCGAATCCCTGCGACTTCATTCTTACTCACCTTAGGTATGGTCTTTAAGGCCTCCGGGGTAAGTGGTTGAGAAACTTCAGTGTTCAATTCAGGATGTTCAACCCTTTGCAGATCATGCAAAACGGCTTCCGCCGCCTTGACCAAGGCAGGCTCTTCACCAGGTTCATTAATGAACAATTGCAAGGCCTGTTGCACCTCGTAATCACCAATCATGCCAAGCGCATGAATAACCTGTAGCTTGGTTGCCTGATCTCCGTGACGTAAAGCCCAGAAGAACGATGAGCGAATCAACGGATCATTTTTCATCTCCTCCGGAATGCCATTACCGTAATCCTCCCATTGCTTGAACTGCTCGTCGAAGGGCAGATGGTAGTGATAGCTTAACTTACTCGGCTCCTGCACACCTTGAATTACCGCATCAAGGCCGTCCAAATAATAACGAGCTACCTCAGAACCTGGGTCAAGCTTGTTCACGTGATGCCACAGCCGCTTTGCGATGTCATACCGTTCTGTGTTGAACGCTGCTACTGCCGCGTAATGCGCCAGTGCCGGATCAGTAGCGGTCTCTTCACCCTTGAGCAAACGGCGGAAATGAATATAGGCCGAGTCATGCTGGCCCAAAATCCCCATTGTTGTAGCAAGCTTGTACACCTGTTCGTGCTGGAATGGCACGATCGCAAGCAGTTTTTTAATCAACAACAGCACTTGGTCTGTCCGATTCTCATTTTGATAAAAGATCGCCAGATTGCAAAGCGCGTGCAGATTGCCTGGTTCTTGTTCCAGTACTTCAGCAATAGTCTCTTTTGCTTTGGAGAACAGTCCCATATAATAATAGGCGAGAGCAAGATTGTTACGGGCAGCAAGATAATCCGGATAATCAGGCGACATGCCTTCGAGCAGTTCTGCAGCTTGGGCAAACTTCCCTTCTTCCAGCAACTCACGTGCCTGATCGTGCTCCACGACCCCTTGGCGTGACTTGATTCGATTTAATTTGGCCGGGCGATCCAGCTCATAATACAAAAGCTCCATCATCTCTTCTGCTTCCGTCATGAACTGCCCCTGCGTATCTTCCTCTAAATAGGTGACCAGCGCCCGTTCGGCTTCCTCAAATTGATCCATGTTGGCATAATTGTTTGCCATATAGAAATAACATTCCGTCATCGACGGGTCAACCACATCCAGCACATGAGCCAGAATGGCATTGGAAGCTTTATAGTCTCCCTTTTCTGATAAAATACCCGCCATATTACAATGATTCACCGGATTTTCCGGCTCGTACTCAACAGCTTTGCGAAAATATTTCAATGCCTTGTCGACATGATTACGGTCCAGCGAGCGGACAGCTCTTTCAAAAAAGAAAGAAGCATCCAAGTGAATCGGTATAATATTGGCAAGGTGACCCTCGGTCCGCACTAGCTTGCCCTTCATCTCGCAAGGCACCTCCTCTTTGTTTTCATTCATACTCTTCAGTATACCACATCTTTAGGCGCTCTTCGCTATATGTAGTTTCATGTCGTTTATGAAAATAATACAAATAATCAAGATGGCATTTCATCCCGATTATGAGTGAAATACTATCGGTCCGGAGCTTCATAGATAGTTAAATTTCACACCCTATATAACACTCTCCATTTATGGGAATCTGGATGGTATAAATTGTTCATGGTAAAATAAGTTTATATATTTACTGGAATACTAATTTTAAATAATATTCCATATAAATCGCCTAGTACGTCACTTTTACTCCATTTTACATGCTAAAAAATTATGACGAAAATAAGCAGATATTATCCTAGGGGAGGGATTCCATCTGAATATTACAAAAACAAAGTTGCTCTTAATCATGATCATGTGCTTCGTTGCCTTAACCGGATGTTCCAAAGAGAATGAAAACAAGTTAAATTTGGATGAGGTGTTAACTGCACTTGAATCACAAAATTTGAAACTGGAGCCTTTTGGTATAACCGGATATCCCATGAAATTAAATAATGTTATACCGGAAGTATACTCAGTCAAGACGTCAGACGAAGAAGAAGACAGTAATACCGACGAATTTATCCATTTCTATATCTTCAATTCAGAAAAAGATCGTTTACAAGGAGCTGAAGAATTCAACAAAATTACAGAAAACACTAATTCCACAACGTTTCCTGCCCTATACGAAAAAGAAAATATTCTCCTTATTTACTGGAGTAACAGCACAGATCATCCATTAATGAATGAAGCAATTGAAGCTGCGTTAGAACAACTAAATTCATAACATAAATATCATTTATTACCATAAATAATTTCAAGAAAACATAAAACAGCGTGCACCAGTGAATATCGGTACACGCCGTTTACTTCATTCTATAAATACTTAGCTAAGAAGTTCACTGAGATTTCTCATCATACTAGTGACGGAGAAAGCGTTATATCTATTGTTTTATCGAATGGAGTCATGAAATTAACCAGTACAATCTTGCAATTCTCAGGCATTTTGGCTTCACGCACCGTTGCCGCCAGATGTCCCATCTCGCCTCCGTCAATCTCAAGCCAATCTTCTCCGCAACTATAACGAAGCTTGCCGCCTTTCCACAGAATGCTTCCATCACTGGTTTCTATGCCATCTTCACAGCTAAGTTCTCCTTCACTTCCAAATACAAAGGATAACTGCATCATGATGTCCTGCGGTTCCTCACCAGTCAAGTGCATCGTCCAGCCGTGATCTGTCTGCAGTACCTCGGCACCGACACGGAATGTCTGCTCATGTGTAAGTGTACGAGTCTGATGTGGTAGCAGATACCACGGGCTGATGGATGAAGAAGCTGTAGCTGGTAAATCGGCCGAAGGAACAGGACCGTAATAGCCTTTTTTCTGTTCACCAGTCAATTGATATCCCTGAGGGAGACGAGTCATATTTTGCATCGGTACATATCCGGGATTAAAGTAAGACGCTAACTGAACAGCGAGCAGACGTACCTCACCATGACGAAGTGCAAAAAATGGAGCTACCTCCGTCATAACCGTCACGCTGGTTTCTCCATCACGGACTCGGGCAACAGGAGCACCAAAATCCGTATGCATCCGACTGTGCGAGATTCGTCCATAATGGCCTACGTTTCCCATTTGGCTCACATAACGTTCCCGCGCAAAATGCTCATTAAGCATAACTTCATATTGGCTCGGGAGCGCATCCGTTGTCCCGGTAGTCTGTTGAAGCTCGGGCTCCAGCAACAATCGCACGAGCGCATTCACCGAACACACGCCAGGGTCTGTCAAATCGCTGTCCGCCCAAGCAGCCATACCTGCAAAAATTGGATCTTGATCCAGTTTGGCCATGATCGCATAAGGCAAATAATACGAAGACAAGCCGTGCTTACTGCCCAGATCCTGCCGGCCTGAATAATCGGTCACAATCTCACCTGTAGGGTGTACGAGATATACCATCATTCGAAGGTTCAAACGTACCGGTTCGAGCAGTTCAGGACGGTTCAACAACCTTGCGGCATGAATCAGCATAATGTCACTCACCGCATTGTAGATCCCGTTACTACGTTCGGTCCACTCCCCATCAGGGGTAATATCAATCCCTTCCGCCAGCCATTGCTCCGCACGCTGTACCGCTTCCTCTATACCGAAGATCTCATGCAGAAAACCAAGTGCTGCACACAACACCCAACGATGGTTTGGTGTATGACAACCTCCTGTTAACATCACTGGAATTGTCCGTTCCAGAAACAGTCGCATATTATCCAGTACAGGCTTCAGCGGTGCCCAATCCTGTTGATTCAAGAGTTGAAATAACTGCGAATACCCTACAACAACAAAAGCAGTGTCTGGCGGGGAGTGATAGTTCGTCCAGCCAGGTGATATCGATCCGTCACTGTGTTGATGACGCAACACAAACTCACTTGCTAACCGAAGTCTCTCTAACAGAGTCTCGTCGCGATAATACGCTGAGTCTGGATTAGAAAGGGCTGCCCCCCAAAAACACATATCTGTAGGTGTTCCCGTTGTATGGTTAACCCAAGCCACACCTGAAACAGGGTCAATTGTTCCACCATAGTAACGACTTTCCGAATCAAGCACCTGCCGCTCTATACCTCGTTCAGTAGCTCTGTCATTGCTTTCTACCATTTGTCTATACATCTACGTTCCCCTCCATCCATCTATCCATCCATTCAATAACGTCAACTATATAAATCCAGTCCTATTTAAAAGATAAGATCAGCAGGCCGTGCGCTTTAACAGCCCGAGCCAACCGATCTTATCGCTTTGTCAATCTATGCTTTTAAACTTGCAAGTTTCTGCATTAGCAGATCATGGCTTTCGTGAATTGCTTCCGGTTCACAGGCTGACTTCAATTCATACACTTTCACCTGTGCTTTACGGATCATTGGAAGATATGCATCATAGAAGTGCATATCTTTACTATGCACGTATGGACACCAGTGATCGGATAATCCCAATGTTTCATGGATATGAACACCGACGATATCATCCATGAGGCCTTGCATCTCACCTACACTGTCGTACAGTCCCAATCGATCCATCATAATTGCATGACCCGTATCGTACCAAATCCCGACTGGAGCACCCTCGAGAGCCTGGATGATCGTTTTCGCTTCAGCAAGCGTGGGAATCTGTTGCGGTCTTGAGCGAGTTTCGATCCCAAAACGAACGTCCAGTCCCTTGGATAACGCCCGGTTGCAAACTTCATCCAGACTGACGATGATTTTTTCAATATATCCTGCACTCAGGGCCTCGCGCCGCTCCATGAACTCTGCCCATTTGCTCTGATATTGCGAGGAGTCCGTTCCTTCTTCACGATACAGCTTTTCCAGATCCTTGCTGATATCATGTGGGAAAGGTACCTCGCCTGGGTGTACAACGACAGCTTCCCCTCCGTAACGATGTGCATATTCAGCCGATCCAACCAGAAGATCAATGGCCCGCTTCCGCTTGACTTCATCTTCGAAGCCGAGCAGCACAGAATCTGTTCCGTAATCAGGATCGGGATCATGGGGGAATGTATTGTGTACACTGGACACCCCAATCTCTCCGCGCTCGATCATCGGCTCAATTGTCGTGAGCATTTCCTTCGTTACATTATAATTAAGCTCCACTCGGCGAAAGCCGAGCCCTGCAATTTCCCGAATCATGTCCTCACCTACAGGATGTCTCCTGATATTCCAGCATGTCGAGAATGAGTATTCTCCCTTGTCAATTCCCTGCATAATACATTCCTTCTCCTTCCCCGGTTGTGATGTTTGCCTGTATGGGGACTACGAATTAACCTTTAATTGCTCCTTGCATTGCGCCACTAACAAAATACTTTTGCAACCATGGATATACGAGCAGGATCGGTACTGTTGCAAAGACAACCGCTGCAGCTTTCAGACTCTCTGGTGTCAATCTTGTGCGGCTAGCGCCCTCCAGTAATGTGAGGTCAGTTATCATGTTGTTCTGTACCATTTGGAAGAGCTTTAGTTGCAAAGGATATAACTTCGGATTTGTGATGTACATCAGAGAATCCTGGAAGCCATTCCACCGTCCAACCGCATAGAACAGACCAAGTGTAGCAAGTACCGGCATAGACAGCGGCAAAATGATTTTGAATAGCGTATGAACATGTGAACTTCCATCAATCTCGGCGGACTCTTCCAGACTATCCGGTATTCCACGGAAGAAGGAGATCAGGATAATCAAGTTAAATGGACTAACCAACCCAGGTAAAATCAATGCCCATACCGAGTTCATCAAATGCAGGTCACGAATCAGCAGATACTCAGGAATAATCCCGCCGCTGAAGAACATCGTGATGATGATGATGTACATGAACAACTTGCGGCCCTTTAAATTTTTCTTCGTCAAAGGGTATGCTGCAGCAATGGTAAACAACAGACAGAGTACCGTTGTTGCAACCGTAAGAAGTGCTGTAAATCCTAGTGAATACAGCATGGAGTTATCCGAAAATACTTGACCATATGCATCCCAAGAGAACTCTTTTGGGAAAATCGTTACTTCACCTGACGTAATAGCCCGGTTCGAACTAAGTGATATTGCAATCGTGTGTAAGAACGGAGCAAGACAGAATAGCACAAACAATGTAATAAAGGTGACATTGACAATGTCAAAAATTCGGTTCGAGGTGCGATCACTCATCTGTGCACAACTCCTTTACTGATGGTTATACGTACAACCAGTCCTTGGCGTACATTTTACTATTGATCGGGAATTATAGAATTCCTTCACCTGTTGTTTTCTTGGAGAGATAGTTGGAACCGAGGACAAAGATCAATCCGACAACCGCCTGGAATAAGCCGACAACGGTTGCGAGTGTGTATTGTCCAGACTGTATACCAACTCTGTATACAAAGGTACTAAGTACATCGGAATATTCACGAACAGCCGTATTACCAATAACATAAGGCCGGTCAAAACCGATGCTGACCATATTTCCAAGGTTAAGAATAAGCAAGGTAATAATCGTTGGTTTAATACTTGGAATTGTAATATGCCAGATTCTCTTCAGCCGCGTTGCACCATCAATCTCAGCTGCCTCGAACAATTCCTTGTTCACACCGGTTAATGCAGCCAGATATAAGATGGTTCCCCACCCAGCGCTTTGCCACACACCTGTGAACAGGTAGGTAACAAGCCATGAGTTTTTTTCTGTCAAAAACGGGATGGAATCAAATCCCATGCTCTGCAATAGATTGTTTACCATACCTGATTGATTGCCAAACAATTGGTACACAATCCCCCCGATGATAACCCAGGAGATAAAG
The DNA here is from genome assembly GCF_031844205.1 of Paenibacillus sp. RRE4. NCBI lineage: Bacteria > Bacillati > Bacillota > Bacilli > Caryophanales > Paenibacillaceae > Paenibacillus > Paenibacillus sp. RRE4. The sequence continues at coordinate 159,929 of NZ_JAUZUT010000006.1, forward strand.
TGAGGAATATACAGAATGGTTTGTGAGATTTTCTTAAACCATTTGAATCTCACCTCATAGAGCATAATCGCCAGAATAATTGGAGCAGGGAATGAAACGATCAGATCAAGAAAATTCAGCATAAACGTATTGCGTAATGTAGTGTAGAAATCGGGCATGGCGAATACTTCGCGAAAAGCATCGAAACCGATCCATTCACTACCGTTGATACCCTGAAACAAGTTGAAATCTTTAAATGCAATTTGAACACCGTACATCGGTCCGTAACGGAAAATTAAAAAGTAGATTATAGGCAGGGAAATCAGTGCGTACAATTGCCAATATCTTTTCAAGTATGTGAGGTTCAAGACGGTTTCCTCCTATCATAAGAAACGTTTGTGCCGCCTATTCGGCGGCACACGTTCCTTTCTAATTTGAAACAGTTGTATGGTTTTTTTATTATTATCCAAGCATACTAAGGTTACTTTGCACCCATACTCTGAAGAGCTTCTTCTAGCTCTTTCTTCAAATCGTTACCGCCCAAGGACATGTAATCAGCCATTTCCTTTTCATATACGGAGTCGAAATCAGCCGGTTTTGCCATAGCTGTTTTTACGATAATGACATCGAGCTTATCATTGAGTGTGGTTCCATATTTCATCTCTGCAGCAATCGGTTTATCAAAGATGATCGGTCCTACTGTATCGGTGTTTGCAATCTCAAGAGATTGCTTCAACAGTTCTTGGTTGTTTTTAGGGTAACCCAGAATCCATGCTTTTTCGTTTGTAGCTTGATCTCCGAGGTTTTTACCGTTGGAGATAATTGCAAAGTCATTTGCGTTATAGAAACGATCTGCTGCATCTTGAGCTGTATCTTCTTTTGCAACCGGAATACCGTCTACCAGATCATAGTTCTCGCCTTTCACACCGCTGATGATATCCATCAGGTTGTTGTCAGAGGCCATCCAATCCAGGTATTTAACTGCTTCCACTGCACGCTCACTGCTCTTCGGAATCATGATGAACAAACCATTTGAACCGTAACGTGACTTGATGTGTTTGTTATCTGCGTTCGGATTAGTATAAGCATCTAATGGCAGAACTTTGCCGTCGCTTACGTTTTTACGCATGAGATCCATTGTCGCCTCTTTACCGAACATTGCATCAGCATCTTCAGACCAGAAGCCTACATTACCATTTTGAATATCTTTGTTCAGTTGCGTTTTGTCTTTATCCAAACTGAAATCTTTACTGATCAAACCTTCATTGTAAAGTTTGTTCAGGAATTGCATAGATTCTTTGAATCCCTCGTGGAGTGGCAATTCATAACGTTGGCCGTATGTCTTGTCACCACTTACAGGTTTGATAAAGGAGTAGATCAGTGTCTCATACTGAGCCGGTGCAAGAGCAAAGCCCATAGGGATGTTTTTACTTCCCAGTTTCGCTGGATCTTTTTCCTTGAATGCTTTCAAAGTTGTATACAGCTCATCCGTTGTCTTAGGTGCTGGCATTCCCAGCTTATCTAACCAGTCTTGACGGATATAAGAACTGTAACGGCCTGTGATGGCGCGTTTACCGGGAATAGCAAACTGCTTTCCTTCTAATTGTCCAAACTTCAAAGTATCCTCACCCAGGAATTTCTTCAGATTCGGTCCATACTGATTAATCAGATCACCTACATCTGTAAGTCCTCCCTGCTGTGCATAGCGATAGAACACAGTAGAGTCATAAACAAAGACAACATCCGGAACATCTGAAGCACTTGCCATCAGGACGTTCAGCTTCGTTACTTCCTCGGAACGTTGAACAGGAACAAATTGTACATCAATGTTGTTGGGATCGCCGAACTTTTCTTGAATCATCTTTGTGAGATAGCTGTTCGTGATCGTGTAAGGCGAAGGAGTATTACCTCGGTCAAAAAGCTCCACCTTTAATGTGACACGTTTTCCATCACCAGCTGCTCCCCCTTCTGATGATTTGTCATCTGAAGATCCGCACCCCGCAAGTAGTGAGACACCCATTACTGCTGTAAGTGCCAAACCCATCAACTTCTTTAGACTCCCTTTTCTTGTCATTCTGTTCATCCCCTTTGGCTTTACGTGAATGTTTTAAAGCTTGCCCTGAGTATTCCATACTATTGTGATCTCCGACAACTGACTAAATTCGGTTACATCAATAAAAGAGTTTCAGTTTGCCTCCTATGCCTATTTTCGCATACTGCCAAAATGCCCGAAAACCCTATGGTATCAGGCTTCGGCATTAATCCTTCCCTCTTTGTGTGTAAGGTATGGATAAACCATTTTCCCACACTGACTAAATTCGTAAATAACATGCCGATGTAACTATGGAAGATCTTCTGACATAACGATGAAAGAATCATGTATATTTCAAAAACTTTCAAGCGCTTTCATTTTTGGGTTGTTAATTAAACAAAACAAGGTGAACCATTGCATGTGAAATCTCCATACATTCTGGAGGCTCATTGCAATAATTCACCCTGATTTAAGAAATCAATGCTTTCCCCATGTGCGAAAAACTGACAAGTCCATTTGATCTTAACTTCTGAAATGCTGACCCAGCTCACTCATCCGTTTCCTTTGAGTCTTTATTCATTCGGCGATAATCTCCAGGAGTAATCCCTGTGACCCGCTTGAACACACGTCCGAGTGTAATTCCGTTCGCATAGCCAACCTTCAAAGCTATATCTTGTAAGGAATGATCTGTATCCAGCAACAACTTCTCAGTCTCTTTCATCCTAAGCTCAGTCACAAAGTCAACAAACTTCATATTGAATTCAGTTTTAAACAGATAACTGGCATGCTTTCCGGAAATCTGGAAACGGTCACTCAGATGTTTAAGCGACAGATCTGGATTGGTGAACTGCTCCTCGATATACTTTTTCATTTCATTAACCATAGCTTTATAACTCTTCGTTTCCGTTACAGCAACGTACGTACGGAACAGATCGGTAAGACTGTCAAACAACAGCACTTTAACATCCTCTAACGATTCTGCTTCTTCCATCGCATTCAGCCAATCGTTAATATTCTCTTCCGATAGTTCTTTTTGCAATCCTTCTGACATCATGGAGACTTCCCGGCTAAGCATCTGTAGCATAGCCTCAATTAAGGAACGGATCTCATCATCCGGTAGTTTGTTTCGCTCAAATTCCTTAAAAATATCCTCTAATTGCTCTCTCCACTGCCCACTCGACATTCTAAACCGTTTGACAAAGTCGGCAATCATCTGCAAATACGTATATGTCTCTAGCAATGGATGTTGGATCTCGCTGGTCTCTGCTTCACCCACATCGCCATTCATCAGCAACTTGCGCTGCATCACTGCTTCAGCGGCAGTAAACGAGTGATGTATCGCTTCAATTCCTTCAGCAACAGGACCAATGCCGAAGCTGAGGGATATACGGAGGTTCTGCTCCACCCATGACTTACATTCCTCAGCAACCACTCGAATCTGCTTAGACAATTCCTGACCTTGTTGCCCGTCTTCTTTCGAAAAGAAAAGAATAGCAATCCGATCCGCACTGATCCATTCCGTCCAACATTGCACTTCTGTATCCCTAGATAGCTCCTGTAATACATTCATCAGGGCGAACTTCAGTGTATTTTGCTCTCCTCTGGTGAACTTTTCCTGAAAACCCTTCTCATATCGGTTAATATCCCCAACAACCACGATAAAGCGAGAAGCTGCATGGGCTCCATCAAATGGAGACACCTCATACAGCTGGCCAGCTGCATCGTCCACATGCTCACCTTGAAGTAAAGCACTAAACAACTTACTACGTTGCATAAGTACATTCTCGCGGCTCTTTTTATCATAATCCATCATATGGTTAATCAAGTTCTCAAGCACACCATCAATCATCTTCATCTCATCCATACGAGCACCGGATTGTTCAAATGCTTTAATCTGTTGCGATTCAATCCGGTTCATGATGATCTGAATTGGCTTATAGTTACGCCGGGTCACATACACGATGTAGATAATTGCACAGATCACCGTCAAGATAGCAATGAATACCCAAACATAAGAAACAACCGACACCCAGCCAAATAAATTGCCTGCTTTGATGCCACTGGTAAGCGTCCATCCCAACCTTTCCAAGGGTAACTCGTTTAATTTTGTACCCTCGATAGCACTCTCATTATCGGAATGAGCATCATAGACGACCCTGCCCTCCTGATCGCTTATCGTCAGGAAGGAGAGTTTTCCATTGACCATGCTATCGATACTCTGCTTGATACTGCTCATCTTGATATTGATGACCAGTACACCATCTGAGCCAAAAGGTAAAGGCATTTCTTTATTTACGCTTAACACTTGCACAGGTGTCCTTTGATATTCTTCTGGTTCCATCTCTCGAACAGGTTGCCAGCCTTGACCCGTTGCACCACTTAGAATGTGATCAATCCAAGCCTTATCTGAGAAATTCGCCACGTCCCTTGAACCACTTAGCGTTATAACTCGCTCATGTTGCTTGTCATACAGATATATGGATTGAATCCATGAAGATGAATTGATCATCTCCCGTAAACTTTGTGCAATAGTATACACTGTATCCGAGTTATTAGGATTGTTACCGTTGAAATAAAGCCTGTATGCCGGTTCGTATTGCACTTTCTCTGTCACAGCCAGTTCAATGTCCCTGATTGTATGATCCAGCGTGGTGGCCAGATAACTGGTGGATATCCGGTCAGCCTTCCGGGTTTCTTCTTTGGAAATATCATTAATGAAGACAAACGCACTAAAAATGATTATGGTCATCGTAAAGAAAAATATAGGGAAATATGAAAAGAGTAACCGATAATACCACGTGCGCGACAATAGACCCCACTCCTCACTCCACGATGCCAACGTCCATTAGCCGTGGTTCTACTGTATATTTTCCACATCAAATCCATCGCAAATACATCTATATAAAAACGCTATCATTTCTTGTTTTTATGTTTATTATATCACAAGCTATCAAACAACATGGCACGGAATTGAATCGGTGGGGTCAAAACAAAAATACCGTGCTGAGCAAATGCACTCAGACACGGAACATGAAACGAGATTGGACTGTGATGTCCCCGTTTATCTCATCATAAAATTAAATACCGGAGTCCTTAAACAGTGTGGCCATAGATCCACCATCAACAATGATGCGGATAGCTCGTGAAAGCATTGGCGCGACGGGTAATACTTTAAAACAATCCGGGTGATCCTCCGGAAGTGCAATGGAGTCTGTTACCACAACCTCCGTAATGGATGGATGATTTAGTTTGCTTACTGCTCCATCCGAGAACAAGCCATGCGTTGCGCAAACATATGCATTCTCTGCACCGCGTTCCTTTAACCCTTCAACAACATTTACAATCGTTGTACCTGTATCGATCAGATCCTCGATAATAATCGGCGTTCGTCCCTCAACGTCACCGATAACATGCGTGATAATCGATTCATTATGACTTGGACGTTTCTTGATCATGATCGCAAATGGTGAATCCAGACGATTCGCCAGCTTCTCCGCCATGGATGCCCGTCCTGCATCAGGAGAAACCACAACCGGATTTTTGATATCTTTGCTAAGCAGATATTCACTGATCAAGTCCAGTGAGGTCATATGATCGACTGGAATGTTGAAGAATCCCTGAATTGCAGCCGCATGCAGGTCAATCGTAACCACCCGGCTTGCACCCGCTGTCGTTAATACATCTGCAACCATCTTGGCCGAGATGGGCTCACGCGGAGCCGACTTCCGCTCTTGACGAGCATAACCGTAATACGGAACGATAATATTTACCGTGCGCGCCGAAGCCCGTTTTGCCGCATCAATCATAACAAGTAATTCGACAAACAGTTCATTGATCGGATGAGACAAAGACTGTATCAAAAACACATCACAATTGCGGATCGTTTCTTCGTAATGAACGTATATTTCTCCGCTCTTGAACCGGGACAGTTTAATCTTACCCAGTTGTACTCCCAGCTTGTCGCATACCTGCTCTGCAAGCTTAGGGTTAGATGAACCGGAAAAAATACGTAACGAATGCTGCATAATGCCCTCCCGCGGGTTATCCCCGATCATAATTCCTTGTATAGTTATGTTGGAGATTCCAACTCGTATATAAGGTTATTTTACCCTTATTATACTCCACTGCTGTCTACATTTAAAGGAATGAACGAGCGCTGGCGGCTTTCAAACACAGCCACTTGCTTACAGCCGAGTTCATGTAAAAGCGCTTCTGCCTCAGGCAGATAATCGCCTAACTTCATGGGATCATGTGCATCCGATCCCATCGTCAGAGGGATGCCCAATCGAATCGCTTCGGTCAGCATTCTTCGACTTGGAAACATCTCTGCACATGGCTTGGACAAGCCTGATGCATTTAGCTCCATAGCACAGCCACTTTTTGCAATAGCTTGCAAAGCAACATCCTCCAGTGCAATGCGTTCCTCATTTTGCTCAGGTGAAGGCACATATCCAAAACGTTTGATTACATCCGAGTGCCCTATGATATCATACAACCCTGTAGCGGCCGCTTTGCTTACAGCATCATAATACTGGCGGTATACTTCAAGGACATCCTTGCCTTCCCATTGGTGAGTCTGACGGAAATCGGTAATATCCCATTCACCCAGAAAATGCACGGAGCCAATGACATAATCCCATGGATAACGTTCAATAATCGAACGAATCTCCGATTCGAAGCCTTCGATATAATCCCCTTCAAGACCGACACGGACATCAATCTGCCCGCGGTACCGTTCCTTCAAGGTGAAACATTCCTCGACATATCGTGGCAGTTCATCCATAGGCATAGCCATCTCTGGATAATATTCAGCCGGATCTACATGCAGGAGCGGCATATGATCAGACAACCCAATCTGGGACAGACCGATGGCAATCCCGCGTTGCACGTATTCTTCCAGCTTGCCAACAGCATGTCCGCAGCGTTCATGGTGGGTGTGATAGTCTATACGCATTCAGCGTTCGCCTCCTAATCGCGGCGTGGCCGTTCGTGACGGCGACTCAATTCCGACATGATGTCATCCAGCGGCAGCTTGCGCTCTTGGAGCAATACGAGCAAGTGATACATCAAGTCACTGACTTCAAGACGAAGCTCGTCATTGTCTTTATTTTTCGCAGCAATAATCGTCTCGGAGGCTTCCTCACCGATTTTTTTCAGGATTTTATCGACACCTTTGTCGAAGAGATACGTGGTATACGCACCTTCCGGGCGTTCGTGCTCACGCTCAGCAATGACGGATTCCAGTTCAGCCAGAACCTCGAAGCGGCTTTCCGCATTAGATGAAGAGGTCGCGCTGGAGTTTGCAGTGCTTCCCGCTTCTTCTTTGTTGTCTTGTTCTGTTTCACTAGTGGACAACCCGATAATTTCATTATGGAAACAAGTCACTGCACCTGTATGGCAAGCCGGGCCCTTCGGTTTAACTTCAACTAGCAGTGTATCGCCGTCGCAGTCATATTTCAAAGAAACGATCTTCTGTACATTGCCTGAAGTTGCTCCTTTATTCCACAACTCCTGACGTGAACGTGACCAGAACCATGTCTCACCGGATTCAAGTGATAGCTTGAGGGATTCACGGTTCATATAAGCCATCATTAACACTTCACGGCTATCCACATCCTGCACAATGGCAGGAACTAATCCTTCATCCCAGCGAATATGCTCCACAACCTGCTCCAAGGAGAGTTGCTCCTTGATTTCATCGCTCACTTTAGTCACGGATTTCCACCCCTTGCTCTCGTAATTGTTGTTTTAATGTCGGTACGGCAATTTCTTTATAGTGGAAAATGGTTGCAGCCAGACCTGCGTCCGCTTTGCCTGTTGTGAATACATCATAGAAGTGCGATTCCTTGCCTGCACCGCCTGATGCAATTACAGGAATGCTCACCGATTCCGAAACGGCAGCGGTCAGCTTCAGATCAAAACCGTCTTTTGTACCGTCTGCATCCATACTGGTTAACAGAAATTCTCCTGCACCCAGTTCTTCGGCTTGTTTAACCCACTCCAGTGCTTTGATGCCAGATGCTTTCCGTCCGCCGTGGGTGTAGACTTCCCACTCACCCCACGCCTCGTTATACTTGGCATCAATAGCAACCACGATACATTGCGAGCCAAAGCGGCGTGCGCCATCCGCAATAATCTGTGGATTAAGTACCGCCGCTGTATTTACCGCAATTTTGTCCGCACCTGCACGCAAAATACGCTTCATGTCCTCCACTTTGGAAATCCCGCCACCTACCGTAAACGGAATGGCAATTTCGCCTGCCGTCTGTCTTACGACTTCCTCCATCGTTTGACGGCCCTCCACCGATGCGGAGATATCGAGAAATACAAGTTCGTCCGCGCCTTCGCGGTCGTACAGTGCCGCCAGCTCTACCGGATCACCCGCATCGCGGAGATTGACGAAGTTCACGCCTTTAACGACCCGGCCGTCCTTCACGTCCAGACAGGGAATGATTCTTTTTGCCAGCATACTGTTTCTTCCTCTCTACCCGATTATCCGTTACTTGTTAACCAAACGCACTGCTTCAGCCAGATCAATACTTCCCGTATACAGAGCTTTACCTACAATGGCTCCGCCAACACCGTCATCTGTATGACGACTCAAGCGAAGCAAATCATCCATGACACTGACACCGCCAGAAGCAATAACTGTCCGTCCGCTTGCTTTGGCAAGAGACACAATCGCCTCAACATTAGGCCCTTGCATCATACCGTCACGGGAAATGTCCGTAAAGATAAACGTTTCCGCTCCATAAGCAGCAAGCTCCTTCGCCAGCACCTCAGCCTGTACCTCGGAGGTTTCAAGCCAGCCACGAGTGGCAACATATCCGCCCCGCGCATCGATACCGATCGCTACTTTATCTCCGTAACGTCCCAGTACTTCTTCCGTAAAAGCACGATCCTCAATCGCCGCTGTCCCGATAATCAATCGGCTAACACCCAGTCCCAATAAACGTTCAACGTCAGTGACTGTACGAAGCCCGCCCCCAACCTGCACAGGTACACTCACTGCGGATGCAATGCGCCCTATCAACTCATCGTTAACCGGGTATCCTGCTTTGGCACCATCCAGATCCACCAGATGAACGTATGTACCGCCTTGCTTCTCCCAATTAAGCGCAACCTGAACCGGGTCATCGTTGTACACCGTTTCTTGATTATAATCACCCTGCACCAGTCTTACACATTTGCCGTCCCGGATATCGATCGCGGGATATAAGATAAAAGATGACATACAAGTCCTCCTGAGTGTGGATTCGATTGAAATTCGATTCAACTTTCATGTAGCTTCAAGTTGAATATATTTATAACTGATTTTGTTTTAGATGAGTATAACAGTACATACAGCTTACTGGAATAACCTTGATACGCGATAAGGGTTAGGCTTTATTGATGTTAAACTACTGAGCTCGTCAAAGACAGGAAGTTGCCCAGCAGTTTCATGCCAAGCTCACCGCTCTTCTCGGGATGGAACTGCATGCCAAAGTTCGAGCCTCTACCCACAATCGCTGTAACGGGATGTCCGTAATCCGTAACGGCGAGCAGATCACCTTTGTTCTCGGTAAGTGCATGATACGAGTGTACAAAATAAACATGCCCTGCATCCAGGCCAGCAAAGAGTGGATTTTCAGGATGTAGAAATTCCAAACGGTTCCATCCCATATGAGGAACCTTCAGCTCACTTGGTGCGAAGCGCACTACTTTTCCCGGTAAAATGTCCAGTCCTTCATGCTCACCATGCTCCTCACTGGAGCTGAATAATAGTTGCATGCCCAGACAAATGCCAAGGAGCGGTTTCGTTCCAGCAGCCGCTTCTTTAACGACTACATCCAAACCCGTCTCCCGCAAATGCACCATCGCGTCGCCAAAAGCACCAACCCCCGGCAAAATAACACCATCCGCACCAAGAATAGCTTCCCGCTCACCCGTGACCAGCGCTTCATAGCCAAGACGTTCGACCGCTTTGCCGACGCTGTGCAGGTTCCCCATACCGTAATCGACAATTGCAATCGCCATCGTCTACAGCACTCCCTTCGTGGAGGGCACTCCGGTTACTCGTGGATCAATCATCGTTGCTTCATCCAGCGCACGTCCGAGAGCTTTGAAGACCGCTTCGATCATGTGGTGTGTGTTCTGACCGTAGTGTACGATGACATGCAACGTAATCCGCGCTTCGAGCGCCAATTTCCACAGAAATTCATGCACAAGCTCTGTAGAAAAGCTGCCTACTTGTTGTGACGGGTACTCGGCCCGATATTCAAAGTGCGGACGGTTACTCACATCAATGATAACTTGCGCGAGCGCTTCATCCATCGGTACAAACACGCTCGCATACCGCTTAATACCACGTTTGTCGCCGAGCGCCTGATAAAGCGTCTGTCCCAGACAAATGCCGATGTCTTCAACCGTGTGGTGATCATCAATATCAATATCTCCGCGAGCCTGTACGTTTAGGTCAAACTGTCCATGTTTTGTGAACAGATCGAGCATATGGTTCAGAAACGGTACATCCGTTTCAATATTTGATTGTCCTGAGCCATCTACGTTGAATGACAGCTGAATATTGGTTTCGTTCGTTTTGCGGTCGACATCCGCTTGGCGAACTGCACTATTATTTTGAAGCTCTCCACCCTGTTCTGCACTCTTATTCTGATTATCCATTGTCCGATTCCGCCTTTCCTTCCTGTTCTAAACGTACAGCGATTGCACGAGCGTGTCCTTCAAGCCCCTCATGACGGGCTAATTCGATAATGGCCGCTCCGTTCTGCAACAATGCTTCTTTACTATAATAAATCAGACTCGATTTTTTGATAAAATCATCCACATCTACCGGTGAGCTAAACCGGGCAGTTCCATTGGTCGGAATAATATGATTCGGTCCGGCGAAATAATCGCCCACCGGTTCAGAGCTATACGGCCCGAGGAAGATGGCACCGGCATTCTCGATCCGGCCAGCGTAAGCCATCGGCTCCTGCACCATGATCTCCAGATGCTCCGGTGCAAGCCGGTTCACGACATCGATTCCCTCGTCGATGGAATTGACCACAATAATCGCACCATGCTGCTCCACGGAAGCAGACGCGATATCGCGCCGCGGCAGCACATCCAGCTGCCGCTTCACCTCGGCCTGCACCGCTTCCGCCAGCGTGGCCGAACTCGTGACGAGAATGGCCGATGCCATCTCGTCGTGCTCCGCCTGCGACAACAAGTCCGCGGCGACATACACCGGGTTCGCCGTGTCATCGGCGAGCACCACAATCTCGCTTGGCCCGGCGATACTGTCGATATCGACCACCCCATATACCTCGCGCTTCGCGAGCGCCACGTAGATATTACCCGGTCCACAGATCTTGTCGACCGGGGCAATACTCTCCGTGCCGTAAGCGAGGGCGGCGATCGCCTGGGCGCCGCCAACCCGGTACATCTCGTTCACGCCCGCTTCCGCGGCAGCCACGAGAATGTACGGGTTAATGCCCTCACCGCCGTTCGTCGACGGCGGTGTGACAAGCACAATTTCCGGCACGCCTGCGACCTGTGCCGGAATGACATTCATCAGCACCGACGATGGATACGCTGCTTTCCCTCCAGGGACATACACGCCGACTCGCTTCAGCGGCCGAATAATCTGGCCGAGCAGACTGCCATCCGGCTGCCAGTCCATCCACGAATTGCGTTTCTGCTTCTCATGAAACGCACGGATATTGACGGCGGCTTGGCGGATCGCCGTTACAAAAGATGGCTCAACGGCTGCATACGCTGCCTGGAGCTCCTCCTGCGGCACGCGCAACTGCGCAGCCGTCAGCGTCGTGCGGTCCAACTGCTCCGTGTAACGCAGCAGGGCCGCATCACCTTCCCGGCGAATATCTGCGACAATTCGCCGTACCGATTCATTTTGCTCCGGTGTACCATACTCCACTTCCCGTTTCAAGTCAAAGTCCCGTGCTGATACAATCTTCATCCATACAACCTCCTCGCCTATCTGTTTCTCTTGTCTATAGTCAATGGCCTTCTTATCTATCCTCTATCTTCTCGCACTTCCCGCAGAAACCTCATTCCCACTTGGAATGACCGATTGAAGTGCATCACACAGCGCCTGAATACGTGCATTTTTCATCCGGTAGCTCACCCGATTAGCAATCAGACGACTGGTGATATTCAGAATTTCTGTCATTTCCACGAGTCCGTTCTCACGCAACGTCTGCCCGGTCTCCACCAGATCGACGATCCGATCAGCCAGTCCGATTAGAGGCGCAAGCTCAATTGATCCGTTCAGCTTAATTACCTCGACCTGTTGCCCTTGCTCACGGAAGTACTGGGAAGCGATTCGTGGGTATTTGGTCGCCACTCGCTGCTGGATACCTGCCTTCCAGTCCGGTAACCCGATAACCGACATACGGCACTGGGCAATGCCCAGATTCAGCAGTTCATACACATCACGATCCTCTTCAAGCAACACGTCTTTCCCGACAATGCCGATATCGGCAACACCATACTCCACGTAGGTTGGCACATCCACAGGTTTAGCCATAATGAATTCCATCCCGGCTTCTGGCACTTCAATGACCAGTTTGCGTGTATCGTCCACGTCCTCCGGAATGTCCAGACCTGCCTCACGAAACAATTTGGAGGCTTTTTTATAGATGCGGCCCTTAGGCATCGCCACCTTCAGAATATCCGACATCTCAGTTTCCTCCCTTTTTCGATCCATAGATGATGACCTGTTCAACCTGATCTGCAGTCGTTTCATATGTTCCATGTTTCGACTCTGCCTTTTCAAGAAGCGATGTAACTACATTTTGACCCAAACTGCGTAATCTCGCTGCTTCGGTCAATGCCTCAGCACGGCGATCCGGGCTATATTCAATCCGTACCGGTTTCGTCTCTTCAATAGTAACACCATGAACACCATCAATAATCCGATTTGTTTTTAACGCAAATCCTGTAGCCGGAAGAGCTCGCCCGAACTGCTGCAACAGATTGTCATATCTTCCGCCGCTACATACAGGTGATCCCAGCTCTGCCGCGTAACCTTCAAATGTCATGCCTGTGTAATAGGAGAAATCCCCGATCATCGTCAGATCAATCAGCACATGCTCAGAGACACCATAGGCCTCCAATACTTCAAACACTGCACACAGATGTGCAATAGATTGTGCAGCTTCAGCACTTGAGCTAAGTTCGCTCGCATGTGTGCATATTTCTTTCCCGCCACGCAGACGCAAAATGGCTTCAAGCTGTTGTTTCTGCTTGGGTTCGAGGTTCAAGGCTTCAATGGACTGACGGTAGCCCACATAATCACGTCCTAAAAGCCCTTCCTTTAATTGTTCCTGCTCAGCCGTCTGACCCGGAATCACTTCTTCCAGCAGTCCATTCAGAAAACCCATATGACCCATTGCTATTTTAAAAGAAGATACACCCGCTGCCTGCAACGAGGCAATCGCAAGTGCAACCACTTCAGCGTCCGCCTCGGGGGAATCGTCCCCTACAAGTTCAACACCTGTTTGGAAAAATTCAGCCTCCCGTCCGGCTTCCTCTTCAATGGAACGAAATACATTCGCATGATAGGACAGACGTAGCGGCAAAGCTTCATCTTTGAGCATCGATGATACTACTCGCGCAATCGGAGCTGTCAGATCAGAACGCAGAACCAGTGTCGTTCCCCGGCTGTTCAGCAATTTAAACAATTTGCGATCCGAAGTAGAGCTAGCTACTCCTACTGTGTCGTAATACTCAATCGTTGGCGTTATAATCTGACGATAACCCCAGCGCTCCATGCACTCCAGTACGTTTCGTTCAATTTTACGTAGCTTGGACACCACATGCGGTGTATAGTCACGGAAGCCAGTTGGTTTTTCAAAGCCTTTTGGTTTAGACATGTAAATGATTCACCCCGAGTCATGAATTTGGATTGTTATATACAGTTGCACTATAATATCTTCACATCTGCTACAATACGATGACATAATTTGAATTGTCGTCTCTATCGTCTTTAACGCTCTATCTCAAAAGGATTTATGTATGACAAATCCCCGTTCTATGTTAGTTAACCTAATTTACAGCAAAGCTATATGTCCTCTAGTTTAATGTAGGCTCCACCTTTTACATTAATAACCCGTTTCTTCTATTAGAATTATTGTCACCCTTACCCTAAATACTTTCACGTGGTAAAGTGCTAACAAACTAAAGGATATGGGATATGATAACATGGATGTACTGAATCGTCAACAAACTTAGACCATGATTGCTCTTGATTACTACCTGGACTAGGCAAACCTGCCCTGACTATTTATTATGGTTCGTCACCGTTTGCTTCAATTCAAGTTTTGTATACGAAAAAAGCTGCCCCTCAGCAGCTCTTTCCTCCATGCATTAGTTCACTTACAGACATGATAATCCCGCGCTTAATGTAACTTTCGCTGAGAAGGTTCCTCCGTTTTGAACGCCTTTTCTTCCGTCGATTCTGCCGAACGTGACAAATCACGCAAAGGATTGCCTCCGACAAAAGCTCCTGGAGCAACATCCTTATGAACTACTGCCCCTGCAGCAACTACGGCACCGTTCCCGATGGTTACCCCAGGCAGGATCGTCGTATTCGCTCCGATCAGCACATTATCTCCGATAATGACATCACCAAGTCTGTACTCTTTAATAAGATACTCGTGAGCCAGAATCGTGGTATTGTAACCGATCACTGAATTTTCACCAATCGTTATTTTTTCCGGAAAAAATACATCCACCATTACCATCAGGCCAAAAGCTGTATGCTCCCCCACCTTCATACCGAGCATTCGTCGATAAATCCAGTTTTTGAGAGGCAAAACAGGGCAGTACCGTGACAATTGAATCCAGATAAAATTACGAACGCCCTTCCATGGGCTCACTGTCTTGTAGATATGCCAAAGTGCATTTTGACTTTCTACCGGATAGCGGGTTACTTTTCTCATGAACGGCCCGTTCCCTTAAGGACTACATCCAGCAAATCCCTCATATCATGCAACATGTAATCTGGCTTATACCCGCTCAGTACCTGCTCCCCTTTAAGCGACCAGGCCACACCAGCAGAGAGAGCACCCGCATTTTGCGCCGATTGAATATCGACAGGACTGTCCCCTATCATCAGTGTGTGAGCTGGATTGGATCCCAGTTCCGCCATCGCTTTTTGCACCGGTTCCGCATGAGGTTTGGGATGAGTTACATCCGTCACAGTCACAATGGACTTCATATATTTAAGCAAATCAAAGCGTTCCAGCACTTTTAATGTAGAAGGGCGAATTTTGGTCGTCACCACACCCATCGTAATCCCTGCCTGATCCAAAGCCTCAACCACCTCGATCACGTGTGGAAAAGGTCTGACCATTGCTTCATGGTGGATATCATTATATGCACGATACCCTTTGACGTACTCCGATACCTCTTCCTGACCTGAAAAGGTCCGCATTTGTTGCTCCAATGTGCCTCCCATATGCGGGATAATCTGTTCCCTTGTCCATGGGGAAGCATGATCCCAACCTTCCATCACATGCAGGAATGAGTTGATAATCAGCTCATTGGTATCAATAATCGTTCCATCCAGATCGAACAGTACCGTGTTAATCACGTTGCATTACTCCTTTTTATCTTCGACTTGCTTCGGATCATCTTGAGCCTGATTTGGTGCCGTTGTTACCTTATCCTCTTCAACAGCTACTGTTTCCGAATGTCCAATATCATCTGCAGCCACTTTCGACGAGACAATCGGATCACTATAATGTGCACTTGCTTTGCCCGTCACTCTTCTCACGATAATAAACACAACAGCAGCAACAATAATGCCAATCGCAAGCAGTTGTGAAATTCGTACATTACCGTACGCTGGATCTAAATAACCTTGTTCGAAGCCGAGTGCAGTCATTGGAGACCATAGTCCGTTCACAAATGAAGCAATCCATTCCGGAGCCTGGAATGCCAGACTATCGGTACGTAAAGCCTCAATAAAGAATCGTCCGATGGAATACCAGATGAAATAGGACATAAACATCTCCCCTGCACGCATGAACTTCTGACGACGAAGCACCAGCAACAGGATCAGCCCTGCAAAACTCCATACCGATTCATACAAAAAGGCCGGATGATGGAATACACCCTCCACGTTCATTTGATTCACAATAAAATCGGGCAGGTGCAACTTGTCTCTTAAAAATGATTCCTCTACAGGACCGCCATACGCCTCCTGATTTACAAAGTTACCCCAGCGTCCAATCATCTGTCCAACAATCAGTCCAGGTGCACAAATGTCGGCCATACGCCAGAAGTTATATCCTTTACGACGGAAGAAAATAACTGCACATATAATAGCACCAATCAGTGCGCCATAGATCGCAATACCGCCATTCCATATTTTAAAAACGTCCCACAGGTTGTCCTTATAATCTTCCCACTTAAAAGCCACGTAGTAGATTCGGGCTCCAATAATGGCAGAAGGCACACCTAGCAAAACCATATCCATAAAAACTTCTTGCGGAATATTAAATCGCTTGCCCTCCCGAATAACAAGCAACAACCCTAAGAGCGCCGCAGTACCCAAGATAAGCCCATACCAGTGAACCTTTAAAGCGCCAATAGAGAACGCAATCGGGTTCAACAGTAATAATGTATCCATTCATTCACACTCCTATCAATCAATTCACAGCGGTAAGCATGACCGTGTGGAGCCCGCGATCAACCTTCCTGTTTGAAGGTGTGCAGGCTCCGGATGCCATAAATCATAAAAACTTAAATCTTTATATTTATAGCTTGATGCCTAATGTTGCCCTTACCCAGCTATTCAGCTGATCGGGGTAACTTTCCTTAGCCCACCTTAGTCCATATCTTCCATATCTTCCGAAATCGTTGCTGTCAGCTTGTTCGTGAACTGGAGTGCAGCATTAAGCCCCATCTGTTTCAAGCGATAGTTCATGCCCGCCACTTCAATAATTACAGCCAAGTTTCGTCCTGGACGAACCGGAATAGTAACCAAAGGTACATCGGTATCAATAATACGCGTTGTTTCTTCATCCAATCCCAGACGGTCATATTGTTTATCCTGTTGCCATGCTTCAAGACGTACAACCAATGTAATCCGTTTATTATTACGAACAGCGCCCGCGCCAAACAAAGTCATGACGTTGATAATACCGACACCCCGAATTTCAAGCAGGTGACGAATCAGTTCCGGTGCGGTACCGTGGAGTTGAAAATCGGAGGTTTGGCGAATTTCAACGGCATCATCGGCAATCAGACGGTGACCGCGTTTAACAAGCTCAAGCGCAGTTTCACTTTTACCAATACCGCTACTGCCAGTGATTAGCATACCTACACCATACACATCACACAATACACCGTGAATGGTAGCTGTCGGCGCCAACTTACCTTCCAGGAAACCCGTAATACGGCTGGAAAGAATCGTTGTCGCCATGTTGCTACGGAGCACAGCCAGATTCTGTTCTTCACTGATATCAATCAGTTCCTGAGGAACTTCGAGTCCACGTGTAACCACAATACAAGGTGTTTCCTCTGTGCATAGACGCTGCATACGTTCACGGCGCTCATGTTCAGGCAACATTGCAAAAAAAGCCAGCTCTGTTCTTCCCAGCAGTTGCACCCGCTCTTTTGGATGATATTCAAAGTAACCAGCCATCTCCAGGCCAGGACGGTTAAGATCATCTACCGTGATAAACCTTTTCAACCCCTGTGACCCTGACACCACTTCCATCTGAAACTGCTGTACCAATTCGGATACTTTCACTTTTTTCGCCATTTGTCTCTTCCTTTCAGCATTCGCTGTGCCTCTATGTACCCCACTCGTGTATCGTTTCTTTCCATTATTAGCGTATTCACAACGTGATTCATAACCAGGTCGTTTCGCATGTAAAATATCTCTCTTTAATACTCCAATATGCAACATTTTGAAGACAGACCTTCAAATAATCTTAAATGAATTTGAGATCGATTGCAATCACAGACTCCCTGCTCGACCTGCACTATATTTTCATCCGAACGGATGATCCATCCCATGCATTTTTGAAAAAAGCCCCTTCCAGCGAAAACGGAAGGGGCTCGATTTACATTATATAATTGCGTTACTTCCAGATTCCATCGTTGCCGAGGGACCTTCAGTAAAATTAGTCTTGAAGAAGTACGTTAACTTCGGATTCCTTGTCAAAGATATGAACTTTGTTCATGTCAATGGCCATTTTAACTGTGGAACCATCACGAGTGTTGGAACGTCCGTCTACACGTGCGATTGTAGTGTCGTTACCTACACCGCTCAAGTAAAGGAGCATTTCGTGACCCAGGTTCTCTGTTACATCTACGTGAGTAGAGAATACAGAGTTCGGGGAAGCTTCCAGGAATACTGGTTCTTCGTGAATGTCTTCTGGACGAACACCCAGAATAACTTCTTTACCTACATATCCTCTGGATTTCAGCACTTGCGCTTTACCTTGCGGGATTTCAACATCTACACCAGGAGCTACGAAGTGAAGACTAGCACCTTGCTCAGCCAATTTACCCGAGATGAAGTTCATTGTCGGGGAACCGATGAAACCAGCTACGAACAGGTTCGCCGGGTGGTTGTACAGCTCTTCAGGAGAAGCTGCTTGTTGGATGATACCATCCTTCATAACTACGATCCGGTCACCCATCGTCATTGCTTCGATCTGGTCATGCGTTACGTAGATAACGGTTGTTTCCAAACGTTTAGCCAGCTTAGTGATTTCTGCACGCATTTGTCCACGGAGTTTCGCATCCAAGTTGGAGAGCGGCTCATCCATCAAGAAGACTTGTGGATCACGGACAATCGCACGTCCCAGGGCGACACGTTGACGTTGACCACCGGACAATGCTTTAGGCTTACGCTCAAGCAAGTGTTCGATATCGAGGATTTTAGCTGCTTCACGTACACGTTTGTCGATCTCGTCTTTTTTAACCTTACGCAATTTCAAACCGAATGCCATGTTTTGATATACGCTCATATGCGGATACAAGGCATAGGATTGGAATACCATCGCGATATCGCGGTCTTTAGGTGCAACATCATTCACGACACGGTCACCAATATAGAGTTTACCTTCAGAAATTTCCTCAAGGCCTGCGATCATACGCAGTGTTGTTGATTTACCACAACCGGACGGACCTACCAGTACCAGAAACTCTTTGTCTTTAATGTCCAGGTTAATATCAACTACAGTTGCTTTATCAGAACCCGGGTATTTTTTGAAAATATGCTCTAAACGTACTCCTGCCATGATTGTTGCCTCCTCAGAGATCATTTTGTAATCGAATTCAATTTGTAGTTTTATAATACCCTATCGCTTGGTTATCTGACTATTCGCAAACTGCACAAAAATATTAAGCCTTTTTCGTCACTTTGTACATCAGAAGTAAAAGTTGCACAACGATCGCACTTTTAAAGTGTCTTACATCGTAACCAATCTCCTGTTTAATCTTATCCAGACGGTACACCAGCGTATTACGATGTATAAACAAACGCTTTGCTGTCTCGCTAACGTTACAGTCTAAACTGAAGAAGGTCTCCAATGTTGCCAATGTCTCGCTGTCATTAAAGAGAGTCGTATCCTTTCCCGTTTCCCGGATAAAACGCACTCGCTGTTGCTCAGAAATACTAGCCACCAATTGCTCTAGTTGTAGATTCCAAGGAAGGTGAATATGCTGTGTAACATGGAAAGAGCGACCAAGCTCCAAACTTTCCTGAAGAAGGAAAGTCACCTGAAGCAACGCCTCTTTGGGAATACACGGTAGCGAAGCTGACAAGTGGAAAACACCGGCGAACTCACTGGCCACAAGCTCATACAGTCCCATACAAAAAGCATTGAGTGAGTCTTTTCTCGCCTCTGCTGTATCTTCATCGGCCTCGCCGGTAACAATTTCTTCGTCTCCCATGAAGAGCCATTCTTGCTCTCCCAGTGGGATTAATGTGATGTCTTCGCCAAAATAACTTTCAAGCAACTTATTCAAAACTTTAGATTCAACACGCTGAGAATCCGGAGTCTCACCCTGTAACAGAAAAAGAACTTTCTCCTCCTGAAATCCTGCAATAGAAGCAAACGAATCAGGCAGTGGATCAAAACTGCCAGCATCGTAATCTTTAATCTGCTCCTTAAGCCATATTCCCAGCGAGGATAATTGTTTATCGGTATCATTCTTGAATAGCGATGAATTATCGCTCTGACTCGTAATAAACTTATTAAGAATCAGTAATTCAATTAGACGCCGAGTCTCCATTGTAATAGATGCCGCATCACATCCCCAGCACAGAACGGTTCTCGCCTGCTCATTTATGCCGACTTTGAAAAAGACGCGCTCACCATGATGTAAACTCAGAACATCAGGAGATCTTGAAGAACTTTCTACTGAACCACGTTCACCTTTACCCGTTCTAATTAGAATATGCTGCGGTTTATTTTCATCCAAGCCAATCAAATGATCAATGGAATGTATCCACTCATGCATCGTAATTTCATATTCATCCAATGTGGTGCCTATAATAATTTCAATTTGCTGTTTTAAATCAGGTATGAGCTTCATCTAATGAACTTCACCACTCTGCTTTATTTTTATCATCATTTTATCATATCTTGATGTTTGCTGCTCTGTATCCACTATATTCAATATATCAGTGTAACCAAAAAAAGTGATCGATCATATTAATGATCGATCACTCTTTATTTAAGATGAGTCATGAAGGATTCGAACCTTCGACACCCTGATTAAAAGTCAGGTGCTCTACCAACTGAGCTAATGACTCATAAAACTGGTGGAGGATGATGGATTCGAACCACCGAACCCGTACGGGAGCAGATTTACAGTCTGATGCGTTTGGCCACTTCGCTAATCCTCCAAGGATTAAAGGTGGCTCGGGACGGAATCGAACCGCCGACACGAGGATTTTCAGTCCTCTGCTCTACCGACTGAGCTACCGAGCCATATTTAATTTTAGATTAATGGCGGAACCGACGGGATTCGAACCCGCGATCTCCTGCGTGACAGGCAGGCATGTTAGGCCAACTACACCACGGTTCCAGGCATTAATGGTGCCGGCGAGAGGACTTGAACCCCCAACCTACTGATTACAAGTCAGTTGCTCTACCAGTTGAGCTACACCGGCTTATATGGTGGAGGCTGAGGGGATCGAACCCCCGACCCTCTGCTTGTAAGGCAGATGCTCTCCCAGCTGAGCTAAGCCTCCTGGGTAATATGGTAGCGGCGGAGGGGATCGAACCCCCGACCTTACGGGTATGAACCGTACGCTCTAGCCAGCTGAGCTACACCGCCATATTATACATGTTTTGATTGCTTGTCCATCCTTAGGTAAAGATGGCGGAGAGAGAGGGATTCGAACCCTCGCACCGATTACTCAGCCTAACCCCTTAGCAGAGGGTCCCCTTATAGCCACTTGGGTATCTCTCCAAAGACAATCTCAATGTTGTACAAGGATTGCTCCTTGAAAACTAGATTCGAAACGAAACACA